>CAWIIS010000001.1:0-272363 GCA_963836175.1 Nitrospirota bacterium
GAGAAGTACAGTAGCAATACTGTATTGTAAAGTGGCGCACGGGTGAGTAACACGTGGGTAATCTGCCCTTGAGTTTGGGATAACCCCGCGAAAGCGGGGCTAATACCGAATAAGACCACGGGGACCAAAGTCCCTGAGGTAAAAGGTGGCCTCTATTTATAAGCTACCACTTGAGGATGAGCCCGCGGCCCATTAGCTAGTTGGCAGGGTAATGGCCCACCAAGGCTATGATGGGTAGCTGGTCTGAGAGGACGATCAGCCACACTGGAACTGAGACACGGTCCAGACTCCTACGGGAGGCAGCAGTGGGGAATATTGCGCAATGGGCGAAAGCCTGACGCAGCAACGCCGCGTGGGGGATGAAGGTTTTCGGATTGTAAACCCCTTTCGATCGGAACGAATCTCCTCGTGGTAAATAATCAGGAGGATCGACGGTACCGAGAGAAGAAGCCACGGCTAACTCTGTGCCAGCAGCCGCGGTAAGACAGAGGTGGCGAGCGTTGTTCGGATTTATTGGGCGTAAAGCGAACGCAGGTGGTTTGGTAAGTCAGGGGTGAAAGTCCGCAGCTTAACTGCGGCATTGCCTCTGATACTGCCTTTCTTGAGTGCATGAGGGGGAAGCGGAATTCCGAGTGTAGAGGTGAAATTCGTAGATATTCGGAGGAACACCGGTGGCGAAGGCGGCTTCCTGGCATGTAACTGACACTCATGTTCGAAAGCGTGGGTAGCAAACAGGATTAGATACCCTGGTAGTCCACGCCCTAAACGATGGGCACTAGGTGTGGGAGGTATCGACCCCTTCCGTGCCGCAGCTAACGCATTAAGTGCCCCGCCTGGGGAGTACGGCCGCAAGGTTGAAACTCAAAGGAATTGACGGGGGCCCGCACAAGCGGTGGTGCATGTGGTTTAATTCGACGCAACGCGAAGAACCTTACCTAGGCTTGACATCCCTGGAATCTCCTTGAAAGAGGGGAGTGCCCGCAAGGGAGCCAGGAGACAGGTGCTGCATGGCTGTCGTCAGCTCGTGTCGTGAGATGTTGGGTTAAGTCCCGCAACGAGCGCAACCCTCACCCTCAGTTGCCACCGGGTAATGCCGGGCACTCAGAGGGAACTGCCCAGGATAACTGGGAGGAAGGTGGGGATGACGTCAAGTCCTCATGGCCTTTATGCCTAGGGCTACACACGTGCAACAATGGCCGGTACAAAGGGTTGCAATCCCGCGAGGGGGAGCCAATCCCAGAAAACCGGCCTCAGTTCGGATTGGAGTCTGCAACTCGACTCCATGAAGTCGGAATCGCTAGTAATCGCGGATCAGAACGCCGCGGTGAATACGTTCCCGGGCCTTGTACACACCGCCCGTCACACCACGAAAGCCTATTGTACCTTAAGTCGCTGCGTTAACCGCAAGGAAACAGGCGCCCACGGTATGATCGGTGATTGGGGTGAAGTCGTAACAAGGTAGCCGTAGGAGAACCTGCGGCTGGATCACCTCCTTTCTAAGGATGATATTAGAGGTCACTTCGGTGGCTCTCATCTTAGGTCGTTCGCCAAGCACCTATTTAGTTTTGAAGGACCATGAGCAATTTGCTCAGGGCTATAGGCATGGGCTCGGAGCTTGACCCCCGGGAAAAGTCCTGAGCCTGATAAAGTTATAAAACGGGCCTATAGCTCAGTTGGTTAGAGCGCACCCCTGATAAGGGTGAGGTCGGTAGTTCGACTCTACCTAGGCCCACCAGTAACAACAAATCCTAAATTAGAATTTAGAAATTCGAATTTAGAGTTTGCAGTAAATCAGGGGCTGTAGCTCAGCTGGGAGAGCACCTGCTTTGCAAGCAGGGGGTCAGCGGTTCGATCCCGCTCAGCTCCACCAAAATTTAATATAATCTAAAATCTAGAGTTTTAAGTTCTAAAATTGAATTTTGAATTGTGAATTTTGAAAGTTTCGGACACGCAGTGATGCGTTTCTGATTGTTCTTTGACAACTGAATACGCAAGATACAAGTAAAAGCTGAGGCGAAAATCAAGAAAAACGCTGAATCTGCCAGAAGCAGATTTGGTGGTTAAGCTACAGAAGGTGTATGGTGGATGCCTTGGCGCCAAGAGGCGATGAAGGACGTGGCAAGCTGCGATAAGCTTCGGGGAGCCGCTAACAGGCTTTGATCCGGAGATTTCCGAATGGGGCAACCCTACCCGTTGCTGACGGGTAATCTGCAACTGAATACATAGGTTGCAGAAGCGAACTCAGGGAAGTGAAACATCTCAGTACCTGAAGGAAGAGAAAGAGACATCGATTCCCCTAGTAGTGGCGAGCGAACGGGGAACAGCCCAAACCGGGTCCATGTGATAGCATGCGGGCGTTATGGATCTGGGGTTGCAGGGCTTTGCCGGTGGGGGCTGCATCCTCCACGGAGAGTTACAAACCTCTGTCATAGTTGAATGATCTGGAAAGATCAGCCATAGACGGTGATAGCCCGGTAAACGAAATGACGAGAGGCTCTCTGGGCAAGTTCCTAAGTACCACGGGACACGAGAAACCCTGTGGGAATCCGGAAAGACCACTTTCCAAGGCTAAATACTACTTGGCGACCGATAGTGAACCAGTACCGTGAGGGAAAGGTGAAAAGAACCCCGGGAGGGGAGTGAAAAGAACCTGAAACCGTACACTTACAAGCAGTAAGAGGGCTATGGACCGCAAGGTCAAAGCCTGATCGCGTGCCTTTTGCATAATGAGCCGGCGAGTTATTAGGTGTGGCAAGGTTAATCTCCATAAAGGAGAGGAGCCGTAGCGAAAGCGAGTCTGAATAGGGCGATTCAGTCACATTTAATAGACCCGAAGCGGAATGATCTACCCATGGCCAGGGTGAAGCGAGGTTAAACCCTCGTGGAGGCCCGAACCGTTTATTGTTGCAAAAATATCGGATGAGTTGTGGGTAGGGGTGAAAGGCTAATCAAATTCCGTGATAGCTGGTTCTCCCCGAAATAGCTTGAGGACTAGCCTTGCAAATTAACTGACGGAGGTAGAGCACTGAATGGACTAGGGGCCTTACCCGGTTACCAAACCCAATCAAACTCCGAATACCGTCAAGTCTTATTGCAGGAGTCAGACTACGGGTGCTAAGATTCGTGGTCAAAAGGGAAAGAGCCCAGACCGCCAGCTAAGGTCCCTAAATATATGCTAAGTGGGAAAGGTTGTGGGAGCGCACAGACAGCCAGGAGGTTTGCTTAGAAGCAGCAATCCTTTAAAGAAAGCGTAATAGCTCACTGGTCAAGCGGGCCTGCGCCGAAAATATAACGGGGCTTAAGCATATTACCGAAGCTGCGGATTCTACCGCAAGGTAGAGTGGTAGGGGAGCATTCTGTCGTAGGTTGAAGGTGGACCGTAAGGACCGCTGGACGAAACAGAAGAGATTCTGCCGGCATAAGTAGCGATAAAACGAATGAAAAATTCGTTCGCCGAAAACCTAAGGTTTCCTGGGCAATGTTAATCATCCCAGGGTGAGTCGGATCCTAAGTCGAGGCCGAAAGGAATAGACGATGGACAGCAGGTTAATATTCCTGCACTACTGATGGTAGCGTTATCAGCAATGGGGGGACGCAGTAAGGTAGGCCTACGGGCGACTGGAAATGCCCGGCCGCAATTCAAGGGGGATCTCATAGGCAAATCCGTGAGGTCATTACTCTGAGGAAAGCGGGGAAGCGAGTCTTCGGACAAGTCAACTGGTTGATCCTACACTGCCAAGAAAAACCTCTAGCGAGTCATCATAGTATCCGTACCGCAAACCGACACAGGTAGGTAGGAGGAAAACTCTAAGGCGCTTGAGAGAACTCTGGCTAAGGAACTAGGCAAATTAGCCCCGTAACTTCGGGAGAAGGGGCGCCACATTAGGGTGTTAAAGCCTGAAGGGCCGCAGTGAAATGGCTCTGGCGACTGTTTATCAAAAACACAGGTGTCTGCTAAGCCGCAAGGCGATGTATAGGCACTGACGCCTGCCCGGTGCCGGAAGGTTAACAGGAGGGGTCAGCCGCAAGGCAAAGCCTTGAATCGAAGCCCCGGTAAACGGCGGCCGTAACTATAACGGTCCTAAGGTAGCGAAATTCCTTGTCGGGTAAGTTCCGACCTGCACGAATGGCATAACGACTGGAGCACTGTCTCGGCCAGAGACTCAGCGAACTTGTATTATCGGTGAAGATGCCGATTACCCGCAACTAGACGGAAAGACCCTGTGAACCTTTACTATAGCTTGACAATGAATTTTGGAACGGTATGTGTAGCATAGGTGGGAGACTTTGAGACGGGGGCGCTAGCTCTCGTGGAGTCGCCGTTGAAATACCACCCTTATTTTTCTGGGATTCTAACCTGGGCCCATTATCTGGGTCGGGGACATTGTCTGGTGGGTAGTTTGACTGGGGCGGTCGCCTCCTAAAGCGTAACGGAGGCGCCCAAAGGTTCCCTCAGGCTGGTCGGAAATCAGCCTTCGAGTGTAAAGGCATAAGGGAGCTTAACTGCAAGACTGACAGGTCGAGCAGGTACGAAAGTAGGGCTTAGTGATCCGGTGGTTCCTCGTGGAAGGGCCATCGCTCATCGGATAAAAGGTACTCCGGGGATAACAGGCTTATCGCGTCCAAGAGTTCACATCGACGACGCGGTTTGGCACCTCGATGTCGGCTCATCGCATCCTGGGGCTGAAGTAGGTCCCAAGGGTTTGGCTGTTCGCCAATTAAAGCGGTACGAGAGCTGGGTTCAAAACGTCGTGAGACAGTTCGGTCCCTATCTGTTGTGGGCGCAGGAGATTTGAGAGGATCTGTCCCTAGTACGAGAGGACCGGGATGGACGAACCTCTAGTGTGCCAGTTGTCCCGCCAGGGGCAGTGCTGGGTAGCTATGTTCGGTCGGGATAACCGCTGAAAGCATCTAAGCGGGAAACCCACCTCAAGACTAGATCTCCCGGGAGCAATCCCCCTGAAGACCCCCGGTAGACCACCGGGTTGATAGGCTGGGCGTGTAAGGGTGGTAACATCCTGAGCTAACCAGTACTAATAGGTCGTGCGGCTTAACCACTAAATTTTCTGCTTCTGACAAATTCGGCTTTTTTAGTATTCTTGCGTATTCAGTGTCAAACCTGTTTATAAGGTTTCTCGGTGGCTATACCGGAGGGGTCACACCCGTTCCCATCCCGAACACGGAAGTTAAGCTCTCCTGGGCCGATGATACTATGACCGAGAGGTTATGGGAAAGTAGGACGCCGCCGGAATATTTTTCGAGCCCATCATCACACGATGATGGGCTTTTTTGTGTGCCGAGAGTCTGCAATGAAACTGCTAAGCATTCTGGGCGCATCATGTGATTACGCTACAGGGTACGCGAGCTAAAAAAATCGTTTACCATAGCATCGTGCGGGTTTGTGCTTTGCTGTTCCTTAAAAACCGGACATTTCGATTTTGGTAAGAAATAGGACATTTCTACTTTGGTCCGATGTGTACAGCATCTTCTTGACAAACGCTCGTCAATATCTTACTCTATTTTCACTTCAAATCCAGACGAACAGCAGGTATAACCTTCTATGAACCCTATCTGTGTAATAGACGACGTAGCTTCCATTTCCTCCACCGTGGCGAGCATTCTGAAGGACGAGGGGTATCCGGCCGTCACCTTTCCCGATGCGGAGAGCTTCTGGCAGTGGCTCGATACCAAGGAGCCCTCGCTCGTGCTGCTGGATATCTGGCTCCCCGGCATAGACGGCATGCAGCTTCTGAAGCGCCTCCATGCCCGGTTCCCCGAACTCCCCGTCATCATGATGAGCGGCCATGCCGGCATCGACGCGGCGGTTGCGGCCATCAAGGCCGGCGCCTACGATTTTTTGGAGAAACCGCTGCATCTTGAGGTCCTGCTCGACAAGGTGGCGTCGGCGCTCAAGCACCGGCCTTCGCGAAGAGCGACGCGAACCTGCCCTCGGATACGAGGCTTGAGATCGCCAGCGCCGACCTTTCGATACCTCCCGGCGTGGTGGAGGTTGTTGATTCCCCCGTGCCTCAGCGCACCCTCAGAGGGAATGTGGTCCTGAACGGGACCGGGCTTTTGAGCGGCCGGAACACCGGTGTCATCCTGAGCCCTCTCGGGACGAACGAAGGGATCGTCTTTCAAACGCTTGACGGCCAGACCATCCGCGGGCATATCACCGCCCTTGAGGATTTCGCCCAGACCGGCACGTCAAAGACCTTCTCCGCCAACTCCACCACCCTGGACAACGGCAGGCGGCGGGTGCGCACCATTGAACACCTGATGGCGGTCCTTTCCATGTACGGGATAACCAACGTGCTCGTAAAGGCCGACGAGGAGATACCGAACATAGACGGCTCGGCCAGGGATTTCTGCAAACTCATCGAAGAGGCGGGGATAGAGGAGCAGTCGGCCTCCACCAAGGTTGCCGTGATCCGCCAGAAGATCGGCGTGGGAAACGAGGACCGCTATGAAAAGCATCTCTATGCGGAGCCTTTTGACGGATTCGAGATATCGATGCGGGTCGATTACCCGCTGCCCATAGGAGAACAGGTCCTCACGTTCAATCCCGCAAGCGGGTCTTTTGCAAAAGAGATTGCCCCGGCCCGCTCCTTCAACACCTTCGAGAACATCGAAATGGCCCAGAAGCTCGGAAAGGTCGGAGGCGGATATCTCAATTCCCACATCATCATGTACGACGGCAAGGTCATCAACACGGAGCTCCGCTACCCCGACGAATTCGTGCGCCACAAGATCCTGGACCTGATCGGAGACCTCTACCTCCTCGGCTTTCCCATCAGAGGACGCATCATTGCCAACATGACCTCCCACGGCTACAATCAGGCGCTGGTGCAGCGCTTGTACCAGGCGATCCAGAGCAGCGCCGGTCGGTAGGGATATAGCTAGTCAATTCCGTATTGACTTCAACACGCTGAGCAGTACAATATACGAGCCCTTTCGGCTGTGCACAGAGGGCATCACAAATCATACGGTGGTAAGCAAGCTTGCTTTTCAATTCCTTTGAATTCTTCCTGTTCTTTCCCGTCGTAACGGCGCTTTATTTTGCTGCTGCCTCATGCGTGGCGGTGGCCGTTGCTGCTTGCGGCGAGCTGCGTCTTCTACATGGCCTTCATCCCGCAATACATCCTGATCCTCGCTGCCACGATCATCGTCGATTACGCCGCCGGCCCTGTTGATCGAAGCGGACGCCGCAGAGCAGGCTGCGCGGCATCTATCTGGTCGTCAGCCTCGTGGTGACCGTCGCGATCCTCGCGTTTTTCAAATACTTCAATTTCCTGAACGACAACGGTTCGCCGTTCGGCCCATCTGCATTCACTGGAACTACGGCGATCGAAAGCCTCAAGATCATCCTGCCGATCGGCCTGTCGTTCCATACGTTCCAGAGCATGAGCTACATGATCGAGGTATACCGGGGCAACCAGAAGGCCGAGCGCCATTTCGGGATCTACGCGCTCTACGTGATGTTCTATCCGCAGCTCGTGGCCGGGCCCATCGAACGGCCCCAGAACCTGTTGCACCAGTTCCGCGAAGAGCATGCGTTCGACTATGGCCGCGTGACCGGCGGGCTGAAGCGGATGGCCTTCGGCATGTTCAAGAAGCTGGTCATCGCCGACTGCTCTTGCGCCGGCTCGTCGACCAGGTCTACGGACAACCTGCACGACTATGCCGGCGTTCCGCTCAGCCTTCGCCACCGTCTGCTTCGCGTACCAGATCTATTGCGACTTTTCCGGATATTCGGATATTGCGCTGGGCGCTGCGCAGGTCATGGGGTTCCGGCTGATGGAGAATTTTAACCGGCCCTATGTCGCGCGCTCGGTCTCCGAGTTCTGGCGGCGATGGCACATTTCGCTCACGACGTGGTTCCGGGACTATGTCTACATTCCGCTCGGCGGGAACCGCGTCGGCCAGGGCAGGCGGTACGCGCAACCTGTTTTTTACGTTCCTCATCAGCGGACTGTGGCACGGCGCGAACTGGACCTTCGTCATCTGGGGCGCGCTGAACGGACGTATCTCATGCTGTCGTCGCTGGACGGGGCCGTTCCGGGAAGCGGTCGCAGACCGCACCGGCCTTCGCCGGTCCCGCGTCTGCATCATGCGCTGCAGGTGGTCATCACGTTCCTGCTCGTCTGTTTCGCCTGGATCTTCTTCCGGGCCGACAGCATGGATGACGCGCTCTATGTGGTCGCCCATCTCTTCGACGGCATGTTCGGCGTTGCCAAACGCGGACGGCTGGCGTTCGACGGGTTCATCCTGTTCTTTCTCCTGTTCATGGAGTATATCCACTTTGTCCAGCGGAACAGCGGCCTTGAGAACTGTTCGCCGGAAGACCGCTCGCGGTCCGCTGGTCGCACTACTATGCGCTCGTTGTCTTCATGCGTTCTGTTCGGCTGCTTCAGCGGCGCAGCGGTTCATCTACTTCCAGTTCTAGGGTGCCATGAAACGACTGCTCATTAATATTGTCCTGCTCGTACTGCTCGTCCTGGCGCTGGTCTGCGTCGTGTTCCTTCTGCCTTTGCCGTACAGCCACAATCTTTCCACTATGGTGAACAAACGGGACCTGCTGAAGGAAGGGCGCCGCGACCGCGTCGTGTTCGTCGGCGGGAGCGGCCTGTTCGACGGCCTGGACAGCCGCATGATCGAAGAACGGTTGGGCCGGCCGGTCGTCAACATGGGCCTCTACTACGGGTTCGCTATTACTCCGCTGCTGCGCGAGATCACTCCCTACCTGCGCTCCGGCGATACCGTGGTGATCGTTCCCGAGTACGGCATTGTTTGGGATACCCCTGACGATCAGGCGCGCAAGTGGGTCTTCGCACTTGCACCTGTCCGCAACCTGGCGCTCTACCGCGATCTCCCGGACCGGGGCCGCGCCTTTGTGGCTCGATCTGGTCGCCCTCGTCCAGTCGAAGCTGAAGGGCCTTCCCCAAGACGGCGCTCGAGCTGGTCCGCATGCGCAGCCTCAAGCCGCTGACCCGGGAGGGATACGCTTACTACGACAGGTTTTACAATGGCTACGGAGATTCGCTTCGGACAATGAGGGCAGCACCCGGTGCCACGGAGCTGCTGAATGTGGGATATTGCTGCCACAGAGGCCTATCTCCAGCCCTTCACCCAGGTGAGCGCATTCTGCGGGGACACCCGGCAGATGGGAGTGGAGACCTTCTTTTTCTTCCCGGCGTTTCCCGAGAAGGAGTATCTCCGCCAGGAGGAGGATATGTTGCGGTACGAAGCACGCCTGCGAAAGGAACTGCAATGCACGATCCTGGGAGCACCGCAGGATTACCTGTACCCCTATGGCTATTTTACCAATGCGGTACACCACATCAACCACGACGCTCGGAAAATCCGTACCGAACATTTGCTCAAAGACCTTGAGCGCGCCATCACACGCCGCCAGCCCGCGGCTTAACACTCCACGCTTTGAAGCAGCACTGCGTTACTAAATGAATCCAAAACAACCACTCAAACTCGGCATCAGCTCCTGCCTCCTGGGCAACAACGTCCGCTACGACGGCGGGAACAAGCTCGACCCTTATCTGCGCCAGACGCTCGGACAGTTCATCGAGTGGGTGCCGGTCTGCCCTGAGGCGGAATGCGGACTGCCTGTTCCGCGGGAGGCAATGGACCTGGTCGGTGATCCGGAGTCACCGCGGCTGATCACCAGAGTCACGGGCATAGACCATACGGGCCGCATGCAGCAATGGGCGAAGAAGAAACTGTCAGCACTCGAACAAGAAGGACTCTCTGCGGTTTTGTGCTGAAAGCCCGGTCGCCGAGCTGCGGTGTTCATGATACGAAGCTCTATTCCCGGCCCGGAAAGGTTGCGGGCGGAAGGGCAGGCTTGTTTGCAGAGGCGGTAACGGACCGCTTCCCTCTCATGCCGATCGAGGACGAGGAAGGTCTGCAGGACCCGGGCATCAGGGAGAATTTCATAGAACGGCTGTTCGTGTATCAGCGATGGCAGGAGCTTCTGGCGGATGGGGGATCGATCGGAAAGCTGGTCGCGTTCCATAGCCAACATAAATATCTGCTCATGTCGCACAGCGCAAAGCACTTGAAGGAGCTTGGCGGCCTTGTCGCGGATCTCAAGAAGTACAAACGGTCGGAGCTGTTCGAACGGTATTTCAAAATCATGATGGAAGGACTGAAGCTGCAGGCAACGGTCAGGAAACGCACGAATGTGCTGCAGCATATGGCAGGGTATTTCAAGAAACAGCTTACTCACGCGGAAAAGCTGGAACTGCACGAGGCCATCACCCAGTACCACCAGGGCCTTGTTCCGCTTATCATTCCGATCACGCTCATTAACCACTACGTCAGGAAGTACGACGACCCCTACCTGAAGGAACAGCATTACCTGAATCCTCACCCGCTGGAACTCATGCTCAGGAACCACGCCTGATAACCTAACCCGGACAAGTCGGACCAGAGGCAATACCTGTCTCGCGCAGAGGCGCAGAGCCGCAGGGAATGCAAAGTTTTAAGATTGAGAAGTGTTTTAACGCTTTCCCAGCGCCTCTGCGTCTCTGCGCGAAAATATCTTGTTGTTTTGAGTAGGATTGATTCTTTTCTTTAGTAACTGATCTTTCCTGCCTCCCGGCGCTTAAAGCCCTCTTGCATGCATAAACACATCAGTTTCGGCCAATATGGCGCTAAAACACGCTTTAAACGCCATCTTTTGTGAGACTTAATTGCTTTTCGCCTGGATAGTCTGTATAATGTCATTCTTAAAATAGGGACTGAACCACGAAAGGAACACATGGAAGAGCGTATACAGAAGATCATATCAGCCGCGGGGGTCACATCGCGCCGCGCTGCGGAAGAGCTTATAGCCGAGGGCAGGGTGCGGGTGAACGGCCAGGTGGTGACCGAACTGGGGACCAAGGCAGACCCGTCCAAGGACCATATCAAGGTCGATGGAAAGCTCATCAACCCCAAACAGCCGCCCACCTATATCATGCTGAACAAGCCGGCAGGTTATGTGACGACTATGTCCGACCCGGAGGGGCGGCCCACGGTGCAGGACCTGCTCAAAGGGGTGAAGATCAGGGTCTATCCCGTCGGCAGGCTGGACTATAATACCGAAGGTCTTCTGCTGCTTACGAATGACGGTGATTTTGCCCACCTGATCACGCATCCCAAGCATGAATTCCCCAAGACCTACCTTGCGAAGATCAAGGGCGTGCTCGAGGACGGAGCTATCGCGGCGCTCGAAGCAGGCGTTTTCCTGAAGGACGGGAAGACCGCGCCGGCAAAGATAAAAAAGATCAGGAAGGAAGAGTCCAATTCCTGGATCGAGATCACGATCCATGAAGGCCGGAAGCGGCAGGTGCGCCGCATGTTCGACCACATGGGGCATTCCGTGATCCGTCTCAAAAGGGTCAGGACCGGCGGGCTTACGCTGGGCGACCTTCCTGAAGGCAGAATGCGCTACCTGACGCCTGAAGAGGTTGCCCTGCTCAGGGCAACGGCCGAGAAGACCGATGTCGGCGGACAGCAGGTCAGGGTATACAAGCCTGAGGTCAGGAAGCAGAAGCCGGAGGTCAGAGAACTGCAGGGTACAGGGTCCGGGATCCAGGGTTCGGGTGGAAGAGAAGAGAGAATAAGCGCAGGTCCAAAGACCATGGTCATGCGAGAGACCGGCGCCGGCCTGAGGAAGAACCAGCTTGTGCGGTCTGATGCGAGAAAAAGTTACGCAGGAAAGAGCGAGTCTGGTTCAGGTATGCGCATCGGTACCACCCGGCCCCGGGCAGACCGTCCCTATGCCGCAGGGAGACCGGTCTCCAGCCGTCCCGCAACAGGAACGTATGTTCGCAAGCCTGATACCGGGAATCCTGATTGGAAGACAAGTATCCGTTCAAGACCCACTGCCGGCGCCCGGCCTGACTCCAGACCCGGTTATTCGAGAAGCAGTGCGCCCGCTCGCGGGGCAAGAGATGAGGGCAGCAGCACCCGCTCCGGAAGCTTTAAACCCCGCAGTGATCGGCCGGGGGCAAGATCTACCTACGATCATGCAGCAACAGGAACGTATGCGCGCAGTGCAGCGCCAAGAACGACAAGCAGCAGGCCGCCAACGACCGCACCTGCAGGGAAAGCCGGCGCCAGGCCATCCGGAGCCCGGTCCTATGGCGCAGGAACACGGTCTTCATCCGAGCGCCCAACAACGGGTGCATATACCCGGAGTGCAGCGCCAAGAACGACAGGTAGCAGGCCGGCAACGGGGGGATCCGCATGGAAGGCAGGCTCCCGGCCCGACACCAGGCCTGGCTATTCGAGAAGCAGTGCGCCCGCACGCGGAGGAAGGGATGATGGCCGCAGCACCCGTCCCTCAAGCTTCAATTCCCGTCCCGACCGTCCTTATAGCCCGGGAACACGGTCTGCGTCCGCGCGCCCGGCAGCGGGAACATATACCCGCAGTGCAGCGCCAAGAACTTCGAGTAGCAGGCCGTCAACCGGCGCACTCGCAGGGAAGGCAGGCGCCCGTCCGAGGCCTAACCCTGGTGCATGGCCCAGCAAGGGGGGAGCCGGCGGCAGAGTCTCGGGACCCCGTCCGAACAGGAGCACGCACACCGGCGGCGGCAAAGGGCCGGCACGCGGGCCAAAGGGCGGCGGCCGCAGCGCGGGGAGAAGGTAATCCCATAAGCAGCCAGGGAATTAAATGCTGCTCAAAATGACAAGAACAATGAGACCGAGAAAACTTTAAACTCCTCTCTCACAAAGCTCGCAAAGGTCGCAAAGAACGCCATTTGTCCGGGTTAGGTATGCCACCAGCAGCGAAAAAAAAGAATAAGGAATTTCTTCGCGCTCATGCGGTCATTCACGGACACGTACAGGGCGTTTTTTTCGCGCCAGCACCCGTGAAGAGGCGCTGCGCATTGGCGTGGGCGGATGGGTCCGCAACCTTCCCGATGGATCGGTGGAGGCATTGTTCGAAGGGGCGACCCTGAAGGTCGAGGAGATCCTCGGCTGGTGCCGCAAAGGACCGCCCGGCGCACGGGTAAGCGGCGTGGACACTACGTTCGAACCGTTCAAGGGGGAGTTCAAGCACTTTGAGATCCGGTATGGTTATTAAACACGGAATTGCTCTTGCGGTGCTGTCCCTGCTCGCTTTCAGCTGCAAGGAAGAGGAACTGCCGGAGCCGGAAAAGGTGCAGCCTCCTCCCGTGGTGTTCACTCAAAGGCACCCGCTGCTTACGAAAGAACAGCGCGCAGAGCTCAACTTCCCGGCCGACATCCTGTCCCAGGTCGAGCTTGCAGCAGGGGCTGAAGCAGAGCCGTTCTTCGAGACCGTGGTGGTGCCTGCAGAGAACCTGAAAGGCGAAACAAACGTTGAGTGGGAACAACTTGCGGGATTCAGCGTACGAACAAAACGGGCTGTCGAGACTATTGACACCCTGTGGGGAAAACTCCGCGCCAGGGGTTTTTTTATTTTTCGCAGCCGCAGGAACTACGGGAATGTGCCTGACCTCGTAACTGTCGTGAAGGGCAACAGCTCCTACGATATCCTGAAGCGCCAGAAGACCGAGAGCATAAATTTTAACCTCGACACCAAGGCGATCATCGCCTGGCTCAAGGAGCAGCAGAAGCAGGGCTCCTTTGTGATCGTGGGAGCAGGGCCCGACTGGGTCGAGGCGCGGTTCGTTAAACAGCCGCGGAACATGCTTGCCTTCGCGAAAAAGATCTATGCTTTTGCTCCGGACACGGTATCAGTGGAAGCGGGAACACTCGACAAACTGGCAAAAAAAATGACGCGCACGAACCGCTTCTTCCTTGTGTGGGACTGACGATTGCGGATTTCGGATTGCGGATTGCGGAATGAAAAAACAGGGTTCAGGGTATGAAAACCGCGATGAACATACTGCTCGGGATCTTTCTTCTTGTCCTTGTTCTTTCTTTCGTTCTTGTTTACGTTAATACTCATCCGCCTCGCTATCCGCTCCACACTCCGCCTTCGGATTACCATGTTCCCTATGAGACCGTTTCGTTTACAACGGGGGATGGCATTCTCCTGAAGGGCTGGGTGGTAAAACCTGAGCATCTTCGCGCGAAAATGCCGGCAGTCATCATTTGCCACGGCGTTGGCGCGAACAAATCGGATTTCACCGAGCTTGCAGCTTTTCTCTCGAAGCGGGGATATGTCGTGCTGCTCTTCGATTTCAGGGCGCACGGCGAAAGCGAAGGGCGCCGTACGTCCCTCGGGTATCTTGAGCAGAAGGACCTTATCGCGGCACTTGATCTTCTCAAGGCCCGGCCGGAGGTCGATCCCGGGCGTATCGGGATATACGGATTTTCCATGGGCGGTTCCACAGCGATCCTCACAGCAGCGCAGACCAGGGCATTCTCCGCAGTTGTGGTCGACAGCGCTTTCACGAGCCTGCGCGACCAGGCGCGGGATGCGATAACCGGGTTCTATCATCTGCCGTCGTTCCCGTTTTTGCCGCTCACCGTCATGGGATACCAGCTCTATTTTCAGACCAGCGTGGACAACGTATCTCCCGTGAGTATGATCGCGAAACTCGCACCGATGCCGGTGCTCATTATCGCGGGAGAAGGGGATACGCTCATTCCCGCAGAGAACGGCAGAAGACTTTTTGCTGCGGCAGCGGAGCCGAAGGAGCTCTGGATCATCCCGAAAGCAGACCACGGCGGAACGTTGGCTGCGGCGGGCGGCAGCTACGAGAAGCGAGTGGGGGAGTTCTTTGACCGGTACCTGAAGCAGTGATGATCAGCGCTATGGTTATATGTTCGTAACGTTCTTTTGTTTTTGACAGCTCAGGACTTTTGCGGTAAGGTAGACACCATGTTCATCCTCGGCATCGAAACATCGACCAAGACCGGCAGCGTTGCCGTAATTTCAGATGACGCGGTCATCGCGCAGTACAGCCTGAACATCGAGGTGACGCACTCCGAACGCCTCATGTCCACGGTGGATCGGGTGTTGAAAGATATCGGTATTGCCATCAAGGATATGGACGGGTTTGCCGTTGCCATGGGGCCGGGCTCATTCACCGGTCTTCGCATCGGGCTTGCGGCGATCAAGGGCCTTGCTTTTGCCACAGGAAAGCCGGTGGCGGCAATACCCACGCTCAAAGCGCTCGCCTGGAACCTGCCGCAGGCTTCTCATCCTGTTTGCCCCCTCCTTGATGCGCGCAAGAAAGAGGTCTATGCGGCACTATACCGGTACGAAGGGCCGCGCCTCGTGCGGCTCATGCCGGAAACAACGATAGCGCTCGCCGAGATTGCCGACAGAATTCCGGGGACAGTGCTGTTTACCGGCGAGGCTTCCCGCCTCTATCAACAGGCGCTCGAACAAGCGTTCGGAGACAGGGCGTACTTTGCGCCGAGAACGGCATGCCTGCCCTCTGCGGCAGCGGTCGCCGAGATCGGCCTCAGCATGATACAGAACGGGGAACAGACCGATCCGGACAACCTGACCCCCCTGTATATCCGCAGGCCGGAGGCGGAAGTGGCATGGGAAAAGCGACAGGCATTACTATAGACTTCATGAAAAAGGGGGACCTGGACCAGGTCGTGGCCATAGAACAGGACTCTTTTTCAATGCCCTGGTCGAGGAACCTCTTTCTATCCGAGTTCCGCAGCCCTTCAGTCTCGCGGCTCATGGTCGCTCTGGTCCCGGATTCACCAATGCGCACCATTGCCGGTTATCTTATCTTTTGGCTCGTGGCCGGGGAAATGCACATTTTGAACCTTGCCACAGCTCCTGGATTACGACGTCAGGGCATCGCCCGGCGTCTTGTCGTGGCAGGGCTCAGGTACGCTTATTCGAAAGACGCGCGCCGTGCTTTTCTCGAGGTCCGCGTCTCGAACCAGTCCGCCCGCAAGCTCTATTCCAGCCTCGGTTTCACCGGCACCGCTGTCAGGCGTGATTATTATGATGACCCCGTCGAGGACGCTGTCTTGATGACGCTCGAAGAGGGGGCTTATAAAAGCCTGGCAGCATCCCTTCAGGAAAGTTGATCAAAGCCCTTTCCGCATCGAAAAATCCCTTGCAACTGCTTAAAAAATAAACTATAATTCCACACTTCCTCAAAGGTGGGTCATGGTCCATGCCTATGCAAAAGATCCAGAAGCTTCGAGAAAAGATCGACGAACTCGACGATAAACTGATCGACCTCCTGAACGAACGTGCACGGATCGTCATTGAGGTCGGCAATATCAAAAAGACCGAAAAACTCGATTTTCATTCTCCCGGCAGGGAACGGGAGATCCTCGAACGTTTGGCCAGCCGGAACAAAGGTCCTTTTCCCCAGGATACCCTTCGGGCAGTATACCGCGAGATCCTTTCTTCCTCCTTGTCGCTGGAGCGTCCACTGAAAGTCGCTTACCTCGGCCCGCGCGCGACCTTTACGCACATGGCAGGGATGCAGCAGTTCGGACTGGCAGCCCAGTACGTATCCGTGGAAAGCATCAAGGATGTATTCACGGAAGTGGAGCGGGGCCGGGCCGACTACGGCGTCGTGCCCATCGAGAATACCACTTCCGGGGCTGTTATCTACAGCCATGACATGTTCATAGATTCAGATCTCAAGATAGCTGCGGAGATCGTACTTGAGGTTTCGCAGCACCTCATGAACAAATCCGGCAAGCTTGAGGACATAACCAAGATCTATACGATCCCGCCCGCAGCCGCGCAGTGCCGGCAGTGGCTTGAGAAGAATCTTCCGAGCGTGCCGGTCCTGGAAGCCCCGAGCACCGCCCGGGCCGCAGAAATGGCGGCTGACGACCATACGGTCGCGGCGATCGCGAGCGAAATGGCCGCTGTGCTGTACGGGCTCCAGATCGCGGGGAAAAAGATCGAGGACAACACCACGAACATTACGCGGTTTCTCGTCATTGCCCCGAAATCGCCGGGCAAGACCGGCCGCGACAAGACGTCGATCATGTTCTCGATCAAGGACAAGGTCGGGGCCCTTTATTCCATGCTTGCGCCCTTTGCCGAAGCAGGCATCAACCTTAACCGGCTCGATGCCCGTCCTTCCGGACGGAACGCCTGGGACTATGTGTTTTTCGTCGACATGGAAGGTCATATCGAAGACGAGAAGGTCGCGGCAGCGATCGAGCGTTTGCGACAGGACTGCATGTTCCTGAAGGTGCTGGGCTCGTATCCGAAAAGCGGGTAATTACTATTTCGGATTGCGGATTTCGGATTGCGGATTTCGGATTAAAATCTTTTGACGTAAAATCCGCAATCCGAAATCCGCAATCCGCAATAGAATAACGGAGTTCAATCGATGATTCCAGTTTCAGATAATATCAAAAACATATCACCTTACGTTCCGGGAAAGCCGATCGATGAGCTCGAACGGGAACTCGGCATCAGCGGAAGCATCAAGCTGGCATCGAACGAGAATCCGCTCGGCCCGTCGCCCAAGGCCGTTGCGGCGATCAAAAAGGCCCTGGAAGGGTTGAACCGCTATCCTGACGGCAGCGGTTTTTATCTCTCCCAGGCGCTCGCCAGGCACTATGATGTCGACCTCACCCGGATCATCCTGGGCAACGGTTCGAACGAACTCATCGAACTGGCGGTCCGTGCCTTTATCCAGCCCGGCGATGAGGTTATCTCGGCCGACCCTTCTTTTGTGGTATACAAGATGATCACGCAGGCAGCCGGCGGTACGAACGTGATCGTGCCGTGCAGGGACGGGCGGCACGACCTCGATGCCATGGCGGAACGGATCACGGAAAAGACCAGGATCGTGTTCATCGCCAACCCGAACAATCCGACCGGCACAATGAACACGAAGATCGAGATGGACAGGTTCATGGCCCGCGTTCCGGACCATCTGCTTGTGGCCGTGGACGAGGCCTATTTCGAATATGTGACGCATGCCGACTATCCCGAATCTCTGGACTATCTGCATGCTGACAAGAACGTGCTTGCGCTCCGGACCTTTTCCAAGATCTACGGCCTTGCGGGGCTGCGCATCGGCTACGGCATCACGACCCCTGCGATCGCCGAGCTGATGAACAAGGTGCGGCAACCCTTTAATACGAATTCCCTGGCGCAGATCGGCGCCCTGGCCGCCCTGGCGGACCGGAAGCATGTGGAAAAATCAGTGGCCAACAATATTGAAGGGAAGCGGTTCATCTGTCAATCCTTCGATCAGCTCGGCATAACTTATTACCCGACCGAGACGAACTTCGTCATGTTCGAGACCAGCCGTGACGGCCGGGAGCTGTACAGCAGCCTTCTCAAGAAAGGCGTGATCATCAGGCCCATGGGCGGCAACCGGCTCAGGGTCACGATCGGCTTGCCCGACGAGAACAAGCGGTTCATGAGCGAACTGGAAGCGATTCTAAAGGCATGATCCTGAAAAGAGCATTTGGACGCAGATAAAATCTGATGAACGCGGATAAAGACAGGCAAAAGAAGTCTCTTGATACTAAATAAAGACTCACCCTTGAGGTGAAAGTTCTTTCACCTGAATGCCTGGTTTTATCTGCGAAAATCCGCGTACATCTGCGTCCTACTGCCGTTTTTAGGATGATGCTATCCTCGACTTAGAGCGAGTTCATCAAAATGCGCTTGCAGCCGTATCATAAAGATCTCATGACAATTCACTTCAATAACGTAACGATCATCGGTGTGGGCCTTATCGGCGGATCGCTGGCCAGGGTCATGAAGCTCAAGGGCCTTGCCGGCAGCATCACCGGCGCGGGCAGGAACAGGAGCACCCTTGAGACGGCGATCAAGATCGGCGTGATCGATCGCATGGGCCAGGGCTCTGCACAGGCTGTCGAGGACGCCGACCTCGTGGTGCTTGCTTCGCCTGTCGGAACGTTCAAGCAGATCATGTGCGAGATAGGGCCCCATCTCAAGCCCGGCGCGATCCTGACCGATGTCGGGAGCGTCAAGGGGAAGCTCATCACGGACATCGAGGAACGCATTGCCCCGGGTGTCCATTATGTGCCGGCCCATCCGATCGCCGGCAGGGAGAAGTCCGGCGTTGCCGAATCCCTGGAGACCCTGTTCCAGGGCCGCCGGTGCATCCTCACTCCGACGGCACGCACCGACCGGAACGCGCTGGAGGCCGTGCGCGCTTTGTGGACGGCGGCAGGAGCGGACGTGATCGACATGGACGCCGATCTGCATGACAGGGTCTTTGCCGCGGTGAGCCACCTGCCGCACGTCGCGGCGTTCGCCATGATGTCCGCGGTGGCGGAATTGAACACCGGGACCGAGGACTATCTCCAGTTTTCCGGCGCCGGATTTCGTGACTTCACCCGCATTGCGGCAAGCTCTCCGGAAATGTGGAAGGACATCTGCCTCATGAACAGCGACCACCTCGTCACGATGATCGACCGCTATATCTTCTCGCTGAACAAGTTCAAGCGTGAGATCATGGCTGGAGACGAGCCCCGTCTGGAAAAGCACCTGCGCACTTCGAGCGATATCAGAAAGAGGCTGGGCTAGTGTCTGATCTCAGAGTACGACCGTCGCGCGGACTGAAAGGCGAGATCACGCTGCCGGGCGACAAATCCATCTCGCACCGCTCGGTCCTGTTCGCGGCGCTTGCCGACGGCACGACCGAGATCACCGGGTTCCTGACCGGGGAGGACACGCAGCATACGGCGCGGGCGGTACAGATGCTCGGCATTCCGGTCGAGGGAATCGGTTCAAGCCGCCTGGTGGTCCACGGGAAGGGCCTGGACGGCCTGTCCGAGCCGGCCGGCGTGCTCGACCTCGGCAACTCGGGCACGGGCATGCGCCTCCTTGCCGGCCTGCTTGCGGGCCAGAAATTTTTCTCGGTGCTGACCGGCGATCAGTACCTGACCAAACGGCCCATGGGCCGGATCGTTGAACCGCTTCGCCTCATGGGGGCAGCGATCGACGGCAGAGCCGACGGGAAACTGGCTCCCCTGGCTATCCGCGGGGCCCGCGGGAACATCCAGGCACTGAACTATACAAGCCCCGTGGCGAGCGCACAGGTGAAATCCGCGGTCCTGCTCTGCGGCCTCTACGCGGACGGCGACACCTCGGTAAGCGAACCGTCAAAATCCCGGGACCATACAGAGCGGATGCTCAGGTCCTTCGGCGTCGACGTGAGGGAAACGGGGCTCACGGTCACGCTCCGGGGCAGGCAGCGGCTTACCACAACGGGCACGCTCGACATCCCTGCCGACATTTCGTCAGCCGCGTTCTTTCTGGTGGCAGCGTCGATCGTGCCGGGGTCGGATCTCGTTGTGCGGAATGTGGGCGTGAACGTCACGCGCACCGGCATCGTCGATATTCTGCTGGCCATGGGCGCCGACCTTGCGTTAGAAAATCGGAGAGAGCAGGCTGGTGAGCCGGTGGCCGATATTCGCGTGCGCTCTCGAAAATTACGCGCTGTCGAGATTTCCGGCGATCTGGTCACGCGGGCCATTGACGAGATCCCGATCCTGGCCGTGGCCGCGTCCTATGCCGTCGGCACCACGATCATACGGGATGCAGCCGAACTCAGGGTGAAGGAATCGGACCGGATCGCGACCATGGCGATAGAGCTCAGAAAGCTCGGTGCCGCGGTCGCCGAACGTCCCGACGGGATGGAGATCAGAGGCGGCGATGTGCTGACCGGGGCGCTCTGCGAAAGTCACGGCGACCACCGGGTCGCCATGTCCCTTGCGGTGGCCGGACTGGCCGCACGTGGCGAGACCGTGGTGCGGGACACGGCGTGGATCGAAACGTCGTTCCCCGGGTTCGGGCAGCTGCTGCTGCACACGGCATATTGAAAAATAAGGAGGCAGGAACATGATAAGAATGAAATCGGCGGTATGGGTGCTCGCAATGACCCTGTTCTGTTCGTTTACCGCGATGGCCGCTGAGAAGGACATCTTCGGCCCGGAGGTGTTCGATGTCAAAGAGCGGTACGGCAAAGAAAATAAATATACCCGGACCTTTCAGGCTTCAGAGGACCTGTATCTCATCAAGATCCAGAACGGTGTGCAGCTTGCCGGACGGACCGACTGGCTCGAGTTCACGGTGAACGGTGAAAAAATCCTCCGGGAGGACCGGTACGGCTTCGGCGTTATCGCCTGTTTTGTTAAGCTCAAAAAGGACAATACCTTCGAGGTTCGTGTAAAAGATGACAAACCGTCCGGATTCCGGAGGCCGGCGCTTCCCCCCCGGTCCGTAACGATCACCGTGATGCCGACGCCGGTCAGGATCGGCACGGGATCCGTGGGATTGCCGTTCTGGGACGAGCTGAAGAACATGACCGCTGCCGTACAAAAGATCAAGACCCCGGGTGGGGGGGCGCTGGCATTTGCAGCCGCAAATCTGCAGAACGATCTTTCGGTGCGAACAGAAGCCATGCGAAAGCTCTCCGACCTGAAGGACCCCAGCGCCCTCGATTTTTTCCGATTCTCATACCTTAACGACCAGGACAAGCCCGAAGCGTGCGGCGAAGCTGCGGTCGCTATCGGCGTTCTGCAGGATGTAAGTTTTATTCCCGCACTCATGCGCGGAGTGCTTGATCCGGAAATGAAGATCAGGGTCTCTTCAGCGCGTGCCTTGTCCTTCTATCAGGAAGCGGATACGGCAAAACCGCTTTCTGAAACACTGACAAAGATCGATACTATACGGGTGAACGCGGTGATCCGCTCCATTGCCGAGGCAGACTGGAAACCGGTCAGTACCCTGATCAGCCTTGCCCGGGGCGAGGATGAAAACGTCTCGAATACAGCCGTTGAGATACTGGGGACCACCCGTGATCCGCGGGCCGTGGACGAACTGCTGAAATTTCTTGAAGCCCCTGGCAAGCGGAATAGGCGGACCATTGTCCTGGCACTGGGAGCGTCGCAGGACACCAGAGCGATGGAGCCGCTGCTCGTGATCGCGAACGATCCGGTCAAGCGGAGTGGCCTGGAAGGGCCGCTGGGGACAGCCTTTGCAAAGCTTGGCGATCAGCGGGCAGTCGTACCCATAACAGAAATGATGAAAACACCCCTGACCAGAAGTGAATTCAACCAGCTGGCCGAGGCATACAAAAAACTCATTGAAAAGGATGCCGCCGCCGGGAAACTGTAAGGCCGGGAGCGGCCGGGCGGCCGGTGCTGCAGTGCACGCCGCAGGCACGAGCGATATGCAGGGACAAAAAAAAGGCCTGGTCATCGCGATCGACGGACCGTCGGGCGCGGGAAAAAGCACGGTCGCGCGGCTGCTGGCGCAGCGACTGGGCTACACCTATATTGACACCGGTGCCATGTACCGCGCCATCGGCTGGAAGGCGAAGCGGGACGGGATCGATGCTCGTGATGAGCAGGGACTGTCCGGGCTGTGCGCCCGCACTGAGGTCACGATCCGGACTGACCATAACGACCCCCGCATCATTGTCGATGCCGTCGATGTTACGGGCGAGATCCGCACTCCGGAGATGGGGATGATGGCTTCCGCGGTCTCCAAGTCGCCTGCCGTCAGGGCGCGGCTGCTGGGGCTGCAGCGGGAGCTCGGCAGCCGCGGCGGGGTCGTGATGGATGGCCGGGACATTGGCACGGTCGTTTTCCCGGAGGCTGACCTGAAATTCTTTCTGGATGCCAGTCCCGAAGAACGGGGACTGCGGCGGTACCGGGAACTCAGGCAAAAAGGCATGGATGTGGACCTGGACCGGATCACCCGGGAGATCCGGGAGCGGGACCATCAGGACAGCGGGCGCGAGCTTGCACCGCTCAAGGTCGCTGCTGATGCTCACGTGATCGATTCGAGCGCCATGAGCATCGATGACGTGCTGGCCTTTATGGTGGACGTGGCCGGAAAAAAGGATGTGGGCTGAGCATGGAGATCATTCTGGCGGAAAAGGCCGGATTCTGTTTC
This sequence comes from Nitrospirota bacterium, assembly GCA_963836175.1. GTDB lineage: Bacteria > Nitrospirota > UBA9217 > UBA9217 > UBA9217 > GWC2-56-14. The sequence goes on from CAWIIS010000001.1 coordinate 22,832, forward strand.
GGCGTCAAGCGCGCGATCAACACCGCTTTTGAGGCGGCGACGACGGGCAACGTGTACTGCCTCGGCCCTCTGATCCATAATCCGCAGGAGGTCGACCGGCTGCGCAAGGCAGGGGTGGCGACTGTTGATGATTTTTCGAACCTGCATGCAGGAAACTCCCTCATCATCAGATCGCACGGCGTGCCGCCGTCCATTCTTGAGCAGGCGAAGAACCAGGGACTGAATATCATCGACCTCACCTGCCCTTTTGTAGGGAAGGCACAGCGTCATGCCGAGGCGCTCAGGGACGAAGGCTATCAGGTGGTCGTGGTCGGTGAAAAAAAACACCCTGAGGTCCAGAGCATCATCGGGTACGCGGGCAAGAATGCCGTGGTGATCGAGAATGTGCAGGATGTGGACGATGCGAAGCTTCAGCACCGTATCGGCATTGTGGCGCAAACCACGCAATCCTATGGTAATTTCTCGGAAATTGTGCTAAAATTGCTTCGTATTTCCAAGGAATTAAAGGTATACAACACGATCTGCAACTCGACAACAGAACGGCAGCATGCAGCACAGGTCCTTGCCAGGCAGGTTGACGTCATGCTCGTTGTGGGAGGGCGGAACAGCGCCAATACGGGCAGGCTTGCCACCATATGCCGGCAGGAGGGAAAACCGACGCATCATATCGAGGTTGCCGGGGAGATCCTGCCGGAATGGTTTCAGGGCGCCCGAAAGATAGGCGTGACCGCAGGGGCATCCACCCCCGACTGGGTGCTCGATGAAGTGCTGGAACGGCTGCAAAAAAACGATATCAGCCGATAGTCCGGGGATCGTACATATATCAGGAGGTATGCCAGATTCATGAATCAAGCACGAGAAGATTTCGATGGTGACGATAACGCAGGGGCTGAGGAAGATAGCCAGGAATTCGCAAAACTCTATGACCAGTCCCTGAAGAGCTTCAAGTCGGGATCGATCGTCAAGGGACGGGTGCTGCAGATCCGGTCCGGTGTGGTCATGCTGGACCTGGGCTACAAGTCCGACGGCATCATCCCGGTAGAGCAGTTCACGGAAGAGGAATTGAAGGCCCTCAAACCGGGAGAAGAGCTTGAGGTCTTCCTCGAGGCAGCGGAAGATTCGAACGGCAACCTGATCCTGTCGCGGGAAAAAGCGAAAAAAATGCAGGTATGGGATGTGCTGAATCGTGCGCACCAGACCGGTGCGCCCGTCAAAGGCACGGTGGTATCGACGATCAAAGGCGGCGTGACCGTGGACCTCGGCGGCGTGGCCGCCTTCCTGCCGGGTTCGCAGATCGATATTCGCCCGGTGCGCAATCTCAACCAGCTTTTGGGGCAGACGCTGGAGATGCAGATCGTAAAAATGAACTCGGGCCGCGGCAATATCGTGCTGTCCCGCCGGTCGATCCTGGAACAGCAGCAGAACGTAAAAAAAGAAGAAACACTCGCAGCGTTGACCGAGGGCCAGACCGTCGCCGGCGTGGTCAAGAACGTCACCGAGTATGGCGCATTCGTCGACCTCGGCGGCATCGACGGGCTGCTTCATATCACGGACATGTCCTGGGGCAGGGTGGGGCATCCCTCGGAACTGTTCAAGGTCGGCGACAAGCTTGAGGTGGTCGTTCTCAAGTATGACCGGGAAAAGCAGAAAGTGTCGCTCGGTCTGAAACAGAAGTCGCAGGACCCCTGGGTTGCGGCCGGAGAGCGGTATCCTCCGGGCGCCCGGGTACGGGGCAAGGTGGTGAGCCTCACGGATTACGGCGCCTTTGTAGAACTCGAACACGGAGTCGAAGGGCTCGTGCATGTTTCGGAGATGTCGTGGACGCAGAAGGTAAAGCATCCGTCCAAGCTGGTGTCCGTAGGCGCCATGATCGAGGCGCAGGTCCTCAACGTCGATCCGGTCGGGAAACGCATTTCTCTCGGCATGAAGCAGATCGAACCCAATCCCTGGCAGTCGATCGGCGAACGCTATCCTGTGGGCGCCGAGGTGGAGGGCAAGGTCAAGACCATCACCGACTTCGGGGCGTTTATCGGCCTGGAGGAGGGCATTGACGGGCTCATCCATATCTCCGACCTGTCCTGGACAAAGCACGTGAAGCATCCGTCGGAGGTGCTGAAAAAGGGGCAGACGGCCAGGGCCGTGGTCCTCAGCATCGATGCGCAGAAGGAACGCATTTCGCTCGGCCTCAAACAGTTGACGCCCGATCCCTGGGAGACCTTTATCCCCGGGCGCTACAAGGTCGGGCAGGATGAGACGGTGAAGGTAACGAAGACCGCCGACTTCGGCGTGTTCGTCGAACTGGAGCAGGGGTTTGAAGGCCTGATTCCGGCATCGGAGTTCATGAAGGACGCCCCCGCGATCAAGGAAGGCGAGGAAGTGACGGCGCGGGTCATCAAGGTCGACAAGTCCGACCGCAAGATCGCGCTGTCGATCAAGGCGCAGGTGAAGGGCAAGGACCGATCGAGCCTGCAGGAGTATATGAGCCAGCAGCAGAAACCCGACACGACGCTGGGGGCTTTGTTAAAGGAACGGAGCTGAAAAAACCATGAAAAAGAACCCCGTTCTGGTCGTGCTTGCGACGGCTGCGGTGCTGGGAGCGGTATTTTTCGTGCTGCTGTTCCTGGCCTACAGCCTGACCGGCAGCCGGCCATCCGCCAAACTGCCGGTCGTGGGGCAGAGCAAGGTGGCACTCGTCAAGCTCGAAGGAGTTTTGCTCTCCTCCGAATATATTGTCGAGGAGTTGAATGATTATGCCGACGACTCGTCGATCAAGGCCATCGTGATCCGCGTCGACAGCCCCGGAGGAGGCGTCGTTCCTTCCCAGGAGATCTATAATGCGGTGAAGCACGCCCGGCAGGAGGGCAAGAAGGTCGTGGTGTCCATGGGGTCGGTGGCCGCATCAGGCGGGTATTACGTCGCAGCCGCGGCCGACCTGATCGTAGCGAATCCCGGGACCATGACCGGCAGCATCGGGGTCAAGATGGAGTTCGCGAACATCGAGAAGCTCCTTGAAAAGATCGGGGTCAAGGGGATGGTCGTGAAGTCCGGAGAATACAAGGATGTCGGTTCGCCGTTTCGTGAAATGACAGAAAATGAAAAGTCGCTCCTGCAGGGAGTGATCGACGATGTCCAGACCCAGTTCGTCATGGCTGTTGCCGAAGGCAGGAAATTGCCGGAGGCCGATGTGCGGGCCATTGCGGACGGCAGGATCTTCACCGGCCAGCAGGCGCTGGCACTCAAGCTGGTTGACCAGATGGGGGACCTCGAACACAGTATCCGCGCCGCCGCCGACCTTGCGGGGATAAAAGGGAAACCGTACGTGGTCAAAAAAGGAAAGAATATACCTTTTTTTGATTACCTGAAGGAAGAAACTGCTTCGTGGATCGCAGAGACCCTGGCACAGGGCATCAGCAGCGGTTCCGGAAAACTACAGTACCGTTACTAGCGGGAATCGGTCAGAGGAGGGGTTGCATGACGAAGGCGGAGCTGGTAGACAAAATATCGGAAAAGAAGCCGGGGCTCACCAGAAAGCAGGTGGAGATCGTGGTGAACACGGTGCTTGACGGCATCAAGGATGCCCTGTCCCATGAGGACAAGGTGGAGATCCGCGGTTTCGGGAGCTTCCGCATCAGGCACCGGCGTGCCAAGGAAGGACGCAATCCCAAGACCGGCGAGACGGTATCTGTTCCGCCGAAGAAGGTCCCGTTCTTTAAAGCAGGCAAGGAAATGAAGGAGATGGTGGACGGAAAGATCTGACGCTGTTTTTCTGTTGTCCTTCTCCTGAATGTGCTGTACCCGTATAGTTTTTACGATACTATTTCCAGCACCACAAAGCCGCAAAAAAACCAAGATCAGCCCCGTCGGGGGGTCCCGGTTTTTTGGGGCTTTTGTTTTTCCCGCGGGAGATTACATGGCCACGGAAATGTTCGACATGCTCGACTGCGCAGGCAGGAAAACAGGCGCTACGATCTCCCGTGACGAGGCACACCGCACCGGTGAATGGCACGGAGCGTTCCATTGCCTCATCGTGTACGAACATCACCGGAAACCGTGCGTGCTGTTCCAGAAACGGTCCGCAGCAAAGACGATCGCTCCGGGGAAGTTCGATGTGAGCGTTGGCGGGCATTATGCAGCGGGCGAGGATGCGGCAATCGCCGGGCCGCGTGAGATCAAGGAAGAGCTGGGACTGGACGTGCCCTTTTCAGGCCTGGTCAGCGTGGGGCGCCGGGTTTTCGCCTACTCTTTCACGCCGGGCATCGTTGAGCATGAGTTCCAGGATGTGTTCCTCTATCCCTGTGCCGGGGGGCCGGGCGATCTGGAACTGCAGGCTGAAGAGGTCGATGCGGTGATCGAACTGGACCTGGAGAGCGGCATCAGCCTTTTTTCAGGAGCCGCCCGGAGCGCCACGGCCATGCTCGTAAGTCCCGGAGCGGGAGCAGCGGTCGTGATCACTGCTGATGATTTCGTGCCCTGCATCGACAACTACTACCTTAAGCTGCTTCTGCTTGTCCGGCAATATTTCAAGGGCGAACGGGACCTTCTGGTCATTTGATCCTAAAAACTGCAATTGGCCGCAGATGGACGCAGATTTTCGCAGATAAAAAATAAGCATTCAAATGGAGTAACTATTCAGCTCGGTTTTTTTAGTTTTAGCGAGTCAAATTCAACTGCGTTTTCGCGCGGAGACGCGGAGACGCTGAGAGGGCAACGGCCTTAATTGCTCTTTTTAAAACGAAAGATAATAAACCGACCTTCTCCTGTTTGATGATTTCCCTGCGCCTCTGCGACTCTGCGGGAGACGCCTTGCTTTTGACCTGAATAGTTACTTATTTTTTAAAGAGGCAGTCCTCCGCGCTTCTGCGTCTCGGCGGTGAATTTTTACGAATGTATCAGATTTAGATTTTATCTGCGGCCAAATGACTTCTCCCTTTTATCTCTTCGCCAGCCTCAACATCCAATCCATTATACCGGTCCACCATCTCCTGGAGCGCAGCTGAGAGCCGACGCGCCTTCCGCGGATCCCCTTCGTCCAGCGCCGTGAGGAGCGGTTCGCAAAAAAACCAGGTGCACTTGAACGCCCTGGTCCAGCGCGGCAGGGTGCAGCCGGCCCGCCCCATGAACTGGCACGGCCCGTCGGGATTACGGCCGGCCTCCAGAGGCGGAGCAGTCGTACCCAGCGCGTGCAGATAGGCGAGGTCGCGTGAACGATGCGTGCCGTGTTTTTGCCGGCAGCACACATCAACGCAGTCGGGACAGACAGCGGCCGTATATTCCTCTATGAGCGGGGAACTTTGAATAAGCAGCTTTTTTAATCGTTCCGCCTGATCAGGGTTCATGGGCTTCACGGCAGGTGAGGGATGATGCTGCCAAGGCAGAGCGTGCACATGACCACCAAAATGTAGGCGTTGACTTGTTTGAAAACAGCCCGTGGCACGAGGCCCGGATCGACGCCCAGCAGTTTAGATCCTGAGAACGCAAGCCAGGCTGCGGCAGGGATGAGGGCAGCATAGATTGCCAACGCGTTCGCTTTAATGACGAGCGGGAGCGCCAGGCTCGCTGCGGCGACCGCTATTATCCAGATGAAGGCAAGACGGGCGATCTGGTCTTTGTTCAGCCAGCGGGCAAGGGAGGGGAGACCGGCCTGCTCATATTCCGCGCCATACTGGAGCAGCAGCAGCCAGACATGGGGTATCTGCCACAGGAAGAAGAGAAGACAGATTACCGCGAGCCGGGGATCAAGAAGCGACCCGCTTGCCGCCGTCCATCCAATAGCAGGCGGGACCATGCCGACGAGTCGCGCCGGGAAGGAACGCCAGTGCGGTCCGCTTCTTAAGAAACGTATAAAAGCCGTTGTACCAGCCGATCGCCACGACCCCAAACATCACGGTTCGCAGCGTGTCGGTCACGCCAAGAACTGCCAGTCCCGATGCCAACAGCGCGATCGAGACTCGCAGCGCCTGGCGCGGGGTGAGCGCTCCCGACGGCAGCGGGCGTCTCCTGGTCCTGGCCATCCGTGCATCGAGGTCCCTCTCCTGGAACTGGTTCAGTGCTGACGAACCGCAGGCGAGCAAGAAGACCGAGGCTGCTGTCGCGAACGCCCGGGCAGCGAGGGGATAAGGCCCCAGCGCATAGCCTGTGGTTGCGGAAGCGGCAGCGAACAGGGACAGGGGGATCCTGCAGAGGTCCGCATAGGTCTTCATCTTCAGCATAGGCATGGTTGCGTACTCTACTTCAGGGTTTTGAGGTGTTCAACGATCTCGCGCATCTCGTCGTCGCTCATCGGTATTGCCGGCATGATCGGCGGGAAACCCTTTGCCACGTCTGCGTTGGGGTCTTTGATGGATCTCACGATATATGCTTCATCAACAGTGATCGCCCGTTCCTTGCCGGCCGTGACTACGGTCTCTTTCCTGTTGAACAGCCCTTTGAACGTGGGGCCTGCCTTGGCGCTGCCGTCCAGGGAGTGGCACGCAATGCAGCCTTTTTCCTGGATAAGCTCTGCGCCCTCGGACAAATGCGGTTTAGACCCATCTGATTCTTCTTCCGTTTTGTACCACTGCTCAAAATCCTTTTGGGACAGCACTGCCACCTTGGTGATCATGCCGGAGTGGCCAACGCCGCAGTATTCAGTGCAGAAGAGGTCGTAGGTCCCGATCTCGTCCGGCAGAAACCAGAGGTGTGTTTCCATGCCGGGCACGGCATCTTCCTTGATCCGAAAGGCGGGGATAAAAAGGCTGTGGAGCACATCAGCCGACGTAATGGCGAGCTTGATCGGCTTGCGCATCGGCACGTTGAGCACCGCTGCTCTGCTTTCCGTTCTCGTATTCAAAGGACCACGTCCACATCCTTCCCGGTGACCTTGACGAGCATGGCATCCGGCGGGGCTGTGCGCATGTACTGGAACCCTTTCCAGCCCACCCAGAAAATGACCAACACGAGCAGGGTGGGGACAACGGTCCAGATGATCTCGAGTGGCAGGCTCCCTGCGATGTCCTCGGGATCGGGGTTCCGCTTCCTGCTGTACCGCACAACGAAATACAGCATCACACCGGTCACGCCCACGAGGAGCGTGACGCAAATGCCCATAATGAAGAAGAAGATGCTGTCAACGGAGCCTGATAAATGCTGCCAGCCGTTTACCATGAGTTCACCTGTACCAGATATCGAAAAATGTGAGCCCGATCATGACGGTCAGTGTTGCTATCGGTATGAGAAACATGACCTTGAACAGCTTCCTTTCATACTTGAGATGCATGAAGAACCAGAGCACCAGGCTTGCCTTGACTGACGCGATCAGCAGCGCAGTGAGCGTGCTGAATCTGCCGAGATGCATATTGGCAACGAAGATCGTGATTGCGGTAAGCGCAAGGAGCGAGAGCCAGACAAGCACGTAGGTTTTTGACCTGCCCATATGCGCGTTCTGTTGTTCCATGGTCCTCCAAGGGTTAATCGCAGGGGGTGGGTTATACCCGCCCGTATGGTGTTACGTGATCAGATAAAACAACGGGAACAGGTAAATCCAGATGACATCCACGAGATGCCAGTACAGGCCTGTGTTCTCCAGTTTATTAAAGTTTTTTCCGGAAACGCCGCCATGGGCCGTCAGCCACAGCATGACACCGATGACGACCATGCCGATGGCCACGTGAATGCCGTGCAAGCCGGTCATGACGTAATAGAGGCCGTAGAAAAGGATCTCGCCGTGGTTTCGTGCCAAAAGCTCCGGTGCATTCGGGTACATGCCAAGATGGATATGTTCGCTCCACTCGAAGTACTTGTTCACGAGAAAGGCCAGTCCGAAGAGGATAGTGACCGTCTGAAATACCATTGAGGAATTCTTTTTTTCTTGCCGAAGTGCAATAATTGACAGCGCCATGGTGAGGCTGCTGGTGAGCAGGATAATGGTGTTGACCGCGCCGAGCGAGGTGCTCAGCCCTTGAGCAGCGCCATGGAACTCCTGGGCATATAGGGAACGGTACACGGCATAGAGCAGGAACAGGCCGCCGAAGAGCAGGATCTCCGTGAACAGGAAGAGCCACATGCCGAGCTTGGACCCGGTGTAGTCATGATGTGCGATGGGTGAGGTTTCATTCATAGCGCATGTGAATATAGTGTGCCATCATCTAAACGTATACGGCCCCTGGGTGACCTGGGGGACCGTTTCGAAGTTTTCTGCCGGCGGAGGCGATGTTGTCTGCCATTCAAGCGTGGCCCCGTTCCAGGGGTTATCGCCGGCTTTTTCTCCCCGGGTGAGCGACCGGAATAAATTGAAGAACATAAGGAGCACGCCGGTTGCGAGGATCCAGGACCCGATGGTCGAGATCAGGTTGCTCGTATGATAGTTCGGCAGATAATCATTATACCGTCGGGGCATGCCCTGCCAACCGAGAATGAACATGGGGAAATACAGTATGTTGAAACCGGTGAACAGGATGAGCCAGTAGATCCGCGCGAGCTTCTCGTTCATCAGCCTGCCGAACATCTTGGGATACCAGTAGTGGAGCGCGGCGAAGAAGGCGAAGACCGTGCCGCCGAACATGACGTAGTGGAAGTGGGCGACGATGAAGTAGGTGCCGTGCACATGGACGTTGGTAGCGAGCGCACCCTGCACCAGGCCGGTGAGCCCGCCGATGGAGAAGAGGAATATGAAGCTGAGCGTGAACAGCATGGGCGAGTCGAGCTGGATCGAGCCTTTGTACATGCTCGCGACCCAGTTGAAGACCTTGATGCCGCTCGGCACGGCCACGAGGAACGTGAGGAGCGAGAAGATCATGCGCGAGAAGTCGCTCATGCCGCTGGTGAACATATGGTGGCCCCAGACCAGGTAGCCTAGGAGCGCGATGGCGATGCTCGAGAAGGCGATGGCCTTGTATCCGAAGATGACCCTGCGCGTGAACACGGGGATGATCTCGGTGATCGCTCCCATGCCGGGAAGGATCATGATATACACGGCCGGGTGCGAATAGATCCAGAACAGATGCTCGAACAGGATCGGGTCGCCGCCTTTGGCAGGATCGAAGAACCCGACGCTGAAGTTCCGCTCGACGATGAGCAGGAGCAGGGTAATGGCGATGACCGGTGTGGCAAGGAGCTGCACCCAGCCCGTGGCGTAGAGCGACCAGGCGAAGAGCGGCATGCGGAACCAGGTCATACCCGGGGCGCGGAGGCGGTGAATGGTGGTGATGAAGTTGAGCCCCGTGAGCGTCGACGAAATGCCGAGCAGGAACACGCCGAAGACGGCCAGCGAGACGTTCGTGCCGGTGCGGACGCTGTAAGGCACATAGAAGGTCCAGCCCGTATCAGGCGGCCCGCCTCCGGTAAAGAGCGACGTGAGTATCACGATCGCACCGGCGAGGTAGAACCACCAGGACATGAGGTTCAGCCGGGGGAATGCCACGTCCTGCGCGCCGAGTCTGGAGCGGCAGCATGAAGTTCCCGAGCGCGGCGGGGATGCCGGGGATGATGAACAGGAAGATCATGATCACGCCGTGGACCGTGAAAAGGGCGTTGTAGGTCTGGGCTGAGACGATCTGCTTGCCCGGAGCGATGAGCTCAAGCCGCATGGCGAGGCCGAGCAGCATGCCGCAGAAGAAGAATGCGAATATCGACGTCAGGTACAAAAGGCCGATGCGCTTGTGGTCGGTCGAGAAGATCCAGCCGAGGATGCCGGAATATCTCCCCGGAGTATGGTAGAAATTATTTTCCATTGGCCTGCCGGCGCTACGCCGATCCTCGTTTCTTCTTCGTCGTGATCATCAGGTACGCAAAAAAGGACCCGGCAAAGAGGAGCATAGCTGTCCCGACCACTTTCAGGATATTGAACACATAGGATTTCTTGAGCGGGTCGTAGCTGAAACAGTACATGAGCACCCGCCGGCCTGCGGTGCTGACCCTGCCCTCGGCCGCTTCGTTCACGGCCATGGTCAGATCAAAAGGAAGGAAGCTGGTCCCTTCGAGGTAGCGGACGATCTTGCCGCCCGGTGCGATGACCACGAGCGTTATCGGATGGGAAAAATCATGTTCGCTGTCCCGCTGGAATTTGAAGCCGATTGCATCGGTAAACTTTTTAATGCTCTCGCTGCCGCCGGTCAAAAACGGCCAGTCCTGCGGAGGGAAGGGCTTGCCGATGGCCTTGAGGTAATTCCTTTTCTTGTCAAGAGCTATGGCCGGGGTGTCCTTGTCGTCGAAACTGAGCGTGATGACCTTGAAATCCCTCCCCGGCTTGACCATTTCGAGTTTTCCGAGCACGCCGGCAAGGCCGGTCAAAAGCATGGGGCATTCGTGCATGCAGCCCAGGTAGACCGGCGCGATGATCGTGGGCTTGTCGATCATGGTTCTGAGGTTTACCTGGCTGCCATTCTCGTCGAGAAAGACCGCGTCTGAGGGAAGGTATTGGCCGAGGTTATCGTCAAGCGCAATGTCAGCGGAGGTCGCGGTGGTCCCGTGACCGAACGCGGGAGGTGTCAGAAGCAGGAGCAGGGTAAGTGCAAGGAACGGTCCGCGCATGACGTCGATCTCCGAATAATGAGCAATAAATGCGGAAGTTTTAATCAAGCGACACAGGCTTAGCATAGCGTAAATGTCCGGCAAAATCAAGCTGCGCGACGGTTGTGCGCCCGAGAAATGCATGGTGATCGGCGCAAGAAAACGCTGCATTGCTTCCCCCTTCCTGATTTAAAAGAGGCTGGGGGGTGGTCAAGACTCACGTTTCAGCGCCTCCAAAATTCCTTCACAAACACCATGCAGATTATCGTAAACATCCGTATTCAGGAACCGCAGTACTTTGATGTTCAAAGCGTTCATATAAGCAGTTCTTTGCCTATCATATTCAGTCGCGTCCTCGGTAAAATGCGACTCGCCATCCAGTTCAACGGCCATTTTTTCCGAGGGGCAGTAAAAATCCAGGATATATGCTCCAACACTATGTTGTCGCCGGAACTTGTAACCTTCAAGATTGCTGTGCTGCAACATGGTCCAGAGAAGTTTCTCCGCCGGGGTGGAGTTCTTGCGCAACTCTTTTCGGCGGGATTTTAATGCCGGTCGGTTATGGATCATTGGTGGTTATCCTTGATATTGATGAAGGTTAAAGGCAACCACCCCCCGGCCCCCTCCTTAACAAGGCGGGGGTGCAAGAGGCGCTGGGTTTTCAGCTTTCAGCACCCCTCCTGGTTTAGGAGGGACTGGGGATGGTAAAGTTACCGGTATGCGAACCCTCCATTGTCTTCCTGGTAGAAACTTTATATTATATGATTTATTGGTAAAATGCAGCTAAAGAAACATGCACGTTAGGGCGACCGCTGCCATCAGTATCAGCCTGACCGCCTATACCTTTATCAAACCCTACCTTCTGTAAAAGGCCGACTGCTCACCTGCCGCGAATTCCAACCCGCTCAAGAGCTTTTTGGCTCATGCCGCCGGATTTTTTACATTCAGTTGCAGGATGGATAAAATTCTGATAGAGTCCTGAACAATGCTCAACCATGCATGGGACGAGCTTTTACTCCGTACACTGTGGAGGACCTTGTGAAACAGAAAGCCGGTGACTTCCGTCATATTTTCAGCCTGCCGGTCATCGTCGCCGCGCTCGGCTATTTCGTGGACATCTACGACCTGGTGCTGTTCAGCATCGTCCGCGTGCCGAGCCTCAAGTCGCTGGGCCTGTCCGGCAAGGAGCTGACCGACTACGGCGTCTTTCTCCTGAACATGCAGATGGCGGGCATGCTGATCGGCGGGATCATCTGGGGCATGCTGGGCGACCGGAAGGGACGGCTCAAGATCATGTTCGGCTCGATCTTCCTGTACTCCGTCGCCAACATCGCGAACGGCATGGTCACGTCGCTCCCGGCCTACGCGGCCCTGCGCTTCATCGCCGGCATCGGCCTGGCCGGCGAGCTGGGCGCGGGCATCACCCTCGTGTCCGAGGTCCTGCATAACAGCATCCGGGGCTACGGCACCATGCTCGTGGCCTCGGTGGGCGTTTCCGGCGCCATCCTCGCGAACATCGTCGCCAACAGCCTATGACTGGCGGAACGCCTTCATCATCGGCGGCGTGCTCGGCCTCCTCCTGCTCATCACCCGGATCAGCGTGGCCGAGTCGGGCATGTTCCGGGCCATGGACGAGAAGACCGGCATCAGCCGGGGCAATTTGCTCGCCCTCTTCTCGGACCGGAAGCGTTTCTTCCGCTATCTCAACTCGATCCTGATCGGCGTGCCCATCTGGTTCGTCGTCGCCATCCTGATCACCTTCTCGCCGGAATTCGCCAAGGCGTTCGGCACGACCGGGCCGGTCTCCGCGGGGAACGCGGTCATGTTCTGCTACCTGGGGCTGGTCTTCGGCGATCTTTCGAGCGGCCTTCTGAGCCAGCTGCTGAAGAGCAGGAAAAAGGTGGTCCTCCTGTATCATGCTCCTGACCATGGCCGCCATCGCCCTTTACTTCCTGCAGGGGAGCCGGAGCCCGGCATTCTTCTACGGCGTCTGCCTCGCGCTCGGCTTTGCCGGCGGCTACTGGGCCATCTTCGTGACCGTTGCGGCCGAGCAGTTCGGCACGAACCTGCGCGCCACGGTCGCCACGACCGTGCCCAACTTCGTGCGCGGCATGGTGGTGCCCATCACGCTGCTGTTCCAGCTATTCCGCCAGTACCTTGGCCTGGAAGGCGGCGCGCTGGCCGTCGGCGCCATCTGCGTGGTCGCCGCGCTCCTCGCCCTGGCCTTGCTGGAAGAGACGTTCCATAAGGACCTGGACTATTACGAGGAGTTCCTGTGATTCGAGAACTCAGTATCATAGCAGACTGGCGAGCGCAAGCGCGCCGGAGCCCGCAATGATCAGGCCCGCGATCCTGTTGATCCACAGTAATTCGTGCCGCTTGAACCGTCTCTTGAAGACACTGAACACCCCGACAAGAAACAGCCACCAAAGCACCGAGCCCAGAAATACTCCCAGGATCAGAACCGCCGCGGAGAGGACACTCCCCCTGGTGCCGGTGATCCCGAACCCGGCAAAGACCGCGGCCAAAGAAAGGATGGTCATCGGATTCGTCAGCGTAAGGAGGAACGTTGAGGTATACATTCCGGTATGACGCCTTTCCTTGTTCAATGGTGAAATGAACGCCGCTGCTTTCCGACGGATGTTCAGTGAACGTTTTGACGCCGAGGAAGCACAAGATCGCTCCGCCCGCAAGCCTGAACCAGAACTGATGGCTGGGGAGAAAGTCTGATACGAAAGTAAGTCCGAAGGCCGCGATAAAGCCGTAGAGCACGTCCGCCGTAGATGCGCCCATGCCTGAGTAGAATCCAGCCCTCCGCCCGTGCGTCAGCGTCCGTCGCGCGCAGAGTATGCCGATGGGCCCGAGGGGTGCGGCGATCACAAAGCCTATAGCCAGTCCTTTTAAGAAAGATATACCGTCCATTGAACGATTAGCATTATCCTAAAAACAGTTTTCGGACACGGAAGAGGCGGATTAACACCGGATAAAAGCGGATAAATCCCAAGGCTAAGCATCCTTTTATAGGGTGAACCTCTTGTCAAAGAAATGACCCGCCATCATCCGGCTCTTATTCTTATCCGATTTCGCTTAGAAGGCCTACTTCCGGTATCCGTGTCAAATGCTTTTTTAAAGGATTATAATTACCACGCGTTATTCTCTATGCTCTATGATTATAATAGTATCACTTTTTTAGCAACAGGAGGATGTTCAGGCCTTGCTCGAGCACTCCCTTCTTATCGATCGGAAAAGTGAGCGGCAGCGCGAAGATCGCGTACTTCTCGTAGTAAACTTTCCCCCCCTTCGTCAACAGCAACGACCCCGCGAAGTCTCCGGGAAATCGAGGTAGTAGCAAAGCCATTTTCGGTAATGATCGCGCAATGAGAAGGCAACCGCCTTCTGTTTTTAAAAAGCCCATTAAACTGCTTCACAATTTCATTCTGGATAGGCTGCGCAGCTTCCTCCTGAAATTAGCTATTCCGTTTCTGCATGTTAGTCGTGATAATATAACTTGGCATCATTTTGCATGTTAGTCTTTTTGAACAAACATAGCGATTTCAGGAAGTTACGCCAAGTTTTTTCATATACTCATTGACCGGCTTGCCCGTTCTATGCTACTGTATTCTGAAGAACTAATAACTTGTTGGCTTCGGCAAAATGCCGCTCGATGCCAACAAGAAGTACAAGCGGTCGAAGGCCGCTTAACTTTCAAAAGGAGGAAGTAAGAATGAAAATGTGGAAGGGGTTTGTAAACGTAGTCGGGGTGGTTGTGGTAGTCGTATGCAGTTCCACTGCGCACAGCGCAGTCATCGGGCACTGGACGTTCAACGAGGGCAATGGTACCGTTGCATACGATTCCTCTGGGTATGACAATAACGGGCAAATTACCTTCGGGAATGGTAACACAAAATGGTCCGCAGGACTTTTCGGCACGACAGGGTTGAAGTTCAATAGCAACTGGCAAAACCCTGAATCAATGAACTATGAGGTCACTGTACCAAACAACCCGATATTGGAACCAGCTGCATTTACCGCTGAAGCGTGGTTCAGGAGCGCTGGCACACAAGGAGCATACGTAAATATAATCCACAAGGGAGCATCCGCTTATTATGGGATAAGCACATGGACTATGCACATAAATAACAACATTCTGTCGCTCAAGATCCCAACTGCCGGACTCTCATCCCCTGCCGCATCCTCCTCGATCATTCTCGATGGCAAGTGGCACCATGTCGCCGGCACGTATGATGGCAGCAGCGTCCGCCTCTATGTAGATGGTGCAGAGATTGGATCGGGGACCCCGTACACCGGCGGGCTTGTTTACAACATGGCACATACGAACGACCTTTCCATCGGGTCGTGGTTTAACGGATATATGGACGAAGTCACCTTATGGGACCGTGCTCTCTCGGCGGAAGAGATTGCGAACCGCGCCAAGAACCCGTAGGCGTGATAGGCTGTGATTGCTATTAAGCGGAAGAAACCGGCCAGACCAGCAGGCAGGGATAAGGTTTGGTCGGTTCGATATTTTAAAAAGATAAGTGATAAATCCCTTCACTTTCTTGCGCTGATTTCAACAGCGACGCGCCACAAAGGACTTAGGTGACGTTGATACCTGGCACGCAATGATCGATCTGATTCCAACTTGCCGGTCCACAGCGTCGCGCCAAAGGCGGCGCGTGACCGGCATGTTCTCGCCGTCGCTTCGCGACGCCGAGAATGGGGCGAATGAGCGGCCGATTCTGTTCTCCCGCGAAACCAGCGCGGGAGAACAAAGCGAATCGAAACGGACTGACCCCTGCGGGGTCCGCCGCTCATTCGCCCCATTAATTCTATGTGGAAGAAGCCTTATAATGAATGAATCTGCCATTTCATCCTTGCATTGGCGCGTGCTTGCGCGCCGACACCCTTCCGCATTCCTTCTTGCGGCACAACTGGCGAGCCTCGTGCTGTATGCCGCCTTTGACGATATCGCCTACGGACGCGCACTGCTCGGTGCATTGGGAATCCTTGTTCTGGCGCTCACGGTCTGGGTCGTCAAACGCACGCCGTTTAACACGTGGGTCGCGGTGGTTCTGGTTGCTCCGGCATTTGTATTGTCGCTGTTGTCCGCGCTGTTTGTGAGCCCTACCCTCCTGGGATGGTCATCGCTGTTGGAAGCGTTACTCTACTTCTATGCGGCTGGCAGCCTGATTGCCTACATGATGGAAGATTACCGGGTCACCATCGATGAGTTGTTCGCTGCCGGCACCACCTTCACTCTACTCGCGTGGGCATTCGCCTATGCGTACCTGATCTGCCAGATCCTGTTTCCGGAGAGCTTCATCGGCATATCCCATCCCGGGCAGCCGCGGACCTTTCTCGAGCTCCTGTTCCTGAGCTTTACCACACTTTCGGCGACCGGCCTGGGCGATATTCTTCCAATCGGTTCCGCTGCGCGGGTATTGGTCATGCTCGAACAGTTTGCCGGCGTCGCGTACATCGCCGTGGTCGTGTCCCGGCTGATCGGGATGACGATCATGAGGCACAAGCGCGATACATGACGCCTGAGTTTGTTGAAACAGTAATCTATCTGATACAGGGTGCGCTACCGACGATAATAGGAAGAGGCGCATGGAATACATGAATAATAAAAAAACAAAATTGATAGTTGTTATGTCAATCTTTATTGCAGGGATAGTTCTTTTATCATGGGCTACGTATGCCCGCAATCTTATATGGCAAGAGCCGTCTACGTTGTGGCAAGATGTTATAAAGAAAAGCCCGAATAAGCGGACGGGATATGACTATCTTGGAATCATGTATACCGATCATGCTCAGTATGATGCCGCACTCACTATGTTCAATAAATCAATTGCCTTGAATACAAGCCACCCTGGATCGTACAATAATAGAGCTGATTTTTTTCATAAAATAGGCCGATATAAGGAAGCTATTGACGACTATACAAAAGCAATCGACCTTGCCGCGGAATTTGATCTAGCATATTATAATCGTGGCGCAACCTATTTTCGAATAGGCCAGCCAGAAAAAGCAATTCATGACTATCAAAAGGCAATTACTATAAATCAGTATAACTATGCTGCTCATATAAATCTGGGGAATGTATATGACGAAAGCGGCCAATCTGAGAAGGCGATCCAACTCTATGATCGGGCAATCATGCTAGACCCTGATAATAACAGCGCGTATCACAATCGCGGAGTAACGTTTCGCAAAATAGGCCAAATGCATAAAGCCATTGATGACTTACGACAGGCCTGCAAAATGGGAAACGGCGAGAGCTGTTTTATGGTGCAAGATATTCTAAAAAAGCAAAAGGATTAGCCCTACGATCGAAAGCTGGCCTGACAGCATATTGGCAGATTATGCCCGATTGGTAGAACTATTGTACGCTCAAGAAGTATGCGCGGGCTGTCGGCTGTAGCCTGGAGATCAAGCTGGTTCCCAACGCCCACCTAACCAGGCGCTCAACACGGGCAGCCAAAAAGCAGGCGGCTGGTTAGCTTCGCGTTCTTCCAGCGACTCCATCACTGATAAAATCCCTTCCCGCTCTTTGCCATCTCCACAAGCGATGCAGGCGGGGCGAACCGTTCGCCGTATTTTTGCGTATATCCTTCGAGCTTTTCGACGATGTTCTTTGCGCCGATCTTGTCTGCGTATCTGAGCAAGCCGCCGCGGAAAGGCGGGAAGCCGATGCCGAAGATGAGCGCGGCATCGAGCAGGTCCGGCCGGTCGATGATCTTTTCTTCAAGGCAGAGCGCGGCTTCCTTGATCATGAGCAGGACCGTCCGGTCCACGATCTCTTCAGGCAGAAATAGCATCGCTTTGCCGCTCCGCCGGTGATCATTACTATAAATAAAGCGGATCGGGCTTGCCACGCTTTCTTCCATGGTAAAGATAAAAGCCTTTGCCGTTCTTTTTCCCGAGGTATCCTTCCTTATACAAGTGCCGCGAGCAGGCCTGAAGGCTTTGCCCGTTCGCCCAGGCCCTGATGCAGGATATCCGAGACCTTGTGCGCGATGTCGATGCCGATCTCGTCGAGCAGGATGAAGGCGCCCATGGGCATGCCGAACTTGAGCAGGACCTTGTCGATCTCCTCGATCCGTGCCGCCCTGTTCCAGCATGCGTGACTGCTTCGCCGAGATAGGGCATCAGGATGCGGTTCACGAGGAAGCCCGGGCCGTCATTGACGACGACCGGAAGCTTGCCGAGCCTGCGGGAAAGGGTTGCGATGGCGGCGACGGTTTCGTCCGACGTTCTTTGCCGCGCACCACTTCGACGAGCGGCATCTTTTCAACAGGATTGAAGAAATGCATGCCCACGACCTTGTCCGGCCGGTTCGATGCGGTTGCCAGTTCGGTGATGGAGAGGGACGAGGTGTTCGAGGCGAAGATGCGCCTGTTCTCCGGCTGCGGCTTCGAAATCCCGGAGCACGGATTTTTTGATGTCCATGTTCTCGACGACAGCTTCGATGGCGATGTCCGACCTTGCCGAAGCCGCTATAGTCCGTTGTGCCGGTGATCCGGTCAAAGCCGTCCCGGGCCTGGATCGGCGGTCAGGATGCCTTTTTTCCGCCGCTTTCGGAAAATGTCCCAGGCTTCCTTGAGTCCTGACGCTACCGCCTTTGTGTTGATGTCCTTCATCCTGACGGTCATGCCTTTTTCCGCAAGAAGCTGGGCAATGCCGCCGCCCATCACGCCTGCGCCGAGCACGCCGCGCGGGCGAGATCGTGAGCGGCGACGGGTGCGGGATCCTTTTTCAGCAGTCTCGTTCAGGTAAAAGACGGAGATCAGGTTCTTCGAGACCTCGGTGGGCGCGAGCGTGCCGAGCAGCTGGGCTTCGTGTCTGTAGCCTGCTGCCATGGCCGTGGGCCAGGCCGTAGCGGACGGCATCCAGCGCCGCCAGCGGGGCGGGATAATTGCCGCGCGTTTCCTGCAGGACGTTCTTTTCGCGCCGTGCTGATAGATGAGCGGTCTGGTGAGCGGATTGCCTTCGAGCAGCCTGATGAGCAAGCGGCCTCTGTGCGCGGATCTTCGCGGGCCGCGGTTTGCCGATGGCCTTTTTCGCCGTGGCAAGCGCGCGCTGCGAGCAGGTCTCCTTGTAGGTCACCTCGTCGGCAAGCCCGATCTTCTTCGCTTTTCTTGCGTAGACGGATTTGCCGGTCAGGATCATATCGAGGGCATTCGACAGCCCGACAAGCCGCGGCAGCCGCTGGGTGCCGCCGAATCCGGGGATGATGCCGAGCTTGACCTCGGGAAGGGCGAGCGCCGTTCTCTGATCGTTGCTGATGACGCGGTAGGTGCAGGCAAGGGCGAGTTCCAGGCCGCCGCCCATGCAGGGGCCGTGGATGGCGGCGACGGTGGGAAAGGGGAGGGCTTCGAGCTTTGCGAGGACTGCCTGGCCCTCTGCGCGCAAGCTGCTTCGCCGGTCGCGCGTCGGTGATGTCCCGGATCTCGGCGATATCGGCGCCGACGATGAAGTTGCCGTCCTTGCCGCTCCTGAACGACCAGCGCCTTGATATCGCTGTTTGCGCGCAAGCTCGTCGAGCAGCCGGTCCAGTTCGTCCATGACCGGCGTCGTGAGCTTGTTCACCTTTTCGCCGGGCAGGTCGAAGGTGAGGATGGCGATGCCGTCCTTGTTTATTTCATAGGTGAAGGCGGACATGAGGAACCTCATTCAAAGTGCAAAATTCAAAATTGCAAAGTGCAAATGCAAAATTGAATAGTGATCTGCATCTTGAAACTTTTGAACTTTGCACTTTGCATTTTGCACTTTGCATTTATTTTCTCTCCACAATCATCGCCCCGCCCTGGCCGCCGCCGATGCAGAGGGTGGCAAGGCCGGTGGAGAGGCCGCGCCGCTCCATTTCCTTGAGCAGCGTGATCATGATCCTGAGGCCCGAGGATCCGACGGGGTGCCCGACGGCGATCGCTCCGCCGTTCACGTTCATGATGTCGCGCCGGAACTCGCCGATGGGCTCCTCGCCGGGAAGGTGTTTCGCGAAGATATTCTTTCGAGACCGCGGCCCGCTCCACGGCAATGATCTGGGCGGCAAAGGCCTCGTTCAGCTCGATCAGCTCGATGTCCTTCATCTTCATGCCGGCCAGTCTTGAGCGCCTTGTGCGTGGCGAAGAGCGGGCTGATGCCCATGCGCGACGGATCGAACCCGGCAAAGGCAACGGCCTTGATCGTGCCGAGCGGCTTGAAGCCCAGCGTTTTTGCCCGGTCCGCGCTCATGATGAGCGCTGCGGCAGCGCCGTCGGTGATGGGCGACGAATTGCCGGCCGTGACCGTGCCGGTCCTCTTGTCGAAATAGGGCGGCAGCTTTGCCAGCGCTTCCAGGGTCTGGTTCTTGCGCGGCCCGATGTCCTCTTCCACGGCTTCGAACTTGGGCGGCACATAGAAGGGGACGATCTCGTTCCTGAACTTGCCGGCCTCGTTCGCCGCGGTCCAGCGCTGATGGCTCACAAGCGCGAATTCGTCCTGTTCGCGCCGCGTGATGCCGAAGTCCCGGACGAGCACTTCCGCGGTCTCCCCCATGATCAGCCCCGAAATCGGGTCGGTCAGGCCCTGAGACCAGGCCGACGACGGGAACGAAATCCCTCGGCCTGAGCGAGAGGACCGCCCTGGCCCCGGCCGCAATGCTTTTTGCCCGCTGCACGGCGGTGATGACATCGCGCAGTTTCCTCGTCATATAGTAATCGAAGGAGGACATGGACTCCACGCCGCCGGCGAGCACGATATCGCTCATGCCCGCCAGGATCTGCGTATAGGCGCTGGCCGCCGCCTGCATGCCCGAAGCGCAGTTCCGCTGCACGCTGTAGGCGGGAGTGCGCTCGGGAATGCCGGCCCGGAGCGCGATCACCCGGGCGATGTTCGCGGCATCCGCGGGCATGCCCGCATTCCCGACGATGACCTCGTCGATGAGGTCCGGGTCGATGCCGGTCCGGGCGACGATTTCCTTGACGACGGCCGCTCCCAGGTCAACGGGGTGCACATCCTTGAATGCCGTGCCTGCCTTGGCATAGGGCGTGCGGAACCCGTCTATGATGACGACTTCTTTCATGATATGACCTCATTAAGGAACATGGACGCATAAATCTGATGAACGCTGATAAAGACGGAAAACTCTTTGATGCAAACACTAACCAAGAATAATCCTGGTGGTAAAGGTGTTTCGCCTGATGCCCGATTTTATCCGCGAAATCTGCGTGTATCTGCGTCCAACTGACGTCACTTCTATCTTCTTCAGCTCCTCGTCCCTGAGCACCCGCCGCAGCACCTTGCCGACCAGCGTCTTGGGCAGTTCCTTCCGGAACTCCACCTCTTTCGGCACCTTGAACTTCGACAGCTGCTCCCGGCAGAACTCGATGATCTCCTCGGCCGTGGCGGTCACGCCTTCCTTCAGCACGATATAGGCCTTGATCTCCTCGCCCAGGAACTCCTGGGGGATGCCGACGACCACGGCCTCCTTCACCTTGGGATGGGCGAACAGCACTTCCTCCACCTCCCGCGGGTAGACGTTCTCGCCCACGGTCTTGATCATGTCCTTGATGCGGTCCACGATCATAGAAGTATCCGTCCTCGTCCATCTTCGCGATGTCGCCGGTGTGGAGCCAGCCGTCCCGGAGCGCCTGGGCCGTTTCCTCCGGCTTGTTCCAGTAGCCCTTCATCACCTGCGGGCCCCTTGACCACCAGTTCGCCGGTCTCGCCCACGGGCAGCGTTCTTTTCCCGGTCTCGATGTCCACGATCCGCGCCTCCACGTCGGGCCAGGGCAGCGCCGATGCGTGCCGATCTTCCGGCTGCCGAAGATGGGGTTGGCATGGGTGACCGGCGATGCCTCGGACAGGCCGTAGCCCTCGACGATCCGCGCTCTGGTCAGATGTTCGAACCGGTCCTGCACCTCGCGCATGAGCGGTCCGGCGCCGCTGATGGCGGCCTTGAGCGAGGACAGGTCGTACTTCTGGATCTTCGGATAGTTGCCGATGGCAAGATACATGGCCTGGATGCCGGGGAAGATCGTGGGCCGGTGCTTCTCGATCACATCGAGCACCTCTTTGGTATGGAACTTGGGCAGCAGGATCAGCTCGGCGCCGATCAGGATGCCGAGGTTCATGGCCGTGGTCATGCCGTATACATGGAAGAAGGGGATGACGCGAGAGGATCCGCTCCTCGCCCTCGTTCCGGAGCGTGAGCCAGGCCCTGCTCTGGACCGCGTTCACGACCAGGTTCCGGTGGGTCAGGATCGCGCCCTTTGGGCACTCCCGGTCGTGCCGCCGGTATACTGCAGGAGCGCGGTATCGTCGGGAGACACCGGCGTTCGACCGGCGGTGTCCGGCGCTTGCTGCAGCAGCGCCAGAAAATCATGGATCGGCGGCACCCGCTTCACGCTCACCCACTGTTTTTCGATCCTGGCCTTGATCGGGATAGAGCAGGTTCTCGGGAAAGGGCAGAAAATCCTTGATGCCGCAGAGGATGAGATGTTTGACGCCCGTCCTGGGCAGAACGTGGGAGATGACCGGATAGAACAGGTCCACGGCGACCAGGGTCTCCGCGCCGCTGTCCTTGAGCTGGACCTCGAGCTCATGCTCATGATAGAGGGGGTTGGTCGGGACGGCGATGGCGCCGGTCCGGAGCGTTCCGTAATAGGCGATGACCATCTGCGGCATGTTCGGGAGCATGAGCGCCACCCGGTCGCCCTTTCTGACCCCCAGCCCGATCAGCGCCTGGGCGAACCGGTTCGCCAGACCGTCAAGTTCTGCATAGGAGATCTTTTTCCCGTAGAACAGGAGCGCGGTGTGGTCGGGGAATTTCTGCGCGGTTTGCGCGAGGACGCTGCCGAGGGTCAGGTCGGGGTAGGTGAGCGATGGCGGAACGCCCGGTTCGTAGAACCGGGTCCAGGGACGATCGGCGTAGGTTTCGATGGTTGTCATCATGACACCTCCTTAATCGCGCTGGATGTACACGGCGTGTCCGGATAATTGCGGACTAAAGGACCGATTCTATCCGAATTATCTCTTGCCCATAGTATAGCACATATTGGAACTTTGCGGGGATCGAGCGGCTTGTTTTTCGCTGCGGTCGGGTCTGTTGCCGGGGACCGCCGGTGGCGTCGCGATCCGGGGCCGGGGGGAGTGCGGCGCCGCTCCTGGTCGCTCTTCTGCTTTTCTTCGTGCGTTCGCCGGATCTCCCGGACATACATGGTTTCGTCGGCCCAGGCGACGGGGATCTTCTGGCCGATGTATTTTTCGATGTCTTCAAGGGAATAGACATATTCTTCGTCGGCCAGGCTGACCGCCTTGCCGCTGGCCGCCGGCCCGGCCGGTCCGTGCCGATGCGGTGCACATAGTCCTCGGCATCCTGGGGAAGGTCGTAGTTGAACACATGGGTCACGTCCTTTGACATGGATGCCGCGGCTGGCAACATCGGTGGCGACGAGGACCGGCAGCTTGCCTTCCTTGAAGTCAGCAAGGAGCCGGAGCCGCTTTTTCTGCACGATATCGCCGGTGATGGCCTGCGGTCTTCCAGCCGTTCCGGTTCAGGCGCTCCACGACCATCTCCGCGGCGCGGCGCGTGTTCACGAAGATGAGCGCGCGTTCGGGCGCTTCCTTCTTCAGGATGCCGAGCAGGAGCGGGATCTTTTCGTGCTTGCCCACGTGGTAGAGCACCTGCTCCACCTTCTCCACCGTGAGCGTCTCGGGCGTGATGGAGATCTTCTCCGGCAGGTTCATGTGCTCGTAGGCCAGTTCCATGACCCGGTAGGAGAGGGTGGCGGAGAAGAGCATGGACTGCCGTTTGGTGTAGGGCGGCATCTTTTTGATCAGGAACCGGAGGTCGTCGATGAATCCCATGTCGAACATGCGGTCCGCTTCATCGATGATCAGGTAGCGCGTCTTTTTCAGGCTGTACACGTGCTGCTTGAAATAGTCGATCAGCCTGCCCGGCGTCCCGATCAGCACATCGACGCCGTTCTGCAGGGTGTCCATCTGCTTCTGGTAGTCGATGCCGCCGTACACCGCGAGGAACCGGAAGCCGGTGAACTTGCCGAGCCGCTCCGCCTCGTGGAAGATCTGGTCGGCAAGTTCGCGCGTGGGCGCGATGATCAGGGCCTGGGGGGAGTCGCCGCAGTCGACGACGGGGTTCCGTGATCATGCGGGAAAAGAGCGAGATGAGAAAGGCCGCGGTCTTTCCCGTGCCGGTCTGCGCCTGTGCGGCGATGTCTTCGCCGCGGATGCGCGCGCGGGAGCACCGCTTCCTGCACCGGCGTGCACACGGTGAAATCCGGCGTGTCTCGATGCCCTGTCTGCACTTCGTCGGGAAGATCAAGTTCACTGAAGTTCATACATCTCCGATCATGGTTGAGGACATTTATGTCAACGATATTTAACCGCGCAGTATACCATAACGAGGCGCTGCGAGCGAAAGAGAAAATCATCGCGAGGCGTGATGCGGTCCGGAGCATGATGGTTCGACTTTCTCATCAACATGGACGATGCGGCAGACGGAACGGGCGGCCGGGTTCGTCTCCGTTGCATGATCAGCAGCGAATGCGTATCATATGCGCTGAACAGGCGACGAGCATCGTGCAGACGGCTTGTTCTGACGGGCTAATTCATGCGGACATTATAACGAGAATATCGGACCGTTACGCTCGCATAATATTTTTTTCGACGTGAATCTGGCGCTTTATTCGTCCAGTGTGTCGCTGATAAGAGCCACACAAATATTGGTATTTTGACGTAATATTACACAAAATAGTTGGTACCAAATTTAATTGGGATGAAATACAGCTGTTGATAAATTGTCTAACCTCATGGAAAGATAATTTTTATATTTTTTCTCGTTGACAAAAGATACACTCTTGTTGTATATTTGTCCACGAGGTGAACGAAATTGCTGACAAAACTCTTCTCTTCAACAAGAGCGGAGCTTTTAGGTCTGTTCTTTAACAATCCGGATGACAAGTTCTACCTAGGGAGATCGCCCGCCACATCGGCAAGGATGCGGCGGGGATCAAGCGGGAACTGGACAACCTGGTGAAGATAGGGCTCCTGGCAAGAGAGAAGCGGGGAGTTCAGAAATATTATTTCGCCAACAAGAACTCGCCGATCTTCTCCGAGATGAAGGGCCTGATCTTCAAGACCACGGGAGTGCAGGGGTCCATCAAGGCATCGCTCTCCAGGCTGAAAGGGGTGCAGGCGGCATTCATCTACGGTTCCTACGCCAAGGGGTCCGAAAAAGAGGACAGCAACATCAACCTCATGGTGATCGGCCAGGTCGAACATCACCGAACTGAACGACATGGTGATGGGCCTGGAAGAAAAGCTGAAGCGCGAGATCGATTATCTGGTCTTCGACGAGCAGGAATACCGGAAGCGCAAGGATGCAAAGGATCCCGTTCATCCGGGAGATCGTGAAAGGCAAGAAGATATTCCTGGTAGGCAGGGAAGATGGACTATAACGAGCTCAAGGAAATGGGGATGCTGGAGGAGCGGACCGCCGAGATCGTCGAGGTCATCGGACTGATGACGCGGGCGGAACGCGATCTGGCAACCAGCAGGCTGCTCCAGGACAAGGATGAGGAGTGGGCCTTTGCAGCGGCATACCAGGCGATGGCGCGGTCTGCACGGGCGCTGATCCTTTCCGAGGGCTACCGGCCGAAAGGGATCGCGGGGCAGGGACACCCAGAAGACAGTGGTGACGGCGTCGGGCGTTATTCTCGGCGAGCAGTACAAGAGCCTGATCAACAAGTTCGACCGGATGCGAAGAAAATATCAGAACTTCATG
Organism: Nitrospirota bacterium; assembly: GCA_963836175.1. Classification (GTDB taxonomy): domain Bacteria; phylum Nitrospirota; class UBA9217; order UBA9217; family UBA9217; genus GWC2-56-14. Next base: position 48,105 of record CAWIIS010000001.1, read on the forward strand.
GAAGAGGCGGGCAGGATGATATCGCGGTACGAGGCAGGGCAGGCGATCAAGGATGCGGAAGAGTTCTTCGGCCTGGTGAACGGCAGGATCAGGGAAAAATACTCGCAGATGTCACTGCTGAACGATGTTCCTCAGCTTGTTTCAAGATAACGCCGCTTAGTCTTAAACGCGGTATGCCGAAAGGGGGTGGACAAATAATGCCAGCAAAGAAGAAAGCTGCAAAGAAGAAGGCAACCAAGAAGAAAGCCACCAAAAAGAAGTAGTTTTTCTACGCATGTCCCCATCAATGGGGGACCCGCCGGGGGCCTTGTGCCCCCGGCGAATTTCATCCCGATTTCCAGGTACGGTATCATATCGTCATTCGTTCACCAGACAGTCCGATTAGCGTCTCATGAGCATATCGCTCTAGAAGAAAGGGGGTGATGACACCATGCCAGCAAAGAAGAAAGCCCCGGCCAAGAAGGCCAAGAAAGCCGACGAAAGAAGAAATAACCGGTGAACACCATGATAGCTGCTTGCTATGAACATGCACTGAACATCTACCACGAAGAGCATCTTCGTGGTTTTGTTTTTTTGCTCCATTTTTTGCTGCGTCGCGTTCTGAATTGCTCTACAATGTCCTTTCGCACAGTACGCGCGGAATTCTTCCTGCAGTGTTCTTACCGGTCATCGGCGCAGTATATGATGCGGGGACTTTCTTATGGCGAAGCGAAACTATCTGAAGGCTGCACGTACTGTCCGAGTCGCCGTCAGGAAGCGGCTGGTCGTTGCGTCGGTCGTCCTGCTCGGCATCTACCTGCTGGTTTCCTTCATCTTCGGCGAGATGGGTGTGGTGAAGTATTACCGCATGAAGCCCAATATACCGCCGTTTGCAGAGGAAATGTCGGCATTGCAGCAAGGACAACGTCCAGCTGTCCCGGGAAGTGCATTCCCTGAAGACCGATCCGGCCTATATCGAACGGATCGCCCGGGACAAATTGGGGCTTGCACGGCCGGGCGAGATAGTGTACTATTACGGCGAGCCCTGAGCCTATTCTCCGATCGCACCTGCTTATTCACGCTGTCGCTGAAAAAAATTACCAGTCATATTTTTGTTCGCTCTCGCCAGATCGGTCTCGGAGAAATCCGACCGCTCACCCGTGCCATGTCCGATCATCCTCTCTCCATAGCCTTTGTCTGGCACATGCACCAGCCCTACTATAAGGACGACCTTACGGGCTCCTATATCCTTCCCTGGGTCCGGATGCACGGCATCAAGGATTACTATGACATGCCGGCGCTGCTGACCGATTTCCCGGACATCCATCAGACCTTCAACCTTGTTCCGTCCCTGCTGAAGCAGATCCAGGACTATGTCGGGAACGGCGCTACCGACAAGTTTCTCGCGCTTGCGCTGAAACCGGCGGCCGACCTGGACCACGAAGACAAGCTGTTCCTGCTCAAGAACTCGTTCATGGCGAACTGGGACACGATGATCAAGCCCTATCCCGGCTACTGGCGGCTGCTCGACCGGCGGGGTTACAGCGTGTCCCACGACGACCTGCTGAACGCGACGCGCTATTTTACCGATCAGGATTATCTCGACCTGCAGGTCTGGTTCAATCTTACCTGGTTCGATCCCGCTGTTCAAGCAGAACGGACCCGCTGGTCAAGGGCCTGATCGAGAAGGGGTCCGGCTTCACGGAGCAGGAAAAAGCGCTCCTGCTCCAGAAACAGCGCGAGGTGATGGGGCTCATCATCCCCGAGTACAGGAGGCTCGCCGCAGCAGGGCAGGATCGAGCTGACCACCACGCCCTTTTACCATCCGATCCTGCCGCTCCTGTGCGATACGGACCTGGCGAAGGTGGCCATCCCCGACATCCATCTGCCGTCCAAACCGGTTCACCCATCCCGAGGACGCACAGATCCAGGTGGACCGTGCCATGGAGTATCATGAACAGCTGTTCGGCACCCGGCCGGCAGGCATGTGGCCGTGCGGAGGGTTCGGTCGCCGAGGAGATCATCCCCCTGCTGGCCGGATGCGGGGATCACGTGGATCGGCACTGATGAAGGGGTGCTGGCCCGCTCGCTCGGGATCCATATCGAGCGGGATTTTGCCGGCATCATGAAGAACCCCGAGGTGCTCTACAAACCCTATCTTGCGGGCAAGGGGGACAAGCCGGTTTCGGTGGTGTTCCGCGACCATACGCTTTCGGACCTCGTCGGCTTCGTCTACTCCAAGTGGGACTACAAGAACGCCGTGCACGACCTTATCGACCGGCTGCACCGCGTCCGGCAGCAGCCTGCCGAAGGGACCGCACCTGGTCTCGATCATCCTGGACGGCGAGAATGCCTGGGAGTATTACCAGAACGACGGCCGGGACTTTTTCCTGTACCTCTACGAACGGCTCAGCCGCGAGCAGGGGCTCCGGTGCGTGAGCGTCGGCGAATACCTGAAGGAGAACCCGGCGCAGGACGCAGATCGAGCGGCTCCATGCAGGCTCGTGGATCAATGCGAATTTCCGGATCTGGATCGGGCACGAGGAGGACAACCGCGCCTGGGACCTGCTGTGCACAGACGCGTGATGCCCTGAGCGAGTATGCGTCACGGGAGGGCGATCCGGACAAGCTCGAGAAAGCCTGGGAGGAGATCTATATCGCCGAGGGAAGCGACTGGTGCTGGTGGTACGGGGACGACCATTTTTCGGAGAATGACGAGGAGTTCGACCTTCTGTTCAGAACCCACCTGATGAACGTCTACCGCATTATCGGCCTCGATGTTCCCGATGAACTGTCAGTGTCCCCATCCTGCGCGAGGACCGGCAGGCGCTTCCGACGGTGGAGCTGACGGCGTTCCTTGCGCCGACCATCGACGGGCAGGTGACGAACTACTTCGAATGGCTGCCTGCCGGGTTCTACGACGTGAGCCAGGGCGGGGGCGCCATGCACCGCGGGGACTCCATCATCACGCATATTTATTACGGCTTCGACCTCAAGAACTTGTTCATGCGGCTCGACCCGAGCGGGAACCTCCGCGACGAAAAAGTATCGGAACTCGCCTTTTATATCAATTTTCTCAGCCCCAAGGGCATGGACATCGAGATGCGCATCGTGCCCCAGGAACGGCGGGTGAGCGCAGCGCTGTTTCGCGGCGAGAACGGCGTGCGGAAACAGACCGCCCTGATCAATACGGTGGCTGCCTACGAGATCATTGAACTCGCCGTGCCTTTTGAGCTGCTCGGCGTCAAGCCCAATGACGAGGTGCAGCTTTTTATCACGGTCGAACGGGACGGCTCCGAGATCGAAAAATGGCCTTACCGGGGATTCATCCAGTTCAAGGTGCCGACTGACGATTTTGAGGCCATGATGTGGCAGGTTTAGCCGGCCTTGATCCCGATCTTACGCAGCTCCTGCCTCTCATCAACAACGGTCCCGACAATCGCAGCCTCGATGCCGTCATGATCTCGGTCTCCGATCGCGGCTCTCTCCTGTTCCTTCAGTACCAGTCCAGGCATAAAATTCAATAATTGTTACGATATCAGGGTCTGACAGGATAATACTGGCCAAAAATGCCGATATTTTCTTGACAACATAAGGTTTTTTTGTATAATGGCACTCTATTTATCTATCTTTTCCAGGTTTTTTCAGGCAGGGGCAATCGTTGACATTTCAGGACCTTATACTCACCTTGCAGAATTACTGGGCCTCCAAGGGGCTGCGTTATCCATCAGCCTTATGATACCGAGGTCGGGGCCGGGACGTTCCATCCCGCAACATTTCTGCGGGTTCTCGGGCCCGAACCATGGAAAGCGGCCTATGTCCAGCCGTCGCGCAGGCCGACCGACGGCCGTTACGGCGAAAATCCCAACCGGCTGCAGCACTACTATCAGTTCCAGGTCATTCTGAAACCCCATCCGGAAAACGTCCAGGACCTCTATCTCGAAAGTCTCGTCGAGCCTCGGCATCAATCCCCTGAAGCACGATATCCGCTTTGTCGAGGACGACTGGGAGTCGCCGACGCTCGGCGCCTGGGGACTGGGCTGGGAGGTCTGGCTGAACGGCATGGAGGTCACCCAGTTCACCTATTTCCAGCAGGTGGGCGGCATCGATCTGAAGCCGGTTTCGGCCGAGCTCACCTACGGCGTCGAGCGGCTCGCCATGTACCTTCAGGGCGTGAACAATGTGTATGACCTTGAGTGGACCAAAGGACGTCAAGTACGGCGACGTCCACCACGAAACCGAGGTGCAGTTCTCGAAATACAATTTTGAGCTGTCCGACCGGGAGATGCTCTTCCGGCAGTTCGAGTCCTATGAGACAGGAAAGCGAAAAGCTGTCAAGGCGGGCGTGGTGTGCCCGGCATACGACTACTGCCTTAAGTGTTCGCATACCTTCAACCTGCTCGATGCGGCAGGCGCGATCAGCGTGACCGAGCGGACCGGCTACATCGGCCGGGTCCGGAAACTTGCCCGGCTCTGCGCCCATGCCTACCTGGCGGACCGGGAGGCGAAGGGCTTTCCGATGTTGAAGAAAACAGTCAGAACAGTCGGATGCGGAGCCGCAGAGCGCAAGATCAGAACAGTGAAAGAAGTAACAATGATTTTTATCGCGTCCATCGAAGCTAATCTGCGGAAACCGTTTCAGGAGCGTTTTTTTGTCTAAAGAATTTCTATTAGAGATCGGCACCGAGGAGATCCCTTCCCGGTTCATCGATCCCGCGCTGGAGAAGATGAAGGAGCTGTTCGCAGCGCTCCTTGCCGGCGGGCCGTGATCGCATCGAGCGGCGAGATCTAAGGCCTATGGCACGCCGCGCCGGCTGGTCCTCGCATGTCCCGGAGCTGGCCGAGCGGCAGGCCGACCTGTCGAAAGAGGTCGTCGGGCCGCCGAAGAAGATCGCCTTCGATGCCGACGGGAAACCGACCAAGGCCGCTGCTGGTCTTCGCCGAGAAGAACAAGGTGCCGGTCGAGAACCTGACGATCAAGACCACGGACAAGGGCGAGTACGTGGCTGCCCGGATCGACGAAGAAGGCGGCGATACGGCTGAATGGCTCCGGCAGGTGATGCCGGGTTTCATTCTGTCGATCCCGTTCCCGAAGACCATGCGGTGGATGGACAAGGACATCCGGTTCGCCCGGCCGATCCACTGGATCCTGGCCATCTATGGCGGCGCCGTCATCCCCTTTGAACTGGGCGGCATCAAGAGCGGCAACCTTTCCCGCGGCCACCGGTTCATGAGCCCCGGCGCTTTCCTGGTCAAGGACCTGAAGTCCTACCAGGCCCAGGCAGAGCCCAACTTCTTTGTGATCGATCCCGCGGTGCGAAAACAGCGGATCCTGAAACAGACCGAGGAGCTGGCTCTCGCGAAGAACGGCAGGGTGCTTGATGACCAGGGCCTTGTGGATGAGGTCACGAACCTCGTGGAATATCCCGTGCCGGTCATGGGCTCGTTCAATAAGGAGTTCCTGCGGGTCCCGAAGGAAGTGCTGATCACGGCCATGCGGGAGCACCAGCGCTACTTCAGCGTGTTGACCAGCAGGGGAACCTGCTTCCCTACTTCATTACGATCAGCAACACCCGGGCCGAGGACATGGACGTTGTGCGCGCAGGGAACGAGCGGGTGCTCGCGGCGCGGCTGTCCGACGCCGCTTATTTCTTCGATCACGACGTAAAGGTCCCGCTTGCCGACCGGGTCGAGGGCCTCAAGAAGGTCACGTACCAGGAAAAGCTCGGCACGGTGCACGACAAACTGGAACGCGTCAAGAAACTGTCGGCATCTCGCTGGCAGCCATGCTGGGCGCCGATGCGAAGGTCGCTGAGCGCGCCGCTCATCTCTGCAAGGCGGATCTGCTCACCGGCATCGTGGGCGAGTTCCCGAAGCTGCAGGGCGTCATGGGCAGGCACTATGCGCTCCTTTCCGGTGAGGACCCGCGGGTCGCCGATGCGATCGCTGGAGCACTATCTGCCCCGCTTTGCCGGGGACACGCTTCCGGCGTCGCTCGAAGGCGCCTGCGTCGGGATCGCCGACCGGATCGATACCATTACCGGCTGTTTTTCCGTCGGGCTCGTGCCGAGCGGATCGGAAGACCCCTACGGGCTTCGCAGGCAGTCCGTCGCCATCCTGAGCCATGCTGTTCGACCGGAACAAGCGGCTGTCCCTGTCCGCGCTCATCGCCGGGGCATGCACGGGGCTACGGACTCGAAAAAAGAGGATGCGCTGCGGGTGCGAGTCGGAAACGCTCGATTTTCTGCGTCAGCGCCTTGCGGGCATGCTGATCAGCGAAGGGCTGCGGTCCGATGTGGTGGATGCGGCGCTCTCCGTTAACTTCGACGATCCCCTGATCGCGAAAGAGAAGGTCAGGGCGCTCGACCTCTGGAGGACCTCCGAGGACTACCGGCCCCTCGTAACGGCGCTCAAACGGGCCGGGAACATCGTGCCGAAGGGCTTTGCCGGCGTGGTGAAGCGACGGACTGCTGAAGCAGGACGAGGAAAAAGACGCTCTACGCCGCGTATGTGCGGATCAAGGACCGGGTCGCCGGAAAAGACAGCAGCGCTCGATTTCCGCGGCGCCCTGGCGGATATTGCGTCGCTGCGGAAGCCGGTAGATGCTTTTTTCGACAAGGTCATGGTGATGGACAAGGACGCCGCGGTGAAGGAGAACCGCCTGGCGCTGCTTGCCGGCATCACCGGGCTTTTTTCGCAGGATCGCGGATTTCTCGCGCCTGGTCCTGAGCTCGGAAGAGAACGACATAACCAGATTCCATGAAGACAGCCGACCAGGTACGCAGAGAGACATGTCTCTTGAACTCCGGTGTCCTGGCTTCTGAATACTCGGTGTATTAAAAATTTTCCAGGGAGGTATGGTCATATGGCTACGGGTGAGAAATACATTTATTTTTTCGGCAGCGGAAAGGCTGACGGCACGGGAGCGATGAAGGACCTGCTCGGAGGCAAGGGCGCGGGCCTGGCGGAGATGACGAATGCGGGTGTTCCGGTCCCTCCAGGATTCACCATCACGACCGAGGTCTGCAACCTGTTCTATGATCTCGGCAAACGCGTGCCGGAAGGTCTGGACGCCGATATGCGCGCGTACATGAAGAAGATGGAGGACGCACTGGGCGGCAGGTTCAAGTTCGGCGACGTGAACCGTCCGCTGCTCGTCTCGGTCCGTTCGGGCTCCAAGTTCTCCATGCCCGGCATGATGGACACGGTGCTGAACCTGGGTTTGAACGACCAGACCATCGACGGGCTGATCCGCATGTCCGACAACGAGCGGTTCGCCTGGGACGCCTATCGCCGGTTCATCCAGATGTTCGGCAACGTGGTCATGGGCATCGAAAAGGACGCGTTCGAGCACATCATCCACGAAGTGAAGAAAAAGAGGAAGGTAAGCCTCGATATCGATCTTACGGCCGAGGACCTGAAGGGGCTCGTCGACAAGTTCAAGGCCAAGGTAAAGCAGATAACGAAGCGGCGCTTTCCCGCAGGACCCCTTTGAGCAGCTCACTCATGGCGCGCGATGCGGTCTTCGGTTCCTGGAACAATCCCCGCGCGATCACCTACCGCAGGCTGAACGACATCCCGGGCAACCTCGGGACCGCCGTGAACGTCCAGGCCATGGTCTTCGGCAACATGGGCGATACCTCGGCCACCGGGCGTGGGTTTCACCCGCGATCCTTCGACCGGCGCCAAGGAGTTCTACGGCGAGTACCTGACGAACGCCCAGGGCGAGGACGTCGTGGCGGGCATCCGCACGCCGCACCCGATCGCCGACCTCGCCAAGGAAATGCCGCAGGTATACAAGCAGCTCCGCGAGATCACGAGCAAGCTCGAGAAGCATTACCGCGATGTGCAGGATTTCGAATTCACGGTGCAGGACGGCAACGCTCTATATGCTCCAGACCCGCACCGGCAAGCGCACGGCCCACGCAGCGGTCAAGATCGCGGTGGACATGGTCAGGAGAGCGGCTTATCTCCAAGGAGGAGGCGGTGCTGCGCGTCGAGCCGGCCTCGCTCGACCAGCTGCTCCATCCCATCATCGATCCCAAGGCGAAGATCCAGGTGATCGCCAAGGGCCTTCCGGCCTCGCCCGGCGCGGCATCGGGCAAGGTCGTTTTCACCGCCGATGAAGCGGTCAGGCTCGCGAAAAAGCGGCAAGGTCATCCTCGTCCGGCCCGAGACCACGCCTGACGATATTCACGGCATGGATGCGGCACAAGGGCATCCTGACGGCGCGCGGCGGCATGACCTCTCACGCGGCCGTCGTTGCCCGCGGCATGGGCAAGCCCTGCGTGGCAGGCTGCGAATCCATCAGGGTCGACCTCAAGGCGGAAAAGTTCACCGTCGGCAAGGTCACGGTGAAAGTGGGCGACTACATCACCATCGACGGCGGCACGGGCCGCGTCATCCTCGGCAAAGTGCCGACCATGGAGCCCGAGGTGAGCGGCGATTTCGGAACGCTCATGAAGTGGGCCGATGAGGTCCGCACCATGGGCGTCCGGGCCAACGCCGACATTCCGCGCGACGCCGAAGATGGCCATGAAGTTCGGCGCCGAAGGCATCGGGCTCTGCCGCACCGAGCACATGTTCTTCGCCGCCGACCGGCTGCCGATCGTGCAGCAGATGATCCTTGCCGACACCACCGAGGACCGGGAGAAGGCGCTGGCAAAGCTCCTTCCCATGCAGCGTTCCGATTTCAAGGGCCTCTTCGAGACCATGGCCGGCTTCCCGGTCACGATCCGTCTCCTCGACCCGCCGCTCCATGAGTTCCTGCCCAAGCGCGAGGAGCTGATGGTCGAGGTCGCCGTGATGCAGGCCAAGAAGGCGCCCAAGGCGTCCATCACCAAGAAGGAGAAGCTGCTCCACCGCGTCGAGGAGCTTCACGAGTTGAATCCCATGCTCGGCCACCGCGGCTGCCGGCTCGGCATCGTCTATCCCGAGATCACGCGCATGCAGACGCGGGCCATCATCGAGGCCGCCTGCGAGCTTGCGAAGAAGGGCAAGAAGGTCGTCCCCGAGATCATGGTGCCGCTTGTCGGCATCAAGAAGGAGCTGCAGAACCAGAAGGAGCTCATCAAGGCAACGGCCGAAGAGGTGATGAAGAAAAAGGGCGTGAAGATCGACTACCTGGTCGGGACCATGATCGAGCTGCCGCGCGCGGCCATGATCGCGGACGAGATCGCCAAAGAGGCGGAGTTCTTCTCCTTCGGCACGAACGACCTGACCCAGACCACCTTCGGCTTCAGCCGCGACGACGCAGGCAAGTTCATCAACTACTACACCGAGAACGGCATCCTGGAGAAGGACCCCTTCCAGACCCTGGACCAGGAGGGCGTGGGCCAGCTCGTGAAGATCGGCGTGGCCAAGGGCCGCGCGCACCAGGCCGAACCTCAAGGTCGGCATCTGCGGCGAGCACGGCGGCGACCCGGCAAGCGTGGAGTTCTGCTACCGGAGCGGGCTCAACTACGTCAGCTGCTCACCCTACCGCGTGCCGATCGCCCGGCTTGCAGCGGCCCATGCAAAGCTCAAGGAAAAGGGCATCGGCGGGTCGGGGACCAAGTAAATACAAGGTGACAACGCAAGGGCGGCCCACAAGGCCGCCCTTGGTGTTTATATGCGGACAGGTTTTTGGTCGTAACAGTCAATGGGCCACCAATGTGCTGCGCAGGCATATTCTTCAGGGGTACACGCTCAATCAGTCTCGCCTCTCCATAGCCGGGGTCCTGCTTCTCTCTCCTTGACTTTGTCATATTGTCACTATATAATGTTATATTATGACAGCCTATTTTAAGCGTGATATCGGCGGCTCAATGCTTGCGGCCCTGGAAGATATGCCGGTCGTCGCGATCACGGGCATGCGACAGAGCGGGAAGAGCACCTTTCTGCGGAACGAGACGGGGCTCCGCAAACGGCGGTACGTCACGTTTGACGACCTCGCACAGCTTGCCGCGGCCACGGAGGCCCCCGACCGCTTTGTCGAGGGCGATGCCCCGCTTACCATCGATGAGGTGCAGAAGTGCCCCGAGGTGCTGACCGCGATCAAGAAACAGGTTGACCGGCATCGCAAGCCGGGGCACTATCTGCTTTCCGGATCGGCCAATTTCGCGATGCTGAAGGGTATCACCGAAAGCCTCGCGGGCAGGGCCATTTATTTCACCATGCATCCCTTCACCCGGCGGGAGCAGGCAGGCGCGGTCCATGACCCCCCTTTCATCGAGAAGCTGCTTGAGACCGGCAAACTGTCTCCCGGCAGCGGCTTTATTCCCATAAAGGACAGCGAAATCCTGGCAGGCGGCATGCCTTCGGTCTGCCTCGGCGAGGTGAAAGACCGGAACATCTGGTTTAAAGGATATGAGCAGACCTATCTGGAGCGGGATATCCGGCAATTCAGCCGCCTGGATAATATCGTCATGTTCAAGAACCTCATGGAACTGGCAGCCTTGCGGACGGGCAAACTGCTCAGTCCCAGTGAACTCGGGCGTGACGCGAAGCTGAACGCCGTGACGACCTCCCGGTATCTGGGTCTGCTGGAGGCTTCGTTCATTGTATGGCGGCTCACGCCGTTCCTGAAGAATCGCGCGAGCAGGGTCATAAAATCGCCGAAGATCTATCTCTCCGATTCGGGGCTGGCCTGCTATCTTTCGGGGGTTCATACGTTCAAGACGGACCCGTCGCGCGGGGCCATGTTCGAAACTCATGTTGCGCAGAACCTTGCGGGGATCATTGCCGCGCGCATGCCCGGCGCATCCCTGCACTACTGGAACGTGCAGGGAAGATACGAGGTCGATTTCGTCATTGAAACGGGCAGAAAATGCATTGCCCTTGAGGTCAAAATGTCATCGCAATGGGATGAGCGCGACCTCACGGGTTTGAAGGCGTTCCTTGCGGCTACGCCGGGGTGCGTTGCCGCCGTGCTGGCATACAACGGGACGGAGCTGGTTCCCCTGGGCGAGCGGCTGTGGGCGGTGCCAATAAGCGAGGTGCTTTCCTGATACTGCGGGCTGCGTCCCTACTTGGGGACGGACCCCTATTGTATACCTTGACAGGACGGGGAGAAACTTTGCAGTACTTGATGGTATTTCTCCCGAATCGTCGCAATGACATGCCGGAGGCTTTGAGCATGAGTGAGATCATTATTTACGAAGACGCTGACGGACAGAGCGCGGTTCAGGTCCGGCTGGACGGTGAAACGGTCTGGCTGACGCAAAAGCAAATGGCCGACCTGTTTGAGAGCGGTACTGATAATATCGGTTTACACCTGAAAAATATATATGCGGAAGGCGAATTGTCTGAATCGGCAACTGCCGAGGATTACTCGGTAGTTCAATGATACCGGCAAGGAAGTGCTGGCCCTGATCGCGGGATATGCAATACGACGAGCAGACGAGAAGGCGAGGACCGCAATTGATCAGCTCAAGGCCGACCTGATTACCCGCAACGAGGCAACGCCGCTTTTCGGCAACGCGAGGGGCGAGGCCCTGGACGGAATTCTCGGCAGTATCGAGCAGACGATGTTCGGCGATCCGCTGTATAAGAGCCGGGAAGAGAAAGCCTCGCATCTGTTATATTTCGTCATCAAGGACCATCCCTTCAGTGATGGCAACAAACGCATCGGGTCATTTTTGTTTCTGTTGTATATGGAACAGGAAGGCATGACATCACGCATGAACGAAACCGCGCTTACTGCGCTGGCCTTGCTGATAGCGGAGAGCGCAGCGACAAACAAGGACCTGCTTATACGTCTGATTGTTAACCTGCTAACCACATAATCTGTACACAGCTATCGGCGCCAGGGGGTTCGTACCAGTTTCTACTATCGGTTTGGATCACGGCAAATCATTGCTCATAATTTCTTGACAGGTGCCGTAACTATGTATATTCTGCATGACACTAAGCCGCAAATTTAACAAATATGCTATGAACATTCACTCTCTAGATGAAAAATACATGCGCATGGCGCTTCGCCTTGCCGAAAAGGCCAGGGGCAGGACGAGCCCGAACCCTATAGTGGGCGCAGTCGTGGTCAAGAACGGGAAGGTCATCAGCCGCGGCTATCACCGAAAGGCCGGCGAGTCCCATGCCGAGGCCATTGCGCTTACGAAGGCCGGCAAGAAAGCTAAAGGGGCCACGCTGTACGTGACGCTTGAGCCCTGCTCGCACACGAACAAGCGGACGCCGCCTTGTACGCCGCTGGTCGTTCAGAGCGGCGTGAAGCGCGTCGTGGTGGCGATGATCGACCCCAATCCGCATGTCTCCGGCGGCGGCATCAAGGCATTGCGCAAGGCCGGGATCGAGGTGCTGACGGGAGTACTTGAAGCTGAGGCGAAAAAGCTGAATGAGGCATTTATCAAGCATGTGACCACGGGCATGCCCTTTGTAACGCTCAAGATCGCCCAGACCCTGGACGGCAGGATCGCGACCGCGGCCGGGGAATCGAAATGGATCACCGGAGAAGAGGCACGCAAGGAGGGGCATCGGCTGCGGGACCGGCATGATGCTATCCTGGTGGGCATCAATACCGTTCTGAAGGACGACCCGTCTCTTACCACGAGGATCCCCCATGGCCGCGACCCGCTGCGTGTTATCGTTGACTCGAAACTGAGGGTCCCGCTGACCGCAAAGATCCTGACGCAGCGTTCGGCCGCAAAAACCTGTATTGCCACGCTCGACAGCATGCCCAAGGACAGGCTGAGCAAACTGCTCGATGCAGGCGCGGAAATCCTGATCGCGAAAGGAAAGAACGGCCAGGTAGATCTGAAGTGTCTTATGAGGATGCTCGGCAGCTTCGGCGTCACCTCCGTCCTGATCGAAGGCGGTTCAACGGTGAATGCTTCCGCCTTGCAGTCCGGCATCGTCGACAAGGTCGTGGTGTTCGCGGCCCCGCTGCTCATGACCGGTGCGGATTCGCTTTGTTCGATCGGCGGGAAATCGCCGGCCAGGCTCAGCAAGGCGATCAGGCTGCACCGGGTCACGTCGCAGTGGGTCGGCCGGGACCTGATGGTCGAAGGATATATCCGGCCATGACCACGATCAGCGAGATCAAAGAGGCGCTCACTACCGGGGGCATCGATTGCGTGCTGCTCGACATGGACGGTACGCTGCTCGACAAGTATTTCGACGATTACTTCTGGGAGCATCTTGTTCCCGAAAAGTACGCGGACAAGCATGGCATCACGTTCGGCAGGGCAAAAGAAGAGCTCCTGGCACGGTATAAATCGCACGAAGAGACCCTGAACTGGACCGATATCGATTTCTGGTCAAGGGAACTGCATCTTGATATCCTGGCGTTAAAAGAGCAGATCCGCCATATTATCGAGGTGCATCCTCATGTAGAGAGCTTTCTGAAACTGATGCAGCAGCGGGAAATGAGGACCTTCATTGCCACGAACGCGCACTACAGGGTCCTCGATCTGAAACTCAGAAAAACGGACCTGGGAAAGTATCTGACCGGCTCTATGACGTCCGATGCGATCGGGTTCCCGAAGGAAAAGATCGAGTTCTGGGAAAAGGCCGAGCAGCAGATTGGGTTTCACCGCGAGCGCACGCTGTTCGTTGATGATACGCTTGCTGTGCTGAAAACAGCAAGGGCCTTCGGGATAAAATATGTTGTCTATAAGGCGCTGGGAAACTCAAAGGTCCCTCCCGGCATATCCACCGAGTTCCCCGCGGTCATGGATTTTAATGAATTGATGTAGTCGTCAACCACGTTGGCACATTTACCTTGTCACCTTTCTTGCGTGCCCAAGAAAGGTGACCCAAAGAAGGGCACCCGGCGAAAATTTTTTACGCCATGCTCGGTCGTCCTCGGTACATTTTGGAAACTCGCCCTTCAGGCTCAGACAGTCCGAAATGCTTCACCCTCGGCCTCAGTCGCCTGGCTAAATTTTCGCATGGGAATCCTAAAAGACACGTCGATGCAAATCTTTACCCAACTCCTGAAGAACCTAGTTCAATTAGAAGCAAAAGATACTGCCCCTTGTTATCCGCGATCGCTTAGAAGCGCCTACTTTTGGTCATCCGCGTAAATCCGCGTCCAAAAAGTTCTTTTCAGGTTCACTGAATCCCGATAAGCGTAAATACACCGCTCCTGATCATCTTGACGGCGATGGCTGCAAGCAGCAGGGCTGCCACCTTGGCGAATGCGCGGGAGCCGCTGATGCCGATCAATTTGATGATCCGGTCCGCCTGGGAGAAGATGGCCCAGGCGAGCAGGATGTTGACGACGAGCGACAGAATGACGGGAAGGTAGCCGTAGCTGCCGACAAGCACGAGCGTGGTCGTGAGTGTTGCCGGTCCTGCGATGAGCGGCGTGCCGAAGGGGACCACGCCGAAGGTGGGGCTGAGCAGGATCTTCTTCTCGCCGGCGCGCACAATATCGAGTATCGCGATGATGAGCAGCACGATCCCTCCGGCGATCATGAAATCCTCGACCAGGATGCCGAGGGCCTGAAATACAGCTCTCCCCAGGAAAACGAATGCAATCGTGATCAGGAATGCCGTGATAATGGACTGCCGGACGATCTTGCGGCGTTCGTGTTTTTTTATCCCTTCGGTCATGGCGACGTAGATGGGGAGCGTTCCCGGGGCATCGAGCGCCACCATGATCGGGATAAAACTGAGCAACGATGCTTTCGCCAAATCCATGATCTGCATCTGTGTTCCTCTCCAAAGTGCAGAGTATTCTGAATCGTTCTGCGAAGAGTATAACCTATCTTCCCAGGCCTGTCCAGCATCAGGCCGCGTCTGGCAGCGTCGCAGAAGGCCAGGACAACGAATTCAGACAGGCTGTTATGGCAATTACTTTCCATTGACAGGTTCCGCAGCACCATGATACACTTTTTTGCATTGTGCGCGTTTAAGGAGAATTATCCATGATTAAAAGGCTTCTTCTCGGTGCCGTATTCGTCATTGTTGCATCCTGCCTGTTATTTTCTCCCGCCTTTGCCATTTACAGCTGGGTCGATGACACTGGGGTGCTCCACATTACTGACTACCCGAAACCGGGCAAACGTGTGGAGCCGGAAAAAAGCTTATCTGCGCCGGTTGCACCTGATGAGGTTGCTGCTCCGGTTTCTACCGCCCCTGAAGTGAAAGAGCGATTGTCGCAGACCGCTCCCCTGGCGCCGATATCTCCCCAGGGGCAAATAACGCGGGTCACTGCGACCGTGCCGTCGTCATCGGGTACGCCGACGATCAGGCCTGCGGCGCCTGTTTCACGGCTTACGCCTACCCCGATTGGTCGTGCTGCCATGGCGACCGCTGCAACGGTCTCGCAGCTTACGGCAACAGCGCCATTGCCCGCGATTCAGGATCAGCCCGGGACTGAGCTTCTTCCTGAGGAACCGCAACAGATGCCGACAGCAGGCATCATGGCGTTCGTGGCGGCTTTTTTTATGCTCTTTCTCGCGCTGGCCGCCGCTCTCTATGTTTATTTCTCGTTATGTTTCTTCCTGATCGCCAAAAAGCTGAATGTGCCGGCTCCCTGGACAGCATGGGTCCCGATCGTCAATATCTGGACGCTCCTTCAGGCAGCAGGAAAGCCCTGCTGGTGGGTCTTGCTCTTCTTTATTCCTGTTGTGGGCTTCGTCGTTATTATTTATGTCTGGATGTGCATTACTGAAAATCTCGGCAGGAACAAATGGCTGGGTCTGCTCATTCTGGTGCCGATCGTCAGCCTCGTCTATATCGGCGTCCTGGCCTTTTCAAAGCAGGAACAACTGGCATATTCGCACGGATAGGCAGGCATGGTTCAGGAGTGGCGGCGGATTCCGGCTACATCTCGTCGAGCAGCTTCGTCATCCGGTGGAGCTCTTTCCAGCGACGATACCGTTTTTCCACACCCGCATTTTGGCGTGCCTGAACTTCCTCACCCTGCGGCACGAGCTTTTTGATGTCCCTTGAAGACCAAACCCCGAGAGACAGTCCGGCAAGCAACGCCGCTCCCAATGCCGATACCTCCTGCTCAGCGCTCACCTGCAGGTCCTTGCCCAGGATGTCGGCCTGGACCTGAACAAGATAGCTGAGCGATGCCAACCCTCCGGAAACCGTAAAAGATGCCGGCGCGAGCCCTGCCTTCCCGATTGCTGCTGCGATGTCCTTCATGAAGAAGGCGATGTTCTCAACAGCGCTCCGAATGACGTCGCTGACGTTGCTTGCGGCGTTCAGGCCATGGATCGAACTCGAAATGTTCCTTTCCCAGTGCGGCGATCCGGTCCCGTTCAATCCGAGGAAGGCAACAACGTCAGTTGCCGCCTGCCAGCAATGGTCGTCCAGCTCGGCGTAATCCTTAAAAACATGCAATTGTTCCCTGAGCCATTCAAGACTGTCGCCAACGGCATTGACGCTCCCTTCCACCAGGTAGTGCCGGCTTTGCTCCGTTGAGTAATGGATCGACGCCATCAGTCCCGGGGCAGGCACGAGGCTTTCCCCGGTGTTCACCATCAGAAAGCCGCCCGTTCCGTAGTTAATTCCTCCGTCGTTATTTTCGAGAATGCCAAGGCCCGCCATGGCCGCCTGCTGGTCGCCGATGCAGGCGAGCAGGGGGACCTTTTCCGCTGCGGCCTGGACAATGCCGAAGCTTTGCAGTGTCGGTGTGATAGCGGGGAGCCGGATATCCGCAAGCCCGAAGAGCTTCAGGAGTTCGTCCTCCCAGGCGCAGGAATGGATGTTCATGAGCTGCGTCCGTGCCGCGTTCGTATGGTCGATGCAGGCCCGGTCCGCGTTCGTGAGGCGCTGGCAGAGAAAGCTGCTGAGGGCGCCGAAGACAACACCGGGACCGCGGGTCCCCGGCATCTGATCTTTCAGCCAGCGAAATTTGGAGGCTGCATAATAAGGTGTAAGCGGCAGGCCGGTGAGGTCGAATATGCGCTGCGAGCTCGTGCCGAGGTCCTGTACGTACTGAGCGCCGCGTGTATCGCGCCAGCTCAGGACAGGCGACAGGGGTTTTCCGGTCAACTCCTCCCATGCCAGGCAGGACGAACGCTGGCAGGCAAGCCCGATGCCGCTGATCGCAACGCCTGCGGAGCGAAGGTAGTGGACCGTTTCGTCCAGCACGTTCCGGACCGAGTCGAGTATGGCAAGTGGATCATGCTCAACGCGCAGGCCGTCGCGGAACGCAGGGGGAAGTGACTTCTTGGTCTGGAACAGAATCTGGCCGTCAAGGCTCAGGGCAAGCGCCTTGGTAGAGCTGCTTCCCTGATCAATGCCGATGAAACACTGCTGAGACATGGCATTCTCCCCTTGCTCTTAGATTGCGTATTCGCTGATAGGTATAGTGTACACAGTCGTGCGGTCCGGGTCAAACATTAACAGTGCCGGGATTTGGCCGAAGCCTGTTAGGGTATTTCCCTTGATCACCGGGTTATTGCCCGAGCTGTAGTGAATGAGACGGTGCTAATAAATTATCTTGACATTTAAATAAAAGTATAATAATATTTGCATGTGTTTATATATACGGATTTCCGCTAATCCCACTAATGACCAGTAGAGGAGCGAATACATGCTTCCTTTAGAAAAAAGAATCGATCTTCTCAAAGTCGTTGCCCACCCTGTTCGGATCAAGATCCTCGAAGAACTCATTCACGGTGTAAAATGCGTGAGTGATTTTGAGGACTCTCTCGACATCAGTCAACCTAACGTATCGCAACATTTAACCCTGCTTCGGACGAACGGAATTATAGATTTCTTCGTTGATGGCAGGCTCAAATGTTACTTCCTGAAAGAACCCTTAATCCCCGATCTGCTCGAACTGCTCAAAAAAGAGTATGAAGAAGACATACCAGCACCTGCCTGCTGCCCGGTGACGAAAAAAGGAACCTACCCAGGTGAAAGGAGACGTTAATGAAAATAGGAATTATCATTTCCTCGAATGATTCGGAGACGGTTTGGAATGCGTTCAGATATGGCAACTTCTCACTGCAAGAAAAGGATGAGGTAAGGGTATTTCTGGTCGGCAAGGGCGTAGAAGCGGAATCGTTGGATACCGAAAAATTCGCGGTTGCACAGCAGATGAAGGACTTTATAAAAGCAGGCGGCAAGGTTTTAGCCTGCGGCACCTGCCTAAAAATACGCAATACCGGACCGACAGAGGTTTGTCCACTGGCGGGGCTCAAAGACATGCACGCGATTATCAAGGAAAGCGACAGGGTTGTGACATTTTAATTTCATCCAGGAGGCCACTATGCAAAAAGAGATTGTGATGTTTCTTTCCACGACACCGTACAGTTTTGAGAATACGCATACTATATTCAAACTGGCGGAGGCCGCTCTGAAGAAGGGGCACCGGGCAAGACTTATCGCTTCCGGTGATGGTGTTTTTTCCATTGTGAAGGGACAGGTCCCACAGTCGCTCTCAATGCTGGTGGACCTTGTGGGAAAGGGCCTCAAGGTGGATATCTGAACAGGGTGCATGAAAAGCCGCGGTCTTGCGGCTGATGATTCCATTGAGGGCGGAGAGATGAGCTCGTTGAAGGGGCTTTTTACTGTTGTGAAGACAAAGCCCGTATTCTTAAATTTCGGCATATAAGGGGGCCATCATGGGCAACATAAGCATAATTCTAAGAAGGCCGCCGTATGGGACTGTCGATGCCTCGGAGGCGCTCCGCCATGCGCTCGGTGGAGTTACTGACGACATGGAGGTAACATTGCTGCTTGTTGACGGCGGGGTTCATGCGGCGAGAAAGAAACAGGACGTATCCGAGACGAAATACTTGAATGCCGGCGACGGTATTCAGGATTGCATTGACATGGGCGTTGCGGTCTATGCCGACGAGGCCTCACTAAAACGGGAACGGATCGGCAATGATAGCATAATCGCGGGTGTCTCGATTGTGAGCGGCCCGGAAATCGCGGCTATGATAGGCAAAACAGATACGACGATGATTTTCTAAAGGAGACGACCATGCTGGTGATGATCAAAAGCGCACCCGACACAACTGACGGAGCACTCGGCTTGACGCTTGCGAAGGAAGGCAAGGGAGATGTTATCCTGCTTCAAAACGGCGTCTATTTCGCGCAAAAGGAACGGCTCGGGTCTTTTCACGGCGCGGTGTATGTTCTGAATGACGACGTGAGGCTCCGTGGTATCAAGGATTCGGAATTAGATGCCCGAGCTGAAGCCATCGATTACGACAAGCTGACTGATATTATTACGGGAGGCGACAAGGTGGTTGGGTTGTTCTAAAATACGAAGTATAGAGGAGGACATATGACGAAGATCGTTGTATTAGGCGGATCGTTCGGGGGACTGACGGCGGCCTTTGAACTCAAACGGCTGCTCGGCAAAAAAGCGGATGTGACCGTGGTGAGCGACGACGACCGGTTCGTGTTCCTGCCGTCTCTGCCATGGCTCATCATGGGCTGGAGAAAGCCCGAAGACATCACGCTCAAGGTTAGTGATATTTTGAGACCGAAGGGGATCGAGTTTGTCCTTGATGCTGCAAAGCAGATCGATGCTGATAAATCGAAGGTCATCACCGCTAAAGGCAAAGAGCTTCCCTATGATCATCTCGTCATATCTACTGGGCCGCATCTTGCCTTTGATGAGATTCCCGGCCTCGGACCGGACAAGGGATATACCTCCTGCACCTTCACCCTCGACCATGCGATGAAGACCGGGGCGACGTGGAAGAGCGTACTTGAGAATCCCGGCCCAATCGTCCTCGGTTCTTCACAGATGGTTTCATGCTTCGGCCCGTCCTACGAACTTGCCTTTGAAATGGATGCTGAGCTCAGGCGCAGGAAGATGCGCCATAAGGTTCCTATCATCTATCTCACCTCCGAGCCTTACCTCGGCCATATGGGCGTAGGCGGACTGGGTGCCTCTAAGACCTTCATGGAGTACGAGTTCGCAGAGCGGGATATCAAGCCGATCGTCAGCCAGGCCATCGAAGAGGTCACGCCGGGAGAGATCAAATTGAAAGACGGTACGAAGCTTCCGTTCAAGCTCGCCATGATCGCACCACCGTTTAAGGGCGTGCCTGCAGTCATGCCGCTCGGGAATCCTCGTGGCTTCATCCCTGTGGACAAGAACTACCGCCACACCAAGCACAAAAACATCTTTGCGATCGGTGTTGCCATAGCGATCGCGCCGCCGGAAGTCACGCCCGTGCCTACGGGCGTGCCGAAAACAGGCTTCATGACCGTCAAGATGGCAAAGACTGCCGCCGCGACCATTGCATCAGATGTTACCGGGAAGACCCCTCCCATCGCTGACGAGCTCGGCGTCATTTGTCTTATGGACATGGGTAATACTGCAGCCTTAATGAAGGCGTACCCGGTCCTTCCGCCAAGACAGAGCTCTTACACGAAGAAGGCGATTTGGGCGAAATGGATGAAGGTCGGATTCGAGAAATATTTTCTCTACAAGATGAAACACGGCCTGAGCAACTTGCCGTAGCTTCAGGCTGTTTCGCGGGTTAAGGTTGGATTAAAGGAGGCGCGAATGAAGAAGTTTTCCCTGGTCGAGTTCTCGGTGGACCATCCCAAGCTGATCGTTGCACTATCGATTATCCTTACGCTTCTTTTCCTGACCCAATTCCCGAAAGTGAGAACGGACACCAATCCCAAGAACATGCTTCCGCCCACGTCGGATGTGCGGGTCTGGAACGATGAAGTTGAAAAGACCTTCGGCCTGTATGAGGACATGATCGTCCTCGGCATCCAGAACGAGAAGGGCATCCTGAATTCCGACACACTCGGCAAAGATACAGCGGATCACCGATGAGATCCTGAAGATCAAAGGCGTGGCGGCCCGGGACGTATCGAGCTTCACGACCATCGACAACGTGACCGTCGAGAATGAGACACTGAACGTGCGCCCTCTCATGACCACGGTGCCGAAGAGCGATAAAGAGATGGCCGCCATGCGCAAGGCGCTCTTCGAAAACCCGCTTTTCGTCGATCGCATTATCTCAAAGGACGGCAAGACCACGGCGATCTATGTTCCGCTCGAAAAGGGCGGGAACGGAAAAGAGATCGCCGACAGAATACGGGAGATCGTCAAAAAGGAAAAGGGCGACGAGAACTATTACGTAGCCGGCGACCCCGTGGCGCGTGACACCTTCGGCGCTGACATGTTCAAGCTCATGGCCGTGTTCGCGCCCATTGCCGGGATGGTCATGCTGCTGGTCCGCTTTCTCATGTTCAAGGACCTGTTCCTTTCGATCACGCTGATGATGGACGCAATGATCAGCATCGTCTGGAGCATGGGACTCCTGATTGCGCTGGGTTTCCCCATACACATCATGAGCTCCATGGCGCCCGTTTTTCTCATGGCGATTGCAACGGACAGCATGCACATCTTCAATGAGTTCTATTTCCGTTACCGCGAAACGAAGGACAAACGTGCAGCGATCATAGCAACCATGAATGCTGTAAGTCGGCCTGTTCGCAATACCGCATTAGCGACGGCAGCGGGTTTCGCCGTGCTGCTGTTCATGAATATCATCCCCGTAAAGGTCTTCGGCGGCCTTGTGGCGTTCGGGACGATTGCTCTCCGGGTTTTAAGCTTCAGTTTCATTCCCGCCATGTTCACTTTTGTGAAGGAAGAAAAGATCGAGAAAATAGCACGGTCGGAGGACATCAGCGTGGGAGGGATGTCATCCTTCCTGAGGAAGCTCGCAGGCGTCGGTATTCATAAACCCCTGACGACCGTTCTCGTCGGCGCACTTCTCGTTATCGCGGCCGTTATCGGCATATCGAAGACTGTTGTAAACAATAATCTCGTGGAGTGGTTCAAGAAGGGCAGCGATGTGCGCGTTGCGGACACGGTCATGAACAATGCCCTGGGCGGAACTTCCCTCGGCTATATTGTGGCGATTTCCGACAAGGATGACTATATAAAAACGCCGGAGGCCATGCGCTATATCGAGGGACTTCAGCGACGCCTTGAACAGCTGCCGGTAGTGGGTAAGACAACCTCTGTCGTGGATTACGTGAAGAGGATCAACCGGGTTCTTCATGACGACGACCCGAAGTTTGACGCCGTTCCTGAGAACAAGGAGATGATCGGCCAGTATTTGTTCCTCTTTGCCATGTCGGCAAAGCCGTCCGACCTCGACAATGTTGCGGACTATCCTTTCCGGAAGGCCAATATCTGGGTGCAGCTCAAGACGTGGGACGCAAAGGCCATGGAATCGGTCATTCACGCAGTCGATGAATACTGGAAGGACAACCCGACTCCCATGGAGTTCAAGCCTGCCGGTATCGCCTACTTCAACCTGGTCTGGAACCACGAAGTCCTCTGGGACATGGTAAAAGGCTTTATCCTGGCCCTTATCGTCGTGTTCGCGATCCTTGCCTACGACTTCCGCTCGGTCAAGTGGGCGATAATCGGCTATATTCCGCTCCTGTTCACGATCCTCCTTATTTACGGCGTAGTCGGGTTCATCGGTAAAGATTTCGATATGCCGATCTCGGTCATGAGCTGCCTTTCCCTCGGCATGGCGGTTGATTTCGCCATCCATTTTGTCAGCAGGTTGCGGCAGCGGATGAAGGAAACACCCGGAGAATCACTGGCCGACGCCCTGCTCTGGACCGCCGCACGGCCGGGCAAGGGCATCATGCGCAACGCGATCCTGTTTGCGGCCGCCTTCGCGGTCATGCTGTTTGCGCCGCTCACTCCATATATCACTGTGGGCGCGTTCATCGTGAGCATGATGCTGCTGAGCGCAATAATGACCATACTATATCTGCCCGCCCTCATAACGTTGACGCAGGGCTGGTTATTCAAGGGGGAAGTTCGATGAAAAAAATAATCAGATTTGCGGCAGTGCTGATTACGGTTCTTTCGGTTTCAGGAAGTGTACATGCCATGACCGCCGACGAGATCATGAAGAAATCCCAGGCGGCCTTTCTTTACCCCGGCGCCGACCTCAAGGCGCGGGTCTTGATGAAGCTTATAAGCAAAGGCGGTCAGGAGCGGGTGCGCGAAATGATGATGCTCAGGAAGAACTTCGGCCAACCCGGCGGCGAGCAGAAGTATTTCATGTATTTCTTTCAGCCGGCCGACGTGCGGAATATGACGTTCATGGTCTACAAGTATCCGGGGAAGGACGCCGACCGTTGGCTCTTCGTTCCCGCCATCAATATGGTCAGGCGGATTGCTGCTCAGGACAAACGGTCCAGCTTCGTGGGCTCCGATTTCACCTACGAGGACATTTCAGGCAGAAATCTGGAAGATGATACTCATGCCGTCGTGAAGGAAGAAAAAATAGGAGACCGTGACTGCACGGTCATCAAGAGCACCCCCAAGGCGGCGGAGATGGAATACAGCTACAAGCTTTCATGGATAGATAAGACGACCTTTTTGCCGATCAAGGAAGAGTATTATGACAAGAAAAACGAGCTGTACAGGGTCTTCAGCGCGGACGAGATCAAGGATGTGAAGGGCCATCCCACGGTCATGAAGAGGTCAATGAAAAACTTATTAAGCGGACATATGACCGAAGTGTCGTTTCTCAAGGCGGATTACAACGTCGGAATCGAGGACAGTCTCTTTACGGAGCGCTATCTCAGGCAGCCGCCGAAGAGGTGGATTGAATGAAGAGGGGACAGGCAGAGTTGACGGCATTCCTTGCTTGCTGTCTATTCCTTCTTGTGTCGCCGCTGTCTGTTATGGCGGCGGATGTCTCCCTGCATGGTTTCGTGCAGGGGAATTATTCGCGGGATACGGCAGAAGACAATCCTGACGACAAGGATTATAAGCTGTCCGAGGAGCGCGCCCAGCTGAAGCTTGAGTCTTCCCTAACGGACTTCCGGCTTTTCATCAAGGGCGACGCATTCCACGACAATATCGACAGGCATTCCATTGTCGAACTGCGTGAAGGCTATATTGATTACACCTCGCAGAAGTGGGACGCGCGCGTCGGCAGGCAGGTCGTCACCTGGGGCGTCGGCGACCTGCTGTTCATCAATGACGTGTTCCCAAAAGACTTCGCCGCGTTCTTCTCAGGGCGGCCGCTGGAGTATCTAAAGAAAGGCGTTGACGGCGCAAAGGTCGGACTCTATCCCGGCTTCGCATCGTTCGAGTTCATAGCCATACCTTATTTCGAACCGAACACGTACCCCGATTTTAAACGGTTTTGGATGTATGACCCTCTGTCCGGGATCACGAACAGAGCCACACAGTACCCCTACGGCGATATGAAAAAAACGGAGACAGCCTTGCGCATATACCGCGATGTCGCCGGGTTCGACACGTCGCTGTATTACTATAGGGGTTTCTCGCGGCAACCGTCAGTACTGCCGGACAACCCCACCGCACCGACAAAGCTCACGCTCTTTTATCCAGAGTTGTCCGTGTACGGCGCGAGCGCCCAGGGGCGGGCGCTGGACGGTGTTCTGAGCCTGGAAACAGGCTACTACGATTCACGCCAGGACCGGCACGGCGCTGATCCGATGGTTCCCAATTCGCAGATGCGGTACCTGATCGGCTACCAACGACAACTGTGGGAGGACTTCACGCTGGGGCTCCAGTATTACGGCGAGTACATGCAGGACTATTCAGCCTATATCCAGAATCTCCCTTCCGGCTTCCCACAGGAGAAGCGTCTTCATCAGCTTGCTTCTGTCCGAATCACGCAATTCATGATTCATCAGACCCTAAGGCTTTCCTTTTTCGCGTTCTACGGCCTTTCGGACAGAGACTACCTGCTGAACCCCGAAGTGAAATACAACCTTACGGATTCGATATGGATAGCGCTCGGCGGCAACGTCTTCGGCGGCGGTAAGCCGTGGGGCCGGTTCGGACAATTAGCAAAGAATGATAACATTTACACTCAGGTGCGATATGAGTTCTGATACACCCTCCGATTCAAAAGGATCCGGCGCTCTTGCTTTATCCTATTCCCCCGGAAATTCTTCTTCGGCATGTAAACCAGCTCTAATCACGTCAAAGTATTGATTGACATTCGCGCAAAAAACAATAATATTCATGTGAGTTTGCGTTTGTGGACGTTGTGTAAGGCACGAGGTCGTACATGGTTCCCATAGAAAAGCGCTTTGAAATCCTGAAGATCATTGCCCACCCCATACGGATCAGAATCCTCGAAGATCTTACACAGGGGGTGAAGTGTGTGAGCGATTTCGAGGAGACCCTTGAGATCAGCCAGCCGAACGTATCCCAGCACCTGACGCTGCTACGGACGAATGGGATCGTTGATTTCTTCGTCGACGGCAGGCTCAAATGCTACTTCCTGAAAGAACCCCTCATCCCCGATCTGCTCGAACTGCTTAAAAAAGAATATGACGATGATATTCCAGCGCCGACCTGCTGTCCTGTGACAAAAAAGGGGACCTATCCCGGAGAGCGAAGACGGTAAAAAAATGAAAACAGGGGAGGAATACTATGCAGGATAAAGAAAAAAAGCTTATTGATGCCGTGCGACAGGCATACTCCGCGGCAGCGGACAAACCGGGGGACAGACATGCCTTCCCCGTCGGCAGGCAATTTGCCGAGAGCGTGGGCTATCCCAAGGACCTCCTCGACGGGCTGCCGGAGCAGTGTGTCGACGTCTTTGCCGGGGTCTCGAACCTCGGGGTTACCGCTGAAATCCCCCAAGGCAGCGCGGTGCTCGACCTGGGATGCGGCGCCGGGCTGGATGCCCTGATCGCTGCAAAACGGTCCGGACCGAACGGGAAAGTGATCGGGATCGATTTCAGCGAACCGATGATCGCACGGGCGCGCAGTGCCGCTGAGGATGCGCGACTGCGGAACATCGAGTTCCATGCAGCGGATGCGGCGGACCTTCCGATCCCTGACCAATCGATCGATGTTGCGCTGGTCAACGGCATCTTCAATCTCAATCCGCAGCGCGAGATGATCTTCCGCGAGCTTGGACGGGTCGTGCGGCCCGGAGGGTCTGTCTATGCCGCGGAGCTGGTCCTCAAGGACCCCGGAACCACGCGGATCGAGCAGACCCCGGCGAACTGGTTCGCCTGAGTCTGCGGCGCCAAGGAAGGCGTGGCCTTCCTGCAGGAATTCCGGGATGCCGGATTCAGCGAGGCGATCATTCTCCGGACCTTCCGGAACGCGCGAACGAAGAATCCCGCGGTGGTCGGGGTGGATGTCCGTGCGAAGCGGTGACGGCCGATCGATACCCCGTCGATAGCTGAAGAACGGCCGACAGTGTGTTACCGTTCGTCGAGAGAGGAGGCTGTCATGGAAATAAAACTTACGCAACTTTCCAGCTGCGCCGGTTGAGCGGCAAAATTCAGCCCTGCTGAACTGTCCCAGGTCCTGGGACAATTGCCGCCGATCACCGATCCCAACGTGCTCGTCGGCGCTTCCAATGCCGACGATGCGGGCGTCTACCGCATTATCGACGACCGCGCCATGGTGCTGACCGCGGATTTCTTCACGCCCATCGTCGACGATCCCTACTGGTTCGGCGCGATCGCCGCCGCCAATTCGCTCTCCGACGTCTATGCCATGGGCGGCAAGCCGCTGGTCGCCCTGAACATCGCCGCGCTTCCCGGCGGGCGCGGATTTTGCCGAGATCAACAAGCAGATCATGCAGGGCGGCATCGACAAGATGACAGGAGGCCGGGGTGTCCATCATCGGCGGCCATACGATCAAGGACAAGGAGCCGAAGTTCGGGTACACCGTCATGGGCGATGTTCACCCGGACCGGATACTGGACAATACGAAAGCCAGGCCCGGGGACGCGCTCGTCCTGACCAAGCCGATCGGGACGGGCGTCATCTCGACCGGGCATCAAGGCCGGGCAAATGCAGCGCCGCGACCGCGGAGGCGTTCACCAGGTCCATGGCCACGCTGAACAGGCGGGCGGGCGAGATCATGCTCGAGGTCGGGCGTCAGCACGGCCACGGACATCACCGGCTTCGGCCTGATCGGCCATCTGAACGAGGTGCTGACGGCAAGCAAGCGTTCGGCGCGGCTTCATGCGCGCCGGGTCCCGGTCTTTCGCAGAAGCCGTCAGCGATCGCCGAGATGGGCATGGTCCCGGGAGGCACGCGGGCCAACCAGAAGAACTACGATCCCTTCGTGGAATGGAGCGCGGACGTTTCAGCTACTGACCGGATCCTGATGAACGACGCCCAGACCTCGGGCGGGCTGCTGATCTTCGTGCCCGCGGGACAAGAAAGGACCGGCTGGTTGCGGCGCTGCAGAAGGAGAATATCACTGGCGGCGCATATCGGCGATGTGCTCGAAGGTGCGGAGCAGGGACCGAAGCGCATCTTCGTGGAGCAGTAGATGGATGCTGCCCTGTCTCTGTTCCTGCTCTGGTCGGGCGCTGTCCGTCGGGTTCCTTTCAGGCCTGCTCGGGATCGGCGGCGGGATCGTCATGTTCCCGCTGCTGCTGTATGTGCCGCCGCTTCTCGGCCTCGGCAGCATCGACGTCAAGAGCATCACCGGCCTGACCATGGTCCAGGGCTTTTTTTCCGCCCTGACGGCGATGTTCTACTACCATAAGAACGCGCTCGTGAACAGATCGCTCGTCCTGACGCTCGGCTTTTCCCTGTTCCTGTCGTCGCTGGCCGGGTCGCTCGTTTCCAAGCAGCGTGCCGGACGGTCCGCTCCTGATGGTCTTCGGCACCCTGGCCGTGATTGCCGCGGTCATGATGCTCATCCCGCGCAGCTACGGACAGGACGAACTGACCGAGGACAAGGTGGTCTTCAACAAGGGCCTGGCGGTCGTGATCGGCATCGTGCTCGGCTTCACCATCGGCCTGGTGGGGCAGGGCGGCGCGTTCATCCTGATCCCGGTGATGCTGTATGTGCTGAAGATCCCGCTCCGGGTCGCCCTCGGCAGCACGCTCGCCATCGGGCTGTTCTCCTCCTCGGCGGGAATGATCGGGAAGGTTGCGACAGGCCAGGTGCCTTTTCTGATGGCGCTGCCGCTCCTGGCCGGGCGCCATTCCCGCGGCACGGTGGGGCAGCATCGTCGGGAAGAGAACGAAAACGCGGTTTCTCAAATGGCTGCTTGCAGCGCTGATCATGGCGACCGCGGTCAAGGTCTGGAGCGATATTGTTCAATAAAGATATATTCTCCGGGGAATGCGGAATCGGGAGATAAAAGATATGCAAAACGAATGCGGATCGCGGAGTGAGAACAGAAGCCAATAGGAGTTAGAGGTCTTTCCGGGCGATCTTGTTCGGGCGGGGCTGCGGTGTGTCCGTGACGAGCAGGGAGCCGTCCTCGGCGTAACCCATGTAGATCGTGTACCGCGGGACGTAAAGCTTGCTCTTCCCGTTATACAGCCTGAGGACCCGTTGCACGTAGTTCTGTGTTTCCTTGAAGGGCGGGATGGTCCCCCATTTCTTGACCGCGGTCTCTCCTGAATTGTACGCGGCGAGCGCCAGCGAAAGGTTCCCTTCGTACCGGTCGATAAGATAGCGGAGATATTTGACGCCGCCGTCGACGTTGTCGCCCGGGTCAAAGGAGTTCTGCACGTTCATGTCCATGGCCGTCTGCGGCATGAGCTGCATGAGGCCCATGGCCCCTTTCCTGGACAGGGCATAGGGGTTAAAATCCGATTCAACCTTGACGAGCGCATGCACCAGGGCGGGATCCACGCCGTGCCTCCTGGAGGCGGTCTGGATGATATCAAGATAGGCGCTCGGCATGTTTGCCGAGGAAATCGTATTTTTTGAGGGCGTTGATTCCTGCGGGAGGAAGGCTCCTTCAGGTTGGATCTTCTTCCGGGGTTCTGATCTCACCCGCTTGTGGTTCTTGCCGCCGCTGACGTTGGTGAAATGCACAACTCCGCTCCCATCGGTATACTGATAAATATCAGCATGGGCAACCAAGGGCACCAGGGAAACGATCAGAGCTGCAAAAAACGCGGCAACAGCGATTCTCACCAGATGCCCCTTTCAAACTCAATTCAAGTGCTCAATTCTTATCGACTTTATACCATATTTGTATTGATATGTCAATGCATCTATGCTCCATGGTGACGATATCTGCGGCACGATCCGACCTTTGCCCAATCAAGAGCGCAGTACGTAAAAGAGCCGGCTAACAATAAAAGATGTTTTAAAATAAATAATTGACAATACAGGCTTCTTTTGATACCTTACTGCACTGTAGTTTTTTGTTTATATATTTTCAGGTCCTGGGAGGCATTCCATGGTGTTACGCTTCGTGACGATCCTTATGGCCGTTCTGTTCTGTTCTCAGGCGGGAATGGCTGTTGCTGCTGAGAAAAAGCCTTTGCGCAAGACGACCGTAAAGAAAAATGTCGTTGTCGAGCAAGCAGCTCCTGCTGCAGACACGAAGATGAGCCTGACTCCGCGTGATGGCGGCTTGATCAACAACGCGAAGCCAACGATCGCCGCCGAATACATGGATGACGGCATCGGCGTCAGCACCACGGACAGCAAAATGTACATTGACGGCCAGGACGTTTCAGCAGCCGCTCAGATCATGCAGAACAAGATCACCTATGTGCCGGCAGCGCCCCTGACTGACGGAAGCCATAAGGTGAAGCTCGATATCGTTGACAAGGCCGGCAACACCGAATCGACCCTCTGGTCTTTCACGATCCATACCCTGCCGCCGGTTGTAAAGATAACGTCGCACAAACCGAACCAGTTCCTGAACTATTCGCCCGTCCTTATCACCGGTACGGTGAATGACAGCAGGGCAAGGATTGTGGTGAACGGCGTGGTCGCTGCTGTTGAAAAAGAAGCTTTCAGCGCCAAGGTAAACCTGGTCGAAGGCACCAATACCGTAACCGCCACCGTGACCGACGAGTTCGGGAACACGGGAAACGACAGCGTCATCCTGGTCGTGGACAGCAAGCCGCCCGTGATCAATATTACGGCGCCTTCATCGAACAGCCTGCTGAGCACCGGCACGGTCACGGTAACGGGTACGGCGGACAAAAACGTGGCGTCGGTCACCGTTGCAACGCGCACGGGCCAGGAAGTGCAGGCCGTGCTCGCTTCGGGCATCTTCACGGCAAATGTGAAGATGGATGAAGGGCCGAACGTGATCGTGGCAAAGGCCGTGAGTCTGGCAGGCAACACGGGTACGGTCTCGGTCAGGATCATGGTTGATACGATCGCGCCCATCATCACCCTGACCACACCCAAGGAAATGACGGTGACGAACAAGAAGATGATCACGGTCACCGGTTCGGTCAATGATCCCATGGCAATGGTCAAGATCAATAACACCCCGGTCCAGGTCACGGAGGGCGTGTTCATCCTTTCCAGCGTGAACCTGACCGAAGGCAAGAACACGATCACGGCAACTGCCGCGGACCGGGCGGGCAACCAGGCACAGCCGGCGATCATCAATGTGGTGCTGAAGACCACCCCCCCGGCGTCGCCAAGCCTGAGTGCGCTGCCGCCGGTGACGCGGATCCCGGTGCTGACGCTGACCGGCACGACCGAGCCGGGTGCAAAGGTCGACGTCTATGTGAACAGCTCGACGAAAACAACGGTCAAAGCTGACGAAAAGGGTGCTTTTTCCATGCAGCTGATGCTGACCGAGGGCAACAACGGCATCACCGCAATCGCCTATGACGAACCGGGCAACGCCAGCGCCCCGTCGCCGGTCCTGAACGTGTTCCTTGATACAAAACCGCCGAAGATTCTATAATTATCTTGACATTCGGACGGTTGTGATTTATTATGCAACCTCATCGCGGGGTGGAGCAGTCCGGTAGCTCGTCGGGCTCATAACCCGAAGGTCGTCGGTTCAAATCCGGCCCCCGCTACCAATCAATTAAAAGGCTTAGAGGTTATTCTCTAAGCCTTTTTCTTTCTTGCCTTTTCCCTCCAGTTATAGTAGTTTTTTCAATCAGATGAGGTTAAAAGGATAATCATGATTCAAAAAGAACCCGTGAACAAGGAAGCCGCCGCAATAGTGCCGGAACAGATTGAACAACTACGCGATCTATTCCCTCAGGCGTTTACCGAAGGGAAAATAGATTTCGATAAACTCAAGGAAACCTTGGGCGAAGAGGTAGATTCGCGGCCCGAGCGGTATTCGTTCTCTTGGGCGGGGAAACGCGACGCGATCCGGCTCTTGCAGACGGCGAGCAGAGCAACGCTTGTTCCGGCGAAAAAAGAATCAATCAACTTCGACGAGACGAATAATATCTTTATCGAAGGCGATAATCTCGAAGTTTTGAAGCTCCTGTATAAGTCTTATTTCGGCAGGGTTAAGATGATCTATATTGACCCGCCGTATAATACGGGCAACGATTTCGTCTATCCCGATAACTTTGCCGATCCGCTCGATACTTATCTGAAGCTGACCGGACAGAAGACCACCGAAGGCAATCTGCTTACTAGCAACCCCGAAACTTCAGGCCGCTACCATTCCGCTTGGCTTTCGATGATTTATCCGAGGCTGTTTGTTGCGCGGCAGTTATTGCGCGAGGATGGAGTTATTTTTATCAGTATTGATGACCATGAAGTACACAATCTTCGAATGGTAATGAATGAAATTTTCGGAGAAGAAAACTTCTTGGCCAGTATTGTATGGCGTAGACGGCAAGTGGCTGATAACAGAAATCTTAACCAGGTATCCACAGATCATGAATACGTTCTATGTTATGGAAGGGAAAATACTTCCTTTAGTGGTGTCGAAAAGGATCTCGATAAGTATCGGAATCCAGACAATGATCCGCGTGGGCCTTGGATGAGTGATAATATGACAGGCTTGGCGTCGCGTGATCAGCGGCCAAACTTACACTATGATGTTGTGAATCCTGAAAATGGGCATCGTTATCCACCGCATCCGTCACGTGGCTGGATTTATGAAAAAAAGAGGATGGAGCGTTTGATTGCGGAAAAAAGGATTATATGGCCCGGTATGCAAGATGGCAGGCCGCGCTTCAAGAGATTTCTAAACGAGATAAGAAGTAAATTTACAGGATTCTCTACAGTGCAGGATTTTGGTTACACGACAAACGGAACACGCGAAATCGTAAGCGCTTTTGGTGAAAAAGTATTCGATTTTCCCAAGCCATTGGCAGTCATGAAGAATCTTTGTAAACAAATTACTGCGCCGACAGATGCGGATTTGATTGTTGACTTTTTTGCGGGCTCCTGCACAGCTGCGCAAGCCATACTTGAACAAAACAGTGAGGATAACGGCAATAGACAATTTATCATGGTGCAGTTACCAGAGCCAACAGGTAATAAAGATTATCCTACTATCGCTGAAATCGGCAAGGAACGAATACGTCTTGTTGCTGCAAAGTTGAAGAAGGAAAGTGAAGGCAAACTTAATCTGAAAACTGACAACGGTGCTGCTGACTTGGGCTTCAAAGTGTTCAAGCTTGCCGAATCCAACTATAAGCCGTGGACCGGACCGGACAAGAAAGATCCGGCGGCGTATGCTGATCAGATGGCCCTGTATATGGACCCGTTTGTTCCCGGATGGAAGCCGGAGAATGTCATTTGGGAAGTCACGATCAAGGAAGGGTATGGTCTAAATTCCGAGATCATTCACATGAAGGGCATTACGGATAACGATATATATCATGTGACCGATACAGACAAGGGGCAGAGCTTCCGAATATGTCTTGATGAAGTTCTTAAACCCGCTGCGATCCGGGCGCTGGCCTTGGGCAAGAATGACCTGTTCATTTGCCGCGACAAGGCAATGACCGACGAGCTGGTGGCGAATCTTGCTCTTCAGTGCAGGTTGAAGACGATATAGGAGGTTATTACTATGATTCAGACTAAAATCGAAATCCCAATGGCTAAAATAGAAGCTTTTTGCAAGAAGTGGAAGGTTAAGGAATTCTCGCTTTTCGGTTCCGTGTTGCGTGAAGACTTCAGGCCTGATAGCGACGTGGATGTGTTGGTGAGCTTTCAGGATAACGCCGAATGGGACCTTATGGATTGGGTGGATATGATCGAAGAGCTGAAAGTCATCTTCGGCCGCGAGGTTGATCTGGTTTCAAAAAATGGGCTACGAAACCCATTTAGGCGGCATGAGATTCTGACTACCAGGAAGGTGCTCCATGCAGCCTGAGAAGCGCGACGCGGGATATCTTTGGGACATGCTGGATGCGGCGCGAAGTGCGCATGAGTTCACGACCGGCGCGACCTATCATCAGTATTTGGCGGATAAGAAACTTCGGCTTGCAGTTGAACGCGCAGTGGAGATCATAGGCGAGGCATCCACTAAAGTGTCAAGGAAGTTTCGTGATGCTCATCCTGAAATTCCCTGGCAAAGGATCATCAACCAACGGCATGTGATCGTTCATGAATATGGCGAACTTGAAGATGAACTGATCTGGAAAGTTGCAACCGTGTTTTCGCTTGAGCTGATAGCGAAGCTTGAAAAACTGATCCCGCCACTTCCCCCGGAGACAGAGTAACTGATGCAATTCAAATTCGATGCGAATCAGGAATATCAGATCAAGGCTGTCGAAGCAGCGGTAAACCTGCTTGAAGGCCAGCAGCGGATTTCCGGCGCGTCGGTCTTTATCGGCATGGGAGATGGTCAAACCGCTCTTCTCCCGCCGGAACAGCGCGGACAGTACCTGCTTTCCGAAATACTCCCCGGCACAATTGCAAACACGCTTAACCTCACCGAAGACGATCTTCTTACCAATCTCAACAATGTGCAGAAAGCGCACGGTGTCGATCCGGATAGCGCCTTGGTGTTTATCGAAGAACTAATCGAGACGGCAGCAGGTCAGAAGAAGGCGCGTTTCCCCAACTTCTCAATAGAGATGGAGACCGGCACCGGGAAAACGTATGTCTATCTTCGTACGGCCCTTGAGCTTTACCGTCGATATGGTCTTCGGAAGTTTATTATCGTTGTTCCGTCCGTTGCGATCCGGGAAGGTGTACTAAAAACGCTACAGGTCACGCAGACACACTTGAGCGAGCTGTTTGGCAATGCGTCATATCGATATTACGTCTACGACTCGGACAATCTATCGCAAGTGCGAAACTTCGCCAATTCGGATAGCGTGGAAATGATGGTCATGACGATAGATTCCTTTAACAAGGCATCGAACGTGATCCGTCAGACAACCGACCGACTGCAAGGAGAAACGCCGATTCATCTTGTCCAGGCAGCCCGACCGGTCCTGATCCTTGACGAACCGCAGAACATGGAAAGCGAACTCCGCGTCAAGGCGCTTTCCGCTCTCGATCCGCTCTTTGCACTCCGCTACAGCGCCACGCATCGAAACCCCTATAACGTCATTTACCGGCTCACGCCCTTTGAAGCATACCGTCAGGGATTAGTGAAACGAATTGAGGTTGCATCAGTCGTAAAAGAAGACGATGCGAATCAGGTCTTCTTGCGCCTTGACAGTATCACAACCGAGAAAAAGACGATCACGGCCCGGCTTGCCCTTCACAAGCTCATGAAGGGTGGCACGGTAAAAGAACAGATCGTCACGATCCGGCCCGGCGACTCGCTTGAAAAGAAATCGGAGCGCAAGGAATATGCTGGTTTTGAGGTTGACGAGATAAACCCAGGCGGCGGGTTTGTACGATTTGCCAACAACGTTGAATTGAAAACCGGCGAGTCACGCGGAGCGGATAAGGACGCTATCTTTGAAGCGCAGATTCGTTATTCTATTGAAGAGCATTTCCGCAAACATGGGAAGCTTAAAGAAATCGGTATCAAGGTCCTATCTCTCTTCTTCATCGATAAAGTGGATAATTACGCGCTGGAAGGCGGGATCATTCGGCAACTGTTCATCAAGGCGTTTAATGACACGAAGACAAAGTTCCCGGAATGGAAAGACGTTGATCCTATGACTGTTCAGGCGTCATACTTCGCGCAGAAGAAGCGCAAGGGTGGCGCTGTTGAAGTAATGGACTCGGTATCCGGGAAGACCAAGGAAGACGAAGCAGCCTATGACCTCATTATGAAGGACAAGGAACGCTTGCTTTCCTTTGAAGAGCCGGTTTCGTTCATATTCTCGCACTCAGCCTTGCGCGAAGGCTGGGACAATCCAAACGTGTTTCAAATTTGCACCTTGAACCAGACAACCTCAGAGGTCAAGAAGCGGCAGGAAGTCGGGCGAGGTGTTCGGCTTGCTGTTGATCAGACAGGAGACCGGGTAAGGGATGAAAAGGTCAATGTCCTGACCGTGGTAGCTAATGAAAGCTATCAGCGATACTGCGAACGCCTTCAGTCCGAAATAGAGGACGAGTATGGTAAGGAAGGCTTACCGCCGAAACCCGCCAATGCGCGTGACCGCGTGACTGTAAAACTTCGCAAGGAATTCACACTCAAGCCTGAATTCAAGGAGCTTTGGGCACGGATTAAGCACAAGACACGGTATGCCGTAAAGATTGATACTGAAAAACTCTTAGCCGATGTTATTTCGGAACTGGATAAAATCGAGATCAGGCCGCCCCGCGTGACCGTGACCAAAGCGCAACTATCGGTCAATACCAAGGATACCTTTGACGCGATCCAAGTAAGCGCGGACAGGCCAGTTTTGTACCTGGACAAAAGACACCCGCTCCCGAACCTGCTTGAGATCATGGCGAACCTCATGGAGCATACGACCCCGCCGGTACGTCTCACACGGTCAACGCTGCTTGAAGTTTATAAGCGATTCAGCAACAAAAAAGCAGCCGTCGAGAACCCGCACGAATTCGCCAGCGTTGCGGTACGGATCACCAAAGATAAAATAGTAGATCAGCTGGTAAACGGCATACAGTATGAAAAGGTGAATGAATGGTTCGAGATGACGCAGTTTGAAGATATCCCGAGCTGGGCTGAATATCTCATCCCCGCAGAGCATTCAGTTTATGACCACGTTATATATGATTCAGATGTTGAGCGGGAATTCGTTGATGGGCTTGAGAAACGGGACGATGTGAAGCTTTACCTGAAACTTCCGAGCTGGTTTACGGTACCGACACCAGTAGGGGAGTATAACCCGGATTGGGCTATCGTCATGGAACCCCGCGACTCACATGGCGATCCGACCGGCGAAGAGATGCTTTACCTTGTTCGGGAAACAAAAAGCACCACGGATATGAGCAAGATTCATATAGATGAAGCGCGAAAGATTAAGTGCGGCGAGCGACATTTTGTAGACGCTCTCGGTGTGACATATAAAGTTGTGACGAAGGCTAGTGAGTTGACATAGATGTTTTATCAAATCTGTAATCAAGGGTCTCTAAAAAATGGCTTTTTGCCGGGCGGTTGCCAGCCAGTTGAGATGTCATAGTATTGTACCCTGTTGGAGGCGTCAGGTCCTTTAAAGAGGGACAAATTATGATTATTAACTAGACGTTATCAGGCTACTTTTAACAGCAACTGCCTGTTCTGCAGTGACGAGATAGATGGAATCTAGCTGCAATGGGGGAACGGATGATTTCGGGGATGAGATACTCAGGAGACTGCCTGGACGCTTTGCTGAGACTTATGATTAGTGAACCTGGCACTTTAAAAAGGCGATCCTCGTGACAGCCTGACCCTTGCACTGGCCCCGAAGCGCGTGCAGAGCGATGGATCCAAACCTGATGATCCTTATAGCAAGCTCCGTTTTTTTATGCTATCCGTATAAATACATTGACAGTTTGCTTGCATAAGGTTATAGTATGTTCATTGAAGTGACTGCCAAACCCGTCGTTAGAGACTCTCTGCAGCGATCCGCTCACAACGTCCTCCTAACACGAAGAATCATCGGTCAAATCCTGCTTCAGCTATTGCTGTTCCACCCGTTATTTCGATAGGGCTAAGGACTGCCAGGAGCTTTTTCCTGTCCGCCGTTATGCCCAGGCGGCCGTCCCCCAGCGACAGGGGTCTACGCTGCTTTTCACCTTTTGTCGCACAGAAAGAAGGTATTATGAGTTTTAGTTCGTTCAAGCTTCATCCCGCAGATAGCGGCCGGCGTCAAGGCGCTCGGCTACGAGACCCCAACCCCCATCCAGATCCAGGCGATCCCGCCGGTCATGCGAAGGCCAGGACGTCATGGGCCTTGCCCAGACCGGCACCGGCAAGACCGCGGCCTTTGTGCTGCCGATCCTGCAGCGGCTGCTGCCCGGGCCGCGCGGCAAGGTCCGCGCGCTGATCATCGCCCCCACCCGCGAACTGGCCGAGCAGATCCATGTCGCGATCGTGGCCCTCGGCCGCGACACGAAGCTCCGGAGCGCCACCATTTACGGCGGCGTGGGCCTGAACCCGCAGATCCAGAAGCTGCGCGCCGGCGTCGAGATCGTCGTGGCCTGCCCGGGCCGGCTGCTGGACCATATCAACCAGAAGACGATCGATCTCTCGCATCTGGAGGTCCTGGTCCTGGACGAGGCGGACCGCATGTTCGACATGGGCTTCCTGCCCGACATCCGCAGGATCATCAAGCAGCTGCCGGTCAAGCGCCAGAACGCTGATGTTCTCGGCCACCATGGCCGACGACATCCGCAAGCTGGCCCACGAGGTCCTGCACAAGCCGGTCACGGTCCAGGTCGGCCATACCGCGCCGGCGAACACCGTGTCCCACGCGCTCTATCCGGTCGAGCAGCATCTCAAGACCGGCGCTGCTGATGGAGCTGCTGAAGCATACCGACACGGAGTCGATCCTGATCTTCACCCGCACCAAGCACCGCGCCAAGCGCATCGGGCAGCAGCTCGAGAAGGCCGGGTACAAGGCCGCGTCGCTCCAGGGCAACCTGTCCCAGAACAGGCGCCAGGCAGCGCTCGACGGGTTCCGCGACGGCTCGTACCAGATCCTGGTGGCGACCGACATCGCGGCCCGCGGCATCGACGTCTCGACGCATCTCCCATGTCATCAACTACGACATCCCCGACACGACCGACGCCTATACGCACCGCATCGGCCGCACCGGCCGCGCCGCCAAGACCGGCGACGCCTTTACCTTCGTCACGCCGCGAGGACGAGCCGCTGGTCAGGAGCATCGAGCGCGTGCTCGGCGAGAAGATCGAGCGCCGCATCGCTGAAGGATTTCGATTACAAGAAATCAGCGCCTGCCCGCGATGCCGAGTTTGCCCGTCCGCCGCGGGAGCCGCAGCGCCGCAGGACCCAGCCGAAAGCGGAGCATGGTGCATCGCACGGCGCTGGCGCGCGGCCGAAGACGCATGCAGCCCACCCGCAGCGTGGCAGCGCACCCGCTGGTTCGTCAAAGCCAGCGGCCCATCCCACAAGCACCCGGTCGTTTCGGCCGCGCACCGGCAAACCCGGGTCGAGCCGCTGATTGGAAAAAGCAAAAGCATGAAAAAGAACGGCTGCCGGGGATATCCCGGCAGCCGTTTTTACTGTGCTGTGACCTCTGGTTTAAACACGTTTGTTGCTATCTAGCGTCCTAGCGTCCTCTGCTTTGAAACGTTTTCAGGATAATTCATTCAGATGCTGCTCTCTTACAGGATGCTAATTCAGCAAATCCCAAGAGCCTCGTCTTCCTTCCATGCTTCCCGCTCTTCCAGCTGCTTTTCTTTCGAGATCATGAGTATCGCATCCCGGATCGCGCAGGTGCGGCATTCCTGGGTAAGGATGAAGTCAAAGACCTTATACATGCAGCAGTTGCACACCCCCAACAGGGTGTCCAATTTCCTGAGCGCGATCCACTGTTCAATCTCTTCGCCCATAGTCTCTCTCTCCTGGCGTAACGTTTCCCTGTTTGGAATAAAGCTGAGATTCATAGGGCACCCCCTAATATTTGATGTGCGGACCGCGCTTAGTCTCCTTGCATACTAGATAGCAAGCGCTGTGCCATTAGTGACTATGCTGCGCAACCTGTTGATTACCTGAGTAAAAGGTGTATGCATCAGGTTTATACTGTCTGGATGCGGGTCTGAAGTTGTCTGGTATTTCCTGCATGAAGAAGTGCGAAATAACGGTAGGTGACCGACTTTGTTCGATATAACAGGACGTTCCCTGGTGTATGAAAATTCCTTCTTTCGTGTGAACGTAGGTGCACGGTGGAAGGGGAACATATGAGTATGGAACAGAAGACAGCCCCTTCCCGGTAAAGGCTGCAACGTCATGCTCTCTGGAGAAGTCCGGCGTTACTTCTCAAAGATCTTCACATACCTTCCATAGCCTTCCTTGAGCAGGTCTTCCTTTGCAATAAAACGGAGCGCTGCGGAGTTCATGCAGTAACGGAGGCCCGTGGGTTTTGGACCATCGTTGAATACATGTCCCACGTGCGAGTCTCCCTCTCTGCTCCGGACCTCGGTGAGGACCGAGAACCAGCTCCGGTCCTCTTTCTCCACGATGTTCCCCGGTTCCAGCGGACGGGTAAAGCTCGGCCATCCCGTGCCGGACTCATATTTGTCCCGGGAGCTGAACAAAGGCTCTCCGGATACGATGTCTACATAGATGCCTTCCTTGTGGTTGTTCCAGTATTCATTCTTAAAGGCAGGCTCGGTGCCGTTCTCCTGCGTTACTTTGAACTGCATGGCGGTCAGTTTTTTCTTCAATCATCCCTTGAG
This sequence comes from Nitrospirota bacterium, assembly GCA_963836175.1. Lineage (GTDB taxonomy): Bacteria > Nitrospirota > UBA9217 > UBA9217 > UBA9217 > GWC2-56-14. The sequence goes on from CAWIIS010000001.1 coordinate 87,447, forward strand.
GGTTTAACAAAAGCGCTGCCCGCTACGGCGTTGCTGTTCTGCATGGCTTCATCCTTTCCCCATACCTTTTCAATATATTGGTCCCGGCCCGAATTGTAGCGGTAGAACTTATACCGAACCGGGTTCTTTTTCCAGTAATCCTGGTGGTAATCCTCGGCCCGGTAAAAAGGTCCGGCAGCGCGGATCTCGGTCACGATCGGTTTGTCGAAACGCCCCGATTGCTGGAGTTTGTTTTTCGAGGCTTCGGCAAGTTTCTTTTGCTCGCCGGTATGATAAAAGATGGCCGATCGGTACGAACTGCCGCGGTCCACGAAAGACCCGCCTGCGTCGGTGGGGTTGATCTGTCTCCAGAAGACTTCAAGAAGTTTTTCGTAGGATACCTTCGCCGGGTCGAAGGTTACCTCAATGGATTCCAGATGCCCCGTTTTCCCGGCCGTAACTTCCTCATAGGTCGGATTGACGGTCGTGCCTCCGGTATAGCCCGATACGACCTCTCTCACGCCGTCCAGTTTTTCGAAGGGCGGTTCCATGCACCAGAAGCAGCCGCCTGCAAAGGTCGCTTTCTGCAGGGAAGGGGCATCGGCGGCATCAATATGGGTGACCAGCAGCGGCAAAAGGATCAATGATCCTATGAGTATTTTTGAGATCATGGCTTTATCCTCTCTTTCTAACTCTTATTATACACTAAATAGAGGACAAAAAAAGTCCTTTATTGGCGGAAGATGGCGATGGTGATATTTATTTTTGGTTGCAGTTTTATTGATGCATTCGCTTTTATCAGACCGAACATTTATGGCGGGATGCTCCCAAAATTCCTTGCAATTTATTGTGCTTTTTTGTATTCTATCGTTCTTGTAATAACGCTTTGCCGGATCGAGAAGGAGAATACAGAATTATGAGTGCTGGTTCAGGATGGGTGGAAAAAGAGCTCCTTGAGACGTTCTATTTGATCGTGGAGGAATTTAAGACAGGCTCCATCGACGAGAACATGTTCCACGACAGGATCTATAAGATCGCAGAACGATATGGACGGCATGCAGGCAAAGAGGAAACGAGCCGGAACCAGATGCCGTTGTTCTCTGTCTGACCGTTTCGAGCCGGGGGGCAGTGTGCCGATGGCTGCCGTGCGCATTCCCCTGGAACGCAGCGTCTCCCTATCAGGAAAGAGGGCAATGGGGCGAGCGGAGGACGTTCTTGAAAATAAAAAAAGGCGGTGATCGCTCACCGCCTTCGTCTTTACTACACACGCTAACTTATGCTGCCTGAGATGCTTCCTTCCGATTGCGGAGTGATGCGGGGGCGGATGCGATGAACCCGGCCACCGTGCCGAGCAGTCCGCCGACCACGATGCTTACCGTGGCTGCACAGGCGATCCCGACACCGATGCCCATCACGATCGCAGCCCGCACGAAGAGCGTTGGTTCAACTGCGCCGCCCATGATCTTCTGGAGCAGGACCAGGGTCCCGAAGCTGCCGAAGTAGAATCCCGGTACGATCCCCGCCACCACAAACACCAGCCCGCCAACTGTTGCACCGATCTTCATTCCCGTTTTTACTGTTTCGTTCTTCATGGTGATCTCCTTTTATACGTTTGGTGATCTCGATGGATCACGTTGATTTTTACAAAGTCCCTTGGCTTTCCTTTGTCACGACCTCGCACTTCAGCTGCTTCTATCTGCGATCTGAGCATTGTTTCCGCAGTGTTGCCGACAAGCCACCCTGCTGCTGAGGTTGCCGTGACGATCGTGATGCCGGATGCCATGACGCCGACGAGCATGGATGCGAGTACCATGGCGCGGGCCACGAGCCCGGATTCCAGCGGGAGGCCGTAGATCGATCCTGCAAACTTGAGCCCGGCTGCGCCGCCCAGCAGGCTTCCCGGGACAAGTCCGAAGAGTGCGAACAGTACCAGGCCTGCTCCTGCTCCTGCGAATGCCGATTTTTTTGCTATGGTGGTCTTCATTATTATTTCCTCGCTTTCGTTCAATCTTGCCTGTCTTATTGCATCAGGCGTGCCAAAACTTAACTGATTGAATTAACGTTGATCCCATCAGAGAGTTCATTTGCAAAGGTGAGAATGGATGTACAAAATTAGTAGGGATGCAAAGAAACATCGTTCTATTCGGTTCTTTCGTACGATAGGTTTGCTCTGTTCGTGTAGTTGATTTCCTTGCGCTCTCTAAGGCTCTGCGTGATACAGTCGTTCGTACTTCTGGTTCTGGTTTAATGAGTTCTGTATTGGGAAATAAGCGTCGGAACCGCTAATGGACGCTAATGAACACGAATCAGGAAAATCAAAGAGAAATTCTTAGCGTGTATTCGTGTGTATTCGCGGTTGATAATGGGAGAGGTGTTCGGCTTCTTTCAATAATAAAAAAAGCGCCTCGTGAAGAGGCGCTTGATGATTGACTTCGGGTGAAGAGTGGCTTATGCCCAGCGGGACGGGCGAGCAGGCCGGGAATTGAAATCTCCGGTCTTGCCGCCTTCTTTCTTCGCGCTCCACTTCCGGTCGCTGAATGCAGGCTTGGCATCGAAGGACTTCCGGTCCCGGTCGCCGAACGCCGGCTTGGCATCATAGGACTTCCGCGCCGGTTTTGCGCCGAAGGAGGGCCGTGCCGACGTGTTCTGTCCGTAGCGCTTGCCGGCCGTTGCACCCTGCCAGCGCTTTCCTGTTGACGGCGACGACGGGCCGCTGCCGCCGGTGCGGCGAAGGGTGCGCATCGGCTCCAGTCCCGTGATCACCTGCTGGGGTATGGTCTGGCCGATGTAGCGCTCGATGGAGCGGAGCGCGTCGATCTCCTTGCCCGAAGCGAAGGAGATGGCGATGCCCGTGGCGCCTGCCCGGCCGGTGCGGCCGATGCGGTGCACATAATCCTCGGCGTTCTTCGGAAGGTCGTAATTGATCACATGGGTGATGCCGGTGACGTCGAGGCCGCGCGCCGCCACATCCGTTGCCACGAGCAGCCGGATCTTGCCGCTTTTCATCTTCATGATGGTCCGGTTGCGGGCGTTCTGGTTCATGTCGCCGTGGAGCGCCGCTGCCGAGTGGCCCTGGGCCGAGAGCTCATTGGCCAGCTGATCGGCATTCCGCTTGGTGCCGGAGAAGATGATCGCCCGGGTCATGCCGCTGTCGGCGATCAGGTGCTTCAATAAGCGGTTCTTGTGCTGCATGTCATCGGCTGCGTGGAGACGCTGCTCGATGGCTTCCAGCGTGGTCTTCTTGCCGGCGATCTCCACCCGGACCGGGTTGTTGAGCAGACGCTGGGCGAGTTTTGCCATGGTGTTGTCCATGGTCGCGGTGAACATGAGGGTCTGGCGGTTTTCCGGCGTAGCGGCGGCGATGTGGTCCACGGCTTCGCTGAAGCCCATGTCGAGCATGCGGTCGGCTTCATCAAGGACCAGGAGCTCAACGCGCGAGAAATCGATGCGGCCGCGCTCCAGATGGTCGATGAGCCGTCCCGGCGTCGCCACGATGAGGTCCACCGGCTGCGACAGAAGGCGCTGCTGCTCGAAGTAGGGCATGCCGCCCAGGATGGCGCCGCTCCGGATGCGCATGAACTTGCCATAGGTGCTGACCGCGTCGGTGATCTGGTTCGCCAGTTCGCGCGTGGGCGTGAGCACGAGCACGCGGGGGCCTTTCGATCTTTTGGTTGACGTTGAAGGCACGCTCAGGCGCATGAGCGCCGGCAGCACAAAGGCCGCGGTCTTGCCGGTGCCGGTCTGGGCCGTGGCGATCAGGTCATGGCCGGCCATTGCTTCGGGAATGGCCTTCTCCTGAATGGGCGTGGGCGCGGCATAGCCGCACAATTTTATTGCTTTGAGGATCGGTTCGTTGAGCTGCAGTTTTGAAAAAGACATGTGTTCCTTTCACGCGACCAAGGTTGTCACAAAAAGAGAAGCAGGAAAAGCCTTGAGACACTGATCCGGTAAGGATCAATCGTCAAAAGCAATTTCGCGCGTCTGCCTTCCGTGACCCGATGGTCAAAGAGGTTTGCGTGCAGGCCGCAGGAGCACACCAGTGTCCCTGAGAGCGAAGACGGCGCCAGCACAAATATGACCGGCATAACTACATCGTTCGCCAACCATAAGTGCTGATGCAATTTCAGAGCGGAGGCTGAAAGCAAGGGGGGTTAGTGATCGATGATATGAAGGGCAGGGAGATGGTGACGTGTGGATGTACTTCAGTCAAATCCTGCCGCAATGTTAAACAGTCGGGGTGCATAATACAGGATTGTGTTGAAAAAGCAAGAACTATTTTAAAAAAGACAAAAGTATCAGATTTTTAAAGCGTATTTTTTGAGTTGAACCTTGCGGATAAGACCAGCTCAGATGTCGACCCAAATACCGACGCCGAGGAAGCTCTCCGTATTCTGAAAGAATTCGGCGATGGGAGGACGGCCTGAATACCATTGAACGCCGAATCGATAGGCGCGGCCGTCAGCAGAGTCGATCCGGTATCCCGTCTTCAGAGAACGATCTATTCGCCAATCCCGTTCCTGCATGGATGAAAGATCAAGACCGCTGTACCAGCCTCTGTGGCCATTCCGCAGGAATCCGGCGTCTTGCCATTCCAGTCCGCACTGGAACCGGCCGGGTTTCTGAAGCTCATCGTTGCTCAGCAGGAAGCCTTGTCCCGCTTCCGCATAGGTCCGCCAGCCGTCGCTCAAAAGCCAGCTGATACCCGCGGAGAGCTCATGGCGCGTATATCCGATGCGGAGTCGACCGGTTCTCTCCGCATATTCATCGCCTACGTGGCTCGAATCGTGGGATAGCGCGACCTTATACGAAAGATCATGTCCCAGCGCTGAGGTGAAAATAAAGCCGTACTTGCCGTCCCATCCAATGTTGTCAAGGGAGTTTGCTGAATCGAACTGAGCATTGAGGCCTATTTCGAAACTGAGTTGCCATTCCCGGCCCGCCTGATCAGGCTGCTGACTCCGCAGGACGCCGAAGCGCCCGCCGACTTTCACTTCGTTGCGGTCTTTGCCCGAATCGGCGATCTGGGTCTTCGTGTAACGAATCAACTGGAAGCCGAAACCAACGCTGTGCAGGTCAGCGGCATAGGGCGCATAGAGTTCTCCATTCGGCAGCCACAGCAAGGCAGATCTGGACTGCGGGTCCAGTGAAGAAGGTCCTTCCCCTTCATCCTGTCCCTGAACAGGCATGGTCCCGTCACCCAGTCTTTCCTGTGCAAACACCGTACCCGACAGGATAAGGAGAGTGCAGAAAGCGCGTATGACAATACCCCGGATTAAGTGCGGAGGGCCCATATTTTTATTCTAGCACCAACTGGGTGAAATATCCCGGGTCTGCAGACACGGACATGCAGTTGACAGGGATCACTGGATCAGAATTGACGGGCGAGGGGCTTTTGCAGAAGTTTCGAAGCAGAAAACAATTAAAGCGGCATGCTCGGGCGGGGGTTCAGGTCCAGGCTGGAGGTTTCGCCGCGGCTGGTGGTGAAGATAGCCTGCGAGCGCGATCATGGCGGCGTTGTCGATGCAGAGGCCCATGCCCGGGAGATAGAGCGTCATGCCGCGTTTCTCCGCCTCCTCCTTCATTCTGCCTGCGGAGCGGAACTGTTCGCCGCTACGCCGCCGGCGACCACGATCTTGTCCACGCCGGTCTCGACGCCGCCTGCATGGTCTTCTCCACGAGCGTGTCCACGACCGCTGCCTGGAAGCTCGCGGCCACGTCCTTGATGTTCAGGGCCGGGTCGATCCCCTTGTCCTTGCTCTTAAAAAGCGCGATATGGTTCCTGACCGCGGTCTTGAGCCCGCTGAAGCTGAAGTCGTACCCCTCCTGCTGCCTCGGGGGAATTTCACGGCGAGTGGATTCCCTTCCTGTGCAAGCTTGTCGATCACCGGGCCGCCGGGGTAGGGCAGGCCCAGCAGTTTCGATACCTTATCATAAGCCTCGCCTGCGGCATCGTCCCGCGTCTGGCCGAGCAGCCGGTAGTCGCCCAGTCCCTTGACATGATAGAGGGCCGTATGGCCGCCTGAGACGAGCAGGGCGAGATAGGGGTAGCCGATGCCGGGATATTCGAGGTGGGCGGCGAGGATATGGCCTTCGCCGTGATGCACGCCGATGAAGGGGATGTCCCTGCGCATAGGCAATGGCCTTGGCCGCGGACACGCCCACGAGCAGCGCGCCGATCAGGCCGGGCGTATAGGTGACGGCCACGAGGCCGATGTCGTTGAGCGCGACCGAGGCCTGGGCCAGCGCTTCGCGGATGACGGGCATGAGTTCTTCAAGTGTTCGCGCGAGGCGAGCTCGGGCACGACGCCGCCGTATTTCTCGTGGAGCTTGATCTGCGAGGAGACGATGGTGGAAAGGACAATATCGTCCCTCAGCACCGCGGCCGCGGTTTCATCGCATGAGGTTTCTATTCCGAGGGTGAGCATAGTTTATTTGACGGCAGAGATAGTGAAGGAGAGTAGGAAGGTAAGAACGTAGGAGCAGAGGTAGGAAGGAGGAACGCTGCTGAAGCATGCATTTCGCCGATTTTTCGTTAACCTTTTACCTTCAATTCCCTCTTCCTTCTTACCTCTCTGAAGTTCACTGCATCAACTTCGACACCGGCACGATCTCGATGCCCTGTTTCTCGGCTTCCGCCAGCCATTTTCGAGCTCGCTGATCGTGGCGGGGTGCGGGTGGCCGATGCCGATGGCTTTGCCGTTTCTTTCGGGCGATGTCGCGCCAGCTCATCAAGCTGCTTGCGGATGTATTCCGCGATTATCGCCTTCATTGTCCAGGAACACATCGCGCCTGGCGGCCTTAATGCCGAATTCCTTGGCCGTGGCATAGGCCACGCTCTTCGCGCTGGTGAGGCTGTCGAGGAACATCAGGTTCGCGGGCCTTGAGCTCGGCCATCAGGAATTTCATGGCTTCCTTGTTCTCCGTGAGCGACGAGCCTTCATGATTGTTGACGCCGATGGCGCCGGGCACCGAGTCTACGTCGTCGCTCACGCGTTCAGAAATTCCATGGGCGTCATGTCCGAGCGCAGCATGCCTGGCGCCGGTTTTCCGTTTTTGCCCCGGTATTCCATGGGCAGGTGGAGCAGCACTTCGTGCTTGTTCTGCCTCGCCAGCTCAGCGACTTTTTTCGACTGGGCCAGGCCAGGCATGACGGCAACGGTGATCCTGCCGGGCAGGGCAAGGATTTCCCGGGCCTGCTTCATGTCCTGGCCCAGATCGTCGATCACGATCGCGATGAACGCCGTCTTCTCGGCTGGCCTGACAACCGAGGTTCGCCTGTTTTTTGGCAAGTTTCGTTTCTTTGCGCTCTTTTTCGCTGTCTTTTCCTGCGCTGCTTTCTTTATTGCCGGGCCGCTCTTGCTTGTCTGTTCCGCGGCTTTTTTCTCAACGTCCGGCCGGTACTTGCGCAGCGGGCCCCAGAGGGAAAGTCCGATGGCGATGAGCGCGACGATGATGCCGACGATGATCCAGCGGTCGAAGCTTCCGCCCTTTCCGCCGGAACGCCTTTTGCCGGTAACTGTTTCTTTGCAGGTTTCTTTGCCATGGCATGTTTTTATACAATATTACAATGAAAAACGCCAGAGATTTTTTGTACAAGGTCCTTCGTACCGGCGCGGAACAGGAAACAACGCTGCTTTTTGGCTTGACTTCACCGGATGCGGCTTTTATACTGCCAGCGAAAAAGAAACCACAGGAAGGGATGCCAGGTCCTATGAGCTTCGTCTATACACGTGAAATACCGAATCCCGGAGAGATCATCGCGGCCAGCCGGTCTCTCCGGAACTGCAGGAGATCAAGAAAAAACGCGATGCCGAGATTCGTGCGGTCTTTACCGGGGAGAGCAGCAAGTTCGTCCTGATCATCGGCCCCTGCTCGGCCCATGATGAGGATGCGGTGTGCGATTATATCGGCCGGCTGGCAAAGGTCCAGGCGGAGGTGAAGGACAAGATCCTCCTCATCCCGCGGATCTATACGAACAAGCCGCGCACGACCGGGATCGGGTACAAGGGCATGGCGCACCAGCCGAACCCGCAGGAGGAGCCGAACATCGTCGAGGGCATCAAGGCCATCCGGAGGATGCATCTCCGGGCATTGCAGGAATCCCATCTCCCGGCGGCCGACGAGATGCTCTATCCCGGCAACTATCCCTACCTTGAGGATGTGCTGAGCTATGTCGCCGTCGGCGCCCGCTCGGTCGAGAACCAGGCGCACCGCCTGACCTGCAGCGGCCTCGATATCCCCGTGGGCATGAAGAACCCGACCTCGGGCGACCTTGAGGTCATGCTCAATTCCGTCCAGGCTTCCCAGGCGCCGCATATCTTCAGCTACAACCGCTGGGAGGTCAAGACCTCGGGCAATCCGCTGACGCATATCATTCTGCGCGGCGCCGTGGACCACCACGGCACGAACATCCCCAATTACCATTATGAGGACCTGATGATTGCTGCCGAGGCCTATAAGAAGCGCGGCCTTGCCAATCCCGCGATCATCGTGGACACGAACCACGCCAACTCGAACAAGAAATATAAAGAACAGCCCCGGATCGCCCTGGAAGTGATGCAGAGCCGCCAGCATGCCACGCTGCTCAAGGACATGATCCGCGGCTTCATGATCGAGAGCTTCATCGAGGAAGGGGCACAGAAGGTGACGGAGAACATTTACGGCAAGTCCATCACCGATCCCTGCCTGGGGTGGAAGGATTCGGAGAAGCTGATCCGCGATCTGGCGGAGATGGTATGATAATTCAAAGATCGTGATTGCAATTGAAAAGGCCTCCCGGAATCCGGAAGGCCTTTTCAATTGAACTGACAGGGGCAAGGTGAATCGTTTTGGCCAACCTACGATTTTAGAAGGCACGCCAGAACAACGTGCTCGAAGGTTGGGCACGATTTGTGTGCCCACCATGTTGCTCACCGGAACAGGTGCCTAATGGTATTGACAATGGTATGACCACGGGGTATACTAATCCCATGAAAACCGCCATCTCTGTCCCTGACGCGATATTTAATGAAGTTGATAAGGTCGCCAAAGAGAGCCACTCCTCACGAAGCGAAGTGTTCGTTACCGCTGTCCGTGAATACCTGGAAAAGCGCAAGTCCCGCAAACTCCTCGATGATCTGAACAAGGCCCTTGCAGTTGCAGAGACCGAGGAGGAGTACGCCGGCAGGCAGAAGATCAAGAAAAAATTTGCCCGGGTGGTGCGGAAGGAGCGCTGGTGAACATCAAGCAGGGAGATGTGTATTGGATCGATCTAGACGAGCCAAAAGGGTCGGAGCCAGGTTTCCGTCGTCCCTATGTTGTCGTACAAAACAATATATTCAACAAAAGCAGGATCAATACGGTCATTGTGTGCTCGCTGACCTCCAACGTAAAACGCGCCGGGATGCCCGGCAATGTTCTTCTCAAAAAGGGCGAGGCTAATCTTCAGAAAGAAAGCGTCGTGAATGTCACACAGATTGCAACAGTGGACAGGTTGGAACTTGCTGAAAAGATCGGCACCTTGTCATCAGCGCGGGTGCACCAGATCATCGCGGGATTGAAGCTGGTCATTGAACCGAAGGAGATATAAAGGACCATGGACCTGTTCGACGCCATACAAGGAAGAAAAAGCATCCGCCGGTTCAAGCAAACGCCGGTGCCGGACGAGGACATCAACAAGATCCTTGACGCAGGCAGGTTCGCGCCGTCTGCGAACAATACGCAACCCTGGAAGTTCCTCGTGATCAAGGACCGCGAGATCCTGAAGAGCATGGCTGCCGCAGTACGGGACATGATCGACCGCATGATCCCGTATGCCGAGAGCGAGAAGCAGGCTCAGCGGCTTGCGGCGTACAAAAGCACCTACTACACCTTTTTCGAGCATGCGCCGATCGTGATCGCGGTCTGCATGGAAGGGTATGACGCGGGAACGGACCTGCTGCTCGCACGAATGGGGTATGCTCCGGAGGAAATCAAGCGGCTCAGACCCCTGCCGGGGCTCCAGAGCGTTTCAGCGGCGATCGAGCATATATTGCTGGCGGTCCATGCGCTCGGCTACGGTTCCTGCTGGATGACCGGGCCGCTCGTGGCGCAGGAGGCATTCGGGAAACTTCTCGGCTACGGGAAAGAAACGTTCATCGCCGCACTGCTTCCCGTCGGTCTGCCTGACGAAGACCCGCCTGCCAGAAGCCGGAAGCCGCTGAATGAGATTCTGAAGGTTGTTGTGTGATATGGTCCGCCACGAAGAATGATTTCGCGTTCCAAACTTTCCCCGTCCCGGTTATCCTGCCCCAAATACTCCGTTCAGTGCATTGCAGCAGCGATGTATTCCTAAAAATTCGAGAGTGTCGTCTTTGCGAGCGTAGCGAGGATCGTAGTTCGTATCTGCCTGAAAAATCAAAATTGCCGCGCGTGGAGGTAGTGGAAAACGACTACGTCTCGTTAATTGGATATCCGCGGATTTGTGAGGACAGGGGCGTTAGCGATAGTTCGCCTGTGCCATCAGCGAAAGCAACCTGCTGATAAGCTCCGGCACGAGCGTCATTCCCTGCTTCTGCATTCGTGCCTGAGCATCTGCCAACTGATCGCGATAGTAGTTTATGAGTTCGGGTACATAGCGGCAGGCCGCGATCAAGAGGAAAATGAGGACGAACCCGAGCATGACGGTTGACTTGAACTGAGGAAAGACGCCCCTTGCCCATCCCTGTGTTCGGCGGCGGTTGTTCGCTGACTTGATCCTTTCAAAAAACGGTTCCTTCTTGAGGTCATCAAGACTGACTTTCAGGGCATCAAAGCTGCCGAAGAGCCATATGAACGGTATCAGCGGCGCAAAAAGTACGGTGAGGGACAGGATCTCTTCAACGAAAAAACGAGATTCCGAGATCTCCAGGAAGGGCCAGGCCACGAAGACGGCTGGGATAGAAATGAGTGAAAAAAGAGCGAGAGTCGAGAAGGCTGAGAAAATACTGCCTTTTACCGGTTGTCCGTTCAGGAACTGACCCCATCCGGGAATAAGCACAGAGCAGAGAAAGGGATATACGCGATTCTGGATGCCCCGAAACCTTTTTTTCTCATCTTTGCCGCCGTATGGTATGCATCGCCGGCATTGTACCTCCAGACGATCAGCACAAAAAAGAGCAGGGCTTCAGTCCCGAGGAAAGCATCGGCATTGGATATGCCATGGGAACGCAGAAATTCAAGAAGGGGTTTCCAGAAAGCGAGGGACAGGGCAATGCCCACGCATAACATAATCAGGGACAATTGCAGCAGCAGGCCTTTTCCCCGCTGCTCGTTATAACTCTGCCCCCCTCCCCAGAAAAATAACGAAAGGGTGTATGCCTTGGCAGGGTTCTTCTCAATAAAAGGGGGTAATTCCCTCGGCATGCGTTTCTTTTTTTTAAGATATTGCTCGGGATCTTTTATTTCCCAGATTTTTTCCCATGATCTGTCACTCCAGCACACTCTTTTTGTATAAGCTTTCACCCTGATCTTGTCTGTGGCGTGAATCACAATAAGAAAGAAATCAAGCAATGATCAGTTCTTAGCTTTCGCCTCGGCCCTTTACGGCGTTCTCGTCTCCAGCGGCGTGCAGACCACTTCCCCAACCTCGGTTATAGGGTCTTCCGTCTCCGGAAAGGTAATGGTAAACCCGCAGTTCCCTCCTTCGTATCCCACGCGGGCCTGGTACGCTCCCGGTGGAATAACATTGCCGCCGGACCTTATCCGCTCCGCTATCGCGCGGCAGCTTTGTCTCTCTCCCGCGCCGGCTGCGGACTTCTCGGGCAGGCCGTTCTCCATATAAAATTCTCCACCTTTGCCGGTGGGGAACGTTACTTCACGTTCGCCCACGCTCATCAAAATATCGACAAATTCCAACGCTGATTTCTTACCGGCATTCTCAGCCAAAAGCGTGCCGGTGAGCGCTCGAACTTTGAGCACATCAAAGGACACGCAGGAGCCGCTCCAGACCGGGGGAGAGATTTGCTGGTTCACGCCGGAGATGCTGTAATCAAGCGGCATGCTCTTGACGTCCGGGGTGATCTGGTTCTGCCCATAGGAAGAAAGCGCCGGCACCACCATCGTCCCCGAGGAGTTGGTCGTGCCGATCTCCTGCCCGTTGTTCCGCACGGTGACGCCCGGCAGATTTCCCACCGTCACAATGCTGAAGCTGTCGTTGACCGGCCTTGACACACCGAAAAAGCCGCCCGCGTACACAAGAGAGCCGGCTGCTGACACATTATAGGTCTCGGTGATGTTGGCCGATCCGGTCTTCTGGATGGCGGCGTCGACGTTGTAAATACCGTACCGCGTATTGTACTGAAGCCCGGGATTGAAGAAAGAAGAAGTTGCATTGCTCGTGTCCGACCTGCTGAGCAATGCCCGGTATCCGAGTCCTTCGCCGATTGGCGTGTCTTTCTGCAGCTGCAGGGTTTCCGTGTTTGTGTCCCCGGTTTTGCTCACCTGCATCGATCCGCGCAGGTCCCTGTCAAAGCTGATATTGAACCCGAGGTAAACGGCGTTTATTGTCTCGGTTGTTCTTGCGCTCGAAAGGGTCGCAAACATGTTCGCTGTTTTTCCGATGCCCCGTGAATACGTCGCGGAGGTTGTCCGCGTTGTCACATCGGCATGTGTCTCATTCGTGGAATACCCCAGGGAGAACCCGCCCAGGTCGCCGAGCAGGAACCCGACACTCAGGCTTGCCGCTTTTCTTATCATTTCAGGTGAAGGCGGAATGCCGACGGTCGCATAATTCCGGGAATACTCCCGGAGCTGCACGTTGGTGTTGAAGCTGCCCGACTGATAGGAGTGCTGGAACGATTCCGAGGAACCCCTGATGCCGTTGGCATCGCTTCCGGCGACGGACAGGATAAAGACGCCGAGCCGCGAAATTGAGAAAGGGGCCGAAAGCCCTCCGTTGGAGACGCCGTCCGTGCCTTCCGCCTGGACCTTGATATTGAAGTCGCTGGTTATGCCGTAGCGATGAAAGGCGGAAAATACCGCTTTGCCGTAATCGGCGCTTTCCACGCCGTACCGCTCCCTCAGAAAGCCCGCGTTGTAGCTGTATTCATGGAGGCCTTCCCTGAGTAGCTGCGTGGCGACGTAGAGCGGATAGGAATATTTCCGCTCGTTCCCAAAGGGGTCCTTCAGGACGACGTCGACCATGTGCGGGCCGGTGTAGGAGTAGACGTTCTTCAGCTCGAACTGGCCCGGAGCGATCGCCTGTTTGCTGACCAGGACGCCGTCCATGTAGATGGCGGCCTCGGAGGGGAATTCGGTCATGCCGCCGAGATTGAACATGGGCTGGGTGATGAAATAGGGATCGAGCCGGTAGAGCTTCGAGAAACCGACGCCGCCCATGTTGACGGTACTGCCGAGCTCCCCTGAATTCGCGAACTGGTCGCCGAAAACAAGCCATTGAAGATCAGTTCGCCGTTCGTACGTGGCGCTTGAGGAAAGCCGCACGAAGCGTTCGTTTATTTCTGTTTTCGTATATAGGGAATCAGAAACGAGGAAAACGTCGTCAACTCGCGCGCCTATTTTATTTGACGCTGAAACGGAGGTGAAGCCCGCGGGGTCGGTCAGGGAATAGGTAATGCCGTAATTCAGAAAAGCGCTGGTTTCGCGCGGATAATAGAGGTTCTTCGGATTGTTCCGGGGCGGGTAGAGCTCAAGCGAGGTTTTTTTCGATTCCGTGGTCTTGCCCAGGATCGAGACGGTCAGGTTCTTTTCATTAACGGTGTACGAGATCTCCCGGAGGGAACTCAGGGGGGCATATTGCGCGCCCTTGAGAATAAACACCCGGTCCCGGGGAATCGCGAGTTTCAGGGCAACCAGGTCATCCACCGTGAAATACAGCTCTCCGCTTGCATCGCGTTCAACGAAGAAGTCTCCCACTGTTTCCCGGTTCACGGAAACATTCACGACGAGCGAGGTGGTCTCTGTTTTCAGTTCCGGCAGCGCGGCGGTTTGTTCCCGAAGAGCGGCGTCGGTAAGCTCGATTGCGGGCTTTTCCTCAGCCCGTGCATCGGTGAAAGCGACAAACGAAGCGCCGAGCAGCAACGCAAAGGCAAAAAAAAAGGTCAGACTGCCGGGCGGCGCGGCGCGGCAAGAGAGAAAACCTTCCAGGTGTGAAGTGCTATTGTCCACACGCAGTATTTTGAACATTCATTGTACCATGAAGAGTCGTATTCTCCGTTTGAACGCTCACGTCGACAACAGCGAGGTCTTTACAGGCCGCTTTCGGGACAGGCGCTTCATATGAGCGCGATATGCCCTCGAGAATATACCAGCCGGCGACGTCCTGCGAAAAGAGCTCCTTTCCCTCGATCGACTTTCCCCGGAAGTTCACGGACAAGACCTTGACATGAATGTTCCCGGTATTTCTGACAACGGCCCGTGCACTGCCTTTGGATACCTCAGTTTTTTCAATGACAGCGCTCTCCTGCGGCCGGACAGGTTTCACAAAGATCGGGACCGAGTAGCGAAAGGCGATGGTAAGGCCTGCCGAGATTTTCCCGGCAGGTTTCGTTTCAGCTGTCTTATTCTGCGAGGGGATCTCTTGGGCGAACAGCCGATAGGTTTTTTCCCGCAGAGATGGCGGGCCCTTGACGCCGACCCTGACCGCCCGCTGCTCGTTCGGTCCCACGGTCATGATCTTCGGAAAAACGACGACATCTTTCGCGTCAGCGAAGACGTCCTTGCCATCGGGGTCCTGGCTCCATTCCTTGACCTCGATCTGGCAATTCAGCGGGTCCGCGCCGCTGTTGACGATCGAAAACGCGCCGCTCTTTGCGCCTCCCGCCAATTCCAGCGAGGTCGGTGTGACGCTGAAATTCGATGCAAAGGCCGGAGCATGGATCGCCAGGAAGATTGCCAGTCCAAGGGCCGATGGCGCCAGAAAACGAAAGATGCTCCGGGCAAAGTATTTCAGCGCTGCATTTTTTGTGAGTGCACGTTTGATCATAGTATTCTTTCCAGCCTCAATGAGGAGCCCCTCTTTTATAGCGCTTTAATACGTTATTGTCAATGTTTGAAGATCTCCGTAGTTCCCTATTGGCGCGTTCTGATAGAAATTGCTGGTAGTCGAGCCGCCGATGGTCAGGGATACGCCGATCCCCAAGCCCAGGCCGGTCACATTGGGAAGGACATTGAACGTATAGGGTATCAGGCTGCCGCCGCATGACGGAGGATATGAACTATCCAGGCCGCCGCAGGCGCTTGCCGCGGTTATCGTTACGCCGCTGTTTTTCGTGCATGCAATCTGCATATCCGGCGCTATCGTCGCGCTGGTCGATGCCGCCATGGGGTCGATGTTGAAGCTGAGCGTTCCCGGGGTCTGTGAAACCATGCATTTGCTGATGACCGTGGCGCGCACCGCGCCGGGCGACAGCATGGCGGTAATCGACCCCGCGGGCGCGGACCAACGAATGGTCAGGGTATCGACATTGTTGTTTGCATAGGGGCCTGCGCCCGCGTTCAGATAATTCGCCTGCAGGGCCTGGCTGTTCGGTGTGAGCAGGTCTATGGCCGTGGCGCCGAGGCCCGTTCCCCCGGCGATGAATCCCGGAGTATAGGGGATGGAGTCCGCTCCGGCCAGGGTCCAGCCGGTCGCGTCCTGGCTCACGGTATATGCCTTGCCCACGGGGCAGGTAAACCTGATTTGCTGCGTCACCGTCCCGAATGCGGGGCCAATGGACGGATCAATGGGGCCAAAGTCGATTGTCCCCGCATTTGATCCGACGAAAGTGCATGCTCCCGCGGCGATCGTGATCGAGTAGATTATAGTGTCACTGCCTCCGGCGCTGTCCGTCAATGTCACGGTAAACGTAAAGGTCCCGGTCAGGCTCGGGATTCCGGAAAGAGCGGCGGTCGCGCCCGAGGGGGTCAACGCCAGGCCGGGGGGAAGTGCGGTGGAGGACCAGAAGTACGGCGGAGTGCCGCCGTTGGCGTTCAATGATTCAGTATAGTTTGAGTATTGCGTGCCGTCCGGGAGATTATTTGGTGAAAGCCTCAGCGGCGGGGCCGCATACACCGGCCCGGCGGCGCAGGTTATGATAAAGACGATAAGTGCAAAAATGAGATGTTTTTTGGCGAATGGTGAACGCATTATACCTTTCATGCGCTTCCGGTTTGAAATGAAAGAACGCAGCCTTCTTCGACGATTATACATCATCGAAGAGGGCTGCGTTAAAAAAAAGACCCATATTGGATTGCGATTTGCTCAGCCTATCCCGCAGACTAAGACAAAGACCCGTGGTTTAATTAGCAACCTCTACAGTTACGGAACCGGTATGCTGCGTTGCTGATGCAGCTGCGGCAACGCCCGCGGCGACAGTAACACTAACGTCTATCGAATCAGGTGCTCCGAACCCACCGGCGTTAAGATAAGAAGGGGGGCAGGAGACGGTAAAGGGAATATCACCGGCGGGGGTATCCAGGGGGTCGATTAATTTTCCGCCATTATCGGCAGTACAGGTAACGGTAACCGTCGTTCCTTTTGTGCACTTCACCGTGGGCTGGGTTCCGCCGGCATCACTTGTTTTTCTAGTGATGTCTACTGCGCTATCGGGATCGATTGCAAAATCAGCGATGTTGCCAGCGGTCACTGTCCCGCATTTTGCGTTGACCGTAGCGCTTACACTCACTTCGTTTACAGCAAACGCACCACCTGCCAATACGAACACCATCATTGCCGCTGTTGCCAGTACGAGTATCTTTTTCATTTGAGCCTCCATTTTTTTCGCCTCCGGAATCATTTCCATTCAGGCATTATTAAATATCCAGCGTTAGCATTCTTTAAGTTGTATTGCGATTTTACTTCCGTACATCACATGCTTATTCCCCAACACCGGCGAGTATATTCCACACAACCTCCTTTCCTACTCATTCGCCAATTTGCACAATTTACCGATATATTTAGTACGTAATGGTCAGCGTTACCGTATCCGTGTACGTGCCGGCCAGATATACCGCATTTTCCGCATCAGCCTGCGCTACGGACCCGCTGATGATGATCCCCACGTCTTTCCCGGCGCCGAAACCCTGGCCGGTTATATTGCTGTTGAACGTGAAGGTATAGTTGACGGCGTTCGCCCCGTTTGTCATGGTCCCGGTCAGCGAGCCGGCGCCGCTCGAAAGCCCGGACCCCGCGCTCGCCGCGCTCACCGCGACCGCCCGCTGATTCGAGCACTTCACGCTCGCATTCGTCGTGATGGTCATGGGCTGGGGGACAGGATCGACGGGTCGATGTTGATGCTCATGACGCCGTTTACCGCCTGCCCGCACTGCGACTGCACCGTGCCGCTCACCGCTACCGTGGGGGCCGGCGCTACCGTCGCAGCCATGACGCTGTTTGCCATGACAAGCCAACTCAATGTAATGAGCGCCTGTGCAACCAGATATTTTGTCTTTAAAAAAGCCATAGTGTTTTGTGCGCAAAAGAACAGAAAAATTTTTTTCGACAATACATTAATTTGTGTCAATACCATATTATGTTGTTCTTAATGTAATACTACGACTTTCCTACGTCATTGTCAAATGTTTAATACCAACGAATTACAGCCTTTCAAATAGACAGATATTGTCAGCGTTCACCATCGATGCACAATGTTGCATTAAAAGTGCCAAAGTTAACGTATTGATTTTATAATGAATATTCTTGAGGAGTAAATGAAGTGAGGGTATTATTTTACCCAATGATGACATTTTTCCCGAAATGGGAAAACGTGAGGTGTTGGGGAAAAAGCTGAAAATTAAAAAAAGACGGATTGTAGCTTTCACCCGCCTTTTTTCGTATTCGTCCAGTTTCTGCTTTATTTACTTTATGTCCGCTCTTCCACCATGGCTGCCGCTCTTGCCTCCTCCGGCACTTCCGTTCCTTTGCCGATGACCACGATGCCCGACGGGGTGACGTGGAAACGCTTCCGGTCCTCATCGAGGTTGTAGCCGATCTCGGTCCCCGGCAGGGAGCGTCGACGTCCTTGTCGATGATGGCGCGGCGGATCCTGCAGTGCCTGCCGATGTCCACGTTCTCCATCAGGATGGAGTCGTGCACCTCGGTGTAGGAGTTGACGCGCACGTTCGGCGAGAGGACCGAGTTCTGCACCCGGCCGCCGGACAGGATGCAGCCGTGGGCAACGATGGAGTCGAGGGCGATGCCGAGCCTGCCGCCCTTCTTCTCCTGGGCGAAGACGAACTTCGCCGGCGGGTTCTGGGCCTGGTAGGTGCGGATGGGCCAGGCGTTGTCATAGAGGTTCAGGAGCGGGTCCACGCTCACCAGGTCCATGTTGGCTTCCCAGTAGGCGTCGATGGTTCCGACGTCGCGCCAGTACTTGGCCGCCTTCTTGTTCTCGTCGATGAAGTTGTAGGCGCAGACGCGTCGACGTTTTCATCATCTGGGGGATGATGTTCTTGCCGAAGTCGTGGGACGTGTCCTGCAGGGCGTCGAACCTGAGGTACTCCAGGAGCTTTTTCGTGTTGAAGAGATAGATGCCCATGGAGGCGAAGGCCATGTCCGGCCTGCCCGGGATGGCCTTCGGTTGCTGCGGTTTTTCCTCGAACCCGACGATGCGGCAGTCGTCCTCCACCTCGATGACGCCGAAGGACGTGGCCTGGTCGATGGGCACCTCGATGGCCGCCACGGTCGCGTCGGCCTTTTCCTGCTGGTGGAACCGCAGCATCTCGGAGTAGTCCATCTTGTAGATGTGGTCGCCGGCGAGGATGAGCAGGTGGTCGGGCGCGTCCTTCTCGATCATATAGATGTTCTGATAGATGGCGTCGGCCGTGCCCTGGTACCAGTTGTCGCCGACGCGCTGCTGGGGCGGGACGGAGATGATGAACTCGTTCAGTTCTCCGGAGAAGAAGTTCCAGCCGAGGCGGAGGTGCTTGTCCAGGGAGAGGGATTTGTACTGGGTCAGCACCGCGATCTTCCTGATGCCGGAATTGATGCAGTTCGACAGGGTGAAGTCGATGATGCGGTAGATGCCGCCGAAGGGGACGGCCGGTTTTGCCCGGTGGATCGTAAGGGGATGGAGCCGTTCTCCCTTGCCGCCTGCCAGGATCATTGCCAGAATGCTCATCGTGTATCCTCTCTTTTTTAACAGGCTGATAGTACGTTGAATATAGCAGGCGAATCCGGGTGTGTCAAACAGGCAGGGAAACGCCGATGTTTGCCGGACCTCATCGCACCGGACGGCGAGCTTCCGGGCTTTCAGGAGCTGTGTAAATAGAGAAATATAATTTCAATATGAAATTAATTAATATTATTTTCCCTTGATTTTTTACCAAGTGGTTGCTAATATGCACACTCCCTAATGCGCAAAAATCTATTGCATATAATCTCTAATGGTTACAAAAAGTAGCACATTCGCATATCGCGGTGACCATCACTACAAATTATGTCAGGATCCGATCTGCTGTACGAATGCATCGTGTACGGCAGGTGAGGGGAGGTTGATACAGTGCTCGAGCAAGAAGATCTGAAAAAAGTAAATACTGTCCTCGACGATGCACAGGGCCAGCGGGGCATGCTCATTGCTGTGCTGCAGCGGGTGCAGGAGAAGGTGGGCTATCTGCCCGAGGATGCGATGACAGATGATCGCGGACCGCATGTCTCTTTCGATTAACAACGTGTATGGCGTGGCTTCGTTCTACAAACATTTTCATTTCAAACCGCGGGGCAAGAACATCGTCAAGGTCTGCATGGGAACGGCGTGCCATGTGCGTGGCGCCAAGGCCGTGCTGACCGAGATGGAGAGCAAGCTGGGCATCAAGCAGGGCGAGACCACGGCCGATCGTTCGGTCACGCTTGAGACCGTGGGCTGCGTGGGCTGCTGCGCCCTGGCGCCGGTGGCCACGGTGAATGATCAGGACCTCTACGGCGAACTCACCCCGAAGATGGTGGACGATATCATTGCGATGGCGAGGAGTGAACATGGAACTCACGTTTAAGCGGCTGAACAGCGTTGCCGAGCTCGCGGCCCTTCGCACCAAACTGCAGACCGAGCGCAAGGAAAATGACGCTCACCGGGTCCGGGTCTGCTGCGGCACGGCATGCCAGGCATCGGGCTCCAATAAACTTGTTAAAAAGTTCGAGGAAGAGGCCGCAGCAAAGGGTGAAAACCTCGAGATCGTCAAGACCGGCTGCCAGGGGTTCTGCCAGCGCGGTCCGGTCGTTGTTCAGGAACCGCAAGAAACCTTTTATCAGAAGGTGAAGGTGGCTGATATTCCGGCGCTGTTCTCCGGGTCCGTGCTGAACGGCGTGCCCTACCGGAAACAGCTCTACCGGGAGGTGCCGCTTGCCGAGCCCAACGTGGCCATGCAGGACATCCCGTTCTACAAAAAGCAGAAGCGCCTGGCGCTTCATAAGAACGGCATCGTCGATCCCTGCAATATCTACGATTCCATCCGCGAGGACGGCTATGCCGGCCTTGCAAAAGTGCTGAGCGGGATGACGTCCGACGAGGTCCTCGATATCGTCAAGAAAGCGAATGTTCGCGGCCGCGGTGGCGCGGGATTCCCCGCAGGACTCAAGTGGGAACATACAAAAAAATCGGGCGCTAAAATAAAGGCCGTGGTCTGCAACGGCGACGAGGGCGACCCGGGCGCGTTCATGGACCGCGCTCTTATGGAGGGCGATCCCCACTCCGTCATGGAGGGCATGGTCATCAATGCCTTCGCCATCGGCGCTCAATTCGGCTATATCTATGTGCGGCACGAATATCCTCTTGCGGTCAAGAACCTCGGAGTGGCCATTAAGCAGGCGCGCGCCATGGGCCTCCTCGGCAAGAACATTCTGGGCTCCGGACTCGATTTCGACCTTGAGATCAAGGAGGGCGCCGGCGCCTTTGTCTGCGGCGAGTCCACGGCCCTTGTTGCTTCCATCGAAGGCGAGCGCGGCATGCCGCGTCCCCGGCCTCCTCGCCTCTCCGAAGCGGCAGGCGGCCTCTGGAACATGCCAACGAACCTGAACAACGTCGAGACCTTCGCCAACATCCCCACGATCTTCACCAAGGGGCTTGACTACTATACGTCCATCGGCACCGAGAAATCGAAGGGCACGAAGGTCTTCGCCCTGACCGGCAAGATCAAGAACACGGGCCTCATCGAGGTCCCCATGGGCATCACCCTCCGTGAGATCATCTTCGACATCGGCGGCGGCATGCTGAACCCGGACAAAGCGTTCAAGGCAGTTCAGACCGGCGGCCCGTCGGGCGGCTGCATTCCTGCCCAGTTCCTCGACATGCAGGTTGACTTCGATACCCTGGCGACGGTGGGCTCCATCATGGGCTCCGGCGGCATGGTGGTGCTGGACGAGGATGACTGCATGGTCGACGTGGCCAAGTATTTCCTGTCCTTTACCAAAAGCGAATCCTGCGGAAAGTGTCCGCCTTGCCGCATCGGCACCTGGCAGATGTACGAGCTCCTGGACAAGATCACATCCGGACAGGGTGTAAAAGGCGATATTGAACTGCTCGAGAAAATGGGCAAGATGGTCGTGGCCGGATCGCTCTGCGGCCTCGGCAACAGCGCCCCGAACCCCGTGCTTTCCACGATCAAGTATTTCCGCGAAGAATATGAAGAGCACGTGAACGACAAGTTCTGCCGTGCCAAGCGCTGCCAGGGGCTCGGGACCTTCCGCATTCTGCCCGAGCACTGCATCCTTTGCGGCATGTGCAAGACCGCCTGCGCCTTCGACGCGGTCGTCGAACTGCGGGACAAGTTCTTCATCGACCAGGACTACTGCACCAAGTGCAAGGCCTGCTACACGGTCTGTCCCACCAGGGCTGTTGTCGTGGAAAAAGGAGGGGCCCATGTCGCAGCAAGAAAGTAAGTGCCCGGTCAACCTGACGAGGATCAAACTCGAAAAGTTCTACAACGATGATTCCAAGGACGGCATGTGCTCCAAATGCCATCCCTGCAAGCTCGGCATCTACGATGCCATAAAGATTTTTGAGACTGATCCAGGCTGGCAAGGGCGCGACAAAACATATAGCGCAGCTCAAAAGGATCGCCGTTGACGTGAAGGACGGCGGCATGTGCAAGAAGGGCAAGGACCACGCCGATATCCTGGCCGCGTTCCTGAACGAGCATGCAGCTCTTCTCGAACGCCATGTCCAGGGAGTCTGCACGATCAACGAGTGCGCGGCCCTCGTTTCCTATGACATAGATCCGGCCCGCTGCACCATGTGCGACAAGTGCCGGGAAGTCTGCAAAGATTTTGCCATTGAGGGCCAGAAGAAACAGCCCTATAAGACCGGTTTTACGTCCTACCGCATCAGGCAGAAACGCTGTACCCATTGCGGCGAGTGCATAAAGGTCTGCCCCGAGGGTGCGGTCTATATTTACGAAGCGGCCCCAACGGCCGAGGAAGAGCCCGCGAAACCGGTACGGCATGTGGTCGGGACATGCCCTGTGTAAATGCAGTTCGGAGTTATGAGTTTGGAGTGGGGAATTTCTGCAATTCCGCTGCTCCGTGAATATTGAATTTGGAATCAGTTTTTCACTGGAGGAAATTATGAGCAAGATGGTGAATATGGAGTTTGACGGCAAGGCCGTTTCTGTTCCCGAGGGCATGACCCTTGTTGACGCGGCCGCGACCGTGGGGGTGCACATCCCGAACCTGTGCCATATCAAGGAACTGCGCGGCGTTGGCGCCTGCCGCATGTGCATGGTCGAGATCGAGGGCATGAGGACGCCCGTCACCGGCTGCACGACCAGGACCAAGGAAGGCATGAAGGTCCAGACCAGGACCCCCAAGGTCGAGGAGATCAGGAAGTTCGTGACCGACCTGGTGCTTTCTTTCCATCCCCTCGATTGCATGACCTGCCCCAAGGCCGGCGATTGCGATCTGCAGCGCTATGCCGCCGATCTCGGCATCCGGGAGTCCTCCTTCGGCCGCAAGAGCTTTAATTATGAGTTGAACGATAAAAGTCCCTTCATCACGATCGACAACAACTATTGCATCCTGTGCGGGCGGTGCGTGCGGGTCTGCAAGGAGCAGGGTACGAACGTGCTTGATTTCATGGGCCGCGGCATCACGACCAAGGTATCGACGGCCCAGGACAAACCGCTCCACGAGTCGGGCTGCACCTTCTGCGGTTCCTGTGTCGAGGCTTGCCCGGTGAACACGATCATGGAACGCGATCGCTGGCAGCATGGCCGGGAGTGGGACCTCGAGAAGTCCGATTCGGTCTGCACTGCCTGCGGCTCGGGCTGCAGCGTCGTCGTGAGCAAGAAGAACGGCCGTATCGTCAAAGTGAACACCAAAGAAAGCAATGGCTATATCTGCGCTATCGGTCGTTTCGGCTTCGATGCGCTTACGTCTGCGAACCGCATCACCACGCCGATGAAAAAACAGGGCAACAAACTGGTGCCAGCAACCTGGGAAGAGGCATCGAAGATCGCGGCTGACGCGCTCAAGAAAGCCGGAGAGAACGCAGGTTTCATCGCCGCGGGTTCGCTTACCAATGAAGAGGCCGCGGCGCTTGAGATGCTGGCCCGCGATGTTGTCGGCAGCCCCAACATCAGCACGCCGGCGGCGGCCTACGCCGGCGGGGCGATCGCTGCGCTGCGTGCGGTCTACGGTGATAATGGCATTGCCATTGCCTCCAAAGCTGACCTTGCAGCCGCCGACTGTGTGGTGGTGATCGGCGCCGATCCGTCGCAAAAAGGCCAGTCGCTCCAGGAGATCGACGTCATGATCCGCCGGAGAGCGCAGGCCGGCGCAAAGCTCATCGTCGTCAATCCCGACAAGATCGGGCTTACGACGCACGCGAATGCCATTCACCTGGAACTGAAGCCCGGAACTGATACGGCGCTTCTGGCCGGACTCATGTCGGCAGCTTTTGCCGAGGGCCTGACCACCAAGCAAAAAGAAATTGATGCGCTCAAAAAAGAGCTCGTGGCTGCGGACCAGGCTTCCTCGGTCAGCGGCGTGCCTGTTGAAAAGATCGTTGAAGCGGCAAAAGCCTATACAGCAGCCAAGCAACCCGTGGTCATCTTCGGTACCGGCATTTCGGCCAGCGAGGATGCGTCACTCCAGGCCCTGAACCTGGCGAACCTGAAGAGTGCAGGCGTTATACCGCTCATGCTCGAGGCTAATGCGCTTGGTGTCGTGCAGATGGGCTGCTTTTCCGACCTGGGCCCGGGCTTTGCCGCGATCAAGAAAACAGGAAAGAACTACAGCGCGATGAAGTCCGGAATGGATCTCCTGTTTGTTGCGGGTAACGTGCCGGATGGCGATTTCAAGGCAGGGACGCTGATCGTTCAGGCGAGCCATGCGAACGCACTTACGGAGAAGGCCGATCTGGTGCTTCCGATGACCGCTCTGTATGAAAAACAGGGTACGATCGTCACCACGTATGGCCAGCAGAAGGTCTTTACCCAGGCGCAGCCTGCTGCCGGTGACGCAAAGGGCGGCGCTGAGATCGCCGAAACGATATCCGCGGCGATAAGCAAGGCCAAAGCGATCAGTGCCAAGGACGTTTCCTCGCTCGTCAAGAAGTCCAAGGCGGGCAAGATCGGAGCTGGAGCGTCAAAGCCGGTCAAAGCAGCGGCAGCAAAGCCCTACGGCATATCCACGACCATGCTTCTTCTGGCCATGAACGAGGGGCTTCTCTCCGGATCGGCAGTGGTCAAGGTCATTGAAGTCAAACAGCCGGTCATGCAGAAATAAATTTTGAAAACTTGGTATGGTTTTTTTCGGTTTCTTTACGTATAATGCGAAGGTTTTAACAACAGGGGGTTCTGTCTCCCGTGTGAAAGGAGTTTGAAAGGCTCATGAAAGAAGATATGAAATCCGTTGATCCGGCTGCACAGGCTCTCCTCAAGGTCGCCGGACTGAAAAAGATCGAGACCTCCTTCGAGCGCGCACAGACGCTCAAACCGTGTCCCATCGGTCATCAGGGCGCCTGCTGCAAGATGTGCCATATGGGACCCTGCCGGCTGGTCGGCAAAGAGGATGAGGCCATGGGTGTATGCGGCGCATCGCTGCCGGTCGTGACCGCGAGAAACTTTGCGCGGATGGTCGCCGCGGGCACAGCAGCCCATTCCGACCACGCCCGGGACCTGGCGAATACCCTGCTCGCCGCAGCCCGCGGTGAGGCCAAGGATTTCAAAATCAAGGACGTTCGCAAGCTGAACCGCGTTGCCGGTTACCTTGGTATCGATGTCGAGGGTAAACAGGTGAACGAAGTGGCCGAAAAGGTGGCACTGAAGTTCCTCGAACAGTTCGGTCAGCAGCGCGGCGAGCTGGCCTACCTGTCCCGGGCGCCCAAAAAACGTCAGGAGATCTGGAAAAAGCTCGGTATCGCGCCGCGCGCGATCGACCGTGAAGTCGTGGAGATGATGCACCGCACGACCATGGGTGTGGACCAGGAAGTGAACAACATCATGCTCGGCGCCATGCGTACATCGCTTGCAGACGGCTGGGGCGGTTCCATGATGGGAACGGATATTTCGGACATCCTTTTCGGCACTCCCCGGCCGGTCAAGGCAAGAGCCAGCCTTAGTGTGTTCAAGGAAGACCACGTGAACCTTGTGGTCCATGGTCACGAACCGTCGTTCGCCGAAATGCTGGTCGTTGCGGTGGAAGACCCGGAGATCGTCGCGTATGCCAAGTCCAAGGGGTCCAAAGGCGTGAACCTCGTGGGTATGTGCTGCACCGCGAACGAGATCCTCGTGCGTCATGGCATCGACACTGCCGGCGGATTCCTGCAGCAGGAACTCGGCATCCTGACCGGGATGGTGGAGGCCATGGTGGTGGATGTGCAGTGTATCATGCCCGCAATCGGTGAGCTTTCAAAGAAATACCACACCAAGATCGTTACGACGACGAATAAGGGCAAGATGAAGGACGCCGTTCATATTGAATATGATGAGCATCACGCATTGGATCAGGCCAAACAAGTCGTTCGTCTCGCGATCGATAATTTCCCGAATCGCAAAAAAGAAGATGTTGCTCCTGCAAACGTCAAAGCTGAAGATATGATCGCGGGATTTTCCGACGAATATATTGAATACATGCAGGGCGGACAGTACCGGGGTTCCTATCGGCCGCTGAACGATGCCATCATGGCAGGCCGCATCCGCGGCGTCGTCGGCCTGGCAGGGTGCAATAATCCCCGCATAAGCCAGGACAGCATGCATAATTTCCTTTCCCGCGAGCTTATCAAGAACGATGTGCTCGTGGTCCAGACCGGATGCTCTGCGCATGCCTCGGCCAAGGCTGGCTACATGACGCCGGAGATGGCTCTTGAAAACGCGGGCCCCGGCCTTCGCGAGGTCTGCGAGGCCATCGGCATCCCGCCGATCCTCCATCTCGGTTCCTGCGTGGACAACTCGCGTATTCTGACCATTGCGTCACATATCGCTGAGGCGGGCGGTCTTGGCGACGATATCGGCGGTCTTCCCGCGGTCGGTATTGCACCGGAGTGGATGAGCGAAAAGGCCATTGCCATAGGGACCTACTTTGCCGCATCCGGCGTACCGATCATTTTTGGCGCCGGATCGCCGGTCAGTGCGAGCAAGACGCTCACGGACATCATGGAGAACAAGTGGTGGGATATGGTGGGAGCCGGATTCTACTTTGAGGAAGATCCGGGCAAGATCCTTGAACTGGCGCTGAAGCTCATCGATACGGCGAGGGAAAAGCTGAAGATCCGCAAATACGAGCAGGGTGCATTCGGTACAGAGCGCGTGCTCATGGATATGGCCGCTCGTCGTGGGACTTTTGCCACGCCGCATGGCGAAGTCGTTTAACAGGTAAATGCAATCACAGGAGAGGTCGCCAAGGCCTCTCCTTTTTTATTGGCGGTTAATCCGATCAGGCGGGTGAACGATCTGAGAGGACGATCACATGTATCGGGATGAGAAGTTCAACAGCATCAGCCATTTGATCGGAGCAACACTGGCGCTTGCCGGACTCGCTGTTCTCGTCGTATCCGCCAGCCTGAAGGGTGATCCCTGGAGGATTGTCAGTTTCAGCATCTATGGAGGTACACTTTTCGCTCTGTATCTCTTCTCCACGTTTTACCACTTTTTTCGCGGCAAAGCGAAGGCACTCTTTAAAAAGATAGACCACACGGCCATCTACTTGCTGATTGCCGGCACCTATACGCCGTTCATGCTGGTAACCCTGGGAGGTACCTGGGGGTGGACGATATTCGGCATCGTGTGGGGGCTCGCGGCAGCAGGTATAGTCCAGGAACTGGCGCTGACAACAAGGCACCGCATACTTTCAGTCGTGATCTACCTTGTCATGGGCTGGATCGTTGTTATTGCAGTCCGTCCGCTTTTGAAAGTGTTGCCTGTCTGGGGAATGGTGTGGTTAGTAGCAGGGGGCTTGTTTTATACTATTGGCGTCATTTTTTACGTTTTTGACAAAAAAATCCGTCATGGGCATGGCATATTTCATGTTTTCGTGCTTGCCGGGAGTATCAGTCATTATATTGCAATATTATGGTATGTCGCCTGATGATGATCATTAGGCCTACTGCACAATTTTTATTGTGTAATTTAGTAAATGTGAGTGTTTTGCACATCATCCGTCCCCAAAATGTGCCAAGCATGGTAGTTATGCAAAAAAAGTTTATTTAAATAATTAATAAAAACATATTATTAGGCAAAT
Organism: Nitrospirota bacterium; assembly: GCA_963836175.1. Lineage (GTDB taxonomy): Bacteria > Nitrospirota > UBA9217 > UBA9217 > UBA9217 > GWC2-56-14. The sequence continues at coordinate 115,030 of CAWIIS010000001.1, forward strand.
TTTATAAAAATTTATGGCAATATTGGCATAAAAAAATCCTGTGTTCCCGGAAGTTATTAATGCAATATTTTGATTATTAAGTGGAGTGTTGATTCAATAACAAGATTAGCCAATGGCAGCCATATTGCGATACTGATGCACTCAATGAATTACCTACCTTGAGATCAACAAGCCATTGTAATTATTGCATTGTTTTAGTGATAAACGTTAGCGCTTAAATTATTCTAAGTTATGGTTCAATTAGTTTTTTTTATTTGACTAAAACAGGTAGTACACATACAATCACACGTCTTTCATGTTTTTTTTGTAATAAATGACTCACCAGACCAGACTTGCCTGCCAAACTGAAAAAAATATTTAGAAAGGGGGACCACGCGGCCTATATCATTCTGAACGACCGTGTTTCCATCCCTGCATAGTCATGAGGGATTGCGGCGTTCTCTGCTCTCAGTAATGCAAAACTATCGCAGCAAGGCAGTTAGCTTCAGTGTGATCATTCTATCCAAGGAGGATTTCCTACATGAGCAAAGATGCAAAGACACCGATGCTTGATGAACTGGAAAAAGGCGTATGGCCGAGTTTCGTAAAAGAGATCAAGAAGTCCGCAAAGAAGAGCAACACCGCGCAAGACCTGCTCAATATCCTGGAGCGTTCCTATCGTGATAAGGTAACCCACTGGAAGCACGGCGGCATCGTCGGCGTCCTTGGTTACGGCGGCGGCGTCATCGGCCGTTATTGCGATCTGCCGGAAGAATATCCCGGCGTCGCTCACTTCCATACCGTTCGTATCAACCAGCCGGCGGGTTTCTACTACACGTCGAGCGCGCTCCGTGATCTCATGGATATCTGGGACAAGTACGGCAGCGGTCTGACCAACTTCCATGGCTCCACGGGCGACTTGGTCCTCCTTGGCACGCAGACCGACAAGCTCGAGTCCATCTTTGCGGAAACGACCGCAAAGGGCTGGGATCTCGGCGGTTCCGGCTCCTGCCTCCGCACCCCGAGCTGCTGCGCCGGCATGTCCCGCTGCGAGTTCGCTTCCATCGACTCGATGGAAATCTGCGATACGCTCACCCATAAGTTCCAGGATGAGCTTCACCGCCCCGCGTTCCCTTACAAATTCAAGATCAAAGTGTCCGGCTGCGCAAACGACTGCACGGCTGCCGTTGCCCGCGCCGACATGTCCATCATCGGTACCTGGAGAGACACCATCCGCATCGATGCGGCAGAAGTAAAGAACTATGCTGCAAAAATGGATATCAACACCGAAATCGTCGGAATGTGCCCGACCAAGTGCATGAGCTTCGACGGTTCAGTGCTCAAGATCAATGACAAGGATTGCAACCGCTGCATGCACTGCATCAACGTGATGCCGAAAGCACTCCGCCCGGGCAAGGAAAAAGGCGCGACTATCATGCTCGGCGGCAAGGCCCCGATCGTGACCGGCGCCCTTATGAGCTGGGTCATCGTTCCGTTCATGAAGCTCGAAGCAGCCGTACGACAACCTTGAGGACCTTATCCGCAAGCTCTGGGAATGGTGGGATGACCATGGCAAGAACCGCGAGCGTATCGGCGAGCTTGTCGACCGTCTTGGCATGAGGTCCATGCTCGAGTCAACCGGTCTGCCGCCAGTGCCGCAGATGGTGAAAGCCCCAAGGTCGAACCCGTACGTATTCTGGTCAGCAGACGACGTGAAATAACTCAAGGAGGATAACTTAAAATGGCTGATAAACCAAAGAGAATAACAGATATTGGAGCTCCTCACTTTAGCAAATTCCTGCCGCCCGTGATCGCGAAGAACTACGGGAAATGGAAGTATCACGAACAGATCAACAAGGGCGCGATGAAGCACGTTTCCGAGACCGGCGACGAGCTCTATACCGTGCGCATGGCATCACCCCGTCTGGTGAGCTCTGATTTTATCCGCGAGATATGCGAACTTGCCGACAAGTTCTCCGGCGGCCATCTTCGTTTCACGACGCGGAACAACATCGAGTTCTTTCCCGACAAAGCGCAGGTGGAAACGCTCCAGGCCGAACTCAAGAAGCGCGGCCACCTGACCGGCGGCATCGGCTATGGCATCAGCAACGTAGTGCATACCCAGGGCTGGATCCACTGCCACACCCCGGCAACGGACGCCTCGGGTGTCGTGAAGGCTGTCATGGATGAGCTGCATGAATATTTCACCACCAAGACACTGCCGGCCCGCGTACGCATCGCGCTTGCCTGCTGCCTCAACATGTGCGGAGCGGTGCACTGCTCCGACATCGCCATTCTCGGCATTCACCGCAAGCCCCCGAAGGTGAACGAGGCGACGATCGGGAACCAGTGCGAGATCCCCACGACTATCGCCTCCTGCCCCACCGGCGCTATCGCCCCGAACCCGGCGGCGAAGTCCGTGAAGATCAAGGAAGAGCGCTGCATGTATTGCGGCAACTGCTATACCATGTGCCCGTCCCTCCCGCTCGCCGATGCGCATGGCGACGGTATCTCCATCTATGTGGGCGGCAAGGTTTCGAACGCACGCGGTCCGGCACGCATGTCACGGCTGGCCATCCCGTTCCTCCCGAACAACCCGCCGCGCTGGCCGGAAGTCGTCAATGCCGTGAAGCACCTGGTAGAGGTCTACGCCAAGGATGCCCACAAGCATGAGCGCTTTGGCGAGTGGATCGAGCGGATCGGCTGGGAGCGGTTCTTCAAGATGACCGGTATACCGTTCACCTATCAGCATATCGACGATTTCACGTTTGCACGTGAGACGTTCAGAATGACCCCGACCTTCAAGTGGGAATAGTCAGTATAATGTCATGACGGCCCCGGTCGCGGACCGGGGCCGGTTTTATGATGAAGTAAAAAAACAAATTCTGAGGGGTGCGCATATGGATGCAGAAGAATTGCAAAAAAAAGTATACGAGCTGGTAGAAAAAACACAGGGGAAAAAGAAGCTGAAGCCCAAAGACATCAGCAATGCCATGGAGGCTGAAGGCGCGACCCAGGCTGAGACCAAAGCTGCGCTTCGCGTTCTGATCGATGGCGGCAAACTGGTGTATTCCTATTTTGGCGGAACAGCCGTTGAGATTCCGCATACGGAAGGTTCGGCTAACCCGCAATCGTAATGCCGCTGATGCCGAGGCTGGTAATTTCAGCCACGCGCGGCGGATCGGGTAAAACGACCCTGACGCTCGGCATTGTTGCTGCCTGGCGGAAGCTGGGCAGAAGCATTGCGGTATTTAAAAAAGGCCCTGATTTCATCGATGCCGGGTGGCTCGGAGCTGCAGCAGGAAGATCGTGCTACAATCTCGACCTTTTTATGATGGATCGTGATCCGCTCGTTCGGTCTTTTGTCGGTCATGCCACCGGGTGCGACGCAGCAGTTATCGAAGGCAATCGAGGTCTCTTCGACGGTGTCGATGAGGCTGGAACGTACAGTACGGCACGTCTCTCCACCTTGTTGCGAACGCCGGTTGTGTTGATCGTTGATTGCACCAAGGCCTCAAGTACGGTCGCTGCAGTGGTTCTCGGCTGCCGGGACTTTGACCCCGAGGTTGAGATCGGGGGCGTTATTTTAAACAACGTTTCACCGGGCAGGCATGAGACGGTGATCCGGAAGGCCATTGAACAGAGCAGCGGTATACGCGTTGTCGGTGCTGTGCCCCGACAGCGAAAGGGCGAATTCCCCGAGCGGCATATGGGGCTTACGCCTTTTCAAGAGCATCCCGACAAGGAGCGCGCCATACAGGCATCAGCGGCAGTTGCCGAGCGATATTTGGACCTGGGCACGCTGTGGGATATCGCAAGCAGAGTCAATGTAATCGATGCTCCGGCAGCCGTGCCATCCTGGAAGCAGCGACCGGACACTGATCATCCGGTCATCGGGGTCATTCGGGATTCTGCTTTTCAGTTCTACTACCCTGATAATCTGGAGGCACTCGAGCAGGAAGGTGCCCGGCTTCAATGGGTCAACGCAATGACCGATGCGGCACTTCCCGATCTTGACGCCCTCTATATTGGTGGCGGCTTTCCTGAAACGCAGGCTGCGGAGCTGGCGGCGAACAGCAGCTTCTGCGGATCCATCAAGGCAGCGGCTGATAACGGTTTGCCGATCTATGCAGAGTGCGGTGGTCTGATCTATCTTGGCAGGAGCCTCACGGTCGGCGAAACGATCTACCCCATGACCGCCGTGCTGCCGGCTGATTTTATTCTTGAAAAAAAACCGCAGGCCCATGGATATACAGTGCTCGAAACGGTGGCCGAGAACGCGTTCCTGGACAAGGGCGCGATCATCCGTGGCCATGAATTTCACTATTCGAGGATCGTTAATCTTGACCACCTGCCGCCCATGGCGTATCATGTAACGCGAGGCGGCGGCATTAACGGAGCGGGCGACGGGCTGGTCTACAAAAATGTGCTTGGCGTATATACCCATCTTCATGCGCTCGGTACGCCCCAGTGGGCGAAAGCCATGGTCAAAAAGGCTCTGGAATACCGGCAGCAGAAACATTCCGTCTAGAAGGCAGGTCATATTTTGAGAACAGAAAGACGGGAAAGTGTTGAACCTACCTGCCCGTTTTGCAAAGGAACATTGCCACGACCGTCAGAAAAGCGTTTAAGTGCAACAGATACGGTGCTCAGCGGTCGCTGCAACGGGTGCGGCGCTCTTTTCATCGTGGACCCTACCAGCAGAAATGTTGGAGAGGCGATGATACAGAGCCTTCAACTGGTTGCCGAAGAGCTGGGGAGAGATCTGGCAACGCTGGTTTCCGGCGTAGATTATGAGGACGAGATTCTCAGTTATGATCTGAGGACCCACCGGTCTTCCGGGGTTCCCAAGAGTGTTATGGACGGACATGGAAGGCTTTGCATCGTCAAGGTGATAAAAAAGTAGAAACAGGCAGCGTACTAACAGGCAGAGTCAATAACCGAGTGGCGCGTGGCGCCCTATTACATTAACGAAAGGGGATGCACAATGGCAACTGTAGACGTAAAGGGCAAGACGATCGAGGTGGATGAAGACGGATTTTTGGCGAATCTGGATGACTGGAACATGGATGTAGCCAGCTATTTTGCGCAGGTCGAAGGCATCGATATGACGGAGCAGCACTGGGAAGTTGTTAACTTCCTGCGCGACTATTACAAGCAGTATCAGATCGCGCCGATGATCAAGATCCTGGTAAAAGAGATCGGCAAGAAGCTCGGTGCGGAAAAGGGCAATACCAAGTACCTTTATGAGCTCTATCCGGGCGGACCGGCAAAGCAGGCCTGCAAGATCGCCGGTCTTCCGAAGCCGACCGGCTGCGTATAGTTCATTTCCGTTGCGGCGTTCCCCTGTTTTCAAAACCAGAGAGGTGGTATGCTGAGGGTGTTTCCCTCAGCATATCGCGCTCTTCCTGCTGATGGGCGATATGGGCTGTCGGCAGAGTGGTCGTTGTGCGAGAAAAAATGCAGGCGGTTGATGTAGCCTAATCCTGATCGAGGAGGAACAAATTAGCATGATGATGGTAACAGTTGATATGGCTAAGTGCGATGGTGACGGTGCGTGTGCCAATGTATGTCCCCAGGCGGTGTTCAAGATTGCAGACGGCAAGTCGAACCCGGAGAACATGTCCGAGTGCATCAACTGCCTGACCTGCGTGGAGAACTGTCCGCAGCAGGCCATCACGGTTGCAGAGCTGTAATGACGCGGTGAATGTGTAATACGACGAGGGGATAGTGAATAACTAGTCCCCTGTTTTTTTATTATCACGGTGCTCTCAGGGAGGTGATACGATGAAACTGGCAATTTTTTTAAGTGACTGGAGAAAAACCGAGGAGTCATTCGAGCGGGTGAAAGCCGATAAAATGGGCGTGATCCTCGTGGGCAATGGCATTTACCACGCGGTGGTTAAAGAGAACGGCAAAGATTCGCCGGTATTGTCCAAGGCTGGCGCAAGCTATTTCGTTTTGGCGGATGATCTGACCACCAGGGGCTTCACGGAGGCACAGGTGAACTCCAAAGTGAAGGTTATCAGCTATAGTGATATCGTCGATCTCATCATGAACGACTACGAGAAGACCGCCTGGTTGTAGGCGATGTTAAGGACGGGAGACGAGTGGAAAAACGATACACGCTTACTCGGCAATGTTCTCGTCTGTCATAAACTCAAAAGGAGAAAAATATGGGAGACTTAACTATAGGCGCATTCCCCTCGCTTGTCGGATCGATGTCGCTCGATTTCGTTTTCAAGCTTGCTGAAGCAGGACTCGCCAAGGGACACACGGTGAACGTCTGGTTGTCCGGAAACTCTGTGATGATGGCGAAAAAAGGGCAGAAGGCATTCAAGGATTATTCGCATCTTGAGAAACGTATGAAGGAACTTATCGGCAAGGGCATGCTGATAACGGTGTGCGAGGCATGTGCTGAGGCCCGGGGATATCACAAGGAAGACACACCCGAAGGCATGAAGCGAGCGAGTATGGACTGGTATCTGGCGAAGACCGTAAAGACCGACAGACTGCTGCATATCGGAGGTGAGTAAATGGGTGCCGTGAATTTATTGTTCGTTGTGCAAAGGCCGCCGTACAAAAGTGAGAACCCCCGTCTTGCGCTCACCCATGCCATTGCGAGCCAGACCGCGGAAATCTACATGGATGACGGCGACTCCGTGGTCCCGACCATCGTCTTTGTGGGTGATGGTGTGCTGAACGCGGTAAAAGACCAGCAGGCCATGAAGGTCTATGGTGTGACCAGCACGGAAAATCACATTAAGAGCTGCCTGATGATCGATCTCCCGGTCTGGGTCTGCAAGGAAGACATGGAGCGGCTCGGCCTGAAGGAAGACAACATGATCACCAATGCAGAAGATATGGGCGCCGATCTGAAAACCAAATTTGTTTCTTTTGCAGAGATCCAGAAGGAAATGGACGCGGTGAAGCACCTGCTCTTCTTTTAGCGGGGAATGCACCGGGAATTGAATGCAATGAGCCTTAAAAATATTCTTCAGGAAAAGAAACCCGCAATCGTTAAACAGTGGTTCGAGGCCCTGGTCGAGACCTATCCGGAAGGTACGCGCGGTTCCCTCCGGAAACAGGATGCTCAGTTTGCCAACCCGGTGGGATACCACTATGCCGAAGGCGTCGAGGCGCTTTTCGATGCGCTTCTCGGGGGCATGCTTCCGGATACGGTTTCTTCTTTTCTTGACAGTATGATCAGGATCCGCGCGGTGCAGAATTTTACTCCGGCGCAGGCGGTCGCATTCATCTTCCAGCTCAAAAATATCGTGCGCGCTGCGCTGGGATCCGAGCTGCTTCAGGACCGCAAGCTTTCCGAGGAGCTGGTGGCGCTGGAATCCGCCGTCGATGACCTGGCTCTTTTTGCGTTCGACCTCTATATGCATTGTCGCGAAGGAATTTACGACATCAAGGCCAAAGAAGCCGAGCGGGCGACCTTCAGGCTGCTCCAGCAGGCCAAAATCATCACCGAGCGTCAGGAGTAGCTTTACCGTTCTCTGCAGACAACGCGGTTAACTTAAACGAAAAGAGGTAACAATATGAAAGTCTTAGTTTCTTTCATTGCAGTTCTTCTGCTCGCGCTGATTCCCTATGCGCTTGTGGACGGGGCGAGCTCCCGATTCCTCTTCGGTGTCATCATCCCCTACGCAGCATTCCTCATATTCGTCGGCGGGATGGTCGTGCGGGTTCTGAAGTGGGCCAGCTCCCCGGTGCCTTTCAGGATCCCGACAACATGCGGGCAGCAGAAATCCCTCCCGTGGATCAAACAAAGCAAACTGGAAAATCCGTCCGGCATGCTGGGAGTGATCGGCAGAATGGCGCTCGAAGTGCTCTTCTTCCGCTCCCTTTTCCGGAATTTGAAGACCCAGTTGCAGGATGACAAACAGCTCACCTACGGCGAAGCAAAGTGGCTTTGGGCGGCCGGCCTGGCCTTCCACTGGTCCTTTTTGATCATCCTGCTCAGGCATCTCCGGTTTTTCTTTCAACAGGTGCCGTTCCCGATCCAGCTGATCGATACTCTCGACAGCTTTCTCCAGATCGGTGTACCGCTGCTGTATATGACCGATGTGATCCTTCTGGGCGCCGTGACCTATCTTTTCTTCAGACGGATCGGCCTGCCCCAGGTCCGGTACATCTCGCTTATCGGTGATTACTTCCCGCTGTTCCTCATCCTGGGCATCGGCATCTCCGGCGTCCTGATGCGGTATTTCATCAAAACCGACATCGTGAGCGTGAAGGTCCTGGCCATGGGGCTGATCAGTTTCCAACCCGTTGTCTCGGAAACCATCGGCGTAATATTTTTCATCCACCTGTTCCTCCTCTCAGCGCTGTTCGCCTATTTCCCGATCAGCAAGCTGGTGCACATGGGAGGCGTCTTCCTCAGCCCCACCAGGAACCTGGCGAACAACAGCCGCGAGAAGAGGCACATCAATCCCTGGAACTATCCCGTCCATGTCCATACCTATGATGAATATGAGAACGATTTCAGGGAGAAAATGAAAGGCGCCGGCCTCCCGGTAGAAAAGGAGTAATCATGGCGAAACTTCCGAAACCAGAAGAACTGTCAAAGATAGATTACGCGACGCCGAAGACCGGATGGATGGATACGCCCGTTGAGTTCAAAGAGGGCATGTTCTGCCACGGTTCGAAGCCGAAAAGCCTTGAGATCGTCGGTTTCCCAAACCCGCGGGACTGGAGACCGGCTGACGCGGACTGGAAACTGCCCGAGAACTGGAAGCAGATCCTGCTTGACGGGATCGCGGAACGCCTCGAAAAATACCGGTCCTTCCGGCTTTTCATGGATATCTGCGTGCGCTGCGGCGCCTGTGCCGACAAGTGCCATTTTTTCATCGGCACCGGAGACCCCAAGAACATGCCGGTGCTCCGTGCCGAGCTCATCCGTTCGGTGTACAGAAAAGAATACACCATGGCGGGCAAGATCTTCGGTAAAATGGCCGGCGCCCGCGAACTGACGCTGGATGTGCTGAAGGAGTGGTGGTATTACTTCTATCAGTGCACCGAGTGCCGCCGCTGCTCGGTCTTCTGCCCCTATGGCATCGACCAGGCGGAGATCACGATCATCGGCCGGGAACTGCTCAATCTGCTCGGACTGAACATTGAATGGATCGCAGGGCCGGTCTCGAACTGCTACATGAAGGGAAACCACCTGGGTCTCGAGCCCCACACGATCGTCGGCAACCTTGAATACATGCTGGACGATATCGAGACCATTACCGGCAAGAAGATCAAGCCCACGTTCAACCGCAAGGGCGCAGAGATCCTGTTCGTGACGCCGTCGGGCGATCTGTTTGCCGATCCGGGCACCTATACCGCAATGGGCTATATGATGCTGTTCGAGGAGCTGGGGCTCGACTATACCTGGAGCACCTACGCCTCCGAAGGCGGCAATTTCGGTTTCTTCACCTCGAACGAGATGGGAAAGCGGCTCAATTCCAAGATCTATGCCGAGGCCAAGCGCCTCGGCGTGAAGTGGATCCTCGGCGGCGAGTGCGGCCACATGTGGCGGGTGCTCTCCCAGTACATGGACACCTGGAACGGTCCGGCTGATTTCCTGGAAGTGCCGAAATCGCCGATCACCGGCACCGTGTTCGAGAACGCGAAATCCATGAAGATGGTCCATGTTGCGGAATTCACCGCCGATCTGATCAAGAACAACAAGCTGAAGCTCGACCCGAAGCGCAACGACCACCTCAAGGTGACCTGGCATGACTCCTGCAACACCGCGCGAGGCATGGGCATGCTCGATGAGCCGCGCTACGTGCTCAAGAGCGTGGTCAATAACTTCTATGAAATGCCGGAAGACACCATCCGCGAAAAGACCTTCTGCTGCGGCAGCGGTACGGGCTTGAATGCCTCGGAAGACATGGACCTCAGGATGAAGGGCGGGTTCCCCCGGGCGAACGCGGTCAAGTTCGTGCAGCAGCACCACGGTGTGAACATGCTCGGCAACGTCTGCGCCATTGACCGGGCAACGCTCAAGGCCCTCATGGAATACTGGGTGCCCAGCGTGGGCGTCTGCGGTCTTCACGAACTGGTGGCCAACGCCCTGATCATGACGGGCGAGAAGGAGAGAACGACCGACCTGCGCGGCGAACCTCTTCCGGGAATCGAACAGAAGGAGGAGAAAGCCTGATGAAGATCTATGACGGCGGAAAAATATTTCTCGGGCTCCTGGTTTTCGTGGCATTCGCGACTTTCCCGTTCACCTTCAACATGGTAATGGGGAAGGGCACGAAGGCGCCTGAACCGAAAACAGACACTCCGGCAATCCAGGAGTGGGAGAAGGTGCACGGCAAGAAGGAATGTGTGGAACCCAAGGAGTTCATGCGGGCCGAACACATGCAGATGTTGAACGACTGGCGCGACTCGGTGGTCCGCGATTATAATCGCGGGTATATCAGCACGGCGAACCAGAAACGGTTCAATATGAGTCTCCAGAACGGCTGCATGAAATGCCATTCGAACAAGAAGAAGTTCTGCGACGAATGCCACACCTACATGTCGGTCAAGCCGTACTGCTGGGATTGCCATATTCAGCCCGAAGAGAAGGAGGAGGCGAAATCATGAGCATGGACAGGAGAAAATTTCTGAAAATCGCCGGGATCTCCTCCATCCTGGGATTCGGTGCGTCAGTCGCATCGGCTACCCATACGATCTGGAAAAAGGGGCTGGATCCCGCGCAGGTGGACAAGAACAAGGAAGCGCTGACCGCGAAACGATGGGCAATGGTCGTGGACATGAGCAAGTTCAAGACCGAAGAGGATGTGACAAAGGTCATTACGGCCTGCCACCAGACGCATAATGTGCCGGATTTCAGAAATTCGGACGGATCGGTCAACAGGAAGGACGAGATCAAGTGGATCTGGCAGGCGCCCTACGAGCGCACGTTCCCGGGCCAGGACAACAAGTACATGAGCGAGCATATGAAAGAGATGCCGTTCTTCGTGCTTTGCAACCACTGCGACAACCCGGCATGCGTTCGGGTCTGCCCCACCAAGGCTACGTTCAAGCTTGCCGACGGCATCACGATGCAGGACATGCATCGCTGCATCGGCTGCCGGTTCTGCATGGCGGCCTGCCCCTACGGCGCCCGGAGCTTCAACTGGCGGGACCCCCGGGGCACAAATCCGAACGGCGAACCGATCATCAAGAACGAGAACAAGGAGATACCCCACGAGGACCAAAGGCGTCGTGGAAAAATGCACTTTCTGCTCTGAGCGGCTTTCGGAAGGCAAGATTCCGGCATGCGTCGAGGCTGCTCCGCAAGGCGGCCTGGTTTTCGGCGACATGGAAGACCCCGCCTCCGAGGTCAGGAAGATCGTGACGAACAAGTACACGATCAGACGCAAACCCGATCTCGGCACCGGGCCGGCCATTTACTATCTCATAGGAGGAGGCGACCATGCTTGAGAAAGCATTAGAGGGGAGTAAGAAATACTGGGCATGGGTGTGCTTTCTGGGCGCCCTGTCCGCGATGGGTGTCTACTTCTATCTCCAGCAGTTTTTTTACGGCTTGGGGCTCACCGGCCTGCATCGCGACGTGTCCTGGGGGCTGTATATCGGCCAGTTCACGTTCCTGGTCGGTGTTGCGGCCTCGGCCGTGATGCTGGTGATACCGTACTATCTGCACGATTTTAAGAAATTCGGGAAGATCGTGATCCTGGGCGAGTTCCTCGCGATTTCGGCGGTGACCATGTGCATCCTGTTCATCTTCGTTGACATGGGCCAGCCCATGCGCATCACGAACATGATCCTCCATCCCACGCCGGGTTCCGTCATGTTCTGGGATTCCGTGGTGCTGAAGGGCTATCTGTTCATCAATCCCTGGTCGGCTGGGTCACCCTGGAGCGGACCGGAAGGGTGTGCCGCCGCCGAAGTGGATCAAGCCGTTTATTTATCTCTCGATCCCCTGGGCGATCAGTATCCACACGGTCACGGCATTTTTGTATCCGGCGTTCCGGGACAGGCACTTCTGGCTCAGGCGATCATGGCGGCCCGGTTCCTGGCTTCGGCCTTTGCCGGCGGCCCGGCGCTGCTGATTATCCTTGCGCTGATCGTGCGGAAGATTGACCAAGTTCGATCCCGGCAAGGAGCCGATCCAGGCACTGGGCAAGATCGTGTCCTATGCAATGTTCGCGAACGTGTTCTTCCTGGGCCTGGAGTTCTTCACGGCCTTCTACAGCGGCATTCCGGGACATGCGCATCCCTTCGTCTATCTGTATGCGGGGCTTGAGGGCCACTACTGAACTCGTACCACTCATGTGGACGTCGAGCATATTTGCGGTCATATCGCTCACCATGCTTTGGGTACCGGCAATACGCAGGAACGAAGGGACGCTTGCGCTCGCCTGCTCCATGCTCTTTATCTCCCTCTGGATCGACAAGGGCTTCGGTCTCGTGATCGGCGGTTTCGTGCCGAATCCCTTTGAAGAGATCCATCCCTACTGGCCGACATGCCGGAGGCGATGATCACCCTCGGTGTCTGGGCCATCGGGTTCCTGGTCCTGACTTTCTTGTACAAGATAGCCGTATACGGTCAGGGAGCGGAACGTTGGAATAGAAATCGACCATTAATCAACACGATGTATGGTAAAGCAGCAGGGCCCATCCCGGTCCGGGATGGGCACTTTTTTTATTCTGGTGAGCATTTATTTATTGATTTTCAGAAGCCAGGCATGTATTATGCCCCCTGTTTGCATCATACTTTTACTGAAGGAGGAACAAGGCCCATGTACATGGTAACAGTGGACAAGAACAAGTGCGATGGCTGCGGCACCTGCGTTAATGTTTGCCCGCAGCAGGTGTTTGCGCTGCAGGGTGACAAGTCCGAGCCGGTGAATATGTCCGAATGTATCAACTGCCTGACCTGCGTGGAGAATTGCCCGCCGCAGGCCATTACGGTCACAGAGATCTAACCAGAACAACCATTCATTGAAAAAGGGGACAGAGCATTGCTCTGTCCCCTTTTGCTTTTCTGCCGCGTTTGTTTTTCTTCAGGATTCCTTCTTCTCGACCAGGTTCTTGAAAAATGCCGACATAAAGTCGATCGGAAGCGGAAATACGATGGTCGTGTTCTTCTCGGTGCCGATCTCGGTGAGCGTCTGCAGATACCTGAGCTGAAGCGCGATCGGGTTCTTGCTGATCACCGCCGCCGCTTCTCCCAGTTTCGCCGATGCCTGGAGCTCTCCCTCGGCATGGATGATCTTGGCGCGCCGTTCACGCTCTGCCTGCGCCTGGATCGCGATGGCGCGCTGCATCTCAGCCGGCAGGTCCACGTTCCTCACTTCCACGGTCGTCACCTTGACGCCCCAGGGCTCGGTCTGCTCGTCGATAACCTTCTGCAGTTCCGCGTTGATGGCTTCCCGGTTCGAAAGCAGATCGTCGAACTGGTTCTGGCCCAGGATGCTTCGGAGCGTGGTCTGCGAAATGAGCGACGTGGCATAGTAGAAGTCCTCGACCTCAACGACCGCCTTTTTCGGGTCCATGACCCGGAAGTAGACCACAGCATTCACCTTGACGGTCACATTATCCTTGGTGATCACGTCCTGCGCCGGCACGTCCATGGTGACCGTACGGAGGCTCACCCTCACCATTTTCTGTATCCCGGGGATGAGGATGATCATTCCCGGCCCTTTTACGCCGCCTTCCTGGGCAACCTTGCCGAGGGTAAAAATCACTCCCCGCTCATACTGCTTAAGGATCTTGATCGTGTTGAACAGAAACCAGGCAATAATAATGCTTGCAAACGCTAATCCCAGTCCTAGTGCTTCCATATCGTGAACCTCCTTGTTATTTCTTTTGCGTCGTGATTTTTTCTGCAGTGCATCCATCGGAGCTGCATTTCAGGCAAACGGTATATATGCCCGTCTCTATGGCCGGGAAGCTTTTTTAACTTTGACTGTGAGCCCCGAGACAGACTCGACCTTCACCCGTTCGCCTTTTTGGATCGGCTCATCGCTCCAGGCCTTCCAGTATTCTCCGCGCACGAACACCTGGCCCTGTGCATGAACGTCGGTCTTTGCTTCCCCTTCAAGTCCGAGCATGCCTTCTGTTCCGGTATCGGCTTTTTCACGCTGGACCCGCACGGCTAAAGACACCGTGACAATGAACAGGAGGGAAGAAAGCGCGACAACCGGGATGATGACGGCCCACGATATGCGCATATAGGGCAACGGAGAATCGATCAGCATGACCGAACCGATCGCCATGGCGATGGTGCCGCCGACGCCGAGGACGCCGTGGCTCGTGATGAATGCTTCGGCAATGAACAGTCCGATGGCGAGGACGATCAGCATGAGACCGGCATAATTGATCGGAAGGTTAGAGAGCGCATAAAAGGCCAGGATAAGGCTGATGGCGCCGGCAACGCCCGGGAAAATGGCGCCGGGGTTTGAAAGTTCGAAGTAGAGGCCGTAGAACCCGAGGATCAGCAGGATATAGGCAATGTTGGGGTCGCTGATGAGATCAAGAAGTTTGAACCGGAACCCCATCTTGACTTCCTGGACCTGGGCATTTTCCGTATCGAGGACCCTCTTGCCGAGCGCCAGATCAACGGTTTTTCCGTGTATGGCCTTAAGGAGCGACGGCATATCCGGCGCGATCAGATCGATCACCTTGAGCTTGAGCGCCTCGGTCTCGGTAATGGATACGCTTTTCCGTACGGCCTCTTCAGCCCATTTGGCATTCTTGCCGCGCTTTTCAGCGAGCCCCCGAACCATGGCGGCCAGGTCGTTCACAGCTTTTGCCTCCTGAACATCGTCCATCTTTCCCGCCATGGTCACCGGATGGGCAGCGCCGATATGCGTGCTGGGCGCCATGACAGCGATGTTGGCAGCCAGCGTGATGAATACCCCTGCCGATGCAGCCCGGCCGCCCTGCGGCGCAACGTAGACCACGACCGGAACGTTTGCGGAGAGCATCTTCATGACGATCTGCTGCATGGTGTCAACGCGTCCGCCGGGAGTGTTCAGCTGGATGATGAGCGTTTCAGCATTGGCTGCGGCAGCGCGGTCTACGGCCTTTTCGATGTATTCGGCAACAACGGGGGTGATCGCAGCGTCGATCGTGAGGACATGAACCGTTTTGGGAGCAGGAGCCGGCGCAGCTTTTTCCTCCGCCCCCACAGAAATTCCGATCAGGCCGATGATCACCGATGCGAGCGAGAGGAAAAGAACTGCAAGTCCAGGGACTGTTCTTCGTGTAGGTTTGTTCTTTATCATGAAAAAAGTATATACGCATAGGCCTGCAGTGTCAAGAAAGGCTTGACTAAACAAAGCGTTTTCTGTAGCATCGGTTCACCTATGTTGTTCTAATGGGCTTGACTTCATCCCCCTCACCCAGCCCTCTCCCCGGAAGGGAGAGGATGAGAAAGGGTGACTTAGGGAAAAACTCAAATTTACGCAAGGAGTTACTACTCCTTGAGAAAAGAAACGTTATCATGAGGATCACCGGCGGCACAAGCAAAGGCAGGAATCTCAAGGTTCCCGCAGGTTCAAAGGTCCGACCGACTTCGGATAAGGTGAAACAGGCGCTGTTCAATATTCTCGGCAAGAAAGTGAACAAGTCCTCGTTCCTCGATCTTTTTGCCGGCGCCGGCGGGATCGGCATCGAGGCGCTCAGCCGCGGGGCGGATCGGGTCGTGTTCGTTGATGATGCGCGGGACTCGCTGCACGTTATTAAAAAGAACATCGAACTGATCGGTTTCAGCAAGCGGACGGAGATCGTCGGAGCGAAAGCGGAGAAATACCTGAAAAAAGTATCGGAACAGTTTGATATTGTTTTTCTCGACCCGCCCTACACGCTCGAACAGGAGCCCGTGCTCAACCTTATCGCCGAGTCCGGGATCCTGAAGCCTGATGCGATCGTCATTGCCGAGCACTTTAAAAAACAGCCGTCGCCAAAACAGGCAGGAGAACTCATGCTTTCGCGTGAAGCGGTGTACGGTGACACGGTGCTGGCGTTTTATAAAATCGGGAGTCAGGAGACAGAAGGCGGAAGTCAGGAGTCAGGAGTTAGGAGAATACAATAGATGCGGTATGATCTAGTTGCCTCCAGGATACTGATTTCAAGCTACGGTTTATCCTGACTAAACTCTCCCCTCCCTTCGATGGGAGGGGACTGAGGGGAGGGTGAAGTTTCAGTGCTCGCGCTCATCACCCCCACCTAACCTCCCTCATCAAGGGGGATGAATACCTACAGAGAATTGCAGCTAAAGGAGCTCCCATGAAACGCATCGCTGTTTATCCCGGAACCTTCGACCCCGTCACGAACGGACATATCGACCTTGTTGAGCGGAGCCGCAGGATCTTCGATGTGGTGATCGTGGCGGTGGCGGAGAACCCGAAAAAAAGTCCGCTCTTTTCCCTTGAAGAGCGCATCGCTATGCTTAAACGGGTGACGGCAAAGCGAAAGAATGTCGTGATCGAAGGATTCGACGGTCTGCTGGTGGATTATGTGAGGCAGAAAAAGGCCGTGGGGATCATCCGCGGGACTGCGGGCGGTTTCGGACTTCGAATATGAGATGCAGATGGCGCTCATGAACCGGAGGCTGGACAGCGATATTGAGACCGTCTTTCTCATGCCGAACGAGGAATATTCGTTCATCACTTCGACGATCGTGAAGGAGGCGGCAAGCTACGGCGGCGATGTTTCGAGCCTTGTGCCGTCGCTCGTGGTGGAGAAGTTGAGGAAGAAGTTTAGAAAGTAGGGGCTTAATTGCTATATGTCTCGATTGCTAAGACATGCGGTAGTAATGCCACATAGTTCGTCATTCCCGCGAAAGCGGGAATCCAGAAGCAATGCAAAAAAAACTGGATTCCGGGTCAAGCCCGGAATGACTGATTATTTTCCCATGAGGCTTTACTGATGACCATCTTAGTAACGCAGTTGGCGCTTGCCAGGGAATACCCGATAAACTCAAAATGTAACGACTGCTTCAATGGTAAGGAAACCGGCAGATGAATAAGCCAGACCCAAGGCGGCTGATCGAACATTCAGGCTTATTCAAGCCGGATTCATTCGATTGGATATTGGAAATCATATTGAACAATAGAGATGCAAGCTATGGATCAATTGATAGAAAGATACGAATGTCGGGTGAACTGCTGTCCGGAGATGAAGTAGAGAAACTCGGTTTAAGGCCAAATGCAAAGGTTAGCCGTAAATATTACCATTCCTTGTCGGATCATGGCAAAGAAGACATATCGGGATCTGCCTTCCTGGTTACTCAACATATACTTCATGCGGAAAAAATATTTTATCAACACGAACAAATACGTAAGTCAGTGCCAAATGCTCAAGATGTTTATGAAGCTGAAGTTATGCTGTCAAATGACGGGGATGATGAAGGTAGTGATGCCTGTAATGCCGCATTGAGTTTACAGGGAAAGCGTTTTCGTTTTAACGAGGTCCCGGAGCTGCCATTACCGAACTGCGATGCGGACTATTGCCGCTGCATGTTGCGATACCATAGGAAGTAAAACCCGAAACGGAGGTAAGTTTATAGGATCGCCTGAAACCCTTCTTTCCCTGCCGCATCATTCAGCATTCGGTCGTAGCATGCGAAACCCGTTTCAACTTTCCCACTGTTCCTGATCACGAGCGCCGATGCAAGGTGAATCGCATCAAAGCCTCTCAGTGCGTGTTTCCGCGCCAGCGTTTCAATGCGTTCGTTCAAGCCTGCGCTGACGGGCACGAGAATGACGCGGCGATAATCGTTCTTAAAAGCAGTTGCCGTTCTGGTGTACTCAGCGGCTGATAACACGCCTTCCCGCCTTTTACGGTTCAGCGCTGCGATCATTTCCGCGAAGGCGACAACCGATGTTGCAATCCCCGTTGCCCCGTTCCAGAGGGCATTGACGCGATCTGATCCGTCCTCCTCCACGTACCGTTTGATGAGTGCGGAGGCGTCGACATAGAGCATCATCGCCGGTCCTCGCTGATCGCCTGGGAGAAGGGAGAGCCCTTTACTTTTTTCCTGAATTTCGGCAGGCGCGGCGGTTTGTAGGATGGCGGGAGGATGATTGCGCCCGAGAGCGCCAATTTGACGAGCGCGGAATGCAGTTTGCTTTCCTCTGCCGGAGCGCCTACCGGTACTATGCGGGCGATGGCCTTGCCCCGTTCCGAGATAAGCAGCTCCTCGCCCCGCTTCACATCCTGTAGATAGCTGCTCAGATGGGCTTTCATTTCACGAATTCCTATGGTTTTTGTTTGCATGTGGTCATAGTATACCAATGTGACCTCATTGTCAAGCGTGGGTTTTCGCAATTCAGTGGTTCTGTAAGCTAAGTCAACAAGTCAAGCCTGACTCCATACGATCTGACCCCATACGATCTTAGGATTTTTATGAGATTAATGCGCGCGTCACGCGCTGCTCTTTGGCGCGTCGCTGTGGACGCGCTGATTGTACCTTATCTCTTTTTGGATTTAATCATCAGCCGTTTATTTTTCCAGTTGAGAACAACAGATTCAATTCTCCCCAAATAGTATCTTAAAAAGCCGTGATTTCTTGCTTGAACGACAAAATTAGAGAGTGGGTTGTAATTCTTTTCACGCCACTGCTCCACATCAACAATCTCATAAGATTTGCATTTCAAAGTTCCATTTGATATTTGCTTCTTTAAAAGAGACTCTAATGCAGACTTCGACTCCAAGTCATGTTTTGAAAGGTTAAAATCATTAAAAATCTTTAGCCTATAATCATCCAAATGAAGGGGAATAATTTCTTCTTCCCCATTATTCAATATAAAATGAATAACATATCTAACATTATTGCCGATAGCCCTTCCCTTAAAAACGTTCCTAATCGGTTTGGTCACAACTACCAGATGATTCCTAAGGTAGTCGTCATTAGGACTCCATGAGCGATAGACCATCGGTACTCTGTACTTACCCTCTGAAGTAGACAGCACAAGCTGTTTTCGTACCTTAAAATTAGAGAGAAGCTTATTTATTTTGAATCGTTGCAAGTTATAGGCGTAATATTCAAGGGGGCCGTAATCTTTTTTATATGTCTCGAACGCTTTTACAATAAGGGGAGCATTTTCAAAATTATCGATTTCTATGTAATTATTGTTGCCGACTTTTAGATAGATCGAATAAATAGTGATTGCTCGATCCTTAGTATTTTCCAAGGTTATTTTTGACACGTAGGGATCATCACAGTCACGACTAAAGCTGATAATATAGCTCCCCCTAATAGAGATTCCTGCTTTTCGTTCATAATTCCTAACATTAAAAAGTAAACCTATTAACGTAATAAGAATTGCGATTAAAGCAATGGTTATCGGCAAAGGCATATAACAATCCTTGTAGTCGCTAGACTGGGCGAGCTAGAGGCGGCTCGAACGACTGGTTAAAGCTATGTAGAATTACTTCTCTACATTCTTCGCTATAAGATGCTCAAGCGATAAATTATACGAATTGGTATTTTCTAGAATAAAAGTAATCGGGATGACTAAACTCTGAGAGCCATTGCACAAGCTCTTTTGTTGAAAGCGTTTCATCTAGAAGGATCTTCTCCTCTTCTGATAGGGTGCCAATCGCCCTACTTCTTAGTCGTTGGTAGCCAACGCAAATATTGGCCAAGTAAATGACAGCAATCTCAATTGCAATAAATAAGGTATTAATGGGATTAAAGACGGTTGCCTGGCCCCCGCCAATATGTGAGGTCAATCCTAAAGAAAATGAGTGAATTGCTTGAGACAGCAAATTGTAAAGCGCGGATTCGATCTTACGAGGCAGGGGATGTGCTCCTGTATAGCGAAATGTCTGATACGGTGATTTCCCCCGAATTAGATTTTTTCGTTGAGTACCATCCAGTGAAATGAAAATTGTATTCGATTCTAATAACTGTTGCGACATTTGGCGAGACATTTCTTGATATTGCATACGCATATCATTACTACCGACACCGAGACTTGAATGAATTCTCAGGAGATCCACAGCGTGATTGAGGAGAAAGAGCTCATGCCGAAACTCTGATTCTTCTCTCGCGAGACCTTTTTCGAGGAGGTAAGCAAACGCGTTATGAATCTCCACAATGCAACGACTTAGTGCGCATATGGAGCCTACATCCAAAGCTCCTTTGTTCTGAGCAGCGTTGTTGCACAATAGTATGATCGATTGTGCATGAAGGAATGATTTCTCAAGGAATGCATGCCCGTAAAGTACACGCCATGAAGAGGGTGTAGATCTGGCTGCCCGTCTATGCATCGATTCAGAAAGCGATGCAATTTTCACAAGATTTTGGATTCGTATGATCATTTTAACCAGTGATTATCTAGCCGCGTCCGGCTAAGAAAGAACGTATTTTCGGTGTTTACCAGCCTGGCAACGAACATGCCAAAGCACTCGAATTAGCATGCACAACTATATGCTTGATCTAAGTCGATGTCAACGAAACTGATGGAGTATGAAACTGATGGAGTATTTTAAGGGTATCCAACAGATACAGAATGTAACGTGAAAGTTTCATAGAAGGGCAATTACAAGGACTTCAGGAAGAACCTGCACCGAGCACCGAGACTACCGCACCATCCTCTGCCTGAACGCCTCATATAAAATCACTGCCGCCGCAGTCGCCACATTCAGCGAGTCGATCGTTGATGCCATGGGAATGCGTACCTGCAGATCGATATCCGCCATGATCTCCTGCGGCAGTCCGGCGCCTTCCTGTCCGAGAACCACCACCGTTGGTTTTCCGAGGTCGATATCGAAGTGGGTTGTTCTTCCGGTCAGCACTGTCGCCACTGTTTGAAAGCCCTTCTCTTTGCAGGTCTTGATGAACGCCGATGCATCTCCACTATGCACGATCGGCACGCGCAGGATGCTGCCCATGGACGCCCGGATGGCTTTGGGGTTAAAAGGGTCCACCGTGTTCGAGGTGATCACCACGCCCGATGCGCCGACTGCCTCCGTAGTCCTGATGATGGTCCCGAGGTTCCCCGGGTCCTGAAGCTGATGGGCCATGACAATGAGGCCTGCGTCATTGGCCAGCAGGCCCTGCTCGGAATATGCCTTCATCGTGACGACCGCCATGACCGGCTGAGGAGTTTTGCTTTCTGCGATCGTGTCCATTAAGCGTTCCGAGATCCAGAGGACTTCAACGGACCGGTTCTCGGCGAGTTTCAGCACGCCCTTGCCATGGTGCTGCACCAGGGAAGGGGAGGCTATAACCATCTTGACGCCCAGGTTGTCCCGAAGCGCTTCCTCGACCATTTTGACGCCCTCGATCAGGAAGGCCTGTTCCTTTTTTCTCTGCTTGGATTCCGAAAGGGCGTGCAGATGCTTGATGGTAGCGTTGTCTTTGCTCGTGATGGGGTTATGGGGATTGGTCTGTAACATGCCGGGAGTATAGCATAATTCGGAAATCACGAACATGAAACAATATACTTGACAGAAATAGTCAGGTTTGATATGTTAAGCATGAAGCTAACTGAGGACGGAACTTGTCCTGTATTGTAAGTAATCAGGTGGATAGGCTGAAGGTTGAAGGTTTTAGGAATAAATGGTAACCTTCAGTCTTCAGCGAAATACCTGAGCAGTTACCTTCGAGGTCGAACTATGAAACTGTCCACCAAAGGGAAATACGGTGTCCGGGCAGTCTATGAGATCGCCCGCGCACGGCAAAGGGCCGATCACCATCAAGGAGATCGCGGAACGCCAGGGCATATCGCTTTCCTACCTTGAGCAGATCCTGCATCAGCTCGGCAAGGCGGGAATGATCGAGAGCGTGCGCGGCCCGGCAGGAGGCTATCTGCTCGCGCGAAAGCCGGTGGAACTGACGATCGGCGATATTGTCCGCGCGCTTGAAGGGCCCATAGCCTTGTCGCACTGTCTGGAGCCCGGCGAATCGGACGACTGCATCCAGGCAGACGATTGCGTTGCCCGGATGGTCTGGACCAAGGTGGGGGCAAAAATAGAAGAAGCGCTGGACAGCATCAGCTTTGAAGACCTGCTGCAAGAGCAGCCGGAAAAGGAACCTGAGCTCCTGAAACCGAAAAGAAAACTCGCTGTCGCAGGAAAGGGGGCATGTTGATCATGAGAAAAGTATATCTGGACCATGCAGCCACGACGCCGGTCCATCCCAAGGTGGTGGAGGCAATGCTGCCCTATTTCACGGCGAAGTTCGGCAATCCCTCGAACCTGCATGATATCGGCAGGGAGGCCAAGAACGCTGTTGAAGAGGCCCGGGCAAAGACCGCCGCGCTTATCGGCGCAAAGCCGGAGGAGATATTTTTTACCGCCAGCGGAGCGGAATCCAATAATTTCGCGGTCAAAGGGCTTGCCCAGGCGAACAGCCAGAAGGGCAAGCATATCATCGTGTCCCAGATCGAGCATTTTTCCGTGCTCCATCCGGTGAAGACGCTGGAAAAAGCCGGGTTCACGGTCACGGCCATGCCGACGGACAAGCACGGGCTCGTGGACCCCGCAGATGTTGCGAAAGCGATCACCAAGGAAACGGTCCTTGTCTCGATCATGCATGCGAACAACGAGATCGGCACCATCGAGCCGATCGAGGAGATATCGAAGATCACCAGAGAAAAGGGCGTGCTGTTCCATACCGATGCCGTGGCGTCCGTGGGATGGGTCCCGGTGGACGTACAGGCGCTGGGCGTGGACGCGCTTTCGCTCTCGGGCCACCAGTTCTACGGCCCCAAGGGCGCTGCCGCGCTGTATCGTGCGAAAAGGCGTGCGGATCAAGCCGCAGATCGAAGGCGGCGTCCAGGAGGACGGCAGGCGTGCCGGCACCGAGAACGTTCCGGGCATCGTGGGCCTGGGCAAGGCTGCGGAGCTCGCGGCGGCCGAGATCTGCCGAACCGGATGCAGCTATCTGGCGCCGCTGCGCGACCGGCTCAGAAAGGGCCTCATGGAGAGGATCGACCATGATGGTGATCAACGGCCATCCCGACGCAGCGGCTGCCGCACAACGTGAACGTGTCCATGTGGTATCGTGGAAGGGGAGTCCATGCTCCTGTTCCTGAACATGGCGGGCATCTCGGTATCCAGCGGTTCGGCCTGCACCTCGCGGTCGCTCAAATCATCGCACGTGCTGTCCTGCATCGGGACGGATGCGGCGGTGGCCAACGGCACCCTGCTCATGACGCTCGGCATGGGGAACACGCGCGGAAGATATCGACTACGTGCATCGAGAAGCTGCCTCCCATCGTGCAGCGGCTGCGGGAGATGTCGCCGCTCTATGAGGACATGATAAAAAACAGGAAAAAGATCGCTGAGGAGGGATCTATGGAACAGTACAGTTCAAAAGTGATGGAGCATTTCGCCCAGCCCCACAACGTGGGCGAGATCGAGAACGCCGACGGCGTCGGCACCGTGGGCAACCCGGTCTGCGGCGACGTGATGCGGCTGTACATCAAGGTGGAGAACAATATCATCACCGACGCCAAGTTCAAGACCTTCGGCTGCGGCGCGGCCATCGCCACCAGCAGCATGGTCACGGACCTGGTGAAGGGCAAGACCATCGACGAAGCGCTCAAGATCTCCAATGCGGCGGTTGCCGAGGCGCTCGGCGGTCTGCCGAAGGTGAAGATGCACTGCTCGGTGCTGGCCGAAGAGGCGCTCAAGTCCGCGCTTGACGATTACTACAAGAAGAAGGGCATAGCCTCGCCCGTGACGATGCCCGCCGACGCCGGACACGAGCACGAGATGGAGTGATCATGCGGATTGCGGATTTCGGAATGCGGAATTAGAACGTTCTAAGGAATGCATACTCATGGATGTGAAAGACATCAAGCCGGACGATAGTCCTCGATTGTGTGGGTCTGGCCTGCCCCATGCCGATCTTCAAGACGTCGAACAAGATCAAGGAAATGCAGCCGGGGCAGGTGCTCGAAGTGCAGTCCGATGACGACGGGATCGAAAGGACATGCCTGCCTGGTGCAAGAGGACGGGCAACGAATATCTCGGTATCACCAGCGAGAACGGCGAGTACAAGGCATACGTAAGAAAAAAATGATCGGTCCGCAACAGCGATCTTCTCGTAGCCTTGGATCGTGATTTACACGTCACGAGCGTTCATTACGTAAACCGGCCAGGCATCTTGGCCGGCTTTTTTGCGCATCATCGTGTGGGGCCGGCATGTTGAGTTCGCATCAAAACGGTTAGTGTGCCCGCAGAACACGGTCTCCACCGCCTGTTTTGCCGCTTTCTGTTTGACAATGCGGGAGGGATGGTTTATTATCGCCCACAGGAGCAACGAGAAAGGAACACATGCAGACGATAGCATCTCTCAAAGAAGGCGACTGGGTGGAAGAGATTTACCTGGCAACCTCAAAACAGGTTTCAACCGCCAAAAATGGAGTGACCTACCTTTCGATCAAGCTCTCCGACAAGACCGGCGAGATCGACGGCAGGTTATGGGACAACGCCGATGAGGTCGCCGGCAGGTTCGAGCGAGAGGACTTTGTCCGCATCAAGGGCATCGCGGCGAACTACCAGGGCTCGATGCAGATCAAGATGAAGACGCTGGAGAAGGTCGACGATTCCCGTGTCGACATCGCCAATTTTCTGCTGGCCTCAAAACGCAACATCGATGAGATGGTGGCGGAGCTCCAGGCCGCGGCAGCCGGCATCGCCAATCCCCATTTGAAGCAGCTCATGAATTCTTTTCTGAACGACCAGGCCTTCATGGACCTGCTCAGACGCACGCCGGCGGCAAAAGCGCTGCACCATAATTACATCGGCGGCCTGCTGGAGCATCTCCTGGAACTGATCTCCCTGTCGCGCGACGTTGCAAAGCATTTTCCGTCCATCGACGGCGACCTGCTGACTGCCGGCGCCTTTCTGCATGATATCGGCAAGGTCCGCGAGCTGGCGGTGCGGAAATCGATCGAATATACGACCGAGGGAAGGCTCATCGGCCATATCTCGCTGGGGTACGAGATGCTGGTCGAAAAGATCAGCACGATCCCCGGGTTCCCGGCGGAACTCACGATGCTGCTGAAGCATATCATGCTCTCGCACCACGGCGAGTACGAGTTCGGTTCGCCCAAGCGACCCAAGATCCAGGAAGCGGTGGTCATCCATTATCTTGATGATCTTTCGGCCAAGATCAATAATTTTCAGGCCACGCTGCAGAAGGAAAATATCGTTGAGGGCGGATGGACCGGTTTTAACAAAATGCACGACCGATATCTGTACCGCACGGCAGGCTATGCCGCGGCGGACGCGCAATTGGCGGAACAGGATGAGGCGCCGGAAAAAGATAAAACAGCGCGTTTCGGGAACACGGAATGAGCAGCGGGCGGCGGAGCGGACCGAGCCGTCGGGAAAATTGCCGCTTGATATGTGACAATATCACGAATGCAAATTCAAGACTCAAGATTCAAGACTCAAGATTCAAGACTCAAGATTCAAGTGTTGAATATTCCTTGTTGAATTTTGAATTGATACTATGAGGTTTTCATGCTGGGTGTATTTAAAAGTCTGAGCGAGGGACTGGCAAAGACCAGAAAGAATATTGCCGACAAGCTCGGCACGCTGATCCTCGGCGAGAAGATCGACGAAACGTTCCTCGACGAACTTGAAGAGGCGCTGATCGCATCCGACGTGGGGGCTGAGACCGCCGCCTTTGTGCTGAAGGACCTGACGGAGCGGTTCAAGCGCCAGGAGCTTTCAACGCCGGACCAGGTGCGGGCGCGCCTCAAGCATCTTCTCTTCGAGATCCTGTCATCGGGGACGTCGCAAGTTCTCGGTTGCCGCCTCGCCGTCGGTGGTCCTGGTGATCGGCGTGAACGGCACGGGCAAGACCACCACGATCGGCAAACTGGCGCACCGGCTGCAATCGCAGGGCAAGAAGGTGATGCTGGCTGCAGGAGATACCTTCCGGGCCGCGGCGTCCGAGCAGCTTTCCATCTGGGGGGAGCGGGCGGGCATTCCGGTGATCAAGCATCAGGAGGGGGCCGATCCGAGCGCGGTCGTGTTCGATGCCGTTACCGCCGCAAAGGCCCGGGCCGTGGATGTGCTCATCGTGGACACGGCCGGCAGGCTGCATACAAAATCGAACCTCATGGATGAGCTCAAAAAAGTGAAGCGCATCGTATCGCGCGAACTGCCGGGAGCGCCCCATGAGACACTGCTGGTCCTGGACGGCAATACCGGCCAGAACGCCCTGGTCCAGGCGAGGATGTTCCATGAAGCGATCGGCGTCACCGGCATCGTGCTTACGAAGCTCGACGGGACGTCGAAAGGCGGCATTGTCTTTGCCATCAACAAGGAACTGGGGATCCCGGTCAAGTTCGTGGGCATCGGCGAGGCCATTGAGGATCTGCGCGAGTTCGATCCGAAGGAGTTTGTGGATGCGCTGCTGTAAGCAGCAAGTCCAAATCCAGCGCAAGACTTAGTTTTCAATAATCAGATTATTCAGTAATCGAAGTGACTTATGGAAAGTGTACAGGTTGAAATACTCGGTCAGGTTTACAGCATCAAGGGGATGGAGGACCATGCCTACATCCGGGAACTGGCCGCGTTCTGCGATGCTAAAATGAGAGGAGGTGCAGAAGGGCACCGGTACCTCTGATGCTCATCGGGTCGCGATCCTGGCTGCGCTTACCATATCGGACGAACTTTTCGCCTGCGACAGCAGTACCGGGCCCTGGAAGAATCCGCTGAACGGTCGGCGAGGCGATTGCTGGAATTTACCGGCGATGGAGAAGAAGGCACGTAACCGCTCAGGTCGGGGTATTTTAAGGGTAATCCTTCCTTCCCGTTACGTAGTAACTTGTTGAATTAAAACGATATTATCGTACTTGCCGTAAAACCGCGTATTATTTTATTCTTGCCATTTTTTTTCTATTCTGGTATATAAATAATAAGCATAAATATCAAATCCCCTGCTTTGCGCGTGACAGATAAACTTGTTCCTCGTGAAAAAATAAAACGGGAGCTGTACCTCGGAAAGGGTGTGCATGCCCAGATAAGACTGGGAAGCCTGAACTTTCCGACAGGGCGCCCACCTGGTTACGACCAGGAATCAAGTTAATCTGCACGGCAAAAGCGGGGGATTTTAAAAGGTTTTGCTTATAGATGTTAATCAGCGCCTGAAAGGACCGGTAAGTAAGGAAGGCTCCGGCGCTTGTGATAGTTACGCAACAGCGGATCAAGCGGAATGCAAGGTATCGGATAAATTCGGTATCGTGCGGCACGCGATGACATTTCAACACTGCACCAGATCGCATCGCCAGTCAAGGAAACGAAAATACGAAACATGGGATCACTCAATTCATACATATAGTTACGCAAAGGCATGTCCTGCAGGAGCAACGCTCCTGGATGGGCAGCAACGGATCTCCAGTGAAACGGTTCCTCTCGACGGAATGATCATGTCATTTCTCCTTTGCCTGCTTATATCCCATATCCCGTACAATCCTGATCTGGCACGGTCCGGTTTCCGTCGCTATCACTTGCCCGCGTAAGCCCTCCTGAAACAGCACGTTGGGCCTCAAGAACCTCACGAAAAAGATAGAACCTCTCAACGGCTGATCTGAAGCAGTCTACGCGGCGCCGCTTGCCTGGAGAATGCGTCCCCGCGACCTGTCCGAGTACGTGGGGCAGGAGCATATTCTCGGTCAGGGCAAACTTCTGCGCAGGGCCATCGAAACCGACCGGTTCATGTCGCTCATCCTCTACGGCCCTCCCGGCGCGGGAAAGACCGCGCTTGCCCATCTGATCGCAGAGCGGAGCCAGGCCCATTTCGTGTCCCTCAATGCCGTTACCGCCGGCGTCGCCGATATCCGGCGGGTGGCCCAGGAAGCCGCGCTAGAGCAGCGTGCCCGGAGCGGCAGGCGGACCATCCTTTTCATCGACGAGATCCACCGGTTCACCCGTGTCCAGCAGGACGCGCTTCTGCCCGATGTGGAGCGGGGCACTATCACGCTCATCGGCGCGTCGACGCAGAATCCCTTTTTTCGCCATCATCCCGGCCCTTTCGTCCCGATCCCAGATCTTCGAGTTCAAACCCCTGAAGGATGAGGATATTCAGTGCCATCATCCTCCGCGCGCTCTGCGACACGGAGCGGGGACTGGGGAAGCTGTCCGTGTCACGCTGACCGCCCGAAGCGCTCGACTTGATCGTTGCCCGGTCGAACGGCGATGCCCGGCGCGCGTTGAACGCGCTCGAACTGGGCGTGCTTTCCACCGCGCCGGGCCCGGACGGGACGATCCTCTACGATCTCCATACCGCCGAGGAGTCCATCCAGAAAAAGGCGCTGGTCTATGACGAGGACGAACACTACGACACCATCTCGGCGTTCATCAAAAGCATGCGCGGAAGCGATCCCGATGCGGCGCTCTACTGGATGGCGAAGATGATCATGCCGGGGAGGACCCGCTCTTCATCGCGCGCCGGATCGTGATCGCCGCAAGCGAGGACGTAGGGAACGCCGACCCGCGGGCGATTTTTGTGGCCACCGCCGCCTACCAGGCCGTGGAGCGCATCGGCATGCCCGAGGGACGGATGCCGCTTGCCCAGGCCGCGGTCTATGTTGCCTCTGCGCCGAAGAGCAACGCCGCGTATCTCGGGCATCAAGGCGGCGATGAAGGACATCGAGGAAGGGGCAGCTGCTGCCGGTGCCCGACCATCTCAAGGACGCCCACTACACGGGGGCGGCCACGGCTCGGCAGGGGCAAAGGATACCAGTATCCCCATGACTTACCCCGGCCATTATGTGGCCCAGGAATACCTCCCGCAGAAGCGGGAATACTACCGGCCCACGGAGCAGGGCGAAGAGAAACGGATCAAGGAGCGCCTTGCCGGGCTGAGGAAGAGACACCAGGAGGAACAGAGCATGATCGAGTATATTGTGCATATTGATCGCCGGGCTTGCCGTGGGATTCGGCGTCGGCCTGCATGATCAAAGGAAGAGTTGCAGCGCGAACAAGATCAAGGACGCCGAAGCCGAAGCGTCGCCGATCATCGCGAACGCGGAGCGCGAGGCCGAGACCAAGCGCAAGGAGGCCGTGCTCGAGGTCAAGGACAAGTTGTATCAGGCGCGCGCCGATTTCGAAAAGGAGAACCGCGACAAGCGGCAGGAACTTCAGAACCAGGAGCGGCGGCTGACCCAGAAGGAAGAGAACCTCGAAAAAAAGATCGATCTCGTGGACAAGCGGGAGGCCGAGACCGTCCGCCGCGAACGCGAGCTTACGGCGCGGGAAAAGGTCGCGCATCGAGAAGGAAGAGCGCTTTGACAAGGGGCTCCGCGAACAGCGCGAGCTGCTCGAAAAGATCGCCAACATGACGGCTGAAGAAGCGAAGCGCCAGCTCATGATGACCATGGAGGACGAGGCGAAGTACGAGGCGGCCAAGAGCATCAAGCGCATCGAGGACGAAGCCAAGGAAGAGGCGGACAAAAAGTCCAAGAACATCATCAGCCTGGCCATCCAGCGGTACGCCAGCGACTATGTGGCCGAGGCCACGGTATCGGTGGTGAACCTGCCGAACGATGAGATGAAAGGCAGGATCATCGGCCGCGAGGGACGGAACATCCGGGCGCTCGAGGCGGCCACCGGCATCGACCTGATCATCGACGATACGCCGGAGGCGGTGATCCTGTCCTGCTATGATCCGCTCCGCAGGGAGATCGCGAAGCTCACCATCGAGCGCCTGATCCTGGACGGCCGCATTCACCCGGCGCGGATCGAGGAGATCGCCGAAAAGGTCAAGAAGGACCTGGATATCACCATGAAGGAGGAGGGCGAGAAGGCGGCCTTCGACCTCGGACTCCACAACATCCACCCCGAGATCATCAAGCTCCTGGGCAGGCTCAGGTTCCGGACGAGCTACGGCCAGAACGTGCTCATGCACTCGCGCGAGGTCGCCTACTTCGCGGGCATCATGGCGGCCGAGTGCGGCGTGGACCAGAAGCTGGCACGGCGGGCCGGCCTGCTCCATGACCTCGGCAAAGCGATCGACCATGAGGTGGAAGGCACCCATCCGCAGATCGGCGGGGACCTGGCCAAGAAGTACGGCGAAAATCCCAAGGTCATCAATGCCATCATGACCCACCACGGCGACGGCGAACCGAACTGTGTCGAATCGGTGCTCGTGGCCGCAGCTGACGCACTGTCGGCAGGAAGGCCCGGCGTCCGGCGCGAGACCCTCGAAAGCTACCTCAAGCGGCTTGAACAGCTCGAAACCGCGGCCAATTCCTTCAAGGGCGTGGAAAAGTCCTACGCCATCCAGGCCGGCCGCGAGATCCGCATCATCGTGAAGCCCGAAGACCTCTCGGACGCCCACTCGGCCCAGCTTTCCCGCGACATTGCCAAGAAGATCGAGGCGGAGATGTCCTATCCCGGCCAGATCAAGGTGACCGTGGTCCGCGAGAGCAGGTATGTGGAGTACGCGAAGTAGATTCGATTGCGGAATGCGGATTGTCGGATTGCGGAATTAATCTTGCATTCTGCAATCGCCATTTCGCAATTCGCAGTCGTATGTCTTCTGCCACAGTTGCATGGTGAATCCTCGGGAGCTGAAAACGTTTGAAGGTGCTTTTCATCGGCGATATCATCGGCGAGCCGGGCCGGAAGATGGTGCGGGCCCAGCTCCGCGGGCTCATGGACGCGCACCGTCCGGACCTGGTCATCGCCAACGGCGAGAACTCGGCCGGCGGATTCGGCATTACGTCCGATATCGCTGATGAGCTGTTCTTCATGGGGATCGATGTTCTCACCTCGGGCAATCATGTCTGGGACAAGAAGGAGATCGAACCCTATCTCAACAAGCAGGACCGCCTCATCAGGCCCGCCAATTATCCTTCAGGGAATCCCGGCGTGGGTAGTGTGGTTGTCTCCACGCCCGGAGCAGGCAAGGCAGCGGTCCTGAACCTGGAAGGACGCGTTTTCATGTCGAACCTGGAAGATCCCTTCCGGGTCGCCGAGCGCGAGATCGAGCGGTTAAAAAAAGAAACGCCTGTCGTGATCATCGATTTCCATGCGGAGGCCACGTCTGAAAAGATCGCCCTTGCCTGGCATCTCGACGGCAAGGCCGAGCGCCTTGATCGGCACCCATACCCATGTCCAGACCGCTGACGAGCGCATCCTGACCAATGGAACGGCCTTCATAACCGATGTGGGAATGACCGGGCCGACCGATTCGGTCATCGGGGTGCGGAAGGAACAGGCGATCGCGCGTTTTCTGTATCAGACGCCGCACCGGTTCGAGATACCCAAGGGCCCGGTCCACCTGAACGCCGTGCTGATCGATATCGATGAAACAACGGGGAAGGCGAACTCCATCGAACGGATACACATAAAATCATAATCAATTCACGAGCGGATTGCGCAGCTGGAAATGTGGGTAATAAATCCGCAATCCGCAATCCGAAATCCGCAATATGAAATCTCACATCATCACCGTCACGCAGCTTACGGCACAGATCAAGAACCTTCTGGAAGGTTCCTTCCCCGATGTATGGGTCGAAGGGGAGATTTCGAACCTCAGCGTCCCCCAGTCCGGGCACGCCTATTTCACCTTAAAGGACCAGCAAAGCCAGATCCGCGCGGTCCTGTTCCGCTCGTCGCAGCGGTTCCTCAAATTTACCCTTCAGCACGGAATCAGGTGGTCTGCCGCGGCAGGGTGGGCGTGTACGAGCCGCGGGGAGAATACCAGCTTATCCTCGAGTACATCGAACCAAAGGGAATCGGCGCGCTGCAACTGGCCTTCGAGCAGCTCAAGGCA
Organism: Nitrospirota bacterium; assembly: GCA_963836175.1. Lineage (GTDB taxonomy): Bacteria > Nitrospirota > UBA9217 > UBA9217 > UBA9217 > GWC2-56-14. The sequence continues at coordinate 146,729 of CAWIIS010000001.1, forward strand.
AAGCTTGAAAAGGAAGGGCTCTTCGACCTGGAGCGCAAAAGGGGGCTTCCGCTCCTGCCGCAGCGCATCGGCATTATCACCTCGCCGACCGGCGCCGCCATCCGCGACATGCTGCGGGTCATCAAACGCCGCCATCCGAGGATGCATATTATCATCTATCCCGTTCCCGTGCAGGGGACGGAGGCGGCCCCCTCCATCGTGGAGGCGCTGCGGTACTTCAACCGTGAAGGGAACGTCGATGTCGTGATCACGGGCCGCGGCGGGGGCTCCCTTGAAGACCTCTGGGCCTTTAATGAAGAGCCGGTGGCGCGCGCGATCTACGCATCGAAGATCCCGGTCATTTCCGCAGTGGGCCACGAAACGGACTATACTATATCGGACTTTGTCGCGGATCTGCGCGCCCCTACGCCCTCGGCCGCGGCCGAGATGGTGGTGGAGAGCGAACACCGGTTTCGCGAACTTATCGGGTCGCTCGAAACCGGGCTCGCGCGGAGCATCCGGCGGCATGTTGAACAACGCCGCTCCTCGCTCCGCGAATGCCTGCGGGTGCTCCGGGACCCGCGAAGGATGCTTGAGCGTCACACGCAGCGCGTTGACGAGCTGACCGGCAGGCTTGTTCCCGGACTGAACCATCATCTCCGCAAGGACCGCGCCCGGCTTCTGTCATTGGCGTCCGCGCTCGACCATTTGAACCCGCTCAGCATTCTTTCCCGGGGGTACAGCATTACGACGGAGTTACCTTCCGGTTTGATCCTGAAGGACGCTTTACAGCTCACGCCCGGAGACCTTCTGAGCACCAGGCTTCACCAGGGGGAGGTAGTATCCCGCGTGGAAAAGATCATCTGAGCGCTCCCGCGCGGCAATCGCATGGGCGATCATACGTTTGAATAAAAAAAAGGGTTTGCGTTTTTGACACTCCTCCACTGTTATGGTACTCTAAGTCATGCTAAAAGAAACCGGTCAACAAGAAGCGCTTTCGCCCGAGATCCAGGAGGTCATGCGAAGCCTGATCACGGCGATCAAGGTGGTAAAACTCTATCCCCCCAACAATCCTATCTATTCCCAGTCTGTATCCAAGTCATATGCGCTCCTGGCCGGTTTTCTCGCGACTGCGCCTGAATACCGTGTGGGCGTCAACAAGACCTTTTTTACGTATCACGCCACCCCCCTAAGCAGGGACGCTGAGCTCAACAAGGCCATTGCGCAGGACCTGTTCGCGAAAGAGGTCAGGGAAATCGTCTTCAGCGAGGGGATCGTCGAAGGGGAGCTGATGGTCCTCTTGAAGGCCCTTGCCCTCTCGCCGGAGGAAATGGCCGTGAAGAGCGGAATCTCGTCGATCCTCTGGGAGTATGGCGCGACACACATAAAGGTCGTTGAATCAGGGCTTGACGAGGTCATTACGGCCAAAGCAGAACTGGGATGGGACCGCAAGCCGACTGCCGAGTCATCCGCCGATGCCGGCGGAGCGTCACGGGAGAAGAATGCCTCCCTCTTCGCCGGACGCACGCTGGTCCTCGGGAACTTGATAGCCGATCCGGAAGGTTTCGGCGCCAGCATGCTCGAGCTTGCCAGGAAGACGCGCGGCGTGCACGAAAGTGTGGAGGACCGGCTCTATTCGCTCTATCAGGAAGCGGGTAAGAAGATCAGGCAGGACCATCCCGATCAGAGCGACAAGATGTTCGAGGGCCTGGCGCAGTCGGTCCTTTCACTGGAAGAGCGCGTTCAGGAGAATCTTGTTGCCGGCAAACTGTATGCGGACCTTGATGTTGAGCTCGCGGGCGAGCGAATTGCCGATGCCGCAGAGCAGGTCCCCAATACGCTGCAGGAGCTCCAGGCCGGCCGTTTTTCCCATGAATGGAACGTGCAGCATGTGGCAGCGCTGCTGAAGAGAACACCGGGAAAAAAGAGCGCTCCGCCCGCTGCCGCGCCCGATCCCGCAGCCTTCGTGGTAACGCCGGTCCCCGTGGACATTACCGGGCAGATAGCGCCGGACCTGGCTGACTATACGCAGGAGGAGATGGAGGCGCTCAAGGCGATGAGCGGGGTCGGCATGGAATCGGACATCATCCAGGCAGCCGTGCGCACGCTTATCTTCCTGATCCCGCTCGTAAAAAATCCCCACCGGTCCGCGTCGGCGCAGAAAGAGATAAAACTTTTTTCCGGTGTGGTCCGGCAACTGGAGGAACTGCTCGGTTATCTCCAGAAAAAAAAGGATTATGAACTTGCCGCGGTCATTATCAGGGCCTTCCACTCCACGGTGGACCCTGTTTTCAAACCGCGCATGAACGAGGCCCTCAAAAAGACCGCTTCCAAGTCGGCCGTTACCGACATGGTCGCTGAAATGCGGGCGCACCCGCCGGAGTCGGCGGAATATAATGCGGCCTATCTCTATCTGAAGATCCTTGATCGGGCGGGAACATCGCTGCTGCTGGACCTTCTGGCCGCGGAGGAGGCCCGTGATGCACGGCTGTTCCTTATCGAAATTCTGAAGGACCTGGGCAAAAACCAGGTTGCACTGATTGGCGAGCAGTTGTCCGACCGGCGCTGGTATGTGGTGCGGAACGCGGTGCGGCTCCTGGGAGATACCGGGACGGACCAGGCCATTGCGTACCTGCATAAAGTGGCGGACCACAAGGACGTGCGAATCCGCGACGAAATCATCCATGCGCTGCTCAATATCGGAGGACGAAAGGCGGCCGGTTTACTGGCGCGGTTCCTCAAGGACAAGGACGAGGGGATTCAGGTCCTGGCGCTCCGGGGCATCGGCAAACTCCAGGGGCTGGGAGATACGGAGGCGCGCTACGTGATGGACTATGCGGAGCTGCGCCCGCTCAAACAGCGGGAAATAGAGCATACGCTCGAAGCGATCGCGGTCCTGGGCCAGATCGGCGGCGGGGAATCGGCTGAATTCCTGGCGCGCTACACAAGGGTCCGCTGGTGGAAGCCGCGAAAGCTTCAGGAAGAGCTCCGGGACGCGGCGCTTGTTGCTATAAAAGCGATTAACAGGAGACTGGCCGATGCCGGAAAAGCAGAACGATAAACAGGTCGAATCGAGACAGTCCTTTTTTGCCAGGCAACAGCTGATCAACACCGCCAAATCAGCGTTTCAGCTGCTTGCTGCCGTACTCAGGAACTCGACCCTCTACCCGGCGTCGCATCCCTTTGTCCTCGCGTCCGCTGACAAGTTTCTGTTCAAGATCAAGGAACTGCTGGTGGACCGGAAAGAGGTGCCCTTTTATCTCGTGGGCGGGGAGCTGTTCTTTGAAAAGGATTCAGTCCCCATCGACCAGAGCCTTATGGTGCTGATGGAGTTGCTCACGGGCCGCGGAATCGGCGGGATTGTCTTTAAACCGGGTCTTGCCGCTGATGAGATAACGGCTTTCGCGGACCTGATGAACAAGGATGTCGCCCTCTTTAACGCGGAAAGCGGTGCTGACGAGCTCATACCGAAGGCCCGGATCACCCATATCGTTCTGCACCGCATCCTGATCGTGGATAAAAAGATCGGCAGCGTGATCAAAGAAGGGAAAAAGAAGGCCGCGGAGGTCTTCATGGACGCAATCGAGACCATGAAGGAGATGGTCGAAGCCCAGCAGCTTGGCAAAAAGATCAACATGCGCAAAATGAACACGACCGTGCAGACCATGGTCGACAATATTTTGGAGAACCGGGACACCTACCTCGGCCTGACGAATCTCAAGATGTATGATGAGTACACCTTTGCCCACTCGGTGAACACCTCGCTCCTTGCTTCCGCGCTCGGCACGTTCCTGCGTTTCGAGAAACCTCAGGTCGCGGCCCTCGGTCTGGCCGGGCTGCTGCATGATATAGGCAAGGCGACTGTTCCCCATGAGATCATCAATAAACCCGGCAAACTTACCGACGCGGAGTGGGAGCAGCTTAAGCGGCACCCCGTTGAGGGGGCACTGGCACTTGCCGACATCCCGGGAGTGACCAAGATGGCCATGGTGGCGGCGTTCGAACATCATCAGCATGGAGATCGGGGGTATCCCGTAATCGGGGTCCGGCAGCACCTGTACTCGCAGATCATTTCTCTTTCCGACGCCTATGATGCCATCACCGCGGCACGGGTGTACTACAGCATCCAGACGCCGGTCGACAAGGCCATCAGGATCCTGTGGACGAAGCGCGGTACGTCGTTCAACCCGATGCTGGTAAAGGCTTTTGTCAACATGATGGGGATTTTCCCCGTCGGTACGGTACTCAAACTCGACACCGGCGATGTGGGGCTGGTCATGCATCAGACACCGGACCTGATGCGTCCGCGGGTGCTGCTCCTGACCAGATTCGATGGATCAGAAAGGGATACGGGCGCCGAGGTCAGTCTTCTGGAGACCGCTGGCGGAAAGTTCAAACGCTCCATCGCCGGCACCATCGATCCCTACGTTTCCAGTATCGATCTGAAGAAATACCTGACGTAGCGTTCGATGAACTTGCCGGCGCTGTCGGAGGCGCATCCTCGGCATCGCCCGTCCGCTTGTCGATAAATCTCCTGAGAATGGAAAAGCATGCTTGAAACGTGAGTTATTGAGCGGAATATCGCATTTTGCCTTGATTTTCCCATGGTTGTCCGTATATAATAAAAAAAGTCGTTCAGTGTGCCAGGGAGAAAACGTTATGGCGGAAAAGAAGTTTGAAGCTGCTCTGGCGCGTCTCGAAGAGATCGTGAAGGAACTCGAACAGGGGGACCTTCCTCTGGAGCAGTCGCTCAAACTCTTCGAAGAGGGGATCAAGCTTTCCCGCATCTGCAACCGGCGGCTGGAGGATGCCGAACGCCGCGTGGAAATCCTGCTCAAGGATGAGGCGGGGAACATCGTTGCGCAGCCTTTTAACGAGGAAGAGGAGTAACAGCGCCGCGCTCATGGATATAAAATCCTATCTCCAGAAAAAAAAGGTCGCTGTCGACCGGACGCTCGAAAAACTGGTGCCGCCTGCGAAGACGTTCCCGTCCGCAGTGCATGAGGCCATGCGATACAGCCTCTTTGCCGGCGGCAAACGGGTGCGGCCCATACTGGCCATTGCTTCCGCCGAAGCGCTGGGCGCGCCGATCGCCGGCCTGCTTCCCCTTGCGGGCTCGCTCGAACTGATCCACACCTACTCCCTGATCCATGACGACCTGCCTGCCATGGATGACGACGATCTCCGCCGCGGCAGGCCCACCTGCCACAAGGTGTACGGAGAGGCCATTGCCATTCTTGCGGGGGACGGTCTTCTGAACATGGCCTTCGAGGTCCTGTCCGATCCCCGGCGCTTGAAAGCGGTGCCCGCAGCCAGAATGCTTGCGATCATCCGGGAGATCTCCACCGCGTCAGGCGTCTTCGGCATGGTGGGCGGCCAGGTGGTCGACATCCAGTCCGAAGGCAAGGAAGTGGATTTCCCCACGCTGGAATATATCCACACGCACAAGACCGGCGCGCTGATCCGTGCGTCCGTGCGCATCGGCGCGCTCTATGCCAGGGCGGGGAAACGCCAGTTCGCGGCGCTCTCCCGTTACGGCGAGATGGTGGGGCTCGCGTTCCAGATCGCAGACGACATCCTGGACCTTACGGGCACCCAGGAAGAGATCGGCAAGGACGTGGGCAGCGATCTCAAGAAAGACAAAAAGACCTTCCCGAGCTTCTACGGGCTGGAAGAGTCGCGGCGCAGGGCCGTGGAAGTCGCGGACAAGGCCGTCGCGTCTCTGCAAGGATTTCGACCGCAAGGCAGACCCGCTCAGGGAATTGGCGAAGTATATTGTACAGAGAGTGAATTAGAAATAGATACAGACGTCAAAACTCGAATCACCAATAAAAGCAATTGCCAAGGTTCAAGTCCGAACTGTCTGAACATTAGTTCTTGAGCATTGATGCTATTTGATGTTTGGATTTTCTGATCTGGAATTTACCGTGAGGTACTCATGATTCTCGATACCATCAACAGCGCACAAGACCTGAGGACGCTTTCGCAGGAGGAACTGCCGGAGCTCGCGGGCGAGGTGCGGCAGGAGATCATCAACGTCGTGTCCCGGACCGGCGGCCATCTGGCTTCCAGCCTCGGCGTGGTGGACCTGACCATCGCCCTGCACTATGCCTTTGACACGCCGAAGGACCGCATCGTCTGGGACGTGGGCCATCAGGCCTATGCGCACAAGATCCTGACGGGACGGCGCGCCCAGTTCCCGACGCTGCGGCAGCATGGGGGCATGAGCGGTTTCCCCAAGCGCGAGGAAAGCCCCTGCGACCACTTCGATGTGGGCCACGCGAGCACGTCCATATCAGCGGCGCTCGGCATGGCGGCGGCACGGGACATCAAGGGCGAAGAGTACCGCGTCATCGCCGTGATCGGGGACGGCTCCATTTCCGCCGGCCTTGCCTTCGAAGGCATGAACCAGGCAGGGCATCTGAAGAAGAACCTGGTCGTGATCCTGAACGACAACGAGATGTCCATATCGCCGAACGTGGGGGCGCTTTCGTCCTATCTGAGCAGGCTGATGACCGGAAACTTCTATACGAAATTCCGCCAGGAGACCAAGCATTTTCTTCAGGGGATCCCCCGGGTCGGCGAAGCCATGTTCAACCTCGCCAAAAGGACCGAGGAATCCATCAAGGGCCTCATGGTGCCGGGCATGCTGTTCGAGGACCTGGGGTTCCAGTATGTCGGCCCCATCGACGGGCATAATATCGAGCATCTGCTTCAGACCTTCAATAATATAAAGGACTTCACCTGGCCCGTGCTGATCCATGTGATCACGAAAAAAGGCAAAGGCTGCGAGTTCGCCGAATGCAGCCCGTCACAGTTCCACGGCACGCCGCCCTTCGATCTCGCGACCGGCAAAGCGAGCAAAAAGTCAACGGTGCTCAGTTATACCGATGTCTTCGGCCAGACCATGATCAAGCTTGCGGAGGACAATGACAAGATCGTGGCTATCTCCGCAGCCATGCCTGAAGGCACGGGGCTCGACAAATTCTCGGAGCAGTTCCCGGACCGGTTCTTCGATGTGGGCATTGCGGAGTCGCACGGCATCACGTTCGCCTGCGGCCTCGCGGTCGAGGGGCTGCATCCGGTGGCGGCCATCTACTCCACGTTCACGCAGCGGGCCTACGACCAGATCGTGCACGATCTCTGCCTCCAGAACCTTCCGGTAACGCTGGCGCTCGACCGCGCCGGACTGGTGGGCGAGGACGGGCCCACGCACCATGGCGTGTTCGACATCGCCTACCTGCGCCATGTGCCGAACATGGTCCTGATGGCGCCGAAGGACGAGAACGAACTGCAGCATATGATCAAGACCGCGGTCGAATATCCCGGGCCGACAGCCGTGCGCTATCCGCGCGGAACGGGGTACGGCGTTCCCATGGACCAGGAATTGAAACAGCTTGAGATCGGCAAGGCGGAACTGCTCCTGGACGGGACCGACGTGGCGATCATTCCCATCGGCAATATGGTCTACCCTGCGATGGAGGCGGCAAGACGGCTGGCTGTTGACGGCATCTCGGCAGCGGTGGTGAACGCCCGGTTCGTGAAGCCGCTGGATGGGGAGTTGATCCAGCGTGTCGCTAAAAAGACGGGCAGGGTGGTCACGGTGGAGGAACATGCGCTGATGGGCGGTTTCGGGAGCGCCGTGCTCGAAAGCCTTGACGCGGCAGGCATGACCGGTGTGAAATCGCTGCGGATCGGCCTGCCTGACTGCGTACATCGAACACGGTACGCAATCGCTGCTCCGGAAAAAGTACGGACTGGACGCTGACGGGATCTATGCCTCGGTCAGGGAGTTCGTCATGCAGTCACGGCTCAAGGCGGTGACGCCGGTGGTGACCCTGAAAGCGAAAGACGCATAGGGAAATGCGGAATGCGGATTTCGGATTGCGGAATGAACTCAAAGGCACTAGGTTATACTTAGTGCCTTTTTTATTGGACGTTGAAACTGAATGACCGAGAAAAACCAAAAAAAGCGGGCAAGATCCGTATCGACCGGCTCCTGGTCGACCGCGGTCTGGTGGAAAGCCGTGAACGCGGCCACGCCTTGATCCTGGCTGGCCAGGTCCTGGTGAATGGACAGAAGCAGGACAAGGCCGGCGCGCTCGTGCCTGAAGATGCGGAGCTCCGTATCCTCGGCGAGGTCCTTCCCTATGTAAGCAGGGGAGGGCTGAAGCTTGCAGCGGCCTTGCAGGAGTTCGGACTGTCGGCAGACGGCAAGGTTGCGCTCGACGTGGGCGCCTCTACCGGCGGGTTCACGGACTGCCTGCTGCAGCACGGCGCAAAAAAAGTATATGCCGTGGATGTGGGCTACGGCCAGATGGCCTGGAAAATCAGGCAGGACCCCCGTGTGACGACTATAGAACGGGTGAATATCCGCGCGATCGAGCCAGCACTGGTTCCGGAACCGGTCGATATCGCGGTTATCGATGTGTCGTTCATCTCTCTCGAAAAAGTGGTCCCCTCCATCCTGCAATTTCTGCGGCCCGGCGCGGAGCTTGTTGCGCTCATCAAACCGCAGTTCGAGGTCGGGCGGGAGCAGGTGGGCAAAGGCGGGATCGTGCGGGATGAGGCTGCGAGAACCACGGCAGTGACCAGAATAACGGAGTTCATCGGTTCACTCGGCTTTAAAGTCAAAGGGGTTATCCCTTCGCCGATAACGGGTCAGGACGGGAATGTGGAGTTTCTTATTTATGCTATCTGGCATAAATAAGAAATAGTTCGGAGCGCGCTTTGGACCAGTTAGGAGTTCGGAGTGGTGCGGATCAGTTCGGAGCATTCAATAACAGTTCGGAGTTCGCAGTTTGGTGTAAAAACAATATCCGGGAGGGGGGAAGATGAGCGACGAACCGTTTGATTTTAAAAAGCTCAATGTTTACCAGCGGGCTCTCGAATATGTTGATTTTGTTTATACAATCACCAAGACATTTCCAAAGCAAGAAATGTTTTCTTTGACGGACCAGTTCAGGAGAGCGGCGACGTCAATTTGCCTGAATATTGCGGAAGGCAGCGGCGGTACTAAGGCGGAATTTAATCAATATCTGAAAATAGCGCGAAGATCGACACGAGAATGCGTTGCGATCAGTGAGATATCTTATCGACAGTCATTTATAGATGGAGAAACAAGGAAACAGTCGAGGTTGCTTTGCTCGGAAATCTCGAAGATGCTCAGCGGTCTCATGAAGTCTTTGTAACTCAATGTAGCCACATCTCCCAACTCCGAACTCCCAACTGTAGTAGTCTCTCCGAACTCCGAACTAAACGCTCCGAACTCGCTCTTACGCAGTAAGGCGCGACGCAAATTCCTCTCCCAGTACCACGATCGATTCGATATCCAGATAACGCGGCGCAGTCCTGTCCAGCAGCAGCTTGCACTGGGCCGGGAAATCCTCTTCCGCAACAGCATCGTAGAATAACAGCAGCACCGGATAGTGGGGAAAGAACCGGAACTCGCAGGCAGCGTCATGACTGCCGTTGAAATCACTGGGCACACCGCCGGACTTTTCGCAGGCTGTTTTTAAAGCGGCTGCGTTCCCCGCAAAATGTCTGGCGATCACGTCCTCCACATGGCCCGCCCAGGCCTTGTCCTTTGCATGGGATGCCGGCACCGAGCTGAACGTTATCCATTCCCTTGAGGGCGGGGGTGGGTCGGGCATAGTGAGATGATTGTAGATCAGGATCGAGATCCAGGGCAGCGGTTCTGCTCCTGAGGGGCTGGTTATCTTCTCTTTCGTAATATGGTATCGGTCGTTCAGAAACGTCAGCTCCAGGCTGTCCGGGCTGATGAGCGCGGCGCCGAACAGCGCGGCAATTTTCCTAAAATCCAACGTCTGGATCTTGGGCTGCAGTGATCGAAGGGCTTGTTCGTACACGGTTCCCGGAGACGGACGCCGGTTCGCTTCAGCCTCTTTCAGGGATTCACGGGCCGAGACGGTCATGGTCGGGCAGTCGTCAGGAGAGGCCTGGTGAGAGGCCAGCCGGGCGGCGAAGCCGAAGCAGCTGGTGGTGCCGCATTTGCCGCAGTTCGTTTTGGGGAGCAGCTTGTAAATATCGACAGCAGTCGTCATAATCAGCAAATTATCCGTTTTAAAGAGGAGAGTCAATTTGAATCTTGATGTGTCGGGCGCGGAAGTTCTGACTGGGTATCTACCACTCCGCTTGGACGGGATATCTGGTAATGCGGCTATCGGGAGTCAGGATGAGCATGCCCCCGGCTATGGCCTGGCAGATGAGGATGCGGTCAAAGGGGTCCTTATGATATTCAGGAAGACGGGAAAGCTGCAAAACGGCGGATTCGTTCAGCGGCAAAGAATCGATATCGTGGTGGGTGCGCCATTTTTTGATAAACTCGTGGGGCGGTTCCGGCAGCGGCAACTTGCCCAGTTTGTGCTTAACGATGATCTCCCATGCGGAAGCGACGCTCAGGTAGACCTCGTTGTTAGGATCGGAGAAGAGCTTGCGGGCAGTGTCGGACAGTTCTGGACTCTCGGATACGATCCAAAGGAAGGTGCAGGTGTCCAGAAGAATGTTCACTCTTCTTCACCGCGAAACAGGGAGATCGTGTCCTCCGGCAGGTCCTCAAAGAATGAGGCAGGTACGGTAAATTTACCTTTGGCAAGGCCGATTGGGCGAGGCTTGTGCCGATGGACCGCCAGCGGCCGAATCTCGGCGACCGGCTGGTTCCGTCTGCAAACCACAATGGTTTCCCCATGCTCGACTTCTTCGAGATAGTGAGAGAGATGGGTTTTGGCTTCATGTATGTTGATCTTTATCATGGTTCTATAGTAGACCATGTAGATGACTAAGTCAAGAAATATCAGTGACAGCGGTGTGCGGCTCTATGCTTCGGGCCAGCCTGGAGGAGCACGAGCAGACCGGCTGCTCTATCAGGCGAAGCTGGCGCTTCTCCGGTGCTCATGGGCGTGGCGGATTATTTGTCGGCACTTTCCGAGTCGGAAAAACGCCACTGGCAGCCGCTTATCGACTACGCGTGTTTATGGAGTTTCACCCCTGGTATCTGCTCGAAGTGCCCGTCGAGGGTGAAAATGGAAAGGTTGTATTCAATGGCGATTGCGGCGATAAAAATGTCGGAGTGGGGAAGCGTCAGTCCCTTTTTTCGGAGTGAGGCGGACAAGTCTCCGGCTTTTTGCCAGAGGATTTTGGACAGTTCAGCGTATTTCAGATGGGAGATGGTCGTCAGGATTTGCGCTTTCTCCTTTTCCGATCTGACGCCCTGCACCAACTCGAACAGGACGACTCCGCAGGTCCATACCGCCTCTTCGAGGATGAGGGTTTCGAGCGCATCGCCTGTTGCGGAGTTCTGTTTGAAAAACTCTATCCAGGCACTTGTGTCCGCCAGTATGCCGTTATTTTTTTCGCTCAAAAAGCTTCTCCCGTTCCCGCTGGGCTTTCAGTTCACGTTCTTCTTCTTTTTTCCAGTCGTAATCGATCTTGACCTTGCCCCGGAGCGCAAGCAGGTCCATCATTTTCTTTTGCCGAATGAATTCCTGGATCGCAATGGTTATCGCCTTGGTCTTGGATTTTTCACCGGTGGCTTTCTGTGCCTCGGAAATAAGATCGTCGGGTATGTTCAATGTTGCACGCATATTATGCACCTCCGTAATGTGCAGTTATTATATGCAATGAAGACGTGAGTGTCAAGTGGTTTTCCCGGCTTGAAGGGTTACTATACGAGGAATGCCACGCATGATGAGGTGTTTTTGAATGCGTAGTTTCCCCGTATTATGACAGAATGCACATTGCCGTTGCTGTCTTGACATTTACCGCATCGCTTGCTACTATTCCACACCTAAAAGGTATCACAAGGAGTTTCCATGGAATGGTCGGACAAATTAGCAATCGGTGTGGCCACCATCGACAGCCAGCATAGAGAATTGTTCAAGCGGATCGACAATCTCGTTCTCGCCATCAAACAGCACCGCTGCAAGTGGGAGATCGACGGCACGCTGAAATTCCTCGATGATTACGCGCGGATCCATTTTGCGGAAGAGGAAAAACATATGAAGGAAACGCAGTATGCAGGCTACGAAGAGCAGGTCGAGGCGCATAAAAAATATCTGGATGCGCTTGCGGAATTAAAGGCCGAGGCTGCCCTGCCGCGTGTATCCGGGAGTTCCTACGACCTGTCGGCGACGACGAACCAGGTGATCGTTGACTGGATCGTGGACCATATCCTGAAGCTGGACATGCAGTTTGGAGACTATCTGAAAAACAGATGAGTTTCCATTTCGGATTGCGGATTGTCCCAATTGCGGATTGCGGATTAGAACCTAAGAACGAAACGTCAAATCTCCTGCTGGTTTGCTGTACCAATCCGAAATCCGAAATCCGAAATCCGCAATCCGAAATCCGAAATCCGCAATTTACTTATCGAGCACCTCCCGTACTTTTCCCAGTAACATCGTTGGCGAGATCGGCTTCAGGATGAAAACCATGTCGGGATCGAGGAGCCCCTTTTTGCGGATGATGTCCTCGGTATAGCCGCTGGTGAACAGCACTTTTATATCAGGTCGTGATTGTTTGATCTCCAGGTATGCATCCTTGCCGTTCTTTTTCGGCATGACGATGTCAAAGACGAGCAGGTCTATTGCGGCGCTCCGCTCCTTGAATTTTTTCACCGCTTGCTCTCCATCCTCCGCTTCGATCACCCGGTAGCCGAAATTCTCGAGCACCATCTTCGTCAGGCCGCGGACCTCGCTGTCGTCCTCCGCAAGCAGCACCGTTTCTCCGCCCCGCGACTCGACAGCCGGTGTCTTCTTTTCCGCTTCCAATGCGCCGCCGGCAACCAGCGGCAGGTAGATGCTGAAGACGGCGCCTTTCCCAAGTTCGCTGGAGACCGTGATATAGCCTTTGTGCTGTTTGATGATCCCGTACACCATCGACAGCCCCAGACCCGTGCCCTTCCCGACCTCCTTGGTCGTGAAAAAAGGTTCGAATATCCTGCGACGGGTCGTCTCGTTCATTCCTTCACCCGTATCCGATACGGTCAGCAGGGCGTAACTGCCGGGTTCTCCGTACGCGTGGGTCCGTATGAATTCCTCGCCGATTTCGACTACACTCGTTTCGACCGTGATCGTGCCGCGGTCCCGCACGGCATCGCGGGCGTTCATAACCAGGTTCATCAGGATCTGCTCCACCTGCACACTGTCGGCAAGGACCGTCAGGTCGCTGTTGCAAAGGTTGGCCTTAAACTCGATCTCCGCGCCAATGAGCTTGATCAGGAGCGAATTCACCCGCTTAACGATCGCATTGAGGTCCACGGTCCTGAGATCGACGACCTGCTTTCTGCTGAAAGCGAGCAGGCTGTGCGTCAGCTGGGCGGCCCGTTGCGCCGCGGCGAGGATCTGTGAAACAAAGGGGCTTACGGCATCGCCGGCCGGCAGCTTCATCAGGATGAGGTTGCCGTAGCCGATGATGGCGGTGAGGATGTTGTTGAAATCATGGGCAACGCCGCCTGCCAGCTGCCCGACTGCCTCCATTTTCTGCGCCTGGCCCAGCTGCGCTTCAAGGTGCTTCAGGGGCGTAATGTCGGTGATCAGCCCGTCGTAGTCGAGGAGCCGTCCCTCGGTATCGAACCGTGGTACGGGCGTGTTCTTCACCCACCGGATCGTCCCGTTCTTATGCAGGATCCGGTGCTCGAAGGGGGCCACGGCGGAGCCGGAGAGGATCTCGTGCGTTTTCTTCAGGATGGCGTCACGGTCCTCCTCGAAGATCATGCGGTACCACAAGGCGGGGTCGGCGTGGTACTCTTCCGGGGAATAACCGGTCACGGTCACGCAGCCCGGGCCATGGACGGTCTCAACGCCGCGCCCTTTCTCGACCTTTACGGTATAGATGTAGTCGGTGACCGATTCAACGAGCCGTTTGAAGCGCTTCTCGCTGTCGATCAGCGCCTGTTCCGCTTTTTTGCGTTCGGTGATGTCCCGGGTCACCCCGAGCATGGCGGTTATTTCGTTGCGGTCGTTGCGCAGGGGGACCGCACGCGTCTCGAGCCAGAGCCGGCGTCCCTTGGTGCCGACGATCTCGAATTCAAGAAGGCCCGTCCGGCCCTGGAAGGCCTCCGCAACAACGTTCATGAAGGCGTCCCGGTATTCGGGGGCGATCAAGGGGGCGACGGATCGTCCCCGCACCATGTCAAAGGATTCCGCGTCGATCATTGCCAGGCCCGCACGGTTCATCATCAGGAGCGTGCCGTCCCGGTCAAGCAGCTTGATGCAGTCCGGCTCCGTCTCAATGATGGTCTGGAGGATTTTCTCGCTCTGCCTGGTGAGCATATTGTCATGGTTCATCTGTTGCATGAATAGGGGCCTCGTGGATCGAACAGCAAGTCGTAAAAAGAATGAGGATGGTTGCTAGACTGTATCAAAGTGATCGCTACTTGTCAATGAAGCACCCGTGAAGCAGGTGCCGGCGAAGTTTAGTCGGATATGCCAAAACAAAAAAACGTTCTTGACAAGTGAACAAGTGTTCACTATAATGGAAAAAATAAAGAATTTCGGATTTCGGATTGCGGATTTAAAACAGCAAACTGGAAAGAACCGAAACGAACTGTTGGCAATAACCGTGTCCTGAAAGGATAACTCCCATGGTGTCTTCTACGCTCTGTGATAAATCCGAAATCCGCAATCCGAAATCCGCAATTAAAACGATTCTCCATATCGACATGAACGCCTTTTTCGCTTCCGTGGAACAGCGGGCGAATCCCGCGCTCCGGGACCGGCCCATGGCCGTGATCGGCTCGAAGCACCGGGGCGTGGTCCTGTCTCCCTCCTACGAGGCCCGGGCCTATGGGGTGAAGACGGGTATGACCTACGGCGAGGCGAAGAAGGCTTGTCCCGATATCGTCATGGCGATCGCCGATTCCGCAAAGTATTCAGCGGCCTGCGAACAGCTTATCGCCATCTGGAGCGAATTCACGCCCGTGGTGGAGCTGTTCTCCATTGACGAGGCATTTCTCGATGTGACCGGCTGCGAGGCGCTCTTCGGCGATCCGGTCCGCATCGCTCTCAGGATCAAGGAGCGGATCTGGGAAGAGATGGGGCTCCTCTGTTCCATCGGCATTGCGCCGAACAAGCTTCTGGCAAAACTGGGGAGCGATCTTCAGAAGCCCGACGGCCTGGTGCTGATCACTCCCGACTTCGTTGCCGATGTGCTGGAAGACCTGCCGGTACAGCAGATCTGCGGCATCGGCCCGAGCCTGACGAAACGGCTCGCGTCCATGGGGCTCCAGACCTGCGGGGAACTGGGTCGCGCTTCGGTCCGCATGCTTATGGCCCGGTTCGGCATTCTCGGCGAAAGGCTCCGTGACATGGCCCGGGGGATCGACGACGACCCGGTCGTGTCCGCCGCGGAGCAGGAGGCTGAGGCAAGCCGGTCAATGGGCCACAGCATGACGCTCGAGGAGGACTGCTCAGACCGGACGATGATCGAACGGCACCTGCTGCAGCTTTCCGAAAAAGTCGGCCAGCGGCTCCGGCGGGGCGGCTACCGCGGCAGGACCGTCACCCTGACCCTCCGATACGCTGATTTTCATACGTTCTCGAAGCAGCGGCGGCTGCAGCATACGGTCAATCACGGACTGGATATTTATGCCGCCGCAACGGGCCTCCTGCGGGAACTGCCTTTGCACCAGGCAATAAGACTGGTTGGCGTCAGCATGTCGGGTCTTGAACGGAATGCGGCGCAGATGCCGCTGTTCACCGAGGAGCGGAAGCGCGGGTTCATTGCCGAGGCCATGGACGACATCAACGACCGGTATGGAAATTTTACGGTCACCTGGGGCACGCTGGCCGAACGCGCTCATCATGAGAGGGTCATTTCGCCGGCCTGGCGGCCGGCGGGGGACAGGCAGTATTAGGAATTTCGGATTGCGGATTTCGGATTTCGGATTGCGGATTTTTAAAAAAACAGGCAGTAAAGGGCTAAAAAATGAACCCTGAGACTATGAAAGCAAGGACGAAGAATTTTTCACTGAGGGTTGTTAAGATGGTTGACTCGCTGCCTCGGGGAAGGGCGTCTGATGTGATGGGCAGGCAGTTGCTGCGGTCGGGAACTTCGGTGGCGGCGAACTATCGGGCTGCCTGCAGGTCAAGGTCCTCTGCAGATTTTATCCATAAGATGTGTATCGTTGAGGAAGAAGCCGATGAGTCGATCTTTTGGATGGAGCTTCTTGGCGAAAGCGGTCTGATCAATGAGCAGCGAACAAAAGAACTTATGAAAGAAGCAAACGAACTCTTGGCAATAACGGTATCTTCTATAAATTCGGCAAAAAAAAGAGAAAAAGGCCTGAAAGGATAACAACAGCGTGCTATATATGACCTTATCCCTCGGGACTCTCGCTTTATCTGTTAGAACCGGTGTTGAGAAAATCCGCAATCCGCAATCCGCAATCCGAAATTGGGGATAATCCGAAATCCGCAATCCGAAATCCGCAATTGAAAGGGGTGTTATATGGCCATCACCGAACGTCAGCAGGAGATCTACGAATTCATCAGGGCATCCATCGACGGGCACGGCATCCCGCCGACCATGCGCGAGATCGGCGCGCAATTCGGCATCAGTTCCACGAACGGTGTGGACCGCCATCTGGCGGCCCTTGAACGGGGCGGACTGATCACGCGCGAGCGCGGGAAGTCCCACGGGATCCGCCTGACGTCGGGGGAGCGGCCCATGGCGTCGATACCCCTGCTCGGCAGGGTGGCGGCCGGCACGCCCGTGCTCTCGCCCGAACATCGGGAAGGGGAGATCAAGGTCGATCTCTCGCTGTTCAAGCTCAGATCTCCGCAGGGAATATTCGCCCTCAAAGTGAGAGGCGACAGTATGGTGGACTCCCATATCGTCGACGGCGACAGCCTTATCGTCCATTCGCAGGTCGTGGCGCGCGACGGCGACATCGTGGTCGCCATGGTCGACGGCGAGGCAACGGTGAAGCGGTTCTTCATGGAAAAGGACCGCGTGCGGCTGCAGCCGGAAAACCGCACCATGCGGCCGATCTATGTTGAACGAGGCGATCTGCGGGTGCTCGGCAAGGTCGTGGGAGTGCTCAGAAAAATATGATAGTGTAGGGGCAGTATATAAGCATAGTATCGGCTTCAATCCGTGTCCAAGTCCAAGGTTTGTTCTTTGGTTGCAGCCTTCGTCCGCGCTATGCTATAGTATGGACCATGTTCATCCGTCTCCTCACGCTCATCTTATTCGCCTGCCTTCTTCCCCGACCATCTTACGCCGAGCAGCAGCTGCGCCTGACCGTCCCTTTTAAGGTGGTCTACGGCGGTCTGTTCGTTGCCGCACCCCCGGAAGAGAAGTACCTTCCCCGGCTGGGCCTGGCCCTTGCCGGCGGGGGAGCCAAGGCCGCGGCCTCGATCGGCGTCCTCAAGGTGCTGGAGGATGAGGGGATCCCGATCTCCGCGATCGCGGGCACGAGCATGGGCGCGGGCGTGGGCGGCTTCTCTGCAGCGGGCTACCGTCCTGAGGAAATAGCGAGGATCTTCGCTTCCAACGACTGGAACGACATCTTCAGAGATACGCCGGTGCGGGCATTTCAGACGCAGGAGCAGAAAGAGGCGGGGAGCCGCTATTTGCTCGAATTCACCTTTCAGGACTGGCGGATCTCTCCGCCAACCGGTTTGTCCGCCGGCCAGAAACTCACCAATCTGCTCGCTGCCAGGTCCCTGGCGGCTTCCTTTGAAGCAAACCTCGATTTTGACCGTTTGCGAATACCCTTCCGTGCTGTTGCAACGGACATCGAGACCGGCGAACCTGTTGTGCTTGGCCGCGGCCTGCTCCACGAGGCCATGCGGGCCAGCGCAGCCATTCCGGTCATGTTCCAGCCGGTCGAGTTCCAGGGACGCCTGCTGGTGGACGGCGGTCTGGCGAACAACCTGCCCGTCGATGTCGTCAGGTCCATGGGCGTGGATGTTGTGATCGCTGTTGATGCATCGTCGAAACTTGAAAAACGAGATCGTCTCCTTACGCTCCTCGATATCCTGAGCCAGTCCGTTTCGCTGCCCGTGCGCCGCGAGACCGAGCGCCAGGCCGCCCGCGCGGACCTGGTGATCACGCCGGATACCTCGGACTTCTCCTTCACGGATTTCCCGTATATTCCTTCCATCATGCGCAGGGGTGAGGACGCGACGCGGGCGGCGCTGCCGCGCATCAGGGAACTCATGCACCGGCGGGGAACTGGAACGGCAGATGCCCGGCCATTTCGCATCACCAGTCTGACCATCCAGGGCAATGAACGGGTATCGGAAGCCACGGTCCGCTTTGCCATGGCGCCCGTGCTGTCACCGCATGAAGCGAGCACCAGCGATATTCAGATCGGCGCTGAGGGGAGTGGCGAACCTCGGCTACTTCTCCGCGATCGCGCTCGACCTCGAACGGGAAGGAGCAGGCCACCGGGCGCTCCTGATCTGTCCGGGAAAACCCGTTGGTCCAGGCGATCGAGATAGCGGGCAATACGATCGTTCCCACGGCCGAAATCGTGGCTGCGCTTGACTGGCAGGCCGGTCAGACCCTGAATGCAAGCCGGCTGTCAAGAACGCTGGAGGAGATCGTCGCCCGCTACCGGGCCGGGGGGTATTTGCTGGCCCGCGTTGAGCAGGCAGCGATGAAGGCAGACGGCCGGACACTCGGCATCGTTCTGTATGAGGGAAGGGTGGATTCCATCACGCTGGCCGGGCGGGGCAGGACGCGGCCGTCGCTGATCCAGCGGGAGACGCAGACCAGGTCCGGGCAGCCATTGAACTTCGATGTCGCCGCCTACGACATCCAGCATCTCTATGCCCTTGATTACTTCGAATCCATTGTGGTGGACATGGATAAGAGTCCGCAGGGAGGCGTTGCGCTCCTGCTCAAGATCAGGGAGAAGCCGACGAACAAGCTGAGGCTCGGCCTGCGATATGATCTGGAGGACCATTTTACCGGACTGACCGATGTTGTCGTGGACAATGTCACGGGCAGGGGTATCAAGTTCTTTTTGAACACCCGCTATGGCAACTACACCGACCTGACCGCCGGGTACTACTCGCCGGTGCTCATCCACTCCTACTTTGTGCATACGGTGCAGGCCTTTTACCGCAACCGGACCTACGATATCTATCAGAACAAGCACCGGACCACGGCGCTCGATATCACGCGGGAAGGCGCCGAAATCGCCTTCGGCTATCAGTGGTTCCGGTTCGGCGATACCTACCTCCGGTACCGCTTCGCATCGGACAGCACGGTCGAGGCCTTTGGCATGGACCCCCTGACCAGCTATAACCGCATCGGCAGCCTGGCCCTGCTCTCCACCGCCGACACGCGGGACAGCAGCACCTTCGCGCATACGGGGATGCTTTTTAAAGGAAGTTATGAAATGGCGGACCCGGGGTATGGAGGGAATGTCGAGTACTCGAAAGCCGGGCTTGCAGTACAGAAGTTCCTGCCCTTTGGCGAGCGGCATACGGTGGTCCTCGAAGGCACGGCCGGGTTCGGCAGCGGGAATATCCCCTATGAAGAACAATACGGGATCGGCGGCGTGGACGGCGTCCTCAGCGCGCCGCTCTCCGGGTATCAGCGCAGGGAGTTCGTGGGTGACAACCTGCTGGGGTTCGGAGCGGCCTATCGTTGGAAAGTCGGGGACTACCAGCTCAATGTTCTCCGGGCACTGTATCTGGGCATGGCATACCAGGCTGCAAATGTCTGGGACGACCGGGCCGATCTGTCGGTAAGGGACCTGCGGAGCGGCGGGGGGGTCGGCCTCTATGCGGACACCGTCATCGGCTCGGTGCGGCTCGACCTCGGCGCTGCCAAAGACAACCGTTATACCATCTCGTTCTCCGCGGGGCATGATTTTTAATAGAAGCGGGGACAACCGTGCCAGATCGAGGACAGGAAAAAACGCGAAAGAGAATAGCGGCCCCACATTCTGTGTATCTGTTGGGTACCCTTAAAATACCCCATCGGTTTCGTGTGCTCCCAAAATGATAATGTCCTATTCTGCCAAAGTAGAAATGTCCTATTCTAAGTTACAATACCCTGACGTTATTGGAGGGTACTGTGACGGACAAGGACATGATAACAATGAGCAGAAGAGAGACAAAAAGACTGCACATTATCCACCAGGCGTTGGATAGACGGATTACGCAGAAGACGGCTGCTGAACTCATAGGCTTGAGCAGCAGGCAGATTAGGCGGATACTTAAGCGAGTACGGAAGGAGGGAGACGATGGCATTAGCCATCGTTCTCGCGGCAAAGCCTCGAATCGTCGCTTCCCTCAGAAGGTCAAAGACAAAACACTCAAGTTGTATCGGGAGAAATACGGTGATTTTGGCCCGACCTTTGCCTGCGAGAAGCTTCTTGATGTTCATGAAATCAAGCTTAGCGACGAAACCCTTCGTCTATGGCTTAATCAGGAAAGCATCCCCTATGAGAAGCGGAAGGGTCGAAAGCACCGGCAGTGGCGCGAGAGAAAGCACCATTTCGGTGAAATGATCCAGATGGATGGCTCCCCTCATGACTGGTTCGAAGGCCGAGGCCCTGAGTGCGTATTAATGGGATATATCGATGATGCCACAGGAACGGTGTATGGGCGCTTTTATGACTATGAGGGGACCATGCCAGCCATGGACAGCTTCAAGCGGTATATAAAGCGCTACGGCATTCCACAGAGCGTTTATTTGGACAAGCACTCAACGTATAAATCCAATGCCAAGCAGAGCATCGAGGATGAGTTGGAAGATAAAAAACCCATGAGCCAGTTTGAACGGAGTCTAACCGAACTCGGAGTAACGGTCATCCATGCGAATTCACCCCAGGCAAAAGGGAGGGTAGAAAGAAGTTTTCGAACACTCCAGGATCGATTGGTTAAAGAGATGAGGCTTGCCAGGGTAAATAGTGTCGTGCAGGCAAACGAATTCCTGATAAAGTATCATCCAATATACAATGCGAAATTCAAGGTAAAACCCGTTTCTGCAGTCGATGTACACCAACGCGCGCTATCCATAAGGGAACTCGACAAGATCTTCTGCATTCGAGAGGAGCGTACGCTACGAAACGATTTCACCATAGCTTATAATGGCAAACTGTACCAGATCAAAGACGCTATAAAGACTAAAAAGGTCGCGGTGGAAGAACGACTCGATGGATCTCTGCATATCACTCACAGGGGTTTGGAATTAACATACCGGGAGATCAAAACACGGCCAGCAAAAGAAAACCCTAAAACACCGGCAGTCATTAAGAAACCGACAAGTCGGTATCAACCATCAGATCATCCCTGGAAGAGACTCCGCAGAGCAAACGTACAATTTCCTATTGCTTCTTAAAAAGCGGACATTTCTATCTTGGTAAGAGTAGGACATTTCTACTTTGGGTTGACATACCCCATCGGTTTCGTTGACATCGACTTAGATCAAGCATATAGTTGTGCATGCTAATTCGAGTGCTTTGGCATGTTCGTTGCTAGGCTGGTAAAGACCGAAAATGCGTTCTTTCCTAGCCGGACGCGGCTAGATAATTACTGGTTGGAATCTACCAACCTGCAGTTCGAGCCCGTCAAGCGGCTCAACGTATTTAACGTCAAAAAGAAAGGAAGCGATAAACCTCGCACAGCACCATATATGATAAAAACGATACTAAAATTTCTAATTGCTCTGATAGCCCCCAGTACCTTGACTGTGATATATTTTTTCTCTGAGACTCATATACTGAAATCGATATCCGCCGATTCAACAGGTGAACTATCGAAAACACTATTAAGATCGGGGCTAGGTGTTTCAAGTACGATAATATTTGCGCTTTCATTATGAATCTCCGAACTAAAAGACAAAATACGCTCGAATGACTCCGCCCGCATCCCAGACAATACCGACCTTATTAAAGCAAACACATCAATTGAAGAACTAAAAAAGCAACTTTCTGATATGTCCGCCAATCATTCCATCGAAAAAGAAACACAGCCAACGAAACTGATGAACCTGATTGACGCAGATTTTAGAATTGTACAAGATAGACTTCAATATTTAACCGTTCTAGCGCCCCACTTACGCACTCCCCAGACACAAGATGAAGCCAGAAACCTTATTTTAAAAGCTCAGACGTTTAAGCGATTTTATGAACTTCTCCAATTATCTTTACGGGCTTAACCGTGCCATATCATATCCAACAAACGGATCGACTCCCACGCTTTGCAGCGCGGGGGTCATCCTGGCGTTAACAGTGGAATTAAGGATAACTCCAAATCCCAACAACCGAACTGAGGAGGGAATAATGTCATTCAGGTCGTTTAATTTGCTACCTTTCCCCCCGATCATAACTATGCTGGTAATGCTTTTTTTCATGTCTTGCCCTTCCTTTGCCTTTGCTTCTCAACCTGATCCTTTTGATTCGAATAAAAAAATGCTTACCTACAAACAGGAAACGCAGAAGGCCCTGGCGCTGCGTGAATCAGTTTATGTAAAGATCGCCGGCCTGGACGAACAGGAAGAGGAGTTGGTTTATCAATATCTGCGAGAGGAACTGACGCGCCCGTTGGAGCTGTGGCGCCTGATCCAGCTCGATTATCCTCGCCTGCGGCTGCTGCGTAACGAGATCTATGCGCGGCACGGCAGGACCTTCTTATCTGCTGACCTGGCCACATATTTTTCAGGGCAGTCCTGGTACAGACCTGATCCCGCTTTCGCAGAGACAAGCCTTTCAACAACAGAAAAAGAAAATATTGAAGCTCTTGCGCGCGTTGAATTCGTCAAGTACCATGGTGACGCGCAGCTGGGAGAGCAGATCCAGTTCCCTAATCAGGAAGAGCCGGAGTCAGTCACCCTGTCAGACATGGAAGTCAGCATAACGAGAAACTATACGGGATGCTGAGGCGTCATGGAGGGGACTTCCTCGGTCAGAGGAAGAAACGGGTCTGTGTTTTACGTGTCCTTTGGTTCGGAGATGGTAGACCAAGGCGATGTCGAGTATGCAAGGCCGCTCTGGGGGAACGTGCTGATTGCCCTCATCACCGGGGAGATAAAAGATTCAACTGTTACACAGGAAACTAAGGCAAATGACCGGATAGTCATCCTCGACAGAGATGCGAAACCTCTCGTCAGCATAGAGGAACCTTATGGGGCCGTCGAATCCGAGCTTCAGCATATAGTACAATTATCTCCCCGCATGATCTATATGATCGCGAAGGACCGCTATAACGGGAAGCAAACCCAAGCTGTCCTGTTCCTGAAAAGCGATCTGCCCTTCAAACCGAAGGTCAAGGATCTATTTACCTGGCGGCCTCTGGAAAACACGGAAATCAAATCCGCCGGGAAAGACGGTTCCTTTGCTCCGGTTCTAAACCCCAAGGTCCTTTGGAACAGGGAAGTAGACGGAATTGATCCTCTATTTACTCAAGACCGGTTATATTTTATAAAACGCAAAGAAGGTTCTCCCGATGTCTTCAGTGCTCTGGATAAGCTGTCGGGACAGAACATTCTTTCCTATCAACTACCGGTAAAGGTCGCCAAAGTTTCACTTATAGATTATAAAGGTTACACAGTAACTGATGATTCTCTTGTCGTGCTCGGCGACAATTCCCTGCATTTTTTGCAGCGCGACAGCGGCAAGCTCATGAAGACAGTATCTTTCGAGCATTTGGCCAGGACGTTGAAAATACCATTCGAGAGACAATTCAATTATACGAGCACAGACGTTCTTTCATATAACAACATGGTCTTTTTCGGGAAGATATTCATCGGTAACGGTTCGGAAGTCTATCTCCTTGCCTTCGATTCCACGGGAAATCTTGTCTGGACATATAACAGGCCTATTCAATCGGAGTGGGGAGGTGATTATGACAGAAACGGCAGATACCGGTATCTCCACTTTCTAAACGACAAAATATGCTTCGTGGTGAAGAAGAATGAGTGCGATTTAATAGAGCTCCATTCAGGGAAGTACCTTGAGCATAAAAAACTTGCGGATAATGAATTGGAAGTTGATCTATCCGGAAAAGACCAGGTCTATCCGACGGCAGTCTGGCAGGACAAGAACAAGGGCGACAACTACTTCAAGCCCAAGATGCTGCACAAGGACAATCATTATATTTTTGCGAAGGGAGTATCGCGTTTGTGGGCTCTGGGCGAAAACGGTCTTTACGATCATCTTCGGAGGTCGCAGAAATTGTCCGAATCCGCAATCGAGGCGAACCAGCCGGTCAAGGATAAATCGACGCCGCTCATGCGCGCTTTGAAGAACCGACAGACGGACGTCGTAGCTACGCTGCTCAACACTCCGGACCTGAACCTGGATGCGGTCGACGAGCGCGGAAGGACGGCCCTGTACCATGCGGTCGCACTTGGCGATCAGAAGAGCGTTGTGATGCTGCTGGAGCGGAAGGCGCGGACGGATACGGTCACCAAGGACGGGAGGACACCGCTGCATGCCGCGTTCGAGCCGAAGCCCGGACGCCTGACCTCGGACCCGGCCGATATCGAGCTCGTGAAGCTCCTGGCCGCGCGGAAGGATATCGACATCAACAAGGAGGACGGAGAAGGGATGACACCCATCCTCCTGGCGATCGACCATGACCAGCCGGACATCGTCAAGCTCTTTCTAACGCGGTCCGATCTGGACGTGAATAAGCGGACGGCGGCTGGAGATTACCTGAACAGGGCCATTCGCCACTCCCGATTGCGCCATGGGTATGAGATTGCGATGATGCTTCTTGACCAAGAGAAGATCAATGTCAACGCTCCCTACTACAAGGGCGAGACACTGGTACACATGGGCTGGTACAACTCCGGGATGGGCAAATACGGGCTCGATCTGGCAGAGAAGATCCTGTCGCATCGTCCGGACCTTAACCGGGAGGACGAGTACGGTGAAACACCGCTGGTCCATAATATCAACCAGAACAGGCCGGAGATGGTCCGGCTCCTCGCAAACGCCAAAGGTGTGGATCTCAATCGCCTGATCAAGGGCGAGGACAGGACGCCGTTGGGACATGCGCGCTACATCAAGAATCAGGAAATGATCGAAATCCTGCAGAAGGCGGGTGCGCGGGAGTTCAGCTTCGTCGGGAACGAGGACCAAACGCCGGAAGGCATCCCGCAAACGCTGCTCCAGAACGAATCGGCCAGTCAGGCGATCATATTCTATCGCGGGTATCTGCTCAGCACGACCGACAAGACGCTAAAGTTCCTTCGCGAAAAGAAAAACGAAGACGCCGTGCAACTGCAGGAATTCATCCTCGACGAGATCATTGCGGAGATGGGGGATTACTCGATGCCGAAGTACTCGGCCGAGCAGAGGAAGCGCGCGATCAGCACCTTCACGGCGATCAGAGACCACTATCGCAGCTATCCGCGGACGGAAAGCGCCTGGTTCAAGGCACTGCCAGCGGACAAGAAGGCGGGGTACGAAAAACTGGACATGATGCGCGACGCGATCATCAAAGGAAAATATGACGCAACGCCCGACGGAGAGCTGGTGAAACATCCGCCCATGGTGCCGATCCTGATTCTCCGGGACTACATGGCGAGGAACTCTATTAAGGCGCTGGATATGATGAAGAAGGATAAGAACGCGAAAGCCCAGGAGTTTCTGAAGGAAATCATCAATCAAAGCGATCAGGCGCGATTAAACAAGCAGTAGTCACTGAGAACTACGAACTTGGTGTGTTCCGCTGAATGTCAGTACTGCAGATCTAAAGGGGTCACTTCTTTGAAATCATAATTCGACAAGCGTGTCCATTCAGGTATTGTGGACATATCCAGGGAAGGTGTAATCATTTCTCCATTGCGTCAATGTTATAAAGCAGCGGTTGTGGAGGTGGTTATGGTCGCAAATGATGCAAAGGGGGGCCTTCATCTTCATTATTTGCGCAACAAGTATGTGCTGATTTCGTCAAGAATGTCTGCAATTGTAGGGATTGCGGAGGGGATCACTCTTTCAGCCAGATGCTTATGATGGGGGAATGTCGGTAATTCCTTGTGATGAGGCGCATTATCATAACGGAAAACAATTTGGTTCCTTTTGTCCATGTATTGAAATCGATATTTCTCTGGAACTATTCTATGCGAGGAAGTTGTGACAAAAACAGATAACTCAAGGACCGATAGATCAACGAAGGTAATAGCGCCTTTGAGATATATCGTATTGCTGTCAGGCCCGATTTGTTTTTGAAGCGTTGAGGAAAGAATCGCGGGATGTGATCCGATTGCTTTTTCTATGTTGTCGAGAAAGCGCTGAATCATCTGATTGCGGTACGAAGAGCGGACTGAGTTTTCTGCCACTCAGCAAGAAGCCGTGCAAACGCATACCAATCGAAGAAATCAGTATCATCACCGATTTCTCCTGTTTCAAAGCGTTTCAGAAACGTTTTGGTCGTCAGCCTGTATTTTTGCTCGAACTCTTTCAGCGACTTTTTGTAGAACGTGATGGCGCTTGAGCAGAGGGCATATTCACGAACAAGAGACGTTTTCGTTTCCTGGGTTAATTGCATACTTTATTTATAATCTAAGCAGTTCAGTAAGTCAAGCCGGTTTTTTAAACGAGCCCACTCACTATAAGTAACCAATTGATAAAATCGGCCGAGATAAGCCACCTTTTGTTGGGTCCCCAACCTCACGCCTCAGACGGACTTACGCCGCTAAGCATACAACGTCAGAAGATAACGTGACCAGATCCATAAAATCATAAGCAAAAGGACAGCGTTAAGCGTCAAAGCAATCAAAATAGACGAAACAAAAAAAAGGACCTTCGACAGAATCCGACGTTTTTTATTCGCAAGCATATCATCTCCTCCGCTATTCGACAAAATTCATAGAAATTATTGGCGTGAATGGCCGCCACGGTTTGCGCCCCTCGCCTTGCTCTTCTCGCTTCGATTCCGTTTTCAGCTTCCCGCCCGCGGCCGGTCCAGTGCCTCGCGTACCCGCCTCAGGAGCTCACGCGGCGTGACGGGCTTCAGGATGAAGTCCGGGTCATCATCGATGAGGCCCTTTTTACGCAGGATTTCCCTGGAATAACCGCTCGTGAACAGCGCCGGGACGTCCCGCCGGAGCTTCCGCATCTCCCCGCAGGCCTCTCTGCCGTTCTTTCTCGGCATAATCGTGTCGGTGAGCACAAGATCGATGCTGCCCGCGTGTTCCGCGAACCGATCGACCGCCTCGACGCCATCGCTCGCCTCAATGACGGTATAGCCGAACGACCTCAGCACGGTCATCACGAACTTTCGCACGGTCGCATCGTCTTCAGCCACCAGTATGGTCTCGCTCCCTCCGATTGCATCCTCTTCCCGAACAGGCCCTTTTCTCTCCTCAACTTTTGCTTGAATGATCGGGAGATAGATCTTGAAGGTCGTGCCACAGCCCGGTTCGCTGTGAACGCGGATATGCCCCTTGTGCTGTTTGATGATGCCATAGACGATCGCGAGCCCCAGTCCCGTGCCTTTGCCGAGCTCCTTGGTGGTAAAAAACGGTTCGAAGATCCGGGCGCGCGTCGGCTCGTCCATGCCGCAGCCGGAATCGGTCATTGACAGAAGCGCATATTTCCCGGGCTTTCCATGGGGGTGCTCTTTTACAAATGACCCATCCAGCTCCACCATATCGGTTTCCAGGAACAGGACCCCGCCGTCCGGCATCACATCCCGCGCATTGGTCGCAAGGTTCATCAGGACCTGTTCAATTTGTCCCGCGTCGGCCAGCACGGTCGGGTCGAGGCCGGACAGGACGATTTTGAACTCGATGTTCTCGCCGACCAGCCGGTCAAGGAGGTGCCGGCTCGTCTCTACCACCTCATTGAGTTTGACCGGCCTGAGATTGATGATCTGTTTTCTGCTGAAGGAAAGCAGCCCCTGCGTAAGTTTGGCGGCCCGGTCCGCTGAGGCAAGGATCTGGTCGATGTTGTGCCGGAGCGGGTCGCCCTGCTTGATCCGCATCTGCAGCATTGAACCGTAGCCGATGATCGCCGACAGGATGTTGTTGAAGTCATGGGCGATGCCGCCGGCAAGCTGACCCACGGCTTCCATCTTCTGTGCATGGAAAAGCTGCTCTTCGAGCTTTTTGCGCTCCGAGATGTCGATCATGACCTCGACGACGCCTCCCGGCGAGCCGTCGGGATTCTGGAAAGCGGCCTTGTTGAATATGACGTCGTGGGAAGTTCCATCGGCGTAGAGGACCGAACTCTCATAGGCCTGCTGCAGGTCTACCTGCTGAAGCAAGGCCATGTCCGCTTCATGGTACATATCGGCGATCTGTCTCGGCGCGACATCGTCGATGGTCTTGCCGATCAGCTCCGCGCCGCTCTTTCCGACAACAGATTCAAATGCCTTGTTAAAGCCGAGGAACAGGCCGTTCGTATCCCGGTAAAAGACCGGCGTCGGGATGGTGTCGATCATGACCTGCAGGAATTTGAGATGCGCCTGCAGGGACTCTTCGGCTTGTTTGCGCCGGGTGATGTCCCTGACCACATGGATCAGCCCCGTCAGACTGTTCCTGCTGTCAAGGCGGGGAATGGCCCGGATCTCGATGAACTTGTTCAGGTGTGGTTCAAAGACCTCGACGTTCGTTGCCGCGCCGGTCCGCAGGCTCCGGCAGCTCGCGCAGTCGGCAGGCGGGCAATCGGTCCCGTGGTATTTTTCATAGCATTTTGCCGGCAGCGCAGCCAGGAGCGGAAGACCCAGGGCCTGCTCGGCAGCCTTGTTCGCCTGGATGATGTTGAAGTCCTTGTCATGGACCGTGATCATGTCGGTGATGGTGTTGAACGTGTCTTCCCAATCCTGCTTGGACTGGAGGACCTGTTCTTCCAGTATTTTTTGGGCCGTAAAATCCTGCAGGGTCTCGATGACCGCGGTAATGCCGCCGTTGTTGTCGCGGATGGGCGAGGCGTCGAAAACGATATACCGGTCTTTGCTGTTCAGACTCTTGAACCATCTCTCGGCGTGCAGCCCATCGGGTATGAGAATAGATCGTGAGTGTTTAGGATAGAGGGCGGACAGATCGTCCGTATCGCCGTTCAGGATGACATCGGCCAGGACGGGCCGCTGCTGTTCATAGAAAGGCTTCCATTGAAGGCTGGTACCCACCATGTCCGCTGCAGGCACGCCGGTCAGTTCCTCGCATGCCCTGTTCCAGATCAGGGTCCGGTGGCTTGCATCAAGAACGAACGTGGCTATGGCGGAATTCTGGAGCAGATTGAAGGTAAAGTCTCTTTGCTCTTCAGCGCGCTGAACCGCCATCTGCAGCTCAGCGTCTTTTCGCGCATGCTCATCAAGATGCTTCTGGCGTTCGAGCTCCATGCCGATGCGGTGCGCCAGTACCTTGAGCAGGTCTTTGTCCTCTTCAGAAAAATCATGGCGCTTTTCATCGAGCACGCAGATCACGGCCACCACCGCGCCGTTTCCGCCCAGGGCCGGAAATCCACAATAGGTATAAGCGTTGAACGCCTGTAAAAAAACCGCTTCCGGGAACTTTGCCGTGACATCGTGATACACCCGGAGGTCTTTCGCCTCCCGGACGGTCGCGCATGGCGTATTTTCGAGCTTGCAGGTCCCGGTATAGGTCCGCACCTCGCCCTTCGCGTAGGTGCTGAGAAAGAAGAGATCCTCACCCCGGATCTCGGAAAGGTTCACGACCGAGACGTCCAGCAGCTCGCCGATCATACCGGCAATATGGCGGAACACGTCGATGGGGTCGCCGGTCAGGGCGAACCCGAGCTCGGCCAGCCGCTTCAGCCGGTTAAGTTGTCCCTTAGGCTCCGGCCTGGCCCGGCCTTTCCCATATTCCAGCAGCGCTGTTTCTGAATCCTCGTGCAGCTGTACAGAGGGTTTCACGTGATCAAACCTCATCGTGCTGCGTTGCCTGTCTGGTTATTGTGTTCAACATGGTTGCCCCATCCCGTGCCTCAGTTGCCGGCAACAGCGAAGTTCTGACGCAGATGTTCTTTCAGATCGTTGATCTCATGTTTCAGAAAACTCCGGTCCGCACCGCTCGTGAGCAGGGCCGACCGCTCCTGCGGAGCGACTCTGTCGGAAAAAACGATGATATGGACATGGGGGCAGGCCTTTTTGATCGATCTGAGCGAGGTGAAATCACTCAGGCATGAGGTTTGGAGATCGATGAGAACGACGTCATAGGCCGGATGGTCCGCGATATAGGCGGACCATTCCGCGCCCTGCGGCATGCGGCCGACCTTATGCCCGTCGTCCTCCAGTTCGTTTCCCAGAACGTATCCAAGGTTCCCGTCAATAGCAGCGATGAGGACTCTCGCCATTTCTTCTCCCGTTGGTCGTGACCGCTTCCCCAAATTCAGCGCCCACGAGTCGCATGGCCATACTACCTGCTGCGGATGTCACTCGGCCGGGCAGCGCTCAGCGTGCCGCCGGGGAAGCCGGACTGTTCCGGTCCAGGTTGTTTCTTACTTCCTTCACCATGCCTTCCAGTTCGCGGTATCGTTGTTTCAGCCCGGCAATGGTTGACAGTGCCGTTTCGGACCGGTTTAATCCTGTCTTGATGCGCTCCAGTTCGGTAAGCAATACCCTCACCTGGGTGATAGCGTCGGCCAACTGCCGGGTATCTTCCAGAGTGAAATTGTTTTTTCTGAGCATATGCCACGAGGTATGATAAAGATCGTCCAGCGTGCTGAAAAAGCTCTCATTATTCGCGGAAATCCCTGTTCCCGCTGCGGCAGTGTCCTGCATCATTCACCTCCGTCACGCGATACGATCAAGCCTGCGCCGCAGGGGCCGGAGCCGGTTTCATCTTACTCAGGAGCAACGCGGAAAGCTTGAAGTCCGACCGTTCCTCGGTCTTGGTGCTCTGGTAAAAATCGCACTGTTCGCAGGTTTTATACTTCGTGCCGAAGGTCCCCTGAATTTTGCCGCCGCAGAGTGTGCCGGCGATCATCCAGCAGGCACGCCCGCCGTTCTTTCCGCCATGGACGCCATGGAGCCGCCTATCGGTCGTGGCCGGGCATACTCCCAGCGCTGCAGCGTTTTTGCCACCCTGTTCTCTCCCACAGTTCTTGTGCTCCCAGCAGTTCTTTTTCAAGCTCTTCATTCTCCTTTATCAATAAATGGCAGGTAAGCCAATAGGTTCAGGATCTAGTGGTCGTTCACGTTCAAATTCGCCGATGACGGCGAAACCGGGGGGGCCTTCTGTTTTTCGATTGAACGCTCCATACCCAGGCGCGTGGCCGAAAATCCGAGCGGAGCGGTCGCTTCCTCTTTTTTTACGAGGTTCATGAAATCGCATCTCCAGCAGTTATGCAGCTTCTGCGCATAGGTCCCCTGGATCTTTCCGCCGCAGAGGGACCCGGCAATCGCCCAGCAGGCCCTGCCAGCGTTCGTGCCGCTATGCGCCCCGCTCAGTTCCCGATAGGTCGTGACCGGGCATATGCCGAGTTCCTGTGCTTTATGTCCGCCTGGCTGCCTTCCGCACTTTTTATGTTCCCAGCAGTTGAGTTTCATGGCACCCCTCCTTGAATCCCTCTCGGTATTTAACTTTAGTATGGAATGCAAGAGATTTGCCAGATAGTAACTCTTTGTTTTTTCAGCTGATACTCTGCCGAAAACCTGGATTTATCTGGACGAATTGTCCTGCTGCATGGCATAATGCCCGGCATGGTCAAACTTAGGGTCCCATCGGTGGCAACGGTAAATCGCCTGATTGTAGGGGGCCTTCTGGTCCTGATGTCGGCGCTGCGTGCAAACGGCATCGATGACAGTCACGATTGATTTCCGGTATGGGTGCTATTCCGGCTTGCCTTTTCCGTTCGCCTATATTATGCTTTCAGCGTACAGCGTACTTATTGTTCGGCTTCGACTCGTCAACGGTCCATAACGAATGTATAAAATACTCATTATCGATGATGACCCGAAAATACGGCAGATCCTCTCTGAGATCCTGAAGTCAAAAGGGTTTTTCCCTGTTGAGGCCTCCGGCGGACAGGAGGCCCTGGACCTGGTCCGAACCATGAGGACCGACCTCGCGCTTCTCGACCTGAAAATGCCCGGCATGGACGGGACCGAGACCCTGCGCGAAATACGAAAGATCGATCCCGCCATGCCGATCATCATTATTACCGCGCACGGCGATGTGCCGAGCGCGGTAGAGGCCATCAAGCTCGGGGCCAACGATTTCATGCTCAAGCCGCCTGATTTCGACCACCTCATCATAACACTGAACAAGGCGCTGGAGAAACGGGAGCTGGAAAAGAAGGTCCGGCAGCTGCATGCCGAGATGGAGGAATCCCTGGAATGGCTCCTGGGCAAGAGTCCGCTGATCAAGAAAGTCATCGAACAGATACACCAGGTCGCCTGGAGCGACTTTTCGATCATCGTCCAGGGAGAGACCGGAACGGGCAAGTCTTATATTGCAAATCTGATCCACAACCTGAGCACACGGAAAAAAGGTCCGTTCATCACGGTAGATATGGGTGCGTTGCCGGAGACCCTCGTCGAAAGCGAGTTGTTCGGCTTTGAAAAAGGCGCGTTTACCGGCGCTGAAAAGAAAAAACGGGGACTGTTCGAACTGGCCGGCGGGGGCACCCTGCTCATCGATGAAGCGCAGAACATGTCTTCCTTTGTGCAGAGCAAGCTTCTCCGGGTGGTGGAGCAAAAAAAGATGTATCCGCTCGGAAGCACCCAACCAACGGACATAAACGCCCGGATCATCGCCGCGACGAATACCGACCTCAAGCGGGCCGTGACTGAAAAAAAATTCAGGGAAGATCTCTTCTTCCGGCTCGGCGAGTTTATGATCATTATTCCGCCGCTCAGGGAGCGGACAGAAGACATCCCTTTCCTGGCGCAACGGTTCTGTAATGAAGCGGCAGCAGAGCTGAAAAGACAGGTCCGGGGCATCTCCGGGGAAGCGGAAAAGTTGCTCAGGCAGTATCCCTGGCCGGGAAACATCAGAGAACTGAAAAATGTGATGAGGCGGGCGGTGCTCCTTTCCGACGGTGACATTATCATGCCTGGGCGGATAGAGTTTCTTATTACCGCGGAACAATCAGGTCTTGAACAGCCGCTGGTCAGCGATGCCTCCAACCTGAGCCTCTCCGAAATCGAAAAACAGGCCATCCACCGGACTCTCAGATCCACAAAGGGAAACAAGAAAAAGGCCGCGGCAATACTTGCCATCGATTATTCAACGCTCATGCGGAAGATAAAGCAGTATGGCATTACGTCCTGATCCTTGCCTGCCTCGACTTCGGAAGGTCGTTCCTTTTCATCGTGCCCGTATTCCGCGTAACACTTTTTTCCCTTGCGCACTCCTCAGCATCATCAATACGCATCTGCATTCTGCCATACTATGGATAATTGCAATACCCTTTTCCCCCTGCCCGAGATCATTTCTTTATAAAATCAACACAGTCATGAGCGGCACAGCTCTTGCTACATAATCGGCTAAGCTCGACCGCGGTTGGCTCCGATGCGGCATTTCAAGGGGGTGAAAGCAATGGCAATGGCAAAGACAGTACTGATGGCGGATGACTCGGCAACCATGCGAAAACTGGTGGAATTGACCCTTAAAAGCGCTGGTTTCGAAGTGATCGTTGCGGTGAACGGGAAGGATGCTTTGGCTAAATTAAACGGCACAAAGATCGACATGATCATCACCGACCTCAACATGCCTGAGATGGACGGCATCGCCCTGATCAAGCAGCTGAGAGGATCGCCAACGAACAAATTCACTCCAATCGTCATGCTCACGACGGAATCGCAAATAGACGAGCGGGAGGAGGGGAGAAAGGCAGGTGCGAGCGGCTGGGTCTTCAAGCCATTTTCTCCGGACAAGTTGCTGGAAACGGTAAAAAGGTTTGTTAAATAGCGGGAGACGTCATGCTGAAAACAAGGATTGAGCAAACAACCGAAACCGACGTTCTGGTCATCGAGGGTGAGATGATCATCGATCATGCGGAAGAACTGAAAATAATTCTGCTTGAGGCGCTGGTGAACCATGGCTCCCTGGACATTACGATGGAGCGTGTCGATAAAGTGGACCTCTTCGGACTTCAGGTGCTCTGTTCCGCACACCGCTATGCAATGAAGACAGGCAAGGTTCTGACGTTGCTCGGGGAACGGCCCGAGGCGCTCCGGGACGCGATGGTCAGGTCAGGTTACGGCAGCTCGGTTGCGTGCTCCACCGACAGTATCTGTCCCTGGAATGAAGCGTGAGGTCCGGTCATGAGCAATAGCAAGGAGAACCAGGAAGCTTTTAAGGAAGAGGCCCGCGAACTGCTGGACGAGCTTGAGATATCGCTGCTCGAACTGGAGAAACGACCCGATGATGCCGACCTCATCGGCAGGGTCTTCAGGGCAATGCATACGATCAAGGGATCGGGAGCGATGTTCGGGTTTGAGTCGGTATCCGCATTTACCCACGAGGTTGAGACCGTGTTCGACCTGGTCCGGAACGGTTCACTTCCCGTCACCAAAGAGCTCATTGATCTGACCCTTGCCGCACGGGACCATATCCGATTGATGCTCGACGCTTCCGAAGGGGCGCTTGAAGCAGACCAGGACAAGGCGCACGCGATCATCACCTCATTGCGGAAGTTTGTCCCGAATCAGCCCGCAGCTGTCAAGGAAGGCGGTTTTCCCCCGTCGTTTGTTGCGGACGTTCAGGCTGAGCGCGTCGGCGAAGAGATCACCTGCAGAATCCATTTCCGTCCGCCCCACGCTATTGCATGCAGGGGTTTGGACCCTCTCGGCGTGCTGCATGAACTCTGCCAGCTCGGCGAATGCACGATCACGGCACGGACCCAGGGTGTTCCGCCCCTGGATGAACTGAACGCAGAATTTTGCTACCTGTTCTGGGACGTTATTCTCACGACCCGGAAAGGGATCAATGCGGTGAATGACGTTTTTAGCTTTGTTCAGGATGAGGCCGAAGTGAAAATCGACCTTATTAAGATTAATCCGATCGATCACGACGGAGCCGGGCTGAAAAACCTCGGTGACATTCTCCTGGAGCGCGGCGCAGTCACTCCCGAGATCGTCCGCAAGGGGCTTTCGGCCCAGAAACGGTTCGGCCAGGTTCTTGTGGACATGGGCGCTCTGGAAGCAGACACCATTACCTCCGCCCTGGCGGAACAGCAGCATTTGAGAGCGCACCATGATAAAAAACAGGTTGAGGACTCCGCTTCGAGCATCCGAGTATCGTCGGACAAACTGGACAAACTCGTCGATCTGGTGGGAGAACTGGTAACGCTCCAGTCGCTTCTCAGCCAGACCGCGGGCATGTTCAAAAAAACGAAGATCCCGTCAATCGCCGAGGCCCTGGAACGCCTTACCGCAGAGCTTCGCGACACCACCATGGACATTCGCATGCTGCCCATCGGGTCTACCTTCAGCATGTTCAAGCGGCTCGTCCGCGACCTCTCCGGAGAGCTGGGCAAGGACATCGAACTCACGACAGACGGTGCGGAAACCGAACTGGACAAGACCGTTATCGAAAAACTTGGCGACCCGCTGGTGCATATCCTGAGGAACAGCATCGATCACGGCATTGAACAACCGGAGGACCGCGTGGCTGCCGGCAAGCCGCGGATCGGCGCCATCCACTTGTCTGCAAAGCATTCGGGCGCTCATGTCCTGGTGCAGGTCCGGGACGACGGCGCAGGGCTCGACCCTGAGGCGATCCGTGCAAAGGCCGTGGAAAAAGAACTGATAGCTTCCGAAGCAAAACTTTCCGAAAAAGAGATCTTTGCGCTGATCCTTACAGCGGGCTTTTCCACGACGAAAAAGGTCACGAGCGTGTCAGGCCGCGGCGTGGGCATGGATGTGGTGAAACGCGCCATTGATGCTTTGCGCGGTTCCATCGATATCAGCAGCCAAAAAGGTTCGGGCACGACGATAACACTGAAACTCCCCCTTACCCTCGCGATCATCGAGGGACTGCTGGTCAAGATCGGCGCGGAATCGTTCATCATGCCGCTTTCCCAGGTGGAGGAATGCGTGGAGCTTACCCGAAAAGACAGAGAAAAAGCCGGCAACAGGGACCTGGCCCATGTGCGCGGGAAGGTCGTGCCCTACATACGGCTCCGCAAACAATTCCTTATCACCGGAGAAAGGCCCGCCAGGGAGCAGATCGTGATCGTTTCCCAGGACGGCCAACGTACAGGTTTTGTCGTGGACCGCGTCGTCGGCGGACACCAGACCGTGATCAAGAACCTGGGAAGCGCGTACAAGGACATCGAGGGCATATCCGGGGCAACGATCCTGGGCGACGGCACCGTGGCGCTGATCCTGGATGCGCCAAAACTTATCCAGCAGATGGAACAGGAGGAAATGAACATGCAGAATCATTTCATCTGACCGGATCTTTTGCGGGCCATCGGCAGCGGGATTTCCTGGATGGCATGTATTCACCGCCCTAAACACAATAGACAGACTACACGTGCCGAAAACGGCATTGAAAAAAAGGAGGAGCCAAATGTTTAATAATTTGAAGATCGGTGCCCGGCTGGGTTTGGGTTTTGGGGTGGTCTTGTTCATCTTTGTCGCGGCGGTCATAGTCTCCAGCCTTTATCTGAAAACCGTCGATGACAGCTCGCGACAGGTGGCCGATGAAAGCATCCCCTTTGCGCTGCTCGCGGAGAACATGGCTTTTAACGCTGTCCAGGTCCAGCAGTTCCTTACCGATGTGTCGGCGTCGCATGACCCGCAAGGGTACAAGGACGCGGAGGAAGCGGCAAACAACTTTAAAGTAGACGCGGATAAGTTCGGGAACATGTTCGCCAGAGAGAACGACATAAAATCACTTGGGGAAATCCAGGAGATACAAAGTTTATTCAATCGATATTATGAAGATGGAAAAAGGATGGCGGGTGTCTATGTGCGGGAAGGCAGCATCCCCGGCAATAAGATGATGGCTGATTTCGATAAGACGGCAGTCGCGCTTACGGAAAGGGTGCAGGCATTCAAGACGCAGCAGGTGGATGAAGCGAATGTGAATTCCCAGTTCGTTGTCAATTCAGTCAGTAAAATGAGGCTCATTCTTTTTAGCCTCGGCATTGTGGCGGTGCTTATCGGTATGCTGGTTGCTTTTTTCATCACCCGCAGCATCACCAAAGTGCTGCGCGAGGTAAAAATAATTGCAGACAATGTGGCGGCCGCAAGTCAGGAAGTAAGCTCGAGCTCCGAAGAGCTGTCCCAGGGAGCGACCGAGCAGTCGTCTTCGGTCGAGGAAACATCCTCGTCCATGGAGCAGATGAGCGCAAACATCAGGCAGAACACGGATAACTCGCTGCAGACCGAAAAAATCGCGGGAAAAGCCTCAAGCGATGCCACGGAAAGCGGAGAAGCGGTTGCGGTTACCGTGATTGCCATGAACGACATCGCGAGCAAGATCTCGATCATCGAGGAGATCGCCCGTCAGACCAACCTGCTTGCCCTGAACGCGGCCATCGAAGCGGCGCGGGCAGGCGAACACGGCAGAGGATTCGCCGTCGTAGCGGCGGAGGTAAGGAAGCTTGCGGAGCGGAGCCAGGAGGCCGCGGCCGAGATCAGCCAGTTGTCCTCCACGAGCGTGAAGGATGCGGAACGGGCGGGCAAGATGCTGGGCCAGCTCGTGCCGGACATCAAAAAGACATCCGAGCTCGTGCAGGAGATCAGCTCCGCCAGCAGGGAGCAGGACCAGGGCACCGTGCAGATTTCCAACGCGATCCAGCAGCTCAGCACCGTTATCCAGCAGAATGCTTCCGCGTCGGAGGAACTGGCGTCAACAGCGGAAGAAATGTCGGCCCAGGCGGACCAGCTCCAGGGCCTTATCGCCACACTGATCGACACCACGAATCAGGGAGCGCGCAAACCGGCGAAAGCGGACCATTTTCAGCACCTGGCCCCGAAGGTCGCCCCTGTGCCTGCTGTACAGAAGCCGCTCGCGAAGAAACGGGGCAATCAGCAGCCGGCAGAACTGGTTCACGCAGGCGCCGGCATCAAGCTGGACCTGGGACACGGCAATGGCCACGACAAACTGGACAGTGAGTTTGAGAAATACTAGGAATTGCTGATTGCGGATTTCGGATTGCGGATTTGAGAATCTGGGAAATATCAATTGAGCGCTTTTCTGGTTTCATTCCGTGGCCAATAATCCGAAATCTGCAATCCGAAATCCGAAATTAACAGGAGGTTTACCATGGGCGTGGCGGAAATGAATCAAATGACCCAGTACCTGACCTTCAAGCTCCAGGACGAAATCTTCGCCCTCGATATATCCACAGTCCGCGAAGTGCTGGATTTTACCGTGATCACCAAGGTGCCGAAGACGCCCGCTTTCATGCGCGGCGTCATTAACCTCCGGGGGAGCGTGGTCCCGGTCATCGACCTCCGTCTGAAGTTCGGGATGACGGTGACCGAAAAGACGGTGAACACCTGCGTCATCATCGTCGAGGTGAAGGTCGGCAAGGAAACCGTCATCCTCGGCGTGCTGGCTGATTCCGTTCAGGAGGTGATGGACCTCGATGCGGACCACATCGAACCGGCGCCGCGGATAGGAACACACCTGAAGACGGAGTTCATCAAGGGCATGGGGAAGCACTATGACCGTTTTCTCATGCTCCTTGACATCGACCAGGTGTTTTCAACCGATGAGCTTGCGCAAGTGCAGGAAACACCTCCGGATGATCCGCTGGAAAAGGATCGGTAACCGTTAATTGGATTAATAAGATTGATGGAGCCGTGAACCTGATAATCCACCGCTGAGGCACGGAGCCGGAAGCAGGCGCTTCTCCGCGACGCCGAGAAGAACAGATTAATAATCAAAAAGCTTTTCTTAGCTACCAGGGCGTCATTATGAATGCAGAACCAATGACATCGAAATCGCTGGTCAGGGTATCGCCGGTAGCAGGAGATGACCTGCAGAGCCTGAGTACGTTCATTCGTGAGGAATGCGGCATCAAAATGCCCTTTTCCAAAAGGGTCATGCTTGAATCCCGGCTGCAGAAACGCTTGCGGGCTCTCGGCCTCAAAACGATCAAAGCGTATCGTGAATACCTGTTCTCCGACGAGGGAAAGAGCAGCGAACTTTCCCTTTGCATCGACGCTGTCACCACGAACAAAACCGCCTTTTTCAGGGAAGCCTCCCATTTTGACTATCTTGTTTCGCAGGCCTTGCCCAGGCTGATCGGTTCCGCCGGAGGGGATGTCCGGAAACGGTTCACCATCTGGAGCGCCGGTTGCTCCACGGGAGAAGAGCCGTACACCCTGGCGATGGTCTTAAGCGAATTTGCAGAAACGCGGCCTGGTTTTGAATTCAAGGTCCTGGCTACGGATATCAGCACCCGCGTGCTGGAAAAAGCCAGACTCGGCGTATACGATCAGGAGGGCGTGTCCCCAATCCCCGAAGAGCTGAAGTCGAAATACCTGCTGCGGAGCAAGGACAGCCGCAAGGGCCTGGTGCGCATTGTGCCCCGGCTCAGGGAAAAGGTACTGTTCCAGCGACTCAATTTCATGGATAGCCATTTCTCCCTTCGAGACAAAGTCGATGCTATCTTTTGCCGCAACGTTATCATCTATTTCGACCGGCCTACGCAGGAGAACCTGATGAGCAAGTTCTGCCGCTACCTGGCGCCGGGCGGATACCTTTTTCTGGGACATTCCGAGACGCTCAACGGCATGAACCTGCCGCTGGTTTCAGCGGCCCCGACGATCTACCGGATGCCAGCATGAAAAAAAAGATCAGGGTGCTCATTGTTGATGATTCCGCGGTGGTCCGCCAGGCGCTTGCGGATATCCTTTCCGCTGATCCCGGGATCGAGGTCATGGCTGTGGCATCCGATCCGTTCACGGCAAGGGACAAAATGAGGAACGAGATACCGGACGTCATCACCCTGGACATTGAGATGCCGCGTATGGACGGCATCACCTTTCTCCAGAAGGTAATGAGCCAGCACCCGGTCCCCGTGGTCATCTGCTCAAGCCTCACGGGCAGCGGCTCCGAGACCACGCTCAAGGCGCTGGAATACGGGGCAGTGGAAATCATCGAGAAGCCCCGGCTCGGAACCAGGCAGTTCCTGCATGAATCCGGCGTGCGCATCTGTGACGCGGTAAAAGCGGCTTCGCTGGCGCGGTTGGAAAAAATATCGGCGACCGTGCGCGGCGTGCCGCCGAAGCTGACCGCGGATGTCATTATTTCGAAACCGGCGTCCCGCGCAATGATCCAGACTACGGAGCAGGTCGTGGTGGTAGGGGCATCCACCGGCGGCACGGAAGCGCTCAGGACCCTTCTGGAAGCAATGCCGCCTGATGCCCCGGGCATCGTGATCGTCCAGCATATGCCGGAGCAGTTCACGAGGACATTCGCGAAACGGCTCGACAGCCTCTGCCGCATATCGGTCAGGGAAGCCGAGAATAACGATACGGTGCTCACCGGCCAGGCACTCATCGCTCCGGGGAATTACCATATCCTGCTGAAGCGGAGCGGAGCTCGCTATTATGTCGAGATCAAAAGCGGTCCGCTCGTATCGCGCCACCGTCCCTCCGTTGACGTCCTGTTCCGGTCAGCGGCCCGGTACGCCGGCAGGAACTCCATCGGCGTGATCATGACCGGTATGGGTGACGATGGTGCGCGCGGGATGTTCGAGATGAAGGAAACCGGGGCATATACGATCGCCCAGGACGAGGATTCCTGCGTTGTCTTCGGCATGCCGAACGAGGCCATCAAGCGGGGCGGCGTTCAGAAAGTGACCCCCCTTTTCGGTATCGCTCAGGAGATCATGCGGTGCTCCCGAAAAGAGCAGTGCCGGGCGGTGACCAGATGAAGACAGAGAACAACCATAGTATCCTCATTGTTGATGATGACGAGTCCGTACTGAGAACGGTGAGGGAGCTCCTGGAGCTTCACGGATACCGGGTCGATGCCGTCAGCAATCCCGTAACAGCCCTGGAACTCCTGCGGAAGAGTTCCTATGCAGCGGTGATCTCGGACATCAAAATGCCTGAAATAAACGGTCTGGAACTGCTCGATCAGATCCACGAGAAAAGCCAGGATATTCCCGTGGTCCTGATGTCGGGGAATGCGGACCTGGATATGGCAATTGACGCCGTAAAAAAAGGCGCTTTTGATTTCATCCTCAAGCCGTACCAGCACCAGCAACTGGTCCATACTGTGGAACGCGCGGTAAGCGAGTTTCAGCGCGTCCAGGCCGACAAGCATGCGGTGACCGTGCTGGAAGAAAAGGTTTTCCAGACGGCCCAGGACTGGGAGAAAACATTTAACACCATAACAGACATGATCACCATTCATGACAGGGATTACAACATTATTTTTGCGAATAAGGCCGCACGGCAGGCCCTGCGGCTGTCGTCATGCATTCCCGGCGAGCCGAAATGCTGCACGTACTATCATGGGGTCGAGACGCCGCCGCCAGGGTGCCCTTCCTGCGCGTCGTTGCTGACCGGGAAACCCGTAAACTTTGAGACCTTTGAACCGCACCTGAATAAGTACCTCGAATTCAGGGCGATCCCGCGGATCAACAGTAAAAATGAAGTGATCGGCTTGATCCACATTGTCAGGGACATCACGGACCGCAAGAAGGCCGAACAAGAATTACACGAAGCACGGAAAACAGCGGTCGCTTCCGCGCGGATAAAATCGGAATTCCTTGCCACGATGAGCCATGAGATCCGCACGCCCATGAACGGCGTGATCGGCATGCTGGACCTGCTGCTCAATACGGAAATCAGCCGACAGCAGCGCGACTATGTCAGCATGTGCAAATCATCGGCTGATGCAATGTTGAACCTGCTGAACGATATCCTCGATGTATCGAAGATCGAATCAGGCAGGCTCGATCTTGACGAGGACAACTTCAGCCTGAGGCAGCTCCTCACGGCCTGTTTGAAACCCCTGCTTGTGGAGTCGCAAAAAAAGGGTCTGAGGTTCCTGTGCACCGTCCCGGCTGACGTGCCGGACCGCCTTATTGGAGACGCCGGCCGTCTGAGGCAGATCATCACGAACCTGGTCAATAATGCGATTAAGTTCACCAGCCATGGAGAGATATCGCTCTCGGTAACCGTGGCTGATCAGGACGATGGTTCGATTCTGCTGCAATTTGT
This sequence comes from Nitrospirota bacterium, assembly GCA_963836175.1. Taxonomy (GTDB): domain Bacteria; phylum Nitrospirota; class UBA9217; order UBA9217; family UBA9217; genus GWC2-56-14. The sequence continues at coordinate 188,749 of CAWIIS010000001.1, forward strand.
GGTGAGCGATACCGGCATCGGAATACCGGAAAATCGGCTCACCGCCATTTTCGAGTCTTTCCGGCAGGTTGACAGCTCTACCACCAGGAAATACGGCGGCACGGGGCTCGGGCTCTGCATTGCCAGACGATTGGCTGAGCTGATGGGAGGCCGCATCCGGGTCGTGAGTGAAATCGGAAAAGGAAGCACGTTTTACTGTTCTGCACGCGTTGGGCTGCAACAGGCAAACGCATCGTCTCCGGCCGCACACGCGTCTGCTGATTGGGTTACGTGGCCTGTCGGACCTGAAACAGAAAGGCCCGTTCAGCAGCAGCGCGTCGCTGTTCAGCAAGCGGCAACATCCACCGGCATTCCGGAGGTGCAGGAATACATCCATAAGTTGCACACTGCGATTGATCTCCGGAACGATGTCATGATAGAGGAATATGCGCAGAAGCTGAAAGACAGCGCCGCAGCCTCACATTGCAACAAACTTTCCGACGACGCCTTCAGGATCCAGCTTGCGACAAGGAAAGGCACCGTTGAACATGCCGCTATATTGTTCGAGCGGCTCAGAGCGGAGTGGGCTGAAACAGAACAGCGGCGGAGCAACCGCGGCAGCAACGCCGTCCCAGGTAAAAAAGTAATGCTGAGTGACAGGAGGGGAACATGAAGACCTTGATTGTGGAAGACGATTTTGTATCGCGCCGCATCCTGAAGGATATTCTCTCCCCCTACGGAGACTGTGATATCGCCATTGACGGCAGCGAGGCCATCCAGGCGTACCGACTCGCAGGGGAGGACAAAAAATCCTACGATCTGATCTGCATGGACATCATGATGCCGAAGATGGACGGGCAGGAAGCTCTCATGAAGATACGCGAGCTCGAGAGAGCAGCGGGCGTGAAAAGCCGGGATGAGGTCAAGGTGATCATGATCTCGGCACTGGACTCGCCCAAAACGGTTTTTGCCTCATATTATCAAGGCGGCGCGACATCGTATATTGTCAAGCCGATCAGCAGGGAAAAGCTGATCGAGGAAATAGGCAATTTCGGTCTTCTCGGTCCCCGCCGCACCGCGGTCACAGAACCGGCATGATCGCCAAAGACGGCAGGTAACGCCAGCAGACCGGCGTCACGAGGTGGAGTATGAACAGATTATTATGCGATTCATTACTGATAGTCGATGACAATGAGGCGGCCCTCAGGGTCACGTCGTCGCTGTTCCGTGAAGAAGGTTATAAGGTTTTTTCCTGCGCATATCCGCGGGAGGCGATCAATACCCTGAAGTGCATCCATGTTGACGCCGTGCTGTCGGACATCAGGATGCCGGAGATCACGGGCATTCAGCTCCTGCATGAGATCCATGGCATCGATCCTGAAATGCCCGTTATTCTGATGACCGGGTATGCCGAGCTTGATATGGCGATCGATGCGGTCAAAAAGGACGCTTTTGATTTTGTAACCAAGCCCTATGAACCCGAATACCTCATTGGTTCGATCAAACGGGCGGTGGATTTTCGGAAAAACCAGCAAATCGAGCGAAATGGAAAAACCTGCTTGAAACAGACATCAAGCAGAAAACGCAGGAATTGTCCGACGCCTTACAGCAAATAAGGAATATGAACGCCGAGCTGATCCATCGGCTGATCGTCGTGTCGGAGTACCGGGACACGGACACGGGCTCGCATATCGCAAGGATCAGACTGTATTCGAACAAGCTTGCCGAGGCCCTGGACAAATCGCCTGAGTTCGTTGAAAATCTTTCCTTTGCGAGCACCATGCACGACATCGGCAAAATAGCCATCCCGGACAGCGTATTGCTGAAGCCCGGCAACCTTACGCAGGAAGAGCTTGAGATCATGAAAAAGCATACCGTCCTCGGGGCCGGCATGCTTGCCGGCTCCTCGTACCCTTCCGTGCAGCTGGCTGCCTCGATCGCGCTGAACCATCACGAGCGGTGGGACGGAACCGGATATCCGAACGGGTTGAAAGGCGTGGCGATCCCCCTTGAAGGCAGGATCGTCATGCTGGCGGATGTTTATGATGCATTGCGGTGCAAGAGACCGTATAAACCTTCGATCGGCCACCAAACCGCATGCTCCATGATCAGGGAGGGCGACGGACGGACGTCGCCTGCGCACTTCGACCCCGATGTGCTGAAGGCCTTTAGGGAGGTGGCGCCTGTGTTCGAGGAGATAAGTGAAACAGTGAATGACGATGCCCTTGTCGGCCAGGCCGCGTGTCCAGAGTAAACAAACGGCCGGAAAGTATGGATTTTTCAGACTCGCCGTCGTACAATAGGCTATCAGCGTATGAAACCCGCATGACCGCCGGAAAGGCGAGCAGCTAATCTCATGTCCATGCAAAACCGCACCCATACCACATTGCGCATCGTCGTGATGATCATCAGCTCGATCGCTCTTGTCGAGTTGCTGGTCCATCTGATATTCCAACTATCGAACGCAGAGGCCTGGATCTCCGAAACCACACGCATCATCATAGATGTCGTTTCACTCACCAGTGCTTCGTCGTTTGCGGTTTTTTACTGGGTCTTTAAGCCATTTAAGCTCGCTGAGCAGCAGGCGCTCCTGAACAGCGCCCTCCAGGCGGCTGTCAAGGAAGCCAATGAGGAGCGGGCCAGGACAGCGTCGATCCTTGCGGCGATCGGAGACGCCATCAGCATCCAGGACACGGATTTCAAGGTCCTCTATCAGAATACGGCCCATAAGAACATCATCGGAGAACACGTCGGAGAATGCTGTTACCGGGCGTATGAAAAACAAGAACAGAGATGCGACGGTTGCGGCCTGGCAATGTCCTTTAAGGATGGGGGGGTCCACACGGTCGAGAGAAGCGCCCCAACCGACCATGGGATGATCCAGGTGGAAATCACCTCCTCGCCCGTGCGGGATTCATCAGGGAAGATCATCGCCGGCGTTGAAGTGGTCAGGGACATCACCGAGCGCAAACGCGTTGAAAGGGAGCTGAAAAGCCGCGAAGCGCAGCTTGCCGAGTCTCAACGCATTGCCCACATCGGCAGCTGGGAACGGAATATACGTACGGATGAGGTACAGTGGTCCGACGAGATTTACCGGCTCTTCGGCTTCGACCCGCAAACGAAACCGAATTCTCAGTCTGTCCTGGACGTAATTCATCCTGACGACCGGGAACGATTTTCAACCGCGGCCCGGGAAGCCGTTTCCGCAGGAACGCCCTACAGCGTCGACTTCCGTATCCGTCGTGCGAATGGGACGGAAGCCGTGATTCATTCAAGAGGTGAGGTAATTCGCGATGCCTCAGGCAATCCGGCCTTTCTCCGGGGGACGGCGCAGGAGATTACGGAACGTAAACAATGGGAGCAGGCGCTCAAAAATCAGTGGCACCTTGCGGAGGCCGCGATCCAGAACTCGGCTGTGGCGACCTTTGTGCTCGATGCCGAGCACCGCGTCGTGGTCTGGAACAAGGCCTGCGAAGTTCTCACCGGGCATCCGGCGGCCTCGATCATCGGCACCACCGATCAATGGCGGCCGTTTTACAAGCAAAATCGCTCTACGCTCGCGGATATCATCATTGACGAAAATTTCAAAGACCTGCCCGATCTTTACCCTGAATATTCGCGGTCCGAACTGGCGCCCGGCGGGCTCCATGCGGAAGGGTGGTTTTATAATTTAAACGGCAAGGACCGCTATATCATTTTCGACGCCAGTCCGATTCTCGATACCCGGGGAAAGCTCCTGCTCTCCATTGAGACCCTTCAGGATATTACCGAAAGAAAACTTGCCGAAGATTTGATTAAAGAGAGTGAAAAACGCTACCACAGCCTGTTTGATAATGCCCATGTCATGATCCAGAGCGTTTCCCCGGATGGTCACTTTCTCTTTGTGAACCCCGCATGGCGAAAAGCCCTGGGATATTCTCAGGAAGACCTGCTGACACTCACCTTACTCGATGTTCTGGATGAGAGCTGCAAGCCGCGTTGTCAGGACCTTTTCAAGAGGGTGATGTCAGGCGAATCAGTTGCGTTTTTCGAAGTGAAATTCGTTGCCAAGAACGGCAAGGCCGTCGATATCGAGGGCAACGCGAGCGCAAGCGTGGTTGACGGAAAAGTTATCTCCACACAGAGCATCCTTCGCGATGTAACCGAGAGAAACAAACTTGAGCAGCAGGTATTTCTCGCCAAACAGGACTGGGAGGAAACATTCAATACCATTACGGACATGGTGACGGTTCACGACAAGGACTATACCATCATCCGCGCGAATAAAGCGGCGGAAAAGATACTTGGCCTGCCCTTGCTGGACATCAGCAAGGTAAAATGTTTCAACTATTACCATGGCTCAGCCTGTCCTCCAAACGGCTGTCCGAGTTGCCAGAGCCTGATAACGGGAAAACCTTCAACGTCGGAAATGTATGAGCCCCATCTGAAAAAGTTCATAGAGATCCGGGCGATTCCCCGCCTGGACAAGAATGGCGAAATAGAAGGACTGATCCATGTCGTACGGGACATCTCTGAGCGCAAGAAGCTCGAAGAACAGCTCTTCCAGGCACAAAAGATGGAAGCGGTGGGTCAGCTTGCCGGCGGCGTTGCCCATGATTTCAATAACATCCTGACCGCGATATTGGGCGATGTTTATATCCTGGGGATGAAGCTGGGCGCCCAGAGCCCCCTCACCCAATACGTTGATGATATCCGAACGTCCTCCGAGAAAGCGGCCGCTCTTACCCAGAGCCTCCTCGCCTTCAGCAGAAAACAGGTCATCAATCCGAAGCCCATGGACTTGAACGCCACGGTGAAGAAGATACAAAAGCTCGTGGCCAGGATTGTTAGTGAAGACATCAGCCTCAAGATCGTGCAGGCGGTAACGGAATTAACGGTGATGGCGGATAGCGGCCAGTTAGAGCAGGTCATGGTGAACCTGATAACCAATGCGCGTGATTCCATGCCCCAGGGCGGGACATTGACGATAGCCACGACGCTCAAACAGATCGATGATGCCTATATTGCGAAGTACGGCTTCGGCAAGGTCGGCACCTATGCGCTCCTGTCCGTGGCTGATACCGGAACAGGTATGGACGAAAAAACGCGGGAAAGGATCTTCGAGCCGTTCTTTACAACTAAAGAAGTCGGAAAAGGCACGGGTCTCGGCTTGTCGATCGTCTACGGGATCATTAAACAGCACAACGGTTTTATTGATTGCTTCAGCGCTCCGGGCGCGGGGACGGCATTCAATATTTATCTGCCCCTGGTCGACGAAACGCACAAGGCTGAGGACCGGATCGGCACGACTGTTCCCGATCGGGGGAAAGAGTATATCCTCCTCGCGGAAGATGATGCGCGGGTGAGGAAAACCACAAAGGCCATCATCGAAGAATTCGGATACCGGGTCATAGAAGCGATGGACGGGGAGGACGCTGTCCGTAAATTCAACGAGAACAGGGATGCGATCCAGCTGCTTGTCATGGATGTCATCATGCCAGGGAAGAACGGCAAGGAGGCGTACGAGGAAATAAAGGCGATAAAACCGAAGGTCAAGGTCCTATTCTTGAGCGGATATTCCAATGATATCATCCACAAGAAAGGCATTCTCGACGAAAGCCTCAACTTTCTGTCAAAGCCCGCTTCGCCTGTCGCCTTGCTGTCCAAGATCCGCGAAGTCCTGGACCAGTGATTCGCACGCATCGGCATGAGCAGGTAAATTACTTCGAGAAAACGGCGATCGTAGTATTTGGAATGCCCTTTTGGCCGGTTTAGTGAAATAAAGCGCTTTATGGTATCATAGAGGTAGGTGAATTTAAAGCAACGCTTCTCACCGGGAGGTTTACCGATGTCGCAAAAACAACGGATATTAAGCATTATTGTTGCGTCTTTGCTCCTGGCGGTCGGATGGACCGCGCAGGCGGCGGAACCACCCCAACAGATCGTAGTGAGCGTACCCGGACCGCGCAGCCTGAGCTATCTGCCCATCGACCTTATTTCGAAGATCGGCGCGGACAAGGCGGAAGGGGCCGTGGTAACCGTGCGCTGACTTAAGCGGTGGCGGCGTGGTGTATAAGGAACTCATGTCGCGCAATACGGATTTCGGTGTCGCAGGCACGCCCGCCGCCATGTCGCTGAAAAACAACGGCGGAAGTATTGTTGTCATCGCACCTCTCAGTGGCACGGTTCCCATTTTTATTCTCATGGTCCGGGCGGACCTCAAGGACAAGGTCAAGACCATTGCGGACCTGAAAGGGCGGGTGATCGGGATCTATACCAGTTCGTTATCAAGCAAGACCGTCTCCCAGCAGCTTACCGAGATGGCGCTGAAGGCGAACGGCGTGTCTCCGGAACTCGTCCGCTATGTCTCCGCGGAACACAGTTACGAGTTGCTCTCCGCGCTATTCAAAAGCCACACCGTGGACGCAGTGATGGGCAGCGAACCTTTCGCTTCACGTCTCCTGGCTGAAAAAGAAGTTTTTTTTCTTATGAATCTTGCGGACCCGTCAACAGCAAAAAAGATTCCTGACGCGGGATTCCTCCACGCCGTTGTGGCGACCCGGGGGGAGGTTGTTCAACGCGAACCAAAAAAAGTGGAAGCCATGGTCAAAATAGTAAAGCGGACCCTGGAGTGGATGTCGAAAGCCACCCCGGAGCAGATCGTGGACAAGCTCGAGGTCCAGGATTCCGAGGAGAAGCGCTGGCTGCTTCTGACCTTGAAAAAATACCCGAACATGTTCAGTCCGGACGGACGATTTTCCAGACAGCAGATGCAGGAGACCGAGCGGTTTTTCAAAGCTTCTTTGCCGGCATCTTCACCGCCCCTCTCCCTGGAGGGACTGGTTGACGATCGCTGGTCCGGGAGCAAGGAATAATGTTCCTCCCTGTTGCCGCATCAATGAAACGACAGGCATTTTTTCGACTGTTGTCGGTTTCGTGTGTTGCCATCGTAGTCGTGGCTGCTGCCGCCTTCTGGCTGAACAATGCCGCTTTTCAGAAGGCAAAGTCGACGGTACGGATAAACGCGACCAACCATTTCAAGGAACGGCTTGAACGGCAAAATCAGATTTGGGAAGAGGAAGTCCTGCGCACCAAAACCCTTGTTGAGCTCACGAAATATCTGGAGGACCGGGTGCTGCGCTGGGAAAAGCTCCAGGCCTATTTTATCGCCCAGGGAAGCACCCGCCAATACTCCTTTGTGGCGGTCTCGGACAGCAACGGCAAGGTGCTGTTCAGGTTCGGAGACGGCCCGGAGACGATCCCGTTTGTTTCAACTCCGCAGGTGGAGTGGTCGCAGGAGTACCTGCAGTTCAAGGAAAGGATCTATCGCGTTTTCAGGCTCCCGGTGTTTATGGGTCCTGACGGAATGGGCTATCTTCTCCTGCTGAAACCACTTGACAACGCTTTTCTCGGAGAGATCTCCTATCCCGATACAGATCTCTATTTAACCTGGAATGGACAGGCGACCGCATCGTCACAGGGGTATGAAGGCATGGCGCAATTTTCGAAGATCACGGGGAAACGTGTCATCGACGACAGCTATTACGAAGAGATCCTGCTCCCTTTCACCGGAGCTAACTTGAGGAAACCTGAAACACCGGTTCTGGTGATCAGGAGGCTCGTCAACCGTCCCTTCAGCGCCGTGGAGACTGTTTTGCTCAGCGTGGTGGTGCTTGCCGTCCTGGCCATGGCCATATGGCTGTCCCTTGGTTCCTGGATCACCCGCACCATCCGCCGTCTCCTCTCTCTGAGTGCTGCAACCGAGCAATTTGCCCGGGTACGGAAAGTAGATCCGCTGTTTGCAGCAAGCCTCGCCGGCGATTCCAGCAGGCAGGATGAAATGGAAGCCTTCGCGAACATGACACTCACCATGATGCAAACCATTGAGGCGGGCGACGAAGAGCGGCTGCGCAACGAGGACAAGCTCAAGAGGAGCAACGAGGAGCTTGAGCAGTTTGCCTATGTGGCCTCCCATGACCTGCAGGAGCCGTTGCGCAAAATTACGAGCTTTTCTGAACTGCTTTCATTGCAGTACAAGGGCCGGCTGGATGCAGATGCCGACCGGTATCTGGAATATATTACCGACGGCGCATACCGGATGCAGACGCAGATCAGGGAACTGCTCGAATATTCACGTATCGACAGGCAAGGAAAGGAATTCACCCTGACCGATTGCGACGAGGTACTGAACACTACGCTCAAGTATATCCACCTGGCCATCGTCGAAACAGGCGCTGCCGTAACTCATGACCCTCTGCCGAAGGTCAATGCCGACGGCGGGCAACTCGGTCAGGTTTTTCAGAACCTGATCACGAACGCCATCAAATTCCGCGGAGCGGAGACCCCGCAGATCCACATTTCCGCCGCGAAGCAACGCGAACAGGAATGGATCTTCTCGGTCAAGGACAACGGCATCGGTATCGCGCCTGAGTACCATGATCGGATATTCGTCATGTTCCAGCGTCTTCATACAAGGACGGAATATCCGGGAACAGGCTTGGGGCTCGCCATCTGCAAGAAGATCGTGGAGCGGCATAACGGACGCATCTGGGTTGAGTCGGAGCAGGGGAAAGGGGCGACATTTCGCTTTACCATTCCTGGGTAAGGTGCTTCAGCGCAGCCGGATGTCGTCAGAGTGATGGAGGGTGAGTATGAAAGAGGTTGCGGACGTGCTGCTGGTCGAGGATGACCCCGGCGATGTGGAATTGACCAGAAAAGCTTTGAAAACAGCCAAGATGATCGTCAATCTGCATGTTGTCCCTGACGGAGCATCGGCGCTCAAGTACCTGAAGCGGCAAGACCCCTATTTTGCCGCAACCCGTCCTGATCTGGTCCTGCTGGACCTCAATCTGCCGAAGAAGGACGGACGGGAAGTGCTCAGAGAAATCAAGGGTGATGCGGCCCTGAGGTCGATCCCGGTGATCATTCTCACCACCTCGGGATCGGATTCCGATATTGCCAAGTGCTATGATCTCGGCGCGAACTGTTACCTTGTCAAACCTCTCGGCTTTGAGGCCTTTATCAAGGTCGTACATGAGATCGATGATTTCTGGTTCTCGCTCGTCAAGCTCCCTCCCGGCGGAAAGGAACTGCCATGACCTCCGATACGATTTCCATACTGCTCATCGAGGATGATGACGAGGACGCATTGCTCATCCAGAAATTCCTGGCGCCTTCGGTAAGGTGCTCTTTTCATATTACCCGGGCTGTTCGGCTCGCCACGGGGCTCGAAGCTCTTGAAAAGGGACCGTTCGATATCGTGATGCAGGATCTTGGCCTGCCGGACAGCCAGGGGCTTGATACCTTTCTCAGGGTCCAGGAGAAAAGCCCCGGTCTGCCGGTCATTGTGCTGACCGGCAACGACAATGACGAGGTTGCCACCCTGGCCGTGCAGAAGGGGGCCCAGGACTTTCTCGTCAAAGGACAGGTGACCGGGGGAATGGTGGCACGTTCGATCCGTTATGCGATCGAGCGGAAAAAACTGCTCACCCAATTGGAAACCTCCTTGAAGGAAATAAAAGTATTGCAGGGCTTATTGCCGATCTGCATGCACTGCAAGAAGATCCGCGATGATCAGGGCGTCTGGACCCAGATGGAGGCTTACATCAGCACCCATTCCAACGCTGAGTTCAGCCATGGCCTGTGCTCCGAGTGTGCAACCAAGTTATATCCAAACTTTATGAAAGAACAAAAATAGCGGCCGGGAATGCGTCCTGCCGCTCCTGCTCTATCTCCGCATGCACAAGGAACACCTGAATTTCCTGAACGCCTGCTTCACCGGTCATGCAACGGACCGGGACCCACAAGGACACTGATTTTTGACTTTGACAAAACAGGCTAAAGAGCTTAGCATGAATCACTCAAAAAGGAGATATTCATGTTCCACCAGGGGCGATTGGTTTTCATCAGTGCAGCCTGCATAAGTATCCTTAGCTTCCTGTTCCTGCCGGCGGTGACCCGTGCTCAAGAACCTCTGGTCCTGGGCATCCATCCCTTTCTTTCCTCAACCGAGATCTACAAGCGTTTCACCCCGCTCACCGAACATCTCAGCAGGAAACTGGGCAGGCCGGTGAATATCCACCTTGCACGTTCCTATGACTCCCATGTGAGCATGGTCGGAACGGGCAAAGTGGATATTGCCTTCATGGGGCCGGCTTCCTACGTTAAGTTGAAAAACCTACAGGGTAAAGTCCCTCTGCTCGCTGCGTTCGAAACGAAGAGTGGCAAGACCTTCAAAGGTGTCATCGTCGTAAGAAAAGACAGTTCGATCAAAACACTTGCACAACTCCGGGGAAAGAAGTTTGCGTTCGGAGACGTCGACTCTACCATGAGCCATTTGGTCCCCCGCTTCATGCTGCTGCGGGTCGGCATTAACCTGAAGGACCTCCGCAAGACAGAGTTTCTGACCAATCACGAGAACATCGTCCTGGGCGTCCTGTCCGGGAGCTTTGACGCCGGAGCGATAAAAGACGACATCTTCAACCTGTACGAACAACAGGGCCTCCGGAAGCTTGCCATAAGCGAACCGATGCCTGACCATCTGTTTGTGGCCCGTAAAGGCCTGCCCGACGGAACCGTCAGAAAGATCTCCGCAATCCTTCAATCGCTTAAAGACACCGAGCAGGGACGCCAAGTCCTCCGTTCCATCCAAAATAACCTGACCGCCCTCGTTCCCGCCAAGGATGCTGACTATGACCCGCTGCGGACCGTCCTTGACTCCCTTGCACAAGCAGGGGTGAAGCCGTGAAACCACTCCATCCGCGCGTTCTCTGCATCTTTATTCTCGTGCTGTTCGTCTTCCTGGTCCTGGCCGCGTTCCTGGTGGCCTATCAACAGAGGCATCTGCTGCGGTCGTCGGCTTATACACGGGCGGAGTATGATCTCGACCTCATGGCAGATGCATCTCTCGAGGCGCTGCTCAAGTCGGATTACGTTACCGTTCGGACATTCGTAGCGCGGTGGGGAAAGAGCCACAAGGACATCCGTTCTCTCCAAGTCCTGACGCCGAACGGGTACGTGCTGGCGGAATACCGGAATGACGCTTCGGCGGCAGGTGAGGCTTATACGCTGTCGAGAGAGGTCAGGATCGCAAGCACCGCCGTGGCAACCATCAGGCTCGCCGGGGATTACCGTGATGCTGAATCGATCGCGGCACAGCTCAGGATCCGCTTGGTCCTGGCGGCCCTGATCATTACCGCCCTGTTTGGCGCGGCGTTATGGTTTACCTTCAAGAAACTGGCGCTGGCGCCGCTGGAGGAAATGGTCGCCGCGAGGACCCGTGCTCTTTCAGAGGCAAATCAAGAGCTTGAACAGGAGATCGCGGAACGTATGCACGCAGAGGAAGCGCTCGGGGAGCGCGAGAAGCATATTACCCTGGTCCTCGACTCCGTTGCCGAAGGCATCTACGGTGTGGATCTGCGGGGGAACTGCTCCTTCTGCAATCCCGCCGCGCTCAGGATGCTGGGGTATGAACGCGCGGAGGATGTCATCGGCAAGAATATCCACCGGCTCATTCATCATACAAGACCCGACGGCACGCCGCTTCATGAGGCGGATTGCGCGATCTATTCCTCCTTTCGTGAGGGGAAAAACGCTCATGCCGATGACGAACTGTTCTGGCGGTCCGACGGGTCAGGCTTTCCCGTAGAATACTGGGCCCAACCGATCATCCGCGACGGCGCTCCGGCCGGAGCGGTCACGGCATTTGTCGATATTACGACCCGGAAGCGGGCAGAGGAGTCGCTCCGGGAATCCGAGGAAAAATTCCGCACGCTCTTTGCGGAGTCCAGGGACACGTTCTATATCAGCACTCCCGCGGGGAGGTTCCTCGACATCAATCCCGCCGGGGTCGAGCTGTTCGGCTACGATTCCCGGGAAGAACTCCTCGCCATCGATATCGGGCGGGAACTCTATGTGGACCAGGAGGACCGGCAGCGATTCATCGAACTCGTGAAACGCACGGGGTACACGAAGAATTACGAGGCCAGGATGCGGCGCAAAAACGGGGCGATTCTTAATGTGGCCATCACGAGCACGGCGGTCAGGAACAGCGCGGGCGAACTCATCTCTTTTCGCGGGATCATCAGCGACGAGACCGAGCGGAAAAAACTGGAAGAGCAGCTCCGCCAGTCCCAGAGGATGGAGTCCATCGGCACGCTTGCCGGCGGGGTGGCACACGATTTCAACAACATCCTGACCGCCATCTCCGGCTACGGCCACCTGACCATGATGAAGATGGCGGCAGGCGATCCGAACCGAATGAATATCCAGTATATCCTGGAGTCGGCCGACCGGGCCGCGCACCTGACCAAGGACCTCCTTATGTTCAGCAGAAAACAGCCCATCGACCGGAAACCGGTTGATCTGAACGAGGGCATCCAGAAACTGGGAAAGTTCCTGACACGGGTGATCGGCGAGGATATCGCGTTCAAGACCACGTTGTCCGGAGGGGTCATTCCGGTGCTTGCCGATACGTATCAGATCGACCAGGTTCTGATGAACCTTGCCACGAATGCGCGGGACGCCATGCCGAAGGGCGGCACGTTTACGATCACCACGGAGCAGACCTGGTTGAGTGAACAGTTTACCGCCTCTCACGGCCTCGGGACGTCCGGAAAATACGCCGTGATCAGCGCGTCGGACACGGGCCAGGGCATGGATGAGGAAACGAGGCAGCGGGTTTTCGAGCCCTTCTTTACGACGAAGGAAGTGGGAAAGGGCACTGGCCTGGGGCTGTCGGTCGTCTACGGCATTGTGCGGCAGCATGAGGGCCAGGTGCTGGTCTACAGCGAGCCCGGCCAGGGCACGACGTTCAAGATCTATCTGCCGGTCAATGAAGCGGGCGCGTCGGCAGGGACTGCGCCTGTCGATGAAGAGCAGCCGGTGGGAGGCGCGGAGACGATCCTCCTGGCAGAAGACGACAAACTTGTACGGGAGATGACCCTTCTGCTGCTGCAGGATTTCGGCTATAGGGTCATCACGGCTGTTGACGGCGAGGACGCGGTGAAGAAGTTCAGCGAGAACAAGGACCGGGTCCAGCTCCTGCTGTTCGATCTGATCATGCCCGGGAAGTCCGGCAAGGAGGCCTATGATGAGATCCGGCAGATGCGGCCCGGCATCAAGATCATTTTTTCGAGCGGCTACGATCCGGACCTGGTGCGCCAGAAGGCGCTGATCGCGCAGAATGTGCCCGTGGTTTATAAGCCCGTGCCGATGGCGGTGCTGTTGAAATTGATACGGAGCGTGCTGGATGAGGGCGGGGGGGCGTAGATGTGCATTGGTTCCAGCTTCATTGCCCCAGCGGCAGCGTGACCGTGACCGTCGTGCCCTTCCCCTGCACGGACACCAACGTGATTTCGCCCTTGTAGTTGGCCACGATCTTTCTGGCGATAGAGAGGCCGAGGCCGGTGCCTCCCTGGCCGGACTTCGTGGTAAAGAAGGGGTCGAAGACCCTGCTGATCTGTTCCGGAGTGATGCCGGGGCCGGTATCTCCGATCGTGATGGAGAGGAGAGCGCCCTCCTCGCTTGTCCCGACGGTGAGCACTCCTGAGTCGTTCATGGCGTCGAGAGCATTCGTGATGACGGCTATGAAAACCTGCCGCAGTTCACCTTCGTTCCCCTGCAGCGGCGGCAACCCCGAAGCAAACTCCTTATGGACCCGCACATCCTTCAACCGCCCCTGATACCCCACGAGTTCGATGGTCCGCTGCAGGGTAACATTGATGTCAAGGGCGCCCTTCTCGTAGGTCACGCTGCGTGAAACAGAGAGCATATTGGTCGTTATGTTCTTGCATCGCGCCACCTCTTCCTGCACGATCTTGAGGTACTTGTCGAACAGGACGGCATCGTACCGGTCCTTTTTGACCCGGAAATGCAGCGCTTCGACACATCCCAGGATCGATGCAAGCGGATTGTTGATCTCGTGGGCGATACCGGCCGCCATCTGGCCCAGGGAGCCCAGCCGCTCTGCCATGATCAGGTGCAGCTCTTTTTCCCGGTCTTTCGTAATATCTCTGATGAGGCTGACCGATCCGCCGAAGGACCCATCCATCAATGAGTAGGGAAAATGGGAAATCACCAGGGTCCTTTTACGGACCGGGTCCGTGATCTCGATGTTGGCGGGCAGGCCTGTTTTCTGCAGCGACCGGTGAGGACAATGCGGATAGGGCCCGCCGTCCCCATGGAGGAGGTCGAAGCACTTCCGGTCCAGGACCGCGGAGAAGGGCTTGCCCACAAAATCGATGAACGCCTGGTTGGCCCGTTTGATGGTATAGTCCGCGTCGGTGATATAGATCGGGTCCTGGATATTGTCGAAGGTATCCTGCCATTCCCGCTCGGAGTATTTGACCTTGTCGATCAGTTTCTGCAGCTCCCTGGCGATGGTCTCCCGTTCCTTCACTGCGCGGTCCCTTTCCGCCTCCGCTTTTGCCAGGGCCCGGCGCAGGGATTCCACGGTCAGGTCTCCGGGATGTTCTTTTTCGTCGTGCATGTTTTTCATGCCCTCACTCATTCAAACCATAGGCGGCCAGTTTGCGGGAAAGGGTCTTCGGGTCGATGCCGAGCGCCTCGGCAGCCCTGCTGCGCCGGCCGCCTGATGCCTGCAGGACCTTCAGGATATGCTCCCGTTCCATGTCTTCGAGGCGGACGCTGCCGGACTGTTGCGCCCCGCAGAGGTCCAGCGGGAGGTCTGCCAGCTCGACGACATCGTTCGCTGACAGGAGGAGGACGCGGTGAAGCACATTCTGCAGCTCCCGCACGTTCCCGGGCCAGGGGTAGCGTGACAGGACCGCCAGCGCTTCCTTGCTGAATTGCTTATGGCGGAACTCGGGAGAGCGTTTTTTAAAATACTCGATGAGCTCCGGAATGTCCTCCGGACGATCGCGCAGCGGCATGATCTTCACAATGAACGACGAGATTCTATAAAACAGGTCCAGACGGAAGGAACCCCGGGCGATCTCTGCCTTCAGGTCCTTGTTTGTTGCGGCAACGATCCTGATATCCACCGTCTGTTCCCGGACGCCGCCGAGCCGGAAAAAGGCCCCTGTTTCTATGACGCGGAGCAGCTTCACCTGGAGCGTGAGGGGCATGTCGCCGATCTCGTCAAGAAAGAGGGTCCCCTTGTTCGCCAATTCAAACAGACCGAGCTTCCTGTCCTGTGCGCCCGTAAAGGCGCCTTTTTCGTGGCCAAAGAGCTCGCTCTCGACCATGGTCTCGGGGATGGCTGCGCAGTTCAGCGCGATAAAGGGCTTGTCGGGCCGCTTTGATCCGGCGTGAATGCTCGCTGCAATGAGTTCTTTGCCCACGCCGCTTTCACCGGTGATCAGCACCGGGTAGTCGGAAGCCGCGATCTTCCTGACGGTTTTCAGCAGTTCCAGCATGGCAGGGCTATTTGCCACGATGTGGCGGCTGTCCTGCTGCCGTTCGATCTGGGTCTTCAGGATGAGGTTTTCGCTGCGGAGCTTCTTTTTTTCAAAGGCTTTTTCAATGACCGGCGAAAGCTCTTCCATCCTGAAGGGCTTGGTCAGATAATCGTAGGCGCCGAGCTTCATGGCCTCTACCGCGGCGGAGATGGTCGCGTTCGCGGTCAGGATGATCACTTCCGCGGGCATATCGAGGGCACGCATCTTCTTCAGGACATCGATGCCGCCCATGCGGGGCATGTTCAGGTCCAGCAGTACCACGTCGTATTCCGTTTTTTCGAGAAACTCCAGGGCGGCGAGGCCGTCCTCCGCGGCATCGACCTCATCTCCGTCGGCAGCGAGCTCGACCGCAAGGACCTGGCGCAGGTTCTTCTCATCATCAACGATCAGGATCTTCATCAGGCAGGCCTCGGACTTCTGGCAGCGGTATCGCGCCAGCGGAACGGGATTTGCGATTATCCGGCTAACCGGTCGGACAGGTGCAGATTTAAAATACCGCAGAAGGGTTCCCAGTGTCAACTGATTTGAGGCGGGGAAAGCCGGTTAACCGCGAATTTCACGAATGAACACGAAATAAGCATTCGCGAGATCGTCCTCGAATACTCAGGATAAGATATACAGCCTTGCCACCACTGTCGGATGGACGAAATAAGCGGGGAGCAGTTATCCGGGCGTCAAAGCATAAAGATTGACCAAAACGCTTAAAATCAATATAATTGAGCCCGACTCGATAAATCAGGGTCGGGCTTTCTTTTTCTCTTCGCCGGAGGAAATAGCGCATGGATATATTGAACATGACCTTCCCAGTATCGGGAGTCACTACCAACATTCTTCTCCCGCCTTTGATCTCCCTGGTTATCTCCTTCTTTACCTCCATGGGCGGTATATCCGGCGCATTTCTTCTTCTCCCATTTCAAATGAGCGTTCTTAATTACACGGCCCCGTCCGTGAGCGGGACCAATCATGTCTTCAATATCGTTGCGATTCCGAGCGGCGTTTATCGGTACATCAAAGAAGGCCGCATGGCCTGGCCGCTCACCTGGGTGGTCATTGCCGGAACGCTGCCGGGCGTGTTCATCGGGTATTATCTCCGCGTCCTGTATCTGCCCGATCCGAAGACGTTCAAACTCTTCGTCGGCTGCGTCCTGCTTTATATCGGCATCAGGCTTGTTCAAGGAACTGTTCGGCGGCAATAAGGCGCAATCCGCAGGTGCTAAGGCATTGGAAGAGAAATTCAAAGCTCGTGCGGCGGAGATAAAAAAAGAACAGAGTTCAAAGATTGCCGCGGGCTTTCCTGCCGACGCGGTCGTGAAGACAATCAGCGTATCGCTGAAAAAAGTGGAGTATGCATTCTGGGGTGAGAAATTCTCATTCAACACGCTCGGCATGTTCGCACTTGCGTTCATTGTCGGGATCATAGGCGGGGCATACGGCATAGGCGGCGGCGCGATCATTGCGCCTTTCTGCGTGGCCTTCTTCCATCTCCCCATCTACTCGATTGCCGGAGCCACATTGATGGGAACGTTTATCACCTCGGTTGCCGGTGCTCTGTTTTTCAGCGTGTTGCCCGCGACGCACGGCGCTGCGCCCATGCCCGATTGGCCTTTGGGCATTCTTTTCGGCATCGGCGGGTTCGTCGGGATGTATCTCGGCGCGAAGACGCAAAAATACGTGCCGCAGAAGTTCATCAAGCTCTTCGTGGGCACCGCTATCATGTTTCTTGCGGTAAAATATATTATTCAGTATTTTTAATTTGAAATTCCCGTAGTTTGCTACAGGGTCACCTTGCAGATTTTTCCTTCTTGGTGGGGGAGGTTAGATGGGGTGATGAGCACGAACTCCGGATACTCACCCTCCCCTTAGTCCCCTCCCATCTAAGGGAGGGGGAGAGTTAAAAAACCAAGATACCCATAGCTTAACCGGCAGTATCCGACAACGTCCCGGCTCAGCCCTTATTTGCCTTCAGCAGCTTTTCGAGCTTCTCCGCGCCGACGCATTCCTTGGCAAAGGCGCACCACTCGACGCAGGACGTGCCGATGGGTCTGGCGTTCAGGTGGCCGCACTTCTTGCATGCCGTGTCCGGCTCATCGGACCAGATCTCGATCTTCTCGCCGCACTGCTGGCAACGGATATCTTCCGGTTTGGGCGACCGGATCTCTATGCTTCCTGGGCATCCTTCTTTAAACATGGGTGAAGTATACTCCTGTGCATCGGATCTTTCTATGATGTGCATCATAACGCGGCTTTGCCGCTATTCAAAATTCAACAAGGAATATTCAATATTTTAAATCTTGAGTCTTGAATTTTGAATATTGAATCCGTTACCGCTACAGGGTAACGGTGAACTCCATCTCCTTATCGCCCAGCAGAAACCGCTTCCGCACGACCTTGACCACAAGGGCATCGCCCTTCTTTTTGTAGAAGAGCAGAAGCTTCAGGTCCTCCACGGTGCTGATTGCCGAATTGTCAACGGCAATGATGGCGTCGCCCGCTTTGAGCCCCGCCTGCTTCGCAACGCTTCCTGCCTGAAAATCGACGATGTTCAGCCGTCCGTCCTGCTCCTTGAGCGAAACCATGAGGCGCGGCGCGGTAAGGCCGTCCAGCGGCTGGGGATAGACGATATAGTTCGCGGCCCCCGGCTCGATGTCCGCGTCGTTCAGGATTGTCACATAGGGGTGGCTGTTCCTGCGGAAGGCCCGTAGCGGAATGCCCGATTCGAAGACAATGTGGCCGCCGCCCGCCACGACGACCATGCGGAGATCCGGGTGCTGCTTCAGGTACAGATCGATCGATTCCGCCATGGTCTCGTCCCACAGGATCTGGGCCTGGTAGAAGAAGTCGAAGCTCCGTTCACCCGAGCTCCGGTGCTGGCTGAAGACCTGCTTCAGCCGTCCGCGATAGTCGTCGTCAGAGAAGTCCATCTGCCGCGGCAGCGCCTTCTTCTCGTCATCCGAGAGGGCGTCCATGCCGCTTTTCGACACCTTCTCGACGATCTCTCGCGCGAGGTTCAGGGCGACGACCGGTATCTTCTCGGCGCGGGCGAAATCAAGGATCGGCTTGTACAGGTTGTAGTCGAAGACCCATCGTTTGAAGTATTCGGATCGCTTCAGGAACTCGCGTTCGTCGATGGCGCCGCCCAGGTAGTCGTCCAGCGTCTTCTGGAAGGGCCGCTGGAACATCTCCATGCCGATGGCGAGCTTCGGGTCCTTCTGGTGGAGGCTTTTAATGACCTGGAGCTGCACGTTGTGGTGCGCGAATTGGTCGTGATATTCCCCCACATAGACGATCTTTTTCCCTGCCGCGCCGTCGATCACGGCTGACATGGTTTTGAGCAGCGACAGGTCGATGACCAGGGCCTCTTGTCCCAGTTCCATGATGATCCCCCTTTCGGAGTCCGCCGTCCGCGCGGTTATGTCTTTGTTGAACTGGATCTCGCTCGATGCGCCGTAGCGGGGAAGTTCCTGTGCTGCGGCCGCAGCCGCAGAGGCCGACCGCGCCTGGACCAAAAGCGCCACCTTGTCCCGATCCAGGGGATTCTTTTTCACCACCATGGTAAGGTCGGCAGTCCCGGCGTCCATCCGCCCGAAGAGCCTGCTTATGACGGGGTTGTCGCTTCCGAGCAGCACGAGCGATGACCGCCGTAGGTCTTCGTCGCGGAGACCCTCTGCGCTCCGTTCTTCAGCGCCCTGTTTTTTGAACAACTCGCGCATGTCCCGGTAAAGGTCCGGCTGCGAGACCGGCAGCACGACGAGGGGGTGTTCTTCGCCCAGGAGCCTTGCGAGCAGCGGCGGCGTCTCGTCACCAGTGAGCAGCCGCGGGAGGTCGTAGTCCCGGTCGATCACGAGCGACAGCGGTGCATCATCAAAGGTCAGGGTGATCTTCTTTCGCTCTTCATCGAACCTGACCCTCTCCGTCGTACTCGTGCCGCGCTGGAAGGATACTGTCACGGGCAGGTCCAGGGTGTATACCCCGTTCTTCTGGAGCACTTCGAAGCTCACTTCGAACCTGCTGCCGTTCCTTCGCAGGTCCGGGTTTTCCGCATGCAGCTCGGGCAGCCCTTTGCGGCCGATCCACTGGCTGAAGAACCAGCCCAGGTCCTGGCCGCTTTCTTTTTCAAAGACCACCCGGATGTCGTCCCAGGAGCGCTGTCCCGATGCCTGCTCCTCAATGAGCTTCGCAACAGCGCGGGAGAAGATTTCCTCATTGACCATGGTCTTGAGAAGGCGGAAGACCAGGGCGGCCTTGCTTTTGGACCGGGTTGTCGAGGCAGGGTCATCGCCTCCGCCAAATGCGCTGAGCGGGACCTCGTTTGCGGCATGGACGAACGACGCATAATCGAGCAGCGCCTGCTTGCGATACGTCCAGTCTTTGTCCAGGATATCCTGGACTTCCGGATCGGCAAAAAAGGCCTTCAGGTCCGTGATCCCCGATTTTTTCAACGGCTCGTCAACAGCGCTGCCGCTGACCTCCGGCAGAGACGGCAGGGGGGAGCGAGCTCCCGACCCGGTAATGCAGCCTGTCTGAAAAACCACGAGCAGCGAGAGCAGTAGTATTGATCGGTAAGCCATTGAGCGCCTGTCCTTATCTGTTTTTCGATTTGGAAATTTCATTGATAATAATAACAGATACAGGTTGAAATGGCTAGGGCTTGCTTTGCCGGTGGAATGGCTCGGCATTCTGCCGTTGTCCAAAATCTATTTGCTTTTAATCGATATATTTATTTTCAGTCTGACACAAATTGTCTTGAATTTAGCGGAAGACGCATCTATAATCACACCAATATGAATGCGGGAAATGAGGATATTCCGGCCGGCGGTTTCCGGAAATTCTACTCTGGTCAGGAGGTAGTGGACATTATGGCGGTAAAAAAGGGAGCCAAGAAAAAGAAAGCTGCCGTTGCCAGGCCCTCGAAAGCAGCGAAAAAGAAAACTACCAAAAAAACGGTGAAGAAGCCGGTAGCGAAGCCCTTGAAGAAGCAGGCCAGGAAAGCCGCAGCGAAAAAAACAGCAAAAAAGACCGTCAAACCCGCGGTCAGGAAGTCATCTGTGAAGAAAGCCGCGAAAGCAGCCAAACCGGCGAAAAGTTCGACTGCGGCCAGGCCGAAGGAAGATACGCCGCATCTGTCTCCGGCAACGAAAAAGCGCTATGCGCTCTTAAAAGCGATCCTGCTGAAAAAGCGGAACGAGGTCGTGGACGGGATCGAGGCGAGGATCGGCCGCAAATTGACGGTCGAGTCAGGCCAAAAAGTGGATTCCGCCATGGACAGCGCCGACATGTCCTCCCACGATGTAGAGCAGGGGATGGACTATTCGCTCCTGGAAATGAAATATGAGCAGTACAAGGACATTGCCGATGCCTTCCGCAAGCTCGAAAATGTCACCTTCGGGCTCTGTGAGGAATGTGGAGAGGAGATCGACATTAAACGGCTTGAGGTCAATCCCCTGGCCCGGTACTGCATCGCCTGCAAAACCCGCAAAGAAAACATCGAGCGGATACAGAAGGAAGAAACGCGGTTCAAGGAGTAAGATTCGGTCCCGAGTGGTTCATGCCAATACTTCACCCCCCCGTGGCGTCCTTGTCATGCGAGAGGGGAGGTTCTGTGTCAGGACCCCGCTTGCCTTGCAGCGATGTGCAAAAACGCCCGCCCTCATAATATGCCTCGTTATCAACAGATGCATCAACTCTGGGAATCCCTCAGCCGTACCCGTTAATATATTGCGTGGCCGGGTCAAAAAGAGTTACAATGTTCTGCAACCGATCTTGCTAGTAAAGGAGGGTGAAAACTCTATGTCGGAACAAACGATCAATATTATTATCGGCATACTCTTATTCGTGGTCCTCGGCTTCGTTAAGAACCGTTTCGGCATGGGCTGAGGACCTGGCCCTGATTCCTTCTGTAGAAGGGACAAAAAGCCGGATGAACAGGAAGACGATAAAAAAAAGAACAACTGCAGTTAGCCGAGAAAGTGAGCGATTTTAGTTACAGGTTAAAATCCACGATACCCTGTAGCATGGCTACGGGAGGTTCATTCCGGGAAAGCATTCTTTTTTAATATTTATGAAGAAAATTACCAGTTTTAAACTTATCATTCTCGTCGCTATTTTTTTGATTGCCGCTGATAATTTAACGTTTTTTCACAACGTTGCTGAAGTTTACCCCGTTAACCTGAAGCATATTGCATTTCTGGGTTCTTTGGTCCTTGTCTTTGGCAGCATTCCTGTTCTCCTGTTCTCATTAGTCTGCTATAAGCAGACAATCAAGCCGGTCTTAATAATAATCCTTTTAATTTCCTCTTTTGCCAGCTACTTCATGGATAGTTATAACGTGATTATTGACAGCACCATGATACAAAATCTTGTCAATACCGACATGGCAGAGACTCGGGATTTGATTACGCTTAAACTGATTTTGTATGTCACCTTCTTAGGCATCATTCCTTCAATATTCGTTTATAACGTGAAAATCGCATATGAAAATCCGCTGCGAGAGGTCGTTTCAAGGATCAAATTATTTTCACTCGCTCTCGTGATTGCTATTTCAGTGGTGCTGATTTTCGGCAGTTTTTACGCTTCTTTTTTCAGGGAGCATAAGCCGTTGCGATATTATGCAAATCCGTCCAGTTACCTTTACGCTGCTGCGAAATATGTCCGTGCCATGAGTGAAAAAGACGACCTTCCCTTAAAACAAGTCGGGACCGATGCAAAAATCCCCCCAACTGACATTGAGCGGGAATTGATAATTTTCGTTGTCGGAGAAACAGCAAGGGCGGATAGGTTCTCCCTTAATGGCTATAAAAGAGAAACCAATTCCCTGTTAAAAAAAGAAAAGGTGATTAGTTTCTCCAACTATTGGGCTTGCGGAACTTCGACTGCTACTTCCGTTCCCTGTATGTTTTCAATTTATAAAGAATCCGAATACAATGATGCAAAGGCACAGGGGACCGAGAATCTTCTTGATGTATTGCGGCACGCCGGTGTAAATGTGCTCTGGTTAGACAATAATTCAGACTCACATGGCGTGGCTTTGAGGGTTGCTTATGAAAACTATAAAATAGCGAAAAATAATCCGATCTGCGATGTGGAATGCAGGGACGAGGGAATGCTGTCTCATCTCCAAAACTATATTGATGAACATCAACAAGGTGATATTTTTATCGTTCTCCATCAAATGGGCAATCATGGTCCGGCATATTACAAAAGATATCCGCCCGCGTTTGAAAAATTTTTACCCGCCTGCCGGACAAATGAATTGGAAGATTGCACTATGAATGAAATAGATAATGCCTATGATAACGCCATTTTATATACGGATTATTTCTTGTCCAAGGTGATCCGGCTGCTTAAGAAAAACAGCGCGAAATTTGAACCTGCCATGTTCTATGTCAGTGATCACGGTGAGTCCCTGGGTGAGAATGGTGTTTATCTTCATGGTATGCCAACATTTATCGCGCCCGATGCGCAACGGCGGATCCCAGCCATTATGTGGTTAGGAAAGAATTTCAGTGAAGCAACGGTGAGCTCATTGATAAAGAAAAAGGACAGAAAGTATACACATAATAACGTTTTTCACACGATATTGGGCTTTATGGAAATTGAAACATCTGTCTATGAAAAAGACCTAGATATTGTTAATAGCACCCAATAATTGGTCTCGAAAAAAAGTCCCTCCTGTCGTCAGTACGAAGAGCGCCTTTAGCCCCGGACACGATCCAGGGGGCGCGGCAATCCAATTCATCTCAAATACGAAATACGAGATTTCTCTGAACGGGGCCCGACGCAAAATTGACATTCTGCCTTGCCCATGGTATATCTACCCACCTGCATATTCCCTGACTCTGGAGACCTCATGAACGGCGCAAAGCTGCACCAAGGGAGAATTGCCTGTCCGGGATCATTAACCCGTATCAAACGTTAATTCGATTTATCCATGTCAGAATGCTTTTTTAGGACCAGAGGAGGATGTACTATGGAGTCTATCAGCAAACTGCTGAACCAGATAATCGCACATTACGAAAAAAAGGAATACGAAGCAGCTGAAAAGCTGGCTGATGGGCTGATTGCCTCTCATCCTGACTTTCATCGGGGACAGTTCATGAAAGCAGTGATCCTCGAAGAGACGGGGAGGGCCGATGCTGCAGAACAGCATTACGGGAAGTCGGGGAACCGGTACACCCTCTGGAGCCGTCTTGCCCTGCAGCTTCACGACATCGATCCTGCGAGGGCGCTCATCTATTACGAGCGGGTGACCAAGGCGGACCCGCAGAATAATGCGCTCTGGTTCGGGCTGGGAGATCTCTACGAAAAAATGGGAAGGCCCGTTGATGCGCGGGCATGCTACAGGAACCTTTCTCCGGTCAAGGAGATTCTCTCAAGAATATTCATTCCTCTTGGTTTTATGATCTTTCTTCTCAGCGGCGCGATTGCGATGATCCAACGCGGCGAAAAGGGTCTTGCTGTGGTGGTGATTGCTGCATCGGTCTTTTGTGTTTTCTGGCTTAAGCGGGATGCGGGCAAAGCAGTGCAAATGGCCGTAAAGAAGTATAAAGCAGGAACGTAACGGTAAAGGAAACATCCATCAGTGCCTGGAATTGTTTTTTGGTATGCAACAACGTGCGAATTTTATGTGTCCTCCTGTCCAGTTACATATTGTATCCTGTCCATCTTCTGGTGATTACCTTTTGTTACACTGTCATCAAAAAACAGATGTCCGCCACAGTAATCCAAATGAAGGTAATAAAAATAATTCACCTAAGTGCCTATTTATAGTATGTAATTTTCTATAACTACAACTTTATGTGTATGCGCTATAACCCTGCCGTGGCTCCTTCCTTAAACACGCTATTGCACAAAAAACTCTCGATTTACTTATGATTTATCATGTCGCTGCCAGTTTCCAGTATTCAACGCAATTAACTCATCTTGTTTATAATCAACCCAAACACTGTGCCGCAAAGAACAAGACTGCGTCCCGAACGTAATTGTTTCTAGAATCTGCGGGAACTGGTATTTAATTTGCTTTAATAGTATACATGATACCTGTTAATCCGCCGAATCACGGCAACAATGTCATCCTGGAGGACGTGGTCGCCTTTCTGAAGAAGGTTCCGCCGTTCCAGTTCCTTGATGACGCGAACCTGCAGTCTGTTGCCCGGAACCTGTCGCTCGAGTTTTACCCCAAAGACACGCTCATTCTGAAGCAGGACGGGGCCCCGAGCGACGCGCTACGGATCATCAAGAAGGGCGGAGTCAAGGTTTCCATGGTCTCCCCGGAAGGCGGCGAGGTCGTGATCGACTATCGGGGCGAAGGCGATACGTTCGGTTTTCTGTCACTCGTGGGAAAGGACCGAATCCGGTCGAATATCACGGCTGTGGACGACACGCTCTGCTACCTCCTGGGCAAGGAAATGCTCCTGAAACTTCTCGATTCCCAGCTCTCCTTTACCGAGTATTTTCTGAAGGCACACATTACCAAATACATTGATCGGACCTACCGTGAAATGCAGGACAAGAGCATGTTCTACGGTGGAAGCGACCGCCTTCTGTTCACGACACGGGTCGGGGACATGGGGATCAAGGACGTGGTCTCGGCACAAGAGGGCACGACGATCCGCGAAGCTGCGCAGATCATGTCGAGGAACCGTACCAGCTCCATCGTGATCATGGACCGCAATAACCTGCCCGCCGGCATGGTGACCGACCGCGACCTTCGCGAGAAAGTGGTCGCACGGGGGAGGGATGTTCAGGAGCCGGTGAAGAACATCATGAGCGCGTCGCTTATCCGTGTGGACGCCCACGACTACTGCTTCGAAGTGGTGCTCAAGATGATCAAATACAATATTCACCATATCCTGGTGATCAAGGACGGGCATCTTAGGGGCGTGATCACGAACCACGACCTGATGATGCTCCAGGGCACGTCACCGCTTTCGCTCACCAAGGACATCGAGAGCCAGCAGACCATCGAGGGGCTCATCCCGGTCTCGAAAAAGATCAACGGTATTGTGGGGCTCCTGCTCAAGGAAGGGGCCAAAGCGAGCAACATTACAAAGGTCATTACCGAGATCAACGACCGGCTGGTGCGCAAGGTGCTCGAGTACGCCGAGCGGAAGCACGGCAAGCCGCCGGTTGCCTACTGCTGGATAGGGTTCGGGAGCGAGGGCCGCAAGGAACAGACCTTCAAGACGGACCAGGACAACGCCATCATCTATGCCGACCCGGAAAACCCGGCCGAGGCTGAAGCTGCAAAAATTTATTTTTCAGCGTTCGCCGAGTTCGTGCGCGACAGTCTGCTCCAGTGTGGGTTCCCGGCCTGTCCGGCGAATTACATGGCGAGCAACCCCCTGTGGCGCCAGCCGCTCAAGACCTGGAAAAAATATTTCTCCACATGGATCTCCACACCTACGGCGGATGCGGTGATCAATTCCGTGGCATTCTTTGATTTTCGTCCCCTTTATGGAGAAGCCGCTCTAGCCGAGTCGCTCCGGGACCATCTGAATTCGCTCCTGAAGGACCAGAAGGTGTTCCTCGGGTACCTGGCCAACCTGGCGATCAAGAACCAGCCGCCCATCGGGTTCTTCAAATCCTTTGTCGTGGACAAGGACGGCGAGCACAAGGATGAGCTCAATCTCAAGATCAAGGGCCTGGCGCCGCTCGTTGACATTCTGCGGCTCTTCGCGCTCGAGAAGGGGATCCGGGAGACCTCGACGCTTGAGAGGATAGAGACGCTGCGGGGGATGCATACCATTGTTGAGGAATATGCCGACGATCTGGAGCAGGCCTTCGAGTTCATCACGCTTCTCCGGATCCATCACCAGTATGCGCAGATCAGTTCAGGCGTGGCTCCTGATAACTTTATCAATCCAAACCGGCTGAGCAACCTCGAAAAACGGTCGATCAAAGAGGCGTTCCAGCTTGTCGCGAAGGTGCAAGACCTGGTCATCGAACTGTACAAGTCGCTGATCTGGTAAGAGAGGCATTGCGGAATGCGGATTGCGGAATAAAAAGCAGTGCCGGTGCAAAGCTCAGAAAGAGTAGCCTATCATGCTTGGAGTATTCAAAAGGAAAAAGAAGCCTGTCGTTGACGAATCAGCGCCGATCAGCGAGGCACGGTTCGTGGTCGTGGACACGGAGCTCACCGGGCTTGACGAAAAAAAGGATTCCATCGTATCTATCGGCGCTGTGCGCATGGTCGGCGGCACGATCTACCTCGGCGACCAGTTCTACCGGCTGGTAAGTCCGAAGACGGAATTGAAGGCCGACAGCGTGTGTATCCATGAAATCACTCCGTCCGATGTCGCCGAGCAGCCGGGGATCGAAGCAGCGCTTGATGAGTTCCTGGACTATGCCGGGAATGATGTTCTGGTGGGACACTTTATTTCCATTGACCTGTCGTTCCTGAACAGGGAAATGAAGCGGCTCCATGGATGCGAACTGCCGAACCCTGCGCTGGACACGTTCAGCATCTATGAATGGCTTCGGAAACGGCAACGAGCGCGTGATTGTTTTTCGACATCCATAACAGGGTACCGGCTGTACGACATCAGCAAATGTTTTTATATCCCGGTGCAGGGGGCGCACAACGCGATCACGGACGCGTTTGCCACCGCGCAGCTTTTTCAGCGTTTTATCCCGTATCTAGCCGATGCCGGTGTAAAGGACATCGGAGAACTCTTAAGGGTAGGAACGCCATTCGAAGGAGGTGATCAGTTCAACAGGTCAGGCGAATTTGGAAACTTTTAAACCACACACTGCAGCTATAAAAAGGAGGGGACAGCATGAGTAAGTTAAAACACGAAGACATTTTGGAAGATTCGGATTTCAAGGACCTGTCAAGACAGAAGTTCGTTGTCTCGACGATCCTGACGATCCTGGAGCTGGTGTTGTATTTCGGGTTCATCGGTTTGATTGCGTTCAATAAACCGTTCCTCGGCACGAAGATCAGCGGCGCTATCACGATCGGGATCCCCATCGCCGTGGGCACCATCGTATTTTCCTGGGTCTTTACCGGGGTCTACATTTGGTGGGCGAACAGCAAGTATGATGTGCTGGTCAACAAGGTCAAAGAAAAGGTGGGGGGATAACGATGCCACAGACAATTATTGGACAGACAAACCCGATTGCAATTATGTTCTTCGTCCTGTTCGTGCTCAGCACGCTCGGCATTACGTACTGGGCGGCAAAACGGACAAGGACCACGAAGGATTTCTACGCAGCAGGCAGGAGCATTACCGGTTTCCAGAACGGACTTGCCCTTGCCGGCGACTACATGAGCGCGGCCTCGTTCCTCGGCATCGCCGGCCTCGTGTCGACCAAAGGGTATGACGGACTCATCTACTCGGTTGGCTGGCTCGTGGGATGGCCCATTATCATGTTCACGATCGCTGAGCCTCTTCGGAACCTCGGCAAATACACGTTTGCCGACGTGGTCGCCTACCGTCTGCGGCAGCGTCCCATTCGTGCGGCAGCAGCCACGGGCTCGCTCGTTGTCGTGATCACCTACCTGATCGCGCAGATGGTCGGCGCCGGGACCCTGATAAAGCTCATGTTCGGCCTTCCCTTTGAATTGGCCATTGTCGTAACAGGGTCTCTCATGATCCTCTATGTGCTCTTCGGCGGCATGATCGCCACGACCTGGGTGCAGATCATCAAGGCCGTGCTGCTGCTTGGCGGCGCCACACTTCTCGTGATCATGACCCTTTCCAAGTTCGGGTTCAGCTATGGTGAACTGTTCAGCCAGGCAAGCACGCTTTACGGCGCGAAGTTCCTCGAACCGGGCGGTCTGGTGACGAGCCCCATTGACGCCTTCTCGCTCGGTCTCGCGCTCATGTTCGGCACTGCCGGACTCCCGCATATCCTGATGCGGTTCTACACCGTGCCCGATGCCAAGCAGGCGAGGAAATCCGTGTTCGTGGCCACCGGTTTTATCGGGTATTTCTACATCCTGACCGTGACCATCGGCTTCGGCGCTGCAGTGCTCGTGGGCCAGAAGGCCATCATGGCCATTGACAAAGGCGGGAATATGGCCGGCCCCATGCTCGCCGAGGTGCTGGGCGGGAACCTTTTTCTCGGATTCCTGTCGGCCGTGGCATTTGCCACGATCCTTGCCGTGGTTTCCGGTCTTACCCTTGCCGGCGCATCAGCGCTTTCCCATGACCTGTTTGTGGGCGTGATCAGGCGCGGAAAGGCAGCAGAGAAGGAAGAAGTGAAGGTAGCCAAGATCTCGACGGTCGCGCTGGGCGTCATAGCGATCTTGCTCGGCATCTTCTTTAAAGGCCAGAACGTTGCGTTCCTGGTAGGTCTGACCTTCGCGATCGCTGCGAGCGCCAATTTCCCGGCGCTGCTTCTTTCCATTACGTGGAAAAAACTGACGACCTACGGCGTGGTATGGAGCATTTACACGGGCGTTATCGTGGCAACGGTGCTCATCATCCTGAGCCCCACGGTCTGGGTCGACATCATCCATAAAGATGCCAAGACCAAGGTCGAAACGCAGGTTAAGGAGATCGATGCGGCCTTATCGGCAGCCGACACCCAAATTGCTGAACTGCAGAAGCAAGTTGTCGCCGCCGACGCTCTCGGTAATCTGAAGAAGAAGGAAAAGGCGGTTGCCGAGAAAAAGAACAAAGACACCGAAGCCGTCATTGCAGCCAAGACGCAGGAAAAGGACCAACTTGTGGTGCAAAAGAAGGAAGCAGGCGCAGCCATGCCGAAGCCGATCTTCCCGCTCAAAAACCCCGGCATCTACTCAATGGCCGCGGCATTCTTCATGGCGTTTCTCGTGTCCATCCTGAGGCCTGAGAAAGAAGCTGCGGACAAGTTTGCCGGAGTAAAGGTCCGCGAATATCTGGGTATCGGTTCGGAAGATTAATACCAGCAGCAGTGCACTATGCCGTGTCTCGCATGACCGCACCGTCGCACGAGATGCGGGACTTTGTTGAAAGCGTCCGCATCACACGCGGAATAAAAAATATGCTACAATATGCAGGCGATGGTCCGGAAGGGCCATTGCCTGCGTTTTCTCGACGAGATTCTATCGGCCCGCATTGATTATAAGAATTGAAATGGGCCGCAATCTCCAGCCTTATAATAAAGGATGATAAAGGAATCATGAATATCTTTTTATTCCAATTCATCAACTACACGCTTTCATTCTTCATGTGGATGGTCCTCGGCAGGATCCTCCTGACGCTCATGATCGGGAACCGGGACATGATCTTCACCCGTCTGTTCCAGAAAATTACGGAGCCGGTCTACCAGGTGGTGCGCAAAGTCCCCTTTGTAAAGGAAAGCTGCGTTCCTGCCGTATCGGTGCTGGCGATCATTGTTCTGAGGCTTGTCCTTATCATATTTTTTACGCCGCCGAAAATTCAGTGAGTTTTATCCGCAGATTTCACAGAGGGCCGCGGATTTTGAAAACACAATTCAAGTTTGCTCAATCGGTGAAATCCGCGGAAGCTGCGGATACTATACTGACCTGAGCAGTTACTTAATTTACATTAGGGGAGGCAGCCATGGCAGATGACAGTTTCCAGGTTCTATCGACGGAAAAAAGGGTATTTCCCCCGTCAAAGGAGTTCAGCGCAAAAGCCCACATCAAGAGCATGAAGGAGTACGAGCAGCTCTATAAACGGTCCGTTGACGAGCCCGAGAAGTTCTGGGGCGAGATGGCGGACAAGAACCTCACGTGGTCCAGGAAATGGGACAAGGTCCTGGAGTACGACTTTCATAAACCATTCATCAAGTGGTTTTCGGGCGGGAAACTGAACGCCTCGGTGAACTGCCTCGACCGGTTCATCACCACGGCCACGCGGAACAAGGCAGCGCTCATCTGGGAGGCCGACAGCGGCGTCTACAAGACCTACACCTACCAGCAGCTGTATTACGAGGTGAACCGTTTTGCCAACGTGCTGAAGAAGAAGGGCGTCAAAAAAGGCGACCGCGTCACCATCTATCTCCCCATGATCCCCGAACTCGCCATATCCATGCTGGCCTGCGCTCGTGTGGGAGCGATCCACAGCGTCGTGTTCGGCGGATTCTCGGCCAAGGCGCTCCGGGACCGCATCCAGGACTGCCAGTCCTCCATGGTCATCTCGGCCGACGAAGGCCTGCGCGGCGGACGGTTCGTACCGCTCAAGGCCAATGCCGACGAAGCCATCCTCGAATGCCCCACGGTAAAGGACATGATCGTGGTCCAGCGCGCCGGCACCGGCAAGGTCAACATGGAGCCGGGCAGGGACACCTGGTGGCATGAGGAAGTTGCCGCCAAGGACATCACCAACTACTGCAAACCCGAGGAGATGGACGCCGAGGACCCCCTCTTCATCCTCTACACCTCCGGCTCCACGGGCAAGCCCAAGGGCGTGCTGCATACCACCGCAGGCTACATGCTGTACACCAACATGACCTTCCGGTACATCTTCGATTACCACGAAGAGGACATCCACTTCTGCACCGCCGACATCGGCTGGGTAACAGGCCACAGCTATATCCTCTACGGCCCGCTCTCGAACGGCGCCACGTCGCTCATGTTCGAAGGCGTGCCCGACCTATCCCGACCCGGGCAGGTTCTGGGACATCGTGGACAAACACCAGGTGAACATCTTCTACACCGCGCCCACGGCCATCCGGGCGCTCATGAAAGAAGGCGACACCTGGCCCACCAAGCACGACCTGTCATCCCTCAAGGTGCTCGGAAGCGTGGGCGAGCCCATCAACCCCGAAGCCTGGATGTGGTACCACAAGAACATCGGCCACGAAAAGCTCCCGATCGTCGATACCTGGTGGCAGACCGAGACCGGCGGCATCCTGATCACGCCGCTGCCCGGCGCCATCACCGCCAAGCCCGGCTCTGCGACCCGTCCCTTCTTCGGCGTGGTCCCCACGGTGGTGAAAGAGGACGGCTCGCCTGCCAAGGCCAACGAAGGCGGCTACCTGGTCATCGACAAGCCCTGGCCCGGCATGCTGCGCGGCACCTACGGCGATCCCGAGAACAAGCGCATCAAGGAAGTCTACTTCAGCCGGTTCCCGGGCAAGTACTTCACCGGCGACGGCGCGCGGTTCGATGAGGACGGAGACTACTGGCTCATGGGCCGGGTGGACGACGTGATCAACGTGTCCGGCCATCGGCTCGGCACGGCCGAGGTGGAGTCCGCCCTGGTCTCCCACGAGGCGGTCGCGGAAGCAGCGGTCGTCGGGCTATCCCCACGACATCAAGGGCGAAGGCATCTACGTGTACGTGACGCTCAAGGACGGGTACAAAGCCGACCGATGAGCTCAAGAAGATCCTGACCGGCCATGTGCGTTCGGTCATCGGCCCGATCGCCACGCCGGACAAGCTCCAGTTCGCGCCCGGCCTGCCCAAGACCCGGAGCGGCAAGATCATGCGCCGCATCCTCAGGAAGATCGCGCACAACCAGGTGGACGAGCTGGGCGATACATCGACGCTGGCCGATCCGTCGGTGGTGGACAACCTGGTGAAGGGGAAGTTGTAGACCAGCACTAGAGTGAACTGACATGACCATGGGGATTGGAGCTGTTATCCAATCCCCATTCTTTATTCTGCAGACGACGGTATCTCTGGCAGCATATTGCATATCCGGCATCCTGCTCCAAATTCCTTGCAGTTATCGACCATGCATAGTATATTTATCGAGCGATCTGAAAGTCAAGCCGTGCGCTTTTATACGCGATCTGAACAAAGAAGAGAAACGGAAATACTGAGCGGGATGTAAACTATGAATACTTTGCTGATCATTGTTTTCGTGATAGCCTATGCGGCAATCGCTCTCGAACATCCGCTCAAGGTCAATAAAAGCGCACCCGCCCTGGTAGGCGCCGGCCTGTTATGGACCATCTATGCGGTCTTCACGGGCCATGTCACCGAGCAGCTGAACGAAACGCTTTCCGCAACCGCCCAGATCGTTTTTTTTCTCATGGGAGCAATGACGATCGTTGAGGTCGTCGACGCGCATGACGGTTTTAACGTCATCACGGACAGGATCAAGACGACCAGGATGACGACCCTGCTGTGGCTGGTAGGCTTCGTCACGTTCTTCCTGAGCGCTGTGCTCGACAACCTGACGACGACCATCGTGATGATGTCTCTGACCCGGAAGTTGCTGGGCCAGAGAGAAGACAGGCTGTTCTTCGCGGGGATCATCGTCATCGCCGCCAACGCCGGCGGCGCGTGGTCGCCCATAGGCGACGTGACCACCACCATGCTCTGGATAGGAGGGCAAATTACCGCTCTCGCGATCATAAAGGGCGTCTTTATTCCTTCCGTGGTCAATATGGTGGTGCCATTGGCCGTCATCAGCTATATGCTTCGAGGAAAGCCTATTGTCGGCCCCGAAAAGCCAGCGGAAAACGACGGCAAATATGAAACAACCTCATTCGAGAGGAGTTTCATGTTCTTCGCAGGGATCGGCATACTGTGCGCCGTTCCTGTCTTCAAAACCTTGACCCATCTGCCCCCGTTTATGGGCATTTTGTTCGGGCTTGGACTCCTCTGGCTGGCCGGCGAGCTGATCCACCGCAATAAAGAAGATGGAGAGAAGCAGCGCTTGACGCTTGTGTCGGCCCTGCAGAGGATCGACATGTCGTCACTGGTTTTCTTTATCGGGATTTTGCTTGCAGTGGCGACGCTTGAACATACCCACATCCTGACCTCGCTTGCCCAATGGCTCGACAGGGTGGTGGGCAACCAGGCGATCATTGTTTCCATTTTCGGGCTTGTCAGCGCAATCGTGGATAACGTGCCGCTTGTTGCCGCTTCCATGGGGATGTATTCCATGACGCAGTTTCCGCCGGATTCGTTTCTGTGGGAGTTCCTCGCCTACGCCGCAGGAACAGGTGGTTCGATCCTGATCATCGGGTCAGCAGCCGGTGTCGCCGCCATGGGTATCGAAAAGATCGAGTTCTTCTGGTATGTCCGGAGGATCAGCTTTCTTGCCTTCATCGGCTATATAGGCGGTGCGGTTACTTACGTCCTTCTGCACTGACCGCTGACCCGCCGGCTTTTACTCGTGAGAGGGACTTTTTTGAATGTCCCGGTAACGGTGAATCTTCCTCGAAAAGATACATTTCAGCCTGCTAAAACTTCACGTCGCCGCGCAGCGCGTGATACGCCAGCACGAACATGGCCGCGTTCCAGGACTGGCCTGCCATGCCCATGGGTTTGCCGGTCTTGCCGTGCAGCCACTCGTTGAACTCCCAGTTGTTCAGTTTGCAGGCCCCGGCGTACCGTTCCAGCTCTTCCTTTGCCAGATCCTTCCGACCCAGCTTGAGCAGCAGCAGTATCCAGAAGCCCGCAACGAAAGACCAGATACCGCCGTTATGGTACTGGTAGGGCCGGTTCTGCTTGTGCCGGTCCATATAAGGCCTCCAGAAGGAGCTGTCCTTGCTGATAGGAGAGAGCATGGTGCGGATGGGCCAGGGCTGGTTCGCGCGCCGCTTGAGCAGGCGGTCGACAATGAGCTCGCGCTTCTCATGGGAGGGGATGTTGAACAGGCACGCCAGGACGTTTCCGAACACGTCCACGTCCTCGCCCCAGAAGGAAAAGTTCACGAAGCTGAGAAAAAAATCGCGCTGTTTTGCCGCGCCCATCACGTACTCGGTCAGTATTTTGGCGCGGCGGTGTTCGCTACAGGACTTGTCAAAAGGGAAAAAGATGTGACGGAAGAAGTGGCGCGTCTTGGCGGCGGTGCGGATGCCGTATTGCTTCTTCACTGCGTACCACAGGGTGTTTGAATAAAGCACG
Source organism: Nitrospirota bacterium (assembly GCA_963836175.1). Taxonomy (GTDB): domain Bacteria; phylum Nitrospirota; class UBA9217; order UBA9217; family UBA9217; genus GWC2-56-14. The sequence continues at coordinate 222,883 of CAWIIS010000001.1, forward strand.
AAGCCCGAGCGCGGCATGATGTCCGCCCAGTCGCTCGCCTCGTTCTGCTGCACCAGGAACATGCCCTGGTGCTCCTGGCAGAAAAGCCAGCCCAGTGCCCTGGCGATCCCGGGTTCCAGCTTCTTCCTGAGGCCCGAAGAGGGGATGGCGCGGTCGAAGTGGTCCACCGCAATGAGCCACCAGAGCGTGGCATCGATGCAGCCGGAGTACCAGAAGTCGGACTCGCGTTTTTCCGGCTTCACGTACTTCGGGATCTGGCCGTTCGGCGCCTGGAAGCGGGCAAGGGTGAGGAGGCTTTTCTTCGCGTGGCGGATGAGCGCTTTGTCGCCCGAGGCGACCATGCCGAGCGAACAGATGGCAGCGTCCCTGCCGAAGATGCTGGCGTAGTTCCGGTCAACGGACTTTTTCGTCCGCGCCGCCGCGATCACGCCGTGGCCATGGGAGTTCTTCTCCAGGAGTTCAAGTGAACGAGCGTAGCATTCGTCGATGATGTTGGGTGTGATTGACGGGAAATTAGGCATGCGCGAGGGCATGAATACCAGCAAGGCGCTTACCGATGCTCGCCTTCGCAATTTTTAAATCGTAAGACGCCTGAAGATTGAGCCAGTATTGCGGCGTCTGGTTAAACGCACGGCCAAACAATAATGCCAGTTCCGCCGTTACCGGACGATCCCCTTTGATTACATGCGAAATCCGCATCGGCGATACCCCGATAGCGCGCGCGAACTCAGCCTGAGATATACCCATCTCTCTCAGAATTTCTGCCAGGAATTCTCCCGGATGAATTGCAGGCAAACCATTCTTAACCATGTCTGTATCTCCTTTAGTGATAATCAGCGATTTCAACGTCATAAGCGTCGCCATTTTCATCCCGGTGGCAAAGAAGTGTTCCGTTTCGGAAGAGGCAAACGTCTGAATCATGAAGAAATTATAAACAAAATGTCAGTGCTGTCCGGTTGTTACGTAAATAGATTCAATTGGTTATCGTCACAGTGTTCGTTTTCGTGATTGATTGCCTCGGCAACCAGCTGAGAAATAGGTACTTTCTCGAAAAGGTTGACCTCCAAAATCTGTAGAATCGTATGAAGACTGCCAGGCAGATTCAATCGTTTCTTGATAATCGCCACGAGCAGATAAACACTGACAGCTGTCCAGATTTGCGTTTTGACCGCGTTGGATGACGTTCCGAAGAATGACTTGATCCGTAGGTGTTGCTTGATCCACTTGAAGAACAACTCCACCTTCCATCGGGACCGGTAAATATCCGCGATGGTCTTTGCCGGCACAAGAAAGTTGTTCGTAAGAAACACCAAGCGCTTGTCTCGTTCGGCATCGTGATATCGTACCCGACGCAAAGGATCGGGGTAGGCCATGCGCGATTTGTAGCCGACGAGCAGGACTGTTTGATCGGCTTGCACACCGATTGATTTGTCCACCGAAGCAGAATAGATACGACGCAGTCTTGTATTGTGCTTGCTCCGGATGACGAAGAACGCTGCAAGCTGGTTGATGTGATAGAGTCGCTCGAAGTCGAGATATGCACGGTCCATCGTATAGACAGAATCTGCTTCGAACGGAACTGTATCCATTATATTGACGTCGTGAACGCTGCCGGGAGTCACGAAAATAAAGGTCGGAATTGATCCCTGCACGTTTAGTAGGGTGTGAATCTTGACGGCTGCTTTCTCTTTCCGAAACGTCGCCCACGGAAAGGTGGATAGGCAGAGATCGATTATCGTTGAGTCCAGAGCAAAGACCGAGAACTTCAGATCTTTGCCAAGATCCTCGTTCTGGTAGAGCTTGCTGGCGATGTCGATGAGCAGATAGCCAAAGTCTTGATAAATGCGGAAGTCCCGATGTTCGTTGGCGTCTGCCAGCGTGGACTTGGCGATCTTCCCTCGGAAGCCCATGTGGTAAAGCTTTGCTCGATGAGAATTGAGACACGTTACAATATCGCGTAAGCTTTCGCGATAGGTCAATTGAGAGAACGCCATGCAGAGAAACTGATCCATGCATGAAAAGCTCCTGACCTTGTGATTGCCATGATAACGAAGGACGCATTGGTTGAACTCGTACCGTGGTAGATGTTGAATCAGTTGAGCAAAAACGGTTTTTCCGGAATTCATTCTCGTCCCTCCTCGTAAAGAGCTGAGAGGGATTATAGGATGAATCGAGATAAACTGAGTTCAAATCGAAAAGTTGCATTTTGCCCTTTTTATTGTTGTGTGACAGTGAGTTATCGCACTTTGGAAAAACGATAACCGGACACTACTGACAAAATGTTTATAAATGTCAAGCGTTGTGACTGGGGCAGATGGAGGAGACCGCTTGGAGTTCAAGTGAACGAGCGTAGCATTCGTCGATGATGCCGGTTGTGATTTCTTTTTTGGATCTTCTGGCTTTCATGTGGGTGGAATAAGCGCCCTATATGATTTATTAAGCAGTATTTGCGACATTTTTCGCGTTTTCTGTCACCTTTCTTGCTTGCCCAAGAAAGGTAACCGAAAGAAGGGCACCCGGCGGAAATCTTTAACGGCATGCTCGGTCGTCCTTCGGTACATTTCAGAAACTCGCCCTTCGGGCTCAGACAGTCTGAAATGTTTAACCCTACGGACTCGGTCGCATGCCTAGATTTTCGCATGGGAAGCTTTTGGTGAAACGTCTTTAAACCAACCCCGCATGTCCGACATACCGATTGCCGCGAGGCTTGGCGCCCCGCGGCATGTAGAGACCATGGGTTGCGGGGATTGCTTCAGAACATCGTAGGCTAGATCGAGAAACGAGTAACTCATGTCACTTTCTCCTCATCTTTATTTTCCAAGATCAACCAGTGTTTGTCTAGCCGCAGCCATGTCGTAAAGTCTGAATTTCTGTTCTTTATCAGCCTAGCAAGAACGATGCCCACTACCTGTTGAATTGACACCAATGGGCTTAATATTCCGGTAGCCCTCACCTCGTCGCGCTTTTGTCCAATGCCGCCTTGATCGCGGGCTTATTGAAGCCGCGGATGATGGTGCCGTCGATGTCGATGAGCGGGATATTCGAGGACCCGCCGCTCTTCTTTTTCATCTCCGCCTTTTTATCAGCGTCGTTATCGATATTGTATTCGATAAGGCTTGCGCCGATCGACCGGATATACTGCTTCGCCTGCCTGCAGTACCCGCACCAGTCGGTCATGTACATGATCGCCGTCACCCTGCTGTAATCCTTGCGTCGTTCCTCTTGCACGGGCGCTGTCTTCCCACCGTCCTTTTGCGTCGAATAGTCCGCTTCGCTCACATTCGACCAGAATACGCCGTCGTCCTTAAATTGCTTTTCTTTCGCGTTGGCGCCGGCGGGGGGCTGGTCCGTAATGACCACGTTCCCGTTCTTGTCGGTGTACTGGTAGAACTGTCCCCATGCGTCCGGTACGAGCCCGCAGAAAACGATAATGCTCATTGTCAGTATCCGGATCTTATCCATGCACTGGTATTTGGCAAAAGGAGTTATCGGCATAAATGGAATATGTCTTATACAAAAAGACATCATCATTTGGGGTCAGGTCTTGGAAGGTCAGTTTCTTATATTTCAAGACCTGTCTCCATATCTGCTCAATTCTTTTCTTTCCGAAGCCATAACATTTGAAATATAAAGCTTGTTACGAGTGCTATAACAAAACAAATGCCGATAAGAATAGGCACAAAGACCATGAATATTATTTTAGATATGTCTTCGTATTCAGTAATATTTTTATAACTTATGACTATAAATAATGATGGAATAAGTATGGTCGTAATTATTACAGCGTAAAAGTTAACCTTTCTTTTGTTTTGCTTTAGTAGACTCACTAGGACGCAAGAAAAAATGCTTCCAATGAGGATAATAGCGTTGCCATTCAAAATAATGACCCTCAACGGTCTCATAATAGAAACGATATGAAGTGCGAATGCTTTCCGCCCTCGATAAACGAGGGCGCTACGTACCTATCCTGTAACGTCGGGGTTTATCCCCGACGATCATGGTTCTAGTTACGAATGCGGCTCCAGGTCACGATGTCAATACAATTTTGAGACGATTAATATCTTTTGGAAAGTAGTAAATGGGATCAGCGACAAAAAAACTATATTTTATTCATTCAGGCATGTCAAGGTATATTTGTCAATGTATTGGATCACTTCCGGCGGAATCCCGGGCAGGTGTAAGAGGCGCTCTCCATGGGTCGATTTTATTGTCGAAAAATTTGCCGATCGGAAATGTTCTTCGAATGGAGGATGGTATAGTCCGTTGCCGGCCATGTCATCTTAAGTCATGCACAAAGTGCCGAATGGAGTACCGGACCTCTTGAAAAAAGAGGACATCATTTGGGGTCAGGTCTTGGAAAGTCAGTTTCTTATATTTCAAGACCTGTATAACCATATAAAGGGCACCTCATATCTGCTCATAACATCGGATTTGCGGTGTTATCGAGTTTAGCAATGAACATGCTAATGCACTCGCAGTTTCTTGGACGAATATATGCTTGATGCAATGTTTTGTCAACGACTGCGATGAGACTGCGATGAGAATTTACGGTATTCCAACGAAATGCAGAATGCAACATGATATGTTTCAATGAAACGCAACTACAGTGAGTTCAGAAAGTCTTAACGCTCACCCAGCTAAACCGCTATCGCCTCGACCAGCTTCCAGTCATTCGACTTGTGCGCAGCTTCCCAGAGATCGTAATTGCGCTGGAGGTTGAGCCACAGTTCCGGGGTCGTGTTAAATGCCTTGGAAAGACGAAGCGCCATGTCAGGGGTCACGTCGCCGCGCTCGTTCACGATTTTCGACAGGGTCTTTCGGGACACGCCGAGGTTGCCGGCGAGATCGGAAACCGTCAGGGACAAAGGCTCCATGTACTGCCTTTTCAAAATACCGCCCGGATGGGTGGGTACTCTTTTTCGCGTTCTCATGTTTTTCACCTCTCTAATGATAATCGAGATAATTCACCTGGTAGGCGTTGCCTTCTTTGAATGTGAAGACAACCCGCCAGTTGCCGGAAACCTTTACCGCCCAGGCTCCCTTCAGCGGGCCTTTCAACTGATGCAGGTCCGAGCCTGGATATCTCATGTCTTCCACCACGTGCGAAGCCTCGAGTCTGTCCAGAATGTCCGCGAGCTTCTGCGCGTGTGCGGCCTGAATTCCCTTCTTCGTACCATCGAAAAAGAAGTCTTCAAGTCCCTTATGGGTGAAAGTCTTGATCATCTATCCATAGTGTAACCCTTATGGTTACATGTGTCAAGCTGTTTTGTGAGAGGGTGTTAGTCACCCGACCCGGCAGGTCACGTAGGTCAGTCAACGTCTCCGTTGCCAGCCACGTGTATTTTAGTCATGCACTCAGTGCCGCAAGGCAATACCGGACCTCTTGAAAAAAGAGGGGTCGAGCCTGCAGTCCTGGGAGGCATCTGTTATAATTAAATCAATCAGTTCCGGCAGCAGCACGCCATTCGTGGCGTGCTTGTTCATTTTTATAACCCGCGCATGCATTTACCTGAACCTGAGTTGACCGCTCAAATGCATAAATTCAATGAGATAGGAACATGGACCGGTGTAAAAATGACCACAGAGGTCACTCATTCATTCTTTTTTCAGATACTAAAAGAGCACCCTCCCCAACCCCTCCCATCAAGGGAGGGGCTACCTCTTACTTCCTCTCCCCTTCGTGGGAGAGGGCTGGGGTGAGGGGGATTTTCTCTTACTGCGATGGATGCAGAAAAATCAGTTTTGAACCTGATACGGCAGTTGGCCACATAAGTCACAAAATTCACATTCATCAGTCTCTTAACGCAAAAAGCATAGTCACCTTCTTGGTGGAGCGCTTTATCAAATTATTGCTTGCTTTTTATGTGTTTTATGTGCCTTTTGTGGCTGAACTGCTCTTTTTAAGTTGAAAGGAAATGTCCTTGGTCGAAGACGGCAGAAAACGGGTCGTTATCGAGAACGTTAAACCCGAGATCAACTGCGGCAGGTTCCCGGCCAAGCGCGTGATCGGCGAAAGCGTGGTCGTGTCCGCTGACATCTTCTCGGACGGCCATGATTCTCTCTCTGCCCGGCTCCTGTATAAACATGAGAAGGGCGGGGCATGGAAAGAGGTCCCCTTCGAGCCCCGGCAGAACGACAGGTGGGAGGCGCGGTTTACGGTCACGGAACTGGGCGCCTACGTCTATACGCTGGAAGGCTGGGTTGACCACTTCAAGACCTGGCAGCGTGACCTCAAAAAAAGAGTGGACGCGGGGCAGGACGTGAAGATGGAGCTTCTGAACGGACTGATCCTGATCGAGTCCGCGCTTGGCCGAGGAGAAGAGGGCAGGGAGCAACAGGAACTCCGGGCGCTCAGCAACCGGCTGGCTGATGCGGTAAAAAAGGCCGACCCTGAGGCCGGGTCCCTCGCCTTAAGCGAGAAGCTCGCCGGGCTCATGGCGGTCTTCCCGGACCGCAATTTCTCCGTGACCTACGACAAGGAACTTGTCGTTGTCGTGGATGTCCCCAAGTGTCTCTTCAGCACCTGGTACGAGTTCTTCCCGCGCTCCTGTACGTCTGCGCAGGGGACGCACGGGACCTTCCGGGACTGCGAAAAGCTCATTCCTTACATCAAGGAGATGGGGTTCGACGTGATCTATCTCCCGCCCATCCATCCCATCGGCAAAACGGAGCGGAAAGGGAAGAACAACGCGCCAAAGGCCGGGCCGGACGATGTGGGGAGCCCCTGGGCCATCGGGTCCGAAGAAGGCGGCCATGACGCGATCCATCCTGGTCTCGGCACGATCCCGGACTTCGAGCGGTTCGTCAAGAAGGCGAAGGAACTGGGCATCGATGTTGCCCTGGATCTGGCGCTCCAGTGCTCGCCCGACCATCCCTATGTGAAGGACCACCCGACATGGTTCCGCCGGCGGCCTGACAATACGGTGCAGTACGCTGAGAACCCTCCCAAAAAATATGAGGACATATATCCCCTCAATTTCGAGACCGAAGACTGGAAAGCGCTCTGGGAGGAGATCGGGCGGGTGGTGCGGTTCTGGATCAAGACGGGTGTGGCTATCTTCCGCGTCGACAATCCGCACACCAAACCCTTTGCTTTCTGGCAATGGCTCATCGGCGATATCCGGAAAGAGCATCCCGGGGTGTTCTTCCTTGCCGAAGCTTTTACGCGGCCCAAGACCATGTACCGGCTCGGCAAGGTCGGGTTCGCCCAGTCCTATACCTACTTCACCTGGCGGTATACCAAGCGGGAGTTCATGGAGTATATGACCGAACTGACGCGGAGCGACCTCCGTGACCTCTACCGGCCGAACTTCTGGCCGAGTACGCCGGACATCCTGCCGGAGCACCTGCAATACGGCGGCAGACCGGCGTTCATTACGCGCTATCTGCTGGCCGCCACCTTGTCCTCGAACATCGGGATCTACGGCCCGGCCTTCGAACTCTGCGTGAACGAGGCAATCCCCGGGAAGGAAGAGTATCTCCATTCGGAGAAGTACGAGATCAAAAGCTGGAATCTCGATGACCCGAAAAGCCTGCGTGACGTGATCGCGCGCATCAACCGCATAAGACGGGAGAACAAGGCGCTCCAGACCACCTGGAACCTGGAGTTCTATGAGACCGAGAACGACAACCTGCTGTGCTACGGCAAGTCGACCGAAGACGGAGAGAACAGCCTCATCATCGTGGTGAACCTCGATCCCTTTCACACCCAGTCCGGCTGGGTAAGGGTCCCGGTGAAGGAACTCGGGCTGGACGAGCATCAGCCCTACCTGGTGCACGACCTGATCGGCGACGACAAGTACATCTGGGAAGGGGAGCGGAATTTCGTGGAGATCAACCCGCAGGTGATGCCCGGGAACATCTTCCGGGTGCGGAAGAAGCTGAAGCGAGAGACGGATTTTGATTATTTTTTGTGATATCGGCGAGAGGCTTATTCTCGCGCAAAGGCGCGGAACAAGCAGGAATTGACAAGAAAAAAGCGAAGGACCTGTCTCTCGCAAAGCTCGCAAAGTTCGCAAAGGAAGGCGGAAGTCAACCACGTGAGACGTAAAATAAAGCAACTTGCTAGTTTTAAAAACCAGGACGTGAAGATTCCCTTTGCGTCCTTTGCGAGCTTTGCGAGAGACGCCGGTGCTTTGAGCCGTTCCTGATAGAAGGTCATGACAACACGAAAGTAAGACGAGCCAAAAGCGAAGGACCTGTTTCTCGCAAAGGCGCAAAGTTCGCAAAGAAAGGCGGAAGTCAACCACGTGAGACGTAAAATAAAGCAACTTGCTAGTTTTAAAAACCAGGACGTGAAGATTCTCTTTGCGTCCTTTGCGAGCTTTGCGAGAGACGCCGTTGCTTTGAGCGTTCCTGATAAAAGACCATGACAACACGAAAACGCATAGAGTTCGAAGACGACCCGCTCTGGTACAAGGACGCGGTGATCTACCAGACCCACGTGAAGTCCTTCTGCGACAGCAACGGCGACGGCATCGGGGACTTTCCCGGCCTGAAGACGAAGCTCGACTACCTGGAAGGGCTGGGCGTCACGGCGATCTGGATCCTGCCGTTCTATCCCTCTCCGCAAAAGGACGACGGGTACGACATCTCCGACCTACTTCGCCGTACATCCGGACTACGGCAGCATGACGGATTTCAAGCTGTTCCTGCGCGAGGCGCACAAGCGCGAGCATCCGGGTGATCACCGAACTGGTGCTGAACCACACCTCGGACCAGCACCCCTGGTTCCAGAAGGCGCGGAGGGCGGCCGCGGGCTCGATCCAGCGGAACTGCTACGTCTGGAGCGACTCGCCGGAGAAATATAAAGATGCGCGCATCATCTTCAAGGACTTCGAGACCTCCAACTGGGCCTGGGACCCGGTGGCCAAGGCCTACTACTGGCATAGGTTCTATTCCCACCAGCCGGACCTGAACTTCGAAAGCCCCTTTGTGCAGCGGCGTTCTTCAAGATCATGCAGAACTGGCTCGACCTGGGCGTGGACGGGCTGCGGCTCGACGCGGTGCCGTATCTCTACGAACGGGAAGGCACGAACTGCGAGAACCTCCCGGAGACCCATGCGTTCCTGAAGCGGCTGCGGAAGCACATCGACGGCAAGTACAAGAACCGGATGCTGCTGGGCGAGGCGAACCAGTGGCCCGAGGATGCGGCCGCCTACTTCGGCGCCGGCGACGAGTGCCACATGGCCTTCCACTTCCCGGTGATGCCGCGCATCTTCATGGCCCTCCAGATGGAGGACCGCTTCCCGATCATCGAGATTCTGGAGCAGACGCCGCGCATCCCCGACTCCTGCCAGTGGGCCATGTTCCTCCGGAACCACGACGAACTGACGCTCGAGATGGTGACCGACGAGGAGCGGGACTACATGTACCGCGTCTATGCCCGGGACCAGCGCACGCGCATCAACCTCGGCATCCGGCGAAGACTGGCGCCGCTGGTCGTGAACAGCCGGCGGAAGATCGAGCTGATGAACGTCCTGCTCTTCTCCCTGCCGGGCACGCCGGTCATCTACTACGGCGACGAGATCGGCATGGGCGACAACTACTATCTCGGCGACCGGAACGGCGTGCGCACGCCCATGCAGTGGAGCGCCGACCGCAACGCCGGCTTTTCCCAGGCCAACGCGCAACGGCTCTATCTGCCGGTGATCATCGATCCCGAGTACCACTACGAGGCCGTCAACGTCGAAACGCAGGAGCGCAACACCTCGTCGCTGCTCTGGTGGACGAAGCGGATCATCGCCATGCGCAAGCGCTTCAAGGCATTCTCGCGCGGCGAGACCGAGTTCCCGGCGTCGGACAATCCCAAGGTGCTCGTCCTGGTGCGGAGCTACGGCGACGAGCGGATCCTGGTGGTGATCAACCTGTCCCGTTTCAGCCAGGTGGCGGAGCTGGACCTCGCCAAGTTCAGCGGTCACGTGCCAATCGAGGTCTTCAGCCGGAACCGGTTCCCGCTGATCAAGGACACGCCCTATGTTCTGACCATGGGCATCCACGATTACTTCTGGTTCGTCCTTGAGAAGGAAAGGCGGGCCAGCGCGAGGGAAGAGCTCAGTTTGCCGGAACTGGCGGTAAAGACGAGCTGGACAGCCGTGCTTGAGGGACGTTCTCGGACTCGGTTCGAGGACGAGGTACTGCCGGCGTACCTCAGAAGGGTCCGATGGTTCGGCGGCAAGGCAAGGACCCTGCAGCGCGTCAAGATCAGCGAGGTGGTCCCGACTGACCGGGAGAAGAGCGGGGCTCGGGTCCTGCTGCTTGAGACTTCGTACACCGAAGGGGCAGTTGACACCTACCTGCTCCCGCTTGCCTTTGCAACGGGAGACCGGGTGGCCCAGATCACAGCGGACCTGCCCCATGCCGTCATAGCGCGGCTCGGCGTGGACGAGACGCAGGGCGTGTTGTACGACGCGGTGTACGATGAAAGGTTCCGCGCGGACCTGCTCGGCATGATGGCAGCGAAGCGGAGGCTCCGCGGACGGGCGGGCGAGCTGGTTGCGTTGCCAGGGAGGCGGTTCCGGAGCCTAACTGCCGGGAAAGGCGTCCCCCTCCTCTCGCAGGTCCTGAAGGCGGAACAGAGCAACACCTCGATATTGTATGAGAACACCGTCCTCCTGAAGCTTTACCGGAGACTGGAAGAAGGGCCCAACCCCGACCCCGAGATCGTCCGGTTCCTGACCGAGCGCGCGGGGTTCGAGGGAACGCCGGTCTTCGGCGGCAGCATCGAATACCTGCGGCGCGGTGCGGAGCCGGTGGTGATCGGACATCTTCTTCAGTTCGTGCCGAACGAGGGGGACGCCTGGACCTATACCCTCGATGCGGTGCATCAGTTCTTCGAACGCATTCTTTCCGAACCTGCCGAGGGCCGGGAGGCGCCCCTCCTTTCCGGGCCGCTGCTCGACATGAACCCTTCGGCGCTGCCGAAAAAGCTGCTGGACCTGATCGGCGGCATCTATCTCGATACTGCTACGGTGCTGGGAAGGCGGACCGGGGAAATGCACAAGGCATTGGCCCGGGGGGCCGGGGACCCCGCCTTCGAAGCCGAGCCGATCTCCACGCTCTACCAGCGGTCGGTGTATCAGTCCATGCGCAACATGACGCGCCGGGTCATGCAGCTGCTCCAGAAGAGCGTGAAAAAGCTGCCTGAGCAGATCCAGAAGCGCGCCGCGGGGATCGTCGATGCCGAAAAGGACATCCTGTCGGTCTTCCATGCTCTGCTGGAGATCCGGATCACGGCCACGAAGCTCCGGTTCCACGGAGACTTCCATCTCGGCCAGGTCCTGCGCACGGGCAAGGACTTTTGTATCATCGACTTCGAGGGAGAGCCCGCGCGGCCCCTGAGCGAGCGGCGTCTGAAAGCGTCGCCGATCCGGGATGTGGCGGGTATGATCCGGTCGTTCCACTACGCGGCCCACAGCGCGCTCCGGTCCTACGGGTCCATCCGGCCCGAGGACATCGACCGGCTCGAAGCATGGGCCGAAGCGTGGTATGTGGCCGTCAGCGGCATCTATCTCAATTCCTACCTGTTCACCGTCGAGGACGCGGCTTTTGTGCCGAAAGACCGGAAGGAGTTCGAGGCGCTGCTCCGGTGCTTCCTGCTCGAGAAGGCTGTTTACGAAATGGGCTACGAGCTGAACAACCGGCCGGACTGGGTTGCCATTCCGCTCAGGGGGATCGAGCGGCTGCTGAAGCGGGGGTGAGGGAAAAAGATGCTGAGAAAAGCAGGGGACGCGGGTAACAACGGATGAACGCGGATAAGGCAAGGGCATTTTCTCGCAAAGCTCGCAAAGGACGCAAAGAAAGGCTAAGCATGTTCTCTCGCAGAGACGCGGAGGCGCAGAGAGAGCAAGAATCCTAATCTTTGTTTTAAAACAGAAACAGAAGCATTGTTTTTCTCAGCGTCTCTGCGGCTCTGCGAGCGATAGGTGTTGATTTAGTTATTGCCTTGATGTTCACCGTTTAGGTTCTCTTTGCGACCTTTGCGAACTTTGCGAGAGATCGAAGTTGATTTTGATCGTTAATAGTCTGGACTTTCTCTGCGGCCTCCGCGCCTCTGCGAGAGATGACCGCAGTTGTTTTGTGGCTTTGACGGAGATTATGTATGGTTGAAAAGAAAAAGAAGACAAACGCTCCGAAGAAGAAGGTAGTGCCTGAGACACCCAAGTGCCCGGTAATTCACGGCACGAGCCTGCTGACGGACCACGACATCTATTTGTTCAAGGAAGGCAGCCACTCCCGGCTGTATGAGAAGCTTGGATCTCACCTGATGAACGTGGACGGGGTCGCCGGGACGTTGTTCGCGGTATGGGCGCCGAATGCCGGGCAGGTCTCGGTGACGGGAGATTTCAACGACTGGAACAATACCTCGCACCAGCTCGCATCGCGGTGGGATGGATCGGGCATCTGGGAGGGCTTCATTCCCGGCATCGGGAACGGCAGCCTCTACAAGTACCACGTTGTATCGAATCAACGCGGATACCGTGTTGACAAGGGCGACCCCTATGCTTTTGTGTGGGAGCTGTCGCACAAGACCGGAAGCGCCTCAGTGGTCTGGGACCTTGCCTACCCGTGGCGCGACCAGGACTGGATGAAGGACCGGCGCCAGGCGAATGCCCTGGGCGCGCCCCTGTCAGTGTACGAGATGCATATCGGCTCCTGGCGCAGGGTGCCCGAGGTCGGGAACCGGTCGCTCAACTACCGCGAGATGGCGGAACAACTGCCGGGATATCTCAAGGACACGGGTTTCACTCATGTGCAGTTCATGCCCGTGATGGAGCACCCCTTTTTCGGTTCCTGGGGATACCAGGTGACGGGGTACTTCGCGCCCACGAGCCGCTACGGCACGCCGCAGGATTTCATGCATTTGATCGATCGCCTGCACCAGGAGGGCATCGGCGTGATCCTCGACTGGGTGCCGTCTCACTTTCCGAGCGACGAGCACGGCCTGGCATTTTTCGACGGGACCCATCTCTACGAGCATGAAGACCCGCGCAAGGGTTTTCATCCCGAATGGAACAGCTACATCTTCAACTATGACCGGCATGAGGTGCGGTCGTTCCTCTTGAGCAGCGCCCTCTTCTGGCTCGACCGTTACCATGCCGACGGGCTACGGATCGATGCCGTGGCCTCGATGCTTTATCTCGATTACGCCAGAAAGCACGGCGAATGGATCCCGAACGAGTACGGCGGAAAGGAGAACCTCGAGGCAATCACCTTGCTGCGCAAGATGAACGAGGAGGTCTACCGGGTCTTCCCGGACGTGCAGACCATTGCCGAGGAGTCCACGGCCTGGCCCATGGTCTCGCGGCCGGTCTTCGTTGGCGGCCTCGGGTTCGGCATGAAGTGGAACATGGGCTGGATGCACGACACGCTCTTCTATTTCTCCCGCGAGCCGGTGTACCGCAGGTACCACCAGGGCCAGCTCACCTTCAGCATCTGGTACGCGTTCACCGAGAACTTCATGCTCGCCCTGTCCCACGACGAAGTGGTGCACGGCAAGGGCTCGCTCATGGGCAAGATGCCCGGAGACGACTGGCAGAAGTTCGCGAACATGCGGCTGCTCTTCGGGTACCTGTACGCGCATCCCGGCAAGAAGCTCTTTTTCATGGGCGCGGAGCTCGGCCAAAGGCGTGAATGGAACCATGACACAAGCCTCGACTGGCACCTGCTCGAGTACTGCGCCGCACGCGGGGCTCCGCAGGTGGGTCCAGCACCTGAACATCCTGTACCGCGGCGAGCGGGCGCTCCATGAACTCGACTTTGATGCCGCGGGATTCGAATGGGTGGATTTCAGCGACGCTGATAACAGCGTGATCACCTTCCTGCGCAAGGGGAAGCGAGCGGAGGATACTGTCCTGGTAGCCTGCAACTTTACACCCGTGCCGCGTCACAACTATCGCGTCGGCGTTCCCTTGAGAGGATTCTGGAAGGAACTGCTGAACAGCGACGCGCCGGAGTACGGCGGCAGCGGGCAGGGGAATTTCGGCGGTCTGGAGGCCACGCCGGTGCCGTCCCATGGGAAGTACCACTCCCTTTCGCTCACCCTCCCGCCGCTCGGCATGGTGGTGTTTAAGAGACAGGGATAAATTACGAACAGTAAAACAAGAACGGTTCAAGATCCTTGACACGGATAACGGCGGATAAAGGCTATGAAGTTATCTGTTGAAGTTGCTTCCCAAGGCCGGGCGAAGATTGAGAGGAGCTGTCAATCATGAACGGGATCGGCGCCATATATGACCGCAGGTCCGGGGCCTGCACCTTCTGCGTCTGGGCACCGTTGCGCGAGCGAGTGGAGGTGAAGATCGTCTCTCCCGCCGATCAGATCGTCCCGATGGCCCGCGATGCAGCGGGCTATTGGCAGGCAACGGTGCAGGGAATATTGCCGGGGGCCCGGTATTTTTATTGCCTGGACAACGACCGGGAGCGGCCCGATCCCGCTTCGCGCTTCCAGCCTGAAGGAGTGCATGGGCCATCACAGGTCGTGGACCACGCGGCATTTCCCTGGAGCGACGGCGAGTGGCGTGGCCTGCCACTCGAAAGCCTGATCATGTACGAGCTCCACGTGGCGACGTTCAGCTCCCAGGGGACCTTCGATAAGATCATCCCGCGTCTCGACGCGCTCAGGGAGCTCGGGATCACGGCAGTGGAACTCATGCCCGTGGCCCAATTCCCCGGAAAGCGGAACTGGGGATACGACGGCGTCTATCCCTTCGCGGTGCAGAATTCCTACGGCGGACCGGAGGGCCTGAAAAGTCTCGTGGACGCGTGCCATAAGCGGGGCATGGCCGTGGTCCTCGATGTGGTCTACAACCACCTGGGACCGGAAGGGAACTATCTCTGGGACTACGGTCCGTATTTTACCGACAGGTATAAAACGCCCTGGGGAGATGCGATCAACTTTGACGGTCCTTACAGCGACGAGGTGAGGAACTTTTTTATCCAGAATGCCCTGTCATGGGTCACGGACTATCATGTTGACGCCCTCAGAATCGACGCCATCCATGGCATCTTCGATTTCAGCGCAAAGCATGTTCTCCGGGAAATGGGAGAGGCGGTGCATGCGCGTGCAGGAGAGCTCGGCAGACAGATCTCCGTGATCCCCGAGAGCGATCTGAACGACGTACGGGTCATCAATCCTGTTGAACTCGGCGGCCACGGACTCGATGCCCAGTGGAACGATGATTTTCATCACTGCCTCCGTACGCTGCTCACCGGAGAGAAGAGCGGGTATTACGAGGATTTCGGCACGATCGATCAGATGGAAAAGGCCTATCGCGACGGATTTGTCTACTCGGGCCAGTATTCTCCTTTTCGGAAGCGGAGGCACGGCAATTCCTCGGCAGACAGCCCTGTTCGGCAGTTCGTCGTATTCTCACAGAACCACGACCAGGTGGGAAACCGTATGCTGGGTGATCGGCTGTCGAGCCTCGTGTCCTTCGAAGCGCTGAAACTGGCGGCAGGCTGCGTGATCCTCTCGCCCTATCTGCCGCTGCTGTTCATGGGAGAGGAATACGGGGAAACGGCGCCGTTCCTCTATTTTGTCAGCCATTCCGATCCCGGTCTGATCGAGGCGGTGCGCAAGGGCAGAAAGGAGGAGTTCAGGGCCTTCGGTTGGGAGGGCGAGCCGCCTGACCCCCAGGACGAAGGGACCTTCCTCGCGTCGAAGCTCCATTGGGAAGAGCGGACAAAAGGCAGCCATGGAACGCTTCTTCGATTCTACAGGCAGCTTATAGTCCTGCGAACGGGAACGCCCGCGCTCTTCGAGCTCGAACGGGAACGGACAGACGTCCGGGACTGCGCGGCGGAGAAGGTCCTGACCATACTGCGGATGAGCGCAGATGGGACGAACAGTGTATGCTTGCTGCTCAATTTTGGGGCGGGCGACGTATCGTTCCAGACAACGCTCCCTGAAGGGCAGTGGGAAAAGATCCTGGACTCCAGCGACGGCATGTGGGACGGTCCCGGCGCGGTACTTCCCGGGATGCCCGGGAACGGCGATGCGGTCGCCATGCGCGGTCACAGCATTGCGGTCTATTCCGCCGGGAGGGAAAAATGACGGAACGATATATCTGCGTCCACGGCCACTTTTACCAGCCGCCGCGCGAAAACCCCTGGCTTGAGGCGATCGAGATCCAGGACTCGGCCCACCCGTACCACAACTGGAACGAGCGCATCACGGCGGAATGTTACGCCCCGAACTCGGCTGCACGGCTCCTGGACGGGGACCAGCGGATCATCGACATTTCGAGCAATTACGCGAAAATCAGCTTCAACTACGGCCCCACGCTCCTGTCGTGGATGGAGAGTGCGGCGCCCGATGCGTACCAGGCAATACTCGAAGCGGACCGGCAGAGCAGGGAGCGGTTTTCGGGCCACGGCAGCGCCATCGCCCAGGCGTACAATCACGTCATCATGCCGCTCGCGAACGGCCGCGACAAGAAGACCCAGGTCCTTTGGGGAATCAGGGACTTCGAGCGACGGTTCCAGCGCGCCCCGGAGGGAATGTGGCTGCCCGAGACCGCGGTGGACCTGGAGACGCTGAATATTTTTGCCGAGGCCGGGATAAAATTCACCATCCTCGCGCCCCATCAGGCTTTACGCATACGGAAGGTTGGCAAAGAAGAGTGGGAGGACGTAAGCGGCGCCACAGTCGACCCTACACGGCCCTATCTGTGCAGGCTGACGTCGGGCAAGGAGATCGTCCTGTTCTTCTATGACGGCCCGATCTCCCGTGCCGTGGCGTTCGAACGGCTGCTCACCCGGGGAGAGGACTTTGCGGGCCGTCTCATGGGAGGATTTTCCGACGAGAGACAATGGCCCCAGCTCCTTCACATCGCAACAGACGGAGAAACCTATGGGCACCACCAGAAGTTCGGCGACATGGCCCTCGCCTACGCCCTTCACCACATCGAAACCGGCGGCCTTGCGAAGCTCATGAATTACGGCGAGTATCTCGCCAAGTACCCGCCGACCCACGAGGCGGAGATCATCGAGAACTCGTCCTGGAGCTGCGTCCACGGCATCGAGCGATGGAAAAGCAACTGCGGCTGCAACTCGGGCGGACACCCCGGCTGGAACCAGGAATGGCGTGCGCCGCTGCGCTTGGCTCTGGACCAGCTGCGGGACGACCTCGCGGTCCGTTTCGAGGAAGAGGGGAGGCGGTACCTGAAGGACCCCTGGCTTGCGCGGGACGAATACATCGAGGTGGTCCTCGACCGGTCGGAGGGGAACGTGAATGCGTTCTTCAAGCGTCACGCTCTGCTGGAGCTCGGCGAGGAAGAGCGGTCGAAGGCCCTCAGGCTGCTTGAGCTCCAGCGCCACGCCCTGCTCATGTACACGAGTTGCGGATGGTTCTTCGACGAGCTTTCTGGCATCGAGACCGTCCAGGTCATGCAGTACGCGGCCCGATCGATCCAGCTCTGGAAAGGGCTTTCGGGCGAGAACCTGGAACCGGGCTTTCTCGATGCTCTCAAGGAAGCGAAGAGCAATGTTACGGACCATGGGGACGGTGCGAGGGTATATGAGAAGTTCGTCAGGCCCGTGATGGTAGACCTCATGAAAACAGCGGTCCACTATGCCGTGAGCTCCCTGTTCGAGGACTACGGCGACCGCACGGCCATTTACTGTTACGATGTCCTGCGGGAGGATTATCAGAGGACGGACGCGGGGAGGACGAAGCTGGCTGTCGGTCGTGCTTCCGTCATTTCGGGCATCACGAAGAAATCCGAGCGCGTCAGTTTTGCGGTCCTCCATCTCGGCAATCACTCGCTGAATTGCGGCGTGCGCCCGTTTCAGGGAGACGACACGTACCTGGCCATGAAACAGGAGATCGGCACAGCATTCGAATCCGGCGACTTTGCGGACGTCGTCAGGCTGATGGACAAGCATTTCGGGGTGAACAACTACTCGATCCGGGACCTCTTCCGGGACAAACAGCGGAAGGTGCTGAACCTGCTTATCGACAGCACGCGGGAGGATTTCGAAACGTCCTACCGCCGCATGTACGACGACAGCCGGGCGCTCATGGGATTCCTCCGGGAGACGGGTATGCCCCTGCCGAAGGCCTTCCTCGCTGTCGCCGAATTCATTCTGAACACGGACATACAAAAGGCGTTTGCGGAGGAGAAGGTAAACCTGGAGCACCTCAGGACGATCGCCGACGATATGAAACGCTGGGACGTGGCCGCGGACCCCGTGAACACTGAATTTGTCGTCAGGCGCCACATGGAGCGGAGTATGGACCGTCTTGCGGGCAGCCCCGGGGACACGGGCCTTCTCCACGAGCTTGCGAAAGCGGTGGCGCTGCTGCAAACCGTGCCAATCGAAGTTGTGTACTGGCAGGTCCAGAACGCGTACCTCAAGATGGCGGGCGCATCGTATCCTGAATTCGCCTCCCGCGCCGCCGCCGGCGATGCTACCGCGCACGTGTGGGTTGAAACCTTCAAAAGCTTTGGCGAGCGACTTAACTTCAATATCGGCGAGGTGCTGAAAAAGGGAAAAGAAACCTGAAGAGAACCTTTCAGGAGAAATGGAGAAGAATGGTGAAATGGGGATTAACTCTGATAAGTAAGGCGGTTCCCCCTTTTTCCAAGACCAAAAGCAGGCGCCTCCAGGCGAAATTAAATTCTACTCAAAAGGGCAAGAATATTTCTCGCAAAGCTCGCAAAGAACGCAAAGGAACCTTGAGTCAAAATCTTTTTCGGTTTAAAACCAAAACGCAAGCCGTGGTTTAGAATTTTCTTGGCGTCCTTTGCGCGCTTTGCGAGAGACGCCTTTTGGCTCCGGCTTGTCCTGGTTAGGATGAAAGGAATGGAATGGATACCGTCCGTCTTCCCGGCCCCAAAATCCCCGTCTCCACCTACCGGCTCCAGTTCAACCACGCCTTCACGTTCCGAGACGCGACGAGGATCATCACCTACCTTCACGAGCTCGGCATCTCCGATATCTATGCGTCTCCCTATTTTATGGCAAAGAAAAAGAGCCTGCACGGGTACGACATTGTCGATCATAATGCCCTGAATCCCGAGATCGGCACGGAAGAGGACTACCGGGCGATGATCGCGGAACTGAAGCGCAACGACATGGGCCAGGTCCTGGATATCGTTCCGAACCACATGTGCGTTGACAGTCCGGACAACCGGTGGTGGATGGATGTGCTCGAGAACGGGCCAAGCTCTCCCCATGTACTGTATTTCGACATCGACTGGGTCCCGATCAAAAAAGAGCTGAAGGACAAGGTGCTGATCCCTGTTCTGGGAGACCAATACGGCAATGCGCTTGATAGTCAGGAACTGAGGCTGACCTTCGAATCAGGCGCGTTCTTCATCTCCTACTATGATTACAAGTTTCCGGTCCAGCCGCATTCCTATGCCGTCGTCCTAAGGCATCGGCTTGAGATACTGCAGGAGGCGATCCACCAGGACGATCCAGACCATGCTGATTACCTCAGCATCATCACAGCACTTGGCAATCTGCCTCCTTATACGGAGCGCGATCCCGCCAGGATCGAGGAACGGTACCGTGAAAAGGAGGTCATTAAGCGGCGACTCCTTGCGCTCATGGACCGGTCTTCAGTGGTGCGGGAGCATGTTGAACAGAACGTCCGGATCTTTAACGGGAACAAAGGGGACCCGAAGAGCTTTGATCTTCTCGACGCGCTCCTGGACCAGCAGATCTACCGCCTGTCGCACTGGCGCGTAGCGACCGATGAGATCAACTATCGCCGCTTTTTCGATATCAACGGCCTGGGGGCCATCCGCGTGGAGCTGCCCGCTGTGTTCGAGGCGACCCATGCGCTCGTGTTCCGGCTGATCAGCGATGGCAGCGTGACCGGCCTCAGGGTGGACCACCCGGACGGGTTGTACAATCCTGTTGAATATTTTCACCGGCTGCAGCGGGGTTGTTTTGTCCGCAAGGCGTCCGCCGGGGACGAGAGCTCCCTGGCGGAGCAGTACGACCGGCTGTTCCTGGAAAACCCCGCGTACCGGGCCTTCTACATCGTGGGCGAGAAGATCCTGATAAAGAGCGAGCGCATGCCCGAGGATTGGCCGATCCACAGTACCACGGGCTACGTGTTCCTCAATTCAGTGAACGGCATTTTCATCGACAACGAGAGCGCAAGGACATTTGACAGGATCTATGAGAAATTCACGGGAGTGAAAATAAACCTTTCTGAAGTCATCTATGAAAAAAAGAAGCTCGTCATGCAGGTGGCCATGGCGAGCGAGGTAAATACCCTGGGGCGTTATCTGAACGATTTTTCGGAGAGGAACCGTCACACGAGGGACTTCACGCTGAACAGTCTGCGGAGCGCCATCACGGAGGTGATCGCTGTGTTCCCGGTCTACCGGACCTATACGAACACCTGGACCGTGGCGGACCGGGACCGCCAGGAGATCGAGTTGGCGATCGCGCGGGCAAAGCGGAAGAATCCGGCCCTCAGCGAATCGATCTTCGATTTTTTGAAGGACGTACTGCTGCTCCGCTTTCCGGACGATCAGAAAGACGAAGACAAGTTAGCGTGGTTCGACTTCGTGATGCGCTTTCAGCAGTTAACCGGGCCGGTCATGGCAAAGGGTGTGGAAGACACGGCGTTTTACGTGTACAATCGCCTCGTGTCCCTCAACGAGGTGGGAGGCATGCCGGAACGCTTCGGCACACCGCTGGAAACGTTTCACGGCCAGAACATCGAGCGTATGAAATCGTGGCCGCATGCGCTCATAACGACCGCCACGCACGACATAAAGCGGGGCGAGGACATGCGCGCCAGGATCAACGTGCTCTCCGAACTCCCGCACGAGTGGGCGGAACGCCTAACGGCCTGGGCGCGGATGAATAAAAAGAAGAAGGTCGTGATCGACGGCGTCGAGGCGCCGGACCGGAACGAGGAATACCTCCTGTATCAGACCCTCATCGGCGCCTGGCCCACGGAGATGGACGACCGGGGCCGCGACGCATTCCTCGGACGGATCAGGGACTATATGCTCAAGGCTTCCCGCGAGGCGAAGGTGAACACGAGCTGGATCAGTCCGAACGGGAAGTATGAAGATGCGCTGGTCTCTTTTGTCCATGCCCTGCTCGCGCCCGTGGAGGGAAACCGTTTTCTGAAAGATTTTCTGCCATTTCAGCAGATGATCTCGCACTACGGTGTGTATAACTCCCTGTCCCAGACGCTGCTCAAGATCTGCGCGCCCGGCGTTCCCGATTTCTACCAGGGAACGGAGCTGTGGGACTTCAGCCTCGTGGACCCCGACAACCGCAGGCCGGTGGACTTTGAACGACGGATCAGCGTCCTTGAGGAACTGAAACGGAAAAAAGGGGAGATGGCGGGCGCGGCCCTTGCGTGGGAGCTGACACAAAGCGCGGTTGACGGCCGGATAAAATTGTACGTTATTCAAAATGCGCTAACGCATCGGCGGACCAACCGGGGACTGTACGACCAGGGCGAGTATCTGCCTCTGGCCGCCAGCGGGCTCAAATCCGGTAATGTCTGCGCTTTCATGCGGAGAACGAACAATGCCTCGGCGATCGTCGTTGTGCCGCGGTTTATGACCCGTCTTATTGCGGGGTACGGAGCAGCGCCCTTCGGCAAAGGGGTTTGGGAGGATACGATGCTTGTACTGCCCGAAGCTGTTCAGGGAGAGTCCTATTTGAACGTGTTTACCGGAGAAGTCGTTACAACGAATGCGGAGGACGGTGAAAAGGGCATACCGTGCTCAAATATATTCAGCAGCTTTCCCGTCGCGCTTCTGGAAAAAAATTCCGTATAACGTGGTAAATGAGGATATTTGTGTCCAGCAGATAGTCAGTTTCGGTCATTACGATCCCAATCGTTTCTCAGCTTTGATGCTTCCCTGTCCGCGTCGATGTTCTTGTATAGCCCCGCTGTTTCTCGTACGAGCGTCATCACGTCCGTTACTTCATTTCGCTCATCGGTGTCGTAAATTATGCGGACCGTGATCTTGCCCTTGGGCAATTCGGTATCCACGTACGTTATTTCCCCATTTTCTATTATTGCTTCCGCCACTTTATGTCCCACCTGAGCGCGCCCCCTTCCTGGTGTCAAAGCATTACCCGCAGATTTCGCAGATTACGCAGATTAAACTGCCCTGATGGTCTCGTAAAAATACTCTCCCCGGTGAAAACCGGTCGCAGAAAACATTAAACTCAATAAAAAGACAAGATACCAGCTTTCGCATGTATGACGGAAGACTTTCTGTCTGTTACTCTCCCGCTTCCTGCAAGACCCGGGCGTATAGGCGATTGTCCACCCAGAAACCCGCTGTCGCGATCAGATCGTCGAGGCTCGGTTTCACTGCGGGGAGGTGGCCCTTCCGTTTCGCCTCGATCAGCATACCCATCACCCCGATGAATTTCAAACCAAAGCGTTGAGCAATATTTCTTCCCCGGCGCTCATCAAGCAAAAGAAGACCTGCCTTCATCTCGACCGAGAGGGCAATCGCTTCGGCTTCGCCCGCGTCCAGGTCCAGGAGAAGGGATTCAGTCATCTGGCGGTTCTTGACGGGATGAACCGTCAGCCAGGCAAGTTTTTTCATCGCTTGTGCGCTGAATTGATCAGGAAGGGCAGCGGCCAGCTCGCGGGCGACTGCTTCGGGGATATTGACGGAAACGTATAGGCGTTCAATGAGATCCAGCCGTCCAATCACGGCAAGGTTCATGAGCGGGGATGTGTTGCTTACGACTACCACGATCAGGCTGTTTCCTTCAGTGTCTTCAAGTCTTCTTCGAACTCCGCCACGCCGTAATGAACGGGAATCTTCCGGCTTGCGAGAAGGTGCTGGAACTGGAGCCGGTGCATTCCCGCAAGGCTGCTGGCCTGGCCGAGCGTCAGCTTGTCCCTCTGGAAAAGGATCACCGCAAGCTCCTGCTTGAGTTCGTCTTCCGTCATTCGGGTCGCTTGAAGAATGTCGTCTGGAATTACTATAGTCATGATACGTCACCTCGTCTGATGCATTAAAACACAACATCCATTGATTACGCTCTAATTCTATCTGAATTCCCCCTCGAAATCAATTAATATCCTGTAGTATCCTGCGTCATATCCGCCATAACGGAGCCGGAGTTTTCAATCTCTCTACTCGCGCGACCTATTCAATTCTACCGCAATCATCTCTTTTCTGGACAATTGCAGCCACTTGTAGTAGAGTTTTCGAGAATAAATTAAGTCCAATGACCGTGGGGTGCTGATGGGGCTGCCGAAAGAAATCGCTGAATCTGATCGAACGCTTTGACCGGAACCTTGAAACTTACAAGGGCGGGCAATACAACGAAGCGCAGCTTCGCCAGGATTTTCTCAACCCGTTCCTTGGCGCTCTTGGTTGGGACATGACCAACAAAGCGGGCTATGCCGAAGCATACAGGGACGTGATCCACGAAGACGCGATCAAGATCGGCGGCGCAACCAAGGCCCCGGATTACTGCTTCCGGATCGGCAGCGTCAAGAAGTTCTTTGTTGAAGCGAAAAAGCCCTCAGTCAATCTCAAGGACGATGTCAGTCCCGCCTTTCAGCTCAGGCGCTATGCCTGGTCCGCAAAACTCCCGTTAAGCATCCTCACCGACTTTGAAGAATTCGCCGTCTACGACTGCCGCATAAAACCTGTCCAGACCGACAAAGCATCCACCGGCCGCGTGCTCTACTTCACTTATAAAGACTATCCGGCTAAATGGGATGAACTCGTCAACATATTTTCCCGCGAAGCCGTTCTTAAAGGTTCCTTTGACAAGTATGCCGAGTCCTCGAAGCTCAAGAAGGGGACGGCAACGGTTGACGATGCATTCCTGACCGAGATCGAAGACTGGCGCGACCTGCTCGCCAAGAACATCGCAATCCGGAACGCGGACCTTGACCACGCGAGAACTGAACTTCGCGGTGCAGCGCACCATCGACCGTATCGTGTTCCTGCGAATCTGCGAAGACCGGGGCATCGAGGAATACGGCAGGCTCCAGATGCAGTTGAACGGCACGAACGTCTACAAGCGGCTCGTGCAGCTTTTCAGCCAGGCCGATGACCGGTACAACTCCGGCCTGTTCCATTTCCAGCGGGAAAAAGAACGGCACGAGGAGCCGGACAAGCTCACCCCGAACATCTCCATTGACGACAAGCCGCTTAAAGACATCATCAACCGGCTCTACTATCCCGAAAGCCCTTATGAATTTTCCGTGCTCTCCGCCGACATCCTCGGCCAGGTGTACGAGCAGTTCCTCGGCAAGGTCATTCGCCTCACCGCAGGGCATCAGGCGAAGGTGGAGGAAAAGCCCGAGGTCAGAAAAGCCGGCGGCGTCTATTACACGCCGAAGTACATCGTTGATTACATCGTCAAGAATACCGTGGGGAATTACTGGATCCCGAAGGGAGCAAGGGGGGATTTGAGCCTTAAGTACTCAATCCCCTTTACAGGGGGAAACAGCATCACGCCAAAAGAAGCGTCAAAACTCCGCATCCTCGATCCTGCCTGCGGGTCCGGCTCATTCCTGCTCGGCGCATATCAATATCTTCTCGACTGGCATTTGAAATGGTACATCGAGAACGAACCTGAAAAATGGGCCAAGGACAAAGCAGCCCACAATTTATCAAGGCCCGTCGCCTGATCCGAATACCCCGAATTGGAATCTCACCACAGCGGAGAAAAAGCGCATTCTCCTGAACAACATCTACGGCGTGGACATCGACTCCCAGGCCGTGGAAGTGACGAAGCTGTCGCTTCTCCTCAAAGTCCTCGAAGGCGAGAGCAACCAGACACTTGCGAACCAGCTCCGCATGTTCCATGAACGGGCGCTGCCCGATCTTGGCGACAACATCAAGTGCGGGAACTCGCTCATCGGCCCGGATTTCTAGAAGCAGCAGCTAACAATGCTGGATGATGAAGAGCGATATCGAGTCAATGTCTTCGATTGGGAAAAAGAGTTTTCGCGAGATCATGAAAGCTGGCGGCTTCGATGCAGTGATTGGAAATCCGCCTTATGGAGCACAGATCAGTGACGCAGATGGCCAGTACCTTGTTTCAAAATATGAGTCAACAACTAAAGACCTCGACACGTACTCTCTCTTCATGGAACAAGCGGTGACTCTAAGCAAACCCCAAGGGAAAATTTCCATGATTGTCCCGACAGGCTGGTACAGTGGCGTAAAATTTAGCCGACTTCGCCGATTCATCGCTTGTAACACTGATCCAGAGGCCATAGTAAATCTGCCATACGATATCTTTAAAGCATGGGTAGATACTACCGTATTTGTTGTTGCGAAAAGAACGAAGCCCATTGCTTGGCCGCGTGCAGACGCCTGCCGCGTTCAATTGCTGACATTCCCCAAGAAACAACGTATCACGTCTCTGTTTGATTTCAATTCCGGATGGAAAAAAGCAAAATTTTCAGAATGGTTTTTGGGTGGCAATGACGAATATTTGACTTATGCTGATAATGATTCAGCATCAATCATTCGGAAAATCCAAACCAACAGTAAGCCTTTGGAACAATTTGCCGACGTTCAGCGCGGCGTAACTCCTTTTAATCTGTCGGACACTAAAACTCATGCGGCAAGCCGACTCGCTTTTAGTGGGACCGTGCGAAGATATAAATTTGATGAAGTCTCACGGCAATATATACGTTTTGATGACACATTAGCGGAACCGAAACCAGAACGATATTTTGTTGGTCCACGTCTTCTACTTCGCGAGTTGATCAGTCGGCAATTTCAACTGCAGGCGGTCAAGGTTGAGAAGGATTTTGTTACGAACAAGTCAATGCAGAGCATTCTACAAGCCGCTGGTGGCCCTGATCTAAATTATCTTCTGGGGTTGATCAACAGCCGTCTCATGTCCTGGTATTTTCTGCATCGATCAAATATTGCACAACGAGATGATTTCCCGAAGATCGTACTTAAAGAGACCCGCTCATTGCCGATTCGGGCTATCAATTTTTCTGACAGTCACGAAAAGAACTTGCATGACAAAATAGTATCTCTTGTTGATCAGATGATTTCGCTCAATGCGCAAATGCCCGCTGTGAAAACAGATCACGAGCGGACTGCACTTCAACGCAAGATCGATGCGATCGATCATCAGATAGATGGATTGGTGTACGCGTTATTCAACCTCAAGGAAGAGGAAATAACACTTATCGAAGGTGATAAAGATGCCTGAGACAATGGATGCTGTGAAAGTATTTATCGCTTTTATTATGCCAGGCTTCGTCACAGATTACATTGTGTCATTTGCAGCACCGCGTCAAAAAAGAGAGCCTCTGGAAACATCGCTCACTGCAATCACGTTTAGCAGCATCAATTACGCGATGTTTATCTGGCTGGTGTTGATAATTACAAAACCGGGTTATTATTCAGCACATGAATTTACAGCGACTGTAAGCTGGTTATTCCTGTTGCTAATTGCTCCTGTTTTGGAAGGTCTCTTGTTTGTACGTCTTGCGAATTCGGAGGCTGGGCAGAAGTTGTTCCGATTTTTGAAGCCAAAAAATGTCCGGCTCATACCAACAGCATGGGATTTCGTATTTAGCCAGGAGAAACCGGTATGGGTGCTTATAACGCTCGCTGATGGTACTATGATTGGTGGATATTATGGTGCAAATTCCTACGCCACGTCTTTCCCTCATGAACAGGAACTGTTTGTTGAGGCGGTCTGGCGTCTGAGCGAGACCGGAAGTTTTGAAGCTCCTATTGAAGATTCATCAGGTTGTCTTATAAGAATAAAGGATGTCAAGTATATTGAGTTTTTTGCTTAGAACGGCAGTCGAAGGAGGGAAAAATGAGTGAAGAAGAAAAGCTTGAGCGACTCCAGGGCGGTTATCAACCAAAAGCATATATGGAGGGCATTATAATGGCGGAAGAAAAGATGGGAACACCGTTACAGAAGATCATCGAAGGTTATCAGCCAAAGCCAAGCGACCTTGAAAAGGGCTATAAACCTCAGCAAGGCGAACAGCAACCAAAACCGCCGACGGGCGGCACGGGTGCGCAGAAGCCTAAGAAGTGAAGGCCTGAACAGATGGAGGAAAAAATGGAAAATGAAGGCCAGAAGGCAAAACAAGAAATCATTACTCGTCAGCCTGCCGAAATAGGATTAGCTGAAATAATGAAATTAGCTGATCCCTTATTGAAGCAGTGGGCGGAAGCGGACGGCGAAAAACACCGTCGTGAGTTAGAGTATGAAAGCAATCGCCTTCAAATCATGGGCAAGCAAAACCGGCTGATGATCCTTGGAATCTTCGGCGTCCTCGGCTTAGTTTTGCTCATTGCAGGTGGTCTTTTCTATCTCGGGCGCGATGTCTCTGCAATGGATCTAATAAAGCTGGTGGTCGGGTTAGGCGGTGCTGCATTTGGCGGCTACGGGTGGGCACGTGGCAGGCGTACAGAGGAAGAAGATAAATAAGACGGGCTATATCATGCGATATGATTTCTGAGAAACAATATAAAAGAATTATCGAGCCACATCGTCGTGCATTGGAGAAGTTGCGCCTTGAGCTGGGCTATTTTATCGAGGATATCGGTAATATAGACATTTATGGAATGCACGACCGGATAAAATCCTGGGAAAGCGCCACGAAGAAGTCGCTTAGGATGAACGTACCAGTTGAACAACTTGACGATATCGCTGGACTGCGAATTATCGTTGGCACTCAAGCGGAAATACCGATTGTAGAACGTTTTTTTTCACGTCAAGAGCATGAGAACGATTTGACGATATTGAAAAGGCATCAACTATCAAAGCCTGACGGCTATCATGCATTGCATATGGTTATTGAGCTGAAAGGTCAATATCAAACCACAATGCATACTGGCCGACTTGAAGTACAGCTGCAGACGGTATTTGAACATGCATTTAATTTTCTATCACGATCGTGGAAATATAAACAGCAGCGTGAAACGTCGCCTGAATGGAATAAACGATTTCTTCTAATATCAGAGAAGCTTATCGCAATTGAACTTGATGCCACTGAATTGCATTCACATTTAACAAGCCTCGTTAGTAATGACGAAAATGCGCTCTTATCTCCTCATTCCTATAAGATTCTTGTTGGTCAGGAGTTTGGCGAGGAAGTTTTATTAAATGACGCAGTTGATTCGTGCCGATTCTACTCAAATCTGAACTGTAAAACTAACGGTCAAATGCGACAATTCTTCCGGAATCCGGAGATCCAACAAATGTATGATCAAGTTTCTGTAAGCTCGGCCAATGAAGCGGCGCAGCTGATAATGCGCATGGGGAAAAACGGATTTTGGATGCTTTTTGGCACAAGATTGACTGTGCCAGGTGCGAAAGAATTTCTAACATCTCTCCTATCAATGAAAAAGCAAGAAAATGTCTAGATTGGACAAACTTCAACCCTTGTTCGCCATTCTGGAAGAAAATAAGAACACTGCGCGATCATTAGGCTTGGATATGATGAAGGTCGATGGTGGTACAATGTATCCTGTCGACCTTGTAGCCTTAGCTGCAATCAAACGAGTGCTGAGCACATCAGCTGCTTTCCGTCAGCTTATTGAGGCTTTGAACTTAATCTCTGCAAGAGCGATATTAAGAGTTCACCTGGATACGGTTTTACGATTTTATGCGGTATGGCTTGTTGACAACCCTCATGACTT
The DNA here is from genome assembly GCA_963836175.1 of Nitrospirota bacterium. Classification (GTDB taxonomy): domain Bacteria; phylum Nitrospirota; class UBA9217; order UBA9217; family UBA9217; genus GWC2-56-14. The sequence goes on from CAWIIS010000001.1 coordinate 251,496, forward strand.
CGCCAAGAAGGTTATTGACGGTGAGCAGATCAATCATCTGAAAGATCGCACAGGCAATAAGATGACGGATTCGTACCTTGCGAAAGTATTGTCCAAAGACCATAAATGGATTCCAACCGTATACGCTAACCTTTGCGGTTATGTCCACTTGTCATCTCAACATCTGTTCGCGTCTGTGGCAAAATTGGATAGAGAAGGATTGAATGTTTCTTTGCAAATTTCGGAGTATGATTTGAATGCCCCGGAATTTTCGTGGATTGAGGTCGTCGAGTGCTTTAATGAAACAACAAAAATATTTCTTAATTATTTATCCGGATGGGTGTATACGAAAACAGTGCGCGGCGTGCAGGGGGAGCGTAGCGAGCATTGATCGCGTCTTGAAATAAAGAACTTACTTATACCGCTTCTTCTTCTCCATCACCACCCCGACGATCCGGTACTCCTTGTCCTTGTTCAAGACAATATCATTGTACTGGGGATTGATCGGGTGGAGGATTTTCTTTTGCTGCGGTGTCAGGCGGACTCGGAAAAGAAACACTGAGCTTTATCAGGCATGTTTGACACAGAGGATCAGATAGAATATAATAAATTCATTAAGTGTTAACGTGTAGTAGCGGACTGACGCGCCCACAGAACATCATAAGAAATTACGATGGCTCTGCGGGAAAGAGGGCTGGTGATGAGCATTGACGATGCTTCTGCCGGCCTTTTTCATTTCGCGAGTGGCGTGAACGTCTTGTACGTCTACGCACTGAGTGTTGTCTTCCTCAGTGCTTTCTGGTGAGGTTGCCGAACCATGAAAAAATACGGTTTCATCATGATACTGATCTCGGCTGTGGCCGTCTTTTCCGTACAGAATGCACCGCCTGTATCGGTGGCGGTACTTTTCTGGAATTTTGAGACGCCGCTCACCATCGTGATCGTGGCAGCCATGCTGCTCGGCATGCTCGCCGGCGGCCTGATCGCCCACCGGTCGGAAACAAGAGTTCAAGAAGATAAAACGAAGAAGAATGACCATCATGACTGAACGAACAGCGCTTTCCCCGCGCCTGATCATTGTAACCGATCTGGACGGTACTTTGCTGCATCCCCGGACCTACTCCTTTGAAGAAGCGAGGCCCGCGCTCGAGCTGATACGGCAGAAGCAGATCCCGCTGGTCCTCTGTTCCAGCAAGACCCGGGCGGAGATCGAAGTGTACCGGAAGCGCCTGGACAACGCCATCCCTTTATTTCCGAGAACGGCGGGGGGATATATCTTCCAGTGGGATATTTCCCGTTCCATAAATCCGGTGACCGGCGGAACGGGTATGAGCTGATAGCTCTCGGCATGCCCTATGAGGAGATACGAAAGCGGTTCATCGCTTTGCGTGACCGGCTCGGGATCGCTGTCCGCGGTTTTGGCGATATGAGCATCGACGAAGTTGCCGCACTGACAGGACTGACCGTCGAAGAAGCCCGTCTTGCCAAACAACGGGATTTCGAGGAGCCTTTTGTCTTTCCTGACAAGCCCGATGAACGGTTCCTCAGAGAGATCGAAGGGGAGGGGCTTCGCTGGACGCAGGGGAGGTTCTTTCACTTCATGGGGGACCACCATAAGGGCAGGGCGGTGAATATCCTCAGAGGGCTCTATGAACAAAAGGATGGACCTGTTACGACCATCGGTATCGGCGACAGTTTGAATGATCTTCCCTTTCTCCTCGCCGTGGACCGTGCCGGTCCTGGTAAAGAAAGAAAACGGCAGGCACGATGAGCGTATCAATATCCCGGGGCTGGTCCGGACAAAAGGCATCGGACCCGCCGGGTGGAACGAAGCCGTGCTGGAATTGGTGAAATGATGAACAATGGACCTTTGCTGGATATGTTTCATGCGGCCCTCGCGGCAGTAGACCCCTTTCGTGCGGTGATCAAGGCTTTCAGGGTCGAGAACAATGCTGCTCATGGTCGGGGGCGGCGTGTACAACCTTGACGTATTTGACCGGGTCATGGTTGTCGGCGCAGGAAAAGCCTCGGCATCCATGGCAAGGGCCGTCGAGGAGGTGCTCGGCGAAAAGATCGACCAGGGCATCCTTGTCGTGAAATACGGACATGCGGGGAAACTCGACGACGATCGAACAGATCGAGGCGGGCCATCCCATTCCTGATCAGGCGGGAATGCTCGGCACGCAGAGGATCCTTGACGCGGTCCGCCAGGCTGATGAACGGACGCTCGTGATCTGTCTTCTCTCGGGCGGGGGATCATCCCTGCTGGTCGCACCGCTGCCCGGGATCACGCTGGAGCATAAGCAGCGGACCACGGACCTGCTCCTCAGGGCAGGCGCGACCATCGATGAGCTGAACACGGTCCGGAAGCATCTTTCCGCTGTCAAGGGCGGCAGGCTTGCTCAGGCGGCCCGCCCGGCTACGGTGGTGACGCTGATCCTCTCCGACGTCATCGGCGACCGGCTCGACGTGATCGCTTCAGGGCCCACGGCGTCCGATACCTCGACCTTTGCCGATGCCGTACAGGTGATCGAGCGGTATAAATTAACGTCGGCGATCCCCGCGGAGGTGGCCTCGTTCCTTGAACGGGGAAAGGCGGGACAGGAACCGGAAACCGTGAAGAGCGGAGATGCCTGCTTCCTGAAGACCAGGAACGTGATCATCGGCAGCCTTGCTCAGGCCCTTGCCGCTGCCAGGGAGAAAGCAACAGCCCTCGGATGGAGGGCTGAAGTCGTCACTGCGGAGCTTCAGGGTGAAGCGCGCGATGTCGCCCGTTTACTGGCGCGGCAGGCGTTGCAGAACGGATGTGGCCGGGCGAGCGGCGGTGCCTCCTCTCGGGCGGGGAGACCACGGTCATTGTCCACGGGAACGGCAAGGGCGGGCGGAACCAGGAGCTTGCCCTGGCCTTTGCGATCGAGACAGCGGGCACGCCCGGCGTCACCCTGCTCTCGGCCGGAACGGACGGCACCGACGGCCCGACAGACGCGGCCGGCGCCGTCGTTGACGGATTAACGGCACAACGGGCCCGGGAGCTCGGCGTTCATCCCGAGCCCTATCTGGGGAACAACGACTCGTATACGTTTTTCAGCAAACTGGATGCTCTGGACAATGAAAAACACCTCCTGGTGACCGGCCCGACAGGCACGAACGTGATGGATATCCAGATCCTGCTGATCGAACGATGACAGGGGACATTCTTGACAAGCTCTTGCGATTGTTGACTGTGTTTCCTCCCCTTCAAGGGGAGGATTTAGGTGGGGATGGGTCCAGATGGGTTCTTGGAATCGGCAGGAAACCCATCCCCACCCCCTGCCCTCTCCTTGACGGAGAGGGTGTTTAGGCCAAAACCGTGGCATCGGGCTATAATAGAAACAGTGGAATAAATCTATGGCTGAGATCATTCAACGTCAGGAAATCCGGAATTTTCTCGATCGGGTCGGGTCGGCCGATATCGTTGTGGGCATCCCGAGCTTCAACAACGCCCGAACGATCGGCCATGTGGTCCGGGCGGTCCAGGCCGGGCTGGCGAAATATTTTCCGGACAAAAAGAGCGTGCTGGTCAATTCCGACGGGGGGTCAAAGGACGACACCCTCGATGTGGTACAGAACACCTCCATCGAAAACTACGCCTCCATCCTGCTTCACCATCGCGTCGAGCCTCTGTTCAAGATAGCGACCCCCTATTCAGGGATCCCGGGCAAGGGAAGCGCCTTTCGTACGATCTTTGAAGTGGCCGGGGCGCTGGACGCAAAGGCCTGCGTTGTCGTCGATTCGGACCTCAGGAGCATCACGCCCGAATGGGTGGAACTGCTGGTGAAGCCGGTGCTTGAGGGCGGGTTCGATTATGTGGCGCCGCTGTACCACCGGCATAAGTACGACGGCACCATCACGAACAGCATCGTGTACCCGCTGACCCGGGCGCTTTACGGCAAACGCGTGCGCCAGCCCATCGGCGGCGATTTCGGCTTCTCGGGCAGGCTCGCAAAATTCTATCTCACCAAGGACGTCTGGGAGACCGACGTTGCCCGGTTCGGCATCGACATCTGGATGACCACGACGGCCCTGGCGAACGAGTTCAAGGTCGACCCAGTCTTTTCTCGGCGCCAAGATCCACGATGCCAAGGACCCCGGCTCCGACCTGAGCGCCATGCTCTACCAGGTGGTCGGCGCCACGTTCGGGCTCATGGAGACCTATGGCGATGTCTGGAAGCCGATCCGCGGGTCCGAACCGATGAGCGCCTTCGGTTTTGAGTACTCGGTCGGGCTCGAGCAGGTCAACGTGAATACCGCCGCGGATGCTGAAGATCTTCCGGGAAGGTCTTAGGAACCTCGGCGACATCTGGACCGACATCCTCGGGACCGGCGATTTCAGGGAAGTGGAAAGACTCGGCACGCTGGGAGACCGGGAGTTTCGGTTCCCGCTCGCGCTCTGGACGCGGATCATCTATGATTACGCCCTTGCCTACCACAAAAAGAAGCTGCCGGTCGAGCATCTGATCAAGTCCCTGACGCCGCTGTATCTCGGGAAGACCGCATCGTTCATCCTGGAGGTGGAGCAGCTGGGCCAGCAGGAGGCGGAGGAGGAGATCGAAAAGCTCTGCCAGGAATTCGAGAGCAACAAGGAATATCTGGTAACAAACTGGAAATAATCTTCGGGAGGTGACCCATGACGGATTTCTTTAATCTGATACTCGAACCGTTGCAGGAAGTGTTTCTCATGATAAAGACTTTCCTGCCGAACCTGCTGGCCATGCTGGTCATTCTGCTCGTCGGGATCCTTGCTGGCCCGGGTCGTCAGGGCCGTCTTTGTAAGGTTCCTGGCAGCGATCAAGTTCGACAGCTGGTCGCGACAGAATGGGCGTAACATCGCTGCTGCGCAAAGGCGACCTCTGGGCGAAACCGTCCCTGGCTCTCGGCGCGATCGTTTTCTGGCTGCTGATCATTGTCGTGTTGATGACCGGCCTGAGCGCTCTCAAGATCACGGCCATCGACCAGCTCGTTGCCCAGTTCTTCATCTATCTTCCCCGCGCTTTTTCAGCGATCCTGATCCTGGTCATCGGCTATGTTCTCGCCGGGTTTCTCAGCCGGGCCGTGCTGATCGCCGCCGTGAACAGCGGATTTCACTTCGCCAAGCTCCTTGCCGAGGCCATACGCCTTCTCCTGACGGTCCTGATCCTGGCCATGGTCCTGGAACAGCTCCAGGTCGCGCCCGGCATCGTGCTTGCCGCCTTCTCGATCATCTTCGGCGGCATCGTCGCGGCACTCGCCATATCGTTCGGCGTGGGCGGCATTGACGCGGCGAGGCGGATGATCGAACGGGAGACCGTGGAAAAAAGCGCGAGCGAGGCGAAGGACGATATCGAGCACATCTGACCGGAGGAAGGTCCATGTCCGATTTTTACCAGACCGGGATCATTACGACGCTCCACCAGCTCGGCAAACCTTCGCTCGAACGGCTCGAAGGGGAGCTGCTGCAGTTCTCACAGACCCGCCCTGTCGCGCTCGTGCTGCCTGCGCTCTATTCCGAGTTCGAGGGGCCGGCCATGCCGGGGATCGTGCAGGAGCTTGCGAAGGTGAAATACCTGTGCGAGATCGTGCTCGTGCTGGACAAGGCATCGGAAAAGGAGTTCCAGCGTGTCAGGGAGTTCATGGCCCCGATCCCGGGTAAGGTCAGGATCATCCATAATGACGGCAAACGGATCATGGAGATTTACGATACCTTCAAGCGGAACGGGCTTGATGTCGGCGAGCGGGGCAAAGGACGGTCAGCCTGGCTGGCCTACGGGTATGTGCTCGCGAACGGGACCTGCGATGTCATCGCGCTCCACGATTGCGACATCGTGAACTACAGCAGGGCGCTTCTCGCGCGGTTGTGCTACCCCGTGGCCAATCCGAACCTGGACTATGTTTTTTGCAAAGGGTACTACAGCAGGGTCACGAACAAGATGCACGGCCGCGTCACCCGCCTCCTCGTGACCCCGCTCGTCCGGTCACTCCAGAGCCTGGGCGGGGAGCACCGGTTTCTCAAGTTCATCGACAGCTTCCGGTACCCGCTCTCCGGCGAGTTCGCGATGAGCATTGACATGGCGAGGGTCAACCGCATACCCTGGGACTGGGGCCTGGAGGTCGGCTCGCTGGCCGAGGTATACCGCAATTACTCGCCGCGGCGGGTGTGCCAGGTGGACATCGCCGAGACGTACGAACACAAACATCAGGCGCTTTCGCCCGATGACGCTGAATAAGGGCTTGATGAAGATGACCGTTGACATCTGCAAGTCCATCTTCAGGACCCTTGCTTCGGAGGGGGTCGTGTTTTCAGACGGATTTTTCAAGTCTCTGTCCGTTGCCTACCTGAGGCAGGCGGAGGATGCGATCATGAAGTACGAGGCGGATGCGGCGATCAACGGCCTTGAGTTCGACCGGCACGAGGAAGCAAAGGCGGTTGAAGCCTTCACCCGCGCCATCAGTCATGCTTCGACAGTGTTCATGGAGAATCCCATGGGCACGCCGCTCATCCCGAACTGGAACCGGGTTACTTCGGCCATCCCGGGCATTCTGGAAATGGTGAAGAATGCGGTGGACCAGGACAACCAGCCTTAATAACCTGAAAAGAGCATTTGGACCGCAGATACCAGAAGTAGGCGCTTCTAAGCGAAATCTGATGAACGCGGATAAAGACAGACAAAAGAAGTTTTTTTGATACTAACAGACTGTTGAAAAAGCATTTTAAGGTGTCATCCTGAACGAAGTGAAGGATCTGTAGCAGTTGTAAAACCGAGATTCTTCGCTACGCTCAGAATGACAAATAGTTGGTATTTCGATTTTTTTCAACAACCTGCTAAATAATAAATCACCCTTTGTTGTATGTTTGTTTTATCTGCGAAAATCCGCGTACATCTGCGTCCTATTGCCGTTTTTAAGGTTAATGGAAAGGAGACCCTCCCATGAAAAAACTTGCCCTTATCATTGTCTGTGCTCTTATCGCCTTTTCCGCTGTTGCTGAAGAGAAGCGCTTTTCCGTACCCATCGGTGATTCACCTTCAACCGGTCCTTTGAACGCGCCGGTGACGATCATCGAGTTTCTCGATTTTCAATGACCGCACTGCATGGCGGCCGGTCCGACCGTCAAAAAGATCATGGATACCTACCCGGGGAAGATCAGGCTGGTGATCAAGAACTATCCCTACATCTACCGCGATTATTCCCACATTGCGGCCGAAGCCTCGCTTGCCGCAAAGGACCAGGGGAAATACTGGGAAATGCACGACCTGCTGCTCAAACGTTCCCCCGTGCTCGACCGGGCCAGCCTCATCAAGTATGCTCAGGAACTGGGGCTCGATCTGAAGAAGTTCACCACGTCTCTTGATGAAAAGAAAAACACGCAGGAGATCGAGCGGGACAAGAAGCTCGCCCTGGGCCTGGACCTCTATAATACCCCCACGTTTTTCATCAACGGCCGCAAGGTCGTGGGCGAACGGCCTTTTGAATACTTTAAGAAAATCATCGAAGAAGAACTGAAGAGATAATTGCGGATTTCGGATTGCGGAATGCGGATTATCTAGTATTGTCCCTGCGGAACATTCTTTTCTTTCGACCGGAAGCTCGTTCGCAAGGCAGAAGGACGGGGCCAATGCAAGGTGAAGGAACCCTAAAGACCTTCCAGTAAGGATCGGCACTGCAGGTGATCACATAGTCCGGTTGAATCATACCTATCTACCATTGATAGCTTGACAAAAAAGGGTCGTGTACTATAATCGGTCATAATCACGCACGAAAAAACTGCCCGAAATGCCCCTGACTTTCACTGAAAGAACGAAAAGCTATGAACGTCCCCAAATCGCGCTCCTCCAACGACACTCGAATTAAGTCTTTAAAACGAAAGCGCGGCGAATCGACCAAAACTGTAAACTCAACGAAAGTCAGCAATCTCCCGGCAATCTCGTTTAACACGAGCTTGCCTCTATGTGCCGTTGCCTTCACCCTTGTCCTTGCTCTTTCAATGGCTGCCTATCAACGAAACTACCTATGGCAGGATCAAGTGACCCTTTGGGTAGAAGTGGTAAGAAAGAGCCCGAACAAGGCAAGAAGTTATGCGAATTTAGCTGAGGTTTACCGAGAAAAAGGGTTAAACGATTTGGCTGTAAAATATTATCAAGCTGGTTTGCGCCTCGACCCGTATTATGCGGATATCCATTCCAATCTCGGCAACATTTACCGGGAGGAGGGGCTGTTTGACAAAGCAATAGAGCATCACCAGGCTGCGTTGAGATTAGATCCGAACAATGCCCATTTTATGAATAATTTGGCCAATGCCTACTTCTCTAAAGGGTTGCTTGATATTTCCGTTGAACACTATCAGATGGCCTTGAAACTGAAGCCGGATTTCGTACAGGCGCATTTTAACCTTGGGGTGGCATTTGAAAGGAAAGGGTTGACGGCCAAGGCAATAGAACAATATCGCACTGTGTTAGGGTTGAGCCCGGAGAACGACATGGCACGTCAGAATCTGAATGTACTCTTGCGGTGGAAAAACTGATTTTGCCCGGGTCAGAGCACATATTTTTACCGCAAGCCTTCTTTGCTTTCGCGGAAATTACTTTTTCACCCGGCGTAATCCAGAATCTATAATGTTGAATCGACCTCTCAAATATAGTGCTATAATGTCAAAAAGCGAGAGGAGGTCAATCATGTTTATACGCACGTTTGTATTGGTCGCAATTGCGCTCCTCCTGACAGGTTCAGCCCTTGCCGGCAACCTTCTCCCCATCACCGCTGTTCCCGTGCCGGAGCAGAACCCTCAGACAGCGGAAAAGATCGAACTCGGCAAGAAGCTGTTCTTCGACCGGCGGCTTTCGGGCGACGGCACCATGAATTGCGCTACCTGCCACGACCCGGAAAAAGGCTTCTCCGACGGCCTCGAAATATCGCTGAACTATCCCACGACGAGAAACTGGCGCAATTCACCGACGCTCATCAACGTCGGATTCCAGAAATTCCTGTTCCATGACGGCCGCTCCCTGACGCTGGAGGACCAGGCGCTGTTCCCCATGATGTCGGCCTTCGAGATGAACCGGAACCTCGATTACCTGGAAGAGGTGATCAGGGCGGTCCCCGAATATAACGCGTCCTTTCAGAAGGTATTCAGCGGCGAGGTCACCCGGGAACGGATCGCGATGGCGCTCGCGGCGTTCGAGCGGACACTGGTATCGAAGAATGCCCCGCTCGACCGGCATCTCCAGGGGAATACGGCGGCACTGTCCGATGATGCAAAGAAGGGGCTCGTGGTCTTCATGGTGAAGGGAAAGTGCGGCGAGTGCCACAGCGGGGTCAGTCTTTCCGACGACCGGTTTCATGCCTTGAACGTCCCGGAAAACCCCGAACATCTGGCCGATGCCCGCATCACGGCTACCCGGCGGTTCGTTGCAAAGCTGAACCACTTCGATGACTATCGCACGCTTTCCGAGGACCTGGGCAGATACCTGATCACCAAGGATAAAAAGGACTGGAAGGCCTTTAAGACGCCGACGCTCCGGGAGATAGCGAAGACCGGCCCCTATATGCACAACGGCATCTTTGCGACACTCGAAGAAGTGGTCGAATTTTTCGATAAAGGCGGCGGCAAGGGGAACCAGGCGCTCAAGCCGCTCGGCCTGAGCGCGGCGGAAAAAGCGTTCCTCAAGACGTTCATGGTCGAAGCGCTGTCAGGCGAGGATATCGTCCTGCAGTATCCGAAACTGCCGTAGCAGGCGGGACGGATAGTTCACCCTCCCCTTCGTCCCCTCCCATTGAAGGGAGGGGAGAGTTGAATGCTTAATGAAAGGACAATACTGCGCCATGCACATGAAAATCGAAGCGCTCATCGCACAGAAACCCCATCTTACGGACCTTTTCCGGTTTTATGAACGAACGACGACGTTCAACAGGGTGGTGCGGGAACTGCTCTCAACGGAGCAGGCATTTCCTGATAGTACCATGAGATCGTACCCCCCTTCGGTCATCGATCCGGTGTTCCGGCATTTTGCGGTCCTCACGGAAGTGCCGCAGGACATGCTGGACCCGTTGAAGCGGGCCATGGAGGTGGGCGATATAGACCTTACCCGTCTCCCGCTCCGCGAAGTGCCCGCTTTTTCGCTGCCCTATCCCGAGGACGATCTGGCCATGCTTCTGTTCCTGCTGAGCCGGCCCTACTTCTCGCTCCTTCGTGATGCCCGCCCCATGGATGGGCAGGCATGGGAACAGGCCAAATGCCCTGTCTGCAGCGGTCAGCCGACGCTCCTGTCCAACGGGCCCGACGGTCAGACGCGGCTTCATTGCTCCTACTGCGAGACGACGGGACCGATTGCATCGGCCGGATGCCCTGTCTGCCTGAATGACGATGACGGTCAGCGCAGCCGCCTCACCTTCGACGGTGAAGAAGGATTTACGATAACGACCTGCGACCATTGCCGTTCCTATTTCAAGGCCGTTGATGCGTCGGTGCTTCGGGGCACGACCCCGGACGTTGCCGACCTCATAAGCCTGCCGCTCGATCTGGTGGTACAGGAAAAGGGATATGTGCGGCGTGCTCCGAATCCGCTGGGAATGCTCAGGATGTCCGTGGCGGGGTGAATCGCAACCAATGCAAAGTGCAAAATGCAAATTGTAAATTGCAAAATTGAGGTATGGCCTTATTCGAGAGCGGGTGCGGCTGGATGTCAGGCCTTCATGAAGCGGTCGAGCCACAGCACCAACTCGATCTTTTCCTTTGGCGCGCCATCCAGCCGTCCCAGCAGCCTTCCATTCCTATAGAGCATGAATGTCGGTGTCGCTTTGACTGTAAAACGCCGGGCCAGGGTTGGTTCGGCATCCACATCCGCTTTCAACACCTTCAGTTGTCCCGCCCGCCCTGCGGCCAGGTCGTTCACCACAGGTTCAACCATGCGGCAGTACCCGCACCATTTAGCCCGGAACTCCACCAGGACGAATTCCGGCCAATCGTTCACTTCGCGATCATAGGCGGCTGCGGTGATGTTCAGAGGGCTGCGCGGAACTTCGAGCGGTATTTTACACTGTCCGCAGATGGGACGACTGCCGAGTTTGTTTGATGGGACGCGATTGATCGTTCTGCAGGACCTGCATCGTATGAGGAAAGAACCTTCTGTCATAGGCGCACCTGGTGATAGTATAGCATGGTAGGGCTCGGCCTAAAACGCTGTTCGGTGAGTATCACAATGTCTTTTCAGGATAATGCGAAGTTTATCTTACCTAATCATGGCCGTTCTTAAATCAGCACTCGGGGTTGAATTTTCCCGCTGCTTGCGACAGAATACCCTAAACTCACCCTGGCGGGGTATTTTTAGGGTATAGGGCAATATTCTATTGACAATCTATTTTGGGGAATGCATAATAGTCCGGTTCACATAAAATTATAATTTAACATCTATTGTTGCCTGCAATTATTTAAATAGAAACTGAGAGCCTGGTACATTTGAGAATGAACGGTCATCATATCAAAGAACTGCTTCATGACAATACCGCTTTTCAGGCCATTCTCGACGGCATAGGGAATGCCGTCAGTATCCAGGATGTTGACTTCAAGGTTTTATTCCAAAACAAAGCCCACGAGAATATCCATGGAGGCCATGTCGGTGAATACTGTTATAAGGTTTTTCGCCACCGGAATGATGTATGCGAAGGCTGTCCCGTTTTCATGGCTTTTCAGGACGGAGATGTGCATTCCGAGGTCAGGCAATGCATTACTCCTCAGGGAGTAATTTACGCGGAGACGACCGCATCTCTGATAAAGGATTCGGAAGGCAGGATTGTGGCAGGCATCAAGGTTGCCCGGGATGTTACCGATAGCATGAAAGTGGAAAAATCCTTAAGCGAGGCAAAGCAATTGCTTGAGGATGTAACACAAGGCATTACGGAAAGCATTCTTCTCCTTTCCGCGGATTATAAAATATTATGGGTCAACAAAACAACATTGCAGCAGACCGGTTTGGAAGAGGGCGAACTCGTAGGCGCGTATTGTTACAAGGCCACTCACGGCAGTGACACGCACTGCGAATCTCCCGACAACCCCTGTCCTGTTCGTGAACTCCTTGAAAAAGGGGAGCCGGTAACTACGGTGCATCAGCATCATGGTAAAAATGACAATGTGGTTTACGCTGAAGTCAGCGCATATCCCATAGAGGGTAATGACGGCAAAATTGTCAGGTTCGTTCATGTTTCAAAGGACATCACTGAGCGTGTGAAGCTTGAAAAAGAGCGTGAAAAACTTATCCGTGAACTTCAGACAGCCCTTGCCGAGATAAAGACTTTAAAAGGCATAATCCCCATTTGTTGTTCGTGTAAAAAAATACGCAACGACAGCGGATACTGGGAACAAATAGAATCTTACATGAGTCAGCACTTAAATGCCGAATTCACTCATGGAATTTGTCCTCACTGTGTCAAAAAACTCTATTCCGATGTTGTGAAGGAAGACCCGCGTTGAGGTAAAGATATTTTCTCAGAATGCGTAATTTAAAAAGCGTCTTTTGACGAAAGGAATCTCAAGTGATCATGAAAAAGAATTGCTGGGAATACAAAAACTGCGGAAGGCAGCCGGGAGGACGCCGGGCCCAGGAACTGGGCATCTGTCCCGTAACGACCAGTAAAGAGCTGTCCGGCGTGCATAACGGGCAGAACGCGGGCAGGGCCTGCTGGGTCGTGGCAGGTTCGCTCTGCGGCGGCAAGGTGCAGGGAGCATACGCGCAGAAGCTGCTCAACTGCTGGAAGTGTGATTTCATGAACGCCGTGAAAAAGGAAGAGGATGCGGAGCCTGTCGGTTTTTCAGCCACGCGGCTCGGGATGGAGCGGTCGCTCCAGAAACGGGAGTCCTCGCCCGAGACTTCTTTTCAGCAATCGCAGCACTGAGACCGGGGTGAACCCGCCGCAGGCGGGAATGGAGAAGATGCATGGCTTGGAATAATATCAGATTGGGCAGGAAGATGATGATCGGCTTCGGCAGCATCCTGCTCCTTCTGTTCGTCATTTCCCTCTTTTCTTTTCTCGGCATGGCCTCCATCTTCGACGCTGGCAAGACCGTGACCGGAAGCAGCAAGATCGGCGAGGAACTGCTGCAGCGCGAGGTCGACCATCTGAAATGGGCACAGGAAGTGGAGCGCTATTCCAACGCGAGCGACGACGGACGGGCCTTGTCGGTCCAGCTCGACCATACGCAGTGCGGTTTCGGCAAGTGGTTCTACGGAGCGGGAAGGAAGGATGCGGAGAAGACCATCCCCGAACTGAGGGAAGCACTCCAGTCCATAGAAGAGCCCCATCGCCTGCTGCACGCTTCCGCGGCCCTGATACGGGACGTGCGCGGTCAGGGCAATATCCAGGAAGGCCGGCAGGTCTTTGCCGCGGTCACGTTGAAGCAGCTCGGCGAGGTGCAGGGACTGCTGAAAAGCATGGTGGAAAAATCGAAAGAGAACATCGCCAGGGCGGAGAGCTCCATGAACAGGGAGGCCACCACCATCCGCACGGCATTGCTCGTGCTCGGCATCGGGGCTCTGCTCGTCGGCGCTATGCTGGGAGGGCTTATCACCCGGTCCGTGACCAAACCACTCCAGAGAAGTGTGGATTATGCAGAGGTCGTTGCCCGGGGTGACCTGACCCATGCACTCGCCGTCGCCGGGCATGACGAGGTGGGCGTCCTGGGCGATGCGCTGAACACCATGGTCGTCCGGCTCAAAGAGGTGGCGCACAGCGTCAAAACAGCCTCATACAATGTTGCCACCGTCAGTCGGCGCCTTTCTGCCGATTCGGAGCGGATCTCGCACGGCGCCACCGCCCAGGCGGCAACCGCGGAGGAGGCCTCGTCGGCGGTCGAAGAGATGAACGCCAGCACCAGCCATAACGCCGCCAATGCCCACGAGACCGAGGCGATTGCGCTCAAGGCCGAGACCGATGCTCAGGAGAGCGGCAGGGCTGTGCTCGAAGCCGTTGCGGCGATGAAGAAGATCGCCGAGAAGATCGTGATCATCGATGAAATAGCCCGTCAGACCAATCTGCTCGCCCTGAACGCGGCGATCGAGGCGGCCAGGGCCGGGGAGCACGGAAAAGGTTTTGCCGTGGTGGCGGCCGAGGTGCGCAAGCTGGCGGAGCGGAGCCAGACCGCAGCGGGCGAGATCGGGCAGCTTTCGTCATCAACCGTAGAGGTGGCGGAACTTGCCCGGGTGATGCTCGAGCGGCTGCTGCCCGAGATCCAGAAGACGTCGGAACTGGTCCGCGAAATAAGCGCGTCCAGCAAGGAGCAGTCGAACGGATCGGACCAGATCAATACGTCGATCCAGGAGTTGAACCAGGTGATCCAGCAGAACGCCGGAGCAGCCGAAGAAATGTCCTCCACGGCCCAGGAGCTCTCGGCCCAGGCGGACCAGCTCCAGGAGGTCGTCGGTTTCTTTAACGTGGGAGAAGAGGAGCGGTCGACCGCGGCCGACCGGGCTGTCGGGATGCGTTATGCTCCCGCCCGAAAACTGGGGTCCTACGCCGCTTCTTCCGGATCGCGCGGGGCGGCCGCCGTTCTCGCAGCAGGACCGGCTCCGGTCTTTGCCGGGAACGGACAGGGCGACCGGAGGGATTCGGAGTTCGAGCGTTTCTGAGCGAGCAGGCAGCCGGTGCAGTGAACGGGAGCGCAGGGGACCGAATCGAACCGTGATGCGATAAGAAGATCGATACTCCCAAATTACCTAGCGTCACGTCACTGCAAATGTATTAGCTCTATACTATTAGACTTTTTATTAAACTTCTGATAATATTCCTCAATGTTTGCCCCCTCCGCACAGTATAACAAACAAATATTACTTTTTTCTTAAGCTCAAGGAGGACCACCGCTGATGAAGAACAGAGTGAGAGTAGTACTGCTGATGGCAGTTGTGCTGATGGTCATCGCACTGTCTGCTTGTGCAAAGGCGCCAAAAGACGCATCCGGAAAAGCCGAATCCGGGAAAGCATCGTCCGTCAAGGGGACAAACGTGCTTGTGTTGATCGACCGGGGCATCGAACCATCATTCACCAATTATCAAGTGAATAATCGCGACCAGATAGGCGATTTCATGGAGCGGGACCTGCCGGCGGTGCTTAAAAAGTCCGGTTTCAATGCGCGGCTTATCGATGCGCGGTCGGAATATAAGCCAGCAGCCGGTTCGTACCTGCTGACGGTCAAGATCACGAACTACAACGCCGGCAGCAAGGTGGCCCGGAGGTTCGTGGGCTTCGGCGCCGGCGCCGCCACGATGGACACCCACTTTGAGCTGTTCGGCAGTGACTCGAAGCCGCTTCTTTCTGATAATCAGAGTGTGGGTTCAGGTCGGGACTGGAAGAATGTGGTCAGGAAGGTCAATGAGCTTACGACGAAAGCGGTCGTGAAAAAAGTGAGCGCATTGTAGGATTTTGGCGATCAGAAATGGAAAAGGCTGTCAGGGTTGGTTCCTGGCAGCCTTATTGTATTTATTCGGCAGCACCCCATCTCCATGAGGCGTGGGTTCATTTTGCCCGCTTTGCGTTGTCGCTCTGGATGGTTATTTCATAAACAATGCTTGCATGTCCAGGGGCAAGGGTCTCGTTTTTGCCGCAGCAGGATATTTTTCCCTTTGACGTCTTCTTCCGGCTTTTGACCAGGGCGGCAACAGCTGCCGTCAGGTCAAAGCCCCCATTGGTGCATTCATCCCGCATGCATTCCATGCGAAAATATGCATAATCCGTGGAAATAAAATTCAAGGTACGCACCATCAGGACCGGCTGGGAGATCTTTTGGTAGTAGGTCATGCGGAAGACGATTTCTGAAACTCCGGGGAACCGCTCAGACACCAGACCGGCCGCAAGCTTGTTCTTCTTAAGCTGTTCCTGCTTTTCCAGGTGGTTTTGTCTGCTGTTCATGGCGCCTTTCTATGGCATCTGCACCTAGCAATGAAGAAGAACCACGCCATCAACGCTCACTGTGGCCCTGCCCGTATACTCAAAATTCTATATATAATCGCATGATTATGAAGATAAGTCAATATATGATTTAGTTTGAGCACGGGGTTTTACGGCCGGCGTCCGGCTATTGGAAAATCAAATGTGCTTTTGCATGAAAAACGTACATATTTTCTTGATTTTTGCATCAAAAGTACTATAATCGCTCCGCTTTGCTTTCCGGTCATGGAGTTGGACAGGGAGCAGAGCGCCTGTTCCGATTTTGCACAGGATGAAGTATCAGCATTATCTCATGCCTGCAGCGCGTTCTTTATCCGATTTATTATTCTATTGCGGTAAACGTGCTGCAGCTATATCCAGGGAAGGAAAGGGGGTGAATGAACATGAAAAAGATCTCGGCAATCATAGCTGTTCTCGTACTTGCAGTTGCTTTTACGGGATGCAAGAAGCAGGAGGCTCCGGCGCCTGCGCCTGCAGTGGAATCAGCGGTCACTTCCACGGCGACCACGACAGAAGCACCGGCAGCGCACTAGGCTCCAACCGAAGCAAAATACAGGGCCCTTCGTTTATTCGGAGGGCCTTTTTTTTGTGTGCAGCAGGCGAGGGCTTATCCGTTGTGAAAACACGGCACCTGAAAACAGATGCTTTGAATTTAACATGATGCCGTATAGTCTTGCATTCCGCCTGGCGACCGTGTATTCTCCGTTTCGATATAATTGTGCAGGCCGTTCTTCCATCCAAGGCCACTCCAAGCCTAGTCTTTCCCGCAATATAATTATAGTTTTTTCCGGCCATGAAGGGCGGAGTTAATGCTTGATACCCCCTGCTTGCTGCGGGGAGTTCACGCTCGGCAACCGCGCCTTACCGTGCGGCACTTTAACACTCGGAGGTAATACAATGGATCCGCAAAAAATTCCCAAAATGGCTGCACTCGGTATTCTGGCGTTTCTCGGCCTTATGCTTGTTATGTCCTCGTACTTTGTGGTGGACGCGGGCGAACGGGGGGTCATCCTCCGATTCGGCGCGGTGAACCGCGTGGTGGCCGAAGGGCTTCATTTCAAGGTGCCCTTCATGGAGGACATCGTCCGCATGACCGTGCGCGTTCAGAAGACCACCACCAAGACCGAAGCGGCAAGCCAGGACATGCAGGTAGTCCAGACGACCATGGTCCTGAACTACAGCCTCCAGCCGGACAAGGTCGGCGAGATGTACAAGACCCTCGGCACGAACCGCGACGTTTCGGAAAAGATCATCAATCCCAGCATCGAGGAAAGCTTCAAGGCGGCAGCGGCGCGGTACACCGCCGAGGAACTGATCTCGAAACGCGAGGCGCTCAAGACCCAGGTGCGGGATTATCTCCGCGACCGCTTGGCGCCGTTCGGCATCATGGTGATCGAGCTCTCGATCACGGATTTCCAGTTCTCGACCGAGTTCAATAGGGCCATTGAATCGAAACAAAGCGCTGAGCAGCACGCGCTCAGGGCGAAGCGGGACCTGGACCGGATCAAGGTGGAGGCGCAGCAGAAGATCGCCACGGCCCAGGCAGATGCCGAGGCGCTTCGTCTCCAGCGCCAGGTGATCTCGCCGGACCTCATCAAACTGCGCCAGATCGATGCCCAGATAAAGGCCATCGAGAAATGGGACGGCAAGCTTCCGAACGTGACCGGAGGCGCTGTTCCGTTCATCCAGATTGAAGACATCAAGAAGTAGCGTGCGTTAAAGCGTGAGCGGACGCCCCCGGCAATGAGGGCGTCCGCATTTACGCTTGCTTTGCGCGGAAAACCGGTGTACTATGAGCACCTCATGCGACCGAATGCGCTTCTCATAGTGTCCCTGCTGGTGATCTTTATTGCCGCGCCTATCGTGGACGCCATCGCCTGCGATGACTGCAAGGATATCCTTTCCCTCCAGGATATGCAGCAATGCGTGACGAATGGATCGGATCATTCAGACGAGCCACGAAACCGCACAGGACCCCTGTCCTATTTGTGCCAATATCGCCGCTGCCATGAACAACGCGTGCTGCGGAGTGCCATCCATGATCAGTCAAGGGAACCGTCTTCCCAAGCTGATCGCAATGTCAGACCCCTCGTATTCCATTACCAAGCCGCCTCAGAAATAATCCCCACTGCTGTATTCATGCAGCCGCATCGTACACGAGCGACTTTTGTTCGCGCAGCGTGCTGTTATGCGCTCGCGCCCCTTTTCCCCAATTGATTGAAACGAGTTGAGGTGTATTCATGACACGAACGATTTTGATTGCGATCGGTATTTTGCTGTCTGCGCATCCCGCGTTTACCCTGACGCTCGACGAAGCGGTCGAAACTGCGCTGCAAAACAATCCCGAGATCCAGTCCGTCAGGCTGGAGGAGGGAGCGGCACAAGGCAGGCTCGATCAAGCCGGACTTTTGCTGCGAAGCAATCCTGTCATCGAAGGAAGTGTGTCCAGGAAGGACACGCTGCCCGAAGGCGGCGAGAAGGTCAAGAACTATGGATTGCGGCTGTCCCAGGAATTCGAGCTTGCCGGTCAGCGAGGTCTTCGCATCGATGCCGCCAAAAGCGGACAGGAGAAGGTGCTCCAGGATATTCGCGACAAGGAACGTGTTCTGATCGCGGAGGTCAAGGACGCTTTTGTTCTGGCCCTTGCTGCGAAACAAAAAATAGCGCTGACCGGGGAAGCCATGCAAGCTGCAGGAGGAACTGGTCGCCTCTGCTGCGATCAAATTCCAGACAGGAGATATCTCGGCCCTTGAACAGAATCTGGCCGATGTTGAGCTCGGCAAAGCAAGGCGGGACCTTATGCTCGCCGAAAGGGAGCGGCGGGAAGCTCTGCTGGGGCTGCAGGAGCTTCTCGGCGTAAAGTCGTCCCTGAGCTTCTCCGTGGAAGGAGAACTTCCATCGGAAGCGCCGGTCATCCCGGACAAGGAAAAGCTGCTGCAAACGATAGCCCAGCAGCGGCCTGATGTGCGGTCCGCATCAGCCGAGGTCCAGCAGGCAAAAGCGGCCATGAAGCTGGCGGGTCGCGAGGTGATTCCGAGCGTGACGGTGTCCGGCTTCTACAATAAAGACGGCAAATTGAACGAATCCGGCGTGATGCTGTCCTTTCCTTTGCCGTTCTCCGATCGGAAGCAGGCGGACCGGAAAGAGGCCGCTGCAAAAGCGGGGCAGGCGCTGATCAGGCAGGCGTCTCTTGAACGGGCACTTGAACGAGAGCTCGAGGAGGCCCACGCGAACCTGGTAGCGGCGGCGGAAGAGCTGTCCCTGTTCAAAAAAGATGTTCTCGGCAAAGCCCTGGAAAATCTGGGCCTCATGAACCTTGCCTTCAAGGAGGGGAAATTCGGTTTTTTTGAAGTGCGTCTCGCTCAGAAGGACACCATCGACGCCCAATTCGCCTATCTGGAGTCGCAGGTGAGGCTGCAGCTTGCGCTGAACGCATGGGAAAAAGCAACGGGAGGAAGCCTGAAATGAAGGTCACGCAAGATATGATCCGGGATCTTTGGGTAAAAATAGAAGAGACGTGTGCGGCGCAATAGTAAAACTACGCTCCTGGCCGTTGGCGCGCTCGTGCTGATCGTCGCGGCCCTGTTGTTCTCTGGATCGACAGGAACAAATGAGCATGGTGAAAATCAGGTCAAAGAAACAGCACACCAGGAAGCAGGTCACGAGGAAGATGAACACAAGGAAGGCGAACACGAAGAATCGCGTTGTCCATCTGTCGGAAGAAGCGCAAAAGGCATCCGGTGTCGAAGTCATGACCGCGGCGCTTGAGCCTTTTTCTGCCCCCATCGAGGCGACGGCCGCGATAGAACTGAACGGAGACCGCGTGGCGAAGATCAGTGCGCGCACTTCGGGGCGGCTCGTGAAGATATCCGCGTCCCAGGGCGATGCCGTAAGGACCGGGCAGGCGCTCGCGTACTTCGACAGTCCGGAGCTTGGGCAGTCATGGGCGGAGTACGCAAAGGCAAAAGGCCGGGCCGAGCTCGCCCGGAAGAGCCTGCAGCGGGAGGAGACCCTGTTCGAGAAGAAGATATCCCCGGAAAAGGACGTGATCCATGCGCGGCAGGAGCTCGCCGAGGCCGAGGCGGATCTCGCCTTTGCGCAGGAGAAGTTCCATCTGCTCGGGATCGATATCGAGGAATTCGGGAAAAATCAGATTGGCGATCGGCATCCCCTTATTGCCGTGACCTCGCCCATCAGCGGTTCGGTCATCGAGCGCACGGCCACACAGGGAGAAGTGGTAAGCACTGACAAAACACTCTTCACCGTGGCCGACCTGTCAAAGCTCTGGGTGCTCATCGATATCTACGAGAAAGACCTTGGCCGCCTCCGGACCGGGACCGCGGTGAAGGTCAGGACAACCGCTTATCCCGATCGAAATTTCAAGGGCGTTATTTCCTACATCGGCGACGTGATGGATGAGACGACAAGAACGGTCAAGGCGCGGGTCGTTGTGGAAAATGCGGGCAGGCTCCTGAAGCCGGGCATGTTCGCGACCGTGCTGATCGAGGCTGCCGGCGGGACCGAACGGCTTATCGCTGTTCCCGAAGAGGCGGTCTTTCTCGACGGTTCCAGGAACTATGTCTTCATTCAAACTGCTCCGGAGAAGTTCGAAATGCGTGAGGTAGCCGTGGGCCGGACGCTGGGGAAGCGTCTGGAAGTGATCCAGGGGATTAACAAGGGAGAACCGGTTGCCGTAAAGGGCGCATTCATTCTCAAATCAGAGCTGAAAAAAGGCGAGATCGTCGATGAACATGGCCATGGGAAATAATCATAAAAAAAGCACTTGGACGCAGATAAAATCGGATAAACGCAGATAAAGCAAGACAAAACAGCCTGAATTTAAAAAGGTACCCCGTTGGTGAGCTTCTTCTTTTGACAAATGCGTTAGATTTATCTGCGAAAATCTGCGTTCATCGGCGTCCAACAGTCATTTACAGGATACTC
>CAWIIS010000002.1:0-282926 GCA_963836175.1 Nitrospirota bacterium
TATGTCCGCTCCCAGCGCCGACAGCTTCTGCTCGATATTGTCATATCCCCGGTCGAGATGGTAGATGCGCGATATGACGGTCTGTCCTTCGGCAGCGAGGCCGGCCAGGATGAGCGATGCGCTTGCCCGAAGGTCCGTTGCCATGACCGGCGCGGCCGAAAGCTTCGGCACGCCTTTGATAATGGCCGTGCGTCCGTCCGTCTGGATGTCGGCGCCCATCCTGCGGAGCTCGGCAACATGGGTGAAGCGGTTCTCGAAAATGGTCTCGTTGATCATGCTCGTGCCGTCGGCCAGCGCCATGAGGCTCATGATCTGCGCCTGCATGTCCGTGGGGAACCCCGGATATTCCAGCGTTTTGACGTTCACGGGCTTGATGGGGCGCTGACCGTGTACCTGGATCGTCCCGTCGCCGGTCGTGATCGCAGCGCCTGCCTCGTCACTTTCGAGAGGACGCGCATCGAGATGGCCGGGAAAGCAGTTTCTGATCAGGATATCACCGCCCGTAATAGCGGCGGCGATCACAAAGGTGCCGGTCTCGATCCGGTCGGGCATGACGGTATAGTCCATGGGCCGGAGGCTCTCGACGCCCTGGATCCTGATGACGTCCGTGCCGGCGCCCTCGATCTTCGCGCCCATCTGGATAAGGGCCTGGGCCAGGTCCATGATCTCGGGCTCCCGCGCCGCATTCTCCAGCATGGTCTCTCCCTCGGCAAGGGCTGCCGCCATCATGAGGTTCTCGGTGCCGGTCACGGTCACGGTGTCGAAGTAGATATGGGCGCCGCGGAGCCGTTTCGCGCTGGCCACGACGTAGCCGTGCTCGATCTCGACCGTGCGCGCCGAGCTTTTCGAGGCCCATGAGGTGCAGGTTGATCGGCCGTGCGCCGATGGCGCAGCCGCCGGGCAGCGAGACGCGCGCTTTGCCCATGCGCGCCACGAGCGGGCCGAGCACGAGCACCGACGCGCGCATGGTGCGCACGAGATCATAGGGCGCTTCGGGGTTCGTCAAGCCCGTGGAGTCGATCGGCGATCTCGTGGCCCTGCCGCTCGAAGGAGATCCCCATGTTCTGGAGGATCCTGCCGAAGGTGGTGACATCGGCGAGCTGCGGGACGTTCGCTATCCGGTGTTCCCCCGCACAGGAGCCCGGCCGCAAGGATCGGGAGCGCCGCGTTCTTTGCCCCGCTGATCACGACCTCGCCGGTCAGTTTTTTTCCGCCGTTGATGATGATTGATTTCATAATGAATACAGTGACACATGAGAGTCAGGATAAAAGCTTTGATCGATTCCTTCCGGCTTCTGGATGCTGGTTTCTGACTCCTATCTCTTTCTCGCTACGATCACCCGCTCAATCCCCGCCAGGTCCTTCACGATCTCCGGCGTCTGTAAGCTCCCGGTTTTCTGACGATCAGCCTGAGCGCGCGGCCTGGCCCATGCCCATCTCCATGATGAGCGGCCGCCCTGCTTCAGGAATAGCCGGCGCCTGCCGGATGATCTCTGTCGCGATCTCGGTGCCTTCCGGGCCGGCGATGAGCGCCATCTCCGGCTCGAAATCCCTGACCTCGGGCTGGAGCCCGGCCAGGTCGTCTGATCGTACATAGGGCGGATTCGCCGCGATGACATCGACCTGTCCCCGAAGGTCCAGTTCCTCCAACGGCGCGAACAGGTCTCCTTCAAGGAACCGGATGCGGTCGGCTACGCCGGTTCACCGGGCGTTCTCCCGGGCAACGGCAAGGCCTGCTCCGACCGGTCGGTTGCGAAGACCTGCGCGTTCGGCGAGCTCCTTCGCCAGGCTGATGGCGATGCAGCCCGAACCGGTGCAGAGGTCGATGATGACCGGCGAGCAGGTCCTGCTGACGGCCTTGAGCGCTGCTTCGACGACGAACTCGGTCTCGGGCCGCGGGATCAGCACGTCAGGAGTGACCTTAAAGGGCAGGCCCCAGAATTCCTGTTTGCCGGTGATGTACTGGAGCGGCTCGCGCACGGCGCGCGGTCGATGCTCGTTCATACTGCCGGAGCTGACTGGTCGTCGATCTCGTCCTGCATGTGCGCCAGGAGCCAGGCGCGGTCCCTGCCCAGAGCATGGCAGAGAAGGAGCTCTGCATCGAGCCGCGCGTTGTCTACCTTGTGCGCCGACAGCCGCGCGGCCGCCCTGCTGTATGGTTTCAGCGATGGTCACGGTTCTAGAATTGCGGATTGCGGATTGCGGAGTGCGGAATAGATGGGGCAATGCTGTATAATCCGCAATCCGCAATCCGAACTGTCTCATAGGTTTTTCAGCCGCTCCGCATTCGTTGCCGAGGTAAGGCCGTCGATGAACTCGTCGATATCGCCGTCCATGACCGCATCGATCCGGTAGAGCGAAACCCGATGCGGTGGTCGGTCACCCGGCTCTGCGGAAAGTTGTAGGTCCTGATCTTTTCGCTGCGGTCGCCGGAGCCGACCTGGGACTTGCGGTCCTGGGCGGTCTCGGCATCCTGCCGCGCCCGCTCCTTTTCGAGCAGACGGGACTTCAGGATCTTCATGGCCTTCTCGCGGTTCTTGAGCTGCGAGCGCTCGTCCTGGCAGGCGACGACCTCGTCCGGTCGGGATGTGCGTGATGCGGACGGCCGAGTAGGTGGTGTTCACGCTCTGGCCGCCGGGGCCTGAGGAGCAGTAGGTGTCGATGCGCAGGTCCTTTTGCTCGATCTGGACTTCAACATCCTCCGCCTCGGGCAGCACCGCCACGGTCACCGTCGAGGTATGGATCCTGCCGCTGGATTCGGTTGCCGGCACGCGCTGCACCCGGTGCACGCCGCTTTCGTACTTGAGCCTGCTGAACACGCCCTTGCCCTGGATCTGGGCGATCACTTCCTTGGCGCCGCCGACGCCGGTGGTGCTCATGTCGAGCAGCGTGAGCTTCCAGCGCTTCTTTTCGGCATAGCGGGAGTACATGCGGAAGAGCTCGGCAGCGAAGAGGCCGGCCTCGTCGCCGCCGGCGCCCGCCCGGATCTCGAGAAAGATGTTCTTGTCGTCCCGCGGGTCCTTGGGCACCAGCATGAGCCGCAGTTCCTGCTCCATCTGCGCGATCTTCGGCGGAAGCTCCTTGAGCTCGGCTTCGGCCATTGCGCGCAGTTCGGGATCGGCCTGCTTGTCCTTGGTGATCTCCTCGGCTTCGCTGATCTGTTTCAGGAGGTCCTTGATAGGCGCGGTAGTGGTTCACCACATCTTCAATATCCGACCGCTCCCTGGAGTACTTCTGGTACTGCTGGTGGTTGGCAGCAACGCCCGGGATCGGACAGGAGCCTGGTCAGCTCGTCGTATTTTTCTGCAACAGCTTCAAGTTTTTTGAACATAGATAAATTAAGACTATTTACCACGAAGGCACGAAGACACGAAGGAAGCTGATATTGCTTTATTCTTAGTGTCTTGGTGCCTTTGTGGCAGATATCGTGCTTGTTCTTCTGGTCCAACAAAAAACCCCGCTTCAGCGGGGTTCCATGGCGAGGGCTTCATCGCATCGCCGTGATGGCCACTTCGATCTGGTCGTCCGACGGTTCCCGCGTCGTGAGGCGCTGCAGCCAGAGCCCCGGCTGCATCAGTTTCCGATCAGCGGGTTGTCGCACTGTTTCGCGCTGTACTTGATGAACTCGTACCCCAGGCCGGCGATCACCGGAAGCAGCACGATCCGCGAAGCCGCTTTTGCCCAGAGGGGCCAGGAGCCGGGAATGAGCGAGAACAGGACAATGGAGAGCACGACCACGGTCAGCAAAAAGCTGGTGCCGCAGCGCGGGTGAATGCGGGAGTAGGGCCTGGCGTTCTCCACCGTGAGCTCCACGCCCGGCCTCGTATGCGGCGATGGCCTTGTGTTCGGCGCCGTGATACTCGAAGACCCGGCGGATGTCCTTCATGAAGGAGATGCCGGATACGTATCCCAGGAACAGGGCCACGCGGAACGCGCCGTCGGTGAGGTTGAACAGGATGCTGTGCCGGTTGACCGCCGCATACTGGGCGCCGAGCAGGTTGGTGAGCAGGAGCGGGAGCGCCAGAAAAAGCCCGAGAGAGAAGGCGAGCGCCACGATCATGGTGCCGGCCATGGCAAGCGGGCCGATCTCCTCTTTTTTGCCGTCTTCGCTTTCGAGCGCCTCGTTCGCCGAGAAATTGAGCGCCCGGATGCCGAGCCACATTGCCTCAAAGAGCGCAGCCGATCCCCGGATGATCTGTTCTTCAGGAACGGAAAGCGCTCGCCGAGGGGCCGGAGGGTCTGGCGAAGGATGGCGATCTCGGCGTCGGGTTTGCCGCCCTTGCGCACCGCAACGGTAAAGGCATGGGGCGAGCGCATCATGACGCCTTCGAGAACCGCCTGGCCGCCTATGTTCACTTTTTCGGACAAAGCAGAAACCTCACGGGGATTGATTATTCCAGAAGAAAGGCGGCCGAAGGGCCGCCGGTGGCGATGCTATTTTGCGTATTTTTTCCGGAACTTGTCGACGCGGCCTTCCGTGTCGATCAGCTTCTGCTTGCCGGTGAAGAACGGATGGCAGACCGAGCAGATGTCAAGCCGGAGCGTCTCTTTCGTCGACTTGGTGGTGAACTTTTCCCCGCAGGCGCAGCTTACCGTCGCCAGCTTGTAGTCGGGATGAATGCCTTCTTTCATGACCTGATCCTCCTGAAAGAATAACTGCGAAAGCCTGAAACCACGGCCACTCGCTGATGAGAACGGGAATAATTATACTAATACAGGAATTTCAAGTAAAATCTACTTGTTCATGGAATCCAGGAAATCCCGGTTGGTTTTGTTCTGCTTCAGCTTCTCGAGCAGGAACTCCATGCTCTCCACGGTGGACAGGGGGTTCAGGACCTTCCGGAGCACCCACATGCGGTTCAGGTCGTCCTTGTCCACGAGCAGCTCTTCCTTGCGGGTGCCGGAGGCGTTGATGTCGATGGCCGGGAACACGCGCTTGTCCACGAGCTTCCGGTCGAGGTGGAGTTCCATGTTGCCGGTGCCCTTGAACTCTTCGAAGATCACGTCGTCCATGCGGCTGCCGGTGTCCACCAGCGCCGTTGCGAGGATCGTGAGGCTGCCGCCGTTCTCGATGCTGCGGGCCGCGCCGAAGAACCGTTTCGGCCGCTGGAGCGCGTTCGCGTCCAGGCCGCCGGAGAGGACCTTGCCTGAGGCCGGGATGATGGCATTATGCGCCCGGGCGAGGCGGGTGATGCTGTCCAGCAGGATCACCACGTCCTTTTTGTGCTCCACCAGGCGCTTTGCGCGCTCGCTCACCATGTCCGCAACCTGCACATGCCGTTGCGGCGGTTCGTCAAAGGTGGAGCTGATGATCTCGGCTTTGACCTGACGCGCCCAGTCCGTGACCTCTTCGGGCCGTTCGTCGATCAGGAGCACGATCAGCTTAATGTCATTATGGTTTTTCAGGATGGCCTTGGCAATGGCCTGGAGCAGCATGGTCTTGCCGGTCCGCGGCGGCGCCACGATCATGCCGCGCTGGCCCATGCCGATGGGAGTGACGAGGTCCATGGCGCGGGTCGTATAGTCGGTCGGGGAATGTTCGAGCTTGATTTTCTTTTCAGGATAATAGGGGGTCAGGTTGTCGAAGAGGATCTTGGTCCGTGATATCTCGGGGTCTTCATAGTTGATGGCGTCGACCTTGAGCAGGGCGAAGTAGCGTTCGCCTTCCTTGGGCGGACGGATCTGGCCGGAAACCGTGTCGCCGGTGCGGATGCTGAACCGCCGTATCTGGGAGGGCGATACGTAGATGTCGTCCGGGCCCGGCAGATAGTTGTAATCAGGCGCCCGGAGGAAGCCGAAGCCGTCCGGAAGGATCTCAAGCACGCCCTCTCCGAAGATCATGCCGTTCTTTTCGGTCTGGGCCTGCAGTATGGCGAAGATCAGTTCCTGTTTGCGCAAGCCGCTGATGCCTTCGATCTTCAGCTCATCCGCCATGGCGGTAAGTTCGGAGATCTCCTTGCCTTTTAGTTCTACTAAATTCATGTGGTTGCTCCTTGGCCCGGGGTTTGTTGGGCAGATGAGGCATGGTTCCTAGAGATGGTAGGATGGTCTAGTTTTTTCATTGCGGTTGTTGTGATGTCAGCAGGCGTGCATATTCCATCAAAGTGCGAGATGAGAATGAGAGGTTTGTAAGCAACGACCTCAGTCTGCTCGTGAGTTATGTAAAGAAGGATGTACGACCTTTCTGTTTTGGTGCGTTATAGAAAGAACGGTAGATGTATTCCTGGTTATTATGCTGGATTAGGTAATAACTGGGGTTTTGGGTCAGGTATCAAGATTCTCTTGAATGTTCAGAATATACCGCAGAAAAAAAGGCTTGTCAATATATTATTTTCACAGCGTTGCGCTGTTTTCACGATTAGGCCCGGAAGGCCGTCGATGCGAAACACCTGTCCCGATCATTTCCGACCCTGGTTGCAAAGTCCTGTCTTTTATGATAGGGTGGCCGCTCATTTCGTCGCCGGAGGGCAGAAGCTTTTCTCCGCCAAGGGAGGGCAAACAGAACAATGGAGATCGTTCTCGCCACGAGAAATAAAAAAAAGGTCGAAGAGATCAGGCGGATCACTGCCGATCTGCCGATCACGGTCCTCTCGCTCGATGATTTCCCCGCTTGTCCGGAAACCGTGGAGGACCAGGAAACCTTTGAAGGGAATGCGATCAAAAAGGCTGTCGAGGTTTGCACCTGTACGGGCAAACCTTCCTTGGCGGACGATTCGGGCCTTGAGGTGGATGCTCTCGAAGGCGCGCCAGGCGTCTATTCTGCCCGGTATGCAGGCGGTTCCGGCAAAGGGAACGACGTAAGGAATTACGAAAAACTGCTCCAGGAACTGAAGGAGGTGCCTGAGGAACAGCGGGGCGCCCAATTTGTCTGCTGCATGGCACTGGCATTCCCCGACGGCAGGGTGAAGTCCTTTTTTGGTCATGCAAAAGGTCGTATCAGTATGGAACCTAAGGGGATTACCGGATTCGGCTACGATCCGGTGTTTCTGCCCCGGGGATTTAATAAGACCTTTGCCGAGATGACCGGGCAAGAGAAGGATGCCCTGAGCCATAGGGGCAAAGCGCTTGAAAAACTGGCGGAATTTCTTCATGTGCAGACCCATTTATAAACAAAACTAATATTCAAATTATAATTTTTAACTTGAATATTAACTCGATTTCAACGATTATAGGCCGGTTAAAACGTCGCGAAGGGTTTATTGCGCCTTTACACCTTCTTTCTCTGTAAAAAAAATTAACGGAGGATCCACCACGATGGCTAAAAGGATTGTGCTGCTCGGTGCTCCTGGTGCTGGTAAAGGCACGCAGGCAAAGATGCTGATTGAAAAGTACAAGATCCCGCAAATATCAACCGGCGATATTCTCCGCAAAGCTGTGGCAGATGGAACGCCGCTCGGCAAAGAGGCCAAGGTGATCATGGACTCGGGCGGGCTCGTTTCCGACAAGATCGTGCTCGGTCTGGTCGAAGAGCGCATCAAACAGCCTGATTGCAAGGCCGGATTCATCCTCGACGGGTTCCCGCGCAACACGGCCCAGGCCGAGGCCCTCGACAAGATCCTTTCCAACATGGGCATGCCCCTTACCGATTGCCCTCAATATCGACGTTGATATGAACGACCTCCTGAAGCGGCTCACCGGCCGCCGTACCTGCAAAAGCTGCCAGCAGATGTACAATATCTATTTCTCTGCCCCCAAAAAAGAAGGAACCTGCGACAAGTGCGGCGGGGCGCTGTTCCAGCGCGACGACGACAAGGAAGCAACCATCAAAAAGCGGCTCGAAGTTTACACGCAGCAGACCGCGCCGCTCATCGATTACTACTCCAAGAAGAACATCATGAAGACCGTCATGGGTGTCGGCAGCATCAACGACATCTTCAACAAGGTGACGGCCGTTCTCGGTTAGATAAAAGCGGACAGAGTTGTGGCCTCAAGCCACAGTGGAATATAACTTTACAATTCTTTTAAGGAGGAACAAGTTATGGCACTGGTAAAGCCTCACGGCAAAAAGAAGAAGCTCATGCCGCTTCTTCTGGAAGGATCGGCTCTTCGCAAAGAGCTCAAGAAGGCCAAGACCCTGAAGCAGCTCAAGATCTCCTCGCGCGAGACCGCAGACCTCGTGATGATGGGCATCGGCGCATTCACCCCGCTTACGGGCTTCATGGGCAAGAAGGACTGGAAGGGTGTTTGCAGCGACAAGTTCAAGCTTGCCGACGGCACGTTCTGGCCGGTCCCGGTGACGCTCTCCTGTTCCAAGGAGTTCGCCGACTCGCTCAAGAAGAACGAAGAAATCTGCCTTGTTGACGAGGAAGCTGGTACGATCATGGCAACCATGAAGGTCGCCGAGAAGTACGAGATGACCAAGGCCGACAAGGAACACGAGTGCAAGATGATCTTCCGCACCAACGATGTCGCCGGTCACCCGGGCGTGCAGAAGGTCATGGGCCAGCCTGATATGAACCTGGGCGGTCCGGTAAAGGTCCTCTCCGAGGCCCATTTCCCCGAGACCTTCAAGGGCATCTATATGAAGCCCGTCGAGACCCGCAAGATATTCGAGGACAAGGGCTGGAGCACGGTCGCAGCATTCCAGACCCGGAACCCCATGCACCGCTCCCACGAGTACCTTGCCAAGATCGCCATCGAGACCATGGACGGCGTGCTGGTCCATCAGATCCTGGGCAAGCTGAAGGAAGGCGATATCCCGGCCGATGTCCGCGCCGAGGCCATCAATACCCTCATGGACAAGTACTTTGTAAAGGATTCTGCGCATCCAGTGCGGCTATCCCATGGAAATGCGCTATGCCGGGCCGCGCGAAGCGCTGCTCCACGCGCTTTTCCGCCAGAACTTCGGCTGCAGCCATCTGATCGTCGGCCGCGACCATGCCGGCGTGGGCGACTACTACGGCCCGTTCGATGCGCAGAAGATCTTCGACGATATCCCGAAGGGCGCGCTCGAGACCAAGCCCCTCAAGATCGACCATACGTTCTATTGCAATCAAGTGCGACGGCATGGCCTCCATGAGGACCTGCCCCCACGGCAAGGAAGACCGGGTCATGCTGTCCGGCACCAAGCTCCGGAAATGCTTTCCGAGGGCGAGGACATTGCAGATCATTTCAGCCGCCCCGAGGTGCTGGTGATCCTCAAGAAGTACTATGCCGGCCTCACCGAGAAGGTGGAGATCAAGATGCACAGCCACGCGGAAGGCACGCACACGGAAAAGAAGTAGGGGCGAACGTTCGCCCGTACCAAACGGGTTTAACGACTGCGGATGCAGTTAACTACATTCCATAGATAGGAGGAAGTAATAACATGCCGAGTTATGTAATTACCGAGAAGTGTGACGGCTGCAAGGCGCAAGATAAGACTGCTTGCCAGTATATCTGCCCGAACGACCTCATGACCCTGAACAGGGACCTCATGAAGGCATATCAACCAGGAGACCGGAGCAGTGCTGGGAGTGCTACAACTGCGTCAAGATCTGCCCGCAGCAGGCGATCGAGATCAGGGGATATCAGGATTTCGTCCCCTGGGCGCGAACGTGATCCCGATGCGGGGCACGGACTCCATCATGTGGACCATCAAGTTCCGGAACGGGATACTGAAGCGGTTCAAGTTCCCGATCCGGACCACTGCCGAAGGCTCGGTCGATCCCTACAAGGGCAAGCCTGAAGCAGATGATGCGAACGCTCAAGAAGCCGGGCTTCTTCACCACGTCTGAAGCCATGCCAGTAATCAAGAAATAAGGAGGATATGACAAATGGAAAAAGAAACCTGTACGTTTTCGTTTTGCCAGAAGCCGGCAGTCGAAGAGGTTGAGACCGATCTCCTCCTCATCGGCGGCGGCATGGCCTGCTGCGGCGCGGCGTTCGAAGGCGCGCGCTGGGCAAACCCCAAGAAGATCAAGATCACCATGGTGGACAAGGCCGCGACCGACCGGTCCGGCGCCGTTGCCATGGGTCTGTCGGCCATCAACACCTACATGGGCGAGAACGATCCGGCGGACTATGTAAAGATGGTTCGGAACGACCTCATGGGCATCATCCGCGAGGACCTGGTCTATGACCTCGGCCGTCACGTTGATGATTCCGTGCAGCTCTTCGAGGAGTGGGGCCTTCCGATCTGGAAGATGGGCGATGACGGCTTCTCCCTCGACGGTTTCCAGGCAAAGGAAGCAGGCAAGACCATGCTGAAGGACGGCGGCAAGCCGGTCCGTTCAGGCAAGTGGCAGATCATGATCAACGGCGAGTCCTACAAGGTCATCGTGGCGGAAGCCGCGAAGAAGGCCCTGGAGACCAACCGCGCAGCCACCGGCGTGAAGACCGAACCACTACGAGCGCGTATTCATCGTGAAGCTCTACAATGATGCCAAGGAGCCGAACCGCGTTGCAGCAGCGGCCGGTTTCAGCGTCCGTGAGAACAAGATCTACGTCTTCAAGGCAAAGGCCATGGTGCTGGCAGCCGGCGGCGCCGTGAACGTGTTCCGTCCCCGGTCGACCCAGGAAGGCCAGGGCCGCGCATGGTACCCGGTATGGAACTCCGGCTCCGGTTACGCTCTCGGCCTGCAGGCCGGCGCAGAGCTGACCATGATGGAGAACCGCTTCGTGCCCGCCCGCTTCAAGGACGGTTACGGCCCGGTCGGCGCATGGTTCCTGTTCTTCAAGGCCAAGGCAACCAACAGCCTCGGCGAGGACTATTGCGTCAATCCGGAATACCTGGCGGAAGCCAAGGCGAAGTACGGCAAGTATGTCGACAACCTCGGCACGGCCATCCGCAACCACCTCATGATGACGCGACATGAAGGCCGGCAAAGGCCCGATCCTCATGAGAACCCACCAAGCCATGGAAGCCATCAACAAGACCTTCAAGGAGAAGCTCGGCGACAAAGAGGGCGCCAAGAAGGTGAAGCACCTCGAGGCAGAGGCATGGGAAGACTTCCTCGATATGGCCATCGG
Source organism: Nitrospirota bacterium (assembly GCA_963836175.1). Classification (GTDB taxonomy): domain Bacteria; phylum Nitrospirota; class UBA9217; order UBA9217; family UBA9217; genus GWC2-56-14. Next base: position 10,951 of record CAWIIS010000002.1, read on the forward strand.
CCAGGCCGGACTCTGGGCCTCGCAAGAACGTCGAGCCGGACAAGGTCCCGTCCGAGATCATGCCGACCGAGCCCTATCTCCTCGGTTCGCACGCGGGCTGCGCAGGCTTCTGGTGCTGCGGTCCCGATGACCTCGGCGCGCCGGAAGAGTGGAACAAGAAGTGGCCGGCGGGCAGCTACAACCGCTCGTCGACCGTGAAGGGCCTCTTCATGTGCGGCGACATCTGCGGCGCATCGGGCCACAAGTTCTCCTCGGGTTCGCATGCCGAGGGCCGTATCGCAGCAAAGAGCGCGATCGCGTTCATGCTCGACAACCCGGACTACAAGCCGACGATCAAGGAGACGGCGGACCACCTGGCAGCCGAGCTCTATCTGCCGTTCGAGGTGTACGAGAAGTACAAGACCTACACCACGGACCCGTGCATCAACCCGAACTACATCAGGCCGAAGATGCTCCAGACCCGTCTGCAGAAGATCGCCGACGAGTACTTTGGCGGCATCTCGACCTGGTACATGACCTCCAAGACCATGCTCGACGAGGGCCTCAAGCAGCTCCAGATGCTGAAGGAAGACACCTCCAAGATGGCCGCGAGCAACCTGCACGAGCTGATGCGCTGCTGGGAGAACTATCACCGCATCCTTTCCGTCGAGGCCCATGCACGCCACATCCTGTTCCGGGAAGAGTCCCGGTATCCCGGCTACTACTATCGCGGCGACTTCGACCTGGTGGACGACGCCAACTGGAAGTGCTTCGTCAACTCGAAGTACGACCTCGCGACAGACAAGTGGGAAGTCAAGAAGGTCCCCTACGTACAGCTGGTTGAGGAGCAGCTCCGGTAAAGCATTAAGAACACTCACACCTCCGGGGAGGGCTTTGCCCTCCCCGGAGATTTTATTGTAAATTGAAGATTGTAAAGTGCAAATTGTAAATACTGGAAAGCGAGCACTGCTCGCTTCTTTGTAACTTTTAAATTTCCAATTTTCAATTTCCAATTTCGATATGGTTTACTGCCTTAAGGAGGAATTAGTACCATGGCGGAAAATAAGGTTTTGGTTGTCGGCGGAGGCTTCAGCGGCCTCACGGCGGCAGTGGAAGCCGCGGAAGCGGGTTCCGATGTCATCATCGTGGAGAAGAACCCCTACCTCGGCGGCCGGGTGACGCAGCTGAACAAGTATTTCTGGAAAATGTGCCCCCCGAACTGCGGTCTCGAGATCCAGTACAAGCGGATCAAGAACAACGGCCAGGTCAAGATCTACACGATGGCTGAAGTGGAGAAGATCTCCGGCAGCGAGGGGAACTTCGAGGTCACGATCAAGACCCAGCCCCGGTTCGTGAACGAAAAGTGCACGGGCTGCAACAAGTGCGCCGAGGCCTGCCCGAGACGAGCGGTCGAACGACTTCGATTTCGGCATGAGCAAGACCAAGGCGGCCTATCTTCCGCACAACCAGGCATTCCCGCTCCAGTATGTCATCGACGGCAAGGCCTGCAAGGGTGCTTCCTGCGCCAAGTGCGTCGAGGCCTGCAAGTACGACGCGATCCACCTCGACATGAAGCCGGAGACCATCAACGTGAAGGTCGGCGCCGTGGTCATGGCCACCGGCTGGAATCCCTACGATGCGACGAAGATGGACAATCTCGGGTTCGGCAAGGTCCAGAACGTCATCACCAACATGATGATGGAGCGCCTCGCAGCGCCGAACGGCCCGACGGGCGGCAAGATCGTGCGTCCCTCCGACGGCAAAGAGGTCAAGAACGTCGCCTTTGTGCAGTGCGCGGGCTCGCGCGACGAGAACCATCTGGCCCATTGCTCCTACATCTGCTGCCTGGCCTCGCTGAAGCAGGCATCCTATGTCAGGGAGCTCTATCCCGATTCCAAGGTGAAGATCTTCTACATCGATATCCGCACCCCCGGACTCTATGAGAACCGGTTCTACACCAAGATCAAGGAAGACCAGAACGTGTCCTTCCTCAAGGGCAAGGTCGCCAAAGTCGAGCAGGCAGCGAACGGCGACGTGAAGGTCACCGCCGAGGATATTCACGGCGGCAGCAAGATCACCGAGACCTTCGATATGGTCGTGCTTGCCACGGGCATGCAGCCCACGGCGGCGTCGCTGAAGAACGCCGGCGTTGCCATGACCGACGACGGGTTCGTGGACCAGGCAGCGCTCCCGAAGGGCATCTACGCGACCGGGACGCTCAAGACGCCCGTTGATGTGGCGCGGTCCGCGCAGGATGCAACGGGTGTGGTCATGAAGAGCATCCAGAGCTTGAGGAGGAAATAAGGATGGAGAAGAAATACTGCGTATATATCTGCAAAGGATGCGGCATCAAGGAGGCGATGGACGTCGAAGAAGCTCTCCGGCGCAGCCAAGAAGGTGCAGAATTTCAAGATCCACGACGCCCTGTGCAGCCCCGAGGGCGTTCAGCTGATCAAGGACGACATGGCGAAGGACGGCATCAATACGATCGTCATCGCCGCCTGCTCACCCCGCGCCAAGGCCGCTGAGTTCACGTTCCCCGGCGCGCTGGTCGAGCGGGTCAACATCCGCGAGTTCGTTGCCTGGACCATGGAGCCGAACACCGACGAAACGAACGATGCTGCCTACGACTATCTCACCATGGGCATCGTCAAGACCCAGAAGTCGGAACTTGCCGAGCCGAACATCCTTCCGGACCTGAACAGCACGATCCTGGTCATCGGCGGCGGCATCGCCGGCATGACCGCGGCGCTCTCCGCCGCAGGCGCGGGCCAGCAGGTCGTGCTGGTGGAGAAGGAAGCCCAGCTCGGCGGTTTCGTGAACAAGCTCTACAAAAAGATCCCGACGGGCTCCTACATCAACAAGCCGCTCATCGTGGACACGGATATCAACAAGACCGTCGCCGAGGTCGAGAACAACGCTAACATCAAGGTGTACAAGTCCACGACCGTGTCCAAGACCGACGGCCAGCCGGGCCTGTATAACGTGACGCTGTCGAACGGCGAGACCATGAAGATCGGCGCCATTGTCATGGCCTCGGGCTGGAAGCCCTACGATGCGAACAAGCTCGACTACCTCGGCTACGGCAAGATGAAGAACGTGGTCACGAACTTCGAGCTCGAGGAGATCGCCAAGAAGAACGGCGGCAAGCTCTTGCGCCCGTCAGACGGCAAGCCCGCACTGAAGGTCGCCTTCATCCAGTGCGCCGGACAGCGCGATCCGAACCATCTTCCCTACTGCTCGTCCATGTGCTGCGCCACGTCGCTCAAGCAGTCCCAGTACGTGCGCCAGAACGAAGACGCCCTTGCCATGATCTTCTACAAGGACATCCGGACGCCGGGCAGGACCGAGCTCTACTACAAGGAAGCCCAGAACAACCCGGGCGTGATGCTCTCGAAGGCCGATGTGACCGGCGTTTCCGATGCCGGCAACGGCAACATGTTCGTCGAGATGGAGAACACCCTCTTCGGCACCAAGACCGGCGAAAAGGTGAAGGTGGAGGCCGATCTCGTGGTCCTGGCCACCGGCATGGTGCCGACCACCAAGGCCCCGCAGGATTACGCGGACGGCCTGACCGCGGCGGCGGGCGGCGGCGATGAATCAAAGAAGAACTACCTCGAGCAGACCCCCAAGCCGGATTATATCCTGAACCTCGGCTACCGTCAGGGCCCGGAGATCCCGACCCTCGAAGGGGCGTCAGGTTTCGCCGATTCGAACTTCATCTGTTTCCAGTACGAGACCCGGCAGGACCGGCATCTACGCCGCCGGCAGCGTGCACCAGCCCATGAACATGGCCGAGGCGCAGGAAGACGCGGCCGGCGCGGCATTCAAGGCGATCCAGGCCATCGACCATGCATCCCGCGGCGTCGCGGTCCATCCCCGCGCCTGGGACACGACCTATCCCGACCCGCTCTTGATCAAGTGCACGGCCTGCAAGCGGTGCACGGAAGAGTGCCCCTTCGGCGCCATCGACGAGGACGAGAAGGGCATTCCCAACTACAACATCAACCGCTGCCGCCGCTGCGGCACCTGCATGGGCGCCTGCCCCGAGCGCATCGTGTCCTTCAAGGACTACAGCGTCGATATCGTGGGTTCCATGCTCAAGGCTGTGGAATACTCCGATGATGAGGACAAGCCGACGATCATCTGCCTGGTCTGCGAGAACGACTCCTACCCGGCGCTCGACACGGCGGCTATTGCCGGAAAGAAGATCGATCCGGCATTCCGGTTCATTTCCATGCGATGCCTGGGCGGCATGAACCTGGTGTGGGTTGCCGACGCGCTGTCCAAGGGCGCCGACGGTATGCTGCTTCTCGGTTGCAAGTACGGCGAGAACTATCAGTGCCACTTCGTCAAGGGCAGCGAGCTCGCGAACACCCGCTTCAGCAAGGTCAGCGAGACCCTGAACCGGCTCCAGCTTGAGTCCGAGCGCGTCCAGCTTATGCAGGTGGCCATCAACGAGTATGATAAACTGCCGGACATGCTCAATGAGTTTGCTGCCAGGATCAGAGAGATTCGGACCGAATCCGTTCAGGACCATGTAGAATCGAATTGCGGATTGCGGAGTTCGGAGTTGCGGAATGAAAAGCAAAACCGCACTCCTGAACCGAAGTCTAATGGAGGATATATATGTCAGAAGCAACAGTTATCAAACCTGATTTGCAATTCGTGAACGAGATCATCAAGGGCGGCGGCGAGTCGCTGAAAAAGTGCTACCAGTGCGCCACCTGCTCGGTGGTCTGCAACGTGACGCCGGAAGGGAACCCCTTCCCGCGCAAGGAGATGGTCCTGGCCCAGTGGGGCCAGAAGGACAAGCTCATCACGAGCGCCGATGTCTGGCTCTGCCACCAGTGCAGCGACTGCACGGCCTACTGCCCGCGCGGCGCCAAGCCGGGCGAGGTGCTGAACGCCATCCGCAAGCAGAGCATCAAGCACGTGGCCATGGTGCCGTTGTTCGCGAAGATCGCAACGGACCCGAAGCTCATCTGGCTTCTGTTCGCGCATCCCCATGGTGTTGTTCTATGTCATCCTGACGGTGCTGGGCAACGGAAGCTTTACCGCTCCCCGGGCCGAGGGCGACATCATGGCCTATCATAAGTTCGTTCCCGTTCCCGTGATCGACACGGTCTTTATCCTGACGGCGATCTTCGCCGCCGTATCGGCCTTTGTGGGCATCAAGAAGCTCTGGAACGGCATGAAGGCGCAGGCCGGCGACGCACCGTCCAGCGGAAGCCTCGTGGGCGACATCATCGCTTCCGTCACGACCATCCTGGCCCACTCGAAGTTCGCCGACTGCAACGTGAACCGTCTCCGGCAGTGGGGCCACATGGCGCTCTGTTCTATGCGTTTGCCGGGCTTGCCGTGGTCACGACCTGGGCGATCGTCTATCTCTACGGGTGGGAGTTCCTCGGTATAGAGGCCTTCGGCCCGTTCCACTTCGGCGAAGTCGCCCTATCCCATGAGCGACCCCGTGAAGATGCTTGCGCTGGCCAGTTCCATCGCCTTCGCCATCGGCATCGTGATCATCCTGATGAACCGGTTTGCACAGGCCGGCAAGGCGGGTCTGGGCTCCTATTTCGACTGGATCTTCCTCGCCATCGTGATCGGCGTCGGCGCCACGGGCATGCTCTCCTGGGCGCTCCGGCTGGCTGATATGGAAGTCGGCTACTTGGTCTATTACTTCCACCTCGTGTTCGTCTGGTCGCTTGTTCGCCTATGCGCCCTATTCCAAGTTCGCGCATCTGTTCTATCGCACGACGGCAATGGTGTTCGCAAAGCAGACCGGCCGTAAGTAGGGGGGATAGGGAACGTAGGGCAGGTTTTAAACCTGCCCGTACTGAACCTGTGGAGTAAGCCATGAAAGTCAAAGAACTATTAAGCATCAAGGGCCTCGAGTGCTTCAGCATCAACGAGCGACGGACGCTGCTCCAGGCAGCAGCCAAGCAGATGGCGGAGTGCAATATCGGTGCGCTGCTGGTCATGGACGGGGTCGCTCGTCGGGATCGTCACCGAGCGTGACATCGTGAAGAACGCTGCTGGTGAAGGGCTCGCCATGAAGGACGTCATGATCAAGGACGTCATGAGCGCCAACCTGCTCGTGGTGAAGCCGGCGATGACCTTGACTACGTCATGGCGATCATGATCCAGAACAATATCCGCCACCTGCCGGTCATTGAGGAGAACGGTTTGCTGGGCCTCCTGTCCATGCGTGATGTGGTGCGGGTGCTGGTGAAGAACCTCAAGGCCGAGAACCAGTATCTGAAGGATTTCATCGGCGGGAAATTCGAAGCATAAGCCGGTCCAAACGTTAAGCAAGGGGGGATGCCGGAAGAGAATACAGGTCAGTGCGAAGTTCTGGGTAAAAAGGTTTAAAAGGTTTATTCGAGAGACGTTCTATGGGTATTGTACAGCCTAATCTTATAAGGAGGAGAACTAATGAGTAACACGATTCTTTTTGCCCTGGTATGCGGCGTAGCCGGCGTCATTTACGGCATCATGACCGCGATCTGGGTGAACAAGCAGGATGCAGGCAATCAGAAGATGATCGACATTTCCAATGCAGTGAAGGAAGGCGCTAATGCGTTCCTGGCGCGCGAGTACAAGACCGTTGCAATGGTCGCAGCGGTTCTGGTGCTTGTCCTGGCCTTCGTTCCCAAACTCGGGATGTGGGCAGCAGCCGGATTCATCATCGGTACCGTGGGTTCCGCCCTTGCCGGTTTCATCGGCATGTGGGTGTCGCTCCGTGCCAACGTGCGTACCGCAGCAGCAGCGAGCAAAGGCCTCCAGGCCGCGCTCAGCCTCGCGTTCAAGGGCGGCTCCGTGACCGGCATCATGGTCGTGGGCCTCGGCATCATCGGCCTGGCCGGCTTCTACTTCATCGCGAAATCCATGGCTCCGGCCGAAGCAGGTATCCACCGCTCTTATCGGGCTCGGCTTCGGCTGCTCGCTCATGAGCGTGTTCGCCCGTATCGCGGGCGGCATCTACACCAAGGCCGCTGACGTGGGCGCCGACCTCGTGGGTAAGGTTGAGAAGAACATCCCCGAAGACGACCCGCGCAACCCGGCCGTGATCGCCGACAACGTGGGCGACAACGTGGGCGACTGCGCCGGTATGGCAGCCGACCTCTATGAGACCTACACGGTGACCCTCGTGGCCGCCATGCTTCTCGCCAAGACCGTGTTCGGCGACGGACAGCCCCTGGATCGAGTTCCCGCTTATGCTGGGCGGCGTTTCGATCATCGCTTCCATCATCGGCACCTATGCCGTTAAGACTCGGCAAGAACAACTACATCATGGGCGCCCTGTATAAGGGCCTTGCCGTTGCAGGCGTTATCGCGGCAGTCGCGTTCTATTTCGTGGCCAAGAGCTTTATCGACGGCCTCGGCGCCAATGCCGGCGTATTCACGGCGAACACCGTGTTCTTCATCTCCCTCATCGGTCTTGCCCTCACCGGCCTGATCGTGTGGATCACCGAGTACTTCACCGCGAAAGAGTATCCCCCGGTGCAGCACATCGCACAGGCGAGCCTCACCGGCCACGGCACGAACGTGATCGCCGGCCTCGCGGTCAGCATGAAGTCCACCTCAGCGCCGGTGCTCGTGATCGTTGCCTCGATCCTCGGCGCATACTGGCTTGGCGGCGGATTCTCCGGTCTAGACGAACGCGGCCTCGGGCGGCATCTTCGCCATCGCGCTGGCAGCCGTGTCCATGCTCTCCATGACCGGTATCGTCGTGGCCATCGACTCCTACGGCCCGATCACGGACAATGCGGGCGGCGTCGCTGAAATGGCCGGGCTCCCGCAGGCCATCCGCGACATCACCGATCCTCTCGATGCGGTCGGCAACACCACCAAGGCAGTGACCAAGGGCTATGCCATCGGCTCCGCGGCCCTTGCCGCTTTGGTGCTGTTCTCGGAATATTCACGCTCCTTCGGTACAACGGTCCTGTTCGACCTTTCGAACCCCATGGTCCTTTGCGGCCTGTTCATCGGCGGCCTGCTCCCCTACTACTTCGGCGCGCTCCTTATGGAGTCCGTGGCTAAGGCTGCAGGCGGCGTGGTGGAAGAAGTTCGCAGACAGTTCCGCGAGATCAAGGGCATCATGGAAGGCACCGGCAAGCCGGAGTACGGCAAGTGCGTTGACATCGTGACCAAGAGCGCCATCCATGAGATGATGCTCCCGGCGCTTCTTCCGGTGGTTGTTCCGGTCGTGGTGGGTCTCCTCCTGGGCAAAGAAGCCCTCGGCGGCGTGCTCATCGGCGCCATTGTGACCGGTCTGTTCCAGGCCATTGCCATGACCTCCGGCGGCGGCGCATGGGACAATGCCAAGAAGTCCTTTGAAGACGGCGTCACGGACAGCAAGGGCGTCGTGCACAAGAAGGGCAGCGACGGACACAAGGCCTCGGTCACGGGCGATACGGTCGGCGATCCTTACAAGGACACCGCAGGTCCGGCCATCAACCCGATGATCAAGGTCATCAACATCGTTGCGCTCCTGATCGTACCGTTGATCAAGTAAGCAGCACTCGTTATCACAAGGCTGCCCCTGAACGGGGGCAGCTTTTTTTTTGCCAGTCCTTCAAAGCTTCCGCGAGGCTGAGGAATCCGCGGCTGTCCTGCTATGGATTAAAAAAATGAAAAAAAACAGGAAACACACGACTCCCGGTCTATCGCGCCGCCTGCATTTTCCCGATGACGAGCGACGTCTGACCTGGCTTTCCCTGCTTCTTGACGCATACGCGATCGCGGATACGGGAGTGGCAGTCGCGGTGAAGAACACGGAAAAAAAGCGGAACAAAAAACTGGCCTGCGGGAAAGGATGCGGCAACTGCTGCGTACATCAAAAGGACCTTCCCCTGTATCCCCATGAGATCGTCGGCATCTACTGGTATGCATCGGAAAAGATCACCGGTGCTACACGGGACCTGCTGAGGACTCGGTTAGCTGTCGGCGCGGCCGTTTCGGGCTGTCCGTTCCTGATCGATAATTCCTGTGCTATCCATCCGGTCAGGCCGATCGGATGCAGGCAGTTCAATGTGTTCACGGCTCCCTGTGCGGTCGGAGAAGACCCCTATTATACGAGACGCGATGACGTCCTGCAACCGGACCCTGATTATCTTGACCGCGCTTTTGCCGCGGTCCTCCCATTCTACAACCTCAAGAGGGAAGGGGACGTCTCAGGCGCGATAAGGACGATCCGCGCACAGATAATGAATTTGCTTTCCTTTGATTGGTCCAAGCTGGCAGCTCTCATGGAAAAAGAAGTATAGGTATGATACCTGCGGATAGGAACAGGATAAATTCAGATTTTTTCTAGAAAAAATCCCGCGTGTTGGGTGATACTTCCTGATTCTTGCCTTGTAATTTCACGGAATTATGGTATTATTCACAGGCTTATGAGTAAGGTTGAGGTGTTGGTAAAGGCTGGCTGCTCGACGGATGTTGTTGCCCACTGCCAAAAGGTTTCGGATATGGCGGTTTCCATTGCTGAGCGGGTAAAGGAGCCGGTGGACCCGGAACTGGTCCGCCTTGGGGGGCTGTTCCATGATATCGGCAGGTCCCGGACGCACGGCATCGAACATGCCGTGGCAGGCGTTGAGATCGCGAAGCGCCTCGGTTTTTCAAACCGGCTCATACTGATCATTGAACGCCATATCGGAGCGGGCATTACAGCGGCCGAGGCCGCGCGGCTTGGACTTCCCTGCAAGGAATATCTGCCGCTCGCCCCGGAAGAGAAGATCGTTTCCTATGCCGACAATCTGGTAAGCGGTACCCGTGAGATGCCGTTTTATGAAGCGCTAGAGCGGTTCAAGAGAATTCTCGGTCCTGACCACGAAGGGGTCGAGCTTTTCATAAAACAGCATGAGGAGATACAGAGCTGGATGAAGTAGGTTCCGAATTCGGAATAAGGAATTCGGAATGCGGAATTATAAAATAAAAGGTCTTAATCTGACCTGAGAGGGTTGCTATGAAAGAGAAGAAACACAATAAGGAAAAAGAAACAATGACGACAGAGGACTTTGACATCGAGCCGCTTAAAAAGAGCACAAGCGACAAGGTTGTGCCGATCAAGCTGACTGAGGCGAGCAGGTTCAAGTTCCGCTGCCACAAAGGCGTGTCATGCTTTACCGCCTGCTGCAGCAATATCAATATCGTGCTGCCTCCCTACGACCTGCTGCGCCTCCGGAAGCGGCTTGGTCTGACGACCGAGGATTTCATCAACCAGTATTGCGATATCGAGATCCTCGCCAAAACGCTGCTTCCGGTGATCACGCTCAGGATGAGCGCCGATGAAAAAAAGAGCTGCCCTTTTCTCACTCCCGAAGGCTGCACGGTGTACGAGGACCGGCCGAGCAACTGCCGTTATTACCCCGTGGGTCATGGCGACGCTCAGGAAGAAAGAGGCAGAGGGCGGCAAGGACGAGTTCTACTTCATGGTCAAGGAAGATCACTGCAAAGGTTTCGAGGAGGACAAGGCGTGGACCGTCGCCGAATGGCGCAAGGACCAGGGAGCGGACCAGTACGACGATATAAACCGCGGCTGGATGGACCTTCTGATCAAGAAAAAGTCCTTCGGTGAGAGGGAGTTTCCCGAGATCAAGAACCGGATGTTCTTCATGGCCAGCACCGACACCGATTACTTTCGCGCGTTCGTGTTCGAAAGCAGCTTCCTCGCCACGTACGATATTCCTGCGGAGCGCATCGAAAAGGTCCGCACCGATGATGCTGAACTTCTGAAGCTGGCCTATGAGTGGCTTCGATCGGCCATGTTCGCCGAGGAAACCCTCAAGTTCAGGGAAGGCGTGCTTGATGCGCGAAAGGAACAGGCAGATGCGGTCATGAGGAAGGTTTACGGGAATCAGCCGAAGGGACAGCTCGGGGACAGCGATTAGCCAAAACAGCATTAAACAACTCTAGTAATAGAAGCATTTACAGCTCAGGTCAAGATATTGTCCGCAGATTACGCAGATTAAAACAAACCTGCATTTTGGGTCTGAAATCTGCGGCCATCTGCGAAATCTGTGGATAATGGTTTCCTGCGGTTGCTACGACGCTCTGGGTTCAGCTTCTACCTGCTCCGTTCCAGCATCTCGCTCATTTTGTCATAGATGGCATTTCCGATGGTAATTCCCTGGTCAATGAACTCCGGGCCGAAGCGCTTGCCGGTTGGCGTCCGGAAGGTTTCCTTGATCCGTTCGATTCCCTTCATCTTTTCCTTAAAGGTCCGATGCAGTGATTCCGGCGGCGTGTTGTGGGACTCGACCATGAGCCAGAGCGTGGTGGTGAAGTTTTCGGGCCCCCACCTGAACTTGTCGGCGTCATAGAGCGCATCGCTCACCAGTTGCCCCGCAGCATCGTCCCGTTCAAAGGTCTCCTGAAAGGCCTCGTGGTTCCTGATGGCGTCCGCAATGTACTGGCGTTCGCGCAGGTCCATGCCCAGCTTCGACAGGATCTTTTCCGCCTCGATGCTTCCCCGTACCGCATGGTCCTGTTCCTTCCGCTTGATGTCATGCAGAAGGCCGGCGATGATGGAAGCGGCAAAGAGGCGCTCCCGGTCGGGCGAGGCCAGGTTTGACCGCTCGGCCTCGATGAGGACGATCGTTCCCGCATCGCGGGCCACAGCTTCGCAGTGGCACAGTCCGTGGGCGCATTCCAGCAGGGATTCATCGAGGTAGGTCCGGCAGCGCAGGATGAACTCATGGCACCCCAGGGACTCTTCGGCACGGCGCACCTGGGAAGCGTGTTCAATGTAGAACGAGGGGCGGGGCAGTGCCCGTGCAAGCTGGTGTGCCAGGTCCCGGAGTTCTTGGTAGAATTGACCCATGAACCTATAATAAACGGAGCCGTCGCGGCTTGTCAACGAGTTTTTCCCCAATTCATGTTCAGATTGACAGGTCTTCGCTCCATAGGGTAATATGGCACCACTTCAGCATCTGAAAGGAGCTCCTTGTGTCCGATATCCATAGTGAACGAATCCTTATCCTCGACTTCGGGTCCCAGTACACCCAGCTCATCGCCCGCCGGGTGCGCGAGGCCAGGGTCTATTGCGAAATATTCCCCTACAACGCAGGGCTCGACAAGGTCAAGGCCTTCAACCCGAAGGGGCTCATCCTGTCGGGCGGTCCTTCGAGCGTCTATGATGCCGGTTCACCGCTCATTGACAAGGCCCATCTCGAACTCGGGGTGCCGGTGCTCGGCATCTGCTACGGCATGCAGCTCCTGACGCATGTGCTCGGCGGTCAGGTGGCCAAATCCGCAAAACGCGAGTTCGGCAGGGCGGAGCTGATCATCGATAAGAAGAGGGCTTTTCAACAGCATTGGTTCACAACTCGGAACTCCGAACTCAAAACTCGGAACTGTCGTCTGGATGAGCCACGGCGACCGCATCGAGAAAATGCCGGAAGGCTTTACCGCCATTGCGCACACCGACAACTCGCCGACCGCGGCCATGGCGGACGAGAAACGGAAGTTCTACGGCGTCCAGTTCCACCCCGAGGTGGTGCATACGCCTCAGGGCGTCCAGATCCTCCGGAACTTCGTGTACGGCATCTGCAAATGCGAGCCGACCTGGACCATGGCGTCCTTTGTGGACTATTCCGTCGGCGAGATCCGCAAGGCCGTGGGCGAGCAACCAGGCGGTCTGCGGCCTGTCCGGCGGCGTTGATTCCTCCGTGGCAGCCGTGCTCGTGCACAAGGCCATCGGCAAACAGCTCACCTGCATCTTCGTGAACAACGGCGTGCTCAGGAAGGACGAGGCCGAGAAGGTGCAGCACTCCTTCAAGGACATGGGGCTGAACCTCAAGTATGTCGATGCTTCCGCGGAATTCCTTGACAAGCTCAAGGGTGTCGAGGACCCCGAGAAGAAGCGGAAGATCATCGGCAACACCTTTATCGAGGTCTTCGAGCGGGAAGCGCATGCCCTGGGCGGCGCCGGAGTTCCTGGTGCAGGGCACGCTCTATCCCGATGTGATCGAGAGCGTTTCGTTCAAAGGCCCGTCGGCCATCATCAAGTCGCACCACAACGTGGGCGGACTGCCCGAAAAGATGAAGCTGAAACTGGTGGAGCCGCTCCGCGAACTGTTCAAGGACGAAGTGCGCGCCATCGGCCGCGAGATGAAGATGCCCGACGACATCATCGACCGCCAGCCCTTCCCCGGCCCGGGCCTTGCCATCCGCATCCTGGGCGAAGTGACGGAGCCGCGGCTCAAAATCCTGCGCGAGGCAGATGCCATCGTGATCGAGGAGATCAAGAAGGCCGGCCTCTACAAGGAGATCTGGCAGTCCTTTGCCGTGCTGCTCCCGATCAAGACCGTGGGCGTCATGGGCGACGAGCGGACCTACGAGAACGTGGTCGCCATCCGCGCGGTCACGAGCCAGGACGGCATGACCGCTGACTGGGCCAAGATCCCCTATGACCTGCTCGGGCATCATGTCCAACCGCATCATCAACGAAGTAAAAGGCGTGAACCGCGTGGTCTTCGACATCTCGTCCAAGCCGCCGAGCACGATCGAGTGGGAGTAGGTTATTGAAGGACCAGGAGCATGATGAGGAGCTGATGTCAAACGCCGAGGGCCTTGTAGCAAACCTGAAGAAACATCAGTTAGTGGTGGCGGTCCGTACCGAGACCCCGGAGGATGCCTATCAAGCGGCCCTGGCATGCGTGGAAGGCGGGATCCGGTTCATCGAGGTCACGTTTTCGGTGCCACAGGCGGATGACGTGATCAGGCGGCTGCGCAAAGACGAACGGGTCACGGTCGGGGCCGGCACGATCCTCTCGGTTAATGATGCGAAAAAGGCGCTTGCCGCCGGAGCTTCCTATCTGGTAAGCCCCAACTTCGACGAAGAGGTCGTGAGGTTCACAAAAAAGGAAGGGTGTGCTTCGGTCCCCGGCGCATGTACGCCCACGGAAATATACAGGGCATATAAGGCGGGCGGAGATATCATAAAGCTTTTCCCCTTTGTCGAGATCGGCGGCCTCGCCTTCCTTAAAGCGATCAGGGGGCCGATGCCCTTTGTGCGATACCTGCTGTGCGGAGGGGCGACGCTCGACAATGTCTCGCAATACCTTGCCGCAGACGCGGCAGGCATCCTCATCGGGGCGGCGATCATCAAGCGCGAGCTCGTGGCGGCAAAGGACTGGAGCGCCATTGCCGGGCTGGCGAGAGGTTTTGTCGGGAAGGCCGAGGAATTTACCCGCACAAAAGGTCGGTCTTCACATTCCGAGGTAAATCGGGTATAATCACCCATTCTTTTTCCCCTACAATGTGCGGGAATATTTTCGTTTCAGGAGGCATTACCATGTTTCGTCCCCAGATAAAGGTCCTCGATTGCACTGTTCGCGACGGCGGACTGATCAACCAATGGCAGTTCAATGATGATTTTGTCAGGAAAGTCTTCATCGCCCTCTCGCAGTCCGGCGTCGACTATATGGAGATAGGGTATAAATCCTCGGAGAAATATTTTTCCAGGGCTGACAACGGCGCATGGAAGTTCTGTTCGGAAGATGACCTGAAAAGGGTCTGCGGCGGCATCGACAAAACGATGAAATTGTCCGCTATGGCGGATATCGGCCGCATCGATGACCACGACATCCCCAAAAAAAGCGAGAGCGCCCTTGATATGATCAGGGTTGCCTGCTATGCGAAAGAGGTCGATAAGGCGATCAGCCTTGCCCACCATTGCCTGGACAAGGGCTACGAGGTGACGATCAACCTCATGGCGGTCTCGAAGGTCCTTGAAAAAGAACTCGATGAGGCGCTCGAAGATCTTGCAAAAAGCAATGTGCCGGTTATCTACCTCGTCGACAGCTTTGGTGCGATGTATTCGGAACAGATCCAATTCTTTGCTAAAAAATACCAGGCAGCGCTTCCGGGCAAGGAGCTCGGCATCCATACCCACAATAATCAGCAGCTTGCCTTCTCGAACACCATCGATGCCATTGTTGCGGGTGTCAACCGCCTCGATTCGACCATTTACGGAATGGGGCGCGGCGCGGGCAACTGTCCCACGGAACTGCTGCTTTCGTTCCTGAAGAACCCCAAGTTCGACATCCGGCCGATCATCGAGATCATCCAGGAGATCTTTATCCCCATGAAGGCGAAGGTGGAATGGGGGTATCATATCCCGTACATGATCACCGGCATCCTGAACGAGCACCCCAGGAGCGGAATGAAGGCCATGTCCGCGAAGACGCTTCCCAACCTCAAGAAATTTTATGAGGACTTGAAGGATGGCACGGTGCTGGAATAAGACGCCGATTGCGGATTGCGGAATGAAGCAGGGGCAAGGAAAAATACCATTCCTTGCCCCCGTTTTGTTTTCCTAATAATCCCGCACACCATCATCTCCCTGAGGGGAGAGCTGACGTTCCAATGCAAGGTGATGAAAAACGCATGAACGATCAAACTTCTTCAATCGAGCCCACCGTACTTCACACCCTTCGCACGGTCTTCGGTTTTGAGTCCTTCCGCCAGAACCAGGAGCCCATCATCACCAGCATCATGGCCGGGAAGGACGTGTTCGCCGTCATGCCCACGGGCGGCGGCAAGTCCCTCTGCTATCAGCTGCCCGCGCTCCTCAAAATCGGCACTGCTGTGGTCATCAGCCCGCTTATTTCGCTCATGAAGGACCAGGTGGATGCGGCGCAGGAGAACGGCATCGCGGCAGCATTCATGAACAGCTCGCTGGACCAGCGGGAACTGGCGGAGATCCAGCGGAAGCTCGTGAGCGGCAAGGTGAAGCTCCTCTATATCGCGCCGGAACGGTTTGCCATGCCTCAGTTCATCGAGACCTTAAAGTGTATCCCCCTTTCGCTCTTCGCCATTGACGAGGCGCACTGCATCTCCGAATGGGGCCACGACTTCCGGCCGGACTATCTCGCCCTTTCGTCCATACCAAGAGAGTTCCCCGGCATTCCCATTGCTGCATTCACGGCAACAGCCACCGAGAAGGTCCAGCAGGACATCATTCAAAAGATCGGCCTCAGGAAGCCTCATGAGGTGCGCGCATCATTCAACCGTCCCAATCTCTTTTATCAGGTAGAGGCCAAAACTAATGTAGAACAGCAGCTTCTGGAATTCCTCGCAACCCATGAGGCTGAGTCGGGCATCATCTACCGGACCACGCGCGATGCCGTCGAGGGAACCGCCGCGTTCCTTGCTGCTCAAGGCATCAAGGCGCTCCCGTACCATGCCGGCCTTTCTGCGGACGAACGCCAGAGGAACCAGGAGGCCTTCTCCCGTGACGAGATCCAGGTGATCGTGGCGACCGTTGCCTTCGGCATGGGCATCGACAAATCGAATGTCCGGTTCGTGGTGCATGCCGATCTGCCGAAGCACATCGAGGCCTATTATCAGGAAACGGGCCGCGCAGGCCGCGACGGAGCGCCTGCCCACTGTCTGCTCTTTTTCAGCAGGGGCGACATTCCGAAGATCCGCTATTTCATCGACCGGACGCCGGACGAGCAGGAACGCGCCATTGCAATGGAGAAGCTGAACCAGACCGTACGCTTCGCCTCCCATAACGTCTGCAGGAGAAAGCAGCTCCTGTCGTTCTTCGGAGAAACCTGGCCAGGGGACAACTGCGGGGCCTGCGACATCTGTACGGGCTCGGTCATGCAGGTCGACATCTCGCTGGATGCAAAGATCCTGATGTCCGCCATGGCGAGGACCAACGAGCGGTTCGGGATCATGCATGTCATCGACGTTGTCATGGGAGCGGACACGAAACGCATCAAGGAACTGGGACACGACAGCGTCAAGACCTTCGGCGCAGGGCGGGACAAGGACAAGAACCACTGGCATTTCATCGTGAACGAACTTCTTGCGCAGGAGCTTATCAGGCAGGACGGCGAACGGTACCCGGTCTTAAAGCTGACACCCAAGGGTGCTACGGTGCTCACGGGAACGGGGCAGGTGTTCGGCCTTAAACGGGAAGAAACGAAGAAAGGCGCAGCGAAGAGAAGATCCGCAGCTATAGCCGGAGGATACGACGAGACGCTCTTTGATCGGCTTCGCGGTGTCAGAAAAAAGATCGCCGAGGAACAGCACGTGCCGCCCTATGTTATCTTTTCGGACAAGACGCTGCACGAGATGTGCCGGCATTTCCCAACGACCGCTTCCGCATTGCGGCAGATCACCGGAGTGGGGGACGTTAAGCTGGAGCGGTATGGCGAGCGGTTCATGGCAGAGATAACAGCCTTTGGGGCGAAAAAGAAATAAACTGAGAAACGGCGTCACGTAAGGAGGCAAGGTCATGAAAGAGATTAAGGCATATGAAAACTTCCCAGTCCGCCTGGCAGGCATCTCCATCCTTGTTGCCGTTTCAATCTATACCCTTGGCACGTATATTCTTTCAGGATATGGTCCTCTCGCGGCGGCCTTCTATGCGGCCTGCTGTCTCGGCAATGAAATTCATGTCATGAGGATGAGCTGTGTTGACTGCTATTATTACGGTAAGCGCTGTGCCTTTGGCAGGGGCATAGTTGCCCGGTACCTGTTCAAGCGGGGAGACCCCGGGCGGTTCACAGCCAAGTCCATTTCCTGGAAAGAATTGCTGCCTGATATGCTCGTTTTGGTGATTCCGCTTCTCGGCGGGATTGCGCTTCTCGTACAAAAATTTTCGTGGAGTACAGCAATGGCGCTCGCGGTTTTGCTGGGACTGTCATCGGGAGGCAATTACATTATAAGAACTAAAATAGCCTGTAAATATTGCAAACAGCGAGAACTCGGATGCCCGGCTGAACAGTTCTTCGGCAAAAAGTGATGCCAGGTAAATACTATGACGAGTAGAAATCCTTTTTATAAAGAAGGGATTCGCTTCGAATGCCAGGGCGAAGGCAAGTGCTGCGTTACGCGCGGTCGGTACAGCTGCGTATATCTTTCTTTCAACGACCGGCGACGCCTGGCAATCCATCTCGGGCTTACGACGACTGAGTTTACCGCGCAATACACCGAAAAAGAAGAAGGACGGTACCAGTTGAAATACGCAGACAGGGACTGCCCGTTTTTTAAAAACAATCGTTGCGGAGTGTACACGGCCCGGCCCTGGCAGTGCCGCACCTGGCCCTTCTGGCCGGAGAACATGAACAAATCGGTGTGGGAACGGGAAGTCGCGTCCTTCTGCCCCGGTGTGGGCAAAGGCAAGCTCTACTCAGCGGAAGAGATCGAGCAGATCATCGCAAAAAAAAGGGATGTTTCCGGGTGCCCGCAGAAAGATGAGTGAAGCAGGAGTGGCATCAGCTGCGACCCATATACTCCCATCTACGCAACTGCGAGAAGGGTCTTTTTGACTTTCAATGTCCTTGCCATTTATCCATCGTTATTGTATCCTTTTTCGCGTATTTACCATAAGTGCCGCAGATCATGGTTATGGGACACCACCGGCTACTAGCGAAGCGCTTTCCCTTTTGCCGTATACACCCTCTCCTCCCACATCATTCCCGCAGTTCTATGCAAAAGACCCAGCGAGTGTTACAATTATAATGAAGGTGGTACAAAGAGGAGGCGATTGGCATGAAAAAGGAAGCTTTGCTGATCATCGACATGTTGAATGATTTTGTGCGGCCGGGCGCGCCCCTGGAGGTCCCGGATAACCGCAAGATCGTGAGGAACATCCAACAGGAAGTGAACAGCGCCCGGGCTGAAGGAAGGCCGGTGATCTATGTTTGCGATGCCCATGCGCCTGATGACAAGGAGTTCGCAAAGTTCGGCTGGCCGGCCCATGCTGTAAAAGGGACGAAAGGCGCAGAGATCATTGACGAGCTTGCGCCCCGGCCCGGAGACGTGGTGGTGCAGAAAACCGACTACTCCGCATTCTACGGCACGAATCTGGACGACATCCTGAAAAAGCTCGAAGTGGATTCCCTCAGGCTCATGGGCTGCGTAACGCATATCTGCATCCTGTTCACGGCCTATGAAATTGTTCTGCGCAACTATGCGGTCACGGTGGTGGAGGACGGGGTGGCGGGCATCGCCCAGGAAGACCATATCGCTGCGCTTCGCATCATGAAAAACGTTCTGAGCGCAAAGCTCGTGAACGCGGGCAGTGACGTTGCGGACAGGAAAGCAGCGTAGCAATTGCGGATTTCGGATTTCGGATTGCGGATTGAAAACGCATGAGAGGGGAGAGTTTATTGTGGATTTCGGATTGGGTTGATTTGGACTATGACGTTGCATTGAATCCGAAATCCGAAATCCGCAATCCGCAATCCGAAATGGAGGTTGCCATGTTCTTTACCGCGGATCCGAAGGACATTCTTGACGGGAAGATCACGGATGTATATTTCGAGCGGGCGCTCAGGATCCTGAAGGCAAGGGCGATCAACCCCGTGGTAAAGGCCGAGTTCATTGCCAAGAACCTGCCGGAAGAATGGAAATGGGCGGTCTTCACCGGCATCGACGAGTCCCTGCCGCTCCTGAAGCAGCTCGGGATCAAGGTCAGGGCCATGAAGGAAGGGACCGGTCTTTTATCCCTATGAACCGGTCATGGAGATCGAGGGACGGTATCAGGATTTCTGCGTGTACGAGACCGCGATACTGGGTCTGCTCTGCCAGGCCTCGGGCATCGCCACCCAGGCCGCGCGAATGAAAAAACTGGCCGGCGACCGCGTGGTCATGAGCTTCGGCGCGCGGCGGATGCATCCCATCCTCGCGCCCATGATCGAACGGAACGCCTTCATCGGCGGGTGCGACGGCGTTGCCGTGGTAAAGTCCGGCGAGCTCATCGGCGAGGACCCCATGGGCACCATGCCCCACTCGCTCATTCTCTGCATGGGTTCCACCGTGGATGCGATCAAGGCCTACGACGAGGTGCTGGAGCCGAAGTTCAGGCGCGTGGCGCTCATCGACACGTTCCAGGACGAGAAGTTCGAGACCCTGAACGTGGCGCAGGCCCTGGGCGAGCGGCTCTATGCCGTGCGGTTCGACACGCCGGGGTCGCGGCGCGGAAACTTTTACCGCATCCTGGAGGAAACGCGATGGGAGCTTGATCTCCGGGGCTTCAAACACGTCAAGTTCTTTGTGAGCGGCGGCATCAGGGAGCAGGATATTCCCGGACTGAATCCCATGGTCCAGGGCTACGGCATCGGGACGTCCATCAGCAACGCTCCGGTGATCGACTTTGCCATGGACATCGTCGAGGTGGACGGCAAGCCCCGCGCGAAGAGGGGCAAGTGGTCGGGAAGCAAACGGGTGCTCATGTGCGCCCTGTGCGGGGAGCGAAAGATCGTCCCGAATGACACCTACGGAAGCACCTGCTCCTGCAATGGGCCGTTCAGCGATCTGCTGGTCCCGGCCCTTGACCGCGGCCGGCAGCTGGTGAAGCCGGAGCCGCCGGCCCGGATCCGGCAGAATGTGCTCGATCATGTTGCCGCACTGGGGCTGTAGCAGTGCTGGTTTGCTTCAGCAGGCTGTTGAAAAAGTATTTTAAGGTGTCATCCTGAACGAAGTGAAGGATCTAAAGTAGTTGTAAAAACGAGATTCTTCGCTGCGCTCAGAATGACAAGTCCTGTTATTTCTACTTTTTCAACAACCTGTTAGAGGTAGAAAAATGGTGGTCAACTCCTCAAAACGGCACCTTACGCCAAATGCGATGACCGTCCTTGCCAGGCGCTATCTCAAAAAGGACGATCAGGGGCGGGTCATGGAATCGCCGGAAGAGCTGTTCCAGCGTGTGGCGGGCAACGTGGCCCGGGCCGATCTTCTGTACGATGATCATGCCGATATGCGGAGGACCGAAGACGATTTTTACGGCATCCTGTCGAGACTCGAATTCCTCCCGAATTCCCCGACCCTGATGAATGCAGGCCGGCCCCTCCAGCAACTTGCCGCCTGTTTTGTTCTTCCTGTCGAGGACTCGCTTGAGTCAATATTCGAGAGCGTCAAAAATACCGCCCTGATCCACCAAAGCGGCGGGGGCACCGGTTTTTCGTTCAGCAGGCTCCGGCCCAGGGATGACACGGTGCATTCCACCGGCGGCGCAGCGAGCGGCCCGGTGTCGTTCATGCAGGTTTTCAACATGGCCACCGAGGTGATCAAGCAAGGCGGCATGCGCCGCGGCGCGAACATGGGCATCCTCAGGGTCGACCATCCTGATATCCTGGAGTTCATCTCGGCAAAACAGGACAACAAGGAGCTTTCGAACTTCAATCTTTCTGTTGCGGTGACATGAGGAGTTCATGCGCGCTGTCGAGTCTGACGGCGATCTTCACCTGGTCAATCCCCGCACCAGGCTGGTGGTCCAGACGCTCAAGGCCCGCGAGGTCTTCGACCGGATCGTGGAGATGGCCTGGAGGACCGGCGATCCCGGCATCATCTTTCTCGACCGGATCAACCGCGACAATCCCACGCCGCAGCTCGGCGAAATGGAAAGCACCAACCCCTGCGGCGAACAGCCCTTGCTGCCCTACGAGCCCTGCAACCTTGGTTCGATCAATCTTCTCGAGATGCTCCGGGACACAGGCGGTAGGCGTGGGATCGACTGGGACAGGCTTGAGCGGACCGTGCGAACGTCCGTGCATTTTCTGGACAATGTGATCGATATGGGCCGTTACCCGCTCGACCGGATCGACGGCATGGCAAAAGGCAACCGGAAGATCGGCCTCGGGGTGATGGGTTTTGCGGACCTGCTGATCCGGCTCGGCATCCCTTACGATTCCGAAGCGGCGATCAGGACCGGCGAAGAGCTCATGCGGTTCATCAAAAGAACGGGGTGGGGAATGTCCGAAGAGCTTGCGCAGGGAGCGGGGAGTATTCCCGAATTTTACCGGGAGCAGATACGACAGGGAGCAGGGGCCGAGGCTCAGGAACGCGACCGTGACAACGGTGGCCCCGACAGGAACGCTTTCTCTTATCGCCGGCTGCTCGAGCGGCATCGAGCCGCTCTTTGCCCTGTCGTTCACCCGCCATGTGCTCGGGGATGTTGCTCTGCCCGAGGTGTACGAGTACCTGATCGAGATTGCCAAAGCGCGCGGCTTTTATACGGACCAGTTCCTTATGCGGATCATCGCAGGGGAATCCCTCCAGCAGATGGGCGGCGTGCCGCAGGACCTGAAACGGCTGTTCGTGACCGCTTTCGACATCGCTCCGGAATGGCATGTCCGCATGCAGGCGGCATTCCAGCGCTTTACGGACAATGCCGTGTCAAAGACCATCAACTTTCCGCCCCAGGCAACGAAGGAGGATGTGCGGAACGCCTTTCTGCTGGCCTGGCAAGAAGGCATAAAGGGCATCACCATATTCCGGAGCGGCAGCAAAAGCGAGCAGGTGCTGACCTGCGCCGACCCGTTGTACTGCTGATTCTCTCCATCGGCAGACCGTAAAAGAAGGTCCCTCCGTCTATAAGGTTGTTGGAAAAATCGAAATACCAACTATTTGTCATTCTGAGCGTAGCGAAGAATCTCGGCTCTACAACTGTTTCAGATCCTTCACTTCGTTCAGGATGACACCCTAAAATTTCAACAGCCTGCTATAAGTTGAAAGCTCATAAAATCGAAATCCGAGATCAAAGGGGGAAGTTGGGGAAAAAAGGAGTAACCGCCTATTGATAAGAGATGATTTCCATTTCACCATCCATCTCCATTTCTCCTGGAAGGTTCTTCTTACGGCATGCTCGGTCTACAGCGGGCTGCGTGCATGCAGCTCATACACCTTTGTCCCAGGCCAGCACAGTCATCATGGCGATCGACCAGAGGATATCGATGGGGACCTGGAGGCCGCAGGTGGAATCGAACAGCACGTCGGCCCGGGCCGGGAACTCCTCATCCGCGAGCCAGAGCGTCATGACCGCGGGTATGCGCGGGAAGGGAAAAAGTTTCACTGATACATCTCCGATATTCATCACGTCCCCGCCGAGGTCCAGGCCTCGTTTTAGAAATCCTTCCCGGTCCTTTCCGTATTTCATTGCTATATGGTCGAGCGGCAGCACATGCGAACCCTTGGTAAAGATCTCGCCGCCCTTGATGCCCCGGAGGTTCACGAGCTGATTGCTGCAGCCAATGTCTTTTGCGCTCACGAGGTACCAGAGGACCGAGAGCTCGAAAAAGTATCGGAGCTGCCGGAGCAGGTTGTCGCTTTTGGGCGAGCTGCCGGCGATGGCCCGCTGTTTCAGGGAAACGCTGACGTCCATACCGAGCGACCGGACCGTGTAGCTGCCTGACGCTCCGTCATAGGACACTGCCGCTGTCCTGCAGACAGCCGCGGGGTCGAGCGTTGCAAGGATCTCCCACGCCTTGTCACTGCCTGGGTTTTTGTGTTCCGCCATAGGGCATTTCTCCTGGCCTAGTCCGGGCGGTCAGCGGTCCAGTACGTCGCGCACTTTCTGCAGCAGCTCGGTGCGGGACGCCGGTTTTGATAAAAAGTTTATTCCCTCTTCGATGATCCCTTTATTCTGGATCACATCACCGGTATGGCCGCTGGTAAAGAGCGTTTTGATGTCCGGCCGGAGCTTTCGCAGTTCGTCATACACCGCTTTTCCGTTCATGCGCGGCATGATGACATCCAGGATGACCAGGTCTATCCGGTCCTGATATTCCCTGAACTTATTCAGCGCATCTTCTCCGTCAGCCGCTTCGATGACCGTGTACCCGGACCGCGTCAGCATCGTAGCAGTGACCTTCCGCACATCGGCGTCGTCCTCGGCAAGCAGCACGGTCTCGGTGCCGCCTGCGGGAAATACCGGCTTTGCTTCCGGCGTTACGACGGGCGGCGCGGATACCATCGGCAGGTAGATCCTGAAGGTGGTGCCCATGCCCGGCTCACTGTATACCGAGATCTCCCCATGATGCTGCTTGATGATCCCGTAGGCCGTCGAGAGCCCCAGCCCGGTGCCCTTTCCGACCTCTTTCGTGGTAAAGAAGGGGTCGAATATTCTTTCTTTTGTTTCGGCGTCCATGCCCATGCCGGAATCGGACAGGGAAATCAGGGCATAAGCGGCAGGTTTCTCAAGGCTGCCGTCCGTGCGCGGCCCGTTCCCCGGTTCTGCCCGGCCCGTTTCAATGGTCAGCACGCCTCCGTCAGGCATGGCATCGCGCGCGTTCGTCGCCAGGTTCATCAGGACCTGCTCCAGCTGGCCCTGCATCCGCCATGACAAAGACCGTGCCTTTCGCAAGGCGCGTCCTGAGCTCGATGTCCGACCCGATAAGCCTGCGCAGCAGTTTCCCGACGTTCTGGATGACCTCGTTGATATCGATCACCTGCGGTTTGATGAGCTGTTTTCTGCTGAAGGCCAGAAGACTCTGCACCAGGCGGGCGGCGCGTTCCGAAGAGGACAGGATCTGGTCCACATCCTGCCGCAGCAGGTCCTCCGGGGGCATCTTCATGAAGCAGAAGGTCCGCATGGCCGATGATCGCGGAAAGGATGTTGTTAAAGTCGTGAGCAACGCCTCCGGCAAGCTGCCCCACCGATTCCATCTTCTGCGCATGCAGCAGCTGGGCTTCGAGATGCTTGCGTTCGGTAATGTCTTCTCCGGAACTGAGGGTGCCGACGAGAGCGCCCGATTCATCCTTCACCATGATCATCTGCCAGGCAATGAGCCGCTCGCTGCCGCTCGCGGTCCGCACGGGATACTCACGGTATTCTCCCCTCGTGCCGTCGCCGTGCATCATCTTCAAAAAAGCCGCTTTCGATGCTGCCTGCGAATGGTCGGGAACAAAATGCTCGAACCAGTTTTTTGAGAGGATGTCCTGTTCCGCGGCCCCCAGGACCTCGCATCCCTTCCGGTTGATCAGGGTGACCCGCTGTTCAAGGTCAAGGGCGACCAGCATGACTTGAGCCACGTCAAGATAGGTATGCAGCCGTGTCCCGTTCTTTCAGGAGCGCTGTTTCGCTCCGGCGCAGGGCCCGGACCGGCAGCACGCGCAGGACCCGGAAACGCCAATGCTCCCAGCGGGGCCAGGAACAGCATCAGCAGGCCCGTTTTCGTGAGCAGCGGCCCCAGGGACCGGGCTATTTCCAGGCTGCCGACGGGATGGCCCGCATCGAAGAGGCTCACGTTCCGGACAATGACAGGACGCTGCAGTACGTCGGCGCTTTCGGCGATGACCGCACCGTTCACTGCCAGAATTCGCCGCGTTTCCGCATGGCCTTTTCTCGGGCGGCGAGAGAGATATTCCCCGAGCCGCACCTGCTCGAATTGCCACATGTCGGCATCGGCGCCGATGATCTGCGAAATGATTTGTGCGTTCATCTCCGCTTCCGACTCAAGGCTTCCCACGATATGCTGACGGGAAAGGGAAAAATAACCGATCGGAATGACGATCACCAGTACAAATACCATGATGGCAGTAAGCCAGGTAACGGTCTTTACGATGTCGTTCTCAGAACGGATGATCATTTGGCCGCCACGGGTATGTTGCCGGTCTTCAGCAGGATCCTTGCACCCTCCGGGGAGCGCACAAAATCGATGAATCGTTGTACTGCCGGAGGTGCGCCCGGTTTTGTCAACAGCGACAGGGTTTTCATGAAGGGGTAGTGTTTGTTCGCGCTGCCGTTGGCGATCGGCTCCACACCATTGATTGCGAGCGCCTTCACCGGGTGCTTCTCGGTCATGATCTGCGTCAGCGTGGAAAAGCCGATCGAGCCGGCGGTCCTGTCGATCATATCATTACTCTCCTGATTGGTTGCCGCCATCAGCATTCCTTCCCGGGAGAGGGCGCGATCAAGGGCAGCGCTCATTTCCGGAGAGATGCCCCGGGCGATGGTCGTATCGGCATCTGACCTCGGGCGCAGCACCAGCCGCACCCATTCGCCGTTCGGCCATGCCTGCATATCCCCCCTATAGATCTTCGCGAGTTCATCAGTGCTCAGGCCCTGGATCGGCACGTCTTTTTGCACAGCAAATACGAAGGGCGTTTTCGCATATTCGGTGACCACGAGGCCGAGCCTGGCCTCTTCTTCCTTGAGCGGTCTGCCGTTCAGGCCGATGTCGAGGGCGCCCTGTGCGGTCGCCCTTATGGCGCCGCTGCTGCCGATGCTCGGCATGATCCTGATCTTTATCTCCCGATGCTTTTTTTGAAATGCCGAAGCGAGCAGGCTCATCGTGCCGAGCCCGGTGCCGGTGCCCCCGATCCTGATCGTCTCCTGGGCCAGGAGCGGCGCCGGCAACAAGACGGCGGCAAGGAGCAGAAGGGAGAACAGGGGCCTCGCAGAAAGGGTCCGAAGGGTGGGTGACATGGAAGAACTCCTTATAAATAATTAGACAAAAAACTAAAATTCATCTCTCGCAAAGACGCAAAGGTCGCAAAGAACGGCTAAAATAATAAGGGTATTGTTTAATGCATTGACGTACTGGCATTTCTTTGCGCGCTTTGCGTCTGCGATAAAAAGCCTTGCTTTGCTCCGGTTTGTCCGGTTAAGCACGCTTGCAGTATTCTGCAGATTGTATACAAAAAAATAAAATTTTGCTATAATTTGTTTATTCATCATGATCGACTAGCCTCCCGTCCTCATACTTCACCAGGTGTATCTTTAACCTCCAAAAAGGAGCCAGCATGAAACAGTACAGGTTCGACGTCATCATCATCGGTGCGGGGCCTGCCGGCGTGGCTGCGGCCGGAGCGCTTGCCGGGACCGGCATCTCCGTCGCCTGCTCGAGGCCGGCGTGTACGCCGGGGCCGAGAACTGGTCGGGCTGCGTGTATTTCACCGAGAGCCTTGCGCAAGAGGACTGTTTCGGCCCTGCAGCCGTGGCGGCGGCGCCCTTCGAGCGGCGCGTCGTCGCCGCGGGACGCTGGTGCATAACGGGCTGGACGAGGTCGGCGTGGCGCTCACCGATCCCGGCGGTTTTCCGGAACTGCTACACCGTCCTCCGGCCCATCTACGATCCCTACTTCGCCCATCTGGCCCGCAAAAAGGGCGCCGCGCTTCTCACGAAGACCACGGTCACGTCGCTCATCCGAAAATACGGCAGGGTCATCGGCGTTGAAACCAACCGCGGGCCTCTGTATGCGGACGTGACGTTCATTGCCGAAGGCGACGCCTCCCACCTGGTGCGCTCCGAGCAGCTGGAGCGCGTTCCGGCGCCCCATTATCTCCAGGGCGTGAAGGCGGTCCTGTCGCTCACGCCCGAAGTGATCGAGGAGCGGTTCAGGCTCGAACCCGGGCGAGGGCGCCGCATACGAGCTGCTCCTCAGGAACGCCGCCATCGCCGGCAGGACCGCGAAGCTGAACGTGGGCGGGTTCCTGTACACCAACCGCGACAGCCTCTCGCTGGGCTATGTCGTGCCGCTTGACAATGTGCGGAACAACTATCGCGGCGACCATGACCGGCTGTTTGAATGGATGCAGGGCCTTCCCGATATCAGGGAGCTGACGGAAGGCGCGGCGCTTTCCGGCATACGGCACGAAGATCATCAGGAGCGGCGGCTGGCGCGAGCGGCCGATGCTCGTCGAGGACGGGCTGGTCGTGGGCGGCGCTTCAGCCGGGCTCGGCATCGACATTCCCTTCCCGAACTTCACCGGCCCGGCTTCTGCCACGGGGCTGTATTTCGCCCGGGCGGTAAAGCGCATCCTGAAGACGCGGCAGCTCCTTTGACGCAAAGAACCTCGACACGGGAATATCTCGCTCCGCTCGAGGCGAAAGCGTCTACGGCGCGAATGCACAGCATCTTTCCGCATGGCCGGCCTACTTCGGAAGATCGAGCGTGCTCTTCGGCAGGACCGTGGACGTGGCCTGCGGCTCAGCGCACTTTCTTGTCAGGCAGAAGCCTCATCGAGACCGGCCGGTTCCTCAGGAGCCACCTCCTCTCCTATCGCGGCCTGAAGGAACTGGTCACCGATACCTGTCGGGCAATCAGCAGCCTCAGGCTCGGAAAGCCCCTTGCGCTGTCCCTGATCAATCCGGCCACCCTGCGGCTCTGGATCACGAACCTTCTGAAGACTGACCCCGGCGCCTGACCCGAAGCTCGCGCGTGGTCCTGCATATCAATGGCAGGGATCGGTGATGCAGCATCGCTTCCCTGGCCCCTGGGCTCGCTGATCAAAAGGACCTCTCCCTGCGCTCTGGTCCGCCCTTGAACAGATCTACGCCAACGACCGACAACCCCTGCAGAAGAAGTTCAGACGGGCGGTGCGCATCATGCTCGCAGAGCCTCAAGCTGACCGACCTCGTGGTGCTTCCTGCTTTCGGCCTGACGCTGTTCTGCATTGCCTCGGCACCGCGCTCTGGGACGCGTTCCGTTTTTATGTCCTGAAAACTCCGGTGGAGAAGCTGCTTGCCGAGCCGGTCATGGCCTACAACGAATCGCAGAAAAAAGCGCGCGACCTCGATGCCGTGAAGCCCGCGCTGAGCCTCGAAGCAAAGCTCGCCACGAACACCTACCGCGTCGGAGCAGCATCGCACATCAGGACGCTCTGGCCCGAGAAGACAACGGCCCAGGGCGACATGGCGCAGGCAGGGCTCTGGTGGGTCTGCCCGGCGCGTGTCTATGGCTACGATGCGCCGCCTTTTGCCGGCCGCGGCAGGGTGACGGTGAACTATGAGAACTGCATCAAGTGCGAATCCTGCTGGAGGGCCGAACCGGCGCGTACGCTCTGGGGGCGGCATACGGACCACAAGCTGATCTACCGGCCGGAGAGCGCGGCATTTCCTCTATTGCTGGATGCTCTCGGCAGCAATGCTGTTTCAGGCCAGCATCATGTTGCGGGGTCTTTCGAAGAAATGCTCTGGTATCCCGGGGACGGCGTTGTTTCCGCCTGTCGCAGTGTGCTGAACGCGTCAGCCGCTTTTCAGACCGCGGTCACCAGCCTGCCTGCATCGGCCGATGTGTCAAGACGGTCCTGGCCTGCCGCGCTCGGGAAACGGCTGGGGGACGAGCTCAAAAAACTTGAGGCTATGCTTACGAACGAAAGCAGGCATGCGCAGGCACAGGCCATGCAAAAGGAACGAAAGGACCTCGAAGCGCGGCTTGGCGAGAGCCGGTTCTTCCACGCGTTCTATACTGCGAAACGGATCGACGAACGGATACTTGCCTGGGAGCTTCCGAGCGTCCCTCAGGAAAACGGCCGGAACGCGACCAGGCCGCATTACCTATGAGGAGGCATCAAACCTGTTCCCGGACAGGATCGTAAAGCAATGGGAAGAAGCGCCCCTGCCGCGCGGAATGGGAAGAAAAAATGCAGCAGTTCATCGCTGACCATCGCGAGCAGCCGCTTGATGCCGTGCGCGCCCTGTCCTGCGTAAGCCCGGCTCTCGGACTGGTCGCAGCGCATCAGTTCCTTGCCATCAGTACCTTGATACAGGCGGAGATCGCGCTGATGGCCGGGATCGCCGCGGTTCAGCGCGACCACCTCGATATCAAGGAGGCCATCGATAGCGTCCGGATACAGGGTTCGCTCAGCCTGGTCCCTACCGCCGCATGCAGCACGCTCCTCATCATTGCTCAGGGCCGCGGCCATCTCGTGTCGCTTTCGCTGCCCGGGGTCCGGTCACGCTTACGCCGGCCATCGGTTTCAGGGCAGCCGCACTTGCCGACATCACCCTTGATTGTCAGGTCAGCAAACAGGCGATCATGGCATCAGACAGCGGGCAGGCGCCGGACGCTGTTCACTATCTTGCCATTGCGCTCGGCGTCGGCGATTATCTCTGCAAACGGGTGAAAGAGCATGCCCTCGGCAGGGTCCAGTTCCCCGGCCAGATGCAGGATACTGAAGGCAGGGACGGCATCGCAAAGCTCGGCGCCGTAAAGGCCCTGATCGCGCGCACCGAAGCCTGGCGCTTGCTTCTCCAGACGCTTTACGATTTTCATGCTCACTCCGAACTCCGAACTCCAGACTCCGCACTTTATCACGCCCTCTGCTCCGCCCTCGCGGCCCTTGCCTTTGGTCCTGAAGCCGGGACCATGGGATACGATGCAGGCCAGGTCTTCGGCGGGTTCGCTTATTCCGAGGACGATCTGCTGTCGCGCTCCTACCGCGATTCGTCGCTCTACCGGTTCCTGGCGCCGGGTTACGGGCAGCAGCACGCCTGAACGCGGCACTGGGCCCATCCGACCTGGAGAGCATCCTTCCGGAGCTCGGCAGCCTGAAGTCCGTGCAGGGAGAACCGCTTGCCGGATCTGCTCTGCGTTTGCGCCGTATCATGGAGCAGTGCGGAGCGCTCTCTGCTGAAGCCGATGCCTTGCTTGCAGGAGAGGCAAAGGCGCTTGCGCTCGGTCTGCGCGCTCTGCTGGCTGCTTCTGAACAGGAACTCGGTAAAGGCAAAAGCAATGAGGCTGAAGCGGCGCTCATCGAGGTGCTGCTGGGGCTGGCAGAAGAAGCCCTGGCAAAAGCGCGGCGCTCAGCTGGTCAGGGCAGGGTATCTCCCCTGGCGGTATTCCCTGTCGAGCCGACAGGAACACCGATCACTCTCGATCCGGATTATGAGGCCTTTTGCAACGCTCCCGGCGCGCCGCATAGGTCTGCCCGCTTTCTTACCACAGCAACGGACGCGACGCTTCGTTTTGTGCCGGAGATGCAGCTGCATGACACGAAACTAAGGACCCGGTGGGCGGAGCTTGCGGGCTGGTTCAAGACGAACTGCAGCGGCAAGGATTTCGACGGACTCGGCATCGAGCGCTCTATCGAGAAGTTTCACCGCTTGCCGTCCGGAGGTCCTCGATGCGGTAAAGAAGAACAAGTGGCTCGCCACCACGTCCCGCAATCGGAGCACGGGCTCGGGTGGCACAAGGCGGAGTACTATATCCTGAACTCCGCAGCCGGGAGCTTCGGCGACGCTTCCATCGATCTTCTGATCATGGCGAGCACGAGCATCGGCACCACGCCGATCCTGCTGGGGCTTGAGGACGAACTGCCGCGCGTGCATGAAGAGCTGGCGCCGCTGGCAGAGGACGAGAAGAAGCTCGGCGAGATCAAAGAGCGGCTCGGAAGGATCGTCGCGACCCTCGACAGCCCGAACCCGGCCTGGATCAAGAAAGAGTATGAGGCGGTGATGCAGCTCGTGGATACGCGCATCCGCCGCACGCGCGTGGTCAAGTATCTGGCGGCCAACTTTCTGCGCGCCTTCTACGGCGCAGGCATTGCCGGAAAACGGGGAGACTTCGGCGGTTTCATTACGAACCTCAGGCAGGCGAACGAGCTCTTCGAAAAAGTGATGCCCGACGTGCACGCGGCGCTTGACGAGCTGCCGCGGCGCGAGCGCTGCCATAAGCTCTTTCTGCGCTACCTGGGCCACGGCGCCGTGAGCGCCTTTGCCCTGACCGAGCCCACCGCAGGCTCCGATTCAGGCGGGGTCAAGACAACGGCGAGCTTGCAGACCGCAAACCTGCGGCCCTTCCCGACGGCAGGTACTCCTTTGTCCTGACCGAAGGCGAAGCAGCGAGTGTGCGCTATCTGATCGACGCGGACAGGATCGCGTTCACGGACCAGGGCATCGCATACCGGACTCCGGACAACGAAATCGCCGAGATCAAATACGATGCCTATGATTACGCGACCGACAGGGTGTGCGGTATTACCAGTATCAGGGGAAGCGGTGCGAGTTCCATGACATCGGCCAGGTGCGGAGGTCCGGCACGTGGAGCGGTTTACGAGTTCTACGTCCTGACCGGCGCAAAGATGTGGATCACCAACGGCAGCATCGCGACCCAGTTCTGTTTGTACGCCCAGACGCCTGAAGGCGTCACGGGATTCATGGTCGACCGGCACGCCGAAGGGCTCAAGGTCGGCGCTGATGAAAAGAAGACCGGCCAGCGCGGCTCTCCCACCAACGAGATCTCCATCGACAGCGTGCGCGTTCCGCGCGAGGCCGTGATCGGGTACGAAGGCCACGGCCAGGTGAACGCCCTGGAGACACTGAACGTGGGCCGCTGCGGCCTGGCGGTCGTCTCCGGCGCGCTCATGCGCAAGCTCATGCAGGAGGCCCTCCTGGCCATCCCGGCCTCTTCAGAGCGCGACCGTCTGCTCGGCGAAGCAGCAGCCGTCCTGTTCGGCAGCGAGTCGCTGGCCTACTATCTGGTCGGCCTCTTCGACCGGCCGCACGAGTCCGTGCGCATGGAATCGGCCATAGCGAAATTTGTCTGCTCCGAGGACATTCACGAGCTCCTGACGCTGGTGGAGCGCGCCTTCGGCCCGATCGGCCAGACCGAGAAGTATCTGCTCGAAAAGGCGCGGCGCGACAGCCGCATTCTCACGATCTATGAAGGAACGAACGAGGTGCAGCGCTTCCTGATCGTCAAGGACCTGATCGCTCTGGCAGCTGACTGGCCCGAGCTTTCCGGCGAGCCCGGGGATGCCGGCGCGGCGGCGCTCCTTTCCTGGAAGAACAAACTGCGAACAAAGGTAAAGGAGGCGGCAGCGCTTTTAGGCGATGCTGCCTGGGCCGATGCCATGCTCCAGCCGGCGTTGTTCCCGCTCGCTGAAATGGCGGGCGAGATCCTGAAGCTGGAGTGCATCCAGTACCGCATGGCATGGCTTAAGGAGCATGAAAAAGCGCTGTCAGCGGCATCGCCCGACTATGTTCCTTCCATGCGGAAAGCAGGCGAACGCGCAGCTGAACGCGCTTTGTCCCGTCTCACGGAACTTGATCGGAAGTATGCTGCTGCATGGGAGCTGGTGAAAGAGAACCTTGCTATGCCCGAGGTGCGTGCGGCTGATGCCGTGCTGGACCGGCTGTCGGAGAAAGCATCAACTGACAGCTGTTCCCCCCGGCAGCGTGCAGGCCAGGTTCCGTATCCTTGCGATCGTCAGGCCCGTGGCCGATTGTGCGCCGATACCGCGCATTGTCTGACGGGGCTCTGCGCGAGCTCGTGTGGCAGCCGGACCCCTGCGATCTGTCCGGACTTGCAGCAGGTGCTGAACCTGAAAGAACAGAGCGGTCCTCATGTGATCGTAGATGTGCTGATGCCCGGAGGTCCGGAGCATGAAGCGGTCCTTCGCACAGCAGCAGGTACGCGCGCCGATGATCTGCACCGCTTGTCGCTCGATCCCGCAGCAGGGCCGCAGTCCATTATCAAGACCGTGAAAAGCCTTGAGGCGCTCTATCCCTACAACCTTATCATCACGGGCGCTGATTGCATGAATGGCGATCAGAACCTCGGCGCGTATCTCGCCGGGGCACTCAAGCGGGTCCATTATCGCAGGGAGCATATCATTGCCAAGACAGACCACACCGGCCTTGAGCACATTGCGCTGCCGGCAGTTGTGAGCATTACCCATGCCGCGTGTGAGGATGGAAATGCCGATGTCGCAGGCGATCGAAAGCGCATTCGCGAACATACGCGTGATGGAGTCGCCAAAGCTCGATTCGACGCAAATCCGGTTCGCCTTGCCCGAAGGGAAAGCAGGCGGAGACCAAAACCATCACCGATGCCGCAGGAGCTGCCGGATACCTGAAGCTCTATGCTGCTTCAGCCAGCGCTTCCCTTGCGCAGGCTTACGCGGGTGACGTGCCAAAAGGTACGCTGTCCGAAGGAGATGCGGTCTGGGCTTTGCTTGATCCGCAGCAGCCCCGGTCGAATGTAGCCGTACTTCGCGCATGCAGCTCATGTGGCAAGTTTATTGAAGAGGGAAGCGCGCGCGATCCTCTGCAGCCCGAGAGATTCCTGGCCGCAGCTTCTGGGGCTTGCAAAGGCGAATGGCTGCAAACAGGCGTTCTGTGTTGATACGCAGAAGGGAAGGCTGTCGAACGAAGGCAGACGAATGGTTGTCCGGAGCGTGTTGAAGACCGCGGATAGCGCGATCATTCTTGCCGGGCCTGAATGGATCAGCACTTTCGGGTATGAGGCAGGCGAGACGGAGACAACCGAGAAAAAATTCTGCTCTGTTCAGGCGTGACGGATATCGTATCGCGAAACGGAAGTCTGGTCCTTTCGGCTCCCCGCGTACAACAATAAGCTTGTCAGAAAAGAACAATTTGAAAACGGCTCTCTGCTCGCCACGATCGCAGCGGAAGCGGAGTTCCCCGCGCCGGCCTTGTCAGACGCGTTCTCAGCAGCAACGCTCGACCTTGCACTTTCTGCTGACTGGATCATGCCCCTGCCGCCCGTTGCAGCGCCTACGCTTGCCGAGGCTGACGTCATCATCGACCTGGGCTACGGCATAAGGAACGAAGCAGGAATGAAGCTGGCCCTGGAGCTTAAGGAAGCGCTGGAAGGCATGGGTCTTGCCCCGCTCTTCGGCGCAACGCGCAAGGTCACGCAGGACCTGAAGCTTCAGCCCCTTGAGGCGCAGATCGGCCAGACCGGCGTGCGCGTGAACCCGAAGCTCATGATCGCCCTCGGCATCTCGGGCGCGCCGCAGCACATCGACTATCTCGGCACGCGCGCGGAGGTCCTTTGCTTTAACAAGGACAGGGAGGCGCCGCTCATGAAGTTGAACCAGACGCGGAGTGCGCCACGGGTCCATCCGATAGCGGGGGACCTGTTCGTGGCCGTCAGGCAGCTTATAGAAGAGCTCAAGAAGAACTGGTGATTGTGCGTGTACTTATGTGTGTCGCAAGGCAGGGAGAAATAGAAACGTAACGACGGGGACTTTGCGATGGTGAACACGCGCCTCACGCGCCGTCTTCTGGCGCGTCGCTGTGGAGGCGCTGGTTGCTATCCATTCAACAAAAAAGGTATTTCCACGATTATTGATCTTTGCAGCTTTAGCCTTGATTTTTTTCCCAATATATATTATCTTTCTGCGTGGCAACGGAATGTCTTCACGATGCCCCTATCCGAGGAAATAACGAAAGGATACTGCAATGTCGGAATTCAAGGGTGTTACGATCGTTCGTGAAGCGAACATCTATTTTGACGGCAAAGTGACGAGCAGGACCGTTCTGTTCGCCGACGGATCCAAGAAGACCCTCGGTGTAATGCTGCCGGGCGAATACGAGTTCGGGACCGCTGACAAGGAACTCATGGAGATCCTCTCCGGTGAGCTCGATGTGCTGCTGCCGGGACAGACCGCCTGG
Organism: Nitrospirota bacterium; assembly: GCA_963836175.1. Taxonomy (GTDB): domain Bacteria; phylum Nitrospirota; class UBA9217; order UBA9217; family UBA9217; genus GWC2-56-14. The sequence continues at coordinate 45,818 of CAWIIS010000002.1, forward strand.
AAGGCCGTGAAGGGCGGGGAAGCCTTCGAGGTCGCGGCCAACGCAAAGTTCAAGCTCAGGGTGTCCAAACTGTCCGATTATTGCTGTTCCTTCATCAAGACGTAGCGTCCTGCGGAAAGAATGTGAGACCACTTCCAGTATGTTGGAGAGTCATGCTCTAAAAAAACCACTATCTTAGGGGAGGTACTATGAAGATACTATTTTGTGCGGTACTGGTGATGCTGTTCGGTGTGGTAGGTTGTCAGCAGAAGGAAGCATCCAATAAACAGGTGGTCGCTCCTCCTCCGGTCATGATCACGCCCCAGCAGATCGACAACCTGCGGTCGCTGGCGAATATGAACCCAGGCAAAGCTGACGGATGGATCGCCCTGGGCAACGCGCTGATGGATACGCAGCAGTTTAGCGAGGCCATTGATGCCTATCAGAAAGCCCTTGCCCTGGATCCGAAGAACGTGAACGTGCGGGTTGATATGGGCACCTGTATGCGCGGCACCGGCAAGTACGAGGCTGCGGTTGCCGAGTTCCGCAAGGCGATCAAGATTGCGCCCAGCCACCCGAATGCCCACCGGAACCTCGGGGTCGTGCTCGCCTTTGACCTCAATGATCGGGAGGGGGCCATGAAGGAGTTTCAGACGTACCTTGAACTTGCGCCGAACTCACCTGACACAGCCCAGATCAGGGACGTGCTCGCGCAGTTGCAGGCGGGGAAGTAGGTTCGCAGCGGCGACCAGAACAGAAAATAGTTTGGTTCGCACTTTTCCCGGGAGCCGAAAGGCCCCCTTTTTTTCGGCAGCAAGCGGGGGTAGAGAGTGCTGATAGGCGATAAACAGTCTGACAAGAATGCATGGCTCGGCTGGCTGGCGCTGTTTCTCGTGACCGCTGCGATGATCATGGCCGGAAGCAACCGGTCGGTCGTTTCCGCTTACCGGACCGCCGCGGCGAACTGGTTCGCCGGGCAGGGCCTGTACGACGGCTCGGGCGTGGGGGGCTTCGTTTATTTCCCCCAGGCGGCCATTCTCTTCGCACCCTTTGCGATGATTCCCCAGGCAATGGGCGAGGTGCTCTGGCGTCTCGTGAACACCGGCGTGTTCGCACTGGGACTGCGCAGCTTTGCCTGGCTTGGGCATGAGCGTTCGGGCAAGAACTTTTTCCCGATGATGACGCTTATCGCGATCCCCCTTGCGTGGGACTGCGCCAGGAACGGACAGGCCACGCTCATCATGGCCGGTTTTATGCTCCTTGCGGTCGCTGATATTGCCCGCTGCCGCTGGTGGCGCGCTGTGCTGTGGTTGTCGCTCGGCGTGGCGATGAAACCGCTCGCGATCGTGCTGGTGCTGCTGGTCATTGCGATCGATCGTCCCATGACCTGGCGCCTGCTCCTGGGCATGACGGCTGTTGCGCTGGCGCCTTTTTTGACGCAGGGTCCCGCATACGTCCTGCAGCAGTACGCGGCATTTCTGCACAACTCGACCACGGCTGCGCACGTCGGTGTGGTGGTCCAGGGGTGGACGTCTCCGTTCAGCGCTGTGCAGCTCGTGGGCGTGGAACTGACGGAACACGCCCAGATGGCAATCCGCATCGCCGCCGCCTTCGGGACGCTGGCGCTCTGTTTCCTGGCGCGACAACGGTACGATGCGAACCGTTCGGCGATCTATGTGTATTCCCTGGCCGCTCTCTACCTGATCCTGTTCAGCCCGAGAACAGAGAATAATACGTATGCCATGCTTGGTCCGTCAATCGCGGTTTTCCTCGTCCTCGCATTTTTATCGGAGAAGCGGCTTGGCCAGGGCGTCTTCCTGGCAGGCATGGTGGCGGTCCTGATCGGCAGCCGCCCCATCGGCAAGTTGCTTGCGCCGCACGCTGAAGTATTCTGGGTGTCCCCGCTGATGGCGACCTGCTTGGCGGCATACCTGCTCTTCCGGCTGTATACGGAACCAGCGAAGGGGAGCGACAAACAGGCAATTGCCAGGCCGGCACCCGCGAGTGACACGACCAGCTTCTGATCGCCCCCGCATGTATTGGCTGGACGGCCTGATCCGTCGTCAGAAATAAACTCAAACCACACAGGTGATACATGAAGATCGTCGTTATTCTGCCGACCTATAATGAAAAAGAGAACATCGGGCTCATCGTGCATGCGCTGCAGGAGCAATTCAGGAAAATCAAGCACGACATGCATATATTGGTCGTTGATGACAATTCGCCTGACGGCACCGCGGAGGCCGTCAGGGCCGCGCGCGCCGAGTGGCCGAACCTGCATTTAATAACCGGCGAAAAACAGGGGTTGGGCGCGGCCTATGTCCGGGGCATGAAATTCGCGATCACGGGACTGCATGCCGATGTTGTTATGGAGATGGATGCGGACTTCTCCCACAAACCCGAGGATGTACCCCGGTTGATCGAAGCTGTTGAGGAAGGGGCGGATTTTGCGATCGGCAGCAGATATGTGCCGGGCGGTAAAATTCCCGAGGACTGGAGTTTTTTACGAAGAATGAACTCCCGGTGGGGAAACGTATTTGCCCGGTACGTAGCAGGCATGTACACGGTCCGGGACTGCACAGCGGGTTTTCGGGCGATACGGGCATCGATCGTCAAAAAGATCGATCTCGATGCGCTCAAGGTCCGGGGATATGCCTTTCAGATATCGCTGCTCTACGAGGCTATCCTGAATCATGCGAAGGTGCGGGAAATTCCTGTCGAGTTCGTTGACCGGAAGAGAGGCGAGACGAAACTGGGGCTTTCCGATATTGTCGAGTTTATGCTCAATGCCTGGTGGATCCGGTTCGAGCGGAGCAAGACCTTTTTGCGGTTTTCGGCCGTCGGCGCGAGCGGCGTGGTGGTCAATCTGGTCTCTTTTACGCAATTAATGAGTATGGGGCTGAGCAAGTTCATCGCTTCTCCCCTGGCGATCGAGCTGTCCATTATCACGAATTTTCTGCTGAATAATTTCTATACCTTCAGAAACAGGGATACTGATGACAAGATCCATATCCGGGGGGTAAAGTTTAATATCGTATCCTTTGCTTCGCTCGGCGTCAGCTATGCCACCTTTGTAGTGCTCAGCCGGATCGATCCGTTCGGTATCCCGCAGATCCATCAGGCCGCGGGTATCCTGCCTGCCACGTTCATCAATTATTTTCTGAACTCCTACTGGACGTTTAAGGAGTAGGCCTGAAACCAGGTATTTAGGCTGAAGGCCGAAGGCTGAAGTAAAATCACGCATTACCTTCAGTCTTCCACCTTCCAGCTATTCACCTGAATCATTCTTCAGTACCTACGAAACCTCCGCCAGTTCAGCCAGCTGTTTGTCAAACTCCTGCGCTTTTGCGTCATGCTCCGTGGTGAACGCCTCAAGCTCGGCAAAGAGTTTCTCGATCTTCTGCTGATTGTCGCGCAAGGATTGCGAGAGCGTCCTGATCGCCAGTGCTTCGCCCTTGGCGGATGCCGCTGCCAGGGATTGGGTGTCCTTTTCCACAGCCTGCTCGAGTCCGGTGATGGTCGCCTCGAGGGATGCGATCTTCGCTGAGAGCGGTCCGAGCGCTTTCGAGCGGTCGTTCAAAATCGATGTCCGCTGGCGTTTGGCGTCCCTGGTCCCGTTGCCTTTGGCGTTCGGAGCAGCATCTGCGCTTTTTTTCTGTTTCTTCTTCTTGGGGCCGCCCTCTTCATTCCAACCCACCCGTTCGAGAAAGTCGCTGTAGGTGCCTTCAAAGAGGCTGATGGTGTCATTGTCGTACACGATGAGGCGGGTGGCCAGGGCGTGCAGCATCAGTTCGCTGTGCGTCACGATGATGACCGCGCCGTCGAATACATCGATCGCCTCGATCAGCGAATCGATGGACTCCATATCCAGATGGTTCGTGGGCTCGTCGAGCATGAGCAGGTTCGCCGGCGAGACCAAGAGCTTGCCGAGCAACACCCGGCTCTTCTCGCCGCCTGACAGCACGCTTACCTTCTTCAGCGCATTGTCCCCTTCGAACATCATGACGCCGCAGATGGAGCGCGAAATGCCGTGGGCGTGGTCCGGGTGGGAGTCCATGATCTCCTGGAGCGCTGTCTTGGCCGGGTTCAGCCGGTTGATGTTCGTCTGGCCGAAGTAAGCGAGCTTCATGTTCGGATGGTGTTTGATCTCTCCGCAGGAAGGCGGGAGTTCCCGGGCCAGCAGGTTCAACAAGGTGGTCTTGCCTTTGCCGTTCTTGCCGATGACCGCGATACGGTCCTTTTTGCCCACGGCAAAGGTCAGGCCGTCGATCAGGTTCGGCCCGTCGTCGGTGAAGGAGAAGCAGAGCTCCTCGGTGTTCATGAGCCACTTTGCGGCAAAGGGCGCAGCCTGGAACGAGAATTCGAGGTTCTTGATCTCCTCAAGTTTGTCGAGCTGCTCATGCCGCGCAAGCGCCTTGACGCGCGACTGGACCGCGCTGGCTTTAGTGGCCTGGGCGCGGAAGCGGTTGATGAACTGCTCCGTTTCTTTCCGCTTTTTCTCGTCGTTCTGGCGGGTCTTCTCATAGATCTCTTCTTCGAGCAGGATCTGCTCGTAAAGCTTTCGCGTGCTGCCCGCTACCTTCTTCATCTTCGCGCGATGGATCGCCATGGTGTGCGTGCAGACGCTGTCCATGAATTCGCGGTCATGGGTGATGATGACGAGTTCTCCGCGCCAGGCCCGGAGGAACTGTGTGAGCCATCGGACCGAGAGGATGTCGAGGTAGTTCGTGGGTTCGTCGAGCAGCAGCAGGTTCGGCATGGAGGCCAGGACCTTGGCGAGGTTCAGGCGCACCTGGTAGCCGCCTGAGAGTTCGTCCGGGGGGCGGCCGAAGTCATCGTTGGTGAAGCCCAGGCCGTGCAGGATCGCCTCGGCCTTGTAGGTCTCGTCAATATGGTCTTCATTCGTCGGCAGGCTGAGGCAGGCCTCCTCGAGGACCGTCTCTTCCGTGAAATGGATGTGCTGGGACAAATGGCCGATCGTGTAGCCCGCGGGCGTCGTGATCGTGCCGTCGTCCTGGTGCTCTTCGCCCAGGATCATGCGGAAGAGCGTGGACTTGCCGTGGCCGTTCCTGCCGACGAGTCCCACGCGCTCTCCGGGGATTTACGGTAAAGCTGACGCCGTCAAACAGCGTCTGCTTGCCGTAGGATTTCTCTATATTCGCGACCTGGAGCATGGTATTCCTTTCAAGCGCCGTCCGGGAGGCTGGTGACGCAACCACGCATAATACATCAGCAGAGGCATTATGGCAATCGTTTTTTGATCATCCAGAAGCAGCGAGAGAATGGCAGTGGCTCTCCTATGGGGAGAAAAGTTCCTCGCTCGTTCGAACTGGCATCAGACCCCCTCGCATCAAAGCGGATTTTTTTGTGCGCCACGTTGATTATTTGGGTGTCTGTTGCGGCTGGCTGAATCAATCTCATAAATCTTGACAAATAAGTGCAAGTCAGCCACACTTGCAAATCGTGAGAGAACTTCTTCTTATCGTTGCTGAAGGCGGACGGTACGGCATCTGGAAAGATGAAATCCTATCCATTACAGATCTCAATGCCGTGCACCGTCTTCCTCTCAGCCCTGCCTGCATCGCGGGCATGTCGATCATCAACGGTCGCATCGTGACCCTGGCGGACCTCCCGGCATGCATAGGCCACGCGCCTGCAGTGGGAAGGGACAAGGGCCGCCTCCTGCTCATGCCGGGGCGGGAAAAAATCGCGGGCTTCATGGTCAGCGGCGAGATAAACTCCCGCTCTATCCCGCCTGAAGCCGTGACCTCCATGCCCGATCACCTCAAGACGCCAGTGTTCGACACCTGCGTGGTCCTCGACACCGTGCCCCTTCCCGTGATCAACCTGTCCCTGCTGTATGACCAGATGCTGAAAACAGAGCAAGAGCCGGCCGTTGACGGCCTTCAGATCTCAGGCATCGAACCCCTCGACTTCCCGAACGTGGATCGTGTCAGGTTTTTCGAAATTGGCGGTGATCGTTATGCGGCGCCGGCAGCGGGGATCGCGGCCGACTCAGCGAAGCCGGGTCCGATCTCAGGTCTTTCTTCCCTGCCGCAGTATGTGAAGGGGATAACGTTCTTCAACGGGCAGCTGCTGCCGGTCATCGACCTGCCGCTGCGCATAAAGGGACGGAAGGCCGTTGCGCAGGCCCGCATGCTTCTCGCGGCGATAGGCGGACCCGCGTACGGGCTTCTCGTTGACGATGACGAAGGAACGGCGGCCACGGGAAACATGGCTATCAAAGCGCTGCCGCCGATCGCGCAATCCTCCTGGCTTCGTGCAGCGGCGGTGCGTGGTGCTGAAATCATACCGCTCATCGATCCTGGAATGCTGCTGTCCGCGCGCGCAACAGGTAATGGTGAAAAACCATTGGCGCAAAAATACACACCTGATTCTCAATTTCCCGTCTTGTTTCGCCGGGAGGATGTCGACGTTGTGGAGTTTTCCCTCCTCGGAGTGAGGCAGGCGCTGCCCGGATCAGAGGTGGAGGACGTCGTCGCGTTCAAACCCTTCCGCGTGATCCCGGATCTTCCGCAGATCGTAGTCGGCGTGACGGAGTATGGCGGAGAAATTCTGCCGGTGCTCGATCTCGCCATGGTGTTCGGCAGACGATCGCTTGTTACGCATGCATGGCGCATGCTGCTCGTGAAAAACGGAGATTTCCGCGCCCTGGTCGTCACCGAGGCGGTGTTCGGCGAGCGGCGGCTTTCCCGTGATGCCCAGCGCGCGGTGCCAATCGTGCTGCCGCACCGCGTCGTGTATGGATGCTATACCGATGATGAAACGGTACGACTGATCTTAAACGTCGAAGCCATGGCAGTGTCTTTTGAAAAGTCCCTTGTCAGGGAACTCCTCCCCATCTTGTCACGGGAGATGGAGCTGGCGCAGGCGGAGATCGTGGCGTCTTTGCTGGACAACGAGGAGAAAGAGGAGATTGGATCCGTAGCGGCCAACTTAGAGGCGCCGGCTGAAGCGGAGACTTCCGTCTCATTAAAGGGAAACTCAGGCGCGCCTGAAAACTCACTTGAGACAGTCCACGAGGAAGACAAGCTGGAAGAGACCGTTGAACCAGTCATGGAGCAGAAACCGGTTGAATCTGTCCCGGAACTCGGGCAGGAATTAGAGCAGACGCTTCAGGATACCTCAGCATCCCATGATCCCGCGACTGACACGCCTGCTATCGTTGAAGCGGAGCTTGCTCACGCGGAATGCCAGGGCTCTATTGGCTTGACGCAAAATGCTGCACCGGCCTCTGAAGAAAACGCAGCCGCGGAACCAGTAGCGACGGAGGAGACGGCGACGGAACAGTCGCCCGCCGCTCCTGATAAGACGTCCGGGGAAACAGCGGGCGCGGAAAGTACGGTTGTATCCGAGTCCGCTGATGACCACGCGCAGGAAGGGATAGCTCCTCCCTCTGCTCACCCCGAATTAGTGCACATGATACCGGCAGCCGCACCGGTGCAGCTCGTGCAAAAATTCGATAATGCGGAAAAATCGGAACCGGCCCCTATATCGGAGGAGCCGAGCTGCCGGTCGATTTATTCCCCACCGGTTGAAGCCGAACCAGCCCCTGCGCGGCATGTCTCCAATCGATGGAAACGCGGGATCGCTTACGGCGCGATGGCGGCGATGCTGGCAGTGATAGTGTATTTTACCGGTATATCCCAAAAACCAGATGTCGATATGTCGGTACAGAAAGCAGCAACAACGAATGCCGGAACGGCGAAGGCAGCATCGACGGTGGCCGCGGCTGAGATGCCGGGGACCGAGGAAAAAGCGGAAGTGCCGCTCAAGCTTGAAGTCTCCGCGGACAGCCGCTTTGCCGGCGGCGTGTATGTCGTAATAAAAGACGACACGCTCTGGAGCATTTCAGAACGCTTTACCGGGACCCCCTTCAACTACCCGCGCATTGCCGGAGATAACAGGATCGCGGACCCGGACCTGATCTTCCCGGGGCAGAAGATACACCTCAAGAAGAAGTAGGAAGAGATCAAAATTTGTGCTGGCACATTCGTCACCGCGAAAAAAATAGCTTTACGAATGAGGTCAAAAGCATAGCGTCGGTCGATCATCCGGAACAGGGGCATTGGACAGCATGATCATGGTTGATTTTTTATATCTTTTGCTCCCTTGACAAGCCTGTGTTCCCCGTGCTAAATTCTTTTATAGAGAGACTACGAAGCCGTGTCATACCACATGACTTTGCTCAGAGCAAACCACGGGAAACCGGGGGGCGCAGAGCTACGAAGCTACGTAAAACAGGGCCTTGCATCCGATGCTGTCCGGAGGTTGTAGCTGTTTTATATGCCAGTCGAGCCGCCAAAGAAATCATTTCTCATGAACTCTTTGGCGGCTTTTTTGTTTTTAAAACCACACCGTCCCGCTGCCGGACGTTGTCATTTACGCTCCAGGAGGGAGAAGATCATGAATCGTTCGATCCTGTTCGTGTGTGCCTGTCTTATTGCCGCGCTGCCGGCCTGTTCGCCCCGCATCTACGGTACGGTGCAACTAATGGATGCCGGTATGCAACCTATTTCGGTGACCACGGAAAGCCCTGAGGGAACCGTGGTGAACATGATCAACACCTCGACGAGCCTGGAAAAAGCTTCCCACTCCGTTGTAGTCACCAAAGAAGGAAAATACGAATCCGCCAAAGACGCTATTGTGCCCGGCCTTTATAAAGTGGAGGTGAGCAGGATCGGTTATATGACCGAAACGCAGTCTCTGGAGGTCACAAGGTTTGGCGGCAAAGAGGCGGATTTCAGAATCAAAAAGATCCCCGAGGGCACGCGCCGAAGCATCGAAGGTTCGAAATCCGACGAGGACAAGATCGTAAACCCCGGCGAGGTCAACATCCAGCCGCCTACCATGTAGGGCTTTTCACCGTGCAAAAAACGTAAAAACATTTTCACCAGGGGCGCAGAGACACAGAGGGGAAAATTAAGGTTTAAGATCGCTTTTCTCCCTGTCTCTGTGGCAGATGGTGACTTTTACGCACGTATATAATATAAGCGGCATGATGTTCCAATATTTAAGCTCCACGGAGGCCTCCTATGATGAAGCGTGTATTCAGGACAATTCTTGTGATGGCGTCGTCGTCCCTGCTCTTTGCCTGTGCGGGCGAAAAGCTCGAATTGAAGGTAACGGCCCGCATTGACGGCCAGCCGGCGGCCCAGGCCAAGGTGACCGTGGACAACGAGGAGCAGGGCCTGACCAATGCCGAGGGGACCTTTTCCAAGACGATCAGGAAAAAACCGGGCGCTGACGTGGAAGTGGTCGTCACTGCCAAGGAGGCGCCCGGGTACCGCATCAAGCCCTGGAAGGGCGCCTTCCTCATGAAACTGCCCAAGTCCGGCATCGTCGACACCTATGCCCTTGCCGCCGACCTCGAGGCAACACGCTATATCACGATCAAGGCCACCGAGAAGGGAGCGCCGGTCCCGGAAGCGGTCGTCAAGGCGGCGGGAGCGGAAGCCGGCAAGACCGATGCGCAGGGCCTGTTCGTGTACGAGTACAAGGAACAGCCCCCGGCGGGCCTGGACCTTGCGGTGACGAAGTCCGGCTATGCCACCTGGCGCAAGACCGGGCCGGTGGAACCGGGCCAGACGATCGAGGCCGCCCTCTCCAAGCGCGTGATCGTCACGATCAGCGCGCTCATGGAAGAATATGGCCAGACGAGCGGCATGCCGGGCGTCGTGGTGAGTATCAACAAAAAGACCGAAGGGAAGACCGACGCCAAGGGCGTCTTCACCTACACCTTGATGGCGAACCGGGCAAAAAAGTGCCGCTGTCGCTCTCGGCCCCCGGCTCCATCCCCGAGACGTGGAAGACCACGATCACCCTTGAGGGAGAGGTCACGATCGAGCGTTATTTCTACCCCGCCACGCCGAAGCGGATCCGGACCGGCATCTACCGGTTCGCGGGCAACACACCGAACGTCGATCTGCAGGACGTCGTGGCCCAGACCGAGACCGCTCTGGCTGCGCAGCTTTTCAAGAACGCCTGCTTCCGTGAGGTGCCTTCCAAAACGCTCCAGGCGGACATGAAGCGCGCGCGGTTGAACATCGACAAGATCATTGTGAAGGGATGGCGCGAGACGCCGCTCGCAAGACCGTGGACATGATCGTCCTCGGCAGCGTTGCCAAGGACGACAAGGGCTACCTGATCGAGACCAAGTTCTACACCTCGGGCGGAAAGCTCATCCTGAGCCAGATCACCCGGGCCAAGAGCGCCGGCGACATCAACAGCGCGGCCAAGGAGATCGCCATCCGCCGTGCTCGAACGGTTCCCCTTCGAAGGCACGGTGGTCTCCGTTGACGGCGAGCGCTACCGGATCAACCTCGGCAAGGCGGGACTACAGGATCAGCAAGGGGACGGACTTCACGCTCATGGCCCCGCAGTCTCGATGCGACAGGCAAGGTCTCGGGCTACCGCGAGACCGGCAGACTGCAGGTCAAGAAGACCGAAGAGAACGGCTCCTGGACCGAGGTCGAGGACCTGAAGAAAGGCGAGAAGATCGACGATCGGCGACCGGGTCGTGCGGCGTATCTACCGTGAAGGCGAGGAAGAAGGCGCCGCAACACCTTCGTCCTTTCAGCCAAGGGCGGCCTGCCTCCCGATGTTTCGCCGCTTGCCGGCGTGAACATCTACGTGAACAACGAATGGCTCGGCTCGACCGGGAGCGACGGCAAGGCCGAGGTGCCCGTGCGCCTCAACAAGAACTTTACCCTGGTGCTCTACCGGCACGGTTACCAGCAGGTGACCGAGAAGGTGAAGATCGAAAAGAGCAAGGACGTGAAGGAATTCACGCTCGCCGTCAATAATGCGGTGTTCAAGGTCGAATCCGAGCCGTCCGGCGCCGACGTGTTCGTGGACGGCGAGAAGATCGGCAGCACACCGATCCTCGACGGGCAAGCCGGTGACCCTGGGTTTCCATACGGTCAGGGTCTCGGTCGGCGGGGACTACCGCGACTGGGAAGAGGTCGTGGAGTTCTCCAAGAAGGAGGAGAACCGCACCGGCAGCGCGAAGATCATGCTGCCCAAGGATTATCTCAAGATCGGCGCAGCGGGCCGAGCAGAAGGGCGACATCGATGCCGCGATCCAGGCATACCAGAGCACCGAAAAGGGCCATCCGGACTATTCCGAGGCCCATCACCGGCTGGCGCAGATCTATCTGGACGAGAAGGGCGATTACGACGCCGCCATCCGCGAGTTCGAGAACGTGCTGTCGCTGCCCGAGAACCAGCAGCTGGTGTTCAAGCAGTTCTCCGTGGCCTTCATGAACCTGGGGCACGCCTATTATGAGAAGGGCAATGCGCTGGTGCAGAAGGACAAGGACGCGGCCGCACAGAGCTTTGCCAAGGCGATCCAGAACCTCCAGAACGCAAAACAGAACACCCGGTTCTTCCCGAACGACCGCTATGACGAGGCCGTGCACGATACCTACTACTACACGGCCTTGTCGTACCACAAACTCTATCAGCTCACCCGGAAGGGCAACCTCCTGAACGACGCCAACCTCGCGTGGCGCGAGTACTTTGATTTCTTCCCCAAAAAGCTGGAAGGGAACAGTACCTTTGAACAGGCCCGCGAGTCCGCCCAGAAATACTGGGACCAGATCAAGAACCTTTAATTACCAATAAAGATCAATGTAAATGACAGGGAATTATCGCCAGAAGACACGAAGACACAAAGAACGTCTTTAAGATTTACGATTTAATAAAACCACGAGAACACTGAGGCATTTCTTCGTGCCTTGTGTCTTCGTGGCAGTGTTGGTTCCGGCTTGCAGGAGGCGTTTTAGGCACGGAAGTATGGCGTGCTGGGGTCTCTGCTCTGCCGCTGCGGGGATGGCAGCGGATACTCTCTTGTCGGTGGTCACCTCAAGCGTCACGGGAACCGGACAGAACGGATCTGCAGCGATTAGCGTTGCAGCGCCGCTTCCTGTTGTACCTGCCGGGGTTGTATCTGCCGAGACCGGGACGGAAGCAAAACCTGAAGAAACAAAGCCCGTGGCCCTGGAACCCCTGTTCGTCAGGCCGCTAGTCGCCATCGAACAGGGGCGCAACGATTCGAACCCGCAGTGGTCGCCGCAGGGCACGCTCATCGCCTTTGAGCGGAGCGTGGGTGATAAACGGGAGATCCATATCACGCTGCCTGACGGTACGCCCGTCCAGACGGTTTATTCCCTGCTTTCATCGGGCGGCGAGCAACGATGAAGTTCTTCTTCCCCGGCATATCGGAAGAGACGAGCTACAATGCCGGCATCAGCTGGTCGCCCCGGTGAGAACGGCTTTGTGTTCATGAGCAACGGCGGCGAGGGCAACTACGACCTCTTCTTCCAGGACCTTGGCGGGGAGGCCGCGACGCGGCTGACGGAGCATAAGGAAAAGGACGGCCAGGCGCATTGGTCTCCTGTTGCCGATCGCCTGGTGTTCGTCTCGGGCCGCACCGGCAACGGCGACATCTATCTCATGGACCTGCTGCCACGGGTGCTCACGCGCCTGACCCGGGGAGGGAAAGCGTATCTCTACCCCCGATGGTCGCCTGATGGCAGGAGGATCGCTATGATGCACGGCAGCAACGAGAACCATGACATCCTTGTTATCAATGACGTGGCGAGGCCGTCGGAGTCGCAGAAGCAGCTGACGTCCTGGGTCTTTGACGACCTGCGGCCGGTCTGGTCGCCGGATGGACGGAAAGATCGCTTTTTATTCCAATTACAACGCGGCAGAAGATCCCAGGATCTGGTCGATCTTCGTCGTTTCCGCCGACGGCACGGACCCTTCCGCGGGAGAAGGCCTTGCTGCAAAGGTCGTGGCAGCGGACATCATCCCGGACGTGGAAACGGGGCCGGCCTGGATGCCCGACAGCAACCGCATCGTTTTCGTGAAGAACGACCGGCAGGAATACAATCCGCTCTATGTCGCTGATGTGGCGCAGAAGACGATCGTGCCAATCAAAACCGACACGAAAATGAACCACGATGTCGCCTGTTCAGCGGACGGGAGCATCGCTTTCAGGGCGCAGGTCGATCAGTGGGACCAGATCTATATCATGAAATTGAAGTAGGGGGGCATGCCAACGCCCCTGCAGAACGGATTGGAGTTTGCATGGGACGTTTCGTGTTGTTCTTTGTATCGATGGGCCTTATTGTCGCGGCGCAGGCCTCCGGGGCTGACGATGTTGTGACCCGCGCGGTGAAGCTCTACGAAAAGCGGCACTATGACGAAGCTGCCGGCCTGCTCCGCGCAAGCACCGCGTCGATCGGGCCGGCCAAACAGGGTTCCGCGGACCTGGCGCTTGGCATGATCTATTTTAAGAACGCGGCGCTGCACCGTGAGCTCTACCTGGCTTCTGCATGGGCATCGCAGGATTATCTGAAAAAGCTATCAGCTATCCGGGGGAGCAGCCGGAGCCGTTTTGTCGACCTGTACATGGGTGATGCCCTGATCGAGGCAGGCAAGGCCGACGTGGCCGCAGTCTATCTCAGGCAGTTTCTGGCCAATGAAAGGCTGGAGCGGCAGTACCAGGCCATCGCCCAGGCACGTCTCGGACTGGGCTATCAGTTAAGCAATGAGGCTGACAAGGCAGCACCGCTGTGGGCGGCCATCGAAGCAGCCGATCCCGAGGTGAAAGCAGAGCTGGCAGCGGTGTACAGCAGGGCAGGGCTGAAGGACAAGGCCCCGATTACGCTGGCGGAGGAGGGCCTTGCGGCGCAGGCGAAGCGCGGAAAGCCGCTCTCCATACGGATGGTGAAGAACCTTCTCGCGGTCTACGCACGGGCCGGCTTGACCGAGAAGGGCCTGGATCTGCTCAAGCGCGCCGACCTGAAGGCGTTCTCCTACCGGGAGACGCTGGGCAAAACGAAGGTCATACATTTTTACGATCTTTCCTTGCTGGACGACATGGCCTCGCTCTATGGACAGGCGAGCATTGCCTTTCTCGAAAAGGCCGCTGCCGACGCCAGGGTCAAAGGTCAGGCCGAGTTCTACCTCGGGCAGGCTTACGCGTTGTTCGGATCAGCGGACCGGTCCAGGAAGACCGTGGAATCGTTCCTGGCAACTGCCCAGCTGCCCCAGCAGTTCAAGGACCAGGCCCGGGTGCAGCAGGCTGCCAATCTGTACGCGCAGTACCGGAAAGCCGATGCCATGAAGGTCTGGGACGAGCTTGCCGTGAAGCCATCCCAGGACCCTGACGTGCTCGCGGAGATACTGTTCTCCTGCAGGCGCCTGAAAGCGGAATGTTCGAAGGCGGCCCGGCAGAGCGCGGCAATGGTTGAGGCAGGTGAGGGCAGGAAATTTTCTACCCTGAACATCGCGCTGGGCAAGTACTATCTTGGCAGGCTGGATATTGCGCGGGCGGTCGCCTATCTTGAGGCCGGCCGCGACAAGAGCAACAAGAACAAGATCGAATCGAACGACCCGGAGATGCTCGTAAGCCTTGCCGATGCCTATTACAGGACCAAAAAATTCTCCGAGTCCCTTGAGATCTATTTTGAGATGAGCAAGCAGTTTCCCGAAGTGCGCCAGCTCCAGGAGGCCATGCAGGGCGTGTATGCCATGGAGCACAAGAGCGCAGGGGACGTGAAGATCAATTAAACAATTGCGGATTGCGGATTTCGGATTTTTTCCGTTCCACGATCTTCAATCTGCAATCCGAAATCCGCAATCCGCAATAGCATGAGGAGGATATATGAAACGGACATGGATGGTTCTGGTGCTTATCGCGATCGCTGCAGTGCTTGCGGTCCCTGCAGGGGCCGCCAGCAAGAAAGACAAACGTCCGGATGGGGGGAGCCTCAACTACGGCGAATACGGGCGGCCGGCGACCCTGGATCCCATCACGAGCAACGAGATGATCTCGCTGCGGCTCACGGAGCTGATCTTCAACGGCCTCGTGGGCATCAACGAAAAGCAGGAGATCGTGCCCGAGCTGGCGGAGCGATGGGAGACGCCGGACCGGAACACCTACATCTTCCACCTGCGCAGGGACGTGACCTGGCACCCGCGCGAAGGCGAACAGCCGAAGCCGTTCACGGCCGACGATGTGGTCTTCACGTACAATATCATGATGCACCCCAGGACCATCACGCCGCTCAAGGTGCGCTACGAGTTCATCTCCCGTGTCGAAAAGATCGATGACGCGACCGTGAAATTTACGCTCAAGCGGCCGGTCCTGAACGCCCTTGCAAAGTTCAGCTTCAAGATCATCCCCACGCACGGCCCGACCAATCCCCTGTACTTAACGCGGGAAGATTCCTTTGTCCAGAACCCCATCGGCACCGGCCCCTATATGCTGAAGAACGTTACGGCCGAGCGGGAGATCGTGCTGGTGGCCAACGAAGATTATTTCAAAGGTCGGCCCCATATCGACAACCTGGCGGCAAAATCCTTTGCGGACCAGAACATCATGACACAGGCGCTCATGTTCAACGCCATCGATATGATCGTGCTCGTGAACCCGCGGGACATTCCCGAGATCCAGGGCGACAAGCGCTTCATCCTGCAACCCTACAACGCGCTCTCCTACTCGTTCTTCGGCTACAACCTCCGGAACCCGCTGCTTGCCGACGCGCGCGTGCGCAGGGCCTTCACCCATGCCGTGAACCGGCAGGAAATGCTCGATGCCTTCTTCAACGGACAGGGGACGATCATTTCCGGACCCTTCGCGCCCGGAAGCTGGGCCTACAACCTCGATGTGCAGCCCCTCGCGTTCGATCCCGAAAAAGCGAGGGCGCTCCTGCAGGAAGCGGGTTTCACCCGGGGCGCCGACGGCATCATGGAAAAGTCGGGCCAGCGGCTCTCCCTGACCCTCAAGGTGCCGATCGAGAAGGAGAGCGAGGCAGTGAAGCGCGTGGTGCTTGCGTTCAAGAACTACCTCAAGAACGTCGGCGTGGATGTCAATGTCCAGTTCCAGGAGTGGTATGCCTGGAAGGAGGACGTGTTCCAGGAGCATGATTTCGACGTTGTCTTCGCTTCCTGGGTCTTCGATGATTCGGCGGACATCTCGTCCTTGTTCCACTCGGCCGAGATCGGTCTGCATAAGAACAATTTCATCGGCTACTCGAACCCCGAGGTGGACGGCCTGATCAACGAAAGCAAACTCACGCTGGACCACGAGAAGCGGCGGACCATCAACCGCAAGCTGCACGCCACCTTGGCGGAAGAAAACCCCTATACCTTTCTCTGGACGCTCACGAACTACGCGGCATACCATAAGAAGGTCCGCCGCGTGGCGATCCATCCTTATAAGTTCTTCTCATTCGCAGACGAGTGGTTCCTGGAGGAGAAAAACCAGAAGTAGGGGGTTCAATTGCGGATTGCGGATTTCGGATTGCGGAATGGAAGATGGAGCAACCACAGAGGAACCAATTGCTGTCATTGCGAGGAGCGGAGCGACGCGGCAATCTCGGTTTATGGGTCAGCTAGGAACGACGAGATTGCTTCGCTACGCTCGCAAAGACGGCGTTCTTGACTTTTTCGGAATGCGGAATGAACGGCGAGGCTGAAAATACGTGAAGCTATCTGCCATCAGGCCCATGGTTCTGGCGCTTTCCCGGGAGGTGGCGATCACGCTGCTCCTGCTGCTCGGGGTGAGCTTCGTGGTCTTTATTATTCTGTACCTTTCTCCCGGTGACCCCTTCAGCGCCCTGCTGGAAGGGCAGGTCTTGTCGGGAGAGTCCCGGGCAGGCGTGCCCGAGGTCCCGGGTGTTCCCCAGTCATGGTATGGCCGCTACCTTTCCTGGCTTGCCAATATGCTCCAGGGAAATTTCGGCACCTCGATCCGGACCGGCATACCGGTGCTGGGCGAGGTGCTGCGCGTGGGGATCAACACGCTCATTCTCACCATCGGGTCCATGCTGGTCACGCTCCTGATCGCCGTTCCCATCGCGCTCTATTCCGTGGTGCGCGGCATTGACAGGCTCTCGTGGCCCCTCACTATGTTCGCCTACGTGGTCTCTGCGCTGCCGGTGTTCTGGCTTGGCTATATCGTCATTTATTTTTTTACGCACAAACTCGGCCTGTTCCCCCTTGCTTTCGGCTATGCGGCCTCGTCCCAGAAGTTCGGCTGGCTCTATGCCCTGCTCCCGATCTTCGTGCTCGGCGTGGGCAACGGCACGATCAGCGAGGTGATCCGTTCCTTGCGCGACGAAATGGGCAGGGTCATGGCCGAGGACTACATTCGCACGGCCCGCGCCAAGGGCGCGTCGGTCTGGAAGCACTCGTTCAAGGAAGGCCTTCTCATCCCGGTGACCGAGATCGTCGCGGCCAAAATCCCCTTCATTCTCGGCGGCGCCGTCATTGTCGAGCAGGTGTTCAACTGGCCGGGCATGGGCAGGATGGCCTGGCAGGCTGCCCAGGACCGGGACTATCCCGTGATCATGGGCATTGCGATCCTGGCCGCCGTCTTCGTGCGGCTCGGAAGCCTGTTCCAGAGCGTCGTGTATGTGGCGGTGAACCCGAGAGCGTCGAAAGAATGATTCCGATTGCGGATTGCGGATTTCGGATTGCGGAATGGGAAGTGGCAATGCGGAATGCGAAATTCGAAATGCGGAATGTGAACCCTGAACCCTGAATTACTATGAAATCCTATTCTCAAATATCCGGCGAGATCGGCGAGCTCTCGGACCTGCCTTTCTGGAAAAAAGCGGACACCGCGGACCTGGCCTATGTGGCATACGGGCTGTTGATCGTCTTGCTCGTAGTTGGGTCTTATCTTCTCGGCTCGTTCAACCTGCTGCCCCATAACCCAGAGGACATCGACCTGGAGCTGATGATGGCGGGGCCGGGCACTGCCGGACATCTGCTTGGCACGGACTTCATGGGACGGGACATGCTTTCCCGCCTGATCGTTGGCATTCAGGCCTACTTTTTGCCCGGACTCCTCGCAATCTCCATTGCGCTTTTCTTCGGCACCCTGCTCGGCGTGCTCGCCGGGTACCAGGGCGGAAGGTCCGACACGCTTATCACCTATTTTACGAACCTCGTCGATTCTTTTCCGCGCCTCGTGCTCATTCTGCTCGTGATCGCCGCGTTCAAGCCGGACATCTACATCATCATGATCGTCGTGGGCATCACGAACGTGCCGGTCGTCGCCTCGCTCATCAAGGGCAAGATCCAGTTCCTGAAACAGAAGAACTTCATCGAGGCAGATACTGCGCTGGGCCTGCCGACTCGGACGATCATTCTGAAGCATATCCTCTGGCACAACTGCCGGTCGCTGTTGATCATTCAGGCCACGCTCGGCATGGGAGAGGCCATTCTCATGGAAACCTCCCTGAGCTACCTCGGTTTCGGCGTACAGGAGCCCACGCCGTCCTGGGGGAACATGGTGCAGTCCGGGGCGAACTATTTCATGAAGGGCCAGTTCTGGCCGTCGACGGCGCCCGCGCTCGCCATCCTGTTCACGATCCTGGGGTTCCACCTGCTCGGCGACGGGCTGAACAACATCCTTGAAGGACGGAAGGGCAAATGACGACCGCTCCGCTTCTCAACATAGAGGACCTTCGCACCTACTTTTATTCACGCAGCAAACAGGCGTTCATCCGCTCCGTGGACAACGTGAGCCTGGAGATCGCAAAGGGCGAGACGCTCGGCGTGGTCGGCGAGAGCGGCAGCGGCAAAAGCGTCACCGCGCTGTCCGTCCTGGGGCTCATCAGCGACGGGCCGGGCGTCATCAGCGGCAGGATCGGGTTCAAGACCGACCGTATCGAACAGGACCTGCTGCAGGACCTGGGCGACTATGTTACGCTCACGAAGAAGGACAACAAGATCATGTCCGTGCAAAAGGACGTGCAGGGCTGGGAGCAGCGGGCGGAAAGCATGATGGGCAGGGTGCGCGGCAAGGAGATCGCCATGATCTTCCAGAACCCCAAGTCTTCGCTCAATCCCTTTACCACCGTGGGAAAGCAGATCGCCGAGGCCATCCAGCTCCATACAACGATCACGAGCGAGCAGGAAGCAAAAGACCGGGCGATCTACTGGCTGGACCGGGTGAAGATCGATTCGCCGCGGCTCCGGTACGAGAACTATCCTTTCGGGTTGTCGGGCGGCATGTGCCAGCGCGCCATGATCGCCATGGCGCTCGCAAGCGAACCGTCGCTTTTGATCGCTGACGAGCCGACCACCGGGCTCGACGCCACGATCCAGTCCAAGATCGTGGACCTCCTGGCGGAGCTCAAGTCCGAGCTCGGCGTGACCACCATGCTCATCAGCCACGACATCAGCATCATCTCGCGTTTGTCGGACCGCGTGGCCGTGATGTACGGCGGCACGGTTTTCGAGTACGGCCCGGCGCGGGACATCCTTGCCGTTGATGCCGCGGCAAAGCATCCCTATACCGCCGCGCTGCTCACGTCCATTCCGAGCGCGCAGAACGTCAGGGAAAAAGGCTATCTCCATGCGATCGAGGGCGATGTGCTCGATACCATCAACATCCCGGCAGGCTGCCGGTTCTATGGCCGCTGCAACCGCGTGACCGATGCGATCAAAGAGAAGTGCGAACGCCACGAGCCTGATCTGCGGGAGATCTCCCCGGGGCATAAGGTCCGGTGTTGGTTGTATTTTGATTAAAGACGAATGGACATGTCTTGCCACGACAGTAGGCACGTGAGCACAGCGAGAGAACCTGAAGCTTGAATATTGATCAAAACATTATGCTTAGATTTACGATAAAACGTGGCAAAACCGCTAATGACGCGAATGAACGCGAAAATTTCAGAAAAACATTAGCGTGTATTCGCTGCATTCGCATAAGACGAATGTTTAAAACTGCGGAGAACGTTTTTAGATACGCACATGGGTTCAATTGCTGAATAGTTACAAGCTTTTAAAGTGCTAATCGTTATTTGAGCACTTCGTGTCTTCGTGGTGCAAAATTTTCTTCTGTTTGACTTGGTTAGGGATTTATGCCGAAAACGATCCTCGAAGTCATAGACCTCAAAAAGCACTTTGCCCAGCCCAAGGGGCTCCTGTCCGCATTCAAGGAAAAACAGGAGCAGGCGATCCCCGCGGTGGACGGCGTCAGCTTTTACCTCAAAGAGAACGAGACCGTCGGCCTCGTGGGCGAATCGGGCTGCGGCAAGACCACGATCGGCAGGACCATCCTCCGGCTCACGCCGGCGACGTCGGGCAGGATCATCTTTGACGGCAAGGACGTCATTGCCATGCCGGCCGAGGAACTGCGCCAGCTGCGGGGCCAGATGCAGATGATCTTCCAGGACCTGGACGCGGCCTTGAACCCGAAGATGCGCATCCGCGAGATCCTGCGGGAGGCGGTCACGGTCCATCATCAGATGGACGAAGCCGGCGCGGACAAGAAGATCGGCGAGCTGCTGGAGCAGGTCAATCTCAAAAAGAGCAAGCTCTCCAACTTCCCGCACGAGCTTTCCGGAGGCGAAAAGCGGCGGGTCGGCATTGCGCGGGTGCTTTCCGTGGGCGCGCGGTTCATTGTCGCCGACGAGCCCACGAGCGCCCTTGACGTGTCGATCCAGGCCCAGGTGGTGAACCTGATGCGCGACCTCCAGAAAGACCTCGGACTTTCCTACCTCTTCATCTCCCACGATCTGCGGGTCGTGGAGCTTATCAGCCACAAGGTGGCGGTCATGTATCTCGGCAAGATCGTCGAGATGGGCCTCTCGGAACGCATTGCGCACAAGTCCTATCACCCCTATACGCATATCCTGTGGTCGTCGCTCGTCGAGAAGCAGAACAAGGAAGCTGCCACTGCTCAAACAGGCAGATGGGGCGTCTTCGATTTCGAGCGCCCGATCAGCGGCTGCCGCTTCGCTCCCCGCTGTCCGGTGTACGAGTCCAAGGGCCGTCCTGCTGAGTGCATTGATCCTGCAACGGAACCCAAACTGCGCGACATGGGCGGCGGTCACCAGGTGGCGTGTCATTTTCCGCTGTAAGTGAATGAAAAAATCATCCGACAGCTGCAACCGTTTAATCCATAATGGTTCGTGATTTCCTGCCTCATTGAAGACGCATTTCTTTAAAAAATGTCCCATCACATTGTAATCCCATCACGGTCGTGTACTCCCAAAATGATAATGTCCTATTCTGCCAAAGTAGAAATGTCCTATTCTAAGTTACAATACCCTGACGTAATTGGAGGGTACTGTGACAGAAAAGGACATGATCACAATGAGCAGGAGAGAAACAAAAAGACTGCACATTATCCACCAGGCATTGGATAAAAGGATCACGCAGAAGACGGCTGCTGAACTTGTAGGTTTGAGCAGCAGGCAGCTTCGGCGGATGATTAAGCGAGTACGGGAGGAAGGAGACGATGGCATCAGCCACCGATCCCGCGGCAAGGCCTCGAATCGTCGCTTCCCTCAGAAGGTCAAAGACAAAGCACTTAAGCTGTATCGGGAGAAGTACAGTGATTTTGGCCCCACCTTTGCCTGCGAGAAGCTTCTTGATGTTCATGAAATCAAGCTAAGCGACGAAACCCTTCGTCTATGGCTTAATCAGGAAAACATCCCTTATGAGAAGCGCAAGGGTAGAAAGCACCGGCAATGGCGCGAGAGAAAGCATCATTTTGGTGAAATGGTCCAGATGGATGGTTCCCATCATGACTGGTTCGAAGGCCGGGGTCCTGAGTGCGTATTAATGGGATATATCGATGATGCCACAGGAACGGTGTATGGGCGTTTTTATGACTATGAGGGGACCATGCCAGCCATGGACAGCTTCAAGCGGTATATCAAGCGCTACGGCATTCCACAGAGCGTCTATTTGGACAAGCACTCAACGTATAAATCCAATGCCAAGCAGAGCATCGAGGATGAGTTGGAAGATAAAAAACCCATGAGCCAGTTCGAAAGGAGTCTTACCGAACTCGGGGTAACGGTCATCCATGCGAATTCACCCCAGGCAAAAGGCAGGGTAGAAAGAAGTTTTCGAACGCTCCAGGATCGGCTGGTTAAAGAGATGAGGCTTGCCAGGGTTAACAGTGTCGTGCAGGCAAACGAATTCCTGATAAAGTATCATCCAATATACAATGCGAAATTCAAGGTAAAGCCCGTTTCTGCAGTCGATGTACACCAACGCGCGCTATCCATAAGGGAACTCGACAAGATCTTCTGCATTCGAGAGGAGCGTACGCTACGGAACGATTTCACCATAGCTTATAATGGCAAACTCTACCAGATCAAAGACGCTATAAAGACTCAAAAGGTCGCAGTGGAAGAACGACTCGATGGATCTCTGCATATCACTCACAGGGGCTTGGAATTAACATATCGGGAGATCAAAACACGGCCAGCAAAAGAAAACCCTAAAACACCGGCAGTCATTAAGAAACCGACAAGTCGGTATCAACCATCAGATCATCCATGGAAGAGACTCCGCAGAGCAAACGTACAATTTCCTATTGCTTCCTAAAAGCGGACATTTCTATCTTGGTAAGAGTAGGACATTTCTACTTTGGGTTGACAAATCCCATCACGGTCGTTGACATATTCTCAAACCAAGCATATATTCTTATGAACTCTGTGGGTGATCTGGCACGATCATTTGCAAGACTAGATAAGCATCATAATTCCGATGTTATCTAGGAGGCCTGCTCCGATCACATCTTATACCTAACTAAGCATCCCAAAAGGCAGGATGTCTCTAAGGGGTTTGCTCAATAAACATTAGCACCTACGGGCATCAGGATGAGAGGAATATCGCATGCGACATGCTGTGGGGCAATCTGCTGAGATGCCGATAAAAATAGAAAAATGGGCACGTTGCGGCAATGCTCGCTTTGTGTGTCGGATGCGCGTCGACTGCGCTTGCCGCAAACGATACGCCCATGGCGTTCATCGACGCCCAGATCGCGGCGAATGCCGGGAAGAGCGGGGTTTACGTGCTGGACACGGGCACGGAGGCGCTTCTGGCGCGGGCATGGCTGGTGGAAAACGCCAGGGAGTCGATCGAGGTCCAGTACTTTATCTGGAGCACGGACAACATCGGCATCCTGGCGGCGGAGGCGCTGCTGCGCGCGGCGGACCGCGGAGTGCGGGTGCGCGTGATCGTGGACGACCTGCTGATCGACGCGCCGGACAAGTCGCTGCTCGCGCTGGCCCGGCATCCGAACATCGACATCCGCATCTATAACCCGCGGATCTCGGTTGGCGTTCCGCTGCAGAAGCGCCTGTTGAACGTGCTGACCAATTTCCGCGGCGTCAACCAGCGCATGCACGACAAGACGCTGGTGGTCGACGGCAAGGTCGCCATTACGGGCGGGCGGAACATGGCTGCCGAGTACTTCGACTACAACCACGAGTACAATTTCCGCGACCGGGATGCGCTGCTGCTCGGCGAAGCGGCCAAGGCGATACAGGCGAGCTTCGAAAGCTTCTGGAACAGCAAGCTGAGCGTCAAGGTCGAGGAACTCTACGACGGCTGGGGCCTGATGCAGAAAAACGTGCGCGTGGACGACGAGGAGATCGAGCGGATCTATCGCGAGCTGCACGAGTACGAGAAGTCGCCGGAGAATTTCGCTCCCGAGGTGCGGGCTGCCATCGCGGCGACGCCCGCGGCCTTCGCCCGCCTGGCGCGGCAGATGACCTGGGGCAACGTGGAGTTCATCAGCGACCGGCCCGGCAAGAACGACAACCGGGTCTCGCTTCGGCGGCGGGGGACAGACCACCTCGGCGCTCGGCGCGGCTGGTCGAGAGCGCACAGCAGCGCATCGTGATCCAGTCGCCCTATCTCGTGCTGTCGGACAAGGCGATGGACCTGTTTCGCCGGATCATCGCGCGCGGCGTTACGGTGCGCATCAATACCAACTCCCTCGCCTCGACCGACAATCTTCAGGCCTTCAGCGGGTATCGAAACCAGCGCGACCGGCTGCTCAAGATGGGGCTGCAGATCTACGAGTACAAGCCCGCGCCGGATGTGCAGCGGAAGCTGATGCAGCGCTCTCCGGGGGCGGACCGCAAGGCCCCCGTCTTTTCGCTGCACGCCAAAACCCTGGTGATCGATGCAAAAACCGTCTATATCGGGACGTTCAACTTCGACCCGCGTTCCGAGAACCTCAATACGGAGGTCGGCGCGATCATCCACGACGAGGCGCTGGCGCGCGCGGTGGAGGCCTCGATCGAGACCGACATGGCGCCGGGCAACAGCTGGGACGCCGCCAAGGACGATCCGGATCAGTACGTTTCTTTTGGAAAGCGGAGCAAGGTGCGGTTCTATCAGCTGATGCCCATCAAACCTCTTCTATGACGGAAGCCGCACAATGGTTGTGGGTGAAATACGTCTTGGGAGGCAACGGGGCAAATCTTCATTATTGACAATTAAGTTTATTTGTTCTCTTGCCTCCTACCTTATTCATTCGAACAACGTAGATTTTAAATATTACCGTTACAGTGTGAAACCCGCTGATGTCGCCACTCTCTATTAGTCAATTGATAATCCATGCTTTCCATGCTATAGTCCCGTTCATCAAGTATGTTCTGCCTCATTTGTCTAATTGCTTCTGTCTGAAACACAATTGAACCTAAGGTGGACATCATGCCCAGCGACTCTTCTCATGCACGAAATTTTTTGGATCGCCTGTTTCGCGAACAGAGCAAGGAGCAACTGCTCCAGCGCCTTGAGCCGCACGCTATCCGATCCGGCGCAGCGTGTACGCGGGGCGCCCACATCACACCCGAGATCGTGGAGCGTCGCTGGCGGCGAATTGTCTCTCCGCCAGGGGTGCGCGAAACCCTGCTGGGTGGTGCTCGATGTTGAACAGATGGACTGCTACAGCCGCAATATCGAGAACTTCATCGGCGTGACGCGGCTGCCGCTGGGGTTGGCCGGACCGCTGCGGGTGAACGGCCTGTTCGCCAAGGGAGACTACTACCTGCCGCTGGCCACCACCGAGGCGGCCCTGGTGGCGTCCTACCACCGGGGGGCCTGCCTGCTTTCCCAGGCAGGCGGCTGCAGCGCCATGCTGCTGGCCGAAGGGGTCAGCCGCGCGCCCGGTTTCGCCTTCGCCACAGCCCGCGAGGCCGGGCTGTTCGTCGCCTGGGCGGTGGACACCTGGAGGAGATTCGCGCGGCGGCCGAGGCCACCACCCGGCACGGCACGCTTGCCGACCTGCGCATCACCATCGAGGGCAACCACGTCTACCTGCTCTCGAGTTCACCACCGGCGACGCCTCCGGCCAGAACATGGTCACCATCGCCACCGAGGCGGCCTGCGCCCTGATCATGGAGCGCACGCCGGTCAAGCCGGAGTATTTTTTTGTCGAGGCCAACATGTCCGGCGACAAAAAGGCCAGCGCCCAGTCGTTTCTCACCGTGCGCGGCAAGAAGGTCACCGCCGAGGCGGTCATTCCGGCCGAGACTGGTGGAACAGGCCCTGCATACGACACCCGCAACGGATGGCCGACTACTGGCGCATGTCGGCCATGGGCGGCGTGCTCTCCGGCACCATCGGGGTGCAGGGGCATTACGCCAACGGTCTGGCGGCCCTCTACATCGCCTGCGGCCAGGATGCGGCCTGCGTCGCCGAGTCGGCCGTGGGGGTGACCCGCTTCGAGGTGCGGAGCGGACGGGGCGCTCTATGCGGCGGTCACCCTGCCCAATCTGATGGTGGGCACAGTCGGGGGCGGCACCGGGCTGCCCACCCAGCGGGCCTGCCTGGAACTGATGGGGCTGTACGGCGAGGGGAAGGCCCGTGCCCTGGCCGAGGTCTGCGCCGGTTTGGCCCTGGCGGGCGAGCTGTCCATCATCGGCGCCCTGGCGGCCGGCGAATTTACCCGGGCCCACCGGAAACTGGCCCGCGGCAAGGAGCAGGCGGAAGACAGGAGAAGCGCCATGAGTAACCGGTGGTGGATCTATCAGAAGGAGCGCTTCCCGGTCTTTGCCCACGGCCCGCTGATCCTGGCCTTCAGCCTGTCGGCCATGAGCTATTCGGCCCTGCTGCGGGGCGAGACCGCTCTGC
Organism: Nitrospirota bacterium; assembly: GCA_963836175.1. Lineage (GTDB taxonomy): Bacteria > Nitrospirota > UBA9217 > UBA9217 > UBA9217 > GWC2-56-14. Next base: position 71,735 of record CAWIIS010000002.1, read on the forward strand.
GACCGGCGGCGGCCCTGGTGGCCTTTGTCACCGCCTTCCTGTTTTTCCTGCAGCTGCGCATCGCCGACGAGTTCAAGGATGCCGAAGACGATGCCCGCTGGCGGCCCTACCGTCCGGTGCCGCGCGGCCTGGTCACCCTGCGGGAGCTGGGCTGGATCGGCATTGGGGCCGCAGTCATCCAGCTTGCCGGTTCTCTCTGGCTGCGGCCGCTGCAGGCGCTGCTGCTGGTGGTGGCCTGGACCTGGCTGGCCCTGATGAGCAAGGAGTTCTTCGTTCATGAATGGCTCAAGGCTCACCCTGTCTTCTACATGCTCTCCCACATGATCATCATGCCGGTGTTCGACATCTACGCCACCGCCTGCGACTGGCTCATGGCCGGCGCCGCACCCCCTCGCGGACTGGGCTGGTTTCTGGCGGTCAGCTACCTGAACGGCATCGTCATCGAGATCGGCCGCAAGATCCGCGCGCCGCAGGACGAGGAGGAGGGGGTCGAAACCTACTCCTTCCTCTGGGGGCGTCGACGGGCGCTGCTGGCCTGGCTTGGGGCCATGTTGCTCACCGCCCTCTGCGCCTGGCGCGGCGCGTTGCTGATCGGCTTTGCCGCCCCGGTAGCGCTGCTTCTGCTGCTGCTTCTCTCCTGTCGCGGTCCTGCTGGCGATGACCATTCAACTGCCGCGCCGCTCCCGGGCAGCGGCAAGCGCATCGAACTCTTTTCCGGCGCTCTGGACTCTGCTGATGTACCTGAGCCTGGGAGCGGTACCGTTATTGCTTCGCCATGTTCAGGGAGGCAGAGTGATGAGCTAGTATTCTGCGTCGGCAACACTGGTCCGTGGAGCTTATGGGGGGCAAGGCCGGGGCTCTTGCGGCACTTGCATGCGGCGCGGCCTGCCGATTCCGGCATGGTTTGTCGTCGCTTCTGAGGCATTCAATTCCAGCTTGACGGCTTCCCAGATGACGGATATTGCTTCAGGCGACCTATGACGTGTGCAGACGGTTCTGGAACGAATCGCGTTCGAGCGACGATCTGCGGCGGGAGCTTGTCCGTGCATTGGCCATGCTCTGCCCCGACGGCGAACTGGTGGCGGTTCGTTCGTCGGCGCTGGACGAGGATGGCAGGGAGCACTCCTTTGCCGGGCAACTGGATTCGTTTCTTTTTGTTCCGCCGGCGGATGTGCCGCGAAGATAGCGGCGGTCTGGCGTTCCGGATTCAACGAACGAGTACTGGCTTATCGTCGTGAGAAAGGTCTGTCACCGCTGCCCCGCCTGCCGGCGGTTCTGGTGCAGCGCATGGTGGCCGCCGATACTGCCGGAGTGGCCTTCAGCGCCGACCCGGTCAGCGGGCAGGCGCGGCGTCGCCGTGGTCAGCGGTGTCTACGGCCTGGGCACATCCCTGGTTTCCGGGAGAGTGCGATGCCGATACCTGGCGGGTGGACCGTGGCGGAACCGTCGATCGACGAGCAGATCGCAGACAAGCGCACGGCCCATCGCGCCGACCCCGGCAGCCATGAGGGCGTCCGCGGGGTGGCGGTCATGCCGGAACTGGCGAACCGCCCCTGCCTGAGCCTAGAGCAGGTTCTGGCCGTGGCGGAGCTTGGCCCGCCAGGCCGCACCGTCATTTCGGCCGGCCGCAGGACATCGAGTGGGCCATCGAGGACGGCGCGCTGTACCTGCTGCAGTCCCGTCCGATCACCTCCCTGGCGGCGCTGCCCGATCCGGACGGTGGCCTTAACATCTGGGACAACAGCAACATCGCCGAAAGCTACGGCGGCGTGACCACGCCGCTGACCTTCTCCTTTGCCCGGCATATCTACGAGGAGGTCTACCGCCAGTTCTGCCGCATCATGGCGGTGCCGGCCGAAGCCATCGCAGCCAACGAACGCATCTTTCCCCGCATGCTGGGGCTGGTGCGGGGCAGGGTCTACTACAACCTGCTCAACTGGTACCGCCTGCTGGCCCTGCTGCCCGGCTTCTCCACCAACCGGCGCTTCATGGAGCAGATGATGGGGGTCAAGGAGGGCATACCCGAAGCGATCCTCGACGAGGCCGTGGCGACCTACCGGGTGGCGCCTTGGCGGGACCGCTTGAACCTGGTCGGAAGCGTCATCGGGCTTGGTACGAAATCTGCGCGGTCTGAAGAAGAGCATCCCGCGTTTCTACGAACGGCTCGACACAGGCCCTGGCCGCGCCCGATCCCGCCGCTGGAAGAACAGCGGCCCGACGAACTGGTTGCCCATTACCGCATGCTGGAGGCGCAAGCTGCTCACCCGCTGGGATGCGCCGCTGGTCAACGATTTTTTCGCCATGGTCTTCTATGGCCTGCTGCGCAAGCTGACCGCCTCCTGGTGCGGCGACGACCAGGAAACCCTGCAGAACGACCTCCTGTCAGGCGAGGGGGGCATGATCAGCGCCGAACCGGCCCGGCGGGTGCGGGAGATGGCCGTGGTGGCAGCCGGGGATGCGGGCCTGACCGAACTGCTGGCCGACGGGGATGCCGCGCCATCAGACAGGGTCATCGCGGCTCATGCACGAGCTGGGACCGCTCTACGCGGCCTATCTGGAGAAGTTCGGCGACCGCTGTCTGGATGAGCTGAAACTGGAAAGCGCCACGCTCCATGACGATCCCCTGCCGCTGCTGCGTTCCATCGGCGAATTCGCCCGCCGGATCCGCAGCGGAGGGGCGGGTCAGCCGCTCGATGAAGCGGCCATCAGGCGAGCGGCGGAAGAGCGGGTGCGAGCCCTTCTGGCCGGCCGGCCGCTGAAGCGCCTGCTCTTCGGCTGGGTACTGGGGCAGGCCCGGGCCAGGGTGCGGGACCGGGAGAACCTGCGCTTCGAGCGGACCCGCCTCTTCGGCCGGGTGCGGCGCATCTTCGTGGAGATGGGCAAGCGTTTCCATGCCGAAGGAATCCTGGACGGACCCGCGGGACATCTTCTGGCTGGAGAAGGACGAGATCTTCGGTTTCGTGGAGGGTACCGCCTCCAGTACCAATCTGCGCGGCCTGGCAGCCCTGCGCCGGGCCGAATTCGACGGATGGCGCGCAATGGAGCCGCCGGCCGATCGCTTCGAAACCCGGGGCATGGTCAGCCACGCCCAGGCCTGCCGCTCCACGGTCGCTGCCCAGGCGGCGCCCCAGGGCGACACCGTGAAGGGGATCGGCTGCTGCCCCGGCGTGGTGCGCGGCACTGGTGCGGGTAATCACCGATCCGCGCGGTGCGATGATCCGCCAGGGGGAAATCCTGGTGGCCGAGCGCACCGATCCCGGCTGGATCATGCTCTTTCCGGCCTGTTCCGGGCTGCTGGTCGAGCGGGGGAGCCTGCTCTCCCACTCGGCCATCGTGGCCCGCGAGATGGGCATCCCGGCCGTGGTTTCCATTCCCGGCATTACCGCCTGGCTCAAAAACGGCGACCTGGTGGAGATGGACGGCGCCAGCGGACTGGTGCGCAGACTCGAATCAGGAGGAACAGCCCGATGTCCAGTGAGGCCGCCAGCCATGCCGATTTTTCCGCCATCCGCTACGCCCAGTGCTGGGAGGATGCCGATATCCTTCTGGAAGGGCTGGGCATCCGTCCCGGCGACACCTGCCTCTCCATCGCCTCGGCCGGGGACAATTCCCTGGCCATGCTGGCACGCCGGGGCCGGGCGGGTCATCGCCCTGGACCTGAATCCCGCCCAGCTTGGCTTGCCTGGAACTGCGGGTGGCGGCCTACCGGGAACTGTCGCATCCGGAGCTGCTGGAACTGATCGGCTCCCGGCCGAGCACTGCGACGCAGCGACCTGTACCGACGCTGCCGTCCGCTGCTCGGCGCCGCCGCGCGCGCCTTCTGGGATGCCCATGCCGTCGAGGTGGAAGCCGGCATCGGCGGGGCCGGCAAATTCGAGCGCTATTTCGCCCTGTTCCGCCAGCGGATCATGCCGCTGGTCCACTCCCGATCGATCATTGAACAGCTGCTTGCCGGCGGCGATCTGGCAACGCGGGAGCGGTTCTACCGGGAGGAGTGGGACACCTGGCGCTGGCGGCTGCTCTTTCGCGTCTTCTTCTCCCGCTTCGTCATGGGCAGGCTGGGACGCGACCCCAGCTTCTTCCGTTATGTGGAAGGGAGCGTCGCCGAGCGGATACTGGCCCGCACCCGCCACGCCCTGACCGCGCTCAACCCGGCCGACAACCCTTATCTGCAATGGATCCTGACCGGCCGGCACACCACCGCCCTCCCTTTTGCCCTGCGTCCCGAAAACTTCGAGGCCATCCGCGCCAATCTGGATCGACTGGAATGGCACTGCCTGCCGCTGGAGGAGTTCCTGGAACAGGAGGCAGTGGCCTCCATCGACCGCTTCAACCTGAGCGACATCTTCGAATACATGTCCGGGGAAAACTATCAGCAGATTGCTGGAGCGGCTGGTCCGCTGCAGGTCGGCCAGGGGGACGGCTGGCGTACTGGAACATGCTCGCTCCGCGCCGCCGACCTGTAGCGATGGCCGACCGCTTGCGTCCGCTGACCGAGCTCTCGACCCGCCTCTTCCTCCAGGACAAGGCGTTTTTCTACAGCGACTTCGTGGTTGAGGAGATAATCTGACATGACTTTCACTTCGTCACATAAACCAGCAATTGACATGACAGGAGAAGGAACCCTATGGATTTAATTCTCGGCGATCTCTTCCCGGCAGCTGTCTTTGCTGTCATTTTTCCGACAATTTTTATGTGTGGCGAGATTGTGCGCCGGAAACTGCCGACACGCCCCGAACTTTCCCGTAAAGTCGTTCATTTCGGGGGCGGCATGGCTGCGCTCTCTTTCCCTTTCGTGCTTCGGTCGCCCTATACGGTCTTGCTCCTGGCCCTCCTCTTTGCCGCCATCATACTGTTGACCAAACGAATGGGCTTGCTGAAGTCCGTGCATGGCATTGACCGTCAATCTTCCGGAGCAGTCTACTTTCCCATCGCTATCACACTCCTCTTCTTTTTGGGCCATGACCGACAAGTCTTTTATCTTATTTCCGTCCTTACCCTGACCATTTCCGACTCTCTTGCGGCACTGGTCGGTACACAGTATGGAGTCATTACCTACGAGGTAGAAGAGGGACGAAAAAGCCTCGAAGGCTCCCTGGTATTCTTTTTCATCACCTTTCTCTGCGTCCATCTTCCCCTTTTGCTGCTGACCGACTTCGGCCGACTGGAATCGGTGCTTATTGCGCTGGTCATCGCCATCCTTGTTACCGGCTTTGAGGCGATATCTCTCAAAGGAAGCGACAACATCTTCGTACCGTTGGGCACATTTTTTATCCTGGTGAAGATGACCCGCTATCCGCTGGGAGACATCATCGAGCAAACGGGGATACTGTTTCTGATTATCTTCGTGAGCTTTGCATTTACCTTTGTGCAGAAAGTTCTCAAGCCTAGCGGCCTGATAGGCTTGATGCTGGCCAATTATGCCGCATGGAGCCTTTGTGATTTTTCATGGTTCTTGCCTCTGTTGATGGCGCAACTGCTTCTTTACGCGCTGGTTCTGCGCTTCCGTCAACAGGTGCCGGAAGACATTACCAGCTATCAGGTGAAAAGCCTTTTTTACGTAGTCATCGTGCCGGTAGCGCTAATATTTTTCGCCAACGCCAGCGGAGAATACCAGCGTCTCTATTTCCCCTATGTGGCGGCGATAGTCAGCCAGATAACCTTAATCTTCGTTTATTTTCTGTCAATCAGAAATGGGAAGAGCATGCCTGTCCGGGGTCTTCATTTTTCCGCGCTGCTTCGGGGGACCTTCTGTACCGCTGTTGCCACAGCAATCATTGCACTATTGCCTCTGTTTCTCTATCCGGCCGGACCACTCTGGCTTGTGCTCGGCGAAGTGATGCTGGCGACGATCGGCGCATTCGGCATTTTTCAGCTTGCGTCAGCGCGTTTTGGTGATGATGGACATGAATGGGTCCTTCGCCAGCGTATCCGGATGGCAGCCTCGGCGTTTGCCGCAGGAGTGGTTTTCCTGGCACAGCTAATCTGAAGGAGATACACGTGCTGACAATGAGGCAGATTGAATCGGTGCAACAGTTGACAACCCTTGCAGGAAAAGGAAAACTTGCTCCACTGGGAGCATCTGAATTTACAGCTCATGCTCCTGATAGCCACTGGATAGCGCTGGCCGCAGACGGTACTCTGGCAGGATATTGCTCTCTCTGGTGGAAATCTGTTCCCGAACTACCCGGAGAGCATCCAAGCATCATTGGCCATTTTGCAGCCAGGGATGCGAACGCTGCCTCGTTCATCCTGTCGCATTGCTTTCAGGAACTTGCCGGACGAGGCTGCACTCTGGCCATCGGGCCGATGGACGGTACCACCTGGCGTCGTTACCGTTTTGTCACCCGTCGCGAGTCTGAACCGCCGTTTTTTCTTGAGCCGTGCAATCCCGACGAATATCCCGCCTATTTCGAACAGGCAGGATTTGCTCCGTTGGCTCGATACTTCTCCAATCTTGATCCCGATTTGGGGTGGAGTGTTCCGGAATCGTTGCGAAGGAGATTGGAAAAACGAGGAGTCAGTATCCGCCCACTCGACTCGTCTGACTACAACGGTGAACTGGAAAAGATTTACACGCTTTCCACCGCAGCTTTCAGTAAGAATTTTTTGTACTCTCCTATATCCCGTGATGAATTTATCGCGATGTATGCCAAGCTGCACACTTTGATCCAACCGGAACTGGTGCTGTTTGCCGAATACGGACAATCACCGATCGGGTTCGTTTTTGCTATTGGCGACATGCTCAATGCACGGCCGGGAAACAATCCTGGTACTGCGATCATTAAGTCCCTAGCATCCCTGCCGGAGTGGAACGGAAAAGGGATTGGGCCTCTTCTCTTATCGGAGGTAACGGCCAATGCCCGCAAACTTGGCTACCGGCGGGGTATCCATGCACTGATGTATGAGGACAACCAGTCCCGTGCACTGAGCAACCACCACGGGAATGTAATGCGTGAATATGCTCTCTATTCACGGAGACTAACTTGAACATTGCAGAGATACTTCAACAGCAGTCCCAGAAGCGCCCCGATGCAGCGGCGATCATCGACGTACGACGCGGTGAAGACCGGATCATGACCTTTGCCGGACTTGAAGCTGCCTCGGCTCGTGGCGCAGCTTTACTTAAGACCAACGGGCTAACGGCGGGAGACACGGTGCTTGTGTTTCTCCCCATGTCAACGGAACTCTACATTGCCTTGATGACGCTCTTCAGACTTGGGATAACAGCCATGTTCCTCGATCCCTCGGCCGGTCGGGAGCATATCGAGCGCTGTTGCAAAATTCGTCCCCCAGCGGCGCTGATCGCCGCCCCCAAGGCGCACCTGCTGCGGCTGATCTCCCCGGCCCTGCGGCGCATCCCGCGCCATTTTTCCTTCGACTCGTTCCTGCCGGCCACCATCCCCTGGAGCCGATCCAACAGGCTTCAGCCAGACCTGTCAATTCTTCCGTGCGCAGCTGACACCCCGGCATTGATAACCTTTACCAGCGGCAGTACCGGTCAACCCAAAGCTACAGTGCGCAGCCACGGCTTTCTGCTGGAGCAGCACCGTGTTCTCGAGCGGGCAATTCACCTCACCCCAGACGCTATTGATCTGACCACACTGCCGGTCTTCGTACTGGCCAATCTCGCTTCGGGCGTCACCTCTCTGATACCCGATGCGGACCTGCGCCGCCCCGGCAACATCGAGGCGCAACCGGTCCTGCGCCAAATCGAACGGTATCGCCCCGTAAGTGTTGCGGCATCGCCGGCCTTCCTGGAATGCATCTGCGATGCCTGTGAGAAATTGGGAAACACCGTTTCTGGATTCCGATACGTTTTCACCGGTGGCGCCCCAGTCTTTTCCAACCATCTGGATCGCTTTGCGGCAACTTTTCCCGATGCCGAGGTTGTAGCAGTGTATGGCTCCACGGAAGCGGAACCGATTGCCCACATTGCCCGGAAAGAGCTGACTGCCGATGACACAGCGGCCATGTCTGCCGGAGCCGGCCTCCTGGTCGGAATGCCGGTCGCTGGGATCAGTGTCCGGGTTATTTCATCCCAATGGGGTACGCCTCTGGGAACGCTGGATGAAAGTGGATTTTCTGCAATATGTCTAGCTGCGGGCAAAACGGGGGAGATCGTAGTCCACGGCGGACATGTGCTGAAGGGATATCTCAATGGTGTTGGCGACGAGGAGACCAAGTTCCGTGTGAATGGCGAGATCTGGCATCGCACCGGAGATAGCGGCTATCTCGACGACACGGGGCGGCTGTGGCTGTTGGGGCGGACCTCGGCGATCATCAATGACGAGCGCGGTGAACTATATCCCTTCGCCGTGGAATGCGCCGTGAGGCAGCTTCCTGCTGTTGCGCATGCGGCCCTCGTCGGGCGGCAAAATAAACGCATCATGTTTGTGCAGCCAAGGAAAGGATTTCGCATCGATACTGATGCCGTGCGGCATACGCTGGCTTTGGCGCGGCTTGACGAAGTGCGAGTGATTGAGGAGATCCCGCTCGATCGACGGCACAATGCAAAAGTGGATTACTGCCGCTTGGCGAAGATTGTTTGACAACCGAAAATCGCGGATCGTGCGTATCCTTTGGCGTGACTCCCAGGGCGGGAGCATCATCGTGTTCCATATGAACCGAAAAGGAGTACACACGGCGGAGTTTCTGACCGGCCGTACATTCTTTACTCTCCAGTCGATGGGAACAAGTGCAGCAAGTCAGGACGCTTTTATTGTCGTCGGCGATTCAGGAAGGATAGTTTCGTCGTCCGACGGGACAACCTGGCAAAAGAGAGCTTCAGGAACGACAGCAAACCTGAACGGAGCAGCCTTCGGGAACGGAACATTTATAGTGGTGGGGAGTGCCGGGACGATATTGGAAATCACCGGATGGCGTCGCGTGGACCAAAATAGATGCCGGCCTTTCGAACGACCTTTATCGGGTCACCTATGGAAACGCAATGTTTGCTGCTGTTGGCGGAGAAGGAACAATAATAACGTCGCCGGACGGGAATACATGGTTAACAAGGATGTCCGGGTCAACTTCACTGATCACCATGATCGCTTCTCGCGGAGGTCTGTTCGTTGCTGCAAGCAGCAAGGAACTCTTCACGTCTCCGGATGGAGTTACTTGGACAAGACGATTGTCCAATCTTCTTTACAACTATTCGGGAATCGCAATCGGGGAAAAGAAAATCGCCGTCACCGGATATTAAAGTGACAACTCCAGGCCGTATAATATCTACTCGATAATCCTCATTTCTTCAGATGCAGTTACGTGGGAGGTGGTTTATGGAGGAAACAACAAAATTTCGGATATTGCATACGGTAATGGAATGTTTGTTACAATCGATAATTTGTGCTCCGCTCTTACGTCTTCCGACGGCGTAATATGGAATGAAAGAAGCGTGAAAGTCGTTTCTGCCGGATGCTCAGGGATGGGATACGTCAAGCAAACTTTTCTGATCACAGGTTTGCATGGCATCATTGCTCAGTCTGATCCCGTTTCAGAAAGCGGAGGTGGTCACAGCGCATCGGGATCGTCTGGAGGGAGTGATCATTGTTTTGTTGCCACCGCCGCTTACGGCAGTTTTCTGGATCCCCATGTAACCGTTTTAAGAAAATTCAGGGATAATTTGCTGATGACCAATCGATGGGGAAGGTCTCTAGTAAATTTCTACTATTATTATTCGCCTCCGGCGGCCGATTATATCCGTCATCATGAATTAGTAAGGCTCTTCGTTCGGTCAAGTTTAACCCCGATCGTATTGGCCATAGAATACCCATTCCTCTTTTTGTTGTTAACACTTCTAATAATGCTTGTCATTTTCCGATTTAAGAGAATCAAGAAGATCAAAAACGATCTCATACATCAGATTCTTCAATAGACAACAAAAGAGTGTAATGGAGTCAAATTACTGATGTTGGAATGATCCTCCAATAATGACAATAATCTAATTCCAACATGCGCATCGTGCCCGACCGCTACGCGGCGGTACACGCGCGTGTTAGACTTGAGATAAAACATGTTCGTCAAAAAGCCGCTATCCACTATCGAAAATTGGATACTCATCAAGATCGCCATGCCCATCCTGGTCATGATACTCATTTTTCTTGTTCTGAATTTATGGTCGGGACAGAATAAGTGTGAAAAATTATGTCGCGATAAGGGATTCAAACACTCAAAATACATCGCACCATACAGATTTAGCGACGGAAAGTGTATCTGTGATGAACCTACCAACAGTAGTAGCTCTAATCAGAAGCTAGAACTTACAATACAGTAGTTGAATGATGTCGGATTTCGCAGCGCTCTACCTCATGGTTTCCTCAGGATGGTCGGGACAAATCAAGACGCTTCGCCGCTTCAATGATTAACCAGCGCTACTTTCATATTGACCAGATCACGCCCAGAGCTACTTGACGAAGGTTATCAAATATGCTAACATGTCGAACATGAAGTATACTGTCGAATACTTCCATGCCCGTGTCCAGAATGACATCGAAAGCTGGCCTGATGGCATATTGGAATTCGAGTTACGACCACGCGGCCGAGAAGGCATCGGTCGTGCGTTATATTGCTTCATTGTAGGTCAACGCATCGTGATGCTTCACGCTTTTGTAAAGAAAACGCAAGAAACCCCGGAGAAAGAACTACGCCTTGCCCGGAAAAGAATGAAGGAGGTACGAAATGGCTGATTTAAAATATAAACCCGTTTCCCACGACCATGAGGCTTTTCTTAAAAAGGCCTCTAAACGGAAAGAGTTCAAAAAAGCATACGAGGACCTCGAGGAAGAGTATCGGCTTACCCGTGAAATGCTTGCAGCTCGTTCCAAGTTCGGCCTTACTCAGGAGGCCGTTGCAGAGTTAATGGGGACGACAAAAAGTGCTGTGTCACGCCTGGAAGCTGCGGGTAAACATGCCCCATCTCTGACTACGCTCAAGAAGTATGCGCGGGCAGTCGGCTGTCGCCTGGAGATCAAGCTGGTTCCCAACGCTCATCTAACCAGGCGCTCAACACGGGCCGCCAAAAAGCAGGCGGCCGGTTAGCTTGGCGGATAATCGATCATGGTCATCATAGAGAGAGAACTCCGATGAAAAAAGAACTTTTTGATGAACTGCTCAAAAGCGTGGAGCAGGGTGGCGAGATAATGAAGCGCACCATGAAGCCGGCGCGGACTTTCCCGTTCATCCTGGAAAAGGCCTGTTCGCGGGTGGGGGATCTGATCAAAAAAATAAGGGGCACGCCGTTCGGCGAACCGCTTCGCGCCGCGAGAATGCGGCAGCTGCTCTGCGCACCAAGTGTAGTGTAACCAGCTGTCCCTCTTTTTTTCCGCGTTGTTCTGAAGTCATCCCCCGCGCCGCCCCATTAGGGTAAAAGTAAAACATCGTTCTGAACCGCATGGAGAAAGGATAAAAACCACTTTCCGGACAATAATCCTCTTGACAAGCGAGGATGCGCCTGTTAGTCTATTGTGCATATGCACAGATCACTCGGGAGACACGATGAGCCCCAGGAAGAAAAAACCGCGCCACTGCAAATGCAGCTTTAAAGGCAAGGCGTTCAAACCCACGGGCATACCCCTGTCCGAGGTGGAGCAGATCTCCCTGTCGCGGGATGAGCTGGAAGCCATGAAGCTCTGCGACCTTGACGACCTGACGCAGGAGGAAGCCGGAGCGAAGATGGGGGTATCGAGAGGCACGGTGCAGCGGATACTGTCGGCTGCACGAAAGAAGGTTGTGAAGGCCCTTGCCCGGGGCAAGGCCATTGTGTATGAAGAGTGAGAAGTCCCCCCTCACCCCCGCCGCAACGAATCTCAACGCGTTAACAAGGAGGAGCAAACCATGAAGATCTGTTTTCCGGTACAGAACGATGAGGGACTTAGGAGCACGGTGTTCAACCACTTCGGCTCGGCGCCGAAGTTCGTGGTCGTCGACACTGACACGAACGGACTGTCAACGATCAGCAACGGCGACCAGCACCATGCGCACGGCGCCTGCAGCCCCATGAAGGCGCTGGACAACCAGAAGATCGATGTCATTGTCGTGGGCGGCATAGGAGCGGGCGCCCTCACGCGGCTGAACCAGATGGGCATCACGGTGTATCGCGCAGAGGGGGCCACGATCGACGAGAACCTGAAGCTCTTCACCTCGAAGTCCCTGTCGGTGTACTCGGTCCGGTCGTGCTGCGGTGGCCACAGCAAGGACGGCGGGTGCGCGCATTAAGCATCGCTGTAAACGCTACACGGGCTGTTGGCCTGATTAACCAAGGAAGAAATAGGGCTGGAACGTATATCAAGGAGTGGTAACTGTCTGTTGCGCTGGTTCAACTTAATACGAACGAAGTAAATGTTGCCAGATCCAGGAAATTTTCCCCTCACCCAACTCTCTCCCCTCTGGGGGGAGGAACCTGTAACCTTCGCAATAACTGCATCAATTCGCCGTCGATTTTGCTATGAACCGCTCGATCGCTTTTTTGTCCTCAACGCCGGTGTTCGTGAATTTGATCCCATAGAGGTTCGTGGTCTGCTGCCCATTCTGGGTGACTGTCCTCACGACCTCGCCGGAGGTGCTGACGCGGGTGCCGTCAGGGAGGTAAAACGAACAGGAGAGCGTCATGCCCGGATCAAACTTCTGCTCTGTCTTGATGAGCATGCCCGCAGCGCTGATGTTCTCCATGCGGCACATGAAGGGCTTGTTTCCGAACATCCCGTCAACGGTTACATTGAGGACAACGCGATAGGCATGCCGGGCGGGGACGTTCAGAAGTTCCTGCGTTTTCCGGTGCAGGACATCAGCTGCAACCGGCATGACCATGATCGCATTGCACTTGCACTGCCTGCTGAGTTCACGCTGGCTGATCGAATCATCGCGGAGCATAAGAATGGAAACGCGCTTGAGGTCCGGGGCCTGTCTGATGATGGTGAAGAGCTCATCGGTCCGGAGGCCCGGCATGCCGAGCCTGGTCACGATGAGATTGACTTTTTCCAGGAAATGGATCCTCAGGATATCGTCGTTCGAAGCAGCAGAAAAGAAGGTGATATTCGACCGGGAAAGAACATCCTGGTGCTGAAGCAGCAGGGGCTGCAAGTCTTCGGAAACCAGCACTTTTTTCTGATTCATAATGAGGTCTCCCCATTTGTGGTGGAACTCACCCGATCTCTGCAACGGGGAGGTCTCTCCGGGTCTCTCTGAGTACGGGTGAGAGTATATCATAAGGCCTGAAAAAAATCAGGACATATGGTGAAAACAGTCCGGATGAGCAACGTGGGCTCTCGGGTCATCTTTTTTCTTGACACGATCCCGGAATGAGGATTCTCCGGCAGTGCTATACTTAAATTAAAGAGAACAGGGACATCTCCTCTGCCCTGAGCTGAGCATGCGGGAGCGAAGAGTACGATGAGCGCATATTTGAGAATCGCATTTCTGATGCCGGTATATACTCTTACCATTCTCTTGCTTTCACCGGTACGGTCCGCTGCCGTGGACCAGTATGTTCTTAAACGTGAGCAGATGGTTCAGCATGACATCAAAGCCAGGGGAGTGAAGGACCCCGTCGTCCTGAACGTCATGAGCACGGTGCCAAGGCATCTGTTCGTGGATGCTTCCTATCGGGACAAGGCATATGGCGACCATCCCCTGCCGATCGGGGAGGGCCAGACCATATCGCAGCCCTATGTGGTGGCGCTCATGACCGAGGCTTTGAAGCTTAAGCCCGATGACCGGGTCCTGGAGATCGGGACCGGTTCCGGGTATCAGGCTGCCGTGCTTTCCCGGATCGTTAAAGAGGTCTATACCATCGAGATCAGGAAGAACCTGGTTGATAAGGCTGCGAAGGTGCTCGCTGGCCTGGGCTGCGAAAACGTGCAGATGAAGTATGCTGACGGGTATTTCGGGTGGGAAGAGCATGCGCCCTTTGACGCTATCATCATCACGGCAGCGGCAAACCATATCCCGCCTCCGCTCATCAAACAGTTGAAAGAAGGCGGCAGGCTCATCGTGCCGCTCGGCAGCACACTCTATTTTCAGACGCTGACGCTGGCGACCAAAAAAAAAGGCGGATTGGACGTTGAGCAGTTAAGCCCGGTCGCCTTTGTGCCGATGACCGGAAAGATGCAGAAGGAGTAGCACTTTTTCGCCTGATCTGTCACAAAGAGAGATACCCTCGGGGGGCAGGCTGGCTGCCAACCTGACCTTGTTGCTATCACGATGCGCCATCCATCCGTTTCCTTCGCACACACACCCGCATCTTACACCATACGATCGACAGGCGAACACGAGTCGGTGAGTATAGCATTCCATAATGTTGCAGTTATGAGGCATGTGGAGTTGACAAGGCTTAAATGCGTATTATATTTGTATTTATGCTGGGGCGCTCCTCTCTATGCACGGAACTGCATAGAAACTTCCGGGCCTTCGCATAAGGGAGAGAAACTATGGATGGAGCAGCTAAAGCCAAAGGCCTTGGCGGCATTTTTCCGTTTGACAGGCTGATCGATATTGAGCAAAAGATGATACGCAAACAAATGGCGCTCTTAGGCGATCCCCCGGTCACCCTGGCCATAGGGAACGGCATCAAGGTCAGTCCGGCAAAGGGAAAATCGGTCGGCACGGTCCGCATCCGCGATAGAAAAACACTGCTGCACCTGTTCATCCATCCCGAACTTCACTTCGGAGAGTCTTACAGTGAGGGAAGCATCGAGGTAGAAGGGGACCTGGCCGAGATCATGGACTCCGTGTTCAGATGCACGGCGAAGGCATCGAGCTCCGGTTTCGCCAGCGCATATAGAACGACGTTCTTCAAGCGGCCCCGCTTGAACACCCTGGACGGATCGAAAGAAAACATTCACGATCACTATGATATCGGCAACGACTTTTACCGGCTCTGGCTTGATAAAAAGATGCAGTATACGTGCGCCTATTTCCAGGACCCCTCCGCTGCATTGGAAGAGGCCCAGCTTGCCAAGATGGACCATGTCTGCAAAAAACTGATGCTCAAGCCCGGAGAAACGGTCGTGGAAGCAGGGTGCGGGTGGGGGACCCTTGCCATGCACATGGCCAGGCATTACGGCGTCAAGGTAAAGGCCTATAATATTTCCCATCAGCAGGTCATCAGCGCCCGTGAACGAGCGAAGGCGGAAGGGCTTGACCACGCGGTGGAATTTGTCGAGGACGATTACCGGAACATATCCGGCAGGTTCGATGTCTTCGTGTCGGTTGGGATGCTGGAACACGTGGGCACCCGCTATTACCGGGAGCTCGGCAAGATCATACGACGTTCGCTGAAGGAAAACGGGAGAGGGCTTATCCACTCAATAGGACGAAACAAGGCGGAACCCATAAATCCCTGGATTGAACGGCATATCTTCCCCGGCGCCCATATGCCGACCCTGCGGGAGATGATGGAGATATTCGAGCCTTCCGGGTTTTCCATCCTCGATGTTGAAAATCTCCGGCTGCATTACGCAAAAACGCTGCAGCACTGGCTGGCAAGATTTGAGCAGGCGAAGGACCGGATCGGCACGATGTACGATCAAAAGTTCATCCGGTCCTGGAGGCTCTATCTCGCCGGGTCCCTTGCTTCCTTTACCGCCGGGGACCTTCAACTCTTCCAGGTGGTCTTCGCGCATCAGAACAAGAACGACCTTCCCTGGACAAGGGCCCCGCTGTATGCGGAGACCGGCCGCTCCCGGAGGGAACATGGACTCGTGTGACGTCCTCATCGTCGGCGGCGGACCTGCAGGCTCCACGCTTGCCTGGAAACTGAGAACCAGCGGCCTGGACGTCGTGGTCCTTGATAAGAGCACGTTCCCGCGGGACAAGGTCTGCGCAGGCTGGATCACGCCCGCAACCACAGACCTCCTGCATTTGGACAAGGATGAGTATTCCCGCGGACGGGTGCTGCAGCACATCAGCGGATTTAAAACCGGCATGATCGGGGAGCCCGGGATAGTCACCCGGTATGGCCGCACGGTGAGTTACGGCATCCGCCGTTCTGAGTTTGATCACTACCTTCTTCAGCGCTCTGGTGCGCGTTTGCGGCTCGGGGAGCCTCTCAAGACAATAGAGCGGGAAAAAGGCGCCTGGATCGTCAATGATAACGTGAAGACCCCGTTGGTGATCGGCGCAGGAGGCCATTTCTGCCCCGTTGCACGGTCCCTCAGGGGGGGGCGGGAGCGATACGGATCAGCGGTGATCGCCCAGGAAGTGGAATTTGAGATGGATGAGACTCAACAGCGCGAGTGCGCTGTTGCGGGAGACACCCCGGAGCTTTATTTTTACGAGGACCTGAAGGGCTACGCATGGTGCGTCCGAAAGGGGAATTTTCTCAATATCGGGCTCGGCCGCGAAGACAGTCATAGCATTGCAGAACACGTGCGGTCATTCTTCAGTTATCTGAAAGAAACGAAGAAGATCCCGGCAAATACGCCCGGCAACTTCAAAGGGCATGCCTACCTGCTGTACAAAGGCATATCGCAAACCATGATTGATGAGGGAGTCATGCTCATCGGAGATGCAGCCGGACTGGCATATCCTAAAAGCGGGGAAGGGATCCGGCCGGCGGTAGAGTCCGCTTTGACAGCGGCGGAGGTTATTCTCTCCGTTGCCGGGGATTATCAACGCGGCAGGCTTTTAGAATATCCGCTCATGTTAGCCGGGCGTTTG
The DNA here is from genome assembly GCA_963836175.1 of Nitrospirota bacterium. Classification (GTDB taxonomy): domain Bacteria; phylum Nitrospirota; class UBA9217; order UBA9217; family UBA9217; genus GWC2-56-14. The sequence continues at coordinate 88,391 of CAWIIS010000002.1, forward strand.
GGAAAGGCGGCGCGGCCCCCGGGATCGTGCCTCAGGCGGTGAAGCGGTTCGTGGGCCGCAGGCTCATGGAAAGCAGCTGGTTCTCACGGCATGTATTGCTTGACCGATGGTTTCTGAATACACACCGGCCTGCGCTGCGCTGATGCTTGAATTTAGATGACGATATGATACCTAGGTTGTATCTTTCGGAACTTTTCTGCTGCTTGAGCGCTGAAAACTGAATCGGTTGCAGGCCATGGATTGACATTTTAGCGATGCGACGCTACGTTAAAAGAGTAGCGAGTGGGACGATCTGCATATTGAAAAAGGAGGGTTCTGTCATGAAAAAGATTGCCCATACAATGCTGATTCTGGCGGTCGTTGCGGTCACCATCGTCTCCCTGGCCGGCCTTCTGACAGCAGCATCAACACCGACACAAAAGGACCTGGCAAGACTAAATGCCGAGATCGCCATGCTCAACTCCGACGCGAGCCTGCCTCAGGGTGACCGGATCATTGCGAAACAGATGATGGATACATTCAGGGTCAACAGCGACAAGGTATCCAGCCTGGTCGGCGTCACCGCCCCGATCGGAAGCAACAAACAACTCTATGGGGACGCGGCAGCGATGCTCGCCTTCGCCGACGAGATGCCCGGAGGAGCCACCGAAGCGAACATCACCAAGGTCTCGAACATGCGGCAGAATACACAGGATTGGGGCCAGCTGGCGCAGAACCTGAACATCGATGTTGGAAAGGCTGCAAACAAGCTGGGCGTGCTGGAGAACTACGCTCATAAGAGCATCAAACAGGCCTTTGCCGATGCGTTTTTTTACGGGAGCGCGGCAGGCGGCATGAGCGAAGGATCGGAAAGGGCGCCCTCTGTGCCTCTGTGGTAAAACGGTTACGTCTTCATTGATAGTTATTTAGGTAAGGCGCGGTGCTTTTGCGCCAAATGCCCCCCGAACATTCCAGCCAGAAGCATACCAACGAGACCCGCGATCTCGAACCAGAGCGGGGTGCCGCTTTCCCGGAAGATCAGCGCCATGGCCATTCCGGCGATGGCGACCAGCACTCCGTGCAGGACCTCCGCCCGGCCCGCAATTTTTCCGGCGAAGAACCCGCCCAGAACAGTGAAGCTCAGGCCGAGGATGAGCCCCAGCAGCAGGCCGCTTGTGCTCTTCATCCTGATCATGACCTCGTTCTCGGAAAGGCCTGTTGACACCAGCGCTGCCGCCAGGAACGTCATAAGCAGCAGGGTCCCTGCGTTGTCCACAATGACTCCGACAATGACAGCCATGAACTTGATATCGGAAAGTTTAGGCATCGGCACGTCTGTTCTCCTTCTCGCTCGTTGGGCACAGCGCAACCCAACGGCATTAGTCGGGTTTCGCTTTGCTCTACCCGAGCGACTCGGTGCTCTTTTTCGTACGAATATAAGCCCTATTCAGAGTCATGTCAATGTTGATAAAATTGCATGTTGATAAAATTGCATGAAGTCTCAACACGTCATGCCGCATTCCATCCTTTTCGAATCAACCAAAAAGCCAGCAGGTACGCCGCAGCGCCCATAAGCAGAACCCATTGATATCCCATGGACAGGGCTAGCATGACCGCAAGGATCGGGGCGAGCACGGAGAAGCAGCCGTTCACTGCCCAGGCCCAGGGAATAAGAAAAGGAGAAGTTCTATTGAGGACCGCGATGCCGAGCGGAAAGGGAATTCCCATGAGGATGCCTGCGGGCATGATCGTGACAAAGGAGAACATGATCTTCACTGGCATCGAAAACCGGCCCATGAATGCGATGACCGTCGGCAAGAGAAAACTTGAGGCAATAACAACGCCTGCAAGAACAAGAAGGACGCTGGAATTCCGGAGCGCCTTGATGCGCAGGCTGAGTATGCTCCCGATGCCCGAGCAGATCAGCACTGAAGCAATGACCGTGCTTGCGGCATATGACGGGTTCTCCAGGGCCAGGATCATTTTCTGGATAAAGGCGATCTCGATGAACAGATAGGCCAGGCCGAGCAGCGCGAAATACGAAAGGGCACGCAGCGGGTTCTGTTCAGAGAGCGCGGTATCGCTACGGCTCAATTTTAGAAGCGGCAGAAGTATCAGGATCATGCTCACCACGATCACCTGCAGAAGCAGGACCGGAAGGAGGAATCCCTCTTCGATGAAGTACTGCCATTTCTCTCCCATCACTCGATAGGTCTTCTGCAGGTTCCCGATCTTCAGGTAATAATGGAAAAAGGGTTTTTCATCGGATACCGGCCGGATGTCGAAGAGATACTCATCCATGAAGCGTTCCCGGGTCTCCGTGCTGATCAGGCGCCTGAAAGCAAGGGCATAATCGTTATCCGGCATTTTAATAAATCGGTTGCTCTCTTCGGGTTTGATGCCGGGAACATACACCAGATCGAACCGCATGTCGGCTGCGAAAGCCCGGATTGACTGAACGTCTTCTGAGGTAAATGCCGATCTTTTTATGAGCATGGTGAGCGTGTCCCAACTCCGGATGGCGGCAGCATGTTCTGAAAAATCGTTGATGCCGGACGCTTCTGCAGCCCGGGCCAGCGTCGCAAGCAGGCGCAGCTCTGTTCTCGGCGGCGGAATGATGTAGCAATTAATCGAGAGGAGGCCGTCAGGCTTGAGATGGGACAGATACTGCGTAAAGGCTTCGCTCGTGAAGCGGTAATCCTCGGAAAAACCGAAGGACGCCGAGGGCAGCGAACCCATGATCGACAGATCGACCAGGTCGAACTCCTTTGTCGATGAAGCAAGCCATGTTCGTGCAAGCCCGGTCAAGGTCTTCGCATCGTACAGGCGCGAACCGTGCTCCAAACCATAGGCGCGTACAACATCTATGACAAGGGGGTTCGAATCGATGGCAATGATGTTCTGTGCGCCGAATTGCCGCGCCAAGAGAACACTGAGGCCGGCCCGCGGTTCGATGATGAGCACGTCCTGCTTTCGGGCAAGACGATAGGCAAGGCTTGCGGGGAGGGACCGGATGAACGCGAGCCTGTCAGTATCCGATTCATCGGTCAATGCATGGATCTCGCCTCCGTCTATGGCAATGCCGGTCTGGTTCGGAAGCGGGTCGAGGTAGGTGAAGCTCAAGCCCGGTGCGAACCTGACCGCAGGGCTTGTAAACAGATCGACGCGCGCATAAGGGCTATAGGCTGTGCCGAGGAGCTTTGCCTCGGGTAACTGCAACGCAAGCGCAAAGGGTTTGTAGGGAGAGATCCTGGGTTTGACAAAGGCTGGATATAGAAAGAGGACAGCCAGATTGATTGCGATCAGAACGACGGCAAGCACGCGTATTTTCCAGCCAGCCCAATAAAGGAGCCCGGTCAATAGCAGCGTGGAGATGATGAACACGCTCATCTCGGGACCGCCATGAGAAAGGAGCCAGACCATGGCGAGCGCGCCGGCTCCGGCGCCTGCAAGGTCCGAGGCGTAGATCGCGTTCGCTGCGCGCGGCATCGTTGCGTAGGCAGTGGATACGATCAACCCGAAGCAGAAGAAGGGGACAGCGAGGATGAGGTAGTAGAGGCTCACGGAAAAGAGCTGCGTCCAGTCCCAGGAAAGCCTCGCGGGATCAAAGGGCACGGCATTGGCGAGCAGGTAGGATGCGGGGATGGCGGCTGCGAGCAGAAAGCTATAGAGCGGCACCCTGCGAATTTCCTTCATGCCCGGGAAGAGGGCGAGGGTTGTGCCGCTGGCCGCGATGCCGAGCATGGCGATACTGATGACCATGAATGCGAAGTGATACCAGAGGGAGATGGAGAAGATGCGCATGAGCGCCAGTTCGTAGGAAAGGCAGGCGAGCGAGGCTGCGAAGATGAGCCGCATAATGGCGCGGTCGCTGTTTCCGTAGGGCTCCATATTTTGATTTTAGCAGAAACCCTGATACGTCAAAGTATTGGGTTAATTATATCAAATCCGCTGTTATCAGTGTCAAAATCCTTAACACGCGGTTTCCTGATCTTAGCAGGCTGTTGAAAAAGTATTTTAAAGGGTCATCCTGAACGACGTGAAGGATCTGAAGTTGTTGTAAAACCGAGATTCTTCGCTGCGCTCAGAATGACAAATCTAGTTGTTTGGACGTCGATGATGATCAGTTCGTATTCCGTCCCCAGCTCCTTTTCAAAAATCCGGCGCAGGTTGGCGACGGCGCGCCCGGAACGTATGGTCTGCCCGGTGATGAAAAGCTTGAGCAGATACTTATTCAGATCGTCTTCTTTTCCAGGTTCTCTGCTTCTATCGCGGCGGGGCATGAGGGGTGCAACCTTTTTCCGCCTCCTTGTATTCATGACAACCTCTTTGGGGCCGCTTAGTCTGCGATTTCTTTTTGAACGGATTTGTCCTGATACATCTTCTCGTCGCTGCGTTTTAATGCTTCAGCAAGCTGGTCCTTGTTTTCCGCGGAAGAAATTCCGAAAGCGATGCTCACCAGGCCATTGCTGATCTCAGGGGAGCTCTTGATCCTCTTGACGGCATCCTCCGCAACTTCTTTGGCCGCTCCCGGAAGAAGAACGGCAAACTCGTCTCCCCCGATACGCGCAACGATGTCCTCGGTCCGGAATGCTCCCAGGATGATCCGGCCCGCCATTCGGATCAGCTTGTCCCCCGCTTCATGCCCCTGGGTATCATTGATTGTTTTCAGACCGTTCACATCCGCCATCACGATGCTTATGGGAAACTGTCTGCCATGGCCAAGCCGTTCCATCTCTTCATCGAAGAAAGCCCGGTTGTAAAGGCCGGTCAGAATATCGTGAGTACAGTCGTAACGGAGCATTATTTCTGTTTCCTTGCGGCTGGTAATGTTATTGGCGATGCCGATGATCCCGATGACCTTTCCCGCGTCATCAAAAATGGGGGTTTCGATCTTTTCCACGTGCTGAGTTTTCCCCTCCTGATCAACAATAGATTCTTCAAAATAGGTGCGCGTGCCGGTCGCCATGACCTCCCTGGAGTCCTTCTCGTATTTCACTGCGCGTTCCCGCGGATAGACGTCATAATCGTTCTTCCCGACCAGGTCCTTCGGCGCCTTGCCAAACGCCTTGCCGAAGGGATAGTTTACCGCGGCATACTTTCCCTTCCGGTCCTTAAGCCAGGCGATATTGGGGATATAGTCCAGAATGGCCTGCTGCTGCCGGACGACCTCGCTGATCCGCTCCTCCGCCTGCTTGCGCTCGGTAATGTCTTCCATGGCCAGGAGGATAATGTGCGAGCCGATATTTTTTCGGAAAATCTGCCGGGCGTTGAGCAGAATGATCTTGCGGCCGATACCGGGAAAATCATGCTCGACTTCGTAGCCATTGAACACGGCATCATGAGGAAGGATTTCCTCAAAGAGTATCCGCAGCTTGGGAATGTCCCATTGCCGGTTACCGATATCGTAAATGAAATTCCCGATGGTTTCCCCGGGCGTTACTTTGAAGGTATCGTAGAAGCTCTGGTTGGCAGTGAGAATTTTCAGGTCGGAATTCAGCACCACCAGCGGCTCGCGTACGGTTTCCACAATGTTCTCGGCATATTCCCGGGCATCCTGGATTTCCGTTTCCAACTGCTTGCGTTCGGTAATGTCTTCCATGCCCAGGAGGATAATGTGTGAGCCGATATTTTTCCGGAAAATCTGCCGGGCGTTGAGCAGGATGATCTTATGGCCGATATCGAGAAAATCATGCTCGACTTCATAGCCATTGATCACGGTATCATGGGGGAGGATTTTCTCAAAGAGCACCCGCAGCCTGGGGATGTCCCATTGCCGGTTGCCGAGGTCGTAGATGAAATTCCCGATTGTTTCCCCGGGCGTTACTTTGAAGGTATCGTAGAAGCTCTGGTTGGCGGTGAGGATCTTCAGGCCGGCATTCAGCACCACCAGCGGCTCGCCACGGTTTCCACAATGTTCTCGGCATATTCCCGGGCATCCTGGATCTCCGTTTCCAACTGCTTGCGTTCGGTAATGTCGTGCAGGGTCGCGAGATAGGCGGGTTTCCCTTCCCACTCCGCAGCTACAACCCGCATCTCGGCAATCGTTCGTTTTCCTTTTCTATTGGCGATATCCAGTTCCGTGGTCTCGCCCGCGACAATCGGAAAACCGAACTGTTCTCCCAGGAGTTCCTCCGCCTTGCGGCCGAAAAGGGATTCCGCCGCCGGGTTGACAAAGAGGATCATGCCGAAGCCGTCAACAATGACGATGCCGTCCGTGCTTATGGTTACGACATTATGGAAACGCGCTTCACTTGCCCGTAACTCCAGCGTCCGCTGCTGGATCAGGTCATTCAGATTGGAATCGCTGTCATTCATGAACTGACTTCCCGTTTTCTGCCTCAGCGATGGGGACGGCTTGCACACGCTCAGACGACGCTCCCCTGCCCGGTGCGCCTGCCGGACAGGATGCCACTGACCTTGCAATAGGGCGGGCGAAAGAAAAAGGCGAATTCCTGATAAGCTAAATATAGCGCAGTTTTACGGTTACACAATAACGTGCTGACGGTCCTGCAACTTGCATCGCAACGGCATCTCACTCACGGGAATCCTCCTGATATGGCTGGCATACCACTTCCTTTATACTGATTCAGCTTTACATGCGAAAGCATTTTGGCTACTATGCTGTAAATCACTATTATAATTGGCAATTAAAAGATGGATGTGAGGGTGGGTTTACGGGTGCGGAAAGACAAGGGAGGTGTCAGGTAATAATGGAAAGCAATCATCCCCTCATGAAAGCCCTTCAACAGATAGTCCGGGACATCAGGAAATTCATCGATTTGTCACTCAAGCAGCCCGACGAATCCTGGGAAGAGTGGGCGCTTGTTGCCGCACGGCCGTCAGCGGCACACTGCTGGAAAAAGAAAAGCTGCGAAAAGCGGGATTGTCCCGCATACGGGAATGAAGCCGTTCGCTGCTGGCTGACAGCGGGCACCATGTGCGACGGCAACGTGCAGGGTGTTTTTGCATTAAAATACAGGAGTTGCACGGAATGCGAGGTGTATCAGGACGCGGTCTATCAGGACCCCGCGACTGAAATCAGCGAACACCTGATCACGCTGGTCCACAGCCTGCGGCTTACGCAGGATAAGCTCAGGACCCTTGCAACAAGGGATCCGCTGACCGGCGTCTTCAACCGAAACTTCTTTAACGAGATCATCATGAACGAAATTCAGCGGGCAAAACGTTATGGGGGCGAGTTCTCGATCGTCATGCTGGATATTGACAATTTCAAGCGCATCAACGATCATCACGGGCATCTGCAGGGCGACAGGATCCTGAAAGTATGCGCCGCGATACTCGGCGGGTGCATCAGGTCCTCGGACCTCCTGGTCCGCTTTGGCGGCGACGAGTTCCTGATCCTTACGCCGGGGACCGATTTTCGGGAATGCGCCGGTTTAATTTCACGCATCACGGAAAAGACCGAAGCATGGAACAGAAACAATGCACTCGCCGATTGCCATCTTGGCGTCAGTGCCGGGTGCGCGATGTTCTACGACGGATGCGATCTGATGAAAGTCATAAAAGAAGCAGATCATAAAATGTACCTGAACAAACAACAACACAGAAGGCCATAGCAGTGAGCCCCTCAAGCATCATCTTTGGATTGTCGAAGAGTAACTATTCAGGTCAAAACATTATCCGCGTTACGAGGATTTCACCGACTATAAAGCACGGTGGCAATAACCGCTAATGGACGCGAATGAACGCGAAAAATTCAGAAAAAACATTAGCGTGTATTCGCGTGCATTCGCGGTTGATTAGGCCGGAATTGTTTTTAAAACTGCGGCCAAAAGGGTTTTTATCCGGTTTACTCCCACATGGGTTCAGATATGCTGAATAGTTACGTCGAAGAAAACAAGGTCCGCATTCGCGGCGGCGAGTAAAGGACTTTATCGTGATTGCAGCGACAAGCGGCTTAGACCTCTGAAACTAAACGCAAGCAAGAAAGCTGGAAAAAGAGGGGCGGTTTAAGTGGTAGTTATGCTACGTAAGTAACTACGAAGTTTTGTTTACTATTCCCTCCAGGTAGACGCTACGTTACAGTTGTGCAGTTGTTATCCCCATTGTCGTGGCAATACGTAAAAGGACTTTATCTGAACAAAGAAAAGACGCAGCCGGTAAACCGTGTGCAAGGGAAAGATGAAGGGCGTCCAGGGTCTTTATCCCGGGCTTCCCGCCAAACTCACGGATAATATTGACCGCCTTCATATGATGACTTTCGAGAAGATGCACCATCTCAACCGTACCGGTATGCATGTCATCGAGAAATGCAGCCCAGATCACCTCCTCCGCACGTTTGCTCAAATCGCCCGTGCGTACCTTCTGGGTCAGCGCTGACGCCATTTCAACCATGGTCAAATCCGAAATATAGACACGGTCGGCCTTGAGAAGGAGTTCTTCCACCCGGTCGCTGTTCTCTTCCGGGTAATAAAACTTCACCAGTGCGCTGGTGTCAACGTACAGCGGGGCCATTTAATAGGCCTCCCGCTTTCTCGATGAGAGAACAACGTCGGACAATGCCGCTCCCTTGGCGCGCAAAGATTCTCTGAGCGCCTTCCGGCTCGCCAACGCCCCCCCGGTCTTCGTTTTTATAGGGCTGATCCTGGCAATCGGCTCGTTCCTTTTCGTGATGATGATTTCCTCGCCTTTTTCGACCCTGGAGAGATATTCCGTGAAGTGCTGACGCGCTTCTTTAATGCCTGTTTTGATCATCGCAGCCGCCTCCTTAAGTGACTACCAGTGTACACCATACGGCATTCTCTGTCAACACCGTCGGATACGACAGCGGAAATCAATTGACATAAAGGCGGGCAGGATTTCCGAATCATACTCCGCCTACGAAACGGACCGGCTGTTCGCGGACCTGAAAAAGGGAAAGCGAAAGGCCGGGAAGTTAAAATCCGCAGAACGAAAACGTTCGACAAGACCTTTCTCAAGCTCCCCGCTCAGATTCAGCAGAGAACCGACAACACTCCTATCACTCACTCCGCCTTCCTCAACCCTTCAAAGAACTTCCGGAACTCCTCCCGCTCATCGGTGATCCTGCATTTCGGGATGGACTTTAAAAAAGACCTGCCGTAGTTCTTCGTCATGATGCGCGAATCGAGCACGGCCACGGCTCCGCAATCGGTCTTGGTGCGGATGAGCCTGCCGAAGCCCTGGCGGAAGAGCAGGGTAGCCTGCGGGATCTGGAATTCCCGGAACGGGTTCTTGAGCCGCTCCATCCTGCGCCTCGATGATCGGCTCGTCCGGCACGGCAAAGGGGAGCTTGGCGATCACCACGCACTGGAGCGCATCCCCGGGGATGTCGATGCCCTGCCAGAAGGACGCGGTGCCGAACAGCACGACGTTCGGGGTGGCTTTGAACTGCTCGACCAGGCGGTAGGCCGGCATCTCTCCCTGGCAGAGGATGCCGAGGTCCGGGAACTCGCGCCGCATGGTCTCGGCACTTTTCCGGAGCTGGCCGTAGCTCGTGAAGAGCACGAGGGTCCTGCCCCGGGTGATCGTGAGTACGGCATGCAGTTCCGCGTCGAAGCGCTCCTGGTACCCGCTTGCCTGCTGGTCGTCGAGGTTCGGAGCGATGTACAAGAGCGCCTGTTTCTCAAAATCAAAGGGCGAGTCGAGCAGCAGTTCTTGCGGCGCGTCCAGGCCGAGGCGGTTCTTGATATACGTGAAGCTTCCTGCTGCGGAGAGCGTCGCCGAGGTGAGCACGATGGTCTCGGTCTTGCCGAAGAGATTGTCCCGGAGCGTTGCCGCCACGTCGATGGGCGAGGCCACGAGGCGGTAGCGCATGTTATCCCGCTCGGCCCAGTACACGAAGCCCTCGGCAGACTGCTCCAGGTTGATCCTGACCGCTGCGGCCATGGACTGGGCGCGGTTCGCGAAGGCCTTGACCTCCATCTCTTCTTCGTGGGTGTCGACATCCAGCGAAAGAAGCGCATCCTTCAGTTCGCTGAGCGGGGAGCTCAGGATGTCGGGGACGATGTAGCGCTGCCGGATGCGCAGGGCCGGCTCCTTGTGCAGGAGGGGGTGGAGGTTCAGGAAGAAGTTGTCCGCAATGACGCGCAGTCCTTCGACCATGCCGCGCAGCACCTGCACCTCGGCGTTCTGGATGGTGAGGCGCGTCAGCAGGCCCTTGCGCGTGCGCTGGCTCAAAAGCGTATCGAGGAGATAGCGGACCGAGAAGTTCGTGATCTCCATGCCGAGGTAGTCGGTGGCCACGTCCTCGACCTGGTGCGCCTCGTCGAAGACCACGGCCCGGTATTGCGGCAGCACGTTGCCGCCCGTGGCCATGTCCGCGAAGAAGAGGTGGTGGTTCGCGACCAGGATCTGCGCCTGCTGCTCGATCACTTTGGCCTTCTGGTAGTAGCAGTCCCGCTGAAAGGAGCAGTCCTTGCCAAAGCAGAGGTCCGCCTGGCGGCTGACCTTGGCCCAGAGCGCATAGCCCGGCTCGACGTCGAGCTCGCTCCGAAGGCCGGTGCGGGTCATGGTGGACCAGGTGAACAGCCGGTTCAGCGCTTCCCGCTCGTTCTGCTCATAGAGGTCGCCCATGCGGAGCTGGTCGAAGCGGCGCAGGCAGAGGTAGTTCTCGCCGCCCACGCAGAGGGCGTAGCGGAAATCGCCGAGCACGGTCTTGAGGAACGGCAGGTCCTTCTGCACGAGCTGCTGCTGCAGCGCCTTGGTGTAGGTGGCGACCACGGCGCGGCAGCCTTCCGTCGCGCGTCCACTGGACCAGGGGCACGAGGTAGGCCAGGCTTTTGCCGACGCCGGTGCCTGCCTCGACGATGAGGTGCGTCTTTGCGGCAAGCGCCGTCTCCACCGCTTCAGCCATCTGCAGCTGCTGCGGCCGATGTTCGTAGGCGGAGTTCATGGCCTGCGCCACAGTCCCGGACGGGCCGAATATTTTCACGGCATTCATGGTCGCGTAGCTTAACATAGGGGGGGAGGGAAAGCAAATAAGTCGAATGCGGAATGCGGATTTCGGATTGCGGAATGAAAGGCTTTCACCATATGCCGGGCAGGCACCGATAGGATGTGCGCAGCCAACAAAATTGGTGGGCAAAAATACGCTTACCAGCGGTTATATAAAGGCTTTTTCTTGCACAAATCTTTTTGATATGTTAGTATGCCGCACTGTATGCGGAAACATTTTGCCCCTCTGTTCATAGCTTTTTTGCTGCTGGCGCCGAGCGCCGACGCGGTGTCCTCCGAAAAGGGCCTGACGGTCAAGAACGTGCGGTTCTTTTCGTATGCCGCCTTCACCCGCATCGTGTTCGAGATCGAGGCGGCCGCACCCTATGTGGTGATGAAAAGCGACGATGGACGAAGCGTCACGCTCTCCGCATACAACGGCCCCCTTGCGGTCACGGCTGCGATGCCCGCGGTACGGGACGGGGTTGTGAAAACAATGGAGGTGCGCAAGGAGGAAAGCCGCACGACGATCGTTTTGCAGCTTGACGCGGCCGCCGGCGAGGTCAAGGACTTCGTGCTGCGCGGCCCGGACCGGATCGTGCTTGATGTCATGAAGGGAGTTGTTGCTGTTCCGGCTGTTCCGACGGCGCAGCCGGAGCGCCGAAAACTGATCGTGCTCGACCCCGGCCACGGAGGCGGCAAGGACGCCGGCATCGTGACCGCCCAGGGGCAGGAAAAGGCCGTGACGCTCGAGATCGCCGGGGCGATCAAACGGCAGCTGCTGAAGAAAAACGCCGATCTGGACGTCATCCTGACCAGGGAGCGGGACCAGGCGCTCTCGCTCGATGACCGGGCAGGGGCCGCCAATGCGGCAGGCGCCGTGCTGTTCGTGAGCATTCATACGGCGTCAGGCGCCGGAACCCGGGTCTATATCGTGGATCCCGACGAGGGCTTCCTTGCGCCCGCGTCCACGGCGAACAAGACCTTTCTCGAGTTTGACGCAGGCAATGAGCAGCAGGAGCGCCTCTGGGGAAGTCAGCAGGCCGGGCACACCAAAGCAAGCGGCGATCTCGGCCGGCGGCTGGCAGTGCTGCTCGGCATGACGGGCGGCGAGCCGGTGCAGGCGCCGCTCGCCGGGCTCAAGGCGGTGGATGCCGCGGCCGTGGTCGTGGAGGTCGGCATGGGGCAGGACCGGTCGTGGGTCGCCGAGACGGTGGCGGAGGGGATAGCATCGTATGTCCGAGAGGATCGATAGGAGAATACCGGGCAACGCGCTGCTGCCGATCGTGGCAGTGGTCCTGGCGGCGGTGTTGTGCATCGGTGGCTTCCTCTGGTGGCGGATGCGGTCCCCTGCTCCGCCGGCCGGCGCAGCGCAGCAGCCCGCTGCCGCGGTATCGCAGCTCAATGAACCGATCGTGATCACCCTCTCGGTCCCTGCTGACGGCCTGCTTGCCGCGGTCCAGGCACAGGTCACGCGGCAGCCTGATACGCAGTCTTTGGCTAGCGAAGCCCTGGCAGCCTTGTTTGCGGACCCGGCCGGGAGCCAGGCCCCGGTGCTGAAGGACCTGCGGCTCCGGGGCGTTTATTTCGATGCCGTTGGCACAGGCTACATCGACCTTTCGCCGGTGGACCAGCGCGAAGTGCGGGCGTCGATCTGGGAAGAACTGATCGCTCTGTATGCGATGGTGAACACGCTGTCGCAGAACTTCGAGGAGATCAAACAGGTCCGGTTCCTGGTCGAAGGCAGGGAGGTCCAAACGCTGGCCGGGCATATCGAGCTTTCGAGGAAGTTCACGAAGCGGATGGACCTGGTGAAGCAGTAGCGGCATCTTCGGGGCAGAAGCAGAGTCAAGGGCGGCTCTCGCAAAGCTCGCAAAGAGCGCAAAGGGAACCTTGAGTCAAAATCTTTTCTATTTGGTTTTAAACCGAAAGCAAGCAGTGCTTTATGTTTTTCTTTGCGTCCTTTGCGAGCTTTGCGAGAGACGCTTTTAGCTCCGGTTTCCCGGGTTCGTAATTGTTTCAGATTTAAAAAACCCTGCGCACTCTGCGCCTCTGCGAGAAAAAGATTTACTACCATGCAAAAAGCAATCGGCATATTTGACTCAGGCATCGGCGGACTGACCGTGCTGAAGGAGATCGTGGCGGCGCTCCCCGACGAGAACATCATCTATCTCGGCGATACGGCGCGGGTCCCCTACGGCATCCGTTCGGCCGAGACCGTAACGCGCTACAGCTTCGAGAACACGCAGTTCCTGCTTGCCCAGGACATCAAGATGCTGGTCGTTGCCTGCAACACGGCGTCGGCCATCAGCCTGGAGGCGGTAAAGAAGGAGTTCCCGCTGCCGGTCATCGGCGTGCTGGAGCCCGGCGCCCGGGCGGCGGTCAGGGAGACCAGGGCAGGTCGGATCGGCGTCATCGGGACCGAGGCGACGATCGCGAGCGGGGCCTACGAAAAGGCGATCACCCTGCTCGACGCCGGCATCACGGTCCACAGCCTCGCCTGCCCGCTCTTTGTTCCGCTCGTAGAAGAGGGCTGGATCGACAACGATGTGGCTTTGCTCGTGGCGCGGACCTATCTGGAGCCCCTTCAAGGCCGCCGGCATCGACACGCTGGTGCTTGGCTGCACGCACTACCCGCTGCTCAAAGGCGTGATCAACCGGGTGCTCGGCCCGGGCATCACCCTTATCGATTCAGCGACCGAGACTGCCAGGGAAGTGGCGGAGGTGCTCGGGAAGCTCAAATGGAAAAAGCCTGTCAGGGAACGCACGGTACGGAAATATTTTGTGACTGATACGCCGGCACGGTTCGAAAAGATCGGCAAACGCTTTCTCGGCGACGACCTGTTGCGCGCCGAGCAGGTGAAGGTAGGGGGGGTATAGTGCTGAAGACACGGATCAATCAGGATGAACTGCACCAGGCGAGCGGCGCCAGGCTCGCAGCAGGTGCGTGACACAAAAAAAGAATGCGCGCGGACCCGGAAGGCGTTGCCGAACTATCTGCAGGGCCATCTGTTCCTGTTCCAGGTGCGCAGGGTTGAGCGGCACCTCAAGACCTGCCCGTATCTGCGCCTCGGAGCTGTACTCGCTTCGGTTTGCTGCTGATACGAAGCAGCTGCTGAAAGACATTACGCCGTCCGAGGGCATGGCCGCACGCCTGGAGGCAACCTTCCTGTTCTTCGGAAAGCTTCGCATGCTGTTGTACCGCCCCCTCTGGATCCTCCTCCTGGCACTCATCGCCGGGTACCTCTATTTCTTTGTGATCGTTCCGTTCCGTCAGGATCCCGAACTGGAGAGCATCGAGCGGTCGCTTCCCGCTGCCCTGGTTTCCGATCCTGCGCCGTCCCTGCCCGCCCCGAGCCCTGTCCCGGCCGCGGCCCCGGCCCCGCCCCCGCCCCCGGCGGAGAAAGCGCCCGCCCCCGTTCCATCTGTGAAGCCACTGGAGATCACGATCACGCCCGACGACCAGTCATCAATGCGGCGCATCAACGATATCATGAAGGGCCACGCCGGGCTCAGGAAATTGCGTTTTACCGATGCCGTGCGGGAAGTGTCGGGAAGCCTGACTTCCGGCGAACTGCAGACGCTGTTCGGCCGGATAGAGCAGGCCGGCAGGGTGAGTTACAGCAGGAAACGGTTCAGTGCCTTATCAACGACGGAGCCGATCCCGTTCGTTATGAAGCTGAAGGATGCGCCGCCGGCGCCTGCCCCTGCCGTGGAAACGTCCGCGCCGCAGCCGGAGGCTTCCTCTCCCACTCCCTCTATCCAGCCCTGAGGAGCGGGCAGCCGGGATGCTTTCCCGGAGTCCCCGCAGAACGCGCAACTCATCGGAGGATCAGGTTCTGACCGATATGTCTTCTCACAGCGCATACCAGGAAACCATCGAATATCTTTTCGGCCTGCAGAAACACGGCATCAAGCTCGGCCTTTCGAACAGCATCAGGCTGCTGGAGCTTATGGGCGCACCGCACCGTTCTTTTCGCTCGGTGCATATTGCCGGAACGAACGGCAAGGGTTCGACCGCCGCTTTCATTACCAGCATGCTGCAGGCAGCCGGTTACCGCGTGGGGCTCTATACCTCGCCACATCTGGTCAATTTCACCGAGCGGATGCGCATCAACGGCGTTCAGATCACCGAAACTCAGGTCGTAGAGCTCGCAGAGCGTGTGCGGGAGCTCGCGTCCCGCCCTGTTCCCGGCGCCGGGTCCGCCGTACCCACGTTCTTTGAGGTCACGACCGCCATGGCATTCACCTGGTTTGCCGAGGAGCAGGTGGACCTTGCCGTGATCGAGGTCGGCATGGGCGGCCGGCTCGATGCCACGAACGTGATCACGCCCGCTCCTGTCGGTTATAACGAACATCGACCTGGAGCATACGGAATTTCTCGGCACGACGCTCGAACAGATCGCCGCGGAAAAGGCGGGCATTATCAAGCAGGGGGTGCCGGTGGTGACAGGCGTTGTCCAGCCCGAAGTGCTTGCGGTCCTGGAGCGCGAGGCAACGGCAATGCAAGCCCCGCTTTACCGGCTGGGGAAGGACTTTACTCCGGAACAGGTCGTGGCCGGACAGCCGCAGGTGTTCGGACTATCGCGGCCGCAAGAGCTCCTTTCCCGGCCTTGAGATCGGGATGATCGGACGCTATCAGATCGACAACGCCTGCCTGGCCATGGCTGCGATGGAGGTTCTGCAGGAGGCCGGTGTTGTCGTCGGCGAGGCTGCCATGCGCCGCGGTCTGGCGCAGACCCGATGGGAAGGCCGTCTTGAATGTGTAGCCCGGCGGCCCGATATTTTTCTGGACGGGGCGCACAACCCAGCCTCGGCCGCGCAGCTGGCCGTTGCGGTCAGGGATTTAAAGCCGTCCTATCGGCGGCTGGTACTGGTCATCGGGATCCTGGGCGACAAGGACCATGCAGGGATACTGTCGCAGCTCGTGCCGCTGGCCGACCTGGTGATCGTCACGAAGCCGAACTACTCACGGGCCATGGACGTCGAAGCGCTGGCAGCGGGGATCCGGCGGCAGCACGGGTCCGTTGAAACAACGGAAACTGTCGCAGCGGCGATCGCGCTTGCCCGTCATCGGGCCGCGCCTGAGGACCTGGTCCTGATCACGGGATCGCTCTATGTGGTCGGCGACGCCCGTGCCGTATTCCAGTGCCCGGACTCTGATGCGCCTGCGCTAAAGGGGCTCAAAGGATAGGGAACAGTTCAGGTTGATAGGCTGAAGGCTGAAGACGGAAGGATAGAGAAGCGTAAGCCTCTTAAAAAAAGGGCACCTAATGGGGCGATCTGGTTTCGCCGTTGATTTTACTGAACAACCGTCAGTCTTCAGCCTCAACAGCTGAATCATAACTTTGCTATGAAATTTGTGACCACTTGCATACTTTCCGTTCTCCTGAGCACCGGCATCCTGACCGGCCTTTCCCGCCATGCCTGCGCCGAGGAACCGAAAAAGACGCCGGTCAGGGTGAATGCGGACAAACTCGATTATGACCGCGCAAGCGATGTCTATACCGCGGTCGGCAACGTGAGGATCGAGCAGGAAGGGATGCTGCTCCAGGCCGGCCGCATCGTGCTGGACAACAAGACAGGTGAGGCCATGGCCGAAGGCAGCGTGTTCCTTCATCAAAATGGAGACGTCATCAGCGCTGAACAGATCACGGTCAATATCAATACCGGTGCAGCCAGGATCGCCCAGGGCGATCTCTTTCTGGGGAAGGACAATTATCATCTGAAGGGAGAGAAGATCGAGCGGGACTCCGAGACCGTCTACCGGATCGAGAACGGAACGTTCTCGACGTGCGACAAGGAGGAGTGGTACCTGAAAGCCGACCGGATCGACGTCGACCTGGAACGCTATGCCACGGCGAACGGCGTATCGTTCAACATGGCCGGGCTGCCCGTATTCTATACGCCCTATCTTCTGTTCCCGGTGCGGCGGCAGAGCGGCCTGCTCATGCCCGTGGTAGGCTACAGCAGCAGTGAGGGCTTCCTGATGAAGAATTCCCTGTTCTGGGCAATATCGGATTACCAGGACATGACGTTTACGTCCGATTATCGCTCCCGGCACGGCCATGGCACGGGCATCGAGTACCGTTATGTGAATTCCCGGGATTCGCAGGGCTTCTTTTCTTACAACTACTTCGACACCATACATTCTTCCGCTTCTCGGTGGGAACTCAAGTTCGAGCACGACGAGGAGATTGCCGAAGACCTTTCGATGCGCGCCGATATCAAGCTCGTGAGCGACGAGTTCTATTATCGTGATCTTGAGCGCAAGCTCGAACTGCGGTCCCTGCCCTATCTTGATTCGAACGCGTTCTACGTCGAGCGCTGGGACACTGCCTCCCTGTACCTGCTCGGACAGTACTCCGTCAATCTCACGCAGGACAACAGGGAAACGCCTCAGAAACTGCCCGAACTTCGCTACACCATATTTCAGGAAAAGATCGCCGGGCCCCTCCATCTCAGCCTTGACGGGTCGGCGGTCAATTTTACGGTGGCGGAGGGTCGACGGGGTGCGGCGCGTGGATATCGGGCCGCAGGTCACGGCGGCATTCGGCGGCGGTGGCCTCGGCTTCACACCGCGGGCCGGCGTGAGGACGACCTACTACAGCGCGGTACAGGTACCGCAGGAGGTTTAGGAACGTACGCCGCCGAGCCCGTAAGCCGAACCTACTCCTTTGCCGGTGCGGACCTGAACGCCCGCATCTCGCGGATCTACGGTCAGGATGCCGCGTCCGGGATCGGACGGATACGGCACTCGGTCGAACCGACGCTTTCGTACTCGTATATACCGCAGGTCGAACAAACTGACCCGACGACCGGACATCCGAAGATCCGCCAGTTCGACGCCGTGGACACGGTGACAAAGCAGAACAGGGTCACCGCCGTGTTGGTCAACCGGCTGACCGCCCATTATAAGGATGAGTCAGGGTTCCGCAGCTATGACCTGATGGTTTTTCGTCTTGCCCAATCCTATGAACTGAATTCGGCGGGAACTACTTCCTCCTTCCAATCCCGCTCCGAGGTCACGGGCGAACTTTTCTGGAGGACCCCGAAGCTGCTGAGCGCCTCTGCCAATGGCACGTACAATACCTACACGAACAGTCTTACGTCGTCTAATCTGAGCTTCGGAGTGACCACCGAGGAGATACGTTTCGACGTGACCCACCGGTATCTGAAGGCAACGCCGATCGGCCAGGTCCCCGGCAATCTCCGGACCGAATTCCTGATCGGTGGCGCAGGCTTCACGGTCGACCAGTGGCATTTCAATACGCAGCTCTGGCGCGATATGGAAAACAAAAAAACCACACAGCAGGAATACGGCGCACACTATGCTTCGCAGTGCTGGGGGTTCGGCCTCTCATATATCAAACGGCCCGGCGAGATACAGTACATGATGACCCTGGAGCTCAAGGGACTGGGTGATATGAAGCTGCTGTAGCATAGCAGGGAGAAAGCCATGGGAGACGAAGTGGTGGTCATGATCACAGCAAGTTCGGCTGATGAGGCCGCGAGGATAGGCAGGGCGCTCGTGGAAGAGCGTCTCGTCGCCTGCGCGAACATCATTGGAGGTGTCCGGTCCCTCTTCTTCTGGGACGGCAAGACCCGGGACGAGCAGGAAACGCTCATGATCTGCAAAAGCCGGTCCTTGCTCATGAACCGGATCATCGACCGGGTGAAGCAGCTTCACTCCTATACCGTTCCCGAGATCATCGCGCTGCCCATCGTCGCGGGTTCGAAGGAGTACCTGGACTGGGTGAACGAGACCGCGACAGGATAGTATATTTGTACACGTGCAGATGAATCAATACCAGATTTTCATTCCGCAGTGAGTTCCCAAAGGAGAATATGAAGCCACCTCGCAAACACCCAGGGTCAGTAGGAGACAATGCGAGTTTTGTAACCATGATCCTTGCCGCCAGGGAAGATGCAGCGATGAATGAGACACTGGAAGCCATTCTTGCCTTGCCGCTTTCCCAGCGCAAGTCATTAATAAATACGCTGACAGCTGATATGAAAAAAAAGGCAGCTCCAGCCGAATTCATAGAGGCGATTGCCTACCTTCAGGAGGATGAAGTCGCCCAAAAAGTCCGTGAAGCACTTGGACTTTAGGAACACAAAAGCGTCATTGAACGGGTATCTGCAGGGCGAGCATCATTCAACTTGCCCCCCACCGTCAAGCAGCCTCATCATGCTGTTCTTCCGGTGCCGGGTTGGGAGAGCAGACCGGGCAGTAGGGTTCCCCCTCGTCCAGGGGGCAGACATGGCCTCACTCCGGACAACAGAGGCACTCTTTAATCGGTAGTTTGCAAACCGGGCATGTTCCAGGATCCTGCACCATATAAAACCCCTCACGTATCAGCAAGAATGTGCTTCTTTTTTCCCGTTTTCCAGCGACATAAAAAGACCGGCGGTATCTTCACCGCCGGCCTTGACCACGCGATCGTTGCTCATCCATCATCCGCCGAGATACCCGCCGGAAAAGTCCGGTCCCGTACTGTTATCGGGCGGCCGTACTGAAACATCGCTCTCAATGTCCGGTCTGTTCCCTTTCGCAATTTTCCAGTCAAAGGACGTACCTTTTTCAAGCACATTACGTTTCCAGTCGATATACTCCGCCATATCGATCAGATGCCGGTCATGCTCCAGAAACATCTTGCTGTCCTTTCCGTATGTCTTTGCAAGTTCCTCCCGAAGTACGAAGAGTTTCATCTTGATCCCTTCGAGCGCGGTATACACTTCATCGAAGTAGACCTTCTCTTTTAGTTCAAGTGCGGTTGCCATGGCGTTCCTCCTTGGTGAAACTGTGAGAGACCTCGAATCACCTTCCTTAACGTTTAACAGGATAATTCAAATCCTGTATCTGTTTCAAGTATACCGCGATCGACGTGAGTGTCAAGGGAAGATCGGGCGCATTGGTTTTTTTATGCCGTTATACAAGCCATCCCACTAAAGGATTCCTTCGGCCTCCCGTACTGCAACTGTGGGCAGGCGGTCATTTCCTTCATGCTATAATAAAGTAGATGCAAATGATTCACGGCCGGGTCGCGGCGATTGAATCCGAGAGTTTATGAACAGGGAGGATCCATGAAGATCATCTATGCAGCATTGCTGCTGATGGTATGGGCAGTTCCAACTATCGCCCGGGAACCGTTCGAAAAGGACGTGATCAAAACAGCTTCCGGCGACCTGGAGATAACGTTCATCGGCCATGGGTCGCTCATGATGAAGTTCGACAGGAAGATCATCCATGTCGATCCGTTCAGCAAGCTGACCGATTACACGAAGTTGCCAAAGGCGGATGCGGTCCTGATCACCCATGAGCATCAGGACCATCTCGATCCGGGCGCACTCCAGGCCATACGCACAAAGGAGACCACGATCGTGCTCAACGCAGCATCAACGGAGAAGGTGCCGGGCGGCATAACCATGAAAAACGGCGATGTCCGGCAGGTCTTGGGGATCATGGTAGAAGCAGTGCCGGCTTATAATCTGGTGCATAAACGCGAGAACGGCCAACCGTACCACCCCAAAGGGCAAGGGAACGGTTATGTGCTGACCTTCGGCAGCACCCGGGTCTATATTGCCGGTGATACGGAAAACACTCCCGAGATGAAGGCGCTTCGGAATATCGACTACGCATTCCTGCCGATGAACCTGCCTTATACCATGGCGCCCGAAATGGTCGCTGATGCGGCAAAAGCGTTCAAACCCCGGGTGCTCTATCCCTATCATTTCGGCGATACGGACACTGCCGGGCTTATTGAATTGCTCAAGAACGACATCGGCATAGAGGTCAGGATCCGGAAGATGCAGTAGGCCAGGAAAGCCGCAATCCTGGAGTGTTACCTTTGCACAAGCAGAATATAGCAGGTGCTCGATATCGAAAGGAGGAGACCATGAAGAAGAGCTTTATTATAGTGATCGTAATGGCAGCGCTGGCTGCCCTGGTCCTATCCGCATGTTACCACCGGACCCCGGAACAGCGGGCGGAGTACGTGGTGAAGCGCATGACAGCGGAGCTCAGCCTGAACGATGTGCAGAAGGCCCAGCTTGAAAAGATCAAGGACGAGTTCCTTGCCCGACGTGCTGAAACGCCAAAACTGCGCGAAGATACCGTGAAAGAGGCAAATGAGCTCATGCGAAGCGCGGAGATCGACAAAAACAGGCTGAATGCTTTGGTCGAAAAGAGCCAGGCGCAGGCGAACGACATGATCAGCTTTGTCACCGCCAAGTTCACGGAGATCCACGACATGCTCACACCGGACCAGCGGGAAAAACTTGTCAAGCATATTGAAGAACATATGCAGAAAAAATATCACCGATGATGCCGATGAAATATGAAGCAGGGCAGGCGCAAGGAGAGGAGAGTTCCTCTCCTTGTTTTTCCGCAGTCCCTGGGAGGCCGGCGACCAGAAGAAGCAAAGAAGGCGACCCTCAGAGCCGCAAAATTTAGATCATCCCAAAATAAGGAGGCGTGCAATGAAAACGGATCGTGTCGTGAACCTGGTGGTCGCTTTATGTTTAGTGCTGGGCGGGACAGCTTATGCTCAGCAGGCTAAGGAGGACATTGCTGTTCATAAAGCCTGCGTGTACTGCGGGATGGACAGAGGAACCTACGACTATTCACGCATGCTGATAGAATATGAAGATGGAACAACAGTGCCGTTCTGCAGCATTCACTGTGCTGCCGTGGACCTGGCGAATAAGATCGACAAGGCGCCGAAGTCGATAAGAGTGGGAGACTTCAACAGTAAAAATCTTATCGATGCGGAGATGGCTTTCTGGGTTGTCGGCGGGAGCAAGCAGGGGGTCATGTCAAAACGAGGGAAGTGGGCCTTTGAAAACAAAAGCGATGCTGAGAACTTCATCAAGGTAAACCAGGGGAGCATGGCCTCCTTTGAACAGGCGATGAAGACGGCCTATGAAGATATGTACGACGACACGAGGGCGATCAGGGAGAAAAGAAAGATGAAACGCATGAAGACGATGATGGAGCAAAAAACTGATCCGCGTTGAGATCCTTTGTGACGATACTACGGAGCCGGGATGACCGCAGAGAGAGTGCTCGCTCTTTCTGCGGTTGTTATTTTATCTATTGTTTACCTTCCGGAAAAGTCCACACTCACCCACGCATTCCTTGACGTTGACAGCCCCGTTAAATCTCGTTGACATGCTGCCCCTC
Source organism: Nitrospirota bacterium (assembly GCA_963836175.1). Classification (GTDB taxonomy): domain Bacteria; phylum Nitrospirota; class UBA9217; order UBA9217; family UBA9217; genus GWC2-56-14. The sequence goes on from CAWIIS010000002.1 coordinate 110,472, forward strand.
CGTGATACAATTGAATTGGAAAAGGTTTTTAATATTCATAGTATTTCGTTTTGCAGCGCACAGGGGATGTGTCTGAAAAATAGGATTTTTGTGGTCCCGATTGATAGGGAAGCGGCATGAAAAAGAACCTGACGCATAAAATACTGGCAGGGCACCTGGCAGAGGGTGAACTGGTTCCCGGCAAAGAGATCGGCATCAGGATCGATCATACCCTGCTGCAGGATGCAACGGGCACCCTTGCCCTGCTCGAGTTCGAGGCACTGGGGCTTGACCGGGTGAAGGTGGAGCTTGCAGCACAGTATGTCGACCACAACCTGCTGCAGACCGACAACAAGAATGCCGACGACCATAAATTCCTCCAGACGGCCGCGGCACGATACGGCATCCACTTTAGCAAGCCGGGCAACGGCGTTTCCCACCAGGTGCATATGGAGCGCTTCGGCGTCCCGGGAAAAACCATGCTGGGTTCGGACAGTCATACGCCGGGTGCTGCGGGGGTATCCATGCTCGGCATCGGAGCGGGCGGCCTGGACGTTGCTCTGGCCATGGCGGGGTATCCCTATCATCTGCCCTGCCCGAAAGTGCTGGGGGTCAAGCTTATCGGCAAGCTGCCCGACTGGGTAAGCGCCAAGGATGTGGTCCTTGAGATGCTTCGGCGCTACAACGTCAAAGGATGTGTGGGCAGGATCATCGAGTATTACGGGCCGGGGGTGCAGACGCTCTCTGCCACGGACCGCGAGACCATCGGCAACATGGGCACCGAGACCGGAGCAACGACGTCAATCTTTCCCTCCGATGAACGGACGCGGGACTATCTTGCTGCCCAGGGCCGGGGCCATGCCTGGGTCCCGTTCGCGGCCGACGAAGGGGCCGGGTACGACGAGAACGACGAAATCGACCTGTCGACGCTCGAACCGCTGATCGCGAAGCCGTCATCTCCGGGAAACGTGGTTCCCGTGCGGGACGTGGCGGGCATCAAGGTCGACCAGGCCATCGTGGGGAGCAGCGTCAACTCATCCTTCCGCGACCTGATGGTATCGGCAAAGATGCTTGAAGGCCGCCGCGTTCATCCGGAGACCAGCTTCCATGTGAATCCCGGGAGCCGCGAGGTCATCGAAAACGTTGCGCAGCAGGGCGGCCTGCTGACGTTCTTCACCGCCGGTGCGCGCGTGCATGAACCGGGATGCCAGGGCTGCATCGGCATGGGTCAGGCGCCAGGCACCGGCGAGGTGAGCCTGCGCACCTTCCCGCGCAATTTCCCCGGCCGGTCCGGTACCAGGGACGACAAGGTCTATCTCTGTTCTCCTGAGACCGCGACCGCGGCCGCTCTCACCGGTGTGATCACGGACCCGCGGGACATCGCAAAAATGATGCCCTATCCATTGATCACAGACCCGGCGGCCTCTATGATCGACGAACGGTCCGTGATCTTTCCGTCCGACGAGCTCCGGAAGACTGTGGTGGTGCGCGGCCCGAACATCAAGCCGCTGCCAAAGCTCGACGCATTGCCGGAGACGCTGAGCGCCGAGGTGGTGCTGAAGGTGGGGGACGATATTTCCACGGACGCTATCATGCCTGCCGGGAACAAGGTGCTGCCGCTCCGGTCGAACATCGAGGCGATCAGCGAATTCGTGTATGCGCAGGTCGCCCCGGATTTCGCGAAAGAGTGCCGGGCGGCAGGCTCCGTCGTGATCATCGGCGGCGAGAATTACGGCCAGGGATCGAGCAGGGAGCATGCGGCTCTTGCGCCCCGCTATCTCGGGGTGCGTGCCAAGATCGTCAAGAGTTTTGCCCGCATCCACCTGTCGAATCTCTGCAATTTCGGCATCCTGCCGCTGATCTTCAAGGACCCGACAGATTACAGCCGCATCGAGAAGGGTATGCAGGTGCGGTTTCCGGAGGTGCGAAAACGCATTGAACAGGGAGATCGGAGATCCCGGTGGAGGTGGACGGAAAGCGGCTCCTTACGATATTGAACGTGTCCGACCGTCAGCGGAAGCATCTTCTGGCAGGTGGGACGTTGAATTATGTGAAGGATGAATTACAAATCGGTAGGGGCGGGTTATACCCGCCTCTGTGAGGGCAGAAAGAAGGTCACCCATGGCTACAAAATCTCAATCAAGAAGACCTGCATTAAAAAAACCGGGGACCGCGATTACCACGACAAAGAACATCGGGCTGCGGGGCGTGCCCGTGGCCGACACGAGGATCTCCGATGTGGACGGCGAGAACGGGATCCTCATCTACCGGGGATTTCGCATCGAAGAACTGGCGGAAAACTCGACCTTCGAGGAGACGGCCTATCTGCTTCTGCATGACGCGCTGCCTGCCGGGGAGCAGCTCAAAGACTTTACGCAGCGCCTGGTGAAGGCGCGGACGCTGCCGAGCTTCATCCTGCAGGCGCTGCGGGACCTGCCGCATGCCGCAAGTCCCATGGATGTGCTGCAGGCGGCCATACCGCTCCTGGCCATGGCAGATCCCGAACTTCAGGACGAGTCGCGGGAAGCCAATGACGCGAAGGCGGTCCGGCTCATCGCCGGGGTTGCCGCTGTTGTTACGGCATGGCAGCGGATACGGCATGACCGTGAACCGTTGGCGCCGGACAACGCGATGTCTCATGCAGGCAATTTCTTGTGGCAGCTCACGGGTGAAAAGCCCGATCCGGACATGATGCGCGCCCTTGACACGGCGCTGGTGCTGCATGCAGACCACTCCTTCAATGCATCGACCTTCGCCTGCCGCGCGGTGGTGTCAACGCAGGCGCATATGTATGCCGGCGTAGCCGCAGGCGTGGGAGCCCTTTCAGGGGGCCTCCACGGCGGCGCCAATGCCCGGGTCATGAAGATGCTGCAGGAACTGCGGAACGAGCAGAACGTTGCCGGGTGGGTGAGGCAGCAGCTCGATAGCGGTCAAAAGATCATGGGCATGGGTCATGCGGTGTACAAGACCACGGACCCCCGGGCGAAATTCCTGAAACAGATGGGAGAGCGGCTCGGCAGGAAGCTCGGCCAGGAACAGTGGCACCGGCTCTCCGCTCAGATCGAGGAAACGGCAATCGCCGAGTTCGAGAAGCGCGGCAAGACCACGATCAAGCCCAACGTGGACTTTTACAGCGCGCCGGTCTATCACCTGATGGGCATCCCGCACGATCTCATGACGCCGCTTTTTGCCGTGTCCCGCATTGCAGGCTGGACTTCGCATATCATCGAGGAGAAGTTCGGCGAAGCCCAGGGGAAACCGGCACTGTACCGGCCTTCATCGGATTATACGGGAAGCTACTGCGGAAAGACCGGCTGTGTGTATGAACCGATGGAGAAGAGATAGGCGATTGCGGATTGCGGATTTTGGATTGCGGATTGAGATGAATGAAACGATATCAGGAGGACGGGAATGGCAGGAAAGAAAGAAAGCGTTGAGAACAGGAAATATGGAACACTGAAATCCAGATCGAAAAATCTCGTCCCTCCGAAACAGGGGGTGAAGAGGATGAAAGCAACCATGGCGAAATCGAAAACACTACAGAGACCGACGCGGATCCTGTCGATCAATCCCTACACCGAAGAGGTGATGAAAAAGTACCTGGTCATGAGCACGGTGGAGTTGAACGGGCAGGTAGGACGGTCACGCGAAGCTTTTCTGAAATGGCGGGAGGTGCCGGTTGCGGACCGCGCCGCATTGCTGAAGAAGCTTGGCTGAGGTGCTTCGCTCGGAGAAGCGGCGCTATGCGGAGCTCATCACCACGGAGATGGGGAAGCCCATCAAAGAGGCGCTTGCGGAAGTGGAGAAATGCGCCGTGCTCGCGGACTATTATGCCGAAAATGCCGCTTCGTTCCTGATGCCGGAAGAGATCAGGACCGAAGCAAAGAAGAGCTATGTCATGTTCCAGCCCCTCGGCGTGGTGCTGGCAATCATGCCCTGGAACTTCCCGTTCTGGCAGGCTTTCCGCTTCGGCGTCCCGGCGATCACGGCAGGGAACGTGGTGCTGCTGAAGCACGCGTCGAACGTGCCGCAGACTGCGCTGGCGATCGAGGAGGCATTCACCAAGGCGGGCTTCCCGGAGAACGTGTTCAGGACGGTGCTGATCGATGTGCAGGAAACGCTGAGGCTCATTGACGACGACCTCGTGGACGCCGTGTCGCTTACCGGCAGCAACCGGGCAGGCGAGGAGATCGGCGCTCATGCAGGCAGGAGGATCAAGAAGGTCGTGCTCGAACTGGGCGGTTCGGACCCCTACATCGTGCTTGACGATGCCGACGTGGAGAAGGCCGGCAGAACGGCCGCCAATGCGCGCATGATCAATACCGGCCAGAGCTGCATCGCGGCAAAGCGCTTCATCGTCATGGACAAGGTGGCTGACGAGTTCCTGAAGCATTTCATGGTGCGGCTTAATGAGATGAAGCTCGGCGATCCCATGGATGAGGCTACGGACATCGGCACCGTGGCGAGGAAGGACATCCTCGACGGCCTGAAAGAGCAGCTGCGCGACGCGAAGGCGAAAGGGGCCCGGGTGCTCATGAGCGGACAGACCTTCACCAAGGGCCTGTTCTTCACACCCTGCGCGGTGATCAATACGAAGCCGGACATGAAGGTCCTGACCGAGGAGGTCTTCGGCCCCATTGCGCCGATCATCGTGGTGAAGAACGAGGACGAGGCGATCGCGGTGGCGAACAGGACCGAATACGGCCTCGGCGCTTCGATCTGGAGCAGGAACATCGGCCGTGCGGAGCGGCTTGCCGCGCGGATCGAGGCGGGGACCGTCACGATCAACGACATGGTGAAGTCGGACCCGCGGCTGCCCTTCGGCGGCGTGAAAAAGTCCGGCATCGGCAGGGAACTGTCGCATTACGGGCTGAAGGAGTTCGTGAACGTGAAGACGATCGTGGTTAGGGAATAGATTCAATTTCGGATTTCGGATTGCGGATTGCGGATTAAAGGCTTTCAACACGGAGACACGGAGAAAAGCAGAGGGCTGAGTCTACAAAATTATCCGTTAAATACTTTCATGCACCTCATTCCGCAATCCGAAATCCGCAATCCGCAATTATATTAGGAGTGTTCATGAAAGCATCGGACCTGTTCGTGCGGCAGCTTGAAGAAGAAGGGGTGAAGTATATTTTCGGTCTGCCGGGCGAAGAGAACCTCGATCTGCTCGAATCGCTTCGCACATCTTCCATCAAGGTCATTATCACCCGGCATGAGCAGGCGGCCGCTTTCATGGCTGCCACGTACGGAAGGTTGACCGGCAAAGCCGGAGTCTGCTTCTCGACATTCGGCCCGGGCGCAACGAACCTGGTGACCGGCGTCGCTCATGCGCAGCTCATCGGCGCGCCCTTCGTTTCCATCTCGGGCCAGAAGGCGCTGCGCGGGAACCGTCAGGCCCGCTTTCAGCTCATCGACATTGTCAGCGTCATGCGGCCGCTTACCAAGGATGCTGTTTCCATCATCGATCCGGGCGAGATCCCCACGGTGCTGAGGAACGCGTTCAAGCTTGCCCAGACGGAGCGCCCGGGAGCGGTCCACATCGAACTGCCCGAGGACGTGGCAGAAAGCGAGACCGAGCGCCAAGGTCCAGAAACGGGGTTATGCGCGGAGGCCCGCGCCTGACCGCAAGGCGATCCTGCGCGCCGCCGACCTGATCAACAAAGCGAAGCACCCGCTCATCATCCTGTCGTCGGGCGCGAACCGCAACCTGATCACGAAGCAGCTCATGCAGTTCATCGATAAGACCGGCATCCATGTGGTGCACACGCAGATGGGAAAAGGCGTGCTGAGCGACGCATCGGACTACAGTCTCTTCGCAGCCGGGATCCACAGGCGCGATTATGTCAGCTGCGGCATCGACCGGGCCGACCTGATCATCACCATGGGGTATAACATCGTTGAATATCCGCCCTACGTCTGGAATAAAAATCTCGACAAGAAGATCATCAACATCGATTTCAGCGGCGCTGATGTGGATGCCTACTACAATCCCGATATCGAGGTCATCGGCGATATCTCCTGCTCGCTGCAGCAGCTGGGAGAGCTGGTGACCGACCGAAAGGCCGACAAGACCTTCAGGGAGGTCCGTGAATATCTGGACAAGAAACTTACGATCGAATTCAACAAACGCTACCCGTTGACCCCGCAGGATGTTGTCCGGCACGTGCGCGAAGTTCTGTCGCACGAGGATATCCTTACCCTGGACAACGGCATCTACAAACTCTGGTTCTCGCGGTTGTACCGCACATACAAGCCGAATACGTTTCTGCTGGACAATGCTTTGGCGACCATGGGCGCAGGACTGCCTTCCGGCATAGCGGCGAAAATGCTTCAACCGGACCGGAAGGTGCTTGCCGTGGTGGGCGACGGCGGTTTCATGATGAATTCGCAGGAACTTGAAACGGCGCTCAGATATGATATTCCGCTGGTCGTGCTCATCCTGAATGACAATGCATTCGGGTTCATCAAATGGGAGCAGCAGGCCAAGGGATTCCCGGCCTTCGGCCTCGATTACCGGAACCCTGATTTTGTAAAATATGCCGAGAGCTTCGGCGCGGTGGGCGTGAAGGTGCGTGAAGGGGACGATCTGACGAAGGTCCTGCGGGACGCCTTTGCGCTGAAGAAACTGGTCGTGATCGAGTGCCCGGTCGACTATTCGGTCAATTTCGAGATGTTCTCGCAGGAGCTCGCGAAGCTAGCGTGCGAGAGCTGATTGCTCCTGCTTGTGGAGAAACAATCGACCGTCAGGATCGTGGCCGGCGATGCCTGCGTGGGAGAGACGCCGGCTGCATGAATGACACCGGTGATGGTGCCGATTGCAGTGGCTGTCTCAACGAGCGCGTCGGCACCGATGACGACGATAACATTGTTCATTGAGATATTCTTTCTCCTCTCTGCTGTCAAAATCAGGAAATACTCAATCTTTCTATCCAACTCGATACGTTTGATTCAGCTGACGCTGCACTGGTTCCATGGATAGCGATTCCCTCCAATACGGTAGCCTTGGGACATGCTTTGGCAATGTCCTTTTCGCTATGGCCCATGCCGCTGCCTTCATGGGTGCAAAAGGGAACGATTGTCTTTCCTGAAAAATCATAACTCTCCAGGAACGTGAAGCCCGTACCCCGTGAAGCAGATAACCGTGTTGACAACCCTGATCGACAGGTGTATTATCTAAAATTAAGAGATTAAGAGAGGAGCACAACAATGTCGCTCGTGAAGGTAAAACGATTCGCTCAAGTCACGATCCCCGCCGATATCCGGAAAAAGGCGCATATCGAGCAAGGAGATGTCGTGGAAGTATCATACGCCGACAATCATATCATCATCACGCCGAAACGCGTTTCCGACAAGAATGTGGATTGGTCCCGGAAATTCGATGAGGCCCTGGGAAGTGTCCGCAAATCAGTGAAGCGCGCCGGCATCACCGCGAAAAGCATCGATGAAGCCGTAAAGACCGCACGACGGGGTCCGCGTAATTGAAGGCCGTCATCGACACCAACATCTTTCTTGCCGGACTGCTCAACGCCGACGGCGGGGCCGCAAAGATCATTCGGGCATTTCAGGACGGAAAATTCGAATTGATCGTTACGCACGAGGTGTTTGCTGAGTATGTGCGGGTCATCCACCTCTTTGATAACGACGTGCCACATCACAAAAGCGAAGAGCTGCTTGAGTTGGTATTTGAAAAGGCCGGCAAGGTGCGTCCGACTGGAGCGCGAGGCCTGTGCATAGATGCCGACGACGAAAAATTCCTCTCCGCAGCCTTGGGCGGTCATGCGGATTTCATCGTGACAAAGAACAAAAAGCACTTTCCGAAAGACACCATCAACGTCGTGAATGTGCGGGAATTTTTAGGGGCGATTGAAAAATTAAGGAGATAACGCGGGTCCGGCAGGTTTTCGGCGGCTTCGGTGTACGCGATCCGGTCGCCCTGCACGTCGTAAGCGCGTTCGATGAGCGCATTCGGATCAGTGTCCTTGAACATGTCGGGATGCAGTTTCAATTGTACCATCAAACGCTTCTCAAGATCAGCTTGCATCTCTATGATGTGGTCAGCGATGATGTGCTGGATATCAACGCTCTGTCCGCGAAGATTTCTGAAAATTAATATCGTCCGATGACACGTCATTGGGTCTTTCTCTGCACACATCAGGGCAAGAGTATAGCTTTTCTTAATCCCGAGCTTGATTCGTTCCATGCCTTTCTTAAATAACGTCGTTGCAGCAATCTTCTGATAAATTGCCTTTCCCTCAACATAGCACGACAGGTCTTTTGGCCTCGCTCCGAGTTCCTCACCCAGAAATTTCGGCGATCTTGGCAGCTTCATTCTTCGCGTCTGTAATTGCCTTAGTAGCTGAGCCATCTTCATGGTGTTTAGCTTGAAATACTCGTAATCCATCGCCTGAGCGCGCATCCTGTCCGCCATCTTTACCTCGACGACCGAAAAGTGCTGCCTTCGGGTCCTCGAAAAAAATGAGGGTCGTTGCGAGCGCCTCAAAAGTAGCGCCGGAGGTGATGAGACCCCAATTTCTATTAGCCATTAGACTCATCCATTGACAAAGTTCACCGCTCCAAAGCAACGATGCTCAGGCAGGCGATGCAGGCACACTCGCACGCCCCCTCGGACTCGGGGTCAAGTCCATACAGTTGCAGTTTCAACATCTCAGGTCCGGAAATGTTCTTTGCCTTTCCCCCTGCACAGCCTTCCTCGTCACCACCTTGGCCTTCGGCAGGGTCATGGCGAATTGCCGTTAAGACTTCATGATTGCCATCCGATAGATTCCAACCAGCCTCGCATTTAATCGATTTCCAAAGGAGCGTCGACAAGATCGATGACCAATGAGTGAAACTCGATATCGAACCACTGGGTAAACAGTGAATACGTTCTTTTCGGCGGCCAGTCGCGTTCTTCGGTCCACCAGCCGTCAAGCTGTTCATCAAAAATCGCGGGATAATAACGACGAAGTATTTCATCCTGTTCATCGTCATGTGAGTAATCAGGCAGGAGATAAGCAGTGGCATCTTCGTTTATCTCCTCCAAAGAAGTGTCCATCGGATCAGGAAGCGATTTCAGCCACCTGACAAATGGCTCTTTGGCTTTCACAATAACAACAGATCGGTTGACCATGAACGCTTGGCATTCTCCTGGGACGTGGGACTAGACAGGGACGTTGGTTTCAACGTGCTTTCCGATGCAAAACCAATATCTTTACAAACTCCTCAGGCAAACAGCACCGACATATGACCGGTCTTGCGCGAACGGGAAACCGGTTTGACAACGATCTGCACGTCGCGGCCCAGGAGGGTCAGGCATTCGAGCATCTTGGTTTCCGAGATGCCCCGGAAACGTCCGCGAAGCATATTGGACAGCTTGGGTTGGGTCATACCGAGAAGTGTCGAAGCTTGTGTTTGGGTCAGTTTGCGAAGCTTGATGATCTCGGAAATCTTGGCGGCAAGCTGGGCCTTTACCAGCATCTCATCGGCGTCGGCCAGGCCGAGATCGGCATACACATTCCCGCTTCCTTTTGTAATCCTGCTCATAGCTATACTCCTTCCGAATGCTGACGGGCCAGTTTCAGCCTCGCCTCGATCATTTCTTTGTCCTGTTTGGACGTTTCAATGCCATTGCGCGATTTCTTTTGAAAGCAGTGCAGCACATAAACGCCGTTGTTGAACCTTACGGTATACACCGCGCGATAGGTGTTGCCGTCGTAATCCTCCACTACCTCGAGCACTCCGGCGGACCCGAAGCCTTTGAGCGGTTTGGCTTGCTGATGTTTCAGGCCGCTCTGCGCCAGATACAAAGCATAGCCGACAACATCAACAACTGTTGCAGGCATTTCCAAGAGGTCTTTCTTTGATGAGCCTACCCAGTACAGAGGCTTCAAGTCGTTTTGGTTTCCTGATCCCAATTATACCTAATTGGGTATAAATAGCAAGTCTAATAGTCCTAACAGCAATGCCATGGCAGGTGAAACCGCCCGACGTTCGCACAGGATCTCGTTGACAGTTTGACGGGAAACGCCAAGGGCATCAGCGAGGCCTGCCGCGCTCAGCCCGTAATCGGGGAGAAAATCCTCGCGAAGCATCTCTCCCGGATGAGTAGGTTTCTGTGTTCGCGTCTCTTTGTTTATAATAGCCATCGTCCACGTAATCGAGGAAGAAACTACCACGGTACCAAACTCAGGCCGCTTTCTTGATTTTTGAGGACTTTGCCCGCTTCACCTTGGGCTCGATCGAGAGTTTCAGCCCCATGGAGTGCAGCAGGGTCATGATGCTCTTGATCTCAGGGTTGCCCTTCTTGGACAACATCCGGTACATGCTCTCCCGGTTCAATTTGGCCTTTGAAGAAACAGCGGCCATTCCGCCGTGTGCCTCGGCCACATTCCGCATTGCAAGCAGGAAAAGTTCCCGGTCCCCTTCTTCCATCGCCGCGTTGAGATACGCAGCAGCTTCGCGCGGGTCCTTTAATGCTTCGATCAGGTCTTCCTGATAAGATGCCGTTTTCTTAGCCATTCTTCCTTCTCCTTTTGTGGTCCTCCCAATACGTCCTCGCCTGGGTGATATCCTTTTTCTGCGATGACTTGTCCCCGCCAAGCAGAAGAAGGACCACGGTCTTCTTGTCCAGGCGGTAGTACACACGGTAGCCCGGACCGTAATCTATTTTGAGTTCGTAGACGCCTTCCCCCACGGAGCGGTTCTTGCCGAGATTGCCGAGCCGGACCCGGTCAAGCCGGATGCGGATCTTCTGGCGGGCCATGATATCCTTGAGCCCATCCAGCCACTCTTTAAACGGCTTCTCGCCCGCATCGGCAAGATAATACTCTAATGTGTAGGGGAAGCTTTCCACACGGGAGAATGTAGCATAAAAGCTACTAAAAGGCAAGGTCGTTTTGGAGGGATTCATCCGGTTGGCTGCCGGGGTAAGGGGAAGGCCTGACGGCTCGCGTCTTTCTTATTGCTCTTAACCTTGACCCTTCCTCGACATACTGGCCGCTCAGATACCGGTCCTTTTCTCCAGGGTCTGGATACCGTTCTCCCTGGATCGTTATCTTTGAAGCCGTGTTCTCGATTTCACGGAGATCGTCCTGTGTAACCTCGACCGCAGTAGCTCCGATATTCTCGTCCAGCCGCGAAAGCTTTGTGGTGCCCGGGATGGGAACTATCCACGGCTTCTGGGCAAGGAGCCAGGCAAGAGCAATCTGAGCAGGTGTCGCTTTCTTCTGTTCGGACATCGTGCGCCGGAATCCCGGGATTTAAACCTCTGGATCCCGGCTAAAATCATGCCGGGGTGACGAGAAAAAGAGGCGAGATACCATCAAAAATCAGATTTACAGTGTACTAGTCCCTTGAGAGTTGATGAGGATGTTGTCGAAGCACGCTAAGATATATATCAGACGACTTAATTGTTTCTTGATACTGCTCACGTGCAGTCGACCAGGGTCGCGTAACGCACCACATCTTACATGACCGTTGCTCCAGGCTGCTCATTGTCTTTGAGGCGGCGGGGCAAGGACGGCAGCGGGAACATGGTTCTTGACCGGCTTGAGGCTTTTGACATAGGCAAAGATCGCCTTGAGGTCCGCGTCCGTAAGTTTGGCGAAATTGTACCAGGGCATGGGAGGCAAAATGTCACGCCCGGCGCCCATGTACTTGCCGGTGCGTAGAATCCTGATGAACAGCTCCTCGTTCCAGGCCCCTGTCCCGGTTTCCGGATCAGGTGAAAGATTGGAAGCATAGCTTGTGCCCCAGGGACCGACCCACCCTGTTAAATGGATGTTGGTTATTGCGCCCCATTTATCCGGGCCGAAGAGGTTGGACGAAACTTCGGGCAGTTTTGCATCGGCCGGATGCCCTGAAAGAAGCCGGGTCTCGTCGGGCACAGGACCTTTCGGGGTCATTCTTTTGGGAGAGTGGCAGTCATCGCATCCTCCGAGCGTAACAAGATAGTGACCTCTTTCGACCATCGCCTTTTTGGCGCTACCTCCTTTTTGTTCTGCGGCGAACGATGCTGCGGCAACAAGGAGACTGACTAACCCCATAATCGCACATCCTGCAATAGCTATCTTTTTCATGATAACATCCTCCTTTTTACACATAATATCACAGACTGATTTAACTATATAAAAGGTTATTTGAAAGTCAATAAGCCAAAAGTAACCAAAAGTGATAGTGAACGAGCATTTCGGGAGGTAGGAAGAGGACTCGACCAATGGCCTGCTTCAATAACAACCAAAACATTGAAAGAATGTATACGCAGTCCTTAATCACTTAAACAGCCAACCCTTGAAGTTTTCGTTAAATCCCTTGACAAAAAGCGGGGCAATCTATAATATTGACGGTCTCACGAACATGCTGCGGTTTATGGTATATAATTGAATAATAGGTTCCAAAGTAAACGGTAATCGAGAAAATCGAGGATGCCTTGTCTATGATAAAGCTCTACAATACCCTGTCCGGAAAAAAAGAGGAGTTTGTGCCGATCCATCCCGGTACGGTGCTTTTCTATGCCTGCGGAATCACGGTATACGACTATTCCCATCTCGGTCATGCCCGCGGGGCCGTGGCCTTTGACGTGATCCGGAATTACTTCATCCGCAAGGGATACAAGGTCACCTATGTCCGCAACTTCACCGATGTCGATGACAAGATCATCAACCGCGCGAAACAGGAGGGCATCACTGCCGAGGAAGTAGCGCACAAGTATATTCAGGCCTTCCATGAAGACATGAAACGGCTCGGTGTTGCCCGGGCAGACATAGAGCCCAAAGCGACTGAGCATGTCAGCGAAATGGTGCAGATCGTCAAGGGCCTTGTGGAGAAAGGGTATGCCTACCCGGTGGACGGTGACGTATATTTCCGGGTTGCAAGCTTTTCAGATTACGGCAAGCTTTCGAAGCGCAATCTCGAGGACCTGAAGGCCGGAGCCCGGGTCGAGGTTGATGAACGCAAGGCCGATCCTCTTGATTTTGCGCTCTGGAAGGCGTCGAAGCCCGGTGAGCCGGCATGGGACAGCCCCTGGGGGCCGGGCAGGCCGGGCTGGCACATCGAGTGTTCCGCAATGAGCTTCAAGCACCTGGGCGAGACCTTCGATATCCACGGCGGCGGCAAGGACCTGATCTTTCCGCACCATGAGAACGAGATCGCCCAGAGCGAGGCCTATTCCGGAAAGAAGTTCGTGAATTACTGGCTCCATAACGGTTTTGTGAACATCAATCAGGAAAAGATGTCGAAATCGCTCGGCAATTTCTTTACTATCCGTGATATCCTCGACCAGTACGATGCGGAGATCATCAGGCTCTTTCTGCTTTCCACGCACTACCGCAGCCCCATCGATTTTTCAGACGCCAATCTGAAGGACGCACGGGCCGGCCTTGACCGGTTCTATACCATGAAAGAGGGGATGGTCAAGTACCTCGCGGGGAAGAAGGCCCCCTCGGTCAAAGCCGAAGAGGTTGTCGCAGGTTCCGACCGGCCGCTCTTTGACAAGATCATGAACCTGCCGAAGGCCTTTGACGAGGCGATGGACGACGATTTTAATACGGCGTTCGCGATCGGGATCATCTACGATCTGGTGCGCGAGGTGAACAAGTTCCTTGCCGAAGCAGGTGCAAAAAGGGAGGATGCGGCATATATCATCCTGTCCAGCGCCGTCAATGCCCTCGACTCGGTCGGTCGGACCCTGGGGCTTTTCACCCGCGATCCCGAAGTCTGGTTCAGTGAAAGCAGGCAGGCTGAAAGCAAGGTGACCTTGTCTGTCGAGCGGATCGAAGAGCTCATCCACTTGCGGAACGAAGCCCGCGCCCGCAAGGATTGGGCTGAGGCAGACCGGATCCGCAAGGTCGTTGATGACGGCGGAGTAGAGCTGTTCGACCGGGCTGACGGAACTGTCTGGAAACCGAAATAGTCCCATCCTGCTGCGGCATGATCGCCCTTTGATCGATGGATCGCGTGGTGACGGCGTAGTTGTCGTTTCCTGGAATGAACAACAATGCAAAAAGAAAAAATAATCGGCATCAATCCGGTCATGGAGGCGCTCAAATCGGGCCGGCCCATTCAGCGGTTGTTGATCGCCGAGCAGCGCAAATCCGACAGGGACATCATCGAGATCATCAGGCTGGCCAGGCAGGGGGGGGTCGAGGTCAGGATGGCGTCACGTGACGCTTTGAACCGTGAAGCGCCGAATGCCGTGCACCAGGGTGTGGTCGCCAGCGCGGCCGCCCGTGAGTATGCTACGCTCGACGATATTTTGCAAATCCCGTCCCAGCGCGGCCAGACACCGCTCTTCCTGATTCTGGACGGAGTGGAAGACCCGCGGAACCTCGGTGCAATCTTGAGGACTGCTGACGCCGCCGGCGTGCACGGTGTTATTATCCCCGAACGGCGGGCGGTAGGTCTTACGGAAACCGTTGCAAAAACAGCTGCAGGCGCTCTCGAATATGTAGCGGTGGTGAAGGTCGTGAATATCGTAAATGCGATCGAGGACCTTAAAAAAGCAGGGGTCTGGATCGCTGCGGCCGAGGCAAATGGCGACATGCAGTACTGGGACGCTGACTTTGTGCGTCCTACCGCGCTGGTGCTGGGAGGAGAGGATAAAGGCGTCCGCCGCCTGGTGAGGGAGCACTGTGACTATGCGCTCTCACTGCCGCTTATGGGGCAGATAAGCTCTTTGAACGTATCGGTGGCAGCCGGCGTGATGCTCTATGAGGTCCTGCGGCAGCGGAAAAAACTGGCCTGAGCCGCAGGTGTGGCGGGGTGAGGCACCTGTTTTCTATTGTCCCGTCACTTCATCTTTTCTCTTGACAAGTCATGCAACAATCCATTATAATTTCAGTTCTTTGACGGAATGCGTCCTAAGCCGCTAGGTATGGCCGGAGAGAAACGTTCCTGCATGTATTTATTTGTGGCGGGTGGTGTGTCCGAGGGTTTTCGCCACCGTAGCTCAGTTGGTAGAGCAGCTGATTTGTAATCAGCAGGTCGTGGGTTCGAATCCCTCCGGTGGCTCCAGTACAAATGTGATCATGAAGCAAAGGATAGCATACGCAGTTCGTTGCAAGGTAGTTTCCCGGGGAGGTGCCCGAGTGGCCAAAGGGAACAGACTGTAAATCTGTCGGCGTCAGCCTACGGAGGTTCGAAACCTCCCCTCCCCACCACTTTCGTTAAATGCGGACTGATGATTGCGGAATGTGGATTTAAAATCTGAAATCTACAATCCGAAATCCGAAATAAGATGCGGGAATAGCTCAGCTGGCTAGAGCGCAAGCCTTCCAAGCTTGGGGTCGCGGGTTCGAATCCCGTTTCCCGCTCCATGTTTTTTTATGCGGCAGCAGCATGCCCATGTAGCTCAGTTGGTAGAGCACATCCTTGGTAAGGATGAGGTCAGCGGTTCAATCCCGCTCATGGGCTCCAGTAATGCAGGGCGCGCAAGCGGAAAACGTTCCTGCAACAGGGCTTTCCCGGGGGGCGAGACCTGTGGATGTACATTGTTGTCGGTCATGATCACGCGCAGGCAGCTCGGGATTGGCGGACATTAGGCAGTCACTTTTCAACAGGAGGCAGATAGCATGGCAAAGGCAAAATTTGAGAGGACAAAACCTCATGTGAACGTGGGCACCATCGGCCACGTTGACCACGGCAAGACGACCTTGACAGCGGCCATCACGAAGGTGTTGTCGTTCAAGAACTTCGCGACGTTTGTTTCCTACGACAATATCGACAAGGCGCCGGAAGAGCGCGAGCGCGGCATCACGATCGCCACGGCACATGTGGAATACCAGACGGACAACCGTCACTACGCCCATGTGGACTGCCCGGGCCATGCCGACTATGTAAAGAACATGATCACGGGTGCGGCCCAGATGGACGGCGCCATTCTCGTGGTTTCCGCAGCAGACGGCCCCATGCCCCAGACCCGTGAGCATATCCTGCTCGCCCGTCAGGTCGGCGTGCCCTACATGGTCGTGTACATGAACAAGGTGGACATGGTCGACGACCCCGAGCTCATCGAGCTCGTGGAACTCGAGATCCGCGAGCTCCTGTCCAAGTACCAGTTCCCGGGCGACAAGACCCCGATCGTGAAGGGGAGCGCCCTGAAGGCGCTCCAGAGCGAGAGCAAGGACATTAACGCGCCGGAGTACGCGAGCATTCTGGAACTCATGGCAGCTATTGACAGCTACATCCCCCAGCCCAAGCGGGAGGTCGAAAAGCCTTATCTTATGCCGGTGGAAGATGTGTTCTCCATCGCCGGTCGCGGCACCGTGGTCACCGGCAGGATCGAGCGCGGCATCGTGAAGGTGGGCGAAGACATCGAGATCGTGGGAATCAAACCCACGCAAAAGACGGTTGTTACCGGCGTTGAGATGTTCCGGAAGCTTCTGGACCAGGGAGAAGCCGGCGACAACGTCGGAGTCCTCCTCCGCGGCATCAAGAAGGAAGACGTGGAGCGCGGCATGGTGCTTGCCAAGCCCGGGAGCATCACCCCGCACACCAAGTTCAAGGCCGAGGCCTATATTCTCACCAAGGAAGAGGGCGGCCGGCACACCCCGTTCTTCAAGGGCTACCGCCCGCAGTTCTACTTCCGGACCACGGACGTGACGGGAGTGGTGACACTCGCCGAGGGCGTGGAGATGGTGATGCCGGGCGACAACATGACCTGCAGTGTGGAGCTCATCGGACCGATCGCCATGGATAAGGGACTCCGGTTCGCCATTCGTGAAGGCGGCAGGACCGTGGGCGCCGGAGTAATTACCGAAGTTATCGAGTAGCGGTGCGGAACGGGAACACATCCGTTCGGTGCATCAGAATTTGAAAAAGAGAGGCCAACACAATGCGGGAAATCGTTCTCCTCGCTTGCGGTGACTGCAAGCGAAAAAATTATTCAACGACCAAGAACAAGAGAAACACCCCGGACAAGCTTAATCTGGAAAAATACTGCCGGTTCTGCCGCAAACATACCGTGCACAAGGAAACCAAGGCGTAAACCGGGCATCACCGCGAAGGCGTGTAATCCAGGACACAGGCCAGTAGCTCTAATGGTAGAGCTCCGGACTCCAAATCCGGCTGCTGGGGGTTCGAGTCCCTCCTGGCCTGCCATTAATCCTTGTGTAGAAATGAGGCCTAACGAATGTTCAAGAAGATGATGGATTTCTTCCATGATGTGAAACTGGAACTCAAGAAGGTCGTTTTTCCGACAAAAAAGGAGGTTATAGGGTCTACCTGGGTAGTGATCATTACGGTGCTCATTGCAGCCGCTTTTCTCGGCATGGTAGATATGGGGTTGGGACGGATAATGACCCTTACCTTTAAGTAGAATAATTATGCCAATGAACTGGTATGTGGTCCATACGTATGCGGGTTTTGAGAACAAGGTCAGGGCCAGCATCACGGAGACAGTCTCCAAGTTGGGGCTTCAGGACAAGATAGCGCAGATCCTTGTCCCCACGGAAGAGGTCCTGTCGCTGAAAGCCGGGAAGAAAAGAAAAACGCAGCGGAAGTTTTTCCCCGGTTATATACTGGTTGAAATGGAGATGGATGACAACACGTGGCATGTCATTAAGGATACTCCGAAGGTAACGGGTTTCGTCGGCGGAAGTACGAATCCCACGCCGCTTAGCGAAGAAGAAGTAAAAAACATCCTCAAACAGGCGGAAGAGGGGGCCGTTGCTCCCACGCAGCCGAAGCATGCATATCAGAAGGGTGACCGCGTCCGGGTCATCGACGGACCGTTCAGCAGCTTTATCGGAACCGTGGAGGATGTGAGCCCCACCCACGGCAGACTTCGAGTCATGGTCAGTATCTTCGGCCGTTCGACGCCGGTGGAACTTGAGTTCCTGCAGGTTGAGCGGGAAAAAGAGAAATAGATCCGGTGTAAAAATTCACGGTGCAAAATTAAGCTCAGGAGTTTATAGATGGCAAAAGAAATTACCGCAAAAATCAAGCTTCAGGTTCCAGCAGGCAAGGCAAATCCGGCTCCGCCGGTCGGCCCTGCACTCGGCCAGCACGGCGTGAACATCATGGAGTTCTGCAAAACGTTCAACGCCAGGACCCAGAAATTGGGCGACACGATCGTTCCGGTCATCATCTCCGTTTACTCTGACCGCTCGTTCACCTTTATCACCAAAACGGCGCCTGCCGCGGAACTCCTGAAAAAGGCCGCAGGGATCGTTAAGGGTTCCGGTGTGCCGAACAAGGATAAGGTCGGCAAGGTGACCCGCGCTCAGATCAAAGAGATTGCACAGGCCAAGCTTCCCGATCTTAATGCGGCCAGCGTGGAGTCGGCTATGCGCATGATCGAAGGTTCGGCGAAGAGCATGGGACTGGAAATAGTAGATTAATTCGGAATGCGGAGTGCGGAATTCATGTAGGCTCTCAATTCCGCATTTGCCATTCCCCATTCGCAATTACGAGGCGGGAGGCTGACAACAGCCGCAGGCACCGCGAGGAGGAACCATGGCGTCAGGAAAAAAGTATAAAGCAGCAGCAGCCCTCGTCGATCGGACGAAGCTTTACAGCCTCGAAGAGGCCATCGGCCTGGCAAAAAAGACGGCCCGGACGAAATTCGACGAGACCGTTGATCTTGCCGTAAAGCTCGGTGTTGATCCGAAGCAGGCTGACCAGATGGTCCGGGGAACGGTGGTGCTTCCCCATGGAACCGGGAAAAAGGTCAAAGTCCTTGTCTTTGCCAAGGGCGAAAAAGAGAAAGAAGCGCGGGATGCCGGTGCTGACTACGTAGGCGCAGAGGACCTCGCTGACAAGATACAGAAGGAAGGCTGGACCGATTTCGATACGGTCGTTGCTACACCGGACATCATGGGCCTCGTGGGCAAGCTCGGAAAAGTACTGGGCCCCCGGGGACTGATGCCGAATCCCAAAACCGGCACGGTCACGTTTGATGTTGCCAAGGCCATCAAGGACATCCGGGCTGGTAAGGTTGAGTATCGTGTGGAGAAGGCCGGGATCGTGCATGTTCCCGTAGGCAAATCCTCCTTTGACGAGAGCAAGCTGGTGGACAATGCCAGGGCAGTGCTGGAATCCATCATCAAGGCGAAGCCGTCATCGAGCAAGGGCAAGTACTTAAAGAGCGTCGGCGTTTCAACGACCATGGGCCCCGGTATCCATATGGACCCGGCCCTGATCGAGAAACTCGCATAAGCAAACTATCCGTTTTTACGCACAAGGTCGGCCCCTGAACAAACAGGGTGCGGTCCGAGACAGCAGGCACAGGGGCGCGAAGCTTCGCTCCCCCGTTTAATCCCCCAGGGGCCTGCCGAGACCCGGCGAACGAAAGAACCAGCACTTTCTTTCATCGTTCCCGGGCTGGTCATCGGGAACTCTTGAAAGAAAGGAGGACAGGGTGAATAAAGAAGAAAAGAAACAGGCAATAGACGAACTGCACGGCAAATTCTCCAAGGCGAAGTCTGCCGTGATAACGGGTTACTCCGGAATCAACGTGGAACAGATCACCGAGCTTCGTTCGAAGCTTCGCAAGGCTCAGGTGGAATACCGTGTGGTGAAGAACACTCTCGCCCGAAAAGCTTCAGAAGGCACCGGGATCGAGCCGCTCAAAGACCACTTCGTCGGTCCCGTCGGCATCGTGTTGTCGTACGACGATCCGGTTGCGTCCGCCAAAGTGCTCTACGACTTTCAGAAAACGCAGGCTAAGCTCGAGATCAAGGTCGGCGTTATGGACGGCAAACTGATCAAACAGTCGGACATCAGGACGCTGGCGACATTGCCTTCGCTGAACGTGCTTCGCGGAAAGATCGTCGGTCTTCTCCAGGCCCCGGCAACGAGGATCGCCGGCGTGCTTGCAGCGCCGGGCGGCCAGATCGCGCGGGTCATGAAGGCCAAAGCGGACAAAGGGTAAGGAATTAAGGCGCGCTCCGTGATCGGACGCGTACTCTAAAAGATTATAACCATTTCCAGGAGGAAGTTACCATGGCAGATTTAACAAAGATCGTTGACGAACTCAGCGCATTGACCGTTCTTGAAGCAGCAGAACTGAGCAAGATGCTCGAAGAGAAGTGGGGCGTTTCAGCAGCCGCGCCCGTGGCCGCAGCAGCCGCAGGCGGAGCACCGGCAGCCGCAGCAGAAGAAAAGACCGCATTTGACGTTATCCTGGCGAGTGCCGGGGCGCAGAAGATCAACGTGATCAAGGTCGTCCGCGAGCTCACGGGCCTCGGCCTCAAAGAAGCGAAGGACCTGGTGGAGGGCGCCCCCAAGCCCGTAAAGACCGGCGTGTCGAAGGAAGATGCAGAGTCCATGAAGAAGAAACTTACCGAGGCAGGCGCAACGGTCGAGGTAAAGTAGCATACCATTTAATATTCATTTTTCAAGTCCTTGCCCTCCGGAGCATCCGGAGGGCAGAGGACTTTTTGCGTTTATGGATATAGCCGGGCAATTGCGATATTAAATAATACTTTAAGGCAGTTTTTTCGCTAGACGCAGAAATACGAGCCGGTACGGTTTCGGCGGAGGAGTGTAAACATGGCAAAGGAAAAGAGAGAGCTCGTTCGCGTGAGGAAAGATTTTTCGCGGATACCCACCATTCTGGAGATTCCTGATCTGATCGAGATCCAGAAACGATCATACGATTCCTTTCTCCAGAAGGACGCGTCTTCAGACAAGAGAAAAGAGATGGGGTTGCAGGCGGCATTCAAAAGCGTCTTCCCTATTTATGATTTCAATGAAACGGCGATGGTGGATTATCTCGGCTACTCGCTGGGCGAACCCAAGTACAGTATCTGGGAGTGCCTGCAGCGCGGGGCCACCTATGCGGCTCCGCTCAAGATCAAGACCCGCCTCGTATTTTTCGAGAAGGACGAACAGACCGAGACCAAGCGCATAAAGGACATCAAGGAGCAGGAGGTCTACGTCGGCGACCTTGCCCTCATGACCGATACGGGTACGTTCATCGTGAACGGGACCGAGCGTGTGGTGGTGAGCCAGCTGCACCGGTCCCCCGGCGCCTTCTTCACCCACGACAAGGGCCGCACCCACGCCAGCGGCAAGATTCTCTATTCCGCACGGATCATCCCCTATCGCGGCTCGTGGCTCGATTTTGAGTTTGACGTAAAAGACATCGTCTATGTACGGATCGACCGTCGCCGGAAGATACCGGCCACCATCCTTCTCAAGTCCTTTGGCTACTCGAACGAGGACCTGCTCCGGATGTATTATCCCATCGAGGATATTACGGTGCAGAAGGACGGGTTCACCCGCGGCATTCATGCCGATGTGCTGGCCGGCATCAAGGCGCCGATCACGATCACCGACAAAGCAACACGTGAAGTGCTCGTGAAGGAAGGCGCCAAGATCACGCGTACGGCGATCAAGAAAATGGAAGCAGGCGGGCATTACCGAGATCCCCATCCCCCGCGAGGAACTGATCGACCGCGTCGTGCTGCGGGACGTCATCGACCCGGAAACGGGCGAAGTGCTGCTGCCGGGGAACGAGAAGATCACCGACGCTTTCCTGACAAAGCTGGTTGACACCAAAGTGGCAAAACTGGAAGTGATCTATATGGACGGCATCCATGTGATCGCTGCGATGCGCGACACCCTGCTGTCCGACAAGGTGCAGACGCCCGATGAGGCGCTGCTGGAAATATACCGCAAAATGCGGCCCGGCGAACCCCCGACGATCGAGATGGCGAGGAACCTCTTTTCCGGCATGTTCTTCAATGCCAAGCGCTACGACCTCTCGAACGTGGGCAGGCTGAAACTGAACAAAAAACTGAAATTGGACATCCCCATCGACAAGACCACCCTTACCGCCCAGGACGTGGTCGAGGTGATCCGCTACCTTGTCAACCTGCGCACCGGCAAGGGTGAGGTCGATGATATCGACCATCTCGGCAACCGCCGCGTGCGGTCCGTCGGAGAGCTTCTAGAAAATCAGATCCGCGTCGGCCTTGCACGCATGGAGCGCGCGATCAAGGAGCGCATGAGCCTTCAGGACATCGATACGCTCATGCCGCACGATATTATCAACCCTAAACCGGTGATAGCCGCGATCAAGGAATTTTTCGGATCGAGCCAGCTCTCGCAGTTCATGGACCAGACCAATCCGCTCGCGGAGATTACGCACAAACGCCGGCTCTCGGCACTGGGACCCGGCGGTCTGACGCGGGAGCGCGCAGGGTTCGAAGTTCGCGACGTGCACACGACCCATTACGGCAGGATCTGCCCCATTGAGACGCCGGAAGGTCCGAACATCGGACTTATCGTTTCGCTGGCGACCTATGCCCGGGTCAACGATTACGGATTCATCGAAGCGCCGTACCGCGAAGGTAAAGAGCAGGCAAGGTGACCGACAAGATCGAATATCTTTCTGCAGTGGACGGCGAGAATTACGTGATTGCCCAGGCGAACACCCCGATCGACGGGCGCGGAAAGACTGGCCGTGGACAGCGTCTCGGCGCGCGTCGGCGGCGAGTTCAAGCTGGTCAGTGCCGAGGAAGTGCAGTACATGGACGTGTCGCCGAAGCAGATCGTCTCGGTCTCGGCCGCGCTCATCCCGTTCCTCGAAAATGATGACGCGAACCGCGCCCTCATGGGATCGAACATGCAGCGCCAGGCCGTGCCGCTCCTCAGGCCCCAGGCGCCGGTGGTCGGCACCGGCATGGAACGCGTGGCTGCCCGCGATTCCGGCGCCATCGCCTCGGCAAAACGCGACGGCATCGTGGAGACCGTTGATTCCACCCGCATCGTCGTGAAGGGCGAGGACGCCAAGGGCAGGACGGTCGTCGATACCTATCCGCTCACCAAGTTCCACCGTTCGAACCAGAACACCTGCATGAACCAGAAGCCGATCGTCCGCATCGGCGACAAGGTGAAAAAAGGCCAGATCATCGCCGACGGACCGGCAACGGACCTGGGCGAACTTGCGCTCGGCCAGAACGTGCTTGTCGCGTTCATGCCCTGGAGCGGCTACAACTATGAAGACGCCATCATCATCAGCGAAAAGCTGGTAAGGGAAGACCGCTATACCTCGATCCATATTGAGGAGTTCGAGATCGAGGCCCGCGACACCAAGCTGGGGAAAGAGGAGATCACCCGCGATATCCCGAACCTCGGCGAGGAGACGCTCCGGAATCTCGATGAGAACGGCATTATCTACGTCGGCGCCGAGGTGATGCCCGGAGATATCCTTGTGGGCAAGGTGACGCCCAAGGGCGAGACCCAGCTGACCCCCGAGGAAAAACTGCTGCGGGCGATCTTTGGTGAAAAGGCCGGTGATGTGCGCGACGCTTCGCTCTATGCACCGCCGGGCATCGAAGGCACCGTTATCGACGTCAAGGTCTTCTCGCGCAAAGGCGAGGACAAGAACGAGCGATTGAAAACACAGGAAAGCGAAGAGATCGCGCGCCTGCAGAAAGAGTACCAGGAAGAGGTCCGTGCTGCAAAGGAAGACCGGGCCAAGCGCATCAGACGGCTCCTTATCGGGAAGACCGCTGCAGACAAGGTCGTCAATTCCAAGACCGGGAAAACCGAACTGGCCAAGGGCAAGAAAATTACCGTCGAGGTGCTCGACAAGCTGCCGGAGAAGGATTATGTCAAGATCAAGGTCGAGTCCGAAGACTATCCGACCAAACTCCAGGAAATCCTGGACAGCGCCGACAATCAGCTCGGTATCATTGAGACCATCTATGAAGAGAAAATCGGCAGATTGAAGCGCGGCGACGATCTTCCTCCGGGTGTGGTGAAGCTGGTCAAGGTCTACGTTGCCATGAAGCGAAAGCTTTCGGTCGGCGACAAGATGGCCGGCCGGCACGGAAACAAGGGCGTGGTATCGCGGATCGTTCCTGAAGAGGATATGCCCTGCCTTCCCGATGGAACGCCCGTCGAGATCGTGCTGAACCCCCTCGGCGTTCCCTCCCGTATGAACGTCGGGCAGATCCTCGAGACGCATCTCGGCTGGGCTGCGAAGGCGCTCGACCTGCATGTGGCAACGCCGGTGTTCGACGGCGCGTCGGAAGAGCGGATCCGCACCTTGCTGAAGGAGGCGAAGCTGCCGTCCACCGGCCAGTCCATTCTCTACGACGGACGGACGGGAGAGCCTTTTGACAAGCCGGTAACGGTGGGCTATATGTATATGCTGAAGCTTCATCACCTCGTGGATGACAAGCTCCATGCCCGGTCCATCGGGCCCTATTCGCTCGTGACGCAGCAGCCGCTCGGCGGCAAGGCCCAGTTCGGCGGCCAGCGTCTTGGTGAAATGGAAGTCTGGGCGCTCCAGGCATACGGTGCGGCCTATTGTCTCCAGGAGTTCCTGACCGTGAAGTCCGACGATGTTTCCGGAAGGGCAAAGATCTACGAGGCCATCGTCAAGGGTGAAAATACCCTTGAACCCGGCCTGCCGGAGTCGTTCTATGTGCTCATTAAGGAGCTCCAGAGCCTTTGCCTCGATGTGGAACTGATCGAGCGGAAGAACGAAAAAGAGCGTGTTATCGGTCTTGAAAAAATATCCTCGGCGCGATAATCACCGAGCGACGGTCTGTTTTGACAGACGCAACCCGGGCAGTCGCCCGGTCAGGTAACGGTTTAGCAGGGCGTGATGTCGGGCCCTCTACTGGGAGGTTCACTGTGGAAGACAAACAGATAATGGAAAATAAAGCCAGAACAGACGTCATGAACCTGTTCGAGAAACCAAAAGATATCAGCTTTGATGCGATGCGGATCCGGCTTGCATCGCCCGAGCGGATCAAGGAATGGTCCTATGGCGAAGTGAAGAAACCGGAGACCATCAATTACCGTTCGTTTAAGCCGGAGCGGGACGGACTGTTCTGCGCCAAGATCTTCGGTCCGATCAAGGACTGGGAATGCCTTTGCGGCAAGTATAAGCGGATGAAGCACCGCGGCATCGTCTGCGATAAATGCGGAGTCGAGGTGATCCAGTCAAAGGTGCGGCGCGAGCGCATGGGCCATATCGAGCTCTCGTCGCCGGTTGCCCATATCTGGTTCCTCAAGGGCCTGCCGAGCCGTATCGGTACGCTGCTTGACATGACGCTCCGGCAGCTCGAAAAGGTCCTCTATTTTGAAGGGTACGTGGTCGTCGACCCCGGAGACACGCCGCTCAAGCATAAGGAACTTCTGACCGAGGAACGGTTCCGCAAGGCCCAGCTTGAGTACGGATCAAGCGGTTTCAAGGCAGGCATGGGCGCCGAAGCCATCCGGGAGATGCTGCGGAGCGTTGATCTCGAAACAGAGTCCGAGGAGATCCGTAAAAAGATCGATATCGCCACTTCCATGGCCACAAAGAAGAAGCTGACGAAGCGGCTCAAGGTGATCGAGGCATTCCGCAAGTCCGGCAACAAGCCGGAGTGGATGATCCTTGACGTGGTCCCGGTGATTCCGCCGGAGCTGCGGCCGCTCGTCCCGCTCGAAGGCGGCCGGTTTGCCACCTCGGACCTTAATGATCTTTACCGCCGGGTCATCAACCGGAACAACCGGCTGCGACGGCTTGAGGAGCTGAAGGCGCCGTCCGTCATCATCAGGAATGAGAAACGGATGCTCCAGGAAGCGGTGGATGCACTGTTCGATAACGGCCGCCGCGGCCGCGTGCTGCGCGGGCCGAACAAGCGCCCGCTGAAATCGCTGTCAGACATGCTCAAGGGCAAGCAGGGCCGGTTCCGCCAGAACCTGCTCGGAAAACGCGTGGATTATTCCGGGCGCTCCGTGATCGTCGTCGGTCCGGACCTCAAGCTCCATCAGTGCGGTCTTCCGAAGAAAATGGCGCTGGAACTGTTCAAACCCTTCATCTTCAACAAGCTTGAAGAGAAGGGGTATGCCACGACCATCAAGAGCGCAAAGAAAATGATCGAGCGCGAGCGTCCCGAGGTATGGGACGTGCTCGAAGAGGTCATCCAGGAGCATCCGGTGCTCCTGAACCGCGCTCCTACACTCCACCGGCTCGGTATCCAGGCGTTTGATCCGGTTCTGGTCGAGGGAAAGGCGATCCGGCTGCATCCGCTGGTATGCGCGGCTTTTAACGCCGACTTCGACGGCGACCAGATGGCGGTTCATATCCCGCTTTCGGTCGAGGCGCAGCTTGAGGCGCGGGTGCTGATGCTGTCGGTCAACAACGTGCTTTCGCCGGCGAACGGCAGGCCGATCACGGTCCCGTCCCAGGACATCGTGCTTGGCTGTTACTATCTGACCAAATCCCGTTCAAAAGCAGCCGGCGAAGGCATGGTCTTCTCCGGCACGCACGAAGTGCGCGTCGCCTATGACCAGGGCATGGTCCATATCCATGCGCGCGTCCGGTGCCGGATCAACGGCAAGCTCGAGGAAACGACCGTCGGCAGGGTCCTGTTCAGCGAGATGCTGCCCGAAGGGATGCCGTTCTCTTCCGTCAACAAGGAAATGACCAAGAAGGAACTTGCAAAGCTGATCGACGAGTGCTACCGGAGACTGGGTCTTCGGCGCACCGTTGTTCTGATCGACGAACTGAAAGAGATCGGCTTCACCTACGCCATGCGCGCCGGCATCTCGATCTGCATCTCGGACATGCATATCCCGAGCAAGAAACAGAAATTCATCGACCAGGCGCAAAAAGAAGTGATGGAAATCCACCATCAGTATACCGAAGGTCTTATCACCAACGGCGAGCGCTACAACAAGGAAATCGACATCTGGGCGAACGTGACGGAAAAGATCGCTGATGAAATGATGGCGGAACTCGGCATGGAAGCGGTTGAGATCGGCGTGGCAAAGAAGTCCGAACTCCAGGAAGCCCGGTCGTTCAACAACATCTTCATGATGGCCGATTCCGGAGCGCGCGGCAGCACGCAGCAGATCAGGCAGCTTGCGGGTATGCGCGGACTCATGGCCAAGCCGTCAGGCGAGATCATTGAAACGCCGATCACGGCGAATTTCCGCGAAGGTCTCACCGTGCTGCAGTACTTTATCTCCACGCACGGCGCCCGAAAAGGTCTTGCCGATACGGCGCTTAAAACCGCCAATTCGGGTTACCTCACGAGAAGGCTGGTGGACGTGTCGCAGGACGTCATCATTACCCAGGATGACTGCGGCACGACCGACGGCATCATTGTGGGATCGCTCGTGGAGGGCGGCGAGATCATCGAGCCGTTGTCAGAGCGTATTCTCGGGCGCGTTGCTGCCGAAGATATCAAGGACCCGATCACCAAAGAAGTGATCATCGGGAGAGCCGCGAGATCAACGAGGAGCTGGTGAAGAAGATCGAGGAAGCCGGCATCGACAAGATCAAGATCCGGTCGGTTCTCACCTGCCAGTCTGTGCGCGGCGTTTGCAGAATGTGCTATGGACGGGATCTTGGCCGCGGCAAACTGGTGGACATCGGCGAGGCAGTCGGTATCATTGCTGCGCAGTCCATCGGCGAGCCGGGCACACAGCTCACCATGCGGACATTCCATATCGGCGGTACGGCGAGCAAGGTCGTGGAACAGACGGTACTGGAGGCGAAGAACGCCGGCAATATGAAGTATCTCAACGTGAACACGGTGAAGAACAAGGAAGGCGATTACGTCGTCATGTCCCGGAATGGCAGCATCGCCATCTATGATGAGACGGGCCGCGAAAGAGAGAAGTATGCGATCATTTACGGCGCGCGGCTCAAGGTACAGGATGGCCAAAAGGTAGAGGTCGGCCAGAAACTGGTGGAGTGGGACCCCTATTCTCTTCCCGATCCTCACGGAGATCGGCGGCAAGATCGCCTACGGCGATATCATCGAAGGTGTTACGATGCGGGAAGAGGTGGATGAGGTCACCGGCTTGTCTCGCAAGGTGATCATCGACTATCCTGAACCAGAACCTGCGGCCGCGCATCTCGATCAAGGACCAGCACGGCAAGACGGCCCGGCTGCCCGGCTCCAACGTCGTTGCGCGTTATCTCCTGCCGGCAGGCGCGCATATCCTTGTCGACAAGAACGACGAGGTCTTTCCGGGAGACATCCTTGTGAAGATTCCGCGGGAGACCACGAAGACCAAGGACATCACCGGCGGTCTTCCGAGGGTCGCCGAACTCTTCGAGGCCAGGAAACCGAAGGAACAGGCGATCATCAGCGAGATCGACGGAACAGTCGAGTTCGGCGGTTTTGTGAAGGGCATGCGCACGGATCCTGGTGAAGGACGGCATGGGGAACGAGAAGGAATATCTGATCCCCAAGGGCAAACACGTGAACGTGCACGAAGGAGACTGGGTGACCGCCGGTGAACCGCTCATGGACGGCCCGGTCGATCCTCACGACATCCTGAACGTGCTCGGACCGCAGCGAGCTTCAGAAATATCTTGTGGACGAAGTGCAGCAGGTCTACCGTCTCCAGGGTGTGAGTATCAATGATAAGCACATCGAGGTCATCGTTCGCCAGATGCTGCGCAAGGTCAGGATCGAGGATGCCGGCGATGCGCCATTCCTCATCGGCGAGCAGGTGGATCGATTCAACTTTGCGAGAGAAAACGAGGCGGTGATCGCGCAAGGGCGGCGTGCCCGCAACGGCACGGCCGATTCTTCTCGGTATCACCAAGGCATCGCTCACTACGGACAGCTTCATATCGGCGGCATCATTCCAGGAAACGACCCGGGTGCTCACTGAGGCCGCGATTACCGGTGCGGTCGACGATCTCGTCGGGCTGAAGGAGAACGTGATCATGGGCCGGCTCATCCCGGCAGGTACCGGCATGGCGGAATACCGGAACACGTTTATGGAGCCGATTGAAGAGGAAGCTGCAGCAATAGGAGCATCTACGTAGGACAAAAGCAGGATTTCGCATTTAGAGCGGCATACGACTGACTTCCTCGGCAATTTTTAATGAGGATTCAGTTGACCGTGGAGGAGTTCAGCTGTATATTTTTGACAATTGGTAAAAAAAATCTTGACAATTCGATGGTTAGATATATATAATCATCAGGTTTTGACTCAACTTATTCCCAAAGTTGTTATGTCCATTGTTTTTAAGGAGTTATACACGTGCCTACCATTAATCAGCTTGTACGGAAAGGGCGGTCACTCGCGGCGACCAAGACCAAGAGCCCTGCGCTAAAGGCAGCCCCCAGAAACGAGGGGTCTGTATCAGGGTTTATACCACGACACCGAAGAAGCCGAACTCCGCTCTCCGTAAAGTTGCAAGGGTCAGGCTCACGAACGGCATGGAAGTGACCACCTATATTCCTGGCGTTGGGCACAATCTTCAGGAGCACTCGATCGTGCTGATCCGTGGCGGCAGGGTAAAGGATTTGCCCGGTGTCCGCTATCATATCGTGCGTGGCACGCTTGATACGGTGGGTGTGGCAAACCGTAAGCAGGGTCGCTCCAAGTACGGGGCAAAGCGGCCTAAGTAGCAGGTTTGGCAGTTCAGCAGGCGCGCCGATGGCGCCAAATGCGTAAAAAAAGGAACATCATACTATGCCGAGAAAAAGCGTTGTTGTAAAAAGAGAATCACTGCCGGATCCAAAATATCACAGCCAGATGCTCGCGAAGTTCGTGAATGTGCTTATGCGCAAGGGCAAGAAGAGCACTGCAGAGGCTATCTGCTATAAGGCGCTCGACCGGATCCAGCAGAAGACGAACGGTGATCCGATTGCCATTTTTAAGAAGGCAATCGAGAATTTGAAGCCGACCCTCGAAGTGAAGTCGCGCCGGGTGGGCGGTGCTTCCTATCAGGTGCCGATCGAGGTGAAGCAGCCTCGCAGAATGTCGCTCGCATATCGCTGGCTCAGGCTCTATGCGTCGCAGCGGCCGGAGAAGTCCATGGTGGATAAACTGGCAGGCGAGATCCTGGATGCATCGAACAATACCGGTGCTGCTGTGAAGAAAAAGGAAGATATTCACCGTATGGCGGATGCAAATAAGGCATTCGCTCATTATCGCTGGTAAGTTTTTACAAGAGAGAAGCGGAGGAAGTTTTGGCTAGGCAGTATTCACTGGAAAATACACGCAATATCGGTATTATGGCTCACATCGACGCCGGAAAAACGACGACGACCGAGCGAATTCTTTACTATACCGGTGTTTCTTATAAGATCGGCGAAGTGCACGATGGGACTGCGGTCATGGACTGGATGGTCCAGGAGCAGGAGCGCGGTATTACCATCACCTCCGCCGCAACCACCTGTTTTTGGCGTGACAAGCGGATTAATATCATTGACACTCCCGGTCATGTGGATTTCACTATTGAGGTGGAGCGCTCGCTTCGCGTGCTCGACGGCGCCGTAGCGGCTTTCGATTCGGTGAGCGGTGTTGAGCCTCAATCGGAGACGGTATGGCGTCAGGCGGACAAGTATAAGGTCCCGCGCATAGCGTTCATGAATAAGATGGACCGGATTGGCGCTGATTTCTACATGAGCGTTCAGTCCATGGTTGACCGGCTTGGCGCGAACGCAGTGCCGATCCAGCTCCCAGTCGGGGCGGAAGATAAGTTTCGCGGCTGCATTGACCTGGTGAAAATGAAGGCCGTCCTTTTCGACGACGAAACACTTGGCGCAAAATTTGTTGTTGAAGATATCCCGGCCGACCTCCTTCCCAAGGCACAGGAATACCGCGAAAAAATGATCGAGAAGATCGCCGACGCGGACGAAGTGGTGATGGAAAAGTTCCTGAACGGCGAGACGCCGACGGAAGCCGAGATCATGGCGGCGATCCGCAAGGGAACGATCGCAATGAGTATTTTCCCGGTTATCTGCGGGTCGGCGTTCAAGAATAAAGGCGTACAGCTCCTCCTTGATGCGGTGGTGGACTATCTTCCGTCTCCGCTGGATATCCCGCCGGTCACGGGCATTGGCCCCAAGGGCGAGGAAGTCGTTCGCACGGCATCCGATAGCGAGCCCTTTTGCAGGCATCGCATTCAAGATCATGACCGATCCGTTCGTTGGTCAGCTCACGTTCATCCGGGTTTATTCCGGTACGCTGACATCCGGGTCGTATGTGTACAACTCTACCAAGGGTACCAGAGAGCGTGTCGGCAGGCTGCTCAAAATGCACGCGAACAAGCGTGAAGAGATCGAGCAGATCTATTCCGGCGATATCTGTGCGGCAGTGGGGCTCAAAAGCACACTCACCGGGCATACGCTTTGTGATGAGAACAAGCCCGTCATCCTGGAAGCCATGATATTCCCGGAGCCGGTCATCTCCGTGGCCATCGAGCCCAAGACCAAGGCAGACCAGGAAAAGCTTGGTTTTTCGCTCCAGAAGCTGATGCAGGAAGACCCGTCGTTCCGTGTGATGACTGACCAGGAGACCGGGCAGGTCATCATCTCGGGCATGGGAGAGCTTCATCTGGAGATCATTGTCGACCGTCTTTTGCGCGAATTCAAGGTTGATGCGAATGTGGGCAAGCCCCAGGTCGCGTATCGCGAGACGATCAAGAAGAAAGTCACTGCCGAAGGCAAGTTTGTACGCCAGTCAGGCGGACGCGGTCAGTATGGACATGTTGTTCTTGAACTTGAGCCGCAGGAGCCCGGAAAAGGTTTTGAATTTGTGAACAAGACCGTTGGTGGTTCGGTCCCCAAGGAATACGTAGCGCCGACGCAGAAGGGTATTGAAGAGGCGATGCAGAACGGCGTGCTCGCCGGGTATCCGGTGGTTGATATCAAGATAACGCTCATCGACGGATCCTATCATGACGTTGACTCCTCGGAAATGGCATTTAAGATCGCCGGTTCCATGGGGTTCAAGGAAGGCGCGGCCAAAGCGACCCCCGCTTTGCTTGAGCCGGTCATGGCAGTTGAGGTCGTGTGCGCAGAAGAATATATGGGCGATATTATCGGCGATCTCAGCTCCCGCCGCGGTCGTGTACAGGGCATGAACGTACGCGGCGCCGGGCGGGTGATATCGGCACAGGTACCGCTTTCAGAAATGTTCGGTTATGCTACGGACATCCGGTCCAAGACGCAGGGCAGAGCGACCTATACCATGCAGTTTGCGCATTACGAGGAAGTCCCGAAAAACATTTCAGAGCAGATCATCGCAAAGGTAAAAGGCGAGGCAGTAAAGCGGTAAGTTTACCTAATTCCATTGGATTTTCACTTTTCAACAGGAGGCAGATAGCATGGCAAAGGCAAAATTTGAGAGGACAAAACCTCATGTGAACGTGGGCACCATCGGCCACGTTGACCACGGCAAGACGACCTTGACAGCGGCCATCACGAAGGTGTTGTCGTTCAAGAACTTCGCGACGTTTGTTTCCTACGACAATATCGACAAGGCGCCGGAAGAGCGCGAGCGCGGCATCACGATCGCCACGGCACATGTGGAATACCAGACGGACAACCGTCACTACGCCCATGTGGACTGCCCGGGCCATGCCGACTATGTAAAGAACATGATCACGGGTGCGGCCCAGATGGACGGCGCCATTCTCGTGGTTTCCGCAGCGGACGGCCCCATGCCCCAGACCCGTGAGCATATCCTGCTCGCCCGTCAGGTCGGCGTGCCTTACATGGTCGTGTACATGAACAAGGTGGACATGGTCGACGACCCCGAGCTCATCGAACTCGTGGAACTCGAGATCCGCGAGCTCCTGTCCAAGTACCAGTTCCCGGGCGACAAGACCCCGATCGTGAAGGGGAGCGCCCTGAAGGCGCTCCAGAGCGAGAGCAAGGACATTAACGCGCCGGAGTACGAGAGCATTCTGGAACTCATGGCAGCTATTGACAGCTACATCCCCCAGCCCAAGCGGGAGGTCGAAAAGCCCTATCTTATGCCGGTGGAAGACGTATTCTCCATCGCCGGTCGCGGCACCGTGGTCACCGGCAGGATCGAGCGCGGCATCGTGAAGGTGGGCGAAGACATCGAGATCGTGGGGATCAAGCCCACGCAAAAGACGGTTGTTACCGGCGTTGAGATGTTCCGGAAGCTTCTGGACCAGGGAGAAGCCGGCGACAACGTCGGAGTCCTCCTCCGCGGCATCAAGAAGGAAGACGTGGAGCGCGGCATGGTGCTTGCCAAGCCCGGGAGCATCACCCCGCACACCAAGTTCAAGGCCGAGGCCTATATTCTCACCAAGGAAGAGGGCGGCCGGCACACCCCGTTCTTCAAGGGCTACCGCCCGCAGTTCTACTTCCGGACCACGGACGTGACGGGAGTGGTGACACTCGCCGAGGGCGTGGAGATGGTGATGCCGGGCGACAACATGACCTGCAGTGTGGAGCTCATCGGACCGATCGCCATGGATAAGGGACTCCGGTTCGCCATTCGCGAAGGCGGCAGGACCGTGGGCGCCGGAGTAATTACCGAAGTTATCGAGTAAGGAAGGATACGCCGTGACGCAGAAGATCAGGATACGATTAAAAGGATATGACCACCGCCTGTTAGACCAGTCGGCAATAGAGATTATTGATACGGCCAAGAGGACCGGAGCAAAGGTAGCAGGACCTATTCCGCTACCTACCAGTATCAATCGCTGGACTGTTCTTCGCTCCCCGCACGTAGATAAGAAATCGCGAGAACAATTTGAGATCAGGACGCACAAGCGTTTGCTTGATATCCTGGATCCGACGCCCCAGACGGTCGATGCTCTGATGAAGCTTGATCTGGCGGCGGGCGTAGATGTTGAGATCAAGCTCTAGCTGGTAAAATCAGCCGTAGACGCATCGCATAAGAGTTGCCATCAGCGTGCGGGTAAAGGGATACGATATGAGTAAGGGTATTATCGGAAAAAAAATTGGTATGAGCCAGCACTTTAACGGTGGAGAACTGATCCCGGTAACGGTGATCCAGGCAGGTCCGTGCAAGGTGGTTCAGAAAAAAACTGCCGAGACGGATGGTTACGAAGCTGTCCAGTTGTCCTTTGAAGAGGAAAAGAAGAAGAACCGCATTACCAAGGCAATGGCTGGACACTTTAAGAAGACTGAAACGCCGCCTCACCGCGTGCTCAGAGAATTCCGGACCGGAGAGTTCGAGGCTGGTCAGGTCGTGACTATCGATATGTTTAAAAAAGGCGATATGATCACCGTGAGCGGAACGACGAAGGGAAAGGGTTTTGCCGGTGTCATGAAACGGCATAATTTTGCTGGCGGTCCCGGGGGGCATGGATCCATGTTCAACCGCGCTCCTGGTTCGATCGGTGCGAGTTCCTATCCATCCCGTGTTTGGCCCGGCAAGAAACTCCCGGGTCATATGGGTGTGGCAAAGAAGACGATTAAAAACCTGGAAATCGTCGATGTTCGGCCGGACCAAAACCTGTTGTTCGTACGCGGTGCAGTGCCGGGTGGCGTCAACGGACTGCTTCTTATCTACAAGCCTGATTAATCAAGGAATAGAGGGTTACTGAAATGCCGTCAGTTGTCATGGTTGACCAGAATAACAAGAAAGTAAAGGATGTGGAGCTTCCGTCCCTGTTCGGGTCTGAGATCCGTCCACACCTTATCCATGCATCGGTCGTGAACCAGCTTGCAAACAGGCGGGCAGGTACTGCATCGACGAAGAACAAGGCGATGGTGAGCGGTGGTGGAAAAAAACCCTGGAAGCAGAAGGGAACCGGGCGCGCCCGCTCGGGAAGCAACCGGTCACCCTTGTGGAGGCATGGCGGTACCTGTTTTGGTCCAATGCCCCGCGATTACTCTTATTCGTTGCCGAAAAAAGAAAAGCGAGCGGCGCTTGTTGATGCAATAGCATCGAAGGTTATTGATAACCGTCTGGTTCTGGTCAGTTCACTTGATTTTGCAGAGCCTAAAACCAGGCTGGTGACTTCAATGCTCGATACTCTCGGGGTCCAGGAAAACGCGCTCGTACTCATTAAGACGGAGAATAAGAACCTGACGCTGGCCTCGCGTAATATACCATCGGTCAAAGTGCTCAGGATGGAAAACATTAACGTTTATGATCTGCTGAAGTACAGGTACCTCATTATGACGCAGGATGCGTTGAGCGCCATTCAGGAGGTGTACGGTAAATGAGCATTGATCTCTATGATATAATTCGGGCCCCCCGCATCACCGAAAAGGGTACACGCCTGAAAGAAAAAAATAACGTCCTGACCTTCGAAGTACGGACTGATGCCAACAAACTGCAGGTACGGAAGGCGATCGAGGGCATATTCAAGGTAAAAGTTTCGGATGTAACCACGGTGAAAACCGCGGGCAAGAAGAAGCGTATGGGGCAGCGGCTTGGCCGCAGATCAGACTGGAAGAAAGCGTATGTAACGCTGAAACCAGGTGAAAAGATCGATATATTTGAGGGTGCGTAAATGCCGGTAAAGACCTATAATCCAACATCCCCGGGCAGAAGATTCCAGACTTCATCGACATTCGAGGAAGTAACACGGAGCAGGCCGGAAAAATCACTGGTTGTAAAGCTCAGCCAGAGCGGCGGCAGGAACAACCGCGGCAAGATCACGGTCCGATACCGGGCAGGTTGGCACAAGAAAAAATACAGGATCGTCGACTTCAGGCGTGAAAAGACTGGGGTGCCGGCAACCGTGGCGCATATCGAGTATGATCCGAATCGTACTGCGCGCATCGCTCTCTTGCACTACGCTGATGGTGAAAAACGGTATATTCTCGCACCCGTTGGCCTGAATGTTGGAGATAAGGTAGTTTCAGGACCTGATGCTGATATCAAGCCGGGTAATGCGCTTCCCATCACTTCTATTCCTGTAGGTACCGTGGTCCACAATGTGGAGCTCAAAAAGGGCGCCGGTGGCCAGTTGGCAAGGAGTGCAGGAGCTTCCGTGCAGTTATTGGCACGGGAAGGCGAACTTGCAACGTTGCGGCTTAATTCCGGTGAGATTCGCACCGTTCGGTCAGAATGCATGGCAACCATTGGCCAGGTTGGAAATCTCGACCATGAGAATATAAGCATCGGCAAGGCCGGCCGTTCGCGCTGGATGGGGATGCGTCCCAGAGTGCGCGGAGTGGTCATGAATCCGGTTGATCATCCCCTTGGCGGCGGTGAAGGAAAATCCTCTGGCGGCAGGCCGGGATGTTCACCCTGGGGTCTCCCGGATGGCGTGAAAACGAGAAAGAATAAGACAACGAATCAGTTCATTCTGAAGAGAAGAACGAAGAGCAGATAGCGGGATCCCGCAATTTTGTGATATGTGTAGCAGCGGAGGATACGGTGCCCAGATCAGTTAAAAAAGGTCCTTTTGTGGACACGAGTCTCATGAAGAAAGTCGAGACCATGAACACATCGGGAGATAAAAAGATCGTGAAGACATGGTCCAGGCGGTCTACCATTACGCCGGATTTTGTTGGACACACCATGGCGGTGCACAATGGCAAAAAGTTCATTCCGGTCTATGTCACCGAGAATATGGTAGGACATAAACTGGGTGAGTTTTCCCCGACGCGGACCTTCAAGGCGCATGGCGGGTCTAAGGCAAAGACTGCGGAAAAGACGAGCGCACCCAGGTAGTCCAGTTTTGTGAACTAGAGCGAGGATACGAAGATGGAAGCAAGCGCAACGGTCAGACATATACGAATTACTCCGCGTAAGGCGAGGCAGGTCATTGACCTCATCCGCGGCAAGATGGTGGGTGATGCGATCAATATCCTCACCTTTACCCCGCTTCATGCCGCACGCGTAGTTAAGAAGCTTCTTGATTCAGCGGTAGCAAATGCCGAGCAGAAAAAGGTGGGCGATGTCGATTCTCTCATGGTGACGAAGGCCTATGTTAACCAGGGCGTCACGATGAAGCGGATCAGAGCGCGTGCCATGGGCAGGGCAAACCAGATAAAAAAGAGGACCAGCCATATCACGCTGGTGCTCTCAGCATAGTGTTTACGGTGGAGGCATAATGGGACAGAAGGTACATCCGATCGGTTTCCGGCTCGGGGTCATCAAGACATGGGACTCCCGCTGGTTCTCGCAAAAGAATTATGCAGCGCTCCTGCATGAGGATATTAAGATCCGCAAGATCGTAAAGGAACGCCTGATGCATGCCGGCGTTTCCAAAGTCGAGATTGAACGGGCCGGCCAGAAGGCCAAGATAAATATCCATACGGCCCGGCCCGGTATCATTATCGGGAAAAAAGGTGCTGAGGTCGACAAACTGAAAAAAGACCTTGAAAGCATGACCGGTAAGCAGATGTACATCAATATCCAGGAGATCAGACGGCCGGAACTCGATGCCCAGCTTGTGGCTGAGAATATCGCTCTTCAACTGGAACGCCGTATTGCTTTCCGCCGCGCAATGAAAAAGTCCGTGACCTCAGCTCTCCGTTTGGGCGCTCAGGGCATAAAAATCATGTGTGCCGGAAGATTGGCAGGTGGTGAAATTGCCAGAACCGAGTGGTATCGTGAGGGACGCGTGCCGCTCCACACACTGAGGGCCGATATTCAGTACGGCTTTTTTGAAGCAAAAACGACGATGGGACAAATCGGCGTGAAGGTCTGGATCTATAAAGGTGATGTGCTGCAGCCGTCGAAGGCGACCGCGTAGCGCTTTGACGTATTAGCAATACTATGACAGTCGTAAAGGAATGCGATTATGCTAGCGCCGAAAAGAGTAAAACATAGAAAAATGATGAAGGGCAGGATGACCGGAACTGCCTATCGGGGAGCCGAGGTCAGCTACGGGGAGTTCGGCCTGAAGGTACTTGAGCCAGGCTGGATTACGAGCCGGCAAATTGAAGCTGCCCGTATCGCCATGACCCGCTATGTCAAGCGGGGAGGCAAGATATGGATACGCATCTTTCCGGACAAGCCTATTACGAAGAAGC
Organism: Nitrospirota bacterium; assembly: GCA_963836175.1. Classification (GTDB taxonomy): domain Bacteria; phylum Nitrospirota; class UBA9217; order UBA9217; family UBA9217; genus GWC2-56-14. Next base: position 148,097 of record CAWIIS010000002.1, read on the forward strand.
CGGCGGAAACACGCATGGGCAAAGGCAAGGGAGCACCTGAATACTGGGTAGCGGTTGTGAAGCCCGGCCGGGTGCTTTACGAAATGGGTGGTGTCGACGAGTCGGTAGCACGAGAGGCGTTCAGGCTTGCAGCGTACAAGTTGCCGATTGCCACCAAGTTTGTCTCTCGGGAGGCGGCAATATGAAATCCAGTCTGCGCGATATGAAAGATTTATCCAGTGAAGAACTGGTGGCCAAGGCCACGGATATGAAAAAAGAGATGTTCAATCTGCGGTTCCAACAGGCAATGGGCCAGATAGAAAATCCGATGCGTTTGCGGATACTCCGCAAGGATATCGCAAGAGCAAAAACGGTCTTAAAGGAAAAATATGGGCGAGTCTAAAAAAAGAAAAACGTATGTCGGCCGAGTGGTCAGCGATAAAATGGACAAGACCGTGGTTCTGGCGGTGTCGAGACGTGTAGCGCACACGAAGTACACGAAAACGATCAGCCGTACGACCAAGTTCAAGGCTCATGATGAAAAAAATGAGTGCAAGGTCGGCGACGTGGTACGGTTCATAGAAACCAGGCCGCTGTCAAAGGAAAAACGCTGGAAAGTGCTTGAGATCGTGGAAAAGGCCCAGTAAACAGCCGTAATTCGACTACCTGTGCTAGGGGATGAGAGATGATTCAGCAACAGACCGTATTAGACGTCGCCGATAATTCCGGCGCAAAAAAGGTAATGTGCATCAAAGTGCTTGGCGGGACCCGCAAGCGGTACGCGTCACTTGGTGATGTTATAGTCGTGGCGATCAAGATGGCCATTCCCGAAGGGCAGGCAAAAAAGGGAACTGTCGCGAAAGCAGTTGTCGTGCGGACAACCAAGGAAGTGCGGCGTCCGGATGGATCGTACATAAAATTTGACCGGAATGCAGCGGTGCTGATCAACGCAAGCAATGAACCGATCGGCACCCGTATTTTCGGCCCTGTTGCACGGGAATTGCGGAAAAAGAACTTTATGAAGATAATTTCATTGGCACCGGAAGTGCTGTAACCAGGTGTTGCTGACCAATAACGCTCCGATAGGAAACCAGGACGTAAGAATATGCAGATAAAGAAAAATGACAATGTGTTGGTGATCTCCGGCAAGGAGAAGGGCAAAAAAGGCAGAGTAATCGCCGTATACCCTGCAGAAAACAGGCTCTTAATCGAGAAACTGAACATGATTAAGCGGCATACAAGGCCGACTCAGCAACTGAGGCAGGGAGGCATTGTGGAGAAGGAAGGTCCCATCTCCCTGTCCAATGTCAAGCTGATCTGTTCGAAGTGCGATAAGCCGACAGCTGCTGTAAGGAAAACGCAGGAAGATGGCACGCGTATCCGGGTTTGCAAAAACTGCAACGAAACTCTGAGCTAGCAGGCGCCGAATCACCCGGGTGACAAGGGGTGCGTAAGGGAATACTGGAGAAATAGGGAAAGCGAACAATGGCAGACAAAAAAGATAAAAGCAAGGAAACAAAGGCAGCCGGACAGAAAGCTGCGCCGAAGTCCGCAAAAGCCGACGGAAAAACCAAGGCACCGGCTAAGGAACCCAAAAAAGTCGCAAAACCTGCTGCAACCACAGAGGTCGGAGCTGTCAAGGCCCCCTCAGTAAAAACGGAACCGCCCAGGATGCAGAAACAGTACAAGGACACTGTTATTCCGGCGCTGATGAAGGAATTCAGCTACAGGAATCCTATGCAGGCCCCGAAGCTGGTTAAAATCGTGCTCAATGTTGGCTTGGGTGAAGCGATAGCGAACGCCAAGGCTCTTGACTTTGCGGTTGATGAGCTTGGACGGATTACTGGCCAGCGTCCCGTAATCACGAAAGCAAAAAAATCGATCGCTGCTTTTAAGCTGAGGGAAGGCATGCCGATCGGGTGCTGCGTGACGCTTCGCCGCGAACACATGTTCGAGTTTCTGGATCGTTTTATCAGCGCGGCATTGCCGCGTATCCGCGACTTCAAGGGTGTTCCGACGAAGTCCTTCGATGGCCGCGGAAACTATACCCTAGGTATCAAGGAACAGATTATATTCCCTGAAATAGAGTACGATAAAGTTGAATCGGTTCACGGCATGGACATTGTTTTTGTAACGACGGCCAATACTGATGAAGAGGGCAGGGCGTTGCTTCGCCACCTCGGTATGCCGTTCAGGAAGTAGGCTTCAGACAGGGTTCTCTGGGAGGAAACATGGCAAAGAAGTCCTTGATAGCAAAGGCAAACAGACCGCCAAAATTTAAAGTGCAGGCATATACACGCTGTCCTCTGTGCGGGCGACCGAGAGGGTACTTGCGGAAGTTTGATATGTGCCGCATTTGTTTTAGAAACGGTGCGCTCAAGGGTGAAATCCCGGGCGTGATTAAGGCGAGTTGGTAAGCAGAAGGGGTTTGAACCGATGATGACCGATCCTATCGCGGATATGCTGACGCGAATCCGCAACGCAAGTAAAGCAAAGCACGAGAAGGTTGACATTCCGTCATCAAAACTTAAGATGGAAGTTGCAAAAATTCTTAAGGATGAGGGCTATATTAAAAATCTGAAGCTGGTCAAGGACCGTCGGCAAGGTGTCATCCGGGTTTATCTTAAGTATTCGGACGAGGAATTGCCGGTGATCACGGGACTGAAGCGGATCAGCAAGCCAGGATGTCGCGTGTATGCCAACAGTAAGGCCATTCCGCGGGTTTTAAGAGGGCTCGGGGTTGCTATCCTGTCTACGCCGAAGGGCATTCAGACTGGTAAGCAGGCACAAAAGGACAATGTCGGTGGTGAGGTCCTTTGCCACGTTTGGTAGTTTCCGGTGACGTGAAACCGTTCTATTTAGAAATTTGAGGAGTTGTTATGTCTAGGGTTGGTAAAAAACCAATAGAGATGCCATCAGGGGTTGAAGCGAAACTGGAGACCGGAAAGGTCACGCTCAAAGGCCCCTTGGGAGAGATCAGCCAGAACGTAAACCCAAAGCTGATAATCAAAAAAGAGAAAAATACGCTTACGGTGGAGCGTCCGTCGGACCAGAAGCTATACCGGGAATTGCATGGCTTGACCAGAAATCTGATCGCCAACATGGTTGTGGGTGTAAGCAAGGGCTTCGAAAAAACACTTGAGATAACCGGTGTGGGATTTAAAGCAGCTGTGCATGGTTCTAACCTGATGCTGACCCTCGGTTTTTCTCATCCCATCGTATATGCGCTGCCGAATGGTATCAAGGCCACCGTTGACCCGAAGCAAACACAAATCACGCTCAAGGGTGTGGACCGGCAGCTCGTTGGTCAGATCGCTGCAAATGTGCGAAGCCTGAAGAAACCTGAGCCGTACAAAGGCAAGGGCATTAAATACAGCACCGAGGTCATCAAACGTAAAGAAGGCAAGGCTGGTAAGGGCGGAAAATAGTCAAACAACTTCTGATTGCGGCCGGCGTCACATGAGTGGCGTGTCGCAACAGCATGATGGAGAGTGAACGTGGCAAAGAGCAAGCTAGAAGCCAGACAGAGAAGGCATGAAAGGGTCCGCAAACGCGTAAGCGGCACGACTGCAAGGCCCCGGTTGAGTGTCTATAAGAGCCTCAGCCATATTTATGTACAGCTTATCGATGACATCGACGGCAAGACCGTTGCAGCAGCATCGTCTAACGAGAAAGAATACAAACCGGTTTGAAGCACTGCGGAAACATTGCTGCTGCGAAGAAGGTTGGTGCGAGCATTGCGCAGCGCGCTTTGAGCAAGAATATCAAAGATGTTGTTTTTGACCGTGGCGGATATCAGTATCATGGCTGCATCAAGGCTTTGGCAGACGCTGCGCGGGAGCAGGGATTAAACTTTTAGTGAATTGGCAGTATTGTGGAGGCAGCTTTGGCAGAGCGATACAATAAAGAGGCAGAAGACGGCGATGGCCTGAAGGATAAGTTAGTCTACCTGAACCGGGTTGCTAAAGTGGTCAAGGGCGGAAAACGGTTCAATTTCAGCGCACTGGTGGTCGTCGGAGATGGAAACGGCAAAATTGGCGTTGGAAAAGGGAAGGCAGCCGAGGCGCCGGTAGCCATCAAGAAAGCTGTCGAGCGGGCCAAGAAGAACATGGTCCTTGTTTCACTCAAGGGGGACACGATACCCCACGAAGTGCTTGGCCATTATGGTGCAGGAAAGGTATTGCTAAAGCCTGCATCCGAAGGTACCGGGTTAATTGCGGGCGGTGCAAGCCGATCGGTGCTTGAGGTCGTTGGTGTGCGGAACGTGCTGTGCAAGTCACTGGGTTCCAGTAATCCGCACAACGTTGTCAGTGCTACAATTAACGGATTGATCAGGCTCAGAAGCGCGGCGCAGGTTGCCGCTCTTCGGGGAAAATCCGTGGAGGAGCTCGCCTAAGATGTCGAAGGAAGAAGCCAAAAAAATTAAAATAACATTGGTGCGAAGCAGTATTGCCCGGCCGGGGAAGCACAAAGTGGTTCTCGTAGGACTGGGGTTGAGAAAGCTTAACGGGTCTGTTGTGAGACTGGATACTCCCGAAATCAGAGGGATGGTCAACAAAGTTAACCATCTGATTCGGGTTGAGGATATTAAAAACTAGTTTAAAAAAATCAGGTTACTGCTGATATAGGATTACAAACTATGCGATTAGAAGATCTTAAGCCTCAGCCAGGGGCAAAAAAGAATCAAAAGCGGGTTGGCCGGGGTGTCGGTTCCGGGCATGGCAAGACTGCAACCAAGGGACACAAGGGACAGAAGGCCCGTTCCGGCGGCGTAAAGCCGGCAGGGTTTGAAGGCGGCCAGATGCCGCTGCAACGCCGTATCCCGAAGCGTGGTTTTACGAATATCTTCAGGAAAGAGTACGCAGTTGTGAACCTGACCGATCTCGATGCGGCTAGTTCCGGCGGAACGATAACCCCGGAGACCATGCATCAGAACGGTCTTATAAAAAGTGTTAAAGCCGAGGTCAAGGTGCTTGGTATGGGTGAGTTGAAGAAGGGTGTCACGATTCGCGCTCATAAATTCAGCAAGACAGCGGTAGAAAAAATTGAAGCCGCCGGCGGGAAGGCCGAGGTAATATAACCCTTGTTCACCGGTATTAAGAATATATTTAATATTCCTGAGCTCAGAAAGCGCATTATTTTTACGCTTCTCATGCTCGCGGTGTATCGGATCGGTGCGTATATTCCCACCCCTGGAGTGCGGGGTGATGCACTGAGCCAATATTTGCACCAAGCTGCGTCCGGTTTAATGGGCTTCTTCGATATGTTCTCCGGTGGGGCTCTTTCCAAGGTAACTATTTTTGCGCTCGGGATCATGCCGTACATTACTGCCTCGATCGTGCTGCAGCTTCTGACGGTGGTCATTCCGCGCTTGCAGGCGCTTGCGAAGGAAGGCGAATCGGGGCGCAAAAAGATCACCGAGTATACCCGCTATGGAACGGTGGTCATTGCCAGCTTTCAGTCCTTCTGGATGGCGGTGGGAATTGAGAAAATGAATGACGGCGCGTTTGTCGAGTCTACCGGGTGGTCATTTCGTATCCTGACCATGATCACGCTCACTGCGGGAACGACCTTCATCATGTGGCTGGGAGAGCAGATAACTGAACGGGGCATTGGGAACGGGATATCACTCATTATTTTCGCCGGCATCGTGGCGGGTTTTCCGAGAGCGGTCATTAATACCATTGGCCTGGTGACCTCCGGTGAAATACCCTATTTTATGATCGCGGTTATTCTGGTGATCATTGTTTCGGTCATTGCTGCGATCATTGTAATGGAGCGTGGCCAGAGAAAAATAGCGGTCCAGTATGCGCAACGCATGGTCGGACGAAAGATCTACAAAGGACAGAGCACTCATCTGCCGCTCAAGATCAATTCGGCTGGTGTTATTCCGCCTATCTTTGCATCGTCCATACTGCTGTTCCCGGCAACGATCGCAAGTTTCACCGAAGTGGGATGGATCAGGACGATTGCGGAGCAGCTTGCACCGGGACAATTGCTGTATACGACGGTCTACATTGTAATGATTGTTTTTTTCGCGTTCTTTTACACAGCGATCGTGTTTAATCCCGTGGACATCGCGGAAAATTTGAAAAAGTACGGCGGTTTCATACCCGGCATCCGTCCGGGGAAAAAGACATCAGATTATCTTTATCGTGTATTGACAAGGATTACCCTTGGCGGTGCGGTATACCTTGCAGCAGTATGCGTATTGCCGGACATATTCTACAAAGCATTTAATGTCCCCTTTTATTTCGGAGGGACATCGCTGCTGATTGTTATTGGTGTCGCCCTGGATACCGTGTCTCAGATAGAGTCCCATCTTATCCAGAGGCATTACGGAGGATTCCTGAAAGGTGTTTCAATTAAAGGGAGGCGATGAGGGTAGGTTGTACTCATGGTGATTCTCAAGTCCCTTCAGGAAATCGAAAAGATTCGCAATGCCTGCCTGGTTGTGGCGAATGTTCTTGATGCAATTCGCACCAAAGTGCAGGCAGGTATAACAACCAAAGAGCTGGATGATTTTGCCGAACAGTTCATAAAAAATGCTGGTGCAAAACCGGCATTCAAAGGCTACCGGGGCTATCCCTGCAGCCTCTGTACTTCGGTCAATGAACAGGTAGTGCACGGCATTCCCTCCAAGGGGGTCATGCTGAAGCAGGGTGACATAATCAGTATCGACGTTGGTGCGGTCGTCGATGGATTTTACGGCGATGCCGCAATAACGGTACCTGTCGGATCAATAACGAACGAGGCTGCCCGCTTGATCAAGATTACGGAAGAATCGTTACTTACTGGGTATTGCGGAAGCAAGGCCCGGCAATCGGCTGTATGATATTTCAGCAGCTGTTCAGTCTCATGTTGAGGCGCACGGTTTCTCGGTAGTGAGAGAGTTTGTCGGTCACGGTATCGGAAGAAATTTGCATGAAGACCCGCAGATTCCGAATTTCGGTGATAGGGGCGGAGGACCAAAAATTAAAACCGGTATGGTTCTGGCAATAGAACCGATGGTTAATGCCGGCGGTAGCGTCACCATGGTTAAGGAGGACGGCTGGACAGCGGTAACGGCAGATGGGTCGCTGTCAGCACATTTCGAGCATACCATTGCCGTCATGGACGATGGACCGCTGATACTCACCAGGTAAAAGTGCAAGTGTCATCGACAGGTTCGATGCAGGATATCGAGATATTATGGCGAAAGAAGATTCAATTGAAGTTCAGGGTACCGTCCTAGAAACACTGCCGAACGCCATGTTTCGTGTCGAGATGGAGAATGGCCATAAGATCCTGGCGCACATATCAGGAAAGATGCGGATGCACTTTATTAAGATTCTGCCGGGTGACAAGGTTACCGTGGAACTAACGCCGTATGACCTCACCCGGGGCAGGATAACCTATCGATTCAAGTAGCCCGGAGACGGGCGTGTAAATAACTATAACGAGTGGAAGTGGGTTATTATGAAAGTTCGTTCTTCTGTACGAAAAATATGCACGAAATGCAAGGTTATCCGCCGAAAAGGGATTGTGCGTGTGATTTGCGAAAACGCACGTCATAAACAGCGACAGGGATAGTGTGAACGCAGTACGCGGATCACGATGACCGTGCGTTACCTGCCATTGATTTGGCAATGTTGCGGCATCGCGATTGAGGAGGAAATGTGGCTCGAATTGCCGGAGTAGATTTACCAAAAGACAAAAAAATCGAAGTTGCCCTGACCTATATTTTCGGAATAGGAAAGACATCTTCTAAGAAGATTCTGGCAGAGGCCGGGATTGATCCGCTTATGAAGAGCGGCGATCTTGCCGAGTCTGATGTTCTGAAGATTCGTACCATTCTCGACCGTGATTATGTTGTGGAGGGCGATCTCCGCAGAGATGTGACCATGCATATTAAACGGTTGATGGATGTCGGCAGCTATCGCGGTCTCAGACACCGCAAAGGCTTGCCGGCTCGAGGGCAGCGGACCAAGACCAATGCTCGGACCCGCAAGGGGCCAAAGAAATCCGCAATGTCAGGCAAGAAGAAATCGTTAGCTAAAAAGTAGAGCAGGAAGTGCGTTTTGAACTGTCGATGCCTGTTTGTGCATCCAGTCCGATACGCCTTGAGGAGGATAGATGGCCAAGAAGGGCAAAGAAAGAAAAAATGTGGCCATGGGTGTGGCCCACATCCATGCATCGTTCAACAATACGATCGTGACCATCACGGATACTGCGGGTAATGTGCTTTCATGGTCCAGTGCAGGGAATAAGGGTTTTAAGGGATCGAGGAAAAGCACTCCATTTGCATCTCAGCTCGCAGCGGAGACTGCTGCCAAGAAAGCAATGGAACATGGTATGCGGCAGGTTGAGGTCTATGTAAAAGGTCCGGGTACGGGCCGGGAATCGGCGATCAGGTCAATTCAGGCGGCTGGACTGGAGATTGTGGCAATCAAGGATGTGACGCCCATACCGCATAACGGATGCAGACCGCCGAAAAGAAGACGGGTTTAACACAGGAGGAATCACGTGGCGCGCTATATTGGATCAGTTTGTAAACTCTGCAGACGGGAAGGTACGAAGCTCTTTCTGAAGGCTGAGCGCTGTTATACAGATAAATGCGGCATCACGCGGAGAAGTTACCCGCCCGGACAGCATGGCCAGGCGCGGATTAAACATTCCGAGTATAGCCTGCAGCTCAGAGAAAAACAGAAGATCAAGCGCGTCTATGGCGTTCTCGAAGGACAGTTTCGCGGTTATTTTGAAAAGGCCGAGCGGATGAAAGGCATCACGGGAGACAACCTTCTGCAACTCCTTGAAAGAAGGCTCGACAATGTTGTCCAGCGCATGGGTTTCGCCGGGGCAAAAAAAGAAGCACGCCAGTTGGTACGGCACGGACACATGCTGGTGAACGGGAAGAAGGTCAATATCCCGTCGTACCTGCTGAAGGCGGGAGATGTGGTAGAACTGCGTGAAAAGAGCAGGGGTATCGGACAGATTCAGCAAACCCTTGCCGCTATTGAAAAACGCGGATTCCCTGCATGGCTTGAGATGGACAAGGCCGCGTTCAGAGGCAAGGTCCTGGCTTTGCCGGCCCGCGATGAGTGTTCGCTCCCGACGGTCAAAGAACAGCTTGTCGTCGAGCTCTACTCAAAGTAATTACGCACTACACTTGTAAATGGTAAGGCTCAGGGATGGTCTGGTTCATGCCAGATATGCGCAGAATCCGCTGCAGTCCTAATGAAAGTTTTTTCACTCCGTTATGGAGGAAGCATGCTTAAGAAAGCTAAAGATTTCCAAATGCCGAAGAAACTTCAGTATGATCCCAAAAAGATCACTGACACCTATGGCAAATTTACTGCCGAACCGTTAGAGCGTGGTTTTGGTACGACGCTGGGTAATTCGCTTCGGCGAGTGCTGCTGTCATCCTTGGAGGGGTCGGCAATCACCTCCCTTAAGATCAGCGGCGTGCAGCATGAGTTCTCCAGCATTCCCGGCGTAGTGGAAGATACAACCGATCTGATCCTCAACCTGAAGGAAGTGCGGTTGAAGTTGCACACCGATAAGCCGAAGACGCTTGCGCTTAAGGCAAAGGGCCCGGGTGAGGTAACTGCCAAGGATATCGAGGCCGACGCAGAGGTCGAGATCCTGAATCCCGAACTCCACCTTGCTACGATTGACAAAAGCGGTAAAATCGAAGTCGAAATGCGGGCTCGGCGTGGCAGGGGCTATGTATCATCTGACAAGAATAAAGAGTCCGGCCAATCCATAGGCGTCATACCGATCGATTCCATTTTTTCGCCGATCAGGAAAGTCAATTTCAAGGTGGAAAATGCCCGGGTAGGGCAGGAGACCGATTACGATAAACTGGTGCTTGAGGTTTGGACCGATGGAAGTATTCGTCCTGATGATGCTGTTGCGCATGCCTCGAAGCTGTTGAAGGACCATCTATCCATATTTATTCATCTTCCGGAAGAGGAAGAAAATGCACCGGTGACGGAAGATGAGATAAAAAAAGTGCCCTCGTTCAACGAGAATCTGCTGCGAAGCGTGAATGAGCTTGAACTTTCGGTACGTGCTGCGAACTGTCTTAAAAACGCCGGCATCGAGACGATCGCCGAGATGGTTCAGAAGACCGAAAGCGAGATGCTTAAGACCAAGAACTTCGGCAGGAAATCATTGAACGAGATCAAGGAAATTCTTGCGGATATGGGCTTGGGCCTTGGCCTCAAAGTTGACGATAAGATTGTAACCGAGGCACGTCGTTTGCTGGCGGAAAAGCCTAACGAGAGTTGATAAATCTACTATTGGATATAAGGATATCGTAATGAGACATGCATGTACAGGCAGGCAGTTTGGAAGAGATAGTTCGCACCGGAAAGCATTGCTCCGGATGCTCGTGACAGCGCTGCTGAAGAATGAAAAGATTGAAACGACCGTGGCAAAGGCCAAGGAAATCAGGCCGCTGGCAGAGAAGATGATTACCCTGGGTAAGCGGGGTGATCTTCACGCGAGACGGCAGGCACTTAGCTTTATTAATGATGAAACCGTGGTCAGCGGCCTTTTCACCACCATTGCGCCGCGTTTTGCCACCAGGAACGGCGGATATACAAGAATTGTTCTGACCCGCAACCGTCCCGGTGATGCAGCTCCCATGGCCGTCATAGAGCTCATTGAGCGCAAAATGCAGGATACAGCTGTGCCGAAGAAGGGTACAGAGAACCCCAAAGCATAGCACAGCTGATGCACGGTTTTAAAGACTGTGCACTATAACTGAACGATGTATGAAGGCAAGGGAACCAGTCCCTTGCCTTTTTTTATGGCGTTTACACGAAACTGCTTTTATGTTAAAATTCAGCCACACACAAAGGTTTTTTATGGCTGACAAAAAGATAATACGTACTCACCTATTGGCACGCATGCACCATTTCGCGACGCGGTGGTGGGGCGGAGTTGGATGCAGGATCTCCTTCTTGCTGGCGGTAGCCCTGTTGCTTGTTTCATTCCTGGTTGGCCTGTTTTTTTATCGGGAAGGGACGGCGATGCTTGATGCGGAAATTCGCGGCCGTGCGTTGTCCGTCGCACAAGAACTCTCCGCGCTGATGATGGATGATATTATTACCGAAAATCGTCACGATATCTACAAGAAACTGACCCCGCTTTTTGTGCCGGTGGACGATGCGCATACCGGAAGCGATCTGCTCTATGTCATGATCTATCGGCACGATGGGACCCTCATCATCGGCAGCAGTGCCACGGCGGCGTTCTTTAACAGCGAATCATACTTTTATACGTTACCGACCGGTAATAAAATGATGATTGATGATGTTGCTCTCGGTCCCGAGATGAGGAGTGCTTCTGCTCCCGTTTTTTTATTCAAGCGGCCCGACGTATATGATTTGACCGTTCCAGTCATGGCGGGACAGGATCGCGCCGGCTTTGTCCGGGTCGGCGTGTCAAACCAGCGGTATGCTGAAAAATTTACGGGATTGGCAAAAAGGGCCTCTGTCGCGCTTATTGGCATTCTATTGATAGGAATAGCATTCAGTCAGGTTATTACCATAGGCATTACGAAACCAATACGAACGCTCAGTGATGCCGCTGACATGCTGAGTCAGCAAAACTGGGAGAAGCCGTTTCCGGTCAAAGGAAAGGACGAGATCAGCAAGCTCGGCCATGCCTTCAACCAGATGGCGCTTACGATCAAGCATCGGGAAGCAAGTTTGTCCAACTGGAACAGAGACCTGTTCATCCTCCATACCGCCGGCCTGGACCTGATGGAGAGCCTTGAACTCGAGACACTCGTTGCCAAGATCGCCGCGCGTGCCGACGATCTTGTGCGGGCCGATACAACAGCGGTATCGGTTTTAAACAATAAGCGTTTTGCGCTGCAGTATCTTGGCGTGCATGGCAGCAAAAAACAGCAGCTCACGGAACAGGAACTTCCTCTCGAAGCAGGGGGGATCTACAACTGGATCGCCTGCTATGGAACGCCGCTCCTTATTCCCGATGCACAGTCTGATTTCAGGTTAGATGGTGAGCGGATGAAGGCACTTGGTATCAAGACCCTTATGATGGTGCCGCTCTGGTCATCGAATACCCTGACCGGCCTGCTCACGGTCGTCAATAAAAAGGGTGGCGCCAGTTTTGATAAACATGATCTGCGTCTTTTTACCGTTTTTGGAAACCTTGCCGGGGCGGCACTGCAGAACGGCTCGCTGTATACGGACCTTAAGGAAAAAATGCTTGAGTTGAAAACCGCGCAGCAGCAACTGGTCCATTCGTCGAAGATGGCCGCGATCGGCGAGCTTGCCGCGAACGTTGCACATGAGATTAATAATCCACTGACGAGTGTGCTTGGCTATACGACCTATCTTCTGAAAACCGTTGACCTGGCAGAATCCCCAAAGCGGATGCTTGGCATGATGGAGCAGGAAACGTTGCGGGTGAGAAAAATCATCAGAAACCTGCTGGATTTTTCGCGGCAGAAACCTTCCTGGATGCACCCCGCCGACCTGCTCATGCCGATCAAAGAAACGATGGCGCTTGTGCAGGGTATGGCGGAATCATCCTCTGTCCATGTTGTTGAGGACTATCCCTCCGCTCCGGTCATGGTCAATATGGACCATGATGAGATCAAGCAGGTTTTTATAAATATTGCATATAACGCGCTGCAGGCCATGCCATCGGGCGGCGAGTTCCGGGTCCGGCTCACCATGAGGGGGGACCAGCAGGCTGTTGTGGAGTTTGGTGATACCGGTGTCGGCATCGCGCCGGAAAATCTGGACAAGATATTCGAGCCTTTTTTTTCGACGAAGGAGAACGGTGACGGAACCGGCCTCGGTCTTTCAATCAGCTATCGTATTATTCAGAACCATGGCGGCACGATCGAAGCTGCTAGCCAGGTGGGACAGGGCGCCGTTTTCAGGGTGATCCTTCCGCTCTATCAGAAAACACCGTGTGTGACGCAGCCAGACAGTCACCAGGAGGAGACGACGGCATGATAAACTATCGAATCTCATGCAGCGCATTGTTGATCCTGTTGTCTCTCGCACCGGCCTGCTCAAAAGAAAAAGCGCAACCAACTGTGACCAAGGGATATGCGCAACAGGAAATACTTATTGGCCTGATCCCGGAACAGAATGTGTTTCGCCAGCGGGAACGCTATCTCGAACTGAGGCAGTACCTTGCCGACCGACTCGGTGTTACGATCACTTTTACCAGCCTAAGCCGCTACGGCAATATCGTCGAGAGATTTTCAAGCGAAAAACTCGACGGGGCGTTCTTCGGAAGCTTCACCTATGCACTTGCCCACCATCAACTCGGCGTTGAGCCCATCGCGCGTCCGATCAATCTCGACGGAACCTCCACCTATCGGGGCTACCTCTTCGTCCGCAGGGACAGCCGGATCCTTGACGCTTCGGGTATGCGAGGCAAGCGATTCGCGTTCGTTGAGCGGGCGACCAGTGCAGGCTATTTGTTTCCACTTGCGTATTTCAAGGCACACCATGTTGCGGATGTGCATGGGTATCTTGGAGAGACCTTTTTCGCGGGCAGTCATGATGCGGCGATCCTTGCTGTTTTGAACCATGATGCCGATATCGGCGCAGCCAAGAGCACGATCTACGACCAAATGGAACAAGAAGATCCCCGAATCGGCCGGGAATTGCAGGTCCTTGCCACGTCAGACGTCTTTCCGCAGAATTGCTTTGCCGTGCGCAAAGACCTTGATCCAAAATTGAAAAAAGCACTGAAACAGGCGTTGCTCGATATGGGGAAGGACAATGAAGGGATTGCTGTGCTCAAGAAGTTCGGCGCGCTGGGGTTCATCGAGACTTCGGATGGAGATTATGCCACGGTGTACCGATTGACTGCACAGGCGGGGATCGATATCGCAACCTATCGCTATACCAACAGGTGATGGAATAATCCATGAAAAAAAGAATTCTGCTGGGTTTTGGCATGCTGTTCATGATATTTTTGTCGGGGACCGTCATTGCGGTCCTTTACATCACCAAAACCACCGACAGGATGGACCGCCTCGTCCTCCTCCATCAGGTAGAGATACTCCGCGAGGACCTGATCATCCGCATTCAGCAGGTGCAATCACACATCTACCGCAGCAAGATCAGGGAAAGCGGAGATATTGACGTGCTTATCAGTCAGGTACAGGAGATGGACCGGACGATGGACTCCTGCGTCGATTGTCACCATTCTCCGGAACTGACCCAGGGGCTGGTGTCGATGCGGGACATGACGAACGATTACAAAATCGCTATCAGCCGCCTTATTACCGCATCGGCGAATCCGTCTCGTATCGCCGGGTTGGAGCGCCGCGCGCAGGACCTCGGACAAGAGCTTATTACGATGACCCAGGGCATGGCATTCACGGCCAATGTCCGGCTTCAGCAGAAGACGCAGGAAACCATGAGCACTATCCGTGAGGTACGCTGGGTGCTTTCGGTCACCCTCCTGGTGGGCCTGGCGCTTGCGTTTATCATCGCGTATACGCTGGTAAAAGGACTTGGCCGGAGGCTCCAGCAACTCCTCGAGGCGACCAGGCGGATCGCCCGAGGAGAGCTTCAGCACCGGGTCGAGATTACGGACGCCCCGGGGAGCGAGTTTACTGAACTGGGAGAGGCGTTCAACACCATGACGCACAACCTTCACGTGATCGCAACGTCAGCTGATGCAGAGCACAAAGCTGGCGGCCATCGGCGAACTGGCAACGAATATAGCCTATGAGGTGAACAATCCGCTGACGGGCGTCCTGGGGTATACGAGTTTGTTGCTCAAGGCCGACGATATTCCGGCTGACAAAAAAGAGCATTTGAGGACCGTGGAACGAGAGACGCTTCGCGCCCGGGAGATACTGAAGAACCTTCTGGACTTTTCACGCAGAAAACCGCCACGGCTGATAAAGTCCTCTATGAGCATGGTCGTCCAGGATACGATACCGATCGTCAGGGAACAGGCTAAGTTAAGCAATGTGGTGATCACGACATCCTGTAACGGCAGCTTTCCGGAGGTCGCGATCGACGTCGATGAGATACGGCAGGTATTCGTCAATCTGATCAACAACGCGTGTTTTGCGATGCCCAAAGGCGGCAGCCTTGATATCCAGTGCCGGGCGGAACAGGATCGGACGGGACGGCAAGCCGTAATCGTGGAATTTGCCGATACGGGCCATCGGGATCCCCGAAGAACATCTGGATAAAATATTCGATCCGTTCTTTACGACCAGGCCGGATGGCGGGAGTGCCGGTCTGGGATTGTCGATCAGTTACATGATCATGCAGAACCATGGCGGACGGATCGAAGTCGAGAGTACCGTCGACAAGGGATCCGTTTTCAAGGTGATCCTTCCCGTCCAGGACGTCGAGGCACGGGTGATCTGAACATGTCAGGCGAGACGAGCGCGATGGGGGAGTTACTCTAATGGCCGGTGAAAAAATACTGGTAGTTGATGATGAGGAAATGATCCGGGACCTGTGCTATCACATCCTGTCGGCAGAGGGCTACCAGGTAACGACAGCATCGAACGGCAAGGCCGCCTTCGAGGAACTGAACCGGAGCATGACGGATCTGCTCATCACGGACATCAAAATGCCGGGGATGGACGGGCTGGAACTGTTTGAGCGGGTCAAGGGGCTGAACCGTGATATCGTCACCATCTTTATTACGGGACATGGCACGCTCGATACGGCGATCGAATCACTGATGAGCGGCGTTGATGGTTTTGTGCTGAAACCGTTCACCCAGGAGGAACTCCTCGGCGCGGTCGAGCGTTCGATGAATCGCAGCAGGCTCCAGAAGGAGAACATCAGGCTCAAGGCGCTGATCCCCCTGTTCGAGATCAGCAAACTGCTCGTTACCGAGATCGACCTTGCTCATCTGTTCAAGATCATCACCGAGGTCCTGGTGCAGGAGTTCTCGGTGGAACGCGTTTCGCTCATGCTGCTTGACGAGAACAGCGACAACCTGCTGATACGCGCTTCACACGGTTTGCCGACGGAGACGGCCCTGAAGGCCCGGCGCAAGACCGGCGAAGGGATCTCGGGGCTCGTGCTCAAGAACCGAAAACCGCTGATCATATCGCGGGGCAAACATGCCGACCAGGAGGTCATGGAGGCCCTGAACCACGACGACATGCCGATCTCGTCCATGTCGGTGCCGCTGATCGGCAGGGACAAGATGTTCGGCGTGCTCAATGTGAGCAAATTTGCCGATCCGCCCTTTACGACCAGCGACCTTCAGGTGCTTCTGATCCTGTCGAGCCAGGTGGTCACGGCCATGGAAAACGCCGGCCTGTACGAGAACCTGCGCGAGAACTACTTCCGAACGGTCCAGGCGCTGGTGGCCGCTGTGGAGGCGAAGGACCCCTATACCCGGTGGCATTCAACGAATGTCGCCAAATATGCGGTCGCCATAGGACGCGATATGGGCATGAGCCCCACCCAGCTTGAGGACCTCCATATTTCCTCCATCCTGCATGACGTCGGCAAGATCGGCATCAGTGAGCGCATCATCAGCAAGCCGGACCGCCTGAGCCGTGAAGAATTCGATATTATGAAAGACCATCCGGCGCACGGGATCAGGATCCTCGAACCCATCGGGTTTGCACCCGCCATTATCGATGCCATCTACCAGCATCACGAACGCTACGACGGCACGGGATATCCGCGGGGATTGGCGGGCGAGCAGATCACGCTTGCCGCGCGGGTGCTGAACGTCTCCGATACGATGGATGCCATGCTGTCGGAGCGCCCCTATCGCGGCATGATCTCCGCAGACGAGGTGCTGGCCGAACTGGAGCGGGAAGCAGGGAAACAGTTCGACCCGGCCGTGTCAGAGTCCGCCCGCCGTCTTATTGAAAAGGGATTGTTGAAGCTCGGGATGCAGGCCTACCGCCAGCATGCACCCGGTTCCGGCAATGATGAAAAGCATGTCTCGCCTTAGGAACATCCTCGGTTCAGCAGCATCCATTCTTCGCATTCGTCGTGCGGGGAGACAGCAGCCGCTGTTTCAGCTTTTTCCCGGCGAGTGAGAGCAGGAGCAAAAATATGATCGAGAACCCGATGGAATTCAGCACGTGGTTCTCCTTGCCGAGAAGATTGACAAGAACCATAAACGGGAAGGCCGGCAGCATAAGCAGCCAGCCTTCGCGGTAGCCGAAACAGTATGCTTCCTTTCCCGCCATGCCGGCAGCTCCCATGCAGACCATTCCGATGCCCGCTATGATCATGAGTCCCGCGTACTGTTCCTGCACGTGGAATCCTGCGACCTGAAGCGCGAGCCCCGTCAGGATCGATCCGATGATGAGCTTTTTCACCGCGGGTCTCCAGACGAGGAGGAAGATGCCGGACAGCAGCACTCCCGCCTCGAACAGCATGATCCCGAGGGTGTAAAACGGGCTCTGGAGAGGATAGAGCACAGCCAGGACCGCTGCGCCGAGGACCTGCAGGACCAGTCCCGTGCGGTAGGCGATGTCTTGCCAGCGGCCGTAGGCAAAGCCCGCCATGACGATCTGTTTTTCACGTGTGGGGTTGGTTGACATGGATGGTTTATAGCATGTGTTTTTTTATTATGCAAGGTGAAAGATCGGCGTAAAAAGATATCACCTGGAAAAGGCGGTTAACCGCAAATTTCACGAAATGAACAAATTAACAGGTTGTTAAAAAAGGCGAAAAACAACTAGATTTGTCATTCTGAGCGCAGCGAAGAATCTCGGTTTTACGACAACTTCAGATCCTTCACTTCGTTCAGGATGACCCTTAAAATACTTTTTCAACAGCCTGTTAAGGAAGCGCAAGTGAATTGCTATCGATACCATCTGTTTTGGTGAATCGAACTTTTTTTGCATTGCCGCACCTCGAACCTGCGCGTCACTCCGCAGCATTTATCGTTATAGTTTCGATAAATTGCACATATAATGCCTTATTTTTACGTTTTATTCGGCAGAAAAGTCTTGACTTGAATATGCCACTTTGGTATAGTTTGCCAGTTCCTGCATCATTTTATAATCAGTTTCAGTTGCGGCATACCTTCGGCATCGCTTCATGTAGTTTGCAATAGTGGCAGTTGCACGTTATTCAACCTATGATAACCACTATCAGACCTACATACCACGATCGCACCGCTTTTTCCCCGAGCAATGCGCCGGTCTCTCCGGCGGCGTTCTTGCGGGATGTTCCTTTCGGCAAGCCCATACGTTCAAATTTAAAATTTACATCAGTTCGTCACGAGAACTTGCGTTTGCACAGTTGCGTTCATGCCAGATTCATATTCCAGTGCGAAAGGGGGGGTGAGCTGACCTCATAGCGTTGTATCTCAGCGAAAGCAGTTGTGTTGCTCAATACTTACATAAGATGTGCTCATGTTCCGGCTTGCCGGGACAAAACCTGAATAGGAGGATAAACGATGAAGAAGTTTCTGGTAGTATTGGTAATCGTAGTAATGGCCTGCATGAGTTCCCTGGCGTTTGCCGCGGATGTTTCGGTGAACGGCAGCATTGAGTATCGCCTGCGGAACCTCGTGAACACGGATTTGGACGATGCTACGAATGACAACAATAACGTCACCAGCGAGCGTGTACGGCTGAACATCGACGCCAAAGCCGGCGCGGCCCTGAGCGGCCGGATCGGCATTGAGAACGATTGGGATGCCTGGGGCCGGTTTGAGCAGGCGCAGGGCACCGGTGGTAGGATCAACCTTCGCGAGGCATGGATCGGCTTTAAGGTGCCGGAAACCCCGGTCGGTGTCAAGGCCGGCCATATGCTCCTGCAGCTCGGCAATGCTTGGTTCTTCCGTTCCATGAAGTACGGTTCCGACGCATGGGTGGTGTATACGGACATCGATGCGCTCCACCTCGGCGTTGTTAACATCAAGGTTGCCGAAAATACCACTACGATGGCGGATGACACTGATGCCTATGCATTCGTTGCAACCTACAAGCTGAGCGACACGATGTCCGCGGGCCTCAACTTTACAAATGTCAATGACCGCGCTGGCAAGACGTTTACCGCTCTCTATGCTCTTCCTGCCGGCAGCATTGTCAATGCAAATTTGCAGAACCTCGAAGCACACTTCGCCGGCACAGTCGGACCGGTAAAGCTGCAGGCCGAGGTTGATCTGCAGATGGGCGATGCCACAGATAACACTCAGACCAAGTCTAAGTTCAAGGGCAACCAGCTCGTTCTTCAGGCGAATATACCGATGGATGCGCTCACGATCAATGCGACTCTCGCACGCGGCAGCGGTGTAAGCGCCACGGACAACTCGGGTGACTTTAAGGAATATATCGCCCTCCTGGATGGTGATGTGCATTACACCCTCATCTATGAGTATCTTGTACCTACCGCGGCCGGGCAGTCTTTTCAAACCTTGCACACGGGCTTTGGCAACACCACCGCTCTCAGCGTAGGCGCAGGCTTCAACGTAACCAAGAACCTCATGATCGGTGCTGATGCATGGTGGCTTGCGGCTACCGAGAAGGTCGTCAATGGCGCAAACGATGAGGTCAGCGATCTCGGCATGGAAATCGATGCCAAGGTCAACTGGAAGCTCTACGAGAACCTGTCCTGGAACACCACGCTCGGCTGGTTCATTCCGGGCGATGCTTACAAGGTCAGCGCAACTGAAGATGCAGTCAACTCACATGCCATCCAGTCTGTGCTGAGCTTCAAGTTCTAAAAGCAGTACGATGCCCAACCGGTTGATTCCGGCAGGGTTGTCAAGCATCATACGAAAACCCCGGGAATTATTTCCCGGGGTTTTTTTTGTGAGAGCAGCGGAAGGGATAAGGGAAATTCAGGTGATGAGGTTGAAGGCTGAAGGTTATTCAGGAAAGAGAACTGCGATGCTTGGTCACCCAATTCAGGTTTGCTTTCATCTGTGAAATCCGCGTAATCTGCGGATAAAAGCTTTAATGCTTTTCCAGGTTTAGATGTGTTGAATAGTTACCTGTTTTTTTACAGCCTTCAGTCTTCCAACCTTCAGCCTGAATAGCTCATCCCCTCGCGCCCCGCTGTCCCATCAGCTTCCAGTCTGACGAATATGCCCGGAACATTAAAAAACCCGGAAAGCTCAAAGCCGTCCGGGTTATTAATTAAAGCAGCGTTTCAGGTCTGTTTAGAAATAAAAATTCGCTTTGACACCTACGGTACGGGTGCCGAAATAGGTCTCATCTCCATTGACGACAGTGTCGTCACTGGACTGACCAAAACCAATACCTACTGAACCCTCGAAACTGAACTGCGGGCCCACGAAATATTCCGCGCCGAACATTGCGGAAAGATCAACGATGCTCTGATCGACGATCGTCGCGCCCAGGTCATTCTCAACTTTCACGGTAGCGTAGGTAAGCTGTCCTCCGACATAAGGCGCGAAATCGTTGGTATTCAGATATTTCCGCACGCCGCCGGTGAAACTGAAATAGGTGGAGTCGATATCGCCGCCACCGACCTGGAGCCCGAATCCGCCCACGATAGCCAGATCTTTCATGACTAAATACCGGGCGCTCAGGTCGACAATATCCATTACAACGGCCTCTTTATTGTTGAATATGCTGTCTCCCATTCCCACGCTGATGTTTATGTTGCCCTGCTCCAGGCTGTTTGCCGCCGATGCGGTTCCGACTCCGATACCGGCTGCCATTACGAGTGTCAATACGATAATAATAAGTCTTTTCATTTTACGTTCTCCTTTTAATATAGAATTGAGAATCCGGCAAGCAATGGATCTAAACAACTGAAACACGCGTTCATGGCATATCTACGCTCTGTCTGCAAAAAGCTTAAAGTCTCACCCCCCGCCTATTGCCAAAGTTGCAAAAAATCGCATTATCATACATATCCATATGTATATTTATATAGTGTCCGGCACGTTGTGTCAAGTTTTTTTTGTTTTGGTTTTGGGAATAGGTAAGTATGATACATTTATAAAAGTCAAAAAAGCCGTCTTTGCGAG
This sequence comes from Nitrospirota bacterium, assembly GCA_963836175.1. Lineage (GTDB taxonomy): Bacteria > Nitrospirota > UBA9217 > UBA9217 > UBA9217 > GWC2-56-14. The sequence goes on from CAWIIS010000002.1 coordinate 169,019, forward strand.
CGAAGCAATCTCGTAGCTCAGTATCAGCCTGGTAAGTCGAGATTCCCGCGTCGCTCTGCTCCTCGCAATGACCGTGGGGCATTTTTTGCGAAATATCAGAGTAATATAACATAAAAAAACCCGGAGAGCATAAAGCCTTCCGGGTTTCCTGTTTGGAACAATTGATTATATGACATGAGATCGAAGGCCAGTCATTTCCGACCCCTGAACCCTGTACCCTGAACCCTGAACCCTGAACCCTGAACCCTGTATCCTGTACCCCCCGCCTTACTGGTTCTGCAGCTTCGCCGCCTTGACCACGTGCTTCAGCAGCACGCGCGTCGTGACCGTGCCGACGCCGCCCGGCACCGGGGTGATCGCTCCGGCTATTTCCTTTACCGCCTCGGTGTTCACATCGCCGACGAATTTGTCGCCCTCAGGATTGATGCCCACATCCATGACCGTGGCGCCCGCCTTGATGTAATCCGGCCGTGATCATCTTTGCCTTGCCGATGGCGGCAACCACGATATCCGCCCGCTTGCACACGCCGGGCAGGTCCTTGGTCCTCGAATGGCAGACCGTGACCGTGGCGTTCTCTCCCAGGAGCAGCATGGACATGGGTTTGCCGACGACCATGGAGCGGCCGATGACCACGGCTTCCTTGCCGCGACATCGGGATCTCATAGAATCGGAGCATCTCCATGACAGCCTGGGGCGTTGCCGGCGGGAAGCCGGTCATGTCGCCTGCCATGATCTTGCCGGCATTCACCGGGTTGAAGCAGTCGACGTCCTTCTCCGGCGCCAGGATGTGTTTCACCACATCCTCGCTGATCTGCTTCGGGAACGGCCGCATCACGATGATGCCGTGGATGTTCTTGTCCGCGTTCCGCTGCTTCAGGATGTTCACGAAATCATCCTGGCTCATGGTGCCGGCAAGCTGCTCGATCTCGCAGAGGATGCCGTTCTTTTCCGCCATTTTTTTTGCGCTGTTCGCGTAATAGACCGAATCCTGCGCCTCGCCCACGATCATGATCCTGAGCGCCGGATTGATGCCTTTTGCTTTCAGCTCCTGGACGTCCTTCTGGATGTCCTGGTCCATCTTCTGAGCGACTTCTTTTCCCGTCAATAGTTTTGCCGCCATGTTAGTCTCCTTATAGGTAAGGTTTAAATTAACAGGTGTCGAAAAAACGAAATATCAACAATGTCATGAGGTGCTAGAATTCGGTTTACAACTGCAGATCTTCATTCGTTCAGGATGACACCTTGAGCTTTTTGACAGCCTGTTAATCCGCAATCCGCATTCCGCAATCCGATCGGTTATCCCATCTTTTTATACGTCGTTTCCATCACGGTCTTTTCAAGGGCCGCGACCTGCTTCAGCACGTCTTGCATGCGTGTCCAGGTTTCCTTGTTGAACGCCTCATCCTTGATGCTGTTGACGTTGATCTTGACGTTCAGCGCCGCGCTCTGGGCGCAGGCCTGGGCGAGCAGTACCGCCACGCCGGCATCGCTCACCGCTCCGACATTGCCGATGTCGGCGGCCCGCTCGGCGAGCTTCGCGACCTCAAGCGACTTGAGCCCGATCTCGAACGGCACCTGGCAGGCCTTTTTAAGCGCCTCCTGCATCTTTGCCGTGCGGGCCGCCTTTTCCGCATCGGTGTTCTTCGGCATTTTGTACACCGCGGAAAGGGCGCCGTAGGCTTCGGTGTCCTTCTGGATCAGGTCCTGCATCTCGGCGCGAAGCTTTTCCGATTCCGTGAGCAAGCGCCTCGATCTGCGGCTGCACGTCCTTGTACTTTTCCTTGCCGAGCGTCAGATTCGCCACCATGCTGACGAGCGCGGCGCCGAGCGCGCCGGTGAGCGCGGCAACACTGCCTCCGCCCGGTTCCGGTGATTTGCTCGCGAGTTTGTCCATAAAATGGCGTACAGGCTGATCAATATACATTGTTATCAAGGGCCTCCTCTAAAAGTATTCTGTGGGAATGCAAGGATACTAAAAATCGGCTGATTCTGTCAATAGAAAAATGGCTGTTCGGGTGCGGAAATGCGTTAAGGCCGCCGGAGCATCGTTACAAAACGCAGCGGTATATGATATATAACTGCAGTTTATAAAAGTTTTCCTTGACTCTCAAGATTAAGCTTTGGTATGATACACCACTTATCTTTCCGCGGCTAGTAAGGGAGTTTGATTGCATGGATCTTTCTCAGGGATTGACGCTGTATGCTCTGATGTTCTCGCTGCTCATGGGGCTGGTGTCATTTGCCTCTCCATGCATTCTCCCGCTCATCCCGTCCTACGTTTCCTATATCACCGGCATCAGCTACGAAGAACTGGTGAGCCCGGAAGCGCAAAAAAAGAACGTGCGGACCACGCTGCTGCATTCACTGGCGTTCGTGGCCGGTTTTTCGATCATTTTCGTGCTGCTGGGGGCCACGGCGAGTTTCATGGGCCAGGTCCTCACCCAGTATCTGGATGTCATCAGGATCGCCGGCGGCATATTGATCATCATCATGGGCGTCTTTGTCATGGACGTGGTGAACATTCCGTTCCTGCAGCGTGAGGCAAAGCTGCGGCTCAAGACCAGGCCGGCGGGATATATCGGCACGATTATCGTCGGGATGATCTTCGGCGCGGGCTGGACGCCCTGCACCGGACCGTTCCTCGGGTCGGTCCTGGCGCTTGCCATGGAGGCCGACACCCTGGGCCGGGGCATGGTGCTGCTCGATGTTCTATTCGCTCGGCCTCGGCATTCCCTTTATTCTTTCCGCGCTTGGCGATCGGCGCGTTCCTGACGTACTCCGGCAAGCTGAAGGAGCATTTCAAGGCGATCAAGATCGCGAGCGGCGTTGTTCTGATCATCATGGGGCTCTTGCTCATCACGAACAGCATGACGCTCCTGACCTCATATTCGATCACTTTCTGGGAGAAAATAAAAAACATATGGTAGCGGATAGCCTGGATATTCTTAAAGACAAAGACGCACCGCTCTACACCATGGGTGTGGCGGCGAAACTGGTGGGAACGACCGCGCAGACGCTGCGGCTCTACGAGAAGCACGGCCTGATCCTGCCGACGCGTGAGCGCAGGAACCGCCTGTACACCGAGAACGACATCAAGTGGCTGCGCTGCATCCGGGAGCTGATCCATACGAAGAAGATCAGCATCGAAGGCATCAAGAAGCTCCTTGACTACGCGCCCTGCTGGGACATCAAGGAGTGCCCCGACGAACGGCGGGTGGTCTGCACGGCATTTACGGACAAGGGCAAGCCCTGCTGGGAAACGACCCGGTGCCGTATGGAAAACGATTGCACGACCTGCGTGGTGTTTCTGAAAAGCGGGAAAAAAGCAGCGAAGAAGTAAGTCAGATTGCAGAAGTCGGAAGTCAGAGGTACAGATAAAACCGACAAACGCTTCTTCTTACTTCACTCCTCTTACTTCTTACTTCTGCCACTTCTGCCTCTCACGGATGTTCCTCCACCCAGACCTCCCCGTCCGTTGTCGTCTCCCTTTTCCAGATGGGCGTGATCCGCTTTAACTCGTCAATGCAGAACCGGCATGCCTTGAATGCCTCGTCGCGATGGCCTGCGGCTGCCGCGATCAGCACGATGTTCTCTCCCACCGGTATCGTCCCCACACGATGAATGATCGTTACATCGATCGCCCCCAGCTCCTTCATGGCCCGTTCCCTGATCTCCGCAAGCTTTTTTTCCGCCATGCCCGGGTAATGCTCGAACTGGAGCTGTGACACCTCGCTGCCGCGCGAGATGTCGCGGGTCGTGCCGAGGAAGGTGACGATCGCCCCAATGGCGTTGGATGAGCGCTTCAGCCGGTCGATTTCTTCGTCAAGCGAGAACAACTCGTGCTGGATGCGGATATGCCCGGCAGCGCTGCCGCCGCCGGAAAAAGGCGGCATCAGCGCCACTTCATCGCCGTCCTTGATGCGCGCATCGGGTTTCACCAGTTCATGGTTCAGTGCGGCCATGACCCGTCCCTGTGAAAGCAGGCTGGAAAGGGCAGGGTGCTCCCTCGCGATCGACGAGGAGCAGCTCGGCAATCGTGGCCGGTCCCGCTGCGATCTGCAGTTCGTCGCGGCCGGCCTTTTCTTTCAGCAGAGCAAAGAGCTTTATCGTGATCATGATGAATAATAGTCCATGTGTGGTGGTGTGTCAAGAATGAGATGCATTCGTGAAAAGCCGTGCTATACCGCGGAGACGCAGAGACGCAGAGAAAGGCAAATTTAAAGATACTAAGGATTCTCTCAGCGTCTCCGCGGTAAAATTCGAATTATTGCAGCCTATCAATAATCCGATGCATGAGCGGATATATCGATAAGTATTGACGGGACCAGCATGGTCCATGACGTTGGTGAGGATGGTTATCCGATCTCGGGGACGATGCGGTTCTGGATCAGGCACTGCAGCATCTCAAGCTCGTCCTGATCGAACCAGGTATATCCGCAGAGCAGGCACCGGTCGATCTCGATCAGATGGGCGCTGCTGTAAAAGCACCTGAGCATGGCAGTACCGCATTTGGGGCAGTCAAGGAGTCGGGATAACGCTCTTGCTCCTGCTGAGCTTGCGTTGGGTATGGTTAAGCTGGTTCTGGTTCACCATGGTCCGGGCAAGCGCGGTCACGCGATCAGTGCAGGAGCGCGGTCCCGTGCGCGCAATGATCCTGGGGATCCTGCTGTTCTCGACCAGCGTACCGGCGCAGAAACTGCAGCGAAAGACGCTGGTGCCGTGGTAGGTCGTGGCGACCAGAGACTGTCGGCACGCGGGGCAGGGAAGGTCCGACAGTGTCTTTTCCTGTTGCAGCAGTCGCGCAGAGAAGATGTCGTTGATGGGCGGCAGCTTCCAGGCGCGCTCGGCGTTCTGACTGCTGGTGCCGGTAATCCAGGTGAGGGGAGAGAGCCATGGCAGGGCGCCAAGTTCGCCAAGCGTGAACGGCCCCTGCCATTGCTGCTGCGGGTTCATGGCATAGTAGTCCGGCTCCGTGTTTTTTTCCTTGGGCGTCTTTTCCCTGGCAGCGGCCCGCGCATCCAGTTCCGTGATGCTGACTCGCGCCATGGCAAGCAGGACTGTCGATGCGTTTTTTGATCGGGGGATGAGTCGAAAGCAGGTCGGCCCAGAAGCCTTCGGACTCGTCCAGGGCCGTTGCCATGGGGTTCACGATGCAGAGCATCTCGAAGCCGCTGCCGATGAATCCGGCGCCGCGCCAGCTCCGGGAGAGGAGGTGCAGGGTCTCGGCAAGGGCGATGGGGTTTCGGGTCATGCGCACCGCTGCGGCATCGGCGCGGTATTCCCGTTCGCGGGAGATGAACATGTTCAGCAGATAGCCCAGCTGCAGCAGGAGCCAGGCCAGGAGGAATGCCGGGAGAGGCGAAGGACCGGCCACGCGAGGTAGTAGCGGAGTTTTTCCATGGCGGACGAAAAGGTGCCGAAGAGGCTGGCGGCAACCGTGGTCTCGAGGCAGTCGCCGGAGAGGATATGGTGCGCTTCGTGGGCGATGACGGCCTCGAGCTGGGGCCGGGTGAGGCGGGAGAGCAGTCCTTCGGTGATGCCGATCACGGCGTTTCCCTTGAGGTCGGCCGCGGCCAGGGCGTTCAGGGACAAGGGACGGGATGACAAAGCGCCTGGATGTTCCGCTGGTTGCCGGTGACGACATGGAGTTCCTGCATGATGTTCGCGAGCATCCGGTGAATGTCGTCCTTCGGTCCGGCGGCTGTGCGTCGAGGCTCCGCATGACCGTGTCGACCGTGTCGTAGGCCGAGAACCAGAAATGGATGCCCGCACGGCCAGGGCGGCCGCGCCGGCAGAAAGACCCAGAACGCGGGGTCGAGGCTGAGCGGGACATGGAGGAACGGCGCGGAACAGCGCGGCGATGCACGAGGTACAGGACCAGGAGGAACAGGAAGAACAGCCCGATGCGCCAGTTCTTCTGCCGTTCTATGTCGATGAAGGTCAGGGGCATGGATTCGGATGCAGAGGTCAGGAAGTTGACGAAGTTGATGAAGCATGTGACGAAGACGAGCAGTCAACTCGTCTCTTCGTCTTCCTCGATCTGTCATCTGTCGTCTACTTCTTCTTCAGGCTCAGATTCACCGCGGGCATGGCGCGGGCCGCTTCTTCGGCGCCTCGAAGTACTCTTCGGACTCGGAAGTTGAACATCGAGGAAACGAAGTTGTTCGGGAACACCTGGAGCGCGGTGCGGTAGTTCGCCACCAGGTCATTGTAGAGCTGGCGCGCGAAGGCGATCCGGTTCTCCGTGGAGGTGAGCTCCTCCTGGAGCTGCATGACGTTCTGGTTGCTCTTGAGCGCGGGATAGTTTTCCATGACCGCGAAGAGCTTGCCCAGCGCCTGGGTGAGCATGTTCTCGGCCTCGGCCTTGGACTGCGGCGTTGCCCGCGGACACGGCCTTTGCCCGGGCCGAGATGACCTTCTCGAGCGTGTCCTGCTCGAACTCCAGGGCGCCTTTCACGGTCGAGACCAGGTTCGGGATGAGGTCATGCCGCCGTTTGAGCTGCACATCGATCTGCTTCCAGGAACCCTGGACATCGTTCCGCTGGGACAATGAGACCGTTGTAGATCACGATCAGCCACAGCAACAGCGAGCACAACGATCATGCCGAGCAATGATCCAGCCGACCATAGGAGCCTCCTTGAGATAGGATCTCAGGATATGAAAAAATGAATGCAGCTATTATATCATAAAATCCGTGTCGGTATTACCGTCACTCTCCTGCAAAGAGCGGCATGTCCGAAGGCGGGAAGATGCCGCGTTGTTCCGCTTCGGCAAAGAGCCTGCGCACCGCTGCAGACGCCTTCTGCGCCGAGGTCGAGGGAAAAGTCGTTCACATAGAGGTCGATGTGGTTCTTCATCACCGCCTCGTCCATTTCCTGGCTGTGCTGCCTGCAGTAGTCCAGGACTTCGTCCGGATGCGCATGGGCGTACTGCAGGCTTTCCCGGATCGCCTGCTTCCACCTGAGCAGGATGTCTCGTGCCCAGCGACCGCTTCCCGAGGATGCCGCCCAGCGGGATCGGCAGGCCCGAATGCTGTTCCCACCACGCGCCGAGGTCGAGCAGCTTTTCGAGCTTATAGAGCGGATAGGTGAACCGGCTTTCATGGATGATGAGGCCTGCGGTCGACCTCACCGTCGAGCAACAGCCTCCATGATGCGGTCGAAGGTCATGACCACGACATTTTCAGTGGCCGGATCGAAGAGGCGGAGCAGCAGATAAGCGGTCGTGAGCCTGCCGGGGATGGCGATGGTGCCCTGCTTCAGGTCCTCGAAGCGTCGTTCCCGGCCTTGCCACGATGAGCGGGCCGCATCCCCGTCCGAGCGCGCCGCCGGAACGGAGCAGGGCATAGCGCTCCCGCAGATGGCCCAGGGCATGGTAGGAGATCTTGGTGAGGTCCAGCGTGTCCTTCGAGCGCCAGCCGGTTCAGGGTCTCCACATCCTCAAGCCGTTCCCGGAAGGTGATGCCCGGGACCCGGACCTTTCCGTGGACGAGCGCGTAGAAGATGAAGGTGTCGTTCGGGCAGGGAGAGTAGCCGTAGCGTGCGTCATGTGGTCCATGGTTCATCGTGTCCCATCTCGCGTTCAGTGATCCGTTCGATGAACCGCCTTCTGGGCCGGCTTCCGGCGCGCCTTCGGGATGTCCCACTTCGTGAGATCCCGGTCCTCCACGATGTTCGATATCCCGCGCACCTCGAGCCAGGGGATGCCATGCAAGGCCGCCACCTGGGCCGCGGCCGCGCCTTCCATGTTCTCGCACAGTCCATGATAGCGCTCCTCCAGTTCCGCGTGCGCGCGCGGCCGTGCCGGTGCAGGTCGAGAGGGTGACGAAGGTGCCGGTATGGACGCGGCTGCCCGGATTCCGAGGAGTGACGAGCGCCTGAAGGGCCTGTTTCAGAAGCGGTTCGGACGCGGGGTAAGGTTGGTAAAGATACCGAGGCGGCTGTCTTGAGCGAGCGGGATGCCGATGTACTCCGTGTCCTTGAACCCGTCAGGGGTCAGGACGCCTTCGTCGCCGGCGATCTCTTCCTTTGCGAGAGCGATGTCGCCGACCTTCGCGCCTGAAGAGGGATAGGCCCCGCCGATGCCGAAGACGATCAGGGCCTCGGGGCTTGAATCGCGTCAGCAGCAGCGTCGCCGCATGGGCGGCATTGACCTTGCCCATGCCGCCGACGCAGAGGAGGACCTCGCTGGCCGGCGAGCGTGCCCTCAATGATCGATCTTGGAGCCCAGCGTGACGGTGCCCGTCACGGTCATGGTCGAGCAGCAGCAGTTCTGCTTCGGCCTGAACGGAACAGAGCAGTGCGATCATAGATTCCCTCAACTTCCAGGCAAGACCGCGGCCTTTTCATACATTTGTTGACGTCGGAAAGTTCATTTAACATCAGAAATCCTTCGATTCCATGACAAAGACTGATAACAGAGCAGATGCGTCTTATGCGAGATCCTTCCGCGAAATAGCTTCTGGAGTCTAAAAACGTCCGTAAAACAGACCCGTGTCGACATATACCCTTAAAATTACCCTGAATATACCATACTTTTCATTGCACTTCTATGCCAAATTTGCTATGATGGCCGCGATTTTACAGGGAATTTCAGCTGGTTTTTCAAGGAGGGTGAATGCTGCGATATTTGACTGCCGGGGAGTCCCACGGCGAACTGCTCATGGGGATCATCGAGGGCATGCCGTGCAGGTCTCTTGATCAGGGTCACGGACATCGACCGCGACCTCGCCCGGCGGCAGGGCGGATACGGCCGCGGCGGCCGCATGAAGATCGAGAAGGACACGGTCAAGATCTACACCGGCGTGCGCTGGGGCAAGACGCTGGGCAGCCCCATCGGGCTCATGGTCCGCAACAAGGACTGGGAGAACTGGCGCGACAAGATGTCTCCGGACCCGATGTTCCTGAACTCCGCCGAACCGGTCACCCGGCCCCGGCCCGGCCATGCCGACCTGGCAGGCGCCCTGAAGTACGGCATGCCGCGGACATCCGGAACATCCTTGAGCGTTCGAGCGCCCGGGAGACGGCCATGCGCGTTGCCGTGGGCGCCGTGGCGAAGCGGCTGCTCGAAGAGTTCGGCATCGAGGTGATCGAGCCATGTGCTGACCATCGGCGGCGTCTTTGCCAAGGTGCCGAAGGCGTCGCTCCAGGAGATCAGGAAGCGGGCCGAGGCCTCGGAACTGCGCTGCGCCGACCCCGAAGCGGAGAAGCGGATGATGCGCAAGATCGACGAGGCGCGGGCGCCGGCGATTCCCTGGGCGGCGTGTTCGAGGTGATCGTCACCGGCGTGCCCGTCGGGCTCGGCAGCCATGTGCACTGGGACCGGAAGCTCGACGGCAAGCTCGCAGCCGCGCTCATGAGCATCCAGGCCATCAAGGGCGTCGAGGTCGGCTCCGGGTTCGGCGTGGCGAACAAGCCCGGGCTCGCAGGTGCATGACGAGATCTTCTGGAACAGGAAAGCAGGGTTTTTCCGCAAGACGAACAAGGCCGGCGGCATCGAGGGCGGCATGAGCAACGGCGAGCACATCGTGCTCCGCGCCGCCATGAAGCCCATCCCGACGCTCATGAAGCCGCTCCGCTCCGTCGATATGGCGACCAAAAAGCCCTTTAAGGCGAGCATCGAGCGCTCCGACGTCTGCGCCGTGCCCGCAGCCGGCGTGGTGGCCGAGGCCGTCGTCGCTTTCGAGATCGCCTCGGCCATGATCGAGAAGTTCGGCGGCGACAGCATCGACGAGATGAAGCGGAATTATCGTGCGTACGAGAAGCATCTAAGGACCGGATGGGAGCTGGAAGAAGATGCCGGGGAAGAAGTAGTCAGAGTGACAGGAGTCAGGAGCAGAGTCAGGAGAACTATCCGCGAAATAGACGTTGAGATGCGTTTCCGGCAATAGATATTGCGTCACGATTATAAAGCGACCGTTGAAACATGAGTGGCCGCTTTGTGTTTCAGGCCATCTGTGGTAAACTCCGCAATGTTCAAAAATATCATTCTGACCGGTTTCATGGGCGTCGGCAAGACCAGCGTGGGAACGCGGCTGGCGAAGGACCTCGGCTATGCCTTCGTCGACACGGACGAGCTCATCGAGGCCGACCAGAAGATGACCATCACCGAGATCTTCGCGAAGCTTCGGCGAACCCTATTTCCGCGAAGTCGAGGCCAGGATCATCCGGCGAGGTCATGGAGCGCGAGAGCCAGGTGGTCTCCACCGGCGGCGGCGCCGTGATCCGGGACAGAACCGCGAGGCCTTCAAAAAAGCGGGCCTCGTCGTCTGCCTTACGGCGCGGCCCGAGGTGATCTTCGACCGCATCAAGCATGAGACCCACCGGCCCCTGCTCCAGACCCCGGACCCCTTGGCGAAGATCAAGGAACTGCTCGACAGCCGGGCGCAGTTCTACGCGCAGGCGGACATCATCATCGACACGTCGGAAAAGTCCGTGGACGACGTGATCAGCGAGATCAAAGAGAAGAATCAAACATGCATACTGTTAACGTAGCCCTGGGCGAGAGAAGCTACGACATCGAGATCGGCGTCGAGCCTCGACCAGGCCGGCGCGCGGATCAAAGGCCTCGGCCTCGGGCAAGAAGATCGCCGTGGTCGACGAATCCCACGGTCAAGGAGCTGTACGGCAAGCGCGTGGTGGACAGCCTCAAGGCCGCCGGGCTTCATGGTCATGTCCATCGAGATCCCCGACGGCGAGCAGTACAAGAACCTGGACTGGGCCAACGCCATTTACACCGCGCTCCTTACCAATGCCTTCGACCGCAGGTCCGCTGCTCGTGGCGCTCGGCGGCGGCGTGATCGGCGACCTTACCGGATTTGCCGCGGCCACGTTCATGCGCGGCGTCCCCTTCGTCCAGGTGCCGACCACGCTCCTTGCCATGGTGGACAGCAGCGTCGGGCGGCAAGACCGGCGTGAACCATCCCATGGGCAAGAACATGATCGGCGCGTTCTACCAGCCCCAAAAGGTGCTGATGGACCTCGACGTGCTCAAGACGCTTCCGAAGGAGGAGTTCCTCTCCGGCATGGCGGAGGTGATCAAGTACGGCGTGATCCGGGACGCGGAGTTCTTCGATTACCTTGACAAGAACCGCGACAGGATCCTCGGGCTCGATACTGGATGCGCTTGACCCATATCATCCGGCGCTCCTGCGAGATCAAGGCGGAAGTGGTGAGCAAGGACGAGCGCGAAGGCGGCCTCCGGGCGATCCTGAACTTCGGCCATACCGTGGGCCACGCCATCGAGACAGCCGAAAACTACACCATGCGCCACGGCGAGGCCGTTGCCATCGGCATGGTCTATGCCTCCCGTCTGGCGCACCGGACAGGGCTTTGCGACGCTTCGGTGCCCGAGCGCGTGGAAAAACTCATCGCAGTCCTACGGCCTTCCTACGAACCTGCGTGCGCTCAGCCGCGAAGCCGACGGTGCACGAACTCATGGACACCATGCAGATCGACAAAAAGGCCGAGGCAGGCAAGGTGAAGTTCGTGCTGCCGAAGAAGATCGGCGAGGTGGTCATCACGAAGGAGTGGGAAGAAGAGCAGCTTCGGGAACTGATCGCAGAATGACCAGCGGTCGAGGAGGGAAGGTGAGCGAATATCTCTGGCACTGCCCGTTCTGCAACCGGACCAGACCGTGACCGGAGAGGGGTGGCAGGTCGGCTTCGCCGACCTCACGGCCGAGAACGCCGACGGTCCGCGCCGCCTGGTGGTCAAGTTCGTGGTCTGCCCCAGCCCCGACTGCCGGAAGTTCTCCCTGAGCGTTCGCTTGCACGACCTGAAGGTCGTCGGCAACCGCTCCTACACAGGCAAGCTATCAGGGCCTGGCCCCTGGTGCCGCCTTCGCGCGCCCGGTCCTTTCCGGTCGCTCATCCCGTCGCGGATCATGGAAGATTACCAGGAAGCCTGTCTTGCGATGGAGCAAAGCCCCAAGGCCGCTGCCGCACTCTGTCCGGCGCTGTCTCTCGGAAATGCTGCGCGACTTCTGGCAGGTGCAGCCCGGCAGCCTCAGTGACGAGTTCCGCCAGGTCAAGGGCACGGTGGACCCCCTCACCTGGGAGGCCATCGAGTCCGTCCGGAAGAGCGGCATGATCGGCGCCCGGATGGAAAGCGAGGGCGCCGAGATCCTCGATACGGAGCCCGGCGAGGCAAAGCTGCTGATCGGCCTGATCGAAACGCTCATGGTGGACTGGTATGTTGGCAGGGAAGAGCGGCGAAAGCGCTTGAAGGATATCAGACGGATCACCGGTGAAGGCGAGGCAGTGCAGGCTGCCGATTCGTAGCGATTCCAAACGAGAACTCTGAGCGAAAGGGGCCGGATCCGCGATGAGGGAGCAGACGTTCTCACAGGCAAGGACGAATAAAATGAAATCAAAAAGCATGACGCACAATCGATCGAACCCGCACCCGGTAAAAAATACGCTCGCGACAGCCCTCATCACTGCTGCCCTGATAACCATTATTGCTGTCATGGTCCTGCCGATCTTCGGCACTGCTTTTACGTGCGACGATGATCTGTTCACGGCATCGTCACGGTATTCGTCACGATATGGTGGTCACGGCGGGTACTTTAAAGCCTCCCTGGCCGTGGCACGATCACAGGGCCGTTTTTATCAGCTATTTGCCTTTTCGTTGGCCCAGCTTCCTTATTATTTCGGTTCCATCGATGTTGCCAACCTGTTCCGTGTGGCAGGGACATCGCTTGCTTTCGTTTTGTTTTTCTTTATGCTCAAGGAGGTGCTTCGCAACATGAACCTGGCGGCTTTTTTCACGGTCCTGTCCGCAGGACTTATGCAGACCGCCAAAGCGTATAACCCTTTTCATGGATTCGCACTGTGGTTTAACCTCGGCATCGGATGCATCTTTGTGAGCGTATGGTTGTTTCACCGGAGCATCGACCGCCAGTCGTTGCGCCTTCGCTGGGCCAGCGCCATGATCTTTTTTGCATCCCTCCTTTTTTACGAATCCTTTGTTCCCTATAGCATCTATTTTTTCATCATGGCGGCAGTATTGTACCGGGAAGAACTGCGGAGGAGTTTCAAGACCTGGGCAAGCGCGATGGCTCGCTTACTCTGGCCCTATGCGGTCGTTACGGCTGTCTATCTCGTTCTGTATGCCGCGTGGCGCTACGCCTACCCTCCGTCATATACTGGGCATAAAATGAGCCTCGCCGGACCGTACGAGACGATCAGCACAATCGTTATTTTTTCCCTGAACGGGCTTGATCTCGGAAGTTTCCTCACCTTTGACTTCTCCTGGAGCGGTTCCGCGCTGCTTGCAGGGGCCACGGTGCTGGCAACTACCTTTATCGTGCTCAGGAAGTTTCACCACAGCCTGCCGTATCGAGCTATCGCCTCCCTCTCCCTCATGGCCGTGCTTTTCATTTTCATACCTAATATCTTGTTTGGATTTATGCCGAAGTACCGTCAGTGGGTGAAGGCGGACCCCTTCTATCTCGGAAGCTACTACAGCGCATTCCCCATGGCCGTTCTGCTGGGTCTCTTCAGTATGGCAGTCGTAAAGGCCGCGAGTCGTTACAACCAGCAGGTAGCAGCTGCGTTGCTGCTGTCGCTGATCTTTGCGAATGCCTCGTACCAGACCGTGCAGCGAGCCGCGCCGTTTTATGCGCAACAGCACGAAAATCGCAGGATGTGGGACATGGCCGAAGGTTTGATCGAGGCGGCGGACAAAAACGGACTGAGTAAGGCGTCGACTATCGTGGCGCCCTATATGAATAATATGCCGTACCTGCATCCCGGCATGTACGACTACTGGTCTCGGTATTTTTCCATGCGCCTTGGCCGCAAGATCAGCGTTGTCGATCGGTTCGACGGTGATGCCAAGCCGGGAGAGGTGCTGTGGTTGAAGTGGACGTGGTGACAACGGCATAAGGCTGCGCTTTAAATTCGGCTATCCTCCGGAGATGATGGTCACTAGAGTTTACAGGTGGCAGCTATAAAGGCGCAGTTTTATCATTCTCCGACCGTTAATAACTTTATCCAGTTGTTCATGTCTTCACCAATCACCTGGCAAGGCTGATTGCATTGTCTCAATTACATTATGGTTGTCTAAAAAGAAAAGGAGCGTATTCATGAACTCAGTGCTGGTTACGGGTGGGGCGGGGTTTCTCGGGTCTCACGTCAGTCAAGAGCTTGTTAAAAGCGGATATACTGTTGTGGTTATTGATGATTTGAGCGGAGGATTCCGGGATAATGTTCCGCAAGGCGCAGTGTTTGTCAAAGGTTCTATTACGAATCATCGCCTGGTTTCCGAGCTCTTTACAAAGTATCGGTTTGAATCGGTCTTCCATTTAGCAGCGTATGCGGCTGAAAACCTGAGCGTGTATATCAAACGGTTCAATTATACCAATAATCTCATCGGGTCGGTCAACCTCATTAATGAATCAGTGAAGCACAAAGTGCGATGCTTTGTCTTCACCTCGTCGATCGCGGTGTACGGAAGCCAGCAGACACCGTTTGCCGAGGACCTTTCGCCGAAACCCTTGGATTCCTACGGGATTGCCAAATATTCGGTCGAACAGGAATTGAAGATCACAAAGGACATCTTCGGTTTAGATTATGTCATTTTCCGCCCGCACAATATCTATGGAGAGAACCAGAACACCGGAGATAAATACAGAAATGTAATGGGCATCTTTCTCAACCAATTAATCAACGGTAATCCGCTGACCGTCTTTGGTGACGGTCAGCAGACCCGACAATTCAGCTATGTCGGGGATGTGGCGTCGATCATGGCAGCTTCAGCCACGGACCATCGGTTCTACAACAATATCTTTAATATCGGATCAGACTCTTTTTACACGGTCAACGAGATAGCATCCCGGATTTCGACAGCCTATGGTGTCGAGCCGAACATCAAATTCCTGCGTCAGCGGCATGAGGTCAACCATGCCATCGCAGCACACCAAAAGCTGAAAGAGTTGGGCTTCCTTAAGTCGGAGACCCCGCTTGAGGAGGGTATCAGGCGGATGGTTGATTGGACGAAGAAGGTCGGCATCAGAAAGAACCGGCCATTCAAAAAAATTGAGATTCACGAGGGGCTTCCGGAAGGATGGGCGTAAGGATACGACTATGTGGAAAGACAAAAAAATATCGGTCGTCATGCCATGTTACAACGAAGAAAAGAACATCAAAAAGGCCATCGATGATTTTTACGCTATTCCCCTTGTCGATGAGGTCGTCGTGGTGGACAACAATTCACGGGACCGGTCGAGGGAGGAAATACTCCAGACGAAGGCAAAGTACGTTTTCGAAATGAACCAAGGGTATGGATGGGCGCTCCGCCGGGGGTTGTTTGAGTCAGCGGGAGACATCATCGTCACGGTCGAACCGGACGGCACCTTTCTGGCGAATGACATCATGAAATTCCTTGCGTATGCGGAAGAGTTCGAAGTGGTTTTCGGTTCGCGGACCTCAAAGAGTCTCATCTGGTCGAATGCAAACATGAAGTGGGCGATGCGCCTGGGAAACGTGGCTGTCGCGAAACTGCTTGAATATTTACACTCCGGCCCCTGTCTCACGGATGTGGGCTGCACCTTCAAGCTTATTCGAAAGGACGCCTATAACAGAATTCGGAAGCGGTTCAAAGTGGGTGACTCAAGGTTTTCTCCCGAGTTCATGATGCACTGCCTGAAAAACGCGAAGTGCGTGGAGATTCCCGTGAATTACCGAGAACGAATCGGCATGTCGAAAATTACCGGCGATATCCGCCGAGCAATTTTGCTCGGATTCCGTATGATTTTTCTGATTGTCGGCTACTGGGTTTCGCCCCGTTTTTTCAAGGAGCGATCAGGACAGGAATACTGACCTATGCAGGCCACCGCTTACCGTCAACTCCAGGCTCCGGTGGCACCCTGGCTGACCTGGCTGTATTTGCACCTGCTCATAAAACCGATGGGAAAGCAAATGCTGGTCCGCGTGAAACGGCGCACCTAGGAATACGCCGGCCTCAAACCGGATGATCGCCCCGCGCTCTGTGGAGTACTGGCCAAATATAACAAAAGGACGGTCACGATCATTACCGACAACGGGGAACACTGGAACGTCGCACCGGGCCTCCTGACGCTTATGTTCGAGTTTGCCCTTTTGCACAGAATCTCTGCGTATGATACACGGCCAATTCTGCGATTGCTAACCATTCTAAATAATGCTATATTTGATGCTAAGTAAAGCATCATAGGAGGTGCGCTATGTCTCGCATAAGCCTTTCGGAGGACATTCGCTCGGTTACCGATCTGAAACGGAACACGCGCGATATTCTTGACCATCTCCACGCCACGGGGCGGCCGGTAATTCTCACGGTCAACGGCAAGGCCGATTCCGTGCTGCTGGACGTGCATGTCTACGAAAAACATCTGCATGCCGCAAATTTTGCCAAACTTCTTGCGCCGGCAGAGCGGGATGCTGCAAGCAGCCGGACTCGTCCTGCCCGGGACTTTCTCAAAGAGTTCAAGCATGCCAAAAAAATTCATCGTTGACATCACCGCGGCCGCGGAAGCCGATGTGTCCGAAATATGGGATTACATCGCCCAGGACAATCGCGATGCCGCAACTGCATTTGTACTGCGAATGGAGGAACAGATCAATACGCTGGAGCGTTTTCCCGAACGCTGCCCGCTTGCGCGGGAGAATGAATTGCTTGGCACGGCCTATCGTCATCTGGTGTACGGAAATTATCGGACTATCTTCAAAATTGTAGAGTCGAGGCTAATCATCATGCGGGTGCTGCATGGGGCGCGGCTGCTCGATATGGAACTGCTGGAGGGACCGGCGAAGTCATGAACAGCATTGGGGGCTCCCATTCTCAGAGTGCTCTGTTGACACCAGGCGTCGCCACTTACTTGAACGGTCATTGTTCGTCCACGATTACAAACAAACTCGATGCTCTTGTATGTAACCCGCAAGTATTGTATTGTCACTCTACATACGACGACATTACTTCTCATCAGCCATGAATACCGCAGCTCTGACATATCTCCCGCAACTTCTTTCTCTCACCCCTGATACCATCTACCTCGTTGGCGGCTCCGTCCGCGACCTGCTGATTACGAATCAGCTGTTCAAGGACATCGATCTCATGATGCCGGCGGGGTCCGAGACGGTTGCGCGCTCGTTCGCTGATGCGATCAACGGAAGTTTTTTCTTTCTCGATGAAGATCGTCGGATCACGCGCGTCATAAAAAAAACGGATGAAGTGGTCCTGCAATTCGATTTCACCAACTTCGAAGGCCCGGACCTCGCTGCCGACCTCGGGCGCCGGGATTTTACCATGAACGCAATTGCGCTCGATCTGCGCGAGTTTATCCGGACCGGATCGCTTGACACCGTTGTCGATCTGTTTAACGGCAGAGCGGATGTGCGGAATAAGCTCATCCGGATAACAAAGCCCGCGGTGCTGGACGAAGATCCGCTCCGATTGCTGCGCGCGGTCCGGTTCGCGGCCACGCTCGGATTCACCCTGGACGCGGGGACAGAGGAGCACATCCGGTCCCGGGCTGCCCTGATCTGCCAATCCGCGCCGGAGCGGATCCGGGACGAGTTCTTCCAGATATTGTCACAGATCGGGTCAGGCGCCTACCTGTCACTTCTTGATTCGCTGGGACTTCTGCCGCAGCTTCTCCCGGAGCTCGAACTGCTCAGAGGGTTTGCGCCCGGCAGGTATCATGTCTACGATGTTCGGACCCACTCGATCAAAGCAACAGAGCACGTGGACAGCGTGCTGGACGATCTGCCGAATATTGCTCCGGACTATGCCCACCTTGTCATGGAGCACCTTGACGAGCCGCTCGAACAGCTCATCCCCCGCAAGGCCGCGCTCCGTTTCGCCTGCCTCCTGCATGATATCGCAAAGCCCGAGACCTTCACCCAGGAGAACGGGCACATCCATTTTTACCATCACGACAGCATCGGAGCGGAGCAGGCCAAGGAAACGTGCAGGCGGTTCAGGCTTTCGCGCGACACCGAGACGCTGGTCACCGGCGTCATCAGGCAGCACATGCGTCTTTTTAACCTTTCCGCACCGGGCGGGCCGAGCAAGAACGCCCTGTACCGCTATTGCCGTGACATTTGGAACGGCCTGCCGGAAAGCCTTATCCTTGCCCAGGCGGACGCGCGCGCCACGTTCGACATTATGCCCAAAGAGCAGTTTACGGACACCGAGCGTCCCATGGCCGCGGTGCTCGCTTATTACTATGAGAAGTTTCTCAAAGCGGAGGCAAAACCGCTCGTGACCGGCAGGGACCTGATTGCGCGCGGATTTAAGCCCGGTCCGCGCTTTCGCGAGATCCTGGATGAGATCCGGGAACTGCAGGCGGCGGGCACGCTTCAGGACCGGAGTGAAGCACTGGATCTCCTCAGAAAAATAATCGCCTGAAGCTCCAGAAGGGGGTGTGCAGGTATGAGCAAAAACTATGAGGGCATGACCATCGAAGCGCTGCGCAAGGAGCTGTCCCGGCTCAAGGAAAATCTCTGCGACATCGAGGACCAGCACGCCTTCACCTTCGGCAAAACTTCCGTTCACATCGGCGCGGAAAAAGCCGGGAACATGCAGGAGGAATATGAGCAGGAATGCCGGGAGCACGCGGAGTGCATTGCGGAACTGGAGAAGATCCTGAAGACGCGGGGAGCACTCTAACGCGGTTTTGTCGGAAAAAAGCCTGACTTTTCACGAAGGTATCACAGCATTGCTGCATAAGACAAAAAATCGGGTGCATGTCTGTTGCATGGTAATGTAAAATTTTAATTGACTAGCTTTTTAAAATTGTGGTATTCTGATTAAGAACAGCATTTAAATCCTAAAAGGGGGAGTCAAGAATATGAAAAAAGTAGCCGCAGTACTTGCAGTTGCAGTTATGGTTGTGTCCCTGTTTTCCCTGGCATTTGCAGCAGAGACCCAGAAGGGGACGGTGAAGGCTGTTGATGCAAAGGCCGGCACTATTACCTTCACGGCCGATGGGGCCAAAGCGGATGTCGTGCTCAAAGCTGATAAGTCCGTTGATCTCGGCGCGGTAAAGGCCGGTGAAAAGGTGGAGATATCCACCGAGAAGGACACCGTGATGAGCCTCAAGGCAGCTCCCGCAGCAAAACGCAAAGCACCGGTAGGTTGCTAATAACATCGTTTCGTGGTGGCCGCCTGGCAGCAGGCGGCCATCGCTCCTTTCCTCTTTTTCTCCTGTAATATCCGTCTGTCCCGTTGCTCCCCACTATTCAGTTCTTGTATCCGTCCGCGAAATAACGAAATAGCTTGATTTCGCGGCTCTTTTTGTCTATTATGGTGGCTCTGTAAAACAAATCCCAAGGAGGCGTACGCAGTGATCAAAGTAAACGTTGAAGAGCTTCAGGAGCAGATCAAGAAATTGAAACAGGCTGCAGCAGAAAAAGCAAAAAAAGCAGAAGGAAAAAAATCAGAACCCGAGGCACGCCAGGCGCTGAAGAAGGTCAAGCGGGCCCAGCGCAAACTCCGTTCAACCAAGTCCTACAAAGCAGCAGGGAAAAAGGCCGCTGCTGATGCGGCAGCCGGCGAAAAGGCCTCTGCATAAGGAACGGGGCGTTCTCATGAGCGTATGTTCTGCACGGTGTTCTGCGCTCGGTCTCAGCATCGGCGCCGCCATCGTGTTCATCACGATGTCTGCGTCATGCGCGGGTACGGTTAACGTGATGCCGGAACCGGCATCCCTCCCTGCTCAGGCCGGGGCCGCAGCGAGCTCGCCGCCGCATTCCGGCAAGTGGGGACCGCCTCCTGGTACGGGAAAGACCTCCACGGCAAAAGAACGGCCAGCGGAGAACTGTTCGATATGTACGGCCTGTCTGCCGCACATCGTACGCTGCCGTTCGGCAGCATGATCCGCGTCACGAACCTGGGGAACAACAAAAGCATCGCTGTACGGGTGAATGACCGCGGCCCCTTTATCAAAAGCCGGGTGATCGACCTGTCGTACGGCGCCGCTCGCGAGCTGGGGTTCGCGGCGGAAGGTACGGCGCAGGTCGTGATCGAGCGTCTCGATGAACTTCCCGGAACAAAGCCTTTTACCGTCCATGCAGCACGATATGTCGAGGAAGAGAATGCCAGGCTGTTGAAGGAACGTCTCTCTGCGAAATTCGGGATCATATCGATCATTCCCGGAGAAACGAACCTCGGCACGCTTTACGATGTTGAGGTCGGCGTCTTATATGACTGAGGAAAAGGCGGAGCTTGTGGCCGGCAGGGTCACGCAGGAAGGCCTTGAGCCGGTCGTGATCAGGAAGGACCACTGATCAGCAGCACCCGTAAGACCGGCGCGGGCCGGGCAGGATACGAATCATGAAGATAAGCGTAATCAGCGGCATACTTGAAAAACTGAAGACCGGAGCAGTAATCCTTCCCGTGTTCGAGGACGGAAAGCCCGGCCGGGAGCAGGAGCGCGCGGGCCGAAACCTGGGAACGATGATCTCCCGGCTCATCAAACGGGGAGATTTTACTGCCAAGCCCGGCAGCGTCCATCTTCTCTATCCCGGGGCAAGCATGGCTGCCGAGCGGCTCATCCTGGTGGGGCTCGGCAAGCGGGCCGACCTGACCCTGGACCGGATCCGGCTGGCAGCGGGCAAGGCCGCCTCCCATGCCCGGAGCAGCGGGTCCGAATCGATCGTGTTCGCGACCGAAGGACTCGGTCTTGATGCTGAAGAGACGGCGCAGGCGCTGACCGAGGGAAGCATGCTCGGGCTTTACCGGTTCTTGAAATATAAAACGAACGACGAGACTGGCAAACGAAAAGAGATCAAGGCGCTCACGCTCCTCGCCGGGGCGTCTGCATCGGTTGCGGCAATGCGCAAAGGCGTCGCTGCAGGCGCGATCATTGCCGAATCAGCAGCTCTGGCGCGCGACATGGTGAACCATCCCGGCGCGGACATGACGCCGACGGTCCTGGCCGGCCGGGCCCGGGAAATCGCCCGGCAGTACGGACTGAAGATCCAGGTCCTCGAACGGAAGCAGATCGAAAAACTGGGCATGGGCGCGCTCCTGGGCGTCGCAGCCGGGAGCATCCAGCCTCCGAAGTTCATCATCATCGAGTACCGTGGCGGCGGCTCACGCCCGTTCATCGCGCTCGTGGGCAAGAGCATCACCTTCGATTCCGGCGGCATCTCGATCAAACCGGCCGAGAACATGGACCGGATGAAGGACGACATGTCCGGCGGCGCAGCCGTGCTCGGCGCGATTCGCAATGCAGCGGCGCTCAAGCTCAAACTGAACATCGTGGGCCTGCTGCCTGCGGCGGAAAATATGCCGGGCGGCATGGCCTTGAAACCCGGCGACGTGCTTCGCACCCTGTCCGGCCAGACCATCGAGATCGTCAATACCGATGCTGAAGGAAGGCTGGTCCTTGCGGATGCTCTCACCTACGCCTGCAGATACAAACCGTCCGTGATCGTCGACATTGCGACGCTCACCGGCGCCTGCACCATCGCCCTGGGACATGAGGCCGCCGGCATGCTCGGCACCGCGGACCAGTACAAACAGCAACTGCGCGCCGCCGGCGAGAAGACCGGAGAGCGCGTCTGGGAGCTTCCGCTCTGGGAAAGCTATTATGACCAGATCAAGAGCGACATCGCCGATATGAAGAACACGGGCGGCAGGGCTGCCTCGGTCATCACGGCGTCGGCGCTCCTGTCCAAGTTCGTGCAGAAATATCCCTGGGTGCACCTCGATATTGCAGCCACCGCATGGACCGAAAAGGACCGCCCGTACACGCCAAAGGGCGCGACCGGCATCGGGGTCCGGCTCCTGACCCAGTTTTTAAGAGATTTTGGAAAATAATGGACCTTTAGGCAAACCGTGGTCTATGCACCCTGATCTATCATACGACGAGGCTGTTGCGAACCGCGAGAAGGTCCTCATCACCGGGAAGCGCTACAAGGCGGACGTGTTCGTTGCCCGTTCGGGGGAACAGCGGTTCGTGGTCAAAGATTTCGGGAACAAAGGATTTTTCGAGCGGAACTTCGTGGGGCGCATGGTCATAGCCCGCGAGTGCCGTGCCTATGCGGCGCTTGCCGGCATTGACGGCCTCCCGTCACGGTTCAAGCGGCTCACTCCCTTTGCCATCGCCATAGAATATCTCGAAGGCAGGGACCTCGGCAGCCATCTGCCGGGCGAGATCGGGCCGGGGATCATCAAACAGTTCGAAATGATAATCGCTGCTCTGCACGAGCGCGGATGGGTCCATCTCGATCTTCAGCGCCGCTCGAACATTCTGCTGGTGGACGGCAAGGTCTTTGTCATCGACCTGGCGTCAGCTTTTCATCCCGGCGGCATGTGGCTCATCGGCCGCTGTCTGACCTGGGCGCTCGGCCTGGCCGACCGGCTGTCGCTTATCAAGCTCAAAAGCCTCTATGCCCCGGAACTGATAGACCCAGAAGAACGCAAGTGGCTGAAGCTCAGGAACCTGGTCATGCCGAGAAAATGGTAAGCAGGAACATCGTCGGCCGGACGATGAAATGTTGAACTCATGAAGGAGCGTATAATGGCGGAAAAAGGGACGTTGCAGTACAAGCTTACGAAGATCACGGGCAAAACTGTGCTGGCAGCCATCGTGTGCGCCATCATGTTCTATCTGGCAAAGGACAAGATCCTCGAACCGGCCTGGTTCGTAGCCGGGCGCGGTCCTCACGCTCCTGGGCGAATGGCTGCGGCTCTGGGCAGCCGGACATCTCCGGAAGAACAAGCAGCTCACCACCACCGGCCCCTATTCCTACGTCAAGAACCCGCTCTACATCGGGACGCTGCTCATCACGCTGGGCTACAGCGCCATGGCCATGAATTACTGGATCATGATCGGCGGCTTCGTGTGGTTCTTCATTTATTATGCGCCTTACAAGAAGAAACAGGAGAACGAGAAGCTCATCGGCAGCTTC
Source organism: Nitrospirota bacterium (assembly GCA_963836175.1). Lineage (GTDB taxonomy): Bacteria > Nitrospirota > UBA9217 > UBA9217 > UBA9217 > GWC2-56-14. The sequence continues at coordinate 191,921 of CAWIIS010000002.1, forward strand.
GGCCAGCCCTGGATCGAGTTCGACAAGGCGGTGCCCGATTATCTGCCGCGCCTCTCCCCCTATCCGGGCAGGGGAACGAACCGCTGGAGCTTCGAGGTGGTGAAGGAAAACTCGGAGCACGAGACCGCCATCGGCGTGCTTGCCGGCTTCGCCGTGCTGCTGTACCTGCTGGTGCGGTAAGTCGGCGATCCGCACGTGATGATCATTTATGAGAACGATAACTCCTGCCCGGCAGTCCTGGGCGGGAGTTTATTTTTAGACTCTGGCGCGATCTGAACAGGTTTGCACCCCGCCTGCACTTCCGCTCATTCCCTTTGACAGCACCTCGCCTGTCTGCTAGTGTAGGCCCATGATCATATCGCTTATTGCCGCCATGTCCGAGAACCGCGTCATCGGCGTTGGAAACAGGATACCCTGGTCAATACCGTCCGATCTGAAGCGCTTCAGTGAGATCACGATGGGTCATCCGGTGATCTATGGACGGAAGACTTTCGAAAGCATCGGCCGCCCGCTTCCCGGCAGGAAGAACATCATTTTGACGGGGCAAAGGGACTATCGCGTTGAGGGGGCATCAGTGGTCCAGTGCTTTGAAGATGCCTTGGCATTGTGCAAGGGCGAGGATGAGGTGTTCATCTGCGGGGGAGGTCCGCTTTATCAGGAGACGATATTACGGGCAGACCGCATCTACCTGACGGTGGTCCACCGGGTCTATGCAGGGGATGCCTTCTTCCCGGAAATCCCGGCGGCATTCACCGAGGTCAGCCGGGAGGAAGTAGCGGAGGAGATCCCCTATGCTGTCATCCGCTATGAGCGGAGGCGTTGACGAAACGCAGGCAGGCGCGCGCCCTTCCCGTTGACACCCGTGCTCCTTTTAGAGTAATATTTAATCATGCCGAAATTCAAGATCATATCGGAGTTTCAGCCCACGGGAGACCAGCCGCAGGCCATTGAAAAGCTCTCGAGCGGGATCATCAGGGCCAGAAGCACCAGGTCCTGCTCGGCGTCACCGGTTCGGGCAAGACCTTTACCATGGCGAACGTGGTCGAGAAGGTCCAGAAGCCCACGCTCGTGATCGCCCACAACAAGACGCTGGCGGCCCAGCTCTACAACGAGTTCAAGGAGCTCTTTCCCGGACAACGCCGTGGAGTATTTCGTCTCGTACTACGACTATTACCAGCCCGAGGCCTATCTTCCCACCACGGACACCTATATCGAAAAGGATTCGTCCATCAACGAACAGATCGACCGCATGCGCCATTCGGCCACGAACGTCGCTTTTCGAGCGGAACGACGTGATCGTCGTGGCCTCGGTCTCGTGCATCTACGGCCTGGGCTCGCCCGAAGCGTACCACGGCATGCTGCTGTTCCTCGAAAAGGGGCAGCGCATCGAGCGGAACGACATCCTCCGAAAGCTCGTGGACATCCAGTACGAGCGGAACGACTTCGATTTCCACCGCGGCACCTTCCGGGTGCGCGGCGACGTGGTCGAGATCTTCCCGGCGTCCTACGAGAGCACGGCCATCCGCATCGAGCTGTTCGGCGACGAGATCGATGCGATCTCGGAGTTCGACCCGCTGCTCGGCACGCCGCTCCGGAAGCTCGAAAAGATCGCCGATCTATCCGAACAGCCATTACGTGATCCCCGAGTCGCGCATGAAGGCGGCCATGGACGGCATCCATGAAGAGCTCCGGGAGCGCATCCAGCAGTTCCGCAAGACGAACAAGCTCATCGAGGCGCAGCGCATCGAGCAGCGCACCATGTTCGACCTCGAGATGATCCAGGAGATGGGCTACTGCCACGGCATCGAGAACTACTCGCGCCACCTTTCGGGCAGGGCGCCCGGCGAGCCGCCGCCGACGCTGCTCGATTACTTCCCCAAGGACTATCTCCTGGTCGTGGACGAGTCCCATGCCACCATCCCGCAGATCGGCGGCATGTACAACGGCGACCGGGCGCGCAAGACGACCCTCGTTGAATACGGCTTCCGCCTGCCGTCGGCGCTCGACAACCGGCCGCTCAATTTCGAGGAGTTCGAGGAGCGGGTGCACCAGACCGTGTACGTTTCGGCGACGCCGGCTGATTTCGAGGTCGGAAAAGTGCGGCAGGCAGGATCATCGAGCAGGTCATCAGGCCCACGGGCCTGACGGACCCGGAGATCAGCGATCAGGCCGGCCAAGGGGCAGGTGGACGATCTGCTGAACGAAGTGCGGAAGCGGGCCGAGGCGCAGCGAGCGCGTGCTGGTCACCACGCTCACGAAGCGCATGGCCGAGGACCTGACCGAGCATTACAAGGAACTGAACGTGAAGGTCGCCTACCTGCACTCCGACATCGACACCCTGGAGCGGGTGGACATCATCCGCGACCTGCGCATGGGCAAGTATGACGTGCTGATCGGCATCAATCTTCTGCGCGAAGGGCTGGACATCCCCGAGGTCTCGCTCGTCGCCATCCTGGACGCGGACAAGGAAGGGTTCCTGCGCTCCACGCGCTCGCTCATCCAGACCATGGGCCGGGCGGCCCGGCACGTGAACGGCGAGGTGATCCTCTATGCGGAGAAGATGACCGACTCCATGCGGAACGCCATTGCCGAGACGAACCGGCGCCGCACGGTGCAGGAAGAGTATAATAAAGAGCACAACATCACGCCGCAGTCCATCAAGAAGAACATCCAGGCCGCGCTGCGCACGGTGTACGAAGCAGGATTACTTCACGGTCCCGATCGCTGCCGAGGAAGCAGGCGAGTATGTTCCCACGGTCGAACATCCCGGCGCTGATCGCGCGGCTCGACAAGCAGATGCGCGCCGCGGCAAAGGAGCTGGATTTCGAGACCGCGGCCGAGCTGCGGGACAAGATCAGGTCGCTGCGGCAGCAGGAGATGGCGGTAGGGGTGAAGGTGGAGTAAACTTCTTGCCCATGTCCTTTTGAGAGGAGCAAAGCACGGTGAAGACCATTCTGCTGGTTGATGATGAGCCCGAGATACTGAAGATCCTGGGAGAAACCCTGAGCGAGTACCATGTCATTGCAAAGACCGATGCTGAGTCGGCATTGTCCGTGATCCGGGGCGGGGCCAGGGTTGACCTGGTCTTGACGGATAACCATATGCCCGGCATGACGGGATCCGAACTGATCGCCGTGCTCAAGAAGGATGCCCCGTCAGTGCCGGTGATCATGCTTACGGCATACAGCAGCGTTGAGTCCTATCTCCAGAACATCAGCGGCGGTGCCTTCGAGTACATCAATAAACCGGTCAAGGCAAGCGAACTGCGCCGCATTGTAAAAGCGGCCTTTGATTCGAGAGATGCTTAGCCGTCCACTCTTTTGAATTATCATTTCGACCACGCAGCTTTATGGGTTGACAGTGAACACTTGTTCACCCACAATGTTTGTGTGGACAATCAACCTCTCACCATTTCCTCCTGGCCGCAGGCCATCCTCCATCTCGATGCCGATGCGTTCTTTGCATCCTGCGAGCAGGCGATCCACCCGGAGCTCAAGGGCAGGCCGGTGATCACCGGCAAGGAGCGCGGGATCGTGGCTGCGGCGAGCTACGAGGCAAAGGCGCGCGGCGTGCAGCGCGGCGTGCGCCTCTCCGAAGTGAAGAAGCTCTGCCCCGACGCGGTGATCCTTCCGTCCGACTACGAGACCTACAGCCTCTTTTCCGTGCGGATGTTCGAGATCATGCGGCGGTTCTCGCCCGATGTGGAGGAATACTCCATCGACGAGGCCTTTGTCGATCTCACCGGCCTCAGGCGGAGCTTTCACGGGTCCTACGAAGCGATCGCCGAAAAGATGCAGACACGCGATCGAGACGGAGCTGGGGATCACCGTCTCGGTCGGCGTCAGCCTCTCGAAGGTACTGGCGAAGGTCGGCTCGAAGCATAAAAAACCGAACGGCCTCACCATGATCTCCGGCAGGGACATTCATCGCTATCTGCAGGACCTTCCTATAGAAAAGGTCTGGGGCATCGGGCCGAACACGGCAGCCTTCCTCCGGAAGTTCGGGATCACGTCCGCGCTCGACTTTGCGCGCAAGGATGAGCGCTTTGTCGAGCAGCACCTGTCCAAGCCGTACCAGGAGATCTGGCACGAGCTGAACGGCAGGAGCGTCTACCCGGTGGTCACGGAGTCGAAAAGCGCCTACCAGTCGATCAGCAAGGCAAAGACCTTCACCCCGGCTTCGCTGGACGAGGCCTTCGTGTTCGCCCAGCTGGCGAAGAACCTGGAGAACGCCTGCATCAAGGCCCGGCGCTACAAGCTCGCGGCAACGCGGCTGGTGGTCTTTTTGCGGACGCAGGAGTTTACGAGCAGCGGCGTGGAGATAAAACTAAGCCGTCCCACGGCCTATCCTGCCGAGCTCTTCGGGCCGCTTCGCGAGGGATTCAGCCGGGCATACCGGCCCCGGACGCCATACCGCCAGACCGGCGTGGTGCTTGCGGGGCTGATCGCCGAATCAGCGACCCAGTACGGCCTGTTCGACGATGCCGCCAAGATAGAAAAAATGGGCCGGATCTACGGCATCGTGGACGAGTTGTCCGAAAAGTTCGGAAAGCATACGGTCCAGCACGCAGCCAGCCTGCCCACAAAACAGCAGGCCCAGCACGAGGGCGCGCGGGGTGATGCGCCGCAGCGGACCTCCGAGCTGTTCAGAGGGGAGAACAAGCGGCAGCGCCTCGGCCTGCCGCTGCTGCATATCAAAGTTTGATCAAGCCGGCTGCTGAATAATCCAGGAACCCCTGCTATACTCTAGAAGCAAGAATGAAACCACAGAGATCACGGAGGAGTTTCTCTGTGTTCTCGGTGGTGAGCTTTTTGACATTACCTTTCCCGCGTTCAGGAGACAGACATGGAACTGAAAACTCTATCCGTTGACATCCCCGAAGGCTGCAACATCATTCTCGGCCAGACGCATTTTATCAAGACCGCCGAGGACCTGTACGAGATCATCGCGACCACGGTGCCGCGGCGCGAGTTCGGCGTTGCTTTTACCGAGGCGTCCGGCCCCTGCCTCATCAGGACCGAGGGGAACGATGACGAGCTCGTCACGAGCTGCATCGCCACCCTGGAGTCACTCGGTGCGGGACACGTCTTCTGCATCTACCTTCGAAATGCCTTCCCCGTTAATGTGCTCACGGCAATCAAAAACTGTCCCGAGGTCTGCCACATCTTCTGCGCAACCGCAAATCCGCTGGAGGTCGTCATCGCAGCCACGGCACGGGGCAAGGGCATCCTCGGCGTCATCGACGGATCTTCTCCGAAAGGGGTCGAGACTTCAGCTGACAAGGCAGAACGGCGGCAGTTCCTGCGCAAGATCGGGTACAAACTGTAAAACAGGAGCAGCAGGGGCTGGATCTTCTTGATCCTGCTCCTCATTCAAAAGTTGCACTTTATCCTGCCAACATCTTTACGTCAAAATTCAATCCATTCTTCGTATGCAAAAACAGATACCCAGTACACCTTTGCACCAGAACCTTTATAAACAGGCTGACCGAGATTTTGCCGCGCTTTTTCCCACTACGAGAAATATGTAATATAATTCTTACGTCGTTACATTCGACCGTGAACAATATGTTGCGGTTGTATGGGTACAAGGCACTTGTAAGCGATAAGAGGAATGCGCGGCAGGAGCTGGTGCCTGGTGGGAAATTTGATGAAATTCAAGGAATAAGAGCTGATTTCCCTCAAGAGTGGTAAGATTAAGCTATAAACCAATCCCTTTTCGCGCAAAGCCGCGAAGTCGAGAACAAAATACGAACATTATGTGCGAAAATCAGATGTTGAAGGTCGCCCGTTGTCGTAGCCGTCAGAGCGGCTCTTTGTTTGAAGAGTTCTGAGAGGGACAAGCGGATTAAGTCACGGGAGGTCATTATGAAGGTGATGGTGAAGTGCACGTCCGGTGAAACGAGGCATGGCCAACTGCTGGCTTTCAATATCAATAATCCGGTTTTGTACCTGCAGATTCCGGATGCGGAGGGGAAGATTGTTTCTACATCAGTGTCCATGAGCCAGGTGCAGCAGATTATCTATCTCAAAAAGTTGACTGAGAACGATTCGCCTGTTCGCCAGGAAAAAATTGACAATACGATACTGGCAAGCGCAACTTCCTTCCGGCTGAATGTTGAGTTCAAGGACGGCTCTCTGCTTACAGGCACCACCCATAGGTACAATCCCGATGACAAGGGTTTCTACCTCATTCCCCTCAACCCGGCTGATAAAAGCGATCGGATTTTCGTCCCTGCTCATGCTGTCAAGCGCATCGAAGTTATAAAGCTTTTCGGAAAATTGCTCGTGGATCTCGGTAAAATCAGTCAAAAACAGCTCGAAATCGGCGTGCTGCGGCAGTGGGACGCCAAGGAAAAAAAGCTCGGCGCCATATTGCGTGATGAAAATATGATCAGCGAGGAACAACTGATGGCGTCGCTGAAGAAACAGGAAAAGATCCATGCTTTTATCGGCGAAATTCTTTTGAATGCCAATTACATTACCAAGGAGCAGTTGGACTATGCTCTTCGCTTACAGAGCGAATACCGGAAAAAAAGACTGGGACAGATCCTCGTTGAACTCAAATTTCTTGCTCCGAACGATATTTGCATTGCCCTGGCCACGCAGTTTAATTGCGCGTGGATTGATTTGGCCGATGAGGTAATCCCGCAGGAAGTAGCCCAAAGCCTTCCAGAAGAGATCGTGAAGCGCTTTGAAGTAATACCCGTGGAAATGCGAGAGGATTCCGTGCTTATCGTTGCGACCTCGGAGCCCAACAATCCCGAGATTATCAGGGAAATAACAGGGGCAGCGTCCTGCAAGGTGGAGTTTGCCGTGGCCTACGAAGTCTACATCCTCAGGAACATAGCCCGGTACTTCCCGGATCGATAAGGAATCTTCAGCGGGCAAATCACGAAAAGACGCGGCGCGGTCGTGAAGAAGCCGAAGAGGAAAACAGGGTATGCGGGCCTCAGACAGGATGAAAATACCTGAGCTGGAGGATGGTCGGTCCATGTAAACGATTGACGTGGAGGTAACCTGTCATGCGGAACAAAAGGGAGCACACGAGATCGGATTTAACAAAGATGCAGGGCAAGATGACCCTGGCCAGCAAAATAGAAATAGTTGACATTAGTCTTGGCGGAGTTGCCGTGAAAGCAGATAAAAAACTGGATGTCGGCAGAGACTATATGATCCAACTCGGAGACAAGGGGCTGAGTATTGATGTGAGGTGCCAGGTCGTTCGTTCCACATTAGTCGGAATGGAAACGAAACCTGATGGAGAAAGTGTTTTAATATACGCGGCAGGGATGAAATTTAAAGAGGGGTCGGAAGATAAAATTACCGCTTTTCTTAATACCGTTGAGCTTCGTACAAAAACGGTAGAAGCGCCGATAACCGAGCGGAGGAGCGCGGTCAGGTTTCAGATAACCGCCCCCGAGCAAAAAGTTCTATTCTATCCCGCTAATTTCAGGGTAAAGGACATGACCTTGAGCAGCATGCTTATCTATTCTGAGCAGTCCCTGCAAAAAGAAAGCATGGTCCCCATGGAGTTATATCTGGACGACAGGAGCCAACTCAATTTCATGGGAAAGGTTTTTTCAAGCCGAAAAATGGAGGATGCGGGGCCCGTTCGCTATGAGATTGCGGTGACGTACTCCGATCTGCCGGAGAAGGACCGGGCAATGCTTAAGAAGTTCATAGACTATCTGGTAAGCGATGCTCATACCACGTGAAAAATAGGCATATGCTCACCGAAAGGTGATGGAGTCATGGAGGAACGTTCAGGAAAACACCATGGTGCAACTATTTCATCGGATTCAATGATTGCTGTAGATAATTAAAAATTCCCGACGTATAATAAAAAAGGTTAAAACAGGAATAAAATGTTTATTTCTCCCTGCAGGAAGGGCTGACCGATTATGCCGAAAAACCAAGACTATACGAGACCTCTTCTCGGTCAGATATTGTTTGATGGCGGTTTTCTGTCCCGGCAAGACCTGAAACGGTCATTAGAGGAACAGGCGAGGACGGGCGAGCTCCTGGGCCAGGTGCTGGTCAGAATGGGTATCCTTGATGCAGCGGACATCAAGGCGGCCCTTTCGGTACAACCAAACCTCGGCGGCCGCCTGGAGGACGCTGTCAGGATCGCTGCGGGAGACCGCCGGAAACTGGGTGAGTTGCTTGTTCAATCCGGGCGCATAACGGACAACCAGCTTGCACAAGCTCTTGCCGAACAAAAAAGAAGCGGAGAAAAGCTGGGTGAAGTTTTTGTACGTCTCGGCGTGCTCACCGAGCTGCAGCTTATAGGTCTTCTCGATTTCCAGCGTATCCAGGGCATGGGGAGCCCTTCTTCCGGCCCGCTCAGGCTCGGAGAACTACTTGTGTCCACGGGCTGCATCTCACGCCTTCAGCTTGATGAGGCGCTCCGAAAACAGACGAGCTCCCGGAAATACCTCGGAGAAGTGCTGATCGAAGAGGGCTATGCACAGCCCCAACATGTAAAACGGGGCCTGCGCTTGCAGCAGATGCTTCTGACGGCAGTGCTGGTTTCGCTGTTGTCGGCCTGCGGCGGCGAGGTCGATACCGCCGCCACTTCGAATCCGACGACAACCGAGGCGGCCACTTCCGGTTCTTCCAACTATTTTGAAATCATCAGCAATGACTACACGGTACTGAAACCCAATTTCTATTACTCCACAAACAATGAAGGATTCTGGTCGATTCAGGCCGCAGTGGCGCGGGACGTCTGGGACGAGGAGTACAAGTGCGTTGTCAGAATAGATGTTAATAAATCGGCCAGCGGTGAAATGCCGGCCATCAACAAAACGTTTTCAGTCGAAAATAATCCGCTTTATGAACAATTCCCGGGCGAATTTCTCGTGCTGAATGGAGAAAGATCGGTCAATAAAAAAGTGGAAAAGGGCATCCTCACTTTTACGCCGGATTCAACTGCCTCCGGCTTTGTTCGCGCATCATTTGAGGTTACCGTGACCGATTATGATTCAACAATCGTACCTCCTCCCCAGTATCATCTCACGGGGAGTTTCAGGTTCCAGATGGGGACCTATGGACCTGCGAGCCCCTTGCCGGCCCCGTAACGATTGAAGGAAAGAACCATCGCACGTGATGAAAGTCATTGAAAAGGAGTTGGACATGTCGACGCTGATGCCAAAACCAATCAAGAGACCCATAGGACGGATTCTGACCGACGCCGGTTTGGTGACCGAGGAAAAACTGAACGCGGCGCTGGAGGAGCAGCAACGAACGAACAGGGTCGTTGGTGAAATTCTCGTCACGATGGGTGAGTTGGAGCCCAGAGACCTCGCTATCGCGCTTTCGATCCAGCGTGATCTTGCCGAACCTGAACAGGCGGTAAAAATGGCCGCCGGTGTCAGGAAAATGCTCGGAGAGATCCTCTTTCTCGCCGAACGGATCACGGCTGCACAACTCGATCGTGCACTGAAAGAACAGCAGCGAACAGGAGAGAAGACCGGCGAGATACTCGTGCGCCTGAGGATCGTGACCCAGCGTGAAGTAGACACGGCGCTCGCGATCCAGAACACCATGGCAGCCGGTCCGGAGCTTCCCACGCGGCTCAGGCTCGGGGAGCTGCTTGTTTCGGCCGGGTATTTAACGAGGGAGCAACTGAATGATGCCCTTCGCCGCCAGATACACACGGACAAAAAACTCGGTCAACTGCTCGTCGAGAGCGGTTACGTTGATTCGAAAGTAATCGCGCGGGTAGTCAGGCTCCAGGAAATGCTGGTGAGGGCCGTTCTCATCGCTGCGCTCTCCTTTGCGACGGTTTCGACCGTAACCGTACCCGAGGCAATGGCGGGGACGTCTGCCACGATGCACATCAGCGCTGTTGTTCTCGCCCGGGCAAACCTGAATATCATCAAGCAGCCGCCGGAACTCGTGGTGACCGATGCGGACGTGCGGCGGGGCTTTGTGCAGGTCCAGGAAGGTTCCATGATAGAATTGAAAAACAACACCAGGGCCGGTTGCCTCCTCTCGTTCGCGGCACAGGGTCTTCCCTTTCAGGAAACAACGGTGAGCGTAATGGGGAGGGACGTTGTTCTGGGCCAGGACGGCGGACTGGTGAACCTCCCGGTCAGCGGCAGGACAACGGTTTCCCTGGGTTACCGATTTATTCTCGCGCAGGGGACGCAGCCGGGAACCTATGCATGGCCATTTTCCATCTCTGTCAGTCCGCTTCAATGAGAGCGCAAACGTGCAAAAGGCGGAAACTATGTATCGGACGATACGACAGACCATCATGATCACGGTGATTTGCTGGGGAGCGGCTGCTGTCTGGTTGATTATTCCGGCCGGTGCTCTTTTCGCAGGTCAGATCAGGGTGAGCCCCCCTGACAGAATTGTATTTGACCATAAGGTGAAATCCAGCATGGTGACGGTGGTCAATGAAGGGAAAGAGCCTGTCACCATCGACATCTCTCCAGTTGGATGGAATCAGGACGCCGACGGCAGGGATTCTTTTGCAGAGACACAGGAACTTGTTGTTTTTCCAAAGGTGATGACGCTTGCAGCGGGTGAACAGCGCGTTATCCGCGTGGGTTATCGGGGCGCGCCATTGACGCGGGAAATGGTATGCCGGATTCTCATCGGAGAACGTTCAGGAGCGGCAAAGAACGCTATCGGGAGAATGCCGGCAACCAGCCCTCTCAGTGTGCCTGTTTTCATAAAGCCTGTCGAGGAAAAAGTCACCGGGTCGCTGCAAACAATGGTTCTGTCTGATGGTCAGCTGACGATCGTGGTGAAAAATAGCGGAAATGCGCACCTGATCGTAATTTCCCTGAGCATCCGGGGCGCGGCATCCGACGGCAGTGAACTGTTTACGAGAGAATTGGCGGGCTCCTACGTTCTTAGCGGGATGTCAAAACCTTTTCGCACGGCTATTCCCGTACCGATATGCGGAAAACTTTCGCGGGCTGAGGTTCAAATTACAACGGATATCGGCCCGTTGAGCGGGACGCTGGATATCGAGTCCGGCATGTGCGGGCAGTGAATCGGACACGGGATTCATGATGAAGCTCGCTGCGGTGCGCAGACTGTTCTTTTCGAAATGCAGGCCCGAACTATTTGACCTTGCAACCGCTGCGCGCGTTGATTGATTGACGATTCCGAGAGGTTAACCGTGTACGAAGAAAAGAAAGTCCTCGTGATTTGCCGATCTTCCGCAGGCCAGATGTATCTGGGGGTCCTGCTCAAGAGAATCGGGTATGTGTCGGTTTTTTCGAGAACCGCGCTGGAAGGGACCCTGCTCGCAGGGAAAAACACCTTTTCGTTGGTGCTGTTGGATGGGGACATGCCTGAACAGGAGAGAGGCGCCGCTGTTTCGTTATTGAGGAATGACCATCCGGTGAAAGAGCTTCCCCTGGTTGTCTTCCTTGCGGCCGAGGACCGGGGATCGAGCGCGTCGTTGATTTCCGAAGGAAATACTCTCATTATAGTAAAACCCATAGATGTTTCCCTCGTATACGGCATATTGAGTCGATTAAGTGGAGAGCCGAGGCAGGCGCCGAGAATTTCGGCGCGAATGCGAGTTGAGATCGAAGAACAGATCCCCGATAAATTCCTGACCAGTGTCAACATATCCGAGGGCGGCATCTTCCTCCGTACGTATACCGCCCTTCCTGAAAACACGGTATTGCATCTTGCCTTTACCCTACCCCACGATTCCGAAATTAACAAGGTCGTCGGAGAAGTGATACGGAAAATCACCCTTGGCGTTCAGTTTGAATCGGAACCAGGAATAGGCCTCAGATTTATTGAGATTTCAGAAGACACGAAAAAGAGGATCAGGAACTTCGTAACCTGGTCCTTGACCGGCGACCTTGAGTGGGAACCGGAATGACGAACACCCTGACATGACAGGCGGAAACGCCAGGTAAACAATGCTTCCTCACGGGGCAGCGTACATGAGCGGCGGATGGATGCAAACGTCGATCACGTTCTGATCATAGACAAATACTGCAAAAACTGGCAAAAACTATCCCGCCACTGCGCTGCCCACTGCCGGGAAAGCGCCCTCTTCGTGAGGTCCTTGAAAACGGCAAACCATTTCATTAGTTTGTTCAATCCGGTCAAAATCTTTTTGACCAGCCTCAGGCGGATGCTGACGATCGTGATCGCCGCGTTAGCCCTGAAAATGTATTATAATAACAATATATTCAGTTTATAAGGAGAGGCCATGAATACGCGTCCCAGAATTCTCTGCGTCGATGATGAGCCGTTAAACCTGATGGTCCTGGAAGGCGTGCTTGTCCCGAAGGGGTACGAGGTTATCAAGGCTGCCGAAGGCAGGAAGGCCCTTGCCATAATCAGGGAACAAAAGATCGATATTGTACTGTTGGATGTGATGATGCCGGAAATGAACGGATATGAAGTCTGCGAAAAGATAAAGGAAGACGAACGATATCGAGACATCCCGGTTGTCATGATAACGTCCCTTGCATCAAAAGATGACCGGATCAAGGGCATTGAAGCGGGCGCCGAGGATTTTCTCTCGAAGCCCTTTGATCATGGCGAGGTCCTCGCGAGGATAGAAATGCTGCTCAAGGTGAAGAGTCTGAACGAAAACCTCTCAAATGCCTATAGTAACATGACCAGTCTCACGTCCTATGGCGAGGAAGTGATAAAAACCTTCGATCCCATGGATTTTGACTTCAATGAAAAGATCGACAGCATCGTGCATAAGATCATCAGGCAGGCCGATGCTATGATCGACAAGCCGCAGGTGGTCATCGTCGGGATGAGCGACGACGAAAAACATTTTCATTGGTATCAATACGAGTCCGTGTTTCGGGAATTGGACAGGACCTTGCTGAAGATCGACCTGCAGTCTGCGCTGAGTCTGCCGGAAAAGGGCGGTTCCCAAAACCTCTATCTCAATAAAGCCGATCTCGCAAAGCCGGAATGTCAAAGGGCCGCGAACATGCTCGAGTCGAGCGGGCTGGAAGTCTCCAATATCGTCTGCTACCTGAGCGATTTCATCTGCGTTATTGCCGTAAATTACGGGCGTGACGTCACGGCGTATGACGCGTCGCTCCTGAATAACCTGGTCATGCAGACGCTTTTTTTGCGGTCTCTCTCCGCGCAGATACGGGAGATCGAGGACGCATTCGCGTATACGGTCTATGCGCTGGCGAGGGCGGCGGAGGCCAACGATGAAGATACCGGAAACCATATCGTGCGGGTCGGCGAGTACGGCGGTGTGATCGCCAGGAACCTCAAGCTGCCGGGCAAGATCGTTCGTGCCATAGTCCTGCAAGCCCAGGTGCATGATGTGGGGAAGATCCATATTCCGGCGCACATATTGAAAAAACCCGGAAAGTTTACGCCGGAGGAATGGGAGGAAATGAAAAAACACACTCTCTACGGCGGACGCATCCTCGGCAATCATGCCCGTTTTGGCATGGCGAAGACCATAGCGTTGACCCACCACGAGAGATGGGACGGCGGCGGTTATCCCCAGGGTTTCAAAGGGGAACAGATACCTCTGGAAGGACGAATAATTAATATCGCGGACCAGTATGATGCTTTGAGAAATTCGCGGGTGTATAAGCCGGCCTTAGATCATCGTAAAACGTGCGATATTCTTATCAACGGTGACGGGAGGACCATGCCGCAGCATTTCGACCCCATGGTGCTCCATGCGTTCAAGGAGACCGCTTCCCAGTTCGAGGAACTCTATGAGAAGCTTAAAGGATAGCAATGAAGATCTTGATCGTTGACGATGACGAAAACGTCAGGGCAGTCTTGAGGCTGATTATCGAGCATCAAAGACATATCGTTCTTGAAGCCGGTGACGGGATGGATGGCCTGGCAATGGCGAGGAAGCATACACCGGACGCGATCATTTCCGACGGCCTGATGCCGAGGATGGACGGATTTCAGTTCTTGATGGCCATTCGGCGCGATGCAACTTTGAGAACAGTGCCGTTTGTCATGCATACCGCAATTTATACCGAAGATAAAGAGCGTGAGTTTGCGCTATCACTCGGAGCGGACGCCTTGATCACCAAACCAATACGCCCCGACGCTTTCTGGAAGGAATTTACCTCGGTGATTGAAGCGAGCGCTTCCGGAGAGAAGCAGGTCATGCGGGAACATTCGGCGGCCCTGAAGGAGGAAGAACTCCAAAATTACAGACGGATGGTCGTAGCAAAACTGGAAAAGAAGGTCCAGGAACAGGAACGCACTATTATTGATCATGAGCGGACAAAGAAAACCTTGTTTGAAAGTGAAGAACGGTACCGGCTCCTGTTCGAGAGCAACCCGCATCCCATGTGGGTATATGACCGGGAAACGCTTGCCTTCCTCGCCGTGAACGACGCGGCACTCTCGCAATACGGATATTCCCGCGGAGAGTTCCTCTCAATGACCATAAAGGACCTGCGGCAGCAGGAAGATGTTCCGCACCTTATCGACAAGGTATCGCGGAGCGCCGAAGGGTTGGATGCCGCCGGGACCTGGAGACACCGGAAAAAGGACGGAACAATCTTCGATGCGGAGATAACAACGCATACGCTGACCTTTGACGCGAGGCAGGCAAAACTGGTCATGGCGATCGACGTGACCGAACGCAGACGCATGGAAAAGGCCATCCACGACGCAGTCGGTGAGTGGCGAAACACGCTAGACGCCATGGACGAGGCGATTGCGCTGCTGGACGGAAAAGGAACAATTCTGCGATGCAACAGGGCCATGGCAAGCCTTTTTAAGAAACAATTCCATGAGATCATCGGCAGGCAATGCTGGGAAATTATCCACAACACCTCGGGGCCCGCAGCCGATTGTCCGCATGAAATCATGAAAAAGACCTTGAAACGGGAGACCGTCGCTGCTCAGCTGGGAGATCAGTGGTTTGACGTGACCACGGAGCCGTTTCTTGACAGCGAAGGGGAGCTCGTCGGCGCGGTCCATATCATGGCGGACATCACCGAACGCAAACATATTGAAGAGACATTGAAAGCATCCGAGGAAAAATACCGGGACCTGTTCGAAAACGCGAATGACGCGATATTCCTGCTCGATTCCGAGCAGCGCTTTACCGACGCGAACAAAGCGAGCGAGGTGTTGACCGGGTACACCAGGGAAGAGCTGCTGACCATGAAGGTATTCAACCTGATCCCCCTGGAACAGGCGCGCCGCTCAAAAATCGAATTTGAAAAGCTGATGACGAAAGGCTCCTACGGAAAATTCACGGGGCAAATCCGCAGAAAAGACGGAAGACTTGTGCACGTTGACGTCAGCTCATCCGCGATCATCAAAGAAGGCAGGATGGCGGGTTCAAGGGACATTGTGCGTGATATCACTGAACGCAAGCTGGCGGAGGAGTCCCTCGAGCGGCAAAAGCGGTTTACGGAAAACCTGATACAGAATTCCGCGATCCCCACGTTTGTGCTCGATGCCCGGCATAACGTCCTGCTCTGGAACAAGGCGTGCGAGGAACTGACAGGCCTTCCCGCGTCAACCATGGTCAACACGGATTTATCGTGGAAACCGTTCTATGGGCACCAGCGGCCGGTACTGGGGGACATTGTTCTGGGTGGAGACGGGGAAAAGCTCTCGAAGCTCTATCCTGAAGTTTCCCGGTCCGTTATCACGCCCGGGGGGCTGCATGCGGAAGGATGGTTTGAAAACCTGAACAATAAAAAAAGGTACCTTGTTTTCGACGCGGCCCCCATACGCGACATCTCCGGCGGTATTGTTGCCGCTATCGAAACGGTGCAGGACTATACCAGCCGCAAAAAGCTGGAAGATGATTTAATCCAGGCCAAACAGGAATGGGAAGAAACCTTTAACACCATTACGGACATGGTGACCGTGCACGACAAGGATTTCAACATCATTCGGTCCAATAACGCGGCGAAAAACATCCTCGGCCTGTCCTTTTTAAATGTTGATAAAACAAAATGTTATAAGTCTTATCACGGGACCGACTGCGCGCCGAAAGGCTGCCCGAGCTGCCAGAGCCTCGTAACGGGAAAGCCGGCCACGTCGGAAATATTCGAGCCGCACCTGAACATGTTCATTGAGATCAGGACGATTCCGCGCATGGACAGCGCCGGAGCCGTGAACGGCCTGATTCACGTTGTGAGGGACATCAGTGAGCGAAAAAACGCCGAGGATATTCTGAAAGCGGAAAGAAATAAGGCGCAGACCTATCTCGATATCGCGGGTGTGCTGATCGTGGCCCTGGATGCCGAGGGTCTGGTTACGCTCGTTAATAAAAGAGGCTTGGAGATCACGGGATACGAAGAGCAGGAGATGCTTGGCCGGAGCTGGTTCGATCTGTGCATACCGGAACCGATGAGGGAAGAAGTGCGCAAAGTGTTTAACTCGCTCATGACCGGCAGCGTAAAACCAGTCGAATATTTTGAAAATACTATTCTGAGAAAAGACGGTTTAGAGCGGATTCTGGCGTTTCATAACGCGGTCGTCCGCACTGAATCAGGCGATGTATCCGGCATTCTTTCTTCCGGAGAGGACATTACCGAGCAAAAGTGGGCGCACGATCAACTGAACCAGCGGGTCCATCAGGCCGCGCTCGGCGCCGAGGTCGGCGTTGCGCTGACCCGGGGCGGTGATTTGCGCGCGACCCTGCAGCTTTGCGCCAAAGCGATAACGCACCATCTCAATGCGGCCTTTTCCAGGATCTGGACGCTCAATGAACAAGAGAATGTCCTGGAGCTTCAGGCGAGCGCGGGGATGTACACCCATATCAACGGCGCCCATGGACGGGTGCCCGTGGGCAAATTCAAGGTCGGCCGGATCGCCGAGGAGCGAAAGCCGCATCTGACCAACCAGGTCATCGGAGACCCGAGGATCGCGGAACAGGAGTGGGCACGGAAAGAGGGAATGGTCGCTTTCGCGGGATATCCCCTGATCGTTCAGGACAGGCTGGTCGGCGTGATGGCGATGTTCAGCCGAAGCAGGATTCCTGAAACGACGATGTCTTCGGTGGCGTCTGTGGCTGACGTTATCGCCCTGGGGATCGAGCGCAAGAAAAACGAAGAATCGCTGCGGGAATATGGCAACGAACTCACGGCGCTGAACATGGCGTCCAACAACCTTATGCTTATCACGAACCTCAGCGACCTTTACCCCGCAATTTGCGATATCGTTTATTCAGTTTTCAGCATGAAGATGGTCTGGCTCGGCATCATAGAGAAAGGCGTCTATGAAGTGAAACCCGTGGCCCATGCCGGCGAGGATGCCGGGTACCTGTCGTCGATCCGAGTCACCTGGGATGATTCGCCGACAGGCATGGGACCAACGGGGATGTCCATTAAAACCATGAAGAGCCATCATGTGAATGTCAAGGACCCTTCCTTTGCGCCCTGGAGCGAGGCCGCTCAATTGAGGGGCTATGTCGCTTCTTTATCCGTTCCGTTGATTTATGCGCGGGATAAGTGCATAGGGGCGCTGAGTTTTTACAGCGAGAAACGCGATTATTTTACGCCGGACAGGATCAAAATCTGCGAGATATTCGCCAACCAGGCTTCCATTGCCATTGAAAATGCAAGCCTGATCGAAGATCTTGAGGGAAAGGTCCTCGAACGGACCAGGGAAATAGAGGACACGAACATCGAGCTGCAGGCCGTCAACCGGGAGCTTTGGCTGCGGAGGGACGAAGCTGAGATGGGGAGCAGGTCGAAGAGCGAATTTCTCGCCAACATGTCGCATGAGCTGCGCACCCCGCTGAACGCGGTCATCGGGCTGAGCCAGGTACTCCTCGACCAAACCTTCGGACCTCTCAACGCCAAACAGTCCGAGTACCTTGACGGGGTCAAACAGTCCGGCAATCATCTGCTTGAACTTATCAATGAGATCCTCGACCTCTCAAAAATCGAGGCTGGCAAGGAACAGCTTGAGCCGGCCGTCTTCTCGATATCCGAAACGCTGCGGAACGCGTTTATGATGGTAAGAGGAAAAGCCATGAAGCACAGGATCGAGCTCATCCAGGACATCGGGTCCGAGGTGGGACTGTTTTACGCCGATGAGCGAAGGGTCAAACAGATTTTATTCAACCTTCTGTCAAATGCCGTTAAGTTCACGGAGCCGGGCGGCAACGTGGGACTTAAGGCACACCAGGATATACGAACGCTTACCATAACCGTGTGGGACACGGGGGTAGGAATACCGGAAAGCAAGCGGCACCTGGTATTTCAGCCGTTCCAGCAGTTGGACAGCTCGTTATCCAAAAAACACGAAGGCACCGGTCTGGGGCTTGTCCTGTCAAAAAGACTCGTGGAGATGCATGGAGGCACGATCACCTTCGGCCCCAGAGAGGGCGGGGGCACGAACTTCATAGTCACGCTGCCGGCCCTGAGCTTTACCCAGCCCGGGACGCAGCCGCACGGTGGCCAGGCACAGGAAAAACCTCAAGGGAAAGGCGGCCTGGTTGCCGGAAAAAAGATCATGATCGTCGAGGACAATCGGTTGAATATGCTGCTGGTCGCTGATTTTTTAAAGGGAAATTCGTTCACCGTCGTAGAAGCAACGACCGGCGAGGTCGCGCTTGAAAAAGCAGCGCAGGAAAAGCCCGACGTCATTCTGCTGGACATCCAGATGCCCGGGATAGACGGTTTCGAGGTTCTCCGGAGGCTCAGAGAAAGCCCGGAATTTAAAGACATCCCGGTCATCGCCATGACCGCTCTTGCCATGAAGGGGGATGAGGAGCGGTGCATGCGGGCAGGGTTCAACGACTATATCCGCAAGCCGGTAAATCTGAATGAGATGCTGAACAAAATTGAACGGAGGCTGAGCTAGGCTAGGGTCAGACGTTCTGTGAAGGCCGGAGCGGCACGTCTGAAATTACCCTCAGTGCCCTTGAAACGGAGAATAGAGATGTCCGCAAAAAAAATGGTTTTGGTGATCTGTCACAGCGCATCGGGGAGAATGTACCTTGGCGTGCTTCTTAAACGTATATGGTATACTCCCATGCTCGCTGGTACTGTTGAGGACGGAATCCGGTTTGCAGACCAAAACAGCTTCAAGCTTATCATTATCGACGACGACGGTATTGACTCGAATTTACAACACGCACACCAGCTCCTCAAAAACCAGTCCTCCACAAAAAATATACCCCTCGTGCTTGTCGTGACCAGGCAAAGGGCTGAAATGACCAAAAGCCTGCTGCCCACCGGATACACCGCCATGCTTACAAAACCGATAGACCTCTCGCTCGTCTATGGTGAACTCGGAAGGTTAACCCGCGAGCAACGCAGCGTCCCTCGAATCAGCGCGAAATTTCTCGTTACCATCAGGGAAGAAACACCGGCAAAAGAACTTGTTTGCATCAATTTGTCGGAAGGCGGCATGTATCTTCGTACGCTGGACCCGCTCGAAGAAGGATGCCTGCTTCATATAAAAGTCACGCTGCCCCATGACACAACAGCCTCGGACCTCGAGGCTGAAGTTGTAAGGTCGGCCCCCCTGGCGGATCTCATAGAAGTAGAGCCGGGTATGGGCCTTCGCTTTGTAAACGTTCGGGACAGTGTAGCCTCCCGGTTGAGGAACTTCATCCAATGGGAACTGATAGGAGACCTCAGCTGGGAGCCGCTTGTGATCCTTGCCTCGTCACAACCCCGGTGATTTTTCAATCTGTTTCTGACAATGCCTCAGCAGGGCGGCCTTGCCCATCATCTTCTCCAACGGGTACCTCCTGTCAGATGAACACCGGATGACCCGTCGGAGGTGGTCGGTTTCCTGGTAAAGGCCAGGATAACGCATCCCGCGTCATCCCACGCTTTTGCATAAAAACCCGCTTGATTATTTCGCATAAAAGAAGTAAAGTCTATCACTGCAAAAGCTGCAATCCCTCCAGAACCGGTTGGGATTAAATCAAACAGAACAGGGAGTAAATATGAAAAGACTTCTCGCAGTGTGGGTAACGATCCTGGTGCTTTCGCTGCTAGGCAATGCGGCGTACGCAGCACCGCAGCCTGGCAGCAAGGCCCCGACAAAGCCGCACACGATTTCGGCGGATGACAGCGCCGAGTCTACTATTTCCGGTAAAGTCGTGGAAACGATGAGCGCTGCGGGCTATACCTATGTGCTGCTCGAGAATAAAGGTAAAAAGACCTGGGTGGCGGTCTCGGAGATGAAAATCACCGTCGGTCAAGACATGGCTTTCCAGCACCCCGGCACGCCGATGAATAACTTCACGAGCAAAAGTCTGAACCGCACCTTCGATGTGATCTACTTCTCAGGAGGGCCGGTCTCCGCAGGCAAAACGTCCTCGGATGTCTCGCCCGGCAGCACGGCCCCGGCAAAGCCGCACACGGTGTCGGCAGATGACAGCGCCGAGTCTTCACTTTCGGGTAAAGTCGTGGAAACGATGAACGCCGCGGGCTACACCTATGTGTTGCTCGAGAAAAAAGGCAAAAAGACCTGGGTGGCGGTCTCGGAGATGAAGGTCACGGTCGGCCAAGAGATGGCTTTCCTGCCCGGCGCTCCGATGACGAGACTTCACGAGCAAAAGCCTGAACCGCACCTTCGATATGATCTACTTCTCGGCAGGGCCGGTCACTTCGTCCTCCGCAGGCAAGACGTCCTCGGAGCCTCGCCTGGCAGCAAGGCCGCAGTGTCGGCGGCCGACAAGGACATCAAGGTTGAGAAGGCTGCGGGAGCGAACGCCTATACGGTGGCGGAAATATACCAGAAGGCGGCTGCGCTGAACGGCAAGACCGTGGTCGTAAAGGGCAAGGTCGTGAAAGTATCGGCCGGCATCATGGGGAAGAACTGGATCCATCTCCAGGACGGCACCGGCGATGCCGAGAACGGCAGCCACAACCTGGTGGCAACCTCCGATGACCTTCCCGCAAAGGGCGACGTCGTCACCATGAAGGGCACCATCATCAAGGACAAGGATTTCGGTTCCGGCTATAAATACAGCGTGATCATGGAAAAGGGCGAGCATTCAGCGCTGAGCGGGTAACACGATCAGATCATCCGAAAGCCCCTTGCAGAAGCACGGGGCTTTTTTTATGCTCCTTTCCAGGCCATGAACCAGGACAGTCGTCTGTTCCCGGGCGAAAAAACTTGTTTTTAAAAACAATACTTGACAAAACAGGTGCTTTAAGAAAAAATCGTATTCCCTGGCAGCAGAACGGCAGGGTTTCAGAGAGAAAGGGCCTCTATTATGAGCAGAACGATCCAGAAAGTACTGATAGCGAACCGGGGCGTTCCCGCGGTCCGGGTCATGCATACCTGCAGGGACCGGAAGATCCCGACCACGCGGTCTACAGCGATCCCGACCGGCTCGCCCACCATGTGTTCATGGCCGACGAGGCCGTGCACATCGGCGCTGCGCCGCCGGCCGAGTCCTATCTGAACATGGACAAGATGATCGACGCCGCGCTCCGGAGCAGGTCCGACGCGATCCATCCCGGGCTGGGGATTTCTTGCCGAGAACGCGGAATTCGCCCAGAAGGTGATCGATGCCGGGCTCACCTGGATCGGTCCGTCTCCCGAGGTCATCAGCATGCTGGGGGACAAGATCGAGGCGAAGGCGCTGGCGAAAAAGGCCAATGTCCCGACCATCCCGGGCATCGACGCGGTCACGGACATCGAGCAGATCAAGACATGGATGAAGAAGGACGACGTGGCCTACCCCATCATGATCAAGGCCGCCTCCGGCGGCGGCGGCAAGGGCATGGTCAAGGTCGAGAACGACGAGCAGCTGCAGCAGGCGCTCGACCGGGCCCGGTCCGAGGCCAAAAAGTCCTTCGGCGACGACACCATCCTGGTCGAGAAATACATCGAGCGGGGCACGGCATATCGAGGTCCAGATCGTGGCGGACAGCCACGGCAACGTCGTCCATCTCTATGAGCGCGAATGCACGCTCCAGCGGCGGAACCAGAAGATCATCGAGGAGGCGCCTTCGCCGAGCCTTGACGAGAACCTGCGGAACGAGATCTGCTATACCGCGACGCGGCTGATGCGCGAGATCGGCTATACCACGGCGGGCACGGTGGAGTATATCTTCGATTCCGCGACGAAGAAAGTTCTATTTCCTCGAGGTGAACACCCGGCTCCAGGTCGAGCACGGCATCACCGAGCTGATCACCGGTCTCGACATCGTCGGCATCATGATCGACGTGGCGCTCGGCAAGAAGCTGCCCTTCAAGCAGTCCGACGATCCGTCCGAACCGCTGGGCGCTCGAGGTCCGGCTCAACGCCGAGGACCCGAAGACCTTCAGCCCGTCCTTCGGCCCGATCACGCGGCTCCAGATCCCCATGGGCCCGAACGTGCGCGTCGCCTCGGGCGTGTACGAGGGCGGCGACATCCCCCCGTATTACGATTCGCTGTTCATGCTGCTCATGACCGCCGGCGCCGACCGCAACCACGCCATCAGCGTGATGGACCGGTCGCCTCGGCAGGAACCTGCGGGTGGAGGGCGTCAAGACGCTGCAGCCGCTCCTGCTCTCGATCATCAGGCACCCGTCGTTCATCGTCCGGAGAATTCTCCACGCGGTTCATCGAGGAGCACATGGACGAGCTGATCTCCATGTTCCAGGAGA
Source organism: Nitrospirota bacterium (assembly GCA_963836175.1). Taxonomy (GTDB): domain Bacteria; phylum Nitrospirota; class UBA9217; order UBA9217; family UBA9217; genus GWC2-56-14. The sequence continues at coordinate 214,463 of CAWIIS010000002.1, forward strand.
AGAACAGCGAGGACGAGGTGCTCAAGATCGCCCGGTACGTGGCCGAGACCTCGGCCCTGGGGCCGCAGAAGTGGATGTAGTAGAGTGCGGAGTGCAGGAGTTCGGAGTTCGGAATAAGCCAAACTGAAGTGACGTAGATCTGCAGATCGCGGAGATTCAAGACGGCTAAACCGATTTTAATGATTTCTGGTCCAAGGTTTCCTTTGCAATTCTTTGCGTCCTTTGCGTAGAGACGCCGTTTGTTTTCAGACGGTTTATCGATTAGGAGAATTATGGCATGTCAGATGTTTTCGTAAAACCCGGCATGGCGCCGAAAGAGATCGTTGCGGCCGTCCGCTCACTCAAGGGCGTCTGCTTCACGTCTGTCGGCATGCGCGACGCGGGACAGTCGGACTTCAAGAACCGCCACCGGATCTACGACCTGAAGACACTCGCGCCGTACTACAATCAGCATGGGCCTTTTTCAGCGCCGAGACGCCACGGCGGCGCGCGCTGGCATGTGGGCATCATGAACCGGCAGGGAGAGCCCGTTCGAGGAGGTCGCCCTGCTGCGGGAGCTGATGCCGAACGTGCTGCAGCAGACGCTGATCCGCGAGACGAACCTCTGGGGCTACCGGCCGTATCCGAAGAACGTGATCGAGCACGCGGTTGTCGAAGGTGGACATCGACGTATGGCGGTGTTTTTCGTTCCTGAACGACGTGCGGAACATGCGCTCCGTGGCCGAGGTGGTCATGAAGCGGGGCAGGCTGTTCGAGCCCACGATCTCCTTTACCGTGGCCGACTGGGCCACGAACGAGTACTACCTCGGCGTGGTCCGGGACATCGTGGACCTCTGCGGCGGGACCGACGAGATCGTGCTGTGCATCAAGGACATGGCAGGCGTGGGCGACGTGAACCGGATCGGCAACCTGATCGACGCGATCAAGCAGAAGTATCCGGAGCTCGTGATCAACTATCACCGCCACATCACGGACGGTCTGGCCGTGCCGGCCTTCCTGGCGGCGGCAAAGGCCGGGGCCACGATCTTCGATGTGGAGGAGGATTCGCTCGTGCGGTTCTACGGCCATTCGCCGATCCTCGCGGTCGCAGGCCATCTTCCGAGGAATCGGGGATTCCCGTGCACCTGAACCGGCCCGCAGGCCGAAGCGGCCGTCCAGAAGGTGCGCGAGTGGATCGGCCACTACGAATGGGCGGAATCGCCCTTCAAGGGGCTGGACCATACCGTGACGCATGCACCGGATGCCGGGCGGCGCGTTCCCGAGCTCCTTCGAGCAGGCGGACAAGGGCGAGTTCCTGCATCTGATGCCCGCGATCCTGAAGGTCATGTCGCTCTACAACCGGATCGTGAAGTATTTCGATGTCACGCCCGGGTTCGCAGATCACCTGGGTCACCTGCAGCGGCATCGTGAACCGCTATGCAAAGGAGCAGGGCGACCGCGGGGTCAAGCACATCATCGACCTGCTGACGAAGTTCGTCGATGAAAAAGACGCAGAACTTCGACGCCATGAGCAAGGCCGAGCAGGACGAGCTGCTGCAGCTCTTCCGGACCGCGCCCGGGGATTTCAAGAACCTGCTGCTCGGCAACTACGGGAAGCTGCCGGTCGGCTGGCCCGCGGAATGGGTCTACCAGAGCACCTTCGGCGAGGAATGGGAAAAGAAGATCAGGGAGCGCAAGGAGGTCTCGCCGCTCGATTCCATGCCCCAGGACGACCTCGACAAGATCCGGAAGGAGCTGCAGGAGAACATCGGCAGGGACGTGACGGACGAGGAGTTCATCCTCTACCTGATGCATCCCAAGGACGCGCTTGAGTTCATGCGAGTTCCGCGGCAAGTTCGGCGAAGCGCCGCTGGTGCTTCCGACGGATGTCTGGAGAAAGGGCCTGACCAAGCCCGGGCGACAAGGTGGACTTCGAGCTCTGGGGCAAGCCCTACTCGATCGAGCTGGTATCCATCGGCGCGGAGCATGAGGGCGTCATCCACGTGGTCATGCGGGTGAACAACAAGACGCGGGTCTATACGGTGATGACGCCGCGGGCCAAGAAGGCGGAGATCCGGATGGCCAAGGGCCCGAACGATGGTCGGCGCGCCGATCAACGGCAACCTCTGGCGCATCGGCAACCCGGCCCGCGGCCCGATCAAGGCGGGCGATATCGTGCACAAGGGCGAGGAGATCGCGAACCTCGAGGCCATGAAGATGGAGAACGCGATCCTGGCGCCCATGGACGGCCAGATCGCCGAGGTCTGCGTGAAGCTGAACGAAACCGTCCAGGAAGGGCAGCTCCTGTTCGTCATCGAGAAGGCGCCGGCAAAGGCCGAGGCCAACGGCACGGCAGGAAGCATCGTTATTTAATTCAATAGGGATTGCATCTATCGAGATCCGGCAGGAAACATCCTACCGGGTTTTTTATTTCACGGCTCCTGCATCGTTCCTCGTGATACCCTGAAAATACCCCATCAAAAATCTTGCTTTTACGAAACGGTTGTAGTAGTCTCGCCACATTGGGAGGAACCTACGCGTCGAGGTTTTCTCCAACTTGCTCCTGGCCGCCTTTCTTAATTCTTATCACATCTTTTGTAGTTGGCACTAGGCGAATTGACGTGCTTTTGTCTGATTAACACGTGTTTTAAGTCTGACCCTAATTCGTCCCATTTCCTATTGCATCTTTTGTTTACGATAGTAGACTTACTGTTGCTTGAAAGCACATGGACAGGCAAGCATCCGCCGCATTCGGGAAACGATTGGAGGAAATGATGAAGAAGCTTAGTCAGGCACGATCCATTGTATTCATGGTATTCCATACGGCGGCCCTGGTTCTCTTGCTTTTCACCGCTGCACCTGCGGCGACAACTACGCCCGTTTCTCTTGCCCCCGACGGATCCTACGGTAACGATTATTCCTCTTGGCCCGCCATTTCCGATGACGGGCGCTATGTCGTATTTATATCCAAGGCCAGTAATTTGGTGGCAGACGATACGAACGGCGCTCCGGACTTTTTTGTCCGCGATCTGGTCACCGGACAAACTTCGCGGGTTTCAGTGGCTTCGGATGGCAGTCAGTCAAATGAACCATATGATGCGAGCAGGTTATGGAATTCTATTTCGGCAGACGGCCGCTACGTGGCTTTTTCATCAGAAGCAACGAACTTAGTGCCCGGCGATACGAATGGGCAACCTGACATCTTTGTCCATGACCGGCAAACAGGAGCAACGGTCAGGGTCTCGGTTGCTTCAGACGGCACTCAGGCAGACCGGCTTTCATTAGATCCGAAAATCTCCGGGGACGGCCGGTATGTAGCCTTCATGTCATATGCCTGTACTCTGGTTGCCACTCCTATCGCCGGCTGTCCCGGCGGAAATTTTTATGTGGGACATATCTTTGTTCATGATATGTTTACCGGCACGACCATTCTCGCATCGACGGCATCAGACGGCACGCCCTTGTATTCAGATTGTCAGTACCCATCAATTTCCCTGAATGGTCGATATGTCGCATTTAAGAGCGATACAAACATCCTTGTCCATGATCTCCAGACCGGGGAAACGAGCCCGGTGTCGGTCGCATCCGACGGAACGCCGGGAAACAGCTGGTCAGATTATCCCAGCATATCAGGAGATGGCAATCTGGTGGCCTTCATTTCCGCTGCAAGCAATTTCGCCCAGGGGCCGAGCGGTATCAGTGACATCTTTGTCCATAACAGGACTACTGGCGAGACGATCCTGGTTTCGAAAGCCGGTGACGGCACACCGGCAAACAATGATTCATTTTTTCCCTCCATTTCAAGCAACGGCCGATATATAGCTTTTGATTCCTTTGCCAAAAACCTGGTAAACCGGTCTACAGGCTTTTTAGGGGATATCTACCTCCACGATCTGCAGACCGGGGAGACCACCTTGCTCTCGCAGGCACCCGGCGGGTCAGCGGGAAACGGCTGGTCGATGCTGCCATCCAGTCCCACTGCCATTTCCGGCGACGGCAGCAGGGTGGTTTTCTCGTCGTACGCGATGAATTTCGGCGGAAGCGATACGAATGACAGCCAAGATGTCTTCCTCCGGGACGCGAGGGAGGCTTTCGTAACGATCACGCCGGGGTCTTTCGCATTCGGCACCGTCACCGTCGGGGTTGCCTCGCAGCCCCAGACGCTCTCCGTGGCGAACACCGGGGGCCAGAATCTCACTATCGCTCCGATATCTTTGACCGGTACCGATGCCGGCAGTTACGCGATCCAGAATGATACGTGTTCAGGGCAGAGTCTCCTGCCGGGAACGAATTGCACGGTGCAATTGCTGTTCGCGCCGAAGACAACCGGTAACACGACCGCGGCCGTCGAAATCAACACGAACGCCCCCAATAATCCCAATGGCACGGTACCGATGACAGGAACCGGCGTTCTCACGGGGGGGGCGCATATATCCGTTTCTCCCCGCTGGATTCTCTTTAACCGTGTAGTACAAGACTCAATCTCCTCCGGACAGACGGTCAAGGTGTCGAATATCGGAGCGGATGTTTTGGCTATCGGCTCTCTTGCGATCACCGGGACGGATGCAAGCCAATTTGTCATCCAGAACGATACGTGCACCGGGCAAGAGATAGCGGCCGGAATGTACTGCACCGTTCAGATCGTTTTTTCACCGACCTCGGTAAGCTCAAAGACCGCCGAGTTGGCGATCTCATCGAACGATCCCGATACTTCCGTCGTCTCCGTGTTCTTGCGTGGCAACGCGAACAATGGCGGAGGCAACACGACGCTGGATGTGACCGCGACACTCACCCATTCCACCATCGATGAGCTTATTATTACCGATACGCCGGGCGATATGCCCGGGCAGGTTTCCCCACAGGTTGTCGTCAGTTTCCGGGCCAGCAATGTCGTTTCATCCGTGGACGTTTCGTTCGGTTTTGCTACCCTGCCGACGAACCCGGTTTTTTACAAGCTCATAAACGGCACGTTAAAGAAGTTATACCCCGCCAACCAGTGTTCAGGAATAACCAACGTGGCATTGCAGGGGAACAATTTCAGCTTTACGATCCAGGATAATTCGGAGTGTGATTCCGACCAGACAGAGGGTGTCATATACGATCCGGTTGCCGTCGCAAGTGGTTCTTCAGGAGGCGGTGGCGCAGGGGCAGGAAGGAAAGGCTGCTTTATCGCGACCGCAGCCTACGGGAGTTATCTTGAGCCGGAGGTCATGGTGTTACGCAAATTCCGCGATCAGGTCCTTATGACGAATACCGCCGGTAGGTTGTTCGTAACGCTCTATTATTCCTATTCTCCGCCGGTCGCACGTATTATTGCGGGCAATGCTGCACTCCGGTTCGTTGTCAGGATGTTACTCACCCCCCTCGTGTATGCCATGAACTATCCCGTGCTTTTGACGGTGTTCCTGTTGTTACCGTTGTTCTTCGTTGCGATGAGATACAGTCGACGACGTTCGTGCCATATCTCATAGACCTGGATGCCTGCACCTGTAGGCATTGTTTTGTTCTGACTGAAATCAGCGTCATCTGCGGATAAGGGGTTTGAAAACTTTTTCTCCGCGCGCTCCGCGCCTCCGCGTGAGAAAAAGTTTTTGAATTATAATTTTCATGATTCTTAATTCATAATTGTCTTACCACGAGGGAACGTCAAGCCGCAAGATCGGATTCTCCTGGCTCCCTGTGGTCATGCGCGTGAACAACAAAACGCGGGTCTATACGGTCATGACGCCCCGGGCCAAGAAGGCGGAGATCAGGATGGCCAAGGGAGCCGGCAACATCGGCGCGCCGATCAACGGCAATCTCTGGCGCATTGGTAATCCCAGCCGCGGCCCGATCAAGGCGGGCGATATTGTGCACAAGGGCGAGGAGATCGCAAACCTCGAGGCCATGAAAATGGAAAACGCGATCCTGGCGCCCATGGACGGCCAGATTTCCGAGGTCTGCGCGAAACTCAACGAGACCGTGCAGGAAGGGCAACTCCTGTTCGTCATAGAGAAAGCATCGGTCAAGTCCGAGGCCAACGGAGCGGCCGGAACTATCGTTATTTGAGCGAACGCTCGGTTTGCATACCTCCAGGCCCGGCAGGGACATCTTGCCGGGCTTTTTTTAGCTTGCTTCAAAAACTGCGCAAGCTTTTCTTTACTTTTCCCTCTTAAATGTGCATAATAGCGCACGATAACATCAATCCAAAGCGGAAACGCGGAGAAATCAGAGGAGTTTTCCATGGCATCAGTGAACAGACTGCCCCGGTCGCCCTGGCGGGCGATGATCGAAAGCGCTTTTTATGCCAATTCGGTTCGCAAGACGAACATGGCCGAGCTGTACAAGCTGGCTATCAAACAGCCTGAGGTGATGGCCACGTCCCATCCGTTTTATAAACCATCCCAGTACGGACTGCCGAAGGACGCCAAGGTCCTGATCTCGAACGATGGCGGCATTGTGGGCCGCACGGCACGGGCGCGCAGGCTCGTGCGCGAGATGGGCAAGGACCGCGACAAGTACCTCCGCATACTCGGCGAGGTCACCTACCAGATCACCAAAAAGGAGAGCCTCTGGCTTGAAGGCATCATCGGCCTGCACAAGGACTTCATGCTGAAGGCCCATATCCTGAGCCCGGCCACGGACGCGAAGAACATGCTCGACTGGGGCTGCAATTTCACGCCCTGGATGAAGCCCTGGAACGAGCAGTATAAAAAATCCAAAAAGCTCGATGAACCCGACATCCTCGTGATCGCCGACCCCGAGTGGTCCGATCCCGAGTTCCCGAACGGGCTCGTGATCATCGACGAGGAAGAGAACTGCATCGCCATCCTCGGGCTCCGCTATTTCGGCGAACGCAAGAAGGGGACGCTCACGCTGGCCTGGACCATCGGCGTGCGGCTCAACATGGTGGCCTGCCACGGCGGCATCAAGACCATCGGCAACTATCCGCCGGTGGCCGTGTTCGGATTGTCGGGCTCCGGCAAGTCGTCGCTCACGAACAGCCTTGATCACGGCGGCCTGCTGAAGAAGACCGAGAAAGTCACGGTCATTCATGACGACGCGTTCCTGATCGGCCTGGACGATAACCTCACCATCGCGCTCGAACCGAGCCTCTTTGACAAGACCGATGCCGTGGATTTCCGCGACCCCATCATCAAGTATTTCTACTCCGCCCAGAACGTGGCGGTCACGGACCTCGGGAACGGCAAAAAAGAGATCGTTGCTCAGGACATCCGGAACGACAACGGCCGCTGCATCAAGTCGCGCGACATGTTCAACATCGCCGATTCCTGCGCCCGACCCGGCCAGCTCATCTGGCTCCAGAAGGACCAGTCCCTGCCGCCGGTAATGAAGGTCTCCGATCTGGGCCTTGCCGTTGCCATGGGCGCTTCGCTCTCCACCCTGCGAGCCAAAGGCGTTGAGAACGTGCCGAAGGAAGAGCTGGCAAAGCTCGTGATCGAACCTTTTGCCAACCCCTTCCGCGTGCACAAACTTACGGAAGATTGCCGTCAGTTCCTGAAGCTTTTCAAGCTCGGCACCGAGTGCTACATCATGAACACGGGCCACTTCGGCATGCCCGGCGAGGAGGTCAAGGTGCCCAAGGAGCTCTCGCTCGCCATCGTGACCCAGCTGGTGCGCAAGAAGGTCGAGTGGCGCGAGTGGAAGTCCTTCCCGGGCCTGATGCTTCCGGCGAACGGCGCCGACCTCTTTGGCGCGGATTATGACAAAAAGTTCAAACCCACGAAGAACCCCGAGTATCTCCAGTTCCTCAGGAACCGGATGCAGGACCGCATTACCTTCCTGTCGAACAAGCGTGATATCGAGCACGACATGGACAGCCGTTTCATCGATCCGCTCGTGGCGGCAAGGACCGTGATCGATAGTATCCTCAACCCACTCTAAGTTGTTCCGGAACGCAGTTCACAAGGGCGATCTCAATAATGAGGTCGCCCTTTTTTTGTCAGATATCCGTTCCTCCTGCCTGTCGGGATAGCTGCCCCTTTCCCAGAAACAGCCTGCCTGGCGTGCTATCATTAAAGCAGGGAAAGGAAAAGACCTGTGCGTGAAAGGAGGTTTCCATGAAGATCACGGTGAGCGTTATCAAGGCTGATATCGGTTCTGTAGGAGGTCATATCGCACCTTCGGAAATGCTGCTCGATACCGTCAAAAAACAGGTGGCTGAAAAGGGCAGGGGATTGCTGATCGACAGCTATGTGAGCTACACGGGAGACGACGTGGCGATCCTCATGACCCATACGCGCGGTGAAGGCAACGAACAGGTCCATAAACTGGCGTGGGACGCCTTTGTTGCCGGGACCGCGGTCGCGAAATCGCAGGGGCTGTACGGCGCCGGACAGGACCTGCTGAAGGACGCCTTCTCCGGCAACGTGCACGGCATGGGGCCGGCGGTCACGGAGATGGAGTTCGAGGAGCGGCCCGGAGAGCCCTTCCTGTTCTTTGCCGCCGACAAGACCGATCCCGGCGCCTATAACCTTCCGCTCTATCTGGCCTTCGCCGATGCCATGAACACGCCGGGGCTGATGCTCTCGCCCAAGCTGGCAAAGGGGTTCATGTTCAGGATCATGGACGTGAACTACACCGAGGGCGACCGGGTCATCGAACTGAGCGCTCCCGAGGACCTGTACGATATCGCCACGCTGCTGCGCGATGCGGAGCGGTTCGTGGTCGAGTCCGTCTGGTCACGGGCGGCAGGAACGCAGGCAGTGTCCGTGGCAACGTCGCGGCTCCATAACATAGCGGGGAAATACACCGGCAAGGACGATCCCGTGATGCTCGTCCGGACCCAGATGGACTTCCCGGCAACCGGAGAGGTGCTGCAGCCGTTCAGCATCGGCCATTTCGTTGCAGGCTGCATGCGCGGCTCGCACAACATGCCTATCATGCCGGTCAAACTGAACTCGCCGATCAGCTACTTCGACGGGCCTCCGATCGTGAGCTGCGCGGCTTTTTCCATCCGTGACGGCAAGTTGACCGAACCGCTCGACGCTTTCGCTCATCCCTTCTGGGACCGGGTGCGCGACCACGTGGCAGACAAGGCCATGGACATGCGGAAGCAGGGGTTCTTTGGCGCCGCCATGCTGCCGATGAACGAGCTGGAGTACACGGGCATCATGGAGAAGCTGGAAGTGCTTGAGAAAAAGTTTGCGGTGCGGGCGATGAAGAAAGCGGCGTAAGCAGGGTAGGTATCGTGGCTCAATTAGAGAAAAAGGCCGGGGAGATAGTTTCCCCGGCCTTTTTGCTGAAGTGCTTGTCAAAAAAGCGCTCCGCTGCCCTTTCCGGTTTTCACCCGAGCCTTTATGAACTCCCGGTTCAGCTTCGCGATGAACTGCACCTTGATCCCTTTGGGGCAAACGGCCTGACACTCGTAGTGGTTGCCGCAGTTGCCGAAGCCCTGGCTAAGCATCTCTTCGGTCATGACGCAGACCCGGCGGCTAGCTTCAACCTGCCCCTGGGGAAGGGATGCGAGATGAGCGACCTTCGCTGCCGTGAAGAGCATAGCCGAACCGTTCGGGCAGGCTGCCACGCATGCGCCGCAGCCGATGCATTCGGCGGCATCCATGGCGAGGTCGGCATCATGTTTCGGGACCAGGATGGTGTTGCCGTCAGGCACGCCGCCCGTATGGACCGAGATGTATCCGCCGGACTGGATGATTTTGTCGAATGCGCCGCGGTCAACGATCAGGTCCTTGATCACCGGGAACGCTTTTGCGCGGAAGGGTTCGATGTAGATCGTGTCATGGTCCTTGAAGTGGCGCATATGGAGCTGGCAGACGGTGGTCTTCTTCCGTAGTCCGTGGGGGATGCCGTTCACGACCTGGCCGCACATGCCGCAAATGCCTTCGCGGCAATCGCTGTCGAATGCGATGGGCTCGTTGCCCTGCTTGATAAGGTCTTCGTTTACCACGTCGAGCATCTCAAGGAAGGACATGTCGGAGGAGATATCCCGCGCTTCGTACTGTACGAGTTTGCCTTTTTCTTTCGGCCCTTTTTGACGCCAGACGTATAATGTAAGATTCATGGGAACCTCGAATACTGCCGAAGTTGGGAAGATGGGACGTTGGGAAGTTAAGTAAAAAGCTGCCTACCTTCTCAACCTCTTACCTTTCTAACTTCCGGGTTTACGTTATTTATAGCTTCTCACCGCCAGATGCGCATGCTCAAACACCAGCGGTTCTTTATGCAGTTCCGGTTCCTTGTCGCTCCCCCGGTACCCCCAGGCGGAAACAAAGCTGAAGTTCTTGTCATCGCGCACAGCCTCGCCGTCCGCTGTCTTGTGCTCGACACGAAAGTGCGCGCCGCAGGATTCATTCCGCTGAAGCGCATCTTTGGTCAAGAGCTCGGCGAACTCCAGAAAGTCGGCAACACGGCCTGCTTTTTCGAGCTCCTGGTTCAGCTCCATTCCGCTGCCCGAAACGATCACATTCTTCCAGAACTCGGCCCGCAGTTCGGGAATCCTTCTCAGTGCTTCCTTGAGGCTTCCCTCGCTTCGGGTCATGCCCACGTTGTCCCACATGATCTTCCCGAGAGCGCGGTGAATCTCGCTGGCAGTTCTCTTTCCCTTGATGGACAGAAGTTTGTTTGTGAAGGCTCCGGCTTCCTCGCGGGATTGTCTGAACTCCGCACTTTCGGCCGTGACCTCGCCGGGCTTCGCATCAGCAAGATAGTGTCCGATCGTATAGGGGAGGATAAAGTACCCGTCGGCCAGCCCCTGCATGAGGCCGCTCGCGCCGAGACGGTTCGCGCCGTGGTCTGAATAGTTCGCTTCTCCGAGCACGAAGAGGCCGCGCAGATTGCTTTCGAGGTTGTAGTCCACCCAGAGCCCGCCCATGCTGTAGTGCGGGGCAGGGTAGATACGCATGGGCTGTTGGTAGGCGTTCTCGGCAGTGATGCGTTCGTACATCTCGAACAGATTGCCGTAGCGCTCGCGGATCGCTTCTTTTCCCTGGCGTTCGATGGCGTCCTTGAAATCAAGGTACACGCCCCGTCCGCCGGGCCCGACGCCCCTGCCTTCGTCACAAACCTCTTTGGCAGCGCGCGAAGTAACATCCCGTGCGGCCAGATTGCCGTAGGCGGGGTATTTGCGCTCGAGATAGTAGTCGCGCTCGGACTCGGTAATGCTGTCCGGTTCACGTTTATCACCTTTGAGCTTCGGCACCCAGACCCTGCCGTCGTTCCGGAGCGATTCCGACATGAGCGTGAGCTTTGCCTGGTGATCGCCGGTGACCGGGATGCAGGTGGGATGGATCTGGGTGAAACAGGGGTTCGCGAAGTAAGCGCCTTTTTTATAGGCCCGAAAGGTCGCATTGACGCCGGACATGACGGAGTTCGTTGACAGGAAAAAAACATTGGTGTAGCCGCCGGTGCAGAGGCATATCGCATCAGCTGCATAGGACTCGATCTTGCCGGTCACGAGATCGCGCACCGTGATGCCCTTTGCTTCGTTGTTCACGACCACGAGGTCGAGCATTTCGGTGCGCGGGTGGAGCGTTACACTTCCTGCCTTGACCTGGCGAGAGAGCGCGCCGTACGCGCCGAGCAGGAGCTGCTGCCCGGTCTGGCCGCGGGCATAGAAGGTGCGCGAGACCTGGGCGCCGCCAAAGGAGCGGGTCGAGAGGTACCCCGCGTAGTCGCGGGCGAACGGCACGCCCTGCGCCACACACTGGTCGATGATATTAGCGGAGAGCTGCGCGAGCCGGTACACATTCGCTTCGCGCGACCGGAAATCACCGCCTTTGATCGTGTCGTAAAAGAGCCGCTCGATGCTATCGCCGTCGTTCGGATAGTTCTTGGCAGCGTTGATCCCGCCCTGGGCGGCGATGCTGTGGGCGCGGCGGGGGGAATCCTGGCAGCAGAAGACATCGACATTATAGCCGAGCTCGCCCAGGGACGCGGCAGCGGACGCGCCGGCGAGACCCGTGCCGACCGCGATGATGCGGTACTTCCGCTTGTTCGCCGGGTTGACCAGCTTCATCTCCGCAAGACGTTTGTCCCACTTCTGGTGGAGCGGGCCTGATGGTATGTTGCCGTCGAGGATCATGTGTTAACTCCAAAATGGAAACAAATATTCTGCCACGAAGGCACGAAGACACTAAGACAGCTTTAAAACTAACGGGTTAAAAGGACGGTACAATCATCCAGCATTTCTTCGTGCCTTTGTGTCTTTGTGGCAAAATTGGTTGCGGTCTTTATCACTTCAGAACTCCAAAAACGATCACCATAGGTATCGCTATATATCCAAGAAAAAGCGCCACAGCCGTCATGGTACCCGCCTTTATCATGATTGCCAGGCTTCTGTCGTTGTTCAGCCCCCAGGTCTGGAACGAACTCTGTATCCCGTGCGTCAAATGAAGCAGCAATGCTGTCAGAGAAAATAGGTACACCAGCACGATGTTTATATGCTGGAAGCTCTGCACGACCATGGAGAGAACATCGGGCCTGCCGGCGGTATCAAGGTTCCGAACGGCGGCAATGGCGGGGTCCGTGACCTGGAAGGTGAACTGCAGAAGGTGGTAGATAAGAAAGGAAAAGATCAAAGCGCCGGACCAGATCATGTTTCGTCCCGCGAAGGTTGCGCTCAAATTGCGCGTGACCGCGTAGGCCTGCGGTTTTGAAGCACGGTTCTCGAGCGTGACCACAATGCCGAGATAGACATGGAATAAGACCGATGCGATCATCGTCAGTCGGATGGCCCAGAGGAAGGGCGGGAACGCACGCAGTCCTGCGGCATAGGCGTTCAGCCAGTTCACGTAAATGGTGGAATTACCCAGGACGTGGAAAATGACGAAGATGACCATGAGCTGGCCCGTGATCGTCATAAGGAGCTTTCTGGCGACTGTGTTTGTGGGTAAGAGAAACACGCTTGACTCCGCTCAACTTGTCACCTCCTCCTTGATGGGGGAGGCGGGGTGGGGGTGAATGTCCGGAAGATCACCCTCCCCGCACCCCTCCCATCAAGGGAGGGGCTACACACGTTATGATTTATTGCCGATTCCGCCTTCCGTCATCGTTCCCGGATCGAGCAGGCGGTCCAGTTCTTCTCTGGACAGATCCGTCATTTCTGCGGCAACTTCCTTCAGCGATCTTCCTTCGGCATAGGCTTTCTTTGCGATCTGCGCGGCCTTATCGTACCCGATGACGGGATTGAGCGCTGTCACCAGGATCGGGTTCCTCTCCACAAGCCCGGCTATGCGTTCGCGGTTCACGACGAACCCGGCGATGGCATGGTCCGCCAAAAGCCGCGATGCATTGGCGAGGATCGTGATGGATTGGAGAAGGTTATGGGCGATGACCGGCAGCATGATGTTCAGCTCGAAGTTGCCCTGCTGGTTGGCGATGGTTATCGCCACATCGTTACCCGTGACCTGCGCCGCGGCCATCATCATGACTTCGCACATGACCGGGTTCACTTTACCGGGCATGATGCTCGAGCCCGGTTGGAGCGCGGGGAGGGATATCTCGCCCAGCCCGCCCAGGGGGCCGCTGTTCATCCAGCGGAGGTCATTGGCCATTTTCATAAAGGACGATGCGGTCGCTTTCAAATGGCCCGAAAGCTCGACAGCCGTATCCATCGTCGCCTGTGCCGCGAAGTGGTTGGCCGTCTCGACAAAGGGGAGCTTCGTGCGCCCTGCCAGCCTGCTGGCAACGATCTTTCCAAAGTCATTGGGCGCATTGATCCCCGTGCCCACAGCGGTCCCGCCGAGGGCGAGCTGCGCAAGGCGCGGTTGGCACGATTCGATGCGTTCGATGCTCTGCGCGACCTGATGGGCCCAGCCGCTTATTTCCTGGCCCAGGCGGATCGGCATGGCGTCCATAAGGTGTGTGCGGCCGGTCTTGATCACATCATGGCAATCTTGCTCTCTGGTCTTGAGCGTGTCATGGAGATGCTTCAGTGCCGGCAGAAGGAGCTCGCTTAGCTGCAGGCAGGCGCTCACATGGATCGTCGTTGGGATGACGTCGTTCGAGGATTGGCACATGTTCACCTCGTTGTTGGGGTGAACGGGTTTTCCGAGGAGCTCTGTCGCGCGAAAGGCAATGACCTCGTTGGCGTTCATGTTCGTCGACGTGCCTGAGCCGGTCTGGAACACGTCGAGCGGGAACTGTTTGTCCCAGGCGCCGTCCGCAACCTCGAGGGCCGCCAGATGAACGGCATGGGCGGTCTTTGCGTCGAGCAGGCCGAGACCGGCGTTCACTTCGGCGGCAACGGCCTTGATGAGCCCCAGCGCGCGGATGAACTCGCGGGGGAAGCGGATGTTGCTCACGGGAAAGTTCCCGATCGCGCGCTGCGTTTGCGCGCCGTACAAAGCGGTTGCCGGCACCCTGATCTCGCCGAGGGAATCCTTCTCAATTCTATATTCAGTCATAGTTTTTTAGGTCCGGTCCTCTTGTCGTTTGTACATATAATGGCAGTGCAGGCAACGATGTTCCAATTATACATACTTCATGGTCAATTTGCATTCTCATTTTTAAAAACAGCAGTGCCCAATCTGTGATTATAGCGCCCCCGAAAATGCTGTTACGCTCGTTCTGGAATTACGGTATACTATTGAAAAGGAGTCGTCCAATGTCCCCTGCAGGCAGCACCAGTCCCAGCTACAGCATCACTATCCGGGTAGAGATCGAGAACCGCATCGGCATGTTCGCAAAGATCGCCACGGCCATCAGCCGCGCGGGCGGCGACATGGGCGCCGTGGACATTGTGCGCGTTGAGAAGGGCAAGGTCGTCAGGGACATCACGGCCAACGCCCGTGACGAGGAGCATGAAAAGGCCATCGCGCAGGCCATTGGCGCCGTGGCAGGCGTCAGAATCCTGCGTATGATGGACCGCACCTTTTCGGCCCATGAGGGCGGCAAGATCGAGATCAGGAACAAGCTGCCACTGCGCGACCGGAATGATCTTTCCCGGGTATACACCCCGGGCGTGGCGCGTGTCTGCATGGACATCCATCACAATAAAGCAAATGCCTATCGCTACACCATGAAAGGCAACGCGATTGCCATCGTTTCGGACGGGACAGCGGTCCTGGGCCTCGGCGACATCGGGCCCGAGGCGGCATTGCCGGTGATGGAGGGCAAGGCCATGCTCTTTAGGGAGTTCGCCGGCATCGACGCTTTTCCGATCGTGCTGTCGACCAAAAAGGTGGACGAGATCGTTGCGGTCGTCAGTGCCATCGCGCCGGCCTTCGGCGGCATCAACCTTGAGGACATCTCCGCTCCGCGCTGTTTCGAGATAGAGACCCGGCTCCGGAAGCTGCTCGACATTCCCGTGTTCCACGACGACCAGCACGGGACAGCCGTGGTCGTGCTGGCGGCGCTGATCAATGTGTCGCGGTTGTTCAAACGGGACCTGAAGAAGTTCAGGGTCGTGGTGGTGGGCGCCGGAGCGGCTGGTACGGCAGTGACGAAGATCCTGCTGTCCTCAGGCGTGAGGGATGTCATTGTCTGCGACAGGAGCGGTACGGTCTATTCCGGCAGAAAACAGGGCATGGACCCGTCGAAAAAAGAGCTGGCAAAAATGACGAACCCGCGCAGGGTGAAGGGGAGCATTTCGGACGCCATGAAAGGCGCCCACGTATGCATCGGACTGTCCGCGCCGAACGTCATCACGGTGGATGACGTGATCAGCATGGCGAAGGACCCTGTTGTTTTTGCCCTGGCGAACCCGGACGCCGAGATCGCACCCGAAGAAGCCCAGCCGCTCGTGAGGGTCATGGCAACGGGCAGGTCCGACTATCCGAACCAGATCAACAATATGCTGGGGTTCCCCGGCATCTTCCGGGGCCTGCTCGATGTGCGCGCCAGGGGAGTGAACGAGAGTGTAAAGCTCGCTGCCGCCGGCGCCATTGCCGATACCATAAAAAAAGCGGACCTGCATGAAGACTACATCATCCCGAGCATCTTTGACCGCACCGTTGCCGCATCCGTGGCGGCAGCCGTGTCCGAAGCGGCGAGGAAAACGGGACTGGGCAGGTAAATAGTTTGGAGTTGGGAGTTCGGAGAGTTGGGAGTTTGGGGTTCGGAGAGTTGGGAGAGTTCGGAGTTCGGAGTTGGGGGTGTGAAAGGAATGGTTCGAAGTTGCTGTTGACTAAACTCCCAACTCCGAACTCCTGACTCCGAACTGTTTTCAAGGGGTAAAGCATGAACCGCAATCACGACCGTTTGCACCGCGATGAAAAAGACCTGCGCAGCGTCGGCATGACCGAGCTGCAGGCGGCCTATGCCGATCTCAGCCTTTCTTCGGAAGAGCTCGAACTCCTGTCCGCGCCCCGGCGGTCCTTTGCGGTACGTTTTCCGGTGAGGATGACGACTGGCAAGACGCGTATATTTACCGGTTACCGGGTGCAATACAATGATTCACGCGGGCCTGCCAAGGGCGGGATCCGGTTCCATCCTGATATGGATGAGGAACATACCGCCGAGCTTGCCCTGCTCATGGCGCTCAAGTGCGCGGTGGTGAATATCCCCTTCGGCGGCTCGAAAGGCGGCGTTGTTGTCGATCCCCTGGAGCTGTCCCCGCGTGATCTGGAGCTCGTGACGCGCGGATATACGCAGTCCATTGCCGAGATCATCGGGCCGTTCAAGGATATCCCTGCTCCCGACGTGTATACGGACGAACAGGTCATGGCCTGGATCCTCGACGAGTACGAGCGGACCAGGCACGAGCACGTGCCCGCCGTGGTCACGGGGAAGCCTCCCGCGCTGGGCGGCATCAAGGCGCGCAGATATTCGACCGCGCTGGGCGGCATCCACGTGCTCGAACAGGCCATGAAGACGGTGGGCATGGACGCCCCCGGGGCCCGCGTGGCGGTCCAGGGATTCGGCAACGTGGGAGGGAATGTCGCGCGCATTCTCGATCATTGGGGCTACCGGGTCGTTGCCGTGAGCGACGTGAACGGAGCTATCACGGCTCCCCAGGGCCTCGATATCTCTTCACTCCGGCATCACCGGACCAGGACCGGCAGTATTGTGGGGTTCACCGGCGCCAGGGCCATCTCCAATGCCGAACTGCTTGCCATTGACTGTGACATTCTGGTCCCCGCGGCGCTTTCGAACCAGATCGACCGGAGCAATGCCCGGGACGTGAAGGCGAAGATCGTCCTCGAACTTGCGAACGCTCCGCTTACGGCTGAGGCTGATGATATTCTCTTCGCCAGGGACATTCTGGTCATTCCGGACATCCTTGCCAACGCAGGCGGCGCGGTGGTGAGCTATTTCGAATGGAGCCAGAATCTGAGTCACGATATCTGGACGGAAGAAAAAGTGCTCGAAAAATTGAAGCGGGTCATGATAACGGCTTTTGACGATGTCAGCGGCCGCTGCCATGAATCTCGCTGCAGGATGCGAAAGGCCGCGTATGAGCTGGCGGTAAAACGGATCCTGCAGGCGGAGAGGCTGAGAGGGAATTTGTAGAGAGAAAGACCTTGGCTTGTTAATGAACCTGAAATCACCCCGTTTTTTTACCGCCATATTCCAATCAATGCTGGAGGGTTTCATGCAAAACGTAAAGCAAAGTATGCTCGTAAAAATCGGACTGCTCTTTTTCGTCACTCTTGGGTCAGCACTTTTGGTGAGCAGCTGTGGAGGGGGGGGAGTTCCGCGCCACCACCTCCGCCCCCTTCGGGAACTGCCTTCTGGGCCGCAGATTTTAACACTATGACATATTATAAGGTCTATTCCAGCGTTGTTGCGACCGGCACGCACTGCTACATTTATGTGGAAAATGGCCTGAGCATCAGCGCAGCATCGACCGATGCTGTCAGGGATGAATTTGACACCAAGATCTATCCCACGATCACGGGCAGATTTGGAAGCGAACCGAATCCCGGATTGGACGGTGATTCGAGAATATATATTCTCCTCTTGAATATCAGGGACGGATTTGATCAAGTCGTATCACCCAGCTATGTCGCGGGTTATTTCGATCCCGGCAATCAACTTACCGCGTCCGAGAATTCAAAATCCAATGTAAAAGAGATGTTCTTCATGAATGCCAATCCCGCATTACATTTATCACTATCAGGGCTCTACGGCACGCTTGCCCATGAATTTCAGCATATGATCCATTGGGAGCAAAAGACAAATTTACGGGGATTTGATGACGACATCTGGCTCAATGAGGCAATGTCCGAGGTCGCGCCCACGTATCTCTACGGCCCCAATTACGGGAGAGTCTTTATTTATGAGCAGGCGCCGTCCGATTCTCTTACGATCTGGAATGACACCGTCTATGATTACGGGATCGCCTATATGTGGTCGCAATATTTCAAGGACCGGTTCGACCCCGGCAATACTGGAGCTATCTTCAGCGGCATCATGCAGCAGAATTCCACCGGGATCACGTCCGTCAATAGTGCTTTAGCCACCCTGGCACCGGGCAAAACCTTTGCCAGCACCTTTAACGACATGGCAATAGCGATCTTTTCCGGGAACACCCTTAACTGGGGGGGGCGCCCTGAATGGTCCTATACATCCATAGACACACAGGCCGGCGTTTATAGCGGTATCACTCTGCCCGGCCTGCTGACAGCGGACAACCAAAACAAGTCTACCTTGCCGGTTCTCGGTATGGGGAGCGTCGGATTCCATTGGTATACTACGACCCTGCCCATTGGGGACTTTAAGTGGATCGATTCCTCCGGGGCGATGGCTAATTTTATTGATTACGGCAGGGGATGGATTGATGCCGACATAGTATCCGGAGCAACGTACACATTCGACACAAGAGGAATTCTTATCGTCTCAACTCCATCGGCCACTGCCAGCGGCAGCGTTGTGTATCATTCCCCATCCTCCGGGTCTCCGGTATTGACGACCCCGAAACAGATGCTCAGTAAGGCGAATATATACGCGGCAAAACATAACAAACATCAGGGGATCTGCGTCCACTCCTTTTTTGTTGAAAGAGAAAAAGACTTTCGGGAAAAAGGCATTCGTCCCAATTTCTAACGGGGGGGCTTGCTGCCAACCCTGCGGGTGATAAAGACTGACAGTTTTTTTCATGGTGGAGGTATGGAGATGGGATTTGTTCATTACGCAATGGCGGTTTTTCTGGCAACTACGCTGTCCGCACAAGGCTGTATTGCCATGAGTAAAGACGCTCCGAATGATATGATAATGATAACAGGTATGATCAAGGTAACCGGCAACGCTCCTTTTACACAAGTGATACTGGTCCCGGGTGGAGGGAATCCCGATACAGTAAAGAGGGACCGCGCGTATTTAATCAGCGGCGGGCTTGCAAAGGAACTGATGGCACACTATCAGTATAAAAAGGTCACGCTGAAGGGGCTTCCCTGTACTTCCCCGGCACCTGAATATAATAACTGTTTTGAGCCTGTGGAGATAATGCAACAGGAAAATAATGGATCTGGCCCGACGAAATGATGAAGGCGTATTAGGCTGGATGGAAATAGCCACAGCCCCCCATGCGCTACGAAACGATCTGATCACAAATGGGCCCCGCGGGAACGCCCGAGGGGCTCATTTATTGCGCACGGCAGAGCGAGCACCTGTACTCCGCGATGCTTACAGGTCATCCCAGAGACATATCCAGATGGGGTGGCGTGCGCGTTTCAGTTCAATTTGTCCCTTTTGACAGCATTTCCTATGGGTGGTATGATTTCCCGGGAAAAATGCAACGTGTTGTAAAACAAATATAATGTTTAAAAAACAAATAAGAAGCACTTGACTTTATAGCGCTCTTTATGGTAACTTTTTGCAGGTTGAATTGCGCCTTTTGTAGGAGGTATGATGAAGGCAAGGAAGTCGAGAAATATTAAGAAAAAAGAGTATTTTACGTTCATGTTCCTTCCCGGGCCGAACTCTCACGTCCGGACACTGAGCATATCAAAATCCGTTATCAAGACGGTTTTTCTTTCCTTCGCGGCGCTGATCGTTGCTTCCCTCTATCTGGTTTACGAATATAATGACGTCAAAGACAAGGTCTGGGAACTTCAGTCCATGCGGGAGGAATTGAAGCAGCAGAAAGCCCAGGTGCAGAACTTTGCCCTTAATCTGCTGGACTACAAGCGCCAGATGTTCCTGCTTCGCGATCTCGATACCAAGCTTCGTCGTGCGGTGAGTCTTGGCCCCCGGGACCGGGCCCAGCAAGTGCTTGGCATCGGCGGTCCCGACGAACTGGGAATACAGAATCTCGCTTCAATGGGAGAGAAGAAGCAGGCCGAGGCGCTGAAGGAAATGCACCAGGAACTGACCCAGCTTAAAGGAGCGGCTTCCCGGCAGGAGGCCAGCCTCCAGATGCTGATCGAGTATTTCGAGGACAAGCGTTCGCTCTATGCATCCACGCCGTCCGTCTGGCCTGTCCGGGGATGGGTAACGTCTCATTTCGGCAACAGGACGTCGCCTTTCAGCGGTATCCTGAAGTTTCATGACGGCATGGATATCGCTGCTCAGACCGGGACCCCGGTCATGGCGCCCGCGGACGGTGTGGTGGTCAAGGCCGGCTTCGGCACCGGATACGGGAACATGGTCGAGATCAGCCATGGCTACGGTATGAAAACGATCTTTGCGCACAACTCGCGGCTCAACGTCAAGGCGGGGCAGCGGGTGAGAGCGCGGGGATGTGATCTCCTACGTTGGAGAACAGGCTCCAGCACCGGACCGCATCTTCATTACGAAGTCAAGGTGAACGGTTTATCGGTCAATCCTGTAAAATATCTTAATTAAGAGGAGTTGTCACGCCACGTCGTTCGTTACGCTGCTGTCTTTCCATTGGTGTTCAGCTTTATTCTACTCCATGATTGGCCGGGAAAGGGCCTGGGGGATGTGAATAAGCCCTTCCCTTTGTATTAACATCGTGTTCCGTCAGAACTGCCAGTGCCGTGATAAGGCATCTGCAGACTGCGGAAACCAGCAAGGAGGAGTAAGCATTATGTCTACCGGGAAAGTGAAGTGGTTCAACGAGTCAAAGGGATACGGTTTCATCGAGCCTGATGGCGGCGGACGGGATGTTTTCGTGCACTACTCGGCGATCCAGGGTGAAGGATACAAAACCCTGTCAGAAGGCCAGCCGGTGGAGTTTGAGGTGACCCAGGGTGAAAAAGGCCCGCAGGCTGCAAATGTCATGAAAGCCTCCTGACCGGATGCGCAGGAATTCAGCTGCGAGCGGTTGGTAACAGCACAGCATTTAGGACCCCGAAGGATACCCCCTCTTCGGGGTTTTGTTGTTTCTGGCGTCCGACCGGACGCCTAGAGTATCTTATCTCAGCATGGCAAGTAATTGATGTCATAGCCGTTATTCCTGAACGCCAGCCTGAGCTCTTTCCTCTGGGCAGGGGTCATTGACGCGTATATCTGTTTTACCTTTTCTTTTGAACGCTCAGGGCCACAGTTGGATTGGTACAGTTCGTCTTTCGTTTCCGCTGAGATCTGTGTCCCGGCAAGGATCTTCTGGAGATCGCCTGACTCGCAGAACATCCGGTAAGCGGAATCGGAGCTGTTTCCGAGGTAAAATCCTTTTCCATCCTTACTCGCAACAAACGTGGAAGACGCGCAAGCGCCAAGGGCCGTTGCGAGTAGAACCGCAAAACCGGCCAACCGTTCTTTTTTCATGTTGTCCTCTCTTTGTTATCTCCCGGGTAAATACTGAACGATCATTGCTTTCATAGCCGAAGAATCCCAATCCCGAGGTCCTGAAAAGGTCTGTCTGATCACGCCTGCCGTATCGATAAGGTAGGTCATGGGAAGGGACGGCGCGGCGTAGCTGTCGAAGTATGTCTCTTTTTCGCTGTCCAAAAGGACGGTGAAGGTGAGGTCCTTTTCCCGCACGAGCTCGCGAACCGGCTTGTCCGATGAATCAATGGCGACCGCATACACCTCAAGGCCGTTCTTCCTGAGAGAGACGTAGAGCCGGTTGAGCGAGGGCAACTCGGCAGTGCAGGGGGCGCATAGGGTTGACCAGAAATTGAGGAGAACGACTTTGCCTTTCAGGTCGGAGAGCTTCACGGTCCTTCCGTCGAGGGCTTTCAGTTCGAAGGCCGGAGCAGGGGTCGAGTCGGAGGCATGGAGCGAGTGTACCGGAGTAAAGAAGAATATCAGACCGGCGGATAGAAATAATATAGTTGCACGCATAGACCGTATCCCCTTGAGTTTCGGATATGCGGATATGTTAAACCCGCAGACTGCGGAAAGCAATAGAATATGCCATACTGGAGCGCTTGCAGTTGGCTACGCAAAACAACCGAAAAAAAGGAGGGGCAGATTGCCCCTCCTTGCAATGCGTTACATTCTCATCCGCGGAGCTTAGAAACGTACCTCGAACGTGAGGTAGAGGTCGGTTGCCTCTTCGATAGGTGCAAGCATCTGAGCGTTCAAGGGACTGCTTGCCAACTCAGAGATCTTTTTGGGAGCGCCAACCCAATTATTGCTGCCGGTATAGTCGAACTTGTAGAGCTGATAGCCGAGCTTGAAAAAGGCCTGTCCTTTTTTGGTAAGGGCCTTGTTCTGGAGCTCCTGGATAACATAGACCTCATACACTTTGCCGCGGGTCCCGAGTTTGCTTGTCCAGACGTCGTCACCAGCAGGCACCATGCCCACCCAGTACTTCGAACCCTCGTTGTACTCTGCGCCGATCTTGGTTCCCGTGGAGGCGATATCATACCGTCCGCCCAGGTATACAGCCGTACCGGTATGGCTTAATTTTTGACCGCCCATGGCTGCCGCATCGTAGAGCATCCCGGCAACACCCATATCAGGAATGCCATTGCCATCTGTATCTACCGCAAACAGCTGGTCATTAGGATCCGTCTTGCTCTGGGCTGCCGAGATGAAGAGGTTGAAGCCGGCCACCTTGCCCATCGCAATGCCGCCGATCCAGTCGATATCTCCGAGATTGTGGCTTACGGGGCCGGTCATGGCACTGCCGTCAGAAGGAGCGTCAAAGATGTTCCAGCCCTTCTGGTACTGCACCTCTACATGGAGGTTGTCAGTATCAAAAAGTGCCGCGTTCAAGCCAAGGAAATCGGTATCCTTGAGTGTTGCGCCTGTCGTGTTCTGGTAGCCGCTGTCAAAGCCCTTGCCATAGCAGAGCTTTGCGTAAGCGCCCGGCATGATCTCGATATCCGGAGCAAAGCCTACCGTCATTCCGTCGAAGGCATAGTCGACCATGATGGCCGGGATGCCGCCCGTGCCGGACTTCTCCCTGTTATCCTTGATATTGGTCGGGACGCCGCCGGTTGAAGGCCTTCTGCCGACCGAGAACCAGAGCGGCATGTTGCCGATATTGCTCAGCGTGGTATAGGCATAATCAGCTCTCAAAGTACTGTCCTGCGGTACATGGCTGGTGGTTCCGTCATTGGGGCCCATCGCTCTGTCCGCGAAGTACGCGCCGTCACCAGGTGTTGAGGTCTGATGACCCCAAGCCTTATACATGACCAGGCGTGCTTTTACCGAGAGGTCTTCAAGAGGAGTGGCTTTCAGGTTCAAGCCAAAGCGGTTCGTCATGAGGGCGTTATTTTCAACATCGTGGCTTTTTACTGTTGCTGGCGGCGGACCTACCATTCCTCCAAGCATCCAACCCAAAACGCTCTGAAAACCGTAGTGTTCAGCCACCGTGCCTTTGAGCGAGTCGAACTTGAACCGATAATCACCGTCTATCTGGAGCGATGAGGCTTCCTCTGCTGCTGCCATACCTGTGGTCAAAAGAAGCATTGAAGCGACTGCCAGTAATACTTTCTTCATTACCCTTACCTCCCAGTATTAGTATTTAAGATGTGCTGATAGTACAACACCGAAAAAAGCATTGCTTAAGCGCTATTTGGCTCCTTTCTTGATAGAATGGGACGTATTTAATTGTAGCACTACGTCATGCTACTTATTGCGAACTCGCTACACTGTCTGTTAACATGTTAATAAGTTAATGACCAATGCAACCATAAGGGCAAAAAAAATGCGCCGCGCTGCGGACACATCAGGATCCAGTCACCGTTTTTTTTCTCGATGCGTGCTGCTCGAAGAGCACTTCTTTCATCAACGTGCAGGCCTCGATGACCTTCGGATTGCTGACGCGATAAAATATGTTGACGCCTGCACGCCGCGTCACCAGGATGCCCTTGTGTCTCATGACTGCCAGGTGCTGGGAAACGTTCGCTTTTGAAGCACCGAGCAACTCGACAATTTCGGTCACCGTTTTCTCTTCGTTTTTCAGAGCGTTGAGAATCTCTATTCGTTTTGGATTGGTGAGGGTTTTGCAGATCTCAGCCTGCATTTCGAATAAAGTTTTGTCGGTTACTAATGCTTTCATACTACTTTTTTACACTTAAACAGCCTACCTTGTCAAGAGGTAAATAAAGGTTCCCGTTAAATGCCACTCCTCAATTCTCAACTTTGGCGAACGCAAACAGTCAAAGGATAGGCAGAACAAACTTCCGGCCAAGGACCCAACCGCCAGAAGGGCAGGATCTCCAAGGACGCCCGGCGGCTCCGTCGGCACGCGTGGTCCCCCATTTATTAATTCTCTTGAATTTATGACGATAAAAATGATACTATGACCGGCGTGTTTGCGGTTGAGCAACGGCCCGGCGCTCTGACCGTCCCGTGCTGTCACCGACAATGCAACTTTTATTGTAAGAGAGAGTGGTGTCCATGATCGGATCAATTCTGAAAAAAATACTGGGGACCAAGAACGAACGGGAACTGAAGCGCCTTCAGGTCCTGGTCGATGCGATCAATGCCTATGAGCCCACTATTTCCGCCCTGACGGACCAGGAGCTTCGGGCAAAGACCGACGAGTTCAAGAAACGGCTTGAGGCGGGAGCATCGCTCGATGATCTTTTGACCGAGGCCTTTGCCGTGGTGCGCGAGGCCTCGAAGCGGACGCTCGGCATGCGGCATTTCGATGTGCAGCTCATCGGCGGCATCGTGCTCCATCAGGGGAAGATCGCCGAGATGAAGACCGGCGAAGGCAAGACCCTCGTTGCCACGCTGCCGGTGTACCTGAACTGCGCTCACGGGACGGGGCGTGCATGTCGTGACCGTGAACGACTACCTCGCCAGGCGCGACTCGCAGTGGATGTCGCCGGTCTACACGTTCCTGGGGCTCACCGTGGGCGTCATCGTTCACGGTCTCACGGACGAGCAGCGCCAGGTGGCCTACGGCTCCGACGTGACCTACGGCACGAACAACGAGTTCGGCTTCGATTACCTCCGGGACAACATGAAGTTCGACCTGAGGGACTATTCCCAGCGAGAGCTGAACTTCGCCATCGTCGACGAGGTCGATTCTATCCTGATCGACGAGGCCCGGACGCCGCTCATCATTTCAGGTCCCACCGAAGACTCCACGGACAAGTACTACAAGATCAACCGCATCATTCCCAGCCTGAAAAAGGAAAGCGATTACACCATCGAGGAAAAGACCAAGACCGTGGCCCTGACCGAAGAGGGCAACGTCAAGGTCGAGAAGTTGATCGGCGCCGGCAACCTCTACGATCCGGCGAACGTAGACCTGGTCCATCACGTGCATCAGGCCCTGAAGGCCCATACGCTGTTCCATCGCGATGTGGATTACGTGGTCAAGGATGATCAGGTGATGATCGTGGACGAGTTCACCGGCAGGCTCATGCCGGGACGGCGCTGGAGCGACGGGCTGCACCAGGCCATTGAAGCGAAGGAAGACGTCAAGATCGAGAACGAGAACCAGACCCTTGCCTCGATCACGTTCCAGAACTTTTTCCGGCTCTATAACAAGCTTGGCGGCATGACCGGCACGGCTGAGACCGAGGCGGCGGAGTTCTCGAAGATCTACAACCTCGATGTCATGGTCATCCCGACGCACCGTCCCATGATCCGCGGTGACAATCCCGATTTCATCTACAAGACCGAAGAGGGCAAGTTCATGGCGGCGATCAACGAGATCGCCGAGCGGAACAAGAGCGGCCAGCCCGTGCTCGTCGGTACCATTTCGATCGTCAAGTCCGAAACCCTGTCGACCCTGCTCAAAAAGAAGGGCGTCAAGCACTCGGTGCTGAACGCCAAGTACCACGAGATGGAGGCCGAGATCGTTGCCCAGGCCGGACGGTACGGCCAGGTCACCATCGCCACCAACATGGCGGGCCGCGGCACCGATATCGTTCTGGGAGGAAACGCCGAAGGCCTTACGCGGCAGGCGCTGAAGGCGAAGGATTACGCGCCGGAAGAATGGGACCGGACGCTCGCCCAGTTCAAGGAGCAGTGCGCCGCCGAGCGGGAAAAGGTGCTGGCGGCAGGAGGCCTGCATATTCTCGGAACGGAGCGGCATGAGTCGCGACGGATCGACAACCAGCTCCGCGGACGTTCAGGACGCCAGGGCGATCCCGGCTCGTCCCGGTTCTATCTCTCGCTCCAGGACGATCTGCTCAGGATCTTCGGGTCCGACCGCATCTCCGGGCTCATGAACAAGCTTGGCATGGAGGAGGATGTTCCGATCGAGCACCGCATGGTGTCGCGGGCCATCGAGAACGCCCAGAAGAAGGTCGAAGACCACAACTTCGACATGCGCAAGCACATCCTCGAGTATGATGACGTGATGAACCAGCAGCGCAAGGTGATCTATGAACAGCGCCGCCAGATCCTGGCAGGTACGGACCTCAAGGACGAGGTGCTCGGCCTTGCCGAAGAGCTCTTCGAAGGGGTGATCGCTTTTTACTGCCCCGAGGACGCCTATCCCGAGACCTGGGACATGACCGGGCTCAGGGACGCGCTGGCAGCCAAGTTCTCCTATCGTCTTACCGACACTGATCCTCACTCGCTGTCCCGGGAAGAGTTCCGCGACAAGCTCTGGGATGCGCTGAAGAAGAGCTATGAAGACAAAGAGCAGGAGGTGGGCCGCGAGCTCATGCAGCACCTCGAAAAGGTGTTCATGCTCCAGGCAGTGGACCAGCAGTGGAAGGACCACCTCCTTGCCATGGACCACCTGAAGGAAGGCATCGGGCTCCGGGGCTACGGCCAGAAGGACCCGCTGATCGAGTATAAAAAAGAAGGCTTCGACATGTTCGAGGAGATGAAGCTGCGCATCGTCGAAACGACCGTTGAGAACCTTTTCCGCGTCCGGGCAGCTAAAGGCCAGGAAGAAGAGATCGAGCGCAGGCAGAAACGCCAGCTGGCGCAGCTCAACTTCATCGGCGCCGGCGATGCGGCCGCCGCGGCGCCCGCGCCGGTCCATAGCGAGAAGAAAACGGGGCGCAACGATCCCTGCCCCTGCGGGAGCGGAAAGAAGTACAAGAAGTGCCACGGGAAATAGCAATTTCGGATTGCGGATTTCGGATTGCGGAATAAAACGCCTAGGGCGTGAGCGTGGTAGGTGGCAAAAACTCTATGCGAATAGCCGGGATACAGATGAGCGCGGGCGTCGATGTGCAGCGGAACGTCCAGCGTGCCGTGGACATGGTCGAGGTGGCGGCTGAGAAGGGCGCTGCGATCATCGCTTTTCCCGAGCTGTTCCTCCTCCCCTGGTTCCCCGGGCAGGAGGATAAGGGATCGTTCTCTTTTGCCCAGGACGTTGCATCGGAATCGTTTGCTCCTTTTTCCGATGCCTCAAAAAAGGCCGGAGCGGTGCTGGTGGTCCCCTTTTTCGAAACAGCTGCAGGCAATTATTACAACAGTACAGCTGTCTTCGATCAGGGCACGCTTTTAGGCGTCTATCGCAAGGTCCATGTTCTGAACCTGCCGCTCTATCACGAACAGTTCTATTTTTCTTCCGGCGATGCCGGCTTTCCCGTATTTGAGACCTCGCAGGGAAAGATCGGCATTCAGATGTGCTGGGACAACCTCTTTCCCGAAGGCAGCCGCATCCTGGCGCTCAAGGGCGCAGAGATCGTGTTCGCGCCCACAGCCGCCTCGCTCAACACTCACAGCCTGTGGGAGCGGGCGATCGCGGCGAATGCCTTCGCGAACAACCTCTTCGTTTTCCGGGTGAACCGCGTAGGACAGGACGGCAAGCTCAGCTTCTACGGCAGAAGCTTTTGTATCGACCCCTGGGGGGAAATGATTTCAGAACTGGCCGGCAGCAAGGACGCCATCGTGCTTGCCGACATCGACCTCAAGGAGCGCGCCGCGGCAGCAGAGACCTGGGGGTTTCTCCGGCAGCGCAAGCCGGGAGAGTACGGGGACCTGGTACAGCAGTAAACCTTTCTTTGTCACCTTTGTAAGTATCAGCTCCTCATTGAGGTTGCCTTCCCTCCACTCTCCCCAGTAGTCCAGTTGTACCCGTAACGGATAAACCTGAACAGAGTTTTTGGACGCAGATAAAATCTGATGAACGCGGATAAAGACCGGCTGAATATCTGGCTTTATCTGCGAAAATCTGCGTCCAAATGACTTTTTGCGATAAAGGGCTCGCTACTCTTCCCGCACCATCTCTGCAACGCATTCGATGTGATAGGTATAGGGGAACATGTCCACGGGCTGGAGACGGTCTAGACGGAAGCCGAAGAGGTGGAAGAACTTCAGGTCCCGTGCCAGGGTTGACGGGTTGCACGAGACGTAGATGATCTTTTTGGGCACGAACGCCAGGACCCGTTCGAGGGTCTTGAGGGTGGCGCCTGCCCGCGGCGGATCGAGAACGACCACGTCCGCGCGCATCTTGCGGGCCAGCAGCGTCTTCAACCCCTTGTCCATATCATCAGCGATGAACTCGGCGTTCGTGATGCGGTTCAGCGCTGCGTTCGCCTTTGCGTCCTCGATGGCCGAAAAACCCGATTCGATGCCGATGACGCTCTTTGCCCGCTGTGCGAGCGGGAGTGAGAAGTTGCCGATGCCGCAGTAGAGGTCCAGCACGGTCTCGTTTTTCGTGACCGCCGCAAAGTCCAGCACCGTGCGCACCATGTTCCGATTCTGCTCCCAGTTCACCTGGTAGAAGTTCCCCTCGGTCGCCTTGAGCATTATTCCTTCCATGTCGAGCGTAAGCTGGTTCTTCCCGACGGAAAAGGCCTTTTTTCTGTTGGCGAATCCGGTTATGCCGATGACTTCGGGAACGGCCTTTTGGAGATCATTGAAAAAACCGTCCATGGCAGGATAGGACTTAAGCTCCGTGAACACCAGGATATGCGCTTCGCTGGAGGGGCTGATGTTGATATGGATCTCCTGCAGCAGGGGGAGCCGCTCAGCCATCGTCCTGATCCGGGTGAGCACCCGGTCGATAAGGGGATGGATGAGGAACGGTTCGGTGACCTCGATCAGGTCATAGGACCCCTGGCGGAAGAACCCGATGCGCTGTTTCTGGTCTTTCAAGCGGACATTGAACTGGGTGCGCAGCCGGTAGTGATCGGGGCGAGGGGAGGGGAGGATGGAGAGCGACCGCTTCGGCGCCATGCCGCCTGTCCGCTTCAGACTGTCAAGGAGGATCTCTTCTTTCAGCTTGAGCTGCGCCGGGTAGGCGATATGCGGCCAGGTGGCGCCGGTGCACTGCTTCTCGCCCTTGCACGGGGGATCGATGCGGTCGCGGGAGGGCGCAAGGACCTCGACCAGCGCGGCCTCGAGCACACCTTTCCGTTTTTTCCTGATGCTCGCCCGGACCCGTTCTCCCGGCAGCACGCCGGGGACAAAGACCGCCTGCCCGTCGGCGAGATGGGCCAGCCCGTTGCCGCCGTAGACAAGCTTCTCGATGACCACCTCGACCTGTTCGCTCATCCCAGGATCTTCTTGATGGTCTCGCGCAGCGACGACATGTCGGAGGATTTGACCACATAGGCGTCGGAGCACCAGCTGCCGAAATCATGTTTATATTCTTCGTAGGCCGTGGAGATGATGACCGGGAGGGTGCTGTCCATTTCCTTCATGCGGCGGAGCGTTTCAATGCCGTCCACGTCCTTCATGCGCATGTCCAGGGTGACCAGGTCGAACCGCGTGGTCTTCATGACGTCAAGCGCCTGCGATCCGTCCTCCACGGCCGTGACCTCATAGCCGAGGTCCTCGAGCTCTTCTTTATACAGCATGCGGATATTTTCTTCGTCATCGACAACCAGGATCTTTTTCATGTACCATTCCTCCGTCGAAAGAATAACTGCCGGCCTTCTTAGTATACCGCTGCGAGCGGTGTTTTATCTGAGCCTTATCCGTGCTGGCGATGGAGCTCATTGTCCGGACGGTACGGCAGCCGGATCGTGAACGCTGCGCCGCCGCTCTCACGGTTCCTGACCTCGATCCGTCCATGGTGCGATTTTATGATCCTGTTTGTGATCGACAGCCCCAGGCCCGTGCCGAGCGTTTTGGTCGTATAGTACGGATTAAAGATGTTGTGCCGCACCTTTTCCGGGATGCCCGGCCCGGTGTCGCTGATCTCAAGCGCCGCCTCCCGCGTTTCAGGCAGGTCGCGGGTCGTGATGCTGAGCACGCCGCCGTTTATCATTGCCTCCAGGGCGTTCTTGATGATATTGATGAGCGCCTGTTTGATTTGCTGCGCGTCGAGCATGAGGACCGGATGAGACGGCGAGAGCGTCCTTTCGAGCCTGATGCCGCGCTGGACGAGTTCGTCCTCGTACAGCATCAGCGTGTCGCCCACCAGGGCGTTCAGGTCCACTTCCGTGAGATGGGGGGACATTTCCTTGATATAGGAAAGGTTGTCATGGATGATCGCCTCAAGCCGCGTCACCTCGCTCATAATGATGTCAATATACTTTTTTTCCTCAGGGTCCTGGATCTTCTTCGCCAGACGGCGGGTGAAACCGCCGATAGAGACCAGCGGGTTCCTGATCTCATGGGTGATCTCGGCCATCATTGCGCCAAGGGCGGCCATCTTTTCGGACTGGACCAGCTGATCATGCATGGAGCGCAGGTCCTTGTTCAGCGTTTCCAGGTTTGAGTGGATGATCGCATTTTCGATGGCCAGCGCCGCCTGATGGGCGAACATGGTCAGGAAGCGGATGTCGTTGTCCGTGATCGGCCGCTGGTTGAACATGTTGTCCACATAGATGACGCCGATGGCCCGGTCTTTGGCGATCAGGGGGACCGTTGCGAAGCTCTGGACCTTCAACCGTTCCCGCAGTTCCTTGTTCACGATGGGGCTCGCGGGCGCGTCCACGATATTGTAGGGCTGTTTGTTCAGGACCGTGAGCGCCAGCACGCTGTCCCCGGGCGCCAGCTGGACACGGATGCCGCGCGCAAGCGTGTTCAGCTCCGAATCGCGGTTGCTGAACAGCTCGCCGGTCTGGATCCATTCCAGCAGGCTCTTATGCCTTCCGAGGACCTCGCCCCATGCGCGACCGGCCTCTTCCCAGCTGGTGGGACCGACCCCCATCATGCCCTGCAGCGTGTTCGTACGCTCGTTCGTAAGGAGCAGGATGGCCCGGTTAAAGCCGAGTCCGGTGCCGCCCATGGTCGCCGCGGTCATGATGATCCTGAGCAGGCGGTCGAGGTTCAGGGTAGTGCTCATGGCCGTGCCGATGTCGTAGAGGATCGAGAGCTCCTCGGCGCGGCGCCGCGCCTCGGTCGCATAATCCTCCATCCGCTCGTACATGACCGCGTTCTCGACCGCCACGGCAGCGCTGCTGGCGATGGTCGTCAGGAACTGGAGGTCGTCATCGTTGAACGGCAGGCCTTCCTGCTTGTCAGTAGAGCGTGATGACCCCGATCACCGAATCGTGA
The DNA here is from genome assembly GCA_963836175.1 of Nitrospirota bacterium. GTDB lineage: Bacteria > Nitrospirota > UBA9217 > UBA9217 > UBA9217 > GWC2-56-14. The sequence continues at coordinate 246,017 of CAWIIS010000002.1, forward strand.
AAAATGAGCTGAACGCCGATGAGCGACCCCGCAGTCAGGCCGGGCACATCATGGAACAGGGGGTCCAGCGCCACGTCCTTTATCGAGCAGCGGTTTCCGGTCCCGAATAAGCTGTGCGGTCACCAGCTCTCCGATCCGCGCATCCATCTCCCTGACCGCGCTATCGGCAGGGCCTGACGAGAGCGTCGTATACAGAACGTTTTTTCCGGGCCGGTTCAGCAGCCTGATGGCGCAGCTCTTTGCGCGGAGAGCCTGGGTGCTGTTCTTGGCGATCAGCGACAGGAGCTGGTCCACATCGAGCGTGGAGGTGAGCGCTTTGCCGATCTCGTAGATGGTGGAAAGCTCGGAAAGGCGCTCCTGGATGTTCTGGAAGAGCTGGGCGCTCCTGATGACCCCGCTGATCTGGTTCGCCGTGGTCGTGAGCAGCATGATATCGGACGACGTCGCATTCCAGACCGAGGACGACAGGACGAAGATAACGCCAAGACAGCGGTCTTCGTCCTGGATCGGGGCGGCCACCAGCGATCTGAACTGCCCGACGCCCGATTCAGGGACGTATTGGAACCGAGGGTCTGAATAAGGGTCCTCCAGCGCGAGCGGCACTTTCTGCTCAGCCACCCACCCGGCAACGCCCATGCCGACCGGAAAGCTCAGTTTGCCGACCGTTTCCTGGTTCAGGCCGATCGCCGCGGCCAGGGTCACGTTCCTGCCGGAGCTGTCGATGAGGAAGACCGAAGCGCCTTCCCTGCCCATGCCCCGTGCGACCACTTCGACGATGCGGTGCAGTTTCTGCGAAAGGTCGGCGCCGGAGTTCGAGATCTTGCTGATCTCGCTCAGGATGCTCAGTTCTATTTTTTCTACGGTATCCATAGGAGTCAGGGTCAGAAGTCAGTAGTCAGTAGTCAGGAATCAGGAGTCGGGATGCAAGATCCAGGATCCAGGATAGAAATTCCGACTCATTTTCCTGGCTACTGGCTCCTGACTACTGGATACTGGTCTTCGGTCCCGATCATTTTCTTCATCGCCTTCCGGTAGAGCGACTCATATTCTTTTGCCGATTGCTGCCAGGAAAAATCCTGTTTCATGCAGGTCTGCATCAGGCGATGCCATGCCTCGACGTCGGCATAGGCGGCGATCGCCCGCTCCAGGCAGCGGATAAGCGCGTCTGACGAGTACTCGTCGAAAACGAAGCCGGTGCCGCGGCCGGAGCGCGGATGGTAATCCTCCACCGTGTCTGCAAGCCCGCCGGTCTTCCGCACGATGGGGACCGTGCCGTAGCGCAGGGCGATCATCTGGCTCAGGCCGCAGGGTTCGTAGTGGGACGGCATGAGGAACATATCGCACCCGGCATAGATCTGTTTTGCGAGCTTTTCGTCGTACTGGAGCAGAATGCGCATGCGGTCCAGGATAGCGCTTGCCGGCATCCGTGAGCAGCTTCTGATAGGTCGCATCGCCCGTGCCGAGCATCACCAGCTGCGCTCCCGAGGCCATGATCGCCGGCAGGGCTTCTGCCACGATGTCCAGCCCCTTCTGCGCGGCAAGGCGGGTGACCATGCCGATGAGCGGGGCGTCGCCGGGGGCAAGGCCGGAGGCGCGCTTCAACTCCTCCCGGCAGCGCGGTCTTGCCTGCAAGGCGGGTCGCGCTGAAGGTCCGGGGGAGGTCCCGGTCGTGCGCCGGGTCCCATAACCGGTAGTCGATGCCGTTCACGACTGCCGAAAAGGTCTTTCGCCCGCTTTGCGAGCACGCCTTCCAGGCCGTGGCCGTTTTCGGCGGTCTGGATCTCGCGGCTGTAGGTCTTGCTCACGGTCGTGATCAGGTCGGCGGCAACAAGGCCGGCCTTCATAAAATTGATCTTCCCGAAGAACTCGACGCCCTCGGGCGTGAACTCCTCCCATCCAAGGCCGGTGAGCCTCATGTCCCAGTGCCAGAACAGCCCCTGATATCCCAGGTTATGGATCGGTAAAGACCGAGCGCGTATGCCTGAACCGGGCGTCGCTCCGATAAAGCCGGTTCAGATAGAGCGGCATGAATCCGGTCTGCCAATCATTGCAGTGGACGATGTCCGGCGAGAAATCCAGGGCACGGCAAAGCTCCAGGGCTGACCGTGAAAAAAAGAGGAACCGCTCGGCATTGTCCGGATAGTCGCTCTGTGCAGTGCCGTAAAGCGCCGGACGGTCGAAGTAGCTGTCTTTTTGAACGAAGTACGCCTTGACGCGGCTGTCCATCCTGCCTGTCAGGATCTCGCACCGCTCCTTCCATGCCCCGACCGGCACATAGAAGGCCGCCAGGGAGCGCAGCTTGAACCGTTCCCGGTCAACGCATCGGTATCGAGGGATGACGACCCGGACATCGTGTCCCAGCGCTGCCAGGGCAGGTGGAAGGCTTCCGGCGACGTCAGCGAGGCCGCCGGTCTTGGCAAAGGGAGCCGCCTCGGATGCCGCGAACAGGATTTTCACAGCTTGATGTCCCGCAGGAACTTCGCCGCTTCTTCAGGAGGGGTGGGATTGATGTAGAAGCCCGATCCCCATTCGAAACCCGCCACGTTCTTGAGCTTGGGCATCAGCTCGATATGCCAGTGGTAGTAGTCGTTGTTCTCTTCCTTGAAGGGGGAGGTGTGGATGATGTAATTGTAAGGCGGAAAGGACAATGCCCGGTCGATGCGCCGCAGCACATCCTGCAGGAGGGCCGCCAGGTCGCTGAAATCGTCGTTCGTGGAGCAGGCATAGCACGAGAGGTGCTGTTTGGGCAGGATCCAGGTCTCGAAGGGGAACCGCGGCGCATAGGGCGCAAGCGCGATGAAGCGCTGCGATTCGAGCACTACGCGCATGCCGGATTGCACTTCCTGCCTGATGATATCGCAGAAGATGCAGCGCTCCTTGAGCTCGTAATGCCGCCTGCATCCGTCGAGTTCTTCCTGCACCTGGATCGGGACGATGGGCAGCGCGATGAGCTGCGAATGGGTGTGCTCGAGCGTTGCGCCGGCCGCCAGCCCCTCGTTCTTGAAGATCAGCGTGTACTGGAACCGGGTGTCCTTTTTCAGGTCCTCCATGCGGTCGCGGTAGGCCCAGAGGACCTCTTCCATGGCTTTCTGCGGAAGCGTGGCCAGCGTTGCGTTATGGTCCGGGCTCTCGATGATCACTTCGTGGGCGCCGATGCCGTTCATCTTGTCGAAGATGCCTTCACCCTGCTTGTTCAGCCCCCCCTCGATCTGGAGCGCCGGGAACTTGTTCGGCACGGCCCGGAGCCTCCAGTCCGGCCCGTTGGGCTGGCCGTTGGTGCGGTAGGCAAGGGTCTCGTTCGGCGTTGTGCGCTCGTTGCCGCCGCAGAAGGGGCAGAACCCGCCCCGTTTTTTTGTGCGCTGGTCCTGAAATTCCACAGGACGTTTTCCCCGTTCCGATGAAATGATCACCCATCGGCCGGTGATCGGGTCTTTTCGCAGTTCCGGCATAACAGCTCCTTTGCACTCGTGCTGGCTCAACTCAGGATTTCAATATTATATCCATCTTACCCGCTGTTGTCAAAAGGACTCTTGGTGTGCTATTATGCGTTTATGTCACGCAAGATCGCAAGACTCTCCTCTTCCCTCGACGGGCTGCTCAGGTCCTATGGCTTTGGCAGCAAACTGAGCGAGTACCGCCTCTTCGGCAAATGGGACAAGGCCGTGGGAGCGGCCATTGCCCGCCATGCGCGGCCGCTCGCCGTGCGTGGCAAAAAGCTTTCGCTGGTCGTGGACAGTCCTGCCTGGATGCAGCAGCTTTCGCTCATGAAGCCGCAGATAATCGAGAAGGTGAACCAGCTGCTCGGCAGGGACGCCATCAAGGACATCACGCTGAAACTGGGCGACGTGGAACTGCCGCAGACGAAGGAGGCCGCCTACCGGCCTGCTCCGGTGCAGCTCGATGACGAAACCGTGAAGCAGATCGACGGGTATGTGAAGGATCTGGATGACGTGGAAACGCGAGATGCCCTCCGAAGGCTCATTGAGAAGGATTTCCAGCAGAAGAAAAGAACGTCGTGAAGGTGGCGGAGAGCAAAAAGCATCTCTCGCAAAGCTCGCAAAGGACGCCAAGAAAATCTAAACCACGGCTTGCTTTTTGGTTTTAAACCAGAAAAGATTTTGATTCATGGTTCCCTTTGCGTTTTTTGCGAGCTTTGCGAGAAAAATTCTTGCCCGGTTGATTTCTGTATTTCCGTTCCATAGATCTCCCTCACTTCCTCCGTATACCCTCCATCCTGTTCATGAACGATCAATGGCGGCAACACGTCAAGGCCAGTGCCTGCAGACCTCATTGCTTCGACCAGGACCAGTGAAGCCGGTTTGTGCGCAAAGGGATGAACGAACCGGAGGCGTTTCGGTTCCAGGTCCCGCATGCGCAGAAGGGCCAGGAGTTCCGCTGACCGGCTCGCGGGGAAGACGAGGAAGTATCTGCCCTTGTTCTTTAGCAGGTCCTTGAGGTCAAGCCATGCAGTGATCTGCGCGGTTTGGCCCTGTCGCGCAAGGTGACGGTCGGGAAAGGGGCTTGTTCTGCCGGTGCCGGATTGTGTATAGGGAGGATTGGCAACGATGACATCGAAGGCATGGGGCGAGAGGGAACTGCTCAGGTCGCGGATGTCATGGTCAACAGAGATGATGCTCTCACTCAGTCCGTTGGCGTCGATATTGCGGAGCAGGAGATTATATGCACCCGGTTCAACCTCGTCGGCAACGAAGCGGGCCTGGGGGAATTTCCTGGCGAGCAGCAGGGAGATGATGCCGGTCCCTGCCCCGGGTTCAAGGACCCGGTCGCGCGGTCTGATGCGGCAGAAGTCGGCGAGGAGGAGGCTGTCCAGGGTGAAACGGACGCCTTTTTTCCGCTGGGTGATGGAGACGATGCCGGCGCTGCGAAGCGAGATGCTGTCGCGTGTCACTTCTGTCACTTTACTGCTTCCACGAACGCGGCAGGCAGGCGCTTGGGTTTTGCGCTGGCGTCCACGAACACGGCTTTTGCCATGCACTGCACGAACACGCGTCCTGTTTCCTTGTGTTTCATGATGTGCTCGAAGACCATGGTAGCCCGGGTCACATCTCGCGCCCACGTTTCGATCACGATCGTATCGCCGTACCGCGCCGGAGATTTGTAATCGATCTCGACGCGAAGTATCATGAAGATAGTGCCTTCGTCCATCAGTTTTTTGACCGCGAAGCCGCGGCTGGCAAGGTATTCGGTCCGGGCACGCTCCATGTACTTGAGGTAGTTGGCGTAGTAGACGACGCCCCCGCAGTCCGTGTCCTCGTAGTAAATCTTTACTTCCATGAAGTGGTTCATGTGCGCGCCTCCAGTATGGGAGCCAGTTTAAAATATTTATCACGGTTTGTCGAGAGAAACTGTGCAATGCCGCATACCCCATCGTTCATCTATCTCTTTTCTGGACTTTTTCGGCCACTTGTAGTAAGGTTTTCAAACAGTTGTGTCGCTGTTCAGGAGGGGAATGGCTGATTTAGCTGCAATTCAGAAAAAGATCATCTCATTCCGGAACGAGCGCGATTGGGCACAATTCCACGACCCCAAAAACCTCGCTGAAGCCCTCTCCATTGAAGCGGGGGAGCTGCTGGAAAACTTTCTTTGGAAGATGACCGAGCAGTCCCGTAATCTCTGCCGCAAGACCTGATGCCCATGAGCCTGATCAAATCAAAAAAACGCGTAGCTGACCATGGGGAGGTATTCACCCCCGCGTGGATGGTCGAGGCGATGCTCGACCTCGTCAAGGGCGAGACCGAGCGCATTGACGCCCGTTTCCTGGAGCCGGCATGCGGGAGCGGGAACTTTCTCGTCCGGATTCTGCAGCGCAAGCTCGCTGCCGTCGAACTCAAATACGGGAAGTCCGACTTTGAAAAGAGACACTACGCTCTTCTTGCTCTGATGTGCACGTATGGGATCGAACTCCTGGTAGACAATATCGCCGAGTGCCGCGCGAATCTGTTGGATATCCTCGCCGACTATCTGAATATTGACGAGTCGGATGATCTCTACCGAGCCGCCTTCTACGTGCTGTCGCAGAACCTCGTCCACGGGGACGCCCTGAAAATGCGCGCCAGCGATGGCCAACCGATCACCTTTGCGGAATGGGGCTACCTCGGAAAGGGCAAGTTCCAGCGACGCGACTTTCGTTTGGACATACTGACGGGAGCGTCAGCATATAGCAGGGAGGGCGACCTCTTTGCCAACCTGGGCAAGCATGAGATCTTCACGCCGACCAGGACCTATCCGCCGATGACGGTGAGCGAGCTGGCCGACTTCAAAGGAGAATAGCCATGGCGAAAATCAACGTGAAAGGCATATCCATCGCGGTCTATTCCGAGGGTGACAAGGATTTCATCTCGCTTACGGACATGCTCAGGGCCAAGGACGGGGATTTTTTCATTTCTGACTGGCTGCGCAATCGTAACACCGTGGAATTCCTGGGCATATGGGAGCAGGTTCATAACCCGGATTTTAATTATGGCGGATTCGCCACAATTAGGAGTCAGGCAGGGCTCAACAACTACAAGCTTAGCGTCAAAGAATGGGTAGCCCAGACCAAAGCTGTCGGGCTCGTCGCCAAGGCCGGGCGCTACGGCGGCACTTATGCCCACAAGGACATCGCCTTCGAGTTCGGCATGTGGATCAGCGCGGAATTCAAAATTTACCTTATCAAGGAATTCCAGCGCCTGAAAGAGACGGAACACCAGCAACTGGGCTGGGACATCCGCCGCAACCTGACCAAGATCAACTACCGCATCCACACCGACGCCATCAGGGCCAACCTGATTCCGCCGCGACTGACGCCGCAGCAGATCAACCTCATCTACGCCAATGAGGCGGACTTGCTTAACATGGCGCTGTTCGGCAAAACCGCGAAACAGTGGCGCGATGAAAACCCCGGCAGCAAGGGCAACATCCGCGACGAGGCCAATGCCGCGCAACTGGTGTGCCTGGCCAATCTGGAAACGCTGAACGCACATTTCATCCATCAGGGGCTGGCGCAGGCCGAACGGCTGAAACTGCTGAACCAGACCGCCATCCAGCAAATGAAGCTGCTGTTGGCGGATTCGGGCGTACGGCGACTGGGAGGGAAACAGCCATGACCGGCCAGGCACTCTTTGCGCTCCGTGGCCGAAACCCGGATGTGCTGACCTGCATTGCGAACCTCTCGAACGATGAGGTTTTCACGCCGCCGGAGTTCGCCAACAGAATGCTAGATACTCTTGCCGAAGCGTGGGAGACCAACAATAATGGCGCGAACATATGGGCGGATAGTTCGGTAAAGTTCCTTGACCCGTGCACGAAGTCGGGCGTGTTCCTCCGTGAGATCACCAGCCGACTTAACAAAGGCCTGACAGACGAGATCCCAAACCTTGAGGATCGCGTCAATCACATCTTGACCAAGCAGGTGTTCGGCATCGGCATCACGCATCTCACGAGCCTGCTTGCACGCAGGAGTGTGTATTGCTCGAAGCACGCAAAAGGCAAACACTCTATCGCGAAGTCCTTCCGTAGTGACGCCGGTAACATCTGGTTTGAGAGAACCGAGCATACGATCACGAAGCTTGAGCCGGACTTGTTTCTGGCCGTCACCGGCCTGACGGTAAAGGACTTCCACCTGCTGGTGCGGCTGAAGGTGTTCAACACCGAACAGATGAATCAGGCCGTCTTCGCATTCCGACGCTACGAGGATGCCTCGCTCCGCTATACGGGTATTGATAGCCACCCGGGCCTTACCCACTACGGGCTTTACGACACCGTGGTGGCGAGGGATTGAAAGGGCGGCGAGCGAAGCGTTGTCTGCCCGGGAACCGGCACCGGGATGTTGGAGAACTTTGGGACGTTCGTTCTCAGAGTGCATTGCGGCGGATGGATTAAAGACCTGTTTTTTTTGCACTCGACATCAAATTGATTTTGTAAGATGTGAAAAGACGACATGAGACGGTAGTCACGGTAAATTGCAGCCCGGCTCACGACAACAGGGCACCACAGCGATAAATGAAAAAAACAAATGGCCCCTGGAATGCCAACAACCTTATTACCACGGCCTCGTCTATCAGCGCTACAACCTGAACCGATAGGGTCGCGTCTTGAGTAATGCTGTTGGCAAAGCGTAGATGAGAACCAGATTAAATAGCTGTGGATACGGTGAAGAATGGGCAGAGGAGCGCACAGATCATTAAGGCAATCGCCAAAAAGGAGCAACCAGCATGACTGCAAAAGATGTCCGATGGATACAGCGCTTTCATAATTTTAGCAAAGCTTTTAGCCAATTAGCCGAGGCTGTGGAATTGGCCGAACATCGAAAACTCTCAAAGCTGGAAGAACAGGGCATGATTCAGGCCTTTGAATTCACCCACGAACTGGCCTGGAATTCGCTGAAAGATTTTCTGGAAAGCCGCGGCGCACAAAACATCTACGGTTCAAAGGACGCCACCCGCGAAGCGTTCAAGGCAGGACTAATTGAAAACGGCGAGATTTGGATGGATATGATCAGGAGCCGAAACCTTACCACGCATACCTACGACGAATCAACTGCTTTAGAAATCGTAAAAGCCATCACGGACAATTACTGCTCTGCATTTAAGGGTTTACAGGTGAAGTTGAATACATTGAAAGAGGAAGAACAACGGTGAAGTACGGGCTTGACGTCAAAACCATTGAACGAATGCAGACCGTCCTGGCCGCCCATCCCGAGGTGGACAAGGCGGTATTGTACGGCTCGCGCGCCAAGGGTAATTATAAAACGGGTTCTGATATCGACCTGACGTTGTCCGGCAGCGGCTTGTCTCTGACGGTCCTGTATAAAATTGAAAATGAACTCGACGACCTGCTTCTGCCGTATAAGATCGACTTGTCTCTCTTCGAGCAAATAACCGATCCTGCCGTCATCGATCATATCCGGCGCGTCGGCGTTGTGTTTTACGAGAAATGTGTGTCGTTCTAAATGGAGTCGTGGAGTCGAAGTCACGGAACCGGATCCGGGATGCTGTTGTTGAAATTGCTTCGCGGCTTATTCATCGGCAGGAGTCGAGAGCTAAAAGACACGGGGCTGTTCGCCGTTAGATCAATTTCTTAATGTAGTTGCTGATCAATGGGCTGTTTTTAATCGCAGTCCGCACTTGGGTTTTAAGCATTTCCGGGATTTCAGCGTCCCGCACTTCTATTTTGAAGTCGTACTCTCCATCAACCCGCTTCATGAGGTCGGCCCGCCTTATCAGCTCCGCCTGGTTGCAATCAATAACGCTGGGTTTTGAGAGGAACGAAAGCGCCGTATTGTCGACTTTGACCAGACACTCGGCGGCCTTCTTGTTTACCCTGCCGTAATAAGCCACTCTTTTTTCCACTTTAGAAGTGATGAGACAGATAACGAAATCAGCAGGGTCGGCCGGAGCTATTATGAAATGATAATGCGGGGATACGTTTTCATCGTGGTGGTGTCTTTAAAGTAGAGAATGCTGCTGCCGGTAAGTTTTTGTATCTGTTCTCGGAGAAGTGCATCCGGAAGCTGCATCAGAGGAGGCCTGCGACCAGATGTTTCGAGTCTTCTACATGATTGGCGGGTAGGCCAAAAAGATCGTCCACTGTTGAAAGCAATTCTTTTGTCTCGATACGTTCTCTCTTCACTCGTTTCGATTCAAATAAATCGCGGTATTGCTGCCACTCAGGATATTTGTGGGTATAGTCTCTCAGCTTCCAGTTGGAGTAACTGCCGAAGGTAGTAACGACGAAGTCGAGAGCTTCCTTGTAGGTATCGGAGAGCATGTCAAGGGCCGGTTTCCTGGTCATTTTGTTAGCGGTATAAGTGACTGCGCCGAATTTTTTGATGAGTTTGTTGAAATAGTTATATTCCTTCGATGTCAGGTTGTCCTCATCACAACTGAGCAAGTCTTTGACCGTAGAGCCAACAGGACCGTGCTGCATGGCAAAGTATTCGTCATTGGTGATGGTGCGGCCATACCGGATGAGGTGGTATTTGTCCGCCAGGTAAATGAGCTTAATAAGGGCTATTTGTCGGCGGTATGGCCAAGGCGGTTTAAAACATAGTAGATTGATTCAATTATTTTGAAGGTTTCAATCATGATAGTATCCTCGAAGACAAGGCATTTTAATTCGTTTCAAGGACTGAGTCAATTGAAAACATTATAGCATATGGAGAAACTGGGGTTGTTTCCCCCTATGCACGATTACCGATATTCACCGTTCTACGACTTCAATATTCTTTCCGCCGCGATCTGTGCTTCGTGCACGCAGTCGCCGATGCCGATGCCCTTGTAGGAGCAGCCGATCAGGTGCAGCCCGGGATGCGTGGCAAGCGTCCGGTCGAGCACGGCGATCCGGTCGAGATGGCCCACGGTGTATTTCGGCATGCCTTTGTACCAGCGGTAGACCTTCGAGAACTGCGGCATTCGCCTTGATGCCGAGGATGGTGTCGAGCTCTTCCAGCACCATGTTCGTCATTCCCGCATCGTCAAGCTCATGGACCAGTTCTTCATGATGTCCGCCGCCGACGAAGACGCGGATCATGACCATGTCGTCAGGCGCGCGGAAGGACCATTTGATGGAGCTGTAGGTGGCGGCATTGATCCGCCTGCCTTCGACGCGGGGGACGATGAAGCCGAAGCCCTTGAGCGGGACCTTCACGTCCTCTTTTTTGAACGCGACGCGAGACCGTGGCGGATGAGGACCATTCGATCTTGTTCATCTGTCCGGCAAGGGTGCGTCAAAGCCCTTGACCATTTCCGCGGCATCATAGGCAGCCGTCCCGATCATGACATAATCGGCATCGAGGGTCTCGCCGTTCTCAAGGACCACGGTATAGCCTTTTCCCTTCGGTTCAACGGCCTTGACCCCTGCCCCGAGCCTGATCGAGTCCCTGCCGATGTATTCGGCGCATGCCTGCGACAGGGTCTGCATGCCGTTCTTGAAGCTCATGAAATAGGTCATCTTCGGCGCGCCCGGCTTGGGCGGAGGGCCGGAGAGCGTTGCGTGGGGACGGCTCTTCATGGCGGCGATCATGCCGTGGATCAGGCTGCCGCTCTTCTGCTCCATCTGGACAAAGCGCGGGAACGTGGCGAGCACGCTCATGTTGTCGGGGTTCGAGGTATGGATGCCGGCAACGAGGGGTTCGGCGATCTTCTCCAGGCATTCGCGTCCGAGGCGGCGCGTGACAAAGGACGCCAGGCTTTCGTCGTCCGTGTTCTTGCGCTTCGGCATGAAGACCTCCATGCCCATGCGCATCTTGCCGGGCCAGGAGATGAGGCTGGATTTCGCCATGGGCATGAACATGGTCGGCACCATGAGCATCACGCCTTCGGGCAGGGAGTGGAGCTTCTTCCGGGAATAGATGAAGGTCCCCTTGAACTGGTCGTTCGACGGCAGCATCTCCGGCTCCAGGCCGAGGTGCCTCGCGAGGTTCACGCTCCAGACCTTTTCCGGCAGGAAGCTGTCGGGCCCGCCTTCGACGAGGTAGTTGCCGATGCTTTTCGGTCAGGATCTTGCCGCCGATGCGGTTGTTCTTTTCGAGCAGCAGCACGTCGACGGTCTTGCCGTGCGCCTTGGCCCCGGCCTTCAGGTGGACTGCAGCTGCCAGCCCGGCGATACCGCCGCCGATGATGATTATTTTTGGCATAATTTCAACCTCTTTTGGACACGGATTTACGCAGATGAACGTCAGATTAGATAGCTTACTTTCTTGGAATTATCGAACACTTTCCTGCTTAATCTCTGGTTTCGGCCCAAAGTTCAGCAGCAATCCGACTTCGATGTCGGTTGCTTTTAGATAATTCAGAAGTTGGCCTCGTGCTCGGGTGCAAGCGATTTTGCCGCTTTAACTTCAATAATAATGCAATCATTTACCAGGAGGTCAGCGAAATATTCCCCACGACTTTGCCGTCATAATAGACCTGATATAGGCTGTTGCTGAGCGTCCAGAGTCCTATTTTTTCCAGTTCTATGATCAGATGCGTTTACATAAACCTTTTCCAAAAAACCATACCCGAGTGTATTGTAAACCTTATAAAAGGCTTTAATGATTTGATCGGTTAACTCAGGATCTTAAAGTCTGTTTAAATCCGCGTTCATCTGCGTTTATCCGCGTCCAAAATTAGCTTTTTCACAACATCCGCCAGCGCCTTGATGAACAGCGGCGAAGTGTTCAGCGATTCGGCCCGTTCAAAAGATGATCCCCAGGCTTCCGCATGCTTCCGGTGCACGATGTCGATGTCGTACAGGGTCTCCATGTGGTCGCAGGTGAAGCCGATCGGAACCTCAAGTACCGCTTTGTGGCCTTCCTGGGCGAGCTGTCCAGGGTCGGCTCCACCTCGGGCTCGATCCAGGGCTCGGTCGCCCGCGCGCCCTTGCTCTGCCAGGCAATGCGCCATTCCCTTGACACCCAGCTTTTGCAGCGACCAGCCCGACCGTCTCCTCGATCTGCTTCTTATAGGGATCGCCGGCAGTGATATAGCGGACCGGGATGCTGTGGCTGGTGAAGATGACGACGACGGCATCGCGTAGTGCTCGCCGGGAACGTTGCGAGACCGGCGAAAGACCCTCTCCTCCCAGGCCTCGATGAAGAGCGGATTGTCGTGCCAGCTCGGGATGAAGAGCGGGCAGGTCTCGCCGCTCCCCAATCCGTCACAGGCGCTTTTATACGCGCCGGTCGTGACCTCTGTCGAGAAGGGGGACATGGAAAGGGCGATCACGCGTCGTGCGCCATCAGTGATGGCCTTATCAAAGGATTCGGCAACGGTCGGGTTTGAGTACCGGAAACCCTCATAGGCCCGAAAGCCGCTGCCCAGCTCCTTTTCCAGGGCATCGGCCTGCGCCTTTACGAGCTCGGGCAGCGGGGACTTGCCGCCGATCAGTTTGTAGCGTTCGATCACTGCGGCAACGACCGGCGGAGGCGCCGGCCGGCCCATGAAGGCGGCCATGAAGGGGCCGACCTCGTCAAGGGACCGGGGCCCGCCCAGGGCGATGAGTATGATTGCAGTGTGGGACATAGAAAGACAATATGGGACACGGATTATCACGAAAAAATGCGGATCAAGGCATGAGTAACGCTGATCGTAAGTTCTTATCCGACTTCTTCTGACGTTATCCGCGTCTAGATGATTTTACCTCTTACTCATTTCATGCGTCGCGTTGATGAACTCTGCGGCATGGTCCAGCGGCGTCTGCTGCAGGATGCCGTGGCCCAGGTTCATGATATGGCCGTTCCTGCCTGCTGCCCGGTCGAGGATCTCCTTGGTGCGCTTCCGGATGAACTCTTTTGTGCCGAAGAGGATGATGGGGTCGATGTTGCCCTGCACGGCCTTGTCGTGCCCCACGCGGTTCCAGGCCTCATCAAGGTTGCAGCGCCAGTCGAGGCCGATGACGTCGCCGCCCGCCTCGGCCACCATCTCGAGGAGGTGGGTCGCGCCATTGGCGAAGTGGATGAGCGGCACGGTCTTCTTGATGCCGGCGATCACGTTCTTCTGGTGCGGCAGCACGAACTCGCGGTAGTCCGCCGGTCCGAGCGCGCCGACCCAGGAGTCGAAGAGCTGGACGACCTGCACGCCCGCGTCGATCTGGGCGTCCATATAATTGATGATGACGCCGGTGAGGTGCTCCATGAGCTTGTGCCAGGCCTTCGGTTCGGCGAACATCATGGCCTTGGCATGCTCGTAGTTCCGCGATCCGCCGCCTTCGATCATGTAGGAGGCGAGGGTGAAGGGCGCGCCCGAGAAGCCGATGAGCGGCACCTTGCCGTTCAGCTCCTTCAGCACGATCTTGATGGCCTGTCATGAGGTAGTCGATCTGGATTGGCCGAGTCGATCGGCTTGAGCTTCTCCACATCCGCCATGGTGCGCACGGGGTTATGGATCACCGGGCCTTCGCCCTTGGCGAACTCGAGGCCGATGCCCATGGGCTCGAGCGGCAGCAGGATGTCGGCGAAGATGATGGCCGCGTCGATCTCGAAGCGCCGGACGGGCTGGACCGTCACTTCGGCGGCGAGCTCGGGCGTTTTGCACATTTCAAGGAAGGTATGCTTCGCCCGGATCTCGCGGTACTCGGGCAGATACCTGCCTGCCTGGCGCATCATCCATACGGGGGTGCAGTCAACGGGTTCGCGTCTGCATGCCTTTAAAAACCTGTCTGCTCTGGACATCGGTAGTCTCCTCTGAGTAGCGGAGAAAGTAAGTATGCCGTTGCTGCAAGGCCACCATAATAGTATTTTATCGGGTAAAACTCAAGGGAATTTTGCGAAACGATGTTCTCGCAGCGGACTGGTCCGGCTGCGCATGAAAGCGGCGCGTTGAAGAGGTGCTGGTCACCACGGGATGTCGTGCTGGTCCAGGTAGCGTTGCGCCTGTTTTTGGCCAAGTCGAGCTGCCATCTTCAGATCGGCGACAACCATACGCGTGTTCCCGCTCCGGTAGAGTGCAATCGCCCGATTATAATAAGCCGTTGTTGTGCCCGGATCCAGCGCGATGGCCCGGCTGTAATCGTCGGCCGCATCACGTTCGTTGTTCATCGAGGAGTGGATTATCCCGCGGTTCACATAGGCATTTGCATCGTTTGGGTCCAGTTTGATCGCATGATCGGCATCCCTGAGCGCCTGCTGCTTGTTCCCTGCGTTCAAATAGGCGATGCTTCGATTGATAAATGCCCTTGTATAGGAAGGGTCCAGCGCCACAGCCGTATCGTAATCCTTGATCGCCTGGGCCAGATCACCTAGCTGAACATGAACGTTGCCGCGGTTGTTGTAGACGATTGCGTCACGCGGGAAAAGCGCGGCGGCCCTATCATAGTCCCTGAGCGCCTGCGACCAATTGCCGGCGGCGGCAGCTGCATTGCCGCGATTCACATAGGCATCGTTATCGTGAGGGTCACTGGCGATAGCTTTCGTGAAATGCTCGGCAGCATTTTCAGCCTCCTCAAGGTCCCCGTCCTGGTTCAGTTCAAATCCATAGTTGTAGTTCGGTCGGGCCTTGTCAGGCGATTTGGCTGCGATATCGCGCCACAGTGTCCGCTCGTCCCTGTATTGTTCGTTGCGTACGAAGCTTGACAGGGACAGAAGAAGGATAATAACAGTAATCACCGAACCTGGCCTTACCATACGGGGCATTATATATCAATGCCTGCGGGGGATACAACGGATTTAGTAGAAGGATAAGACCGGAAAGATAGGGGGCCGGAGCCGCGGTAGGCCGGGCCGGCGCTGGCCTGTTTTCGCGTCAGAGGACGAGTATGCGAAAAAGATCGGCTGCTCTGGCTGGAGGGGATCATTCCTTCCTCCGGAACGAAAGCGCTGCAAGGGTAAGCATGACCACTGAAACTGCGGTCACGATCAAGAGGTCGAGTGCCAGGGGAAATTCAGGCCCCAGCGGGGGAGTGCCGTTTTTGAGCAGGACGTGCTTAAAGGCGTCGATGCCGTAGGTGAGCGGATTGATATGCGTCAGATGCCGGAGCGCAGGCGGCATGGACGAGACCGGGTACATGGCTCCGGACAGGAAGAACATGGGCATGACGAGGAAGTTCATGATGATATTAAAGCCGTCAAAAGAGGTAAGCCGCGCAGCAATGAGTATGCCCATGGAGGTGATGCAGAACGAGACAAGGATCGACACGCCGGTGACCTCAATGAACTGCATGAATGTCAGGTGAATGCCGAGAAAAGGCGTGAGGATCAGGATGATGATCGCCTGGGCCACGGAGATAAAGGTGCCGGAGAGCGCCTTGCCGATGACGATCGAGAGCCGTGATATGGGGGCCACGAGCATCTCCTTCATGAACCCGAACTCCCGGTCCCAGACGATCGAGATGGACGAGAAGATCGACGAGAAGAGGATGGTCATGCCGATCATGCCGGGGAAAATGAACTGAAGATAGGAAAAACCCGCCTGCGGTTTGATGAGCGAGTTCATGCCGTTGCCGACCACGAAGAGCCAGAGCACGGGCCGGGCCAGGGTGCCGAGGAGCCGGCTTTTTTCGCGGAAGAACTTTTTGAACTCCCGCAAACAGATGACGTAGACGGGCCTCCACTGGATCATCGCTGGGCCCTCCGGTGGCTGCGGACGAACTCGCGCGTGACCTCTTTGTTGTCCCGGGGCCCTTCGTCCCTGATGGTTCTGCCGGTGAGCCTGAGAAAGACATCGTTCAAGGTCGGTTTCTTGAGCCCCACGGACAGGGTCGTCACGGATAGTCCATGAATAAGCCTGGGAATGAGCTCATCGCCTTTTTCAGCTTCCAGCGACAGCGTGCCGTTCTCCACCCGGGCTTCCATGCCGAAGGTCTTTTGGATCTCCTTTGTGCCAGCTCGTTGTCCGAGGTCACGAGCGTGATCACGTCGCCATGCACCATTTCCTTGAGCCGGGCAGGCGTGTCCATGGCAATGATCCTGCCGTGGTCCATGATGGCGATGCGGTCGCAGTTCTCCGCCTCCTCCATGTAGTGCGTGGTCATGAACACGGTGATCTTTTCTTTTTTTCGGAGCGTGTTGATGAAGTCCCAGATGGTGTTCCGCGTCTGCGGGTCCAGGCCGATGGTCGGTTCGTCCAGGAACAGCACGCGCGGATAGTGGAGGAGCCCCCGGGCGATCTCGAGCCTGCGCTTCATGCCGCCCGAGAAGTTCTTGATGAGGTCGTGCTTTCGGCTCTGGAGCTCGACCACGTCCAGCATCTCGTCGATCCGGCGCTCCGTAAGCGCGCGGTCGAGATTATAGAGATAGGCGTGGAACTTCAGGTTCTCGTACGCCGTGAGTCCGGTGTCGAGGGTCGTGTCCTGAAAGATGATGCCGATGGCGGTCCGGACCTCGTCGGGGTTCTTGGCGCAGTCGTATCCCGCGATCGAGGCAGCGCCGGCCGTTGGTGACAGGAGCGTGCAGAGGATATTGATCGTCGTGGTCTTGCCTGCGCCGTTCGGTCCGAGAAAGCCGAAGACCTCGCCTTCGTTCACGGTGAAGGAGATGTCGTCGACGGCAGTGAGGGATTTGAAATGTTTTGAGAGATTGTTGACAGTGATGATAGACATGATTAATATTGTGATTGGATAGCTCAAGCAGTTAGGAAGTTCAGTAGTAAAATCGTAAGTCTACCCCTAACTCCTGAACTTCATAAACTTCCGAACTGGTGCAACTCACCACTCCATCCGGTCCTTCGGCACATACCACTTGATGAAATTATAGGTGATGCCGAGCGGCGCGGGCTCGATGCCCTTGAACCGTTTGTGCACGATCGGCGTTGCGTCCGGCACATAGAGGAACGCATAGGGCTGCTCCTCGGCCAGGATCTCGTGGATCCGGTAGTAGATTTTTTTGCGCTTTTCGACGTCAAAGGTGCGGCGGCCCTGCACGAGAAGCCGGTCCACTTCCGCGTTCTTGTATCCGATGAAGTTGTATTCTCCCTTTTTTGTCTTGCTCGAATGCCAGATGTCGTAGAGGTCCGGATCGCGGCTCATGCTCCAGCCGAGGATCATGGCGTCAAAGGACCGTTTGTCGATCTGCTCCAGAAAGGCCTGCCATTCCATGACCCTGATGTTCGCGTCAATACCGACGGTTTTCAGGTTTTGCTGGATGATCTCGGCGGTCCTGATGCGCTCGTTGTTCCCCTGGTTGGTCATGATCGTGAACCGGAAGGGCCTGCCGTCCTTCTCAAGGATGCCGTCGCTGTTCGGATCGCTCCATCCGGCCTCTGCAAGCATGCGGCGTGCGCGCTCGGGGTCGTAGTCATAGCTTCTGGCGTTCGGGTTGTAAGCCCAGGACACGTGGGCGTAGGGCCCGGTGCAGGGTCTGCCGATGCCGAGCACAATGCCGTCAATGATGCTCTGGCGGTCGATGGCATAGGAAAGCGCCTGGCGGACTTTTACGTCTGCGAAAAGGGGGCTCGTCAGGTTATATCCCAGGTAGGTGAACGCATTGGCCGGATACCGGAACTTGCGGTAGTTCTCGCGGATCCTGCGGGTCTCGCTCTTTCTCAGATACTGGAGGGGGTTCAGCCCCATGAAATCGACCCCGCCGGAGAGCAGTTCCTGGAACATGGTGGAACTGTCGGGGATGATGCGGTAGATGAACTGGTCGATGTTCGGCCTGCCCTCGTAGTAATCGGGATTGGCCTCGAGCACGATCTTCTGGCCCGAGATCCATTCCTTGAACTTGTAGGGGCCGGTGCCGACGGGGTGCCGGTTGAACGGATCGGTGTTGATGTCCTTGCCTTCGAGCAGATGTTTGGGGATGATCCCCACGGCCCAGCTTTCGAGGGCAGGAGAGAAGGGCTCCTTGTAGGTCACCCGGAAGGTGTATTTGCCAAGGACCTCGGCCTTTGCCACGTCCATGTAGGAACTGCTGTAGGGCGTGGCGACATTGGGGTCGATAAACTTTTTGTAGGTGAACAAACAGTCTTCAGCAGTGAACTCAACGCCGTCGTGCCATTTCACGTTCTTCCGGAGGTGAAAGGTGATGGTCTTGCCGCTGTTCGATGATCGTCCATTTTTCTGCGAGGTCGCCGACGAGCTTGATGTCCTTGTCGTATTTCACGAGCCCGGTGAAGACCTGGTCGTTGATCGTGCCTGAAGCGGAATCATTGGCGATAACGGGATTCAGCCGGCGCGCGTCGCCGATGGAGCTTTCGACGAAGGTATTGGGGGCCCGTTCCGTCTTCTGGCCGCAGGCCGAAAGGAGCAGCACCGAGGCAAGTATGGAGAGGTACAGTCTGGTCATCGGGGTCTCGAATCGCACGGCACATAAAATAAAAGGGTAGGCAAGGCCTACCCTGAATAGGTACGTATGATCGACGCTTCCTGTTCCCTGCTCTCAGGGTGACGGACTATTTGGAGGCCGGTGCCGGCGCAGGTGCCGGAGCGAGCGGAGCTGCAGCGGGCTGCGATTGTTCTGTTGGCTGCACACCCTCCATGACCGAGCTTTTCTTGGACCGCGCTGATGGCGAGGGTGAGCGACGTTACCATGAAAATAACGGCTGCCCCGGTGGTGATCTTGGCCAGGAAGCTCTGCGCTCCCCGCGGCCCGAAAATGGTCTGCGATGCGCCGCCGAAAGCGGCTCCGATGTCCGCTCCCTTGCCCTTCTGGAGCAGGACCATGAAGATCAGAACGGTCGCCACCAGGACGTGAAGTGATGTGAGTAATGCTGTAACCATGAAAGCCTCCTTAGTTTGAACAACCGAACAACTTCCTGAATATTTGATTATTTGAATTTCACCAGCGCTGCGAACGATTCCGGTTTCAGGCTGGCGCCGCCGACCAGCGCGCCGTCGATATCCGGCATGGCCATGAGCTGCGATACATTGTCCGGCGTGACGCTGCCGCCGTACTGGATGCGGAGCGCCTCCGCGACCTCGGCAGTGTACATCGCCTTCACCTTCTGGCGGATAAAGGCATGGATCTCGTTCGCCTGGTCCGGCGTTGCGGTCTTGCCCGTGCCGATGGCCCATACCGGCTCGTAGGCAATGACGATCTTCTGCATCTCGGCGGCGGTCAGCCCTTGAGCGCGCCCGTCACCTGGCGGTCGATCACGTCGTTCGCCTTGCCGGCCTCGCGCTCGCTCAGCAGTCTCTCCGACGCAGACGATGGGCAGCAGCCCCTTGTTCAGCGCCTGGCGGACCTTCTTGTTCACGGTCTCGTCGGTCTCGCCGAAGTACTGCCGCCGTTCACTGTGGCCTATAATAACATACTTGCAGCCCAAATCCAACAGCATTTCAGCCGAGATCTCGCCGGTGAATGCGCCCTTGTCCTCCCAGAACAGGTTCTGGGCCGCGAGCGCCATGTTCGTTCCCTTGATGGCCTCGGCCACGGTCTGGAGCGACGTGAAGGTCGGGCCAGCACGATATCCCGGTCCTTGACGCCTGACACGAGCGGGATGAGCTTGGTTGCCAGGTCGCGCGCCTGCGTCGCGGTCATGTTCATCTTCCAGTTGCCGGCGATGATGGGTCTTCGTTCTTGTTCATGAACACCTCTTTCATGTTGACAGGATTACGACGAAGGATGTAGCAGGTGAGTTGAAAACATGAAAAATGCTTTCCTACCTCTATCCTGTCATCCTTCCTGTTTTATTCCTTATCGTCCGTCAGCGCCGCGAGTCCCGGCAGCTCCTTGCCTTCGAGCAGCTCCAGCGAAGCGCCGCCGCCGGTGGAGATGAAGGTGATGCTGTCGGACACGCCCGCCTTGTGCACGGCCACGTCCGTGTCGCCGCCGCCCACGATGGTGGTCGCGTAGGCATCCGCCACTGAGCGCGCGATGGCGAAGGTGCCGCGCGAGTAGGCGTCCTTCTCGAACATGCCCATGGGGCCGTTCCAGATGATGGTCTTGGCATCCTGGATCGCTTCGGCGAAGAGCCGGACCGTTGCCGGGCCGATGTCGAGGCCGACCCAGCCTTTCGGGATCTCCTGGGACGTGACGATCTTGGTCTCCGCGCCGTCGTTCGCGTTCTCGGCGACGACAAAATCCACGGGCAGATAGAATTTGACGCCCTTGTCGCGAGCGCTTTTTCTGAGGCGCTCGGCCATTTCGAGCATGTCGGGCTCAACGAGCGAGTTGCCCACTTCCTGCCCCTGTGCCTTGATGAACGTAAAGGCCATGGCGCCGCCGACGATGATCTTGTCGACCTTGTTCTGGAGGTTCTCGATCACGCCGATCTTGCCCGAGACCTTGGCCCCGCCCAGGATCGCCACAAAGGGCCGCACGGGATTCGCCACGGTCTTCTGGAGATAGTCGATCTCCTTCTTCATGAGGAACCCGGCCACGGACTCCTTCACAAACTTGGTGATGCCGTAGGTGGAGGCATGGGCGCGGTGGGCCGTGCCGAAAGCGTCGTTCACGTACACATCGGTGAACGCCGCAAGGGCTTTGGAGAATGCCCTCGTCGTTCTTTTCTTCTTCCGCATGAAACCGGAGGTTCTCGAGCAGCAGCACATCGCCGGGCCGCATGCCCTGGACCATATGCTCCACATCGGGGCCGATGCAGTCCTTGGCGAATTTCACCTCTTTGTTCAGGAGGCGGTTCAGCCGCAGCGCCACCGGAGCCAGGCTGTACTTCGGGTTCGGTTTGCCCTTGGGGCGGCCGAGGTGCGACGCGAGGATCACCTTGGCGCCGGCGTCGAGGGCGTAGTTGATCGTCGGCAGCGTGGAGCGGATCCTGCCGTCGTCGGTGATGTTGCCGTTCTCGTCGAAGGGCACGTTGAAGTCAGCGCGGATGAAGACCCGCTTGCCCTTCAGGTCGACTTTCTCGATGGTTTTTTTATCCATGGTCACCTATGGTGAAAATTCAAATCGAACACGAATCCCAAATACTCAATTCACCTGTCTAACTTAGTTGACGTGCTTGCATTAGTGGGCTGGTGCTATCTTACAGTCCCTTCTTCGCCACCAGGATCGCCAGGTCGCGGAGCCGGTTGGAATAGCCCCACTCGTTGTCGTACCAGGAGATCACCTTCACCATGGTGCCTTCCATGACGCTCGTGAGCGCTGCGTCGACGATGGAGGAATGGGGATTGCCCTTGAAGTCGATGGAGACGAGCGGCGCTTCTTCGAACTGGAGGATGCCCTTGAGCTTGCCGTTCGGCCGCGGACTTGAGCGCGGCGTTCACTTCTTCCTTGGTGGTCTTCTTCGAGACCTCGAACACCACGTCCACGACCGAGACGTTCGGCGTGGGCACGCGGAGCGACATGCCGTCGAGCTTGCCCTTCAGTTCCGGCAGCACGAGGGACACTGCCTTGGCCGCGCCCGTCGAGGTCGGGATGATGGACATGCATGCGGCGCGCGCCCGGCGGAGGTCCTTGTGCGGCAGGTCGAGGAGCTTCTGGTCGTTGGTGTAGGAGTGGATCGTGTTCATGAGGCCGTGCACGATGCCGAAGTTCTCATGGATCACTTTGGTGAACGGCGCGAGGCAGTTCGTGGTGCAGGAGGCGTTCGAGATGATGTGGTGCGCCTTGCGGATCGTAGGTGTGCTCGTTCACGCCGATCACGAAGGTCGCATCCGGGTCCTTGGCCGGAGCGGAGATCAGGACCTTCTTGGCGCCTGCGGTGATGTGCTTGCCGGCGCTCGCCTTGTCCAGGAACAGGCCGGTGCACTCCAGGGCGATGTCGACCTTGAGGTCCTTCCAGGGAAGCTCAGCCGGGTCCTTCTTTGCCAGCGACGGCGATCTCTTTGCCGTCCACGATGATCTTGCCGTCGCCGGCTTTGACGTCATGGTGGAATTCGCCGAAGGTGGAGTCCCATTTCAGCAGGTGCGCAAGCGTCTTTGTGTCCGTAAGGTCGTTGATCGCGACGATCTCGATGTCCTTGTTGCCCTGCGAAGCGCGGAACACGTTCCTGCCGATACGTCCGAATCCGTTGATTGCAACTCTTACCGCCATGGTAGCCTCCTTGAAGTGATCAAATTTAAAATCACAGGGTTCAGAGAGTCAGGAGAATCAGGAAGAAGCATTGATCTGCATCTCCTGTACCTGTACCCTGTGCCCTGAATCCTTACTTTATTCTATCTTATGCATCACCAGCCCCGTCAGGAGCTTGGGATAAGAAGTACGTTGCCTTCTGCGGCATGCGTTCGCCTGCGGCTGCCACTTCCTTGACTTCCTGCACCTTCGTCGGGTTCATGAAAAAGACGATCTCCGCGGCATTGTCGTGGACCCGCTTGTCCGCCTCGCAGCGTCCTTGATGTATTCGATGTTCAGTCCGAGCTTGTGGGTCTCCATCTTGATCCCGAGCAGCTTGTCGATGATCAGGTGGTGCAGGATCGAGACGTCCAGCCTCCGGTACGCGGGCGACTTGGCCGGGAGCAGGGCATCCATGTCCGCTTCGTTCCGCAGGGTCAGCAGGTAGTAGCTGTGCTCGCCTTTGACCCGCATGCCGAATATATGCGCATGGTCGGCGCGGTGCGCCATGGTGTCCAGGACCGTGAGCAGGTCCTTGGGCTCCGACTGTTTGTCGAAATCGATGCGTTCGATATTGAAGTACTGGTTCAGGTCATCCTCGAAGCGTCCGGGGATGAAAGTCGGTCAGGTTGAACAGCGCGCGGTGGGCCGGGAGCATCGTAAGCCCCGGGTCTTCCAAACGGGCCAGGAACATGGCCGTATAATTGAAGCCTTCCTCGCCGGTGAACGAGCCTGCAGCTTTGCGCCGCTCATTCCGGTAGTTGAGCGCCGTATCATAGCGGTGATGGCCGTCGGCAATGAAGATAGGTTTGTCAGCCATTTCGCGGACAATGAACTCGATATCCTGTGCGTCGGTCAGGGACCAGATGCGGTGGGTCACGCCGTCGCTGCTTTTCACTTCCATGTCCGGCTTGCCGGTTGTCCGGGCGAGGACGCCTGCGACTTTTTCCTGGGGGTCCGAGAAGAGCGAGAATATCTGGCTGAAGCTCGTTTTACATGCGCGGAGCAGGTTCAGCCGGTCCGTTTTTGGCCCTGAGAGCGTTGTTTCGTGGGGTTTCACAATGCCGGAGTCATAATCTTCGAGCCTGACCAGGCAGATAAGGCCCCGGAGCTTCTTCGTGGCTCCCTTTGCCTTGTACTCCATTTCGTATATATAGAAAGCGGGAACCTGCTCCTGCTTCACGATCGTCGCTGCGGGTCCAGTCCTCCAGAACAGCTGCCGCACGGGTATACCGGTTGTCTTCCTCGGTATCTCCGGGGCTCGCCAGTCCGTATTCGAGCCGGATCACGTTATTCGGGCTCTTCCGATACAGCTCCTGCTGGCCTGCCGGCGATATGATATCGTAGGGAGGGCAGACAAGATCGGTGATTTTGCCTGCTTTTTCAGATTATATATGATGCCCCGGAAGGGGGTTATTGTCGCCATCGATCGATCCCTTGTTCAGCTCCCGCAGCTATCCATGCAGGATTAAGTGCTTCAAAAGACTTCATTTATATCATAGCGCCTGATTTATTGTCAATACATTTTGCGCAACCGGAGGTTGACAATTTTACGCTATTGTGCGATTATCCCTGCGCACATGAGAATTATTCGCGGCATAAAAAGCTTATCAGAACGGCTTCCGAACCCGGTTTTGACCCTCGGGAACTTTGACGGGGTGCACCTGGGACACCAGGCGATCTTCGAAAAAGTGATCGAGCGCGCCCGGGAGATCGGAGGGACCAGCGTAGCTTTTACCTTCGAACCGCATCCGCTCAAAGTGCTTGCTCCGGAACGTTCCCCCCGCCTGCTGAACACCTTTCACGGAAAAATGCGGCTTCTTGAGGTTGCCGGCCTCGACGTGGTGATCTGCGCCAAATTCACCCGGGCCTTCGCCGACCAGAACCCGGAGGATTTTGCGCGGGAGGTGCTGCACAAGACGATCGGCGTCAGAGAGGTATATGTCGGCTACGACTATGCCTTCGGCAAAGGCCGCGAAGGGAGCATCGAGTCTCTCAAGCGGATGGGGAAGACCTACGGGTTCGAGGTGGGAGTCATCGAACCGGTGCGTATCGACAATGTCGTTGTCAGCAGTTCCATCCTTCGAGACCTGATATCGAGCGGCAGGATCGAGGAAGCGTCAAGGCTGCTCGGCCGGTCCTATACGATCGAGGGAGAGGTCGTGCATGGCGCCCATCGGGGCCAGACGATCGGGTTTCCGACCGCCAATCTGCATACTGCCAATGAGGTCCTGCCCGCTTTTGGTGTCTATGCCGTCCATGCCGATGTCGGGGGGAGCCGTTTTCAGGGTGTGGCATCCATCGGCATCCGGCCGACCTTCGATGCCGGCCCGGTCTCCATCGAGGTTTATTTGTTCGGATTCGAAGGCGACCTCTACGGCCGGCAGATGGAGGTCCAGTTCGTGAAACGCCTGCGCGGCGAAGAAAAGTTCTCTGATGTTGATTCCCTTGTGCGCCAGATCCGCAAGGACGTCGAAGAAGCCATGCAGGTTCTGGCGCAGTAAATCCATCGACAAGTATTTCCCCACCGCCTCTTTCACCTGCCGCACTGCAGCAACGATCACTTCACCAGTTTTATTCTATGGTCATGGAAAAGGTGAGGAACGTTCGTTGTTCGGATGAAAAATCGATCGGAGTAGCGGGCTGCCAGGATTTAGCTATTTTGTGTCACGGGATTGATCGTTCGGCTGGGGCGGTTTGACCGAGGATTTGTTCTCTAGTTCCACGAGATACATGATCTGGAGGATGCGGTTCTGCAGGCGGGCGACCGATCGTTCGATAGAGCGGTCTTTTTCCTGTTCATTCATACTGAAGTATTCGTCAAAACTCGGGATCCTGCTCCGTTGTTCCAAGCCTGCCTGCTCTTCGTTATGATTGCTTTCCATGGTTATTTCCTCAGACGGGTTCTGATCGCAGGTCTTTCCGGGTCATCTCCTGCGCAGGGCCATGTCCTTGTTCTCAGCATGGTCCCACTATACCGGCTCAGGCGCCTGAAGTAAATCACCCTACCGGGTGATTTATGGGGTAATGAAGGGGGAGGAACGTTTTGCACTGCAGCACGGAAACTGCTGGAAAAAGGGGAGCGTGGGGGGGCCGGCATAACGGAAATGAGGAATGGTCAGATCACTCCGGTCTTTCGCGCATTGTTCAAGGCTTCTCCCCGGTCCTTTGCATGGAGCTTTTCATAGATCCTCTTGATGTGCGAATGTACCGTATGCGCGCTGATGGACAGTTCTGTGGCGATCTCCTTATAGGTCATGCCGTGCTCCACACACTTGATGATCGCTTTTTCCCGCTGGCTTAAAATAAACTGTTCTCCGATATTGTCATCCTGGAACTCATGGATGACCCTCCGTGCGATCCTGGGGCTCATGGGGGAACCGCCCTTATAAAGCTCATAGAGGGCCTCAATGATCTCGCGGGGGCTGCTTCCCTTCAGGAGGTAGCCGGAGGCGCCCGCTTTGATGGCCGAAAAAACATTTTCACGGTCATCGAAGACCGTATGTGCCATGAACTCAACGGCCGGCATGCTTTTCTTGAGCGTTTTGATGAGTTCGACCCCCGGCATGCCGGGGAGGCCGAGATCGCACAAGACCACTTCCGGCGCCGCTTTTTTGATGCCTCGCAGCGCTTCCTCTGCCGATGGATATGCGCCGGTAACGGTGATGCCGTGCTCCCCGCCGAGCAGCAGCTTCAGGTTTTCGCGCAGCATGGGATCGTCTTCGATGATGACCAGTCTCATATATGGTATCCTTCTGTATGTCGGGAATAGCCGCTCATGGTGTGTTTCTGAACGGGTCCTGCAAGGGCAAGGGAATCTCCAGCGTGACGCAGGTCCCGCACTGCGCGGTCAGCGTGATCTCCCCGCCAAGGTCCCTGGCCCGTGCCTGCATGTTGGTCAGGCCGCGTCCGCCAATCCTGCCGTTGCCCACGCCCACGCCGTCATCCTGGATGGCCACCCTTAGCCTGCTCCTGTTGATGGAAATTTCCGCTTTTACCGTTGTCGCCTGAGAATGTTTGATAATGTTCGTGAGCGCTTCGCGGTAGATCTTGAAGAGGTTTAAACAAAGCAGGCTTCCCGGCTCGTCATCGGCATCTTCGATAGAGGATGTCAGGCCAAACGACATTCCGTGGGGCTCGACCATGGCATTGCCCTGATTCCTGAACTCGGCCAGCAAAGTCTGCCAGTTCATGTCGCGGGCATCGAGGCTGTTCATAAAGTTCCTGATCTCGGACAGACCTTCCCGCGAAAGGTCCGATATGGTTGAAAGGGCTCTTTTGATGTCAGGCATGGCGTCGGAGTTCTTTGCCATTTCCGCCAGCATGCCGATGTTCGTAGTAATGCCGCCGATCCCGTCATGCAGGTCTTTGAGGAGCTTTTCTTTTTCTGCCAGGTGCCGCTTTTCCTCCCTGGTCCGGTCCTCATATTGCTTGACGCTTTCTTCGTAGAACCGTATCGTTGCCGCTTCAGCTTCCTTGCGGTCGGTAATATCAAAAATGGTCCCGATTGTCGCCGGTTTTCCCTGATACTCGATGATGCCTGCTGTTATGTTCACCCAGCGCATAGCGCCGTTCTTCGAGATGATCCGGTATTCATAGTCATCGGTAAGGATTTCCCCGCGCAGGCGCGCCGCTAGCCGTTCCTTCATCAGAGCGCGGTCGTCGGGGTGGATGACCTCCCAGAAATCGAGCGTGAGAAGAAACTCATGGGCGTGGCCGGTAATTTTTCCAATTGCAGGGTTCACGTAGATCAGGTGTTCGTCCTGATGGATCACGATCCCGGCGGCGGTAGTCTCGGCCAGGGTGCGGAACTTTGATTCGCTTTCCTTCAGGGACAGGAGTGCCTGCTGAAGTTCCTGATAGTATCGCTCCCGTTCTTCTTCCGCCTGTTTGCGGGCTGAAATATCGATCAGGGTGCCGATGACCGCCGGCTTCCCTTCGTAGGACGTGATGCCTGCGGTCATGAGCACCCACCGGTGCTCGCCGTCCTTCCGTATGATCTTGAACTCATACTGCGGCGGCGGGGCGTTGCCGGCCAGACGTTCACGCGCCCGCGCCTTGATCATATCCACATAGTCGGGATGGGCAAGACTCAGAAAGTTCATGGATAAATATTCATGAGGCGCATATCCGCCGACCAGCTCGGCATTGCGGTTCACATAGAGAAAGTTTCCTCCCTGGTGGATAAAGATGGCGACGGCCGCAGTATCCGCCAAGGTGCGGAATTTTGCTTCGCTTTCCTGAAAGGAGTTGTTCGCATTGCGCGTTTCCTCGAAGAGCCGCGCATTCTCGATGGCAACTGCCGCATGGCTGGCCATAGACACGAGGAGGTCTATGTCGCTCTGGACATAGGGCTCTCCGCTCCCTTTTTTCCCAACGGTCATGAGACCGCAGATCTGTCCTTTATATACCAGGGGAACGATCAGCTCAATATCGGTCTGGGAAATGCTGCGGTAAAGCCGGCCTGATTCCTCGGCGGAGTGCGCCATCTCGAGTTCCTGTCTGATCAGCACCTGGCGGGTTTGCTCCAGCCAGCGGATGGTGTCGTCGCTGACCGGCGGAACCGACGCCATGCCGTGGCTTTGCTGGATGCGGTAGGCGCAATCCATCCCCTTGAGGAACAAATGGATCTTCTCGGTCCTCAATCCCTTGCTGATGCTGCTGATGATGTAGGCAAGCAGATCATCGAGGTCCAGAATCGTAACAAGCGCATTTGTCGATTCCTTCAGGAGTTGCTGGTAATCATATTTGCCTTTAAGAACAATGCTCTCTACCCATTTCTGAACAATTGTTCTGAGCGGTGTTCCGTAAAAAATAAAGCCGATGAGCGAGAGCGAGAGGACGTCTGAAGAGACATGCCCCAATAGGGGGCTGAGGAGTGCTATGGTGCTGAGATGGATCAGCGCTACGATGATGAACAGGAAAATGACGGTGAGGGTGCGCGAGACAATGGTCCGGATATCGAATAAGCTGTAGCGGATGCAGGCGTAAAAAGTCAGGACGACCCAGGGAAAACTGAAAAAAGAAGCAAGGCCCGGTTCAAAGGCGATGCCGCCTAACAGCTGCAGGAACCCGGCGGTGAACGATGCTCCGCCGGCGAATATCAGCAACCCATAGAAAAAGTAATTAAACTGGGTCTTTCTTACGCCGATCATGCTTTTTTTCAGGCGTACGCACTCATACAGGAGCCAGAAGGCCAGCAAGGTTCCGAACAATCTTCCGGCATGCTCAAGCGGGCCATACTGGTTGACAAAGGGGATCACGGAATAGCCGGGCGCCACGATCAGATCGGTGAACAGGCACAGTCCGAGAATGACAATCCAGAGGGGATAGAGGATGATGCCGATAGTGCGCCCGAAGCGGCTCTGTTCATCCTTCAGGAAAAAAAGGACCTGCAGCGCGGCGGGGACGGTGAACCAGCCGATCCAGTTGATGCGGGCGACGAGGTCGATCGAAAGGCCGAACGAGGCGCGAAGATACATGAAGCCCGTGTTGAGGGAAAATGCGGCCGAGAACAAGGCCAGGGCTGTAACGGCCTTCTGGACCGGGCTTTGACGGGGATTGTTGCGAATGAGGATAATGCCGAGGAACAGTTCCAGCGTACCAATGAACAGCAGGGAGAAGCCGATGATTTCGTAAATGGTCATCTGTACTCTTTCGCGCGTACAGGGCGCGCAAGCTGACTGGCCTGGGATATTGCCAGCTGTCGTAAGATGGCCATGCAGCTTAACCGATAGGGGACAGGCTTTATTTTTTAATTGCTATAGTATATGATAGTGCTGCAGGCGGAGTCAAGACTTAACTGGCTTGACATGCTTATACTGGTATGGCAATGAAAAGTGTTGCTTCCTGTTCCCTATGGTCCATGCCCTGACCGCCAGGATGAACGGTGTGCATAAGCGGTCTCATTTTTTATGCAAGGAGGTGAAGTCGATGGCTTGTGGGAAAAAGTGCGGTACGAAAGCAACTGCCAAGAAAAAAACAGCAAAGAAAAAATAGTGCTCTCCGGCGGGCCGAAGCAGCCCGCCGATTTTTTTGTGCTTGGCAGGTTGGAGTTCCATTTGCAGTTCATGACGTCGAATTTGATCCTTCTGCAAAACCCTAATTCCCACTCAGGGAAAGGTCTCTTCTTATCATCCGGAGCCTCATCCGTTTGATTTTATGAAAATATATGCTACCGTCCATGGTCGCATCTCCTACTATTACATTGACTTTTATCATGGCCTATGATAAAAAAACCAGCTTACGCACTAATTGGAGATCATGTTTGAAGACAGCGATCGTCATCCTGGGGCACGGAAGCCGAAGCGAGGGCGCTGATGACTCCATCCGGCAGGCAGCAGCCAGGATCAGGAATAGCGGCGGCTATGACATGGTCGCGCATGCCTTCCTGCAACATGCTTCTCCCAGCCTGAGCGATGTGCTGGAGGATTGTATCAGGCAGCAGTTCGCGAAGGTGGTCATTGTCCCCTTCTTTATGCAGTCCGGGGCGCATGTTGCTGCCGATATTCCTGCGCTGGTGAGGACTGTGAAAAAAAAACACCCCCATCTTGAGCTTGTGGTAACCGATTACGTCGGGGGGCACTCCTTCATGGTTGACATTATTGCCGATCTGATCAAAAAAACGGAATAACCGTCCTTGTTATCCTGGTCTTCAGCCGCAAGAAAAACCGCAAGAAAAAAAGGATCCATGCTATCAGCGAAAGAACAACTTGATGTCATAAAGCGCGGAGCGGTGGAGATCATCGTAGAAGACGATCTCTTGAAGCGGCTTGAGAAGTCTGTTGCGAAAGGGCAGCCGCTCCGGGTGAAGGCGGGGTTCGATCCCACGGCCCCGGACATTCATCTTGGCCACACGGTGCTCCTGAATAAAATGCGCCAGTTCCAGGAGCTGGGGCACGAGGTCATTTTTCTTATCGGCGACTTCACGGGCATGATCGGCGATCCGACCGGCAAATCCGAGACCAGGAAGCACCTCACGAAAGAGGAAGTTGCCGAGAACGCAAAGACCTACCAGGCACAAATATACAAAATACTCGATCCCGGCAAAAACAAAGATAGCTTTCAACAGCGAGTGGATGTCGAAAATGACCGCCGGCGATCTGGTCCAGCTTGCCGCCAGGCATACCGTGGCCAGGATGCTTGAGCGTGAGGACTTCAAAAAGCGCTATCAATCCGAACAGCCGATCAGCATCCATGAGTTCCTTTACCCGCTTATCCAGGGTTATGATTCCGTGGCGCTCAAGGCCGATGTGGAACTGGGCGGAACGGACCAGAAATTTAACCTTCTGGTGGGCCGGGAGCTTCAAAAGGAATACGGTCAGGCGCCGCAGTCAATCGTTATGATGCCGCTTCTCGAAGGCTTGGACGGCGTTAATAAAATGAGCAAAAGCCTCGGCAATTACATCGGCATTACCGAGCCGGCGAAAGAAATCTTCGGCAAGGTCATGTCCGCAAGTGATGATCTTATGTTCAGGTTCTACGAGCTCGTGAGCTCCGCGTCGCTGGGAGAACTTGAAAAGATCAAAGCGGATGTGAAGTCCGGGTCGCTGCATCCGATGGAGGCGAAGAAGCGGCTTGCCGGGGAACTGGCAGACCGGTTTTGCGGCATGAGCGAGGGAGCGAATGCCCGTGCGGAGTTCGAGAGCGTTTTCAGCAGGAATGCGATGCCGGACGAGATCCCTGCAGTCGAGATCGTATGGGAAGGCGCGACCATGAAGCTCGCAAAGCTCATGGCGCTCGCGGGAGTTGCCAAAAGCAACTCCGAGGCGCGCAGGCTCATTCAGCAGGGCGCGGTAGAGATGAACGAATCACCGGTCCGGGAAATCGACATGGAACTGCCGGCTGGAGAGTATCGTGCTGAAGGTAGGGAAAAAGCGATTTGTAAGAGTATCTGCTAAAAAGTGAAAATAATGAACAGAATGAAATTAAATCTTGACAGTGGTAATGCTTTCTGATAAATTGCGCCCTCGTTCGATGGAACAGTAGCTTACTCGAACAGCTTTTTTGCAGCAGAAATAGCACGTTGGCAGTAGAAAAAGTCTTGACAGAGGTTAAGCATTCTGATACATTACGCCTTCGTTCATAGGTAAAAACCTCGGGTACTACCTCGAAGTTCTATAACTACCCAATGAGCACATCAAGATGTAAATTAAATAATAAAAGAAGCTGGTAAAGTTCTTGTCAAGTTTATAGAGTTTTTATAATTCTGCAGAACAGGCAGAACATGGTCTTTGAAAACTAAATAGGTGCATGATTCAGGGTCGCGCAAGCGGTCCTGAATGGCGAGTAGCAAAGAAACAAATTAGTTCAGTTACCTTCGGGTAACTTTGCAAAAAGGATCAGCTTTTTTTGGAGAGTTTGATCCTGGCTCAGAACGAACGCTGGCGGCGTGCTTAACACATGCAAGTCGAACGAGAAGTACGTAGCAATACGTATTGTAAAGTGGCGCACGGGTGAGTAACACGTGGGTAATCTGCCCTTGAGTTTGGGATAACCCCGCGAAAGCGGGGCTAATACCGAATAAGACCACGGGGACCAAAGTCCCTGGGGTAAAAGGTGGCCTCTATTTATAAGCTACCCCTTGAGGATGAGCCCGCGGCCCATTAGCTAGTTGGCGGGGTAATGGCCCACCAAGGCAATGATGGGTAGCTGGTCTGAGAGGACGATCAGCCACACTGGAACTGAGACACGGTCCAGACTCCTACGGGAGGCAGCAGTGGGGAATATTGCGCAATGGGCGAAAGCCTGACGCAGCAACGCCGCGTGGGGGATGAAGGTTTTCGGATTGTAAACCCCTTTCGATCGGAACGAATCTCCTCCTGGTAAATAATCAGGAGGATCGACGGTACCGGGAGAAGAAGCCACGGCTAACTCTGTGCCAGCAGCCGCGGTAAGACAGAGGTGGCAAGCGTTGTTCGGATTTATTGGGCGTAAAGCGAACGCAGGCGGTTTGGTAAGTCAGGGGTGAAAGACCACAGCTTAACTGTGGTATTGCCTTTGATACTGCCTTTCTTGAGTGGAGTAGGGGGAAGCGGAATTCCGAGTGTAGAGGTGAAATTCGTAGATATTCGGAGGAACACCGGTGGCGAAGGCGGCTTCCTGGACTCTAACTGACGCTCATGTTCGAAAGCGTGGGTAGCAAACAGGATTAGATACCCTGGTAGTCCACGCCCTAAACGATGGGCACTAGGTGTGGGAGGTATCGACCCCTTCCGTGCCGCAGCTAACGCATTAAGTGCCCCGCCTGGGGAGTACGGCCGCAAGGTTGAAACTCAAAGGAATTGACGGGGGCCCGCACAAGCGGTGGTGCATGTGGTTTAATTCGACGCAACGCGAAGAACCTTACCTAGGCTTGACATCCCTGGAACCTCCTGGAAACAGGGGGGTGCTCGCAAGAGAGCCAGGAGACAGGTGCTGCATGGCTGTCGTCAGCTCGTGTCGTGAGATGTTGGGTTAAGTCCCGCAACGAGCGCAACCCTTACCCTCAGTTGCCACCGGGTCATGCCGGGCACTCAGAGGGAACTGCCCCGGATAACGGGGAGGAAGGTGGGGATGACGTCAAGTCCTCATGGCCTTTATGCCTAGGGCTACACACGTGCAACAATGGCCGGTACAGAGGGTCGCAATCCCGCGAGGGGGAGCCAATCCCAGAAAACCGGTCTCAGTTCGGATTGGAGTCTGCAACTCGACTCCATGAAGTCGGAATCGCTAGTAATCGCGGATCAGAACGCCGCGGTGAATACGTTCCCGGGCCTTGTACACACCGCCCGTCACACCACGAAAGCCTATTGTACCTTAAGTCGCTGCGTTAACCGCAAGGAAACAGGCGCCCACGGTATGATCGGTGATTGGGGTGAAGTCGTAACAAGGTAGCCGTAGGAGAACCTGCGGCTGGATCACCTCCTTTCTAAGGATGATATTTGGGACCACTTCGGTGGTTTCACATCCAGGTCGTTCGCCAGCACCTATTTAGTTTTGAAGGACCATGAGCATTGCTCAGGGCTATAGGCATGGGCTCGGAGCTTAACCCACGGGAAAAGTCCTGAGTCTGATGAAAGTCATCAAGACGGGCCTATAGCTCAGTTGGTTAGAGCGCACCCCTGATAAGGGTGAGGTCGGTAGTTCGACTCTACCTAGGCCCACCAAATCAATTGCGGATTTCAGATTTCGGATTTCGGATTTTATTCCGCAATCCGCAATCGCCAATCCGAAATACAATGGGGCTGTAGCTCAGCTGGGAGAGCACCTGCTTTGCAAGCAGGGGGTCAGCGGTTCGATCCCGCTCAGCTCCACCAAAAATAAATTCAAAATTTAAAATTCAGCATTCAACATTTTGAACATTGAATCTTGAATTTTGAATTACCGGTTTCAGACACGCAGTGATGCGTTTCTGACTGTTCTTTGACAACTGAATACGCAAGATACAAGAGAAGCTGAGGCAACTCAAGAAAGAAAAACGCCGAATCTGCCAGAAGCAGATTTGGTGGTTAAGCTACAGAAGGCGTATGGTGGATGCCTTGGCGCCAAGAGGCGAAGAAGGACGTGGCAAGCTGCGATAAGCTTCGGGGAGCCGCTAACAGGCTTTGATCCGGAGATTTCCGAATGGGGCAACCCTGCCCGTTGATGACGGGTAATCTGCATCTGAATACATAGGATGCTGAAGCTAACTCAGGGAAGTGAAACATCTCAGTACCTGAAGGAAGAGAAAGAGACATCGATTCCCCTAGTAGTGGCGAGCGAACGGGGAACAGCCCAAACCGAGTCCATGTGATAGTCTGCGGGCGTTATGGACTTGGGGTTGCAGGAATTTGTCGGAGGGGTCCGCATATCCCTCGGAGAGTTACAAACCTCTGTTGTAGTTGAACGATCTGGAACGATCGGCCATAGACGGTGATAGCCCGGTAAACGAAACGACCAGAGGCTCTCTGGACAGAACTCCTAAGTACCACGGGACACGAGAAACCCTGTGGGAATCCGGGAAGACCACTTCCCAAGGCTAAATACTACTTGGCGACCGATAGTGAACCAGTACCGTGAGGGAAAGGTGAAAAGAACCCCGGGAGGGGAGTGAAAAGAACCTGAAACCGTACGCTTACAAGCAGTGAGAGGGCTATGGACCGCAAGGTCAAAGCCTGATCGCGTGCCTTTTGCATAATGAGCCGGCGAGTTATTAGGAGTGGCAAGGTTAATCTCGATAAACGAGAGGAGCCGTAGCGAAAGCGAGTCTGAATAGGGCGATTCAGTCACTTCTAATAGACCCGAAGCGGAATGATCTACCCATGGCCAGGGTGAAGCGAAGTTAAACCTTCGTGGAGGCCCGAACTGGTGATTGTTGCAAAAATCTCGGATGAGCTGTGGGTAGGGGTGAAAGGCTAATCAAATTCCGTGATAGCTGGTTCTCCCCGAAATAGCTTGAGGACTAGCCCTGCGAATTAACTGACGGAGGTAGAGCACTGAATGGACTAGGGGCCTTACCCGGTTACCAAACCCAATCAAACTCCGAATACCGTCAAGTCTTACCGCAGGAGTCAGACTACGGGTGCTAAGATTCGTGGTCAAAAGGGAAAGAGCCCAGACCGCCAGCTAAGGTCCCTAAATATATACTAAGTGGGAAAGGTTGTGGGAGCGCACTGACAGCCAGGAGGTTTGCTTAGAAGCAGCAATCCTTTAAAGAAAGCGTAATAGCTCACTGGTCAAGCGGGCCTGCGCCGAAAATATAACGGGGCTTAAGTATATTACCGAAGCTGCGGATTCAGACGTAAGTTTGAGTGGTAGGGGAGCATTCTGTCATAGGTTGAAGGCGGACCGTGAGGACCGCTGGACGAAACAGAAGAGATTCTGCCGGCATAAGTAGCGATAAAACTGATGAAAAATCAGTTCGCCGAAAGCCTAAGGTTTCCTGGGCAATGTTAATCATCCCAGGGTGAGTCGGATCCTAAGTCGAGGCCGAAAGGAATAGACGATGGACAGCAGGTTAATATTCCTGCACTACTGTGGTAGCGTTATCAGCAATGGGGGGACGCAGTAAGGTAGATCTACGGGTTATTGGATTCCCGGCCGCAATTCAAGGAGGACTTCACAGGAAAATCCATGAGGTCATTAACTCTGAGGAAAGCGGGGAAGCGAGCCTTCGGGCAAGCCAACTGATTGATCCTACACTGCCAAGAAAAACCTCTAGCGAGTCACCATAGTATCCGTACCGCAATCCGACACAGGTAGGTAGGAGGAAAACTCTAAGGCGCTTGAGAGAACTCTGGCTAAGGAACTAGGCAAATTAGCCCCGTAACTTCGGGAGAAGGGGCGCCACATTAGGGTGTTAAAGCCCGAAGTGGCCGCAGTGAAATGGCTCTGGCGACTGTTTATCAAAAACACAGGTGTCTGCTAAGCCGTAAGGCGATGTATAGGCACTGATGCCTGCCCGGTGCCGGAAGGTTAACAGGAGGGGTCAGCCGCAAGGCAAAGCTCTGAATCGAAGCCCCGGTAAACGGCGGCCGTAACTATAACGGTCCTAAGGTAGCGAAATTCCTTGTCGGGTAAGTTCCGACCTGCACGAATGGCATAACGACTGGAGCACTGTCTCGGCCAGAGACTCAGCGAACTTGTATTATCGGTGAAGATGCCGATTACCCGCAACTAGACGGAAAGACCCTGTGAACCTTTACTATAACTTGGCAATGAATTCTGGAACGGTATGTGTAGCATAGGTGGGAGACTTTGAGACGGGGGCGCTAGCTCTCGTGGAGTCGCCGTTGAAATACCACCCTTATTTTTCTGGTATTCTAACCTGGGCCCATTATCTGGGTCGGGGACATTGCCTGGTGGGTAGTTTGACTGGGGCGGTCGCCTCCTAAAGCGTAACGGAGGCGCCCAAAGGTTCCCTCAGGCTGGTCGGAAATCAGCCTTCGAGTGTAAAGGCATAAGGGAGCTTAACTGCAAGACTGACAGGTCGAGCAGGTACGAAAGTAGGGCTTAGTGATCCGGTGGCTCCTCGTGGGAGGGCCATCGCTCATCGGACAAAAGGTACTCCGGGGATAACAGGCTTATCGCGTCCAAGAGTTCACATCGACGACGCGGTTTGGCACCTCGATGTCGGCTCATCGCATCCTGGGGCTGAAGTAGGTCCCAAGGGTTTGGCTGTTCGCCAATTAAAGCGGTACGAGAGCTGGGTTCAAAACGTCGTGAGACAGTTTGGTCCCTATCTGTTGTGGGCGCAGGAGATTTGAGAGGATCTGTCCCTAGTACGAGAGGACCGGGATGGACGAACCTCTAGTGTGCCAGTTGTCCCGCCAGGGGCAGTGCTGGGTAGCTATGTTCGGTCGGGATAACCGCTGAAAGCATCTAAGCGGGAAACCCACCTCAAGACTAGATCTCCCGGGGAGCAATCCCCCTGAAGACCCCCGGTAGACCACCGGGTTGATAGGCTGGGCGTGTAAGGGTGGTAACATCCTGAGCTAACCAGTACTAATAGGTCGTGCGGCTTAACCACTAAATTTTCTGCTTCTGACAAATTCGGCTTTTTTAGTATACTTGCGTATTCAGTG
>CAWIIS010000003.1:0-493714 GCA_963836175.1 Nitrospirota bacterium
AATACTGCCTGATAATGGCGTCCGTATTGTCGGTCGAGCCATCACTGACGATCACCCATTTCTGCGGAGGGACCGACTGCGCCAGAACGGCCTCGATGGTAGCGCCGATATGCGCACCCTCGTTATACGCAGCAGTAATCAAAACATAGCCAATCTCAGGCATAGTACGGTCCGTTCTGTCACCCCGCGGGTGGCTCATGAGATAAACAGCGCGCCCACTCCTCCCGGCCAAGCGACCAGCGAAATATCTTGACCCATTTACCCAGCGAAACCCTGAGTGCCGCACGCACGGATCTCGCGGGATCAGCGCCATGAAGCCGATCATAAGCGCTACTCGAAACAGAGCCACGCTACCCATGGTTACGCTATAGAGCCAACCGTACAGTCTGCCGCGGGATTTTATCAGAAAACGAAGCAAGGATTCGAGTATGACAACGTCGGCAAAGTAATTGTTCGCTCGCTGTTTGCTGCTGCCGCCGCCATGGTGGACAACTGAAGCTGCACCGGTGTAATAAACCACAAAACCGGCGGAACGAACGTTGTAACACAAGTCGGTGTCCTCAGCATACATAAAATAGTCGGTACTGAAGTGCCCGGCAGATTCGAATACATGCCGCTTCACCATCAGACAGGCTCCCGATATGACGTCTACCGGCATTGGGATTTCGTTATCTTCGAAAAGCGGCCGAGTCCCCATAAGGACAGCAACGGAAAGCGACGACGCAATACCTCGGCATTAAGCGCCTGATTCAGTATCGTCGGAAACGCCTGGATACAACTCGTCTGAAGCGTACCATCCGAGTTCAGAAGCCTGCACCCGATAACACCTGCACCAGGAATTTCCCAGAGCAGTCGATGCATCGTGTAGATGGCTTGATCGACTATTTCCGTGTCGGGATTAAGGAACAAGAGTGTCTTCCCGCTGCTGTGCCGATAGGCAAGATTGTAGCTCCTGCGAATCCAAGATTGACAGGGCTTTGAATAAATTTTACCTGAGGATGTCGGTCCGCAAGCATTGCGTCGCAGCCGTCATAGGACGCATTATCTACAACAATAATCTCGAAGACGCTGGCTCCCGCGTACTGGCAGATCGTTTCGAGACACTTCTGCACATACCTGACAGACTTCCAATTGATGATAATGATTGAAATGTCCATGGAAATCAACTGAACGGAAGCGCCCGGGAAAGGAATCGTTGCAGCCGCTCTACAACTTCCTGCGCGGCAGGTAGACAATCGCATTGCTCCTCCAACTTGGCGTTGCGGAATGCCAAGCCGCGGCAGGCGTCGACCGGCGAACGATCAATTTTCAAATAAATTTTCATATGTTCGCATTAATTCTTTTGACGAGGTTTTCCAATTGAGCACCTTTTGAATTCGACTTTGCCCGTTTTTCCCAAGTTGCTCTCGTAAAGCAGGATCGCGGATAAGGGTTTCAATCGCCTCCGCAAAGGCCCTAAGGTTGCCTTGTTCAATGAAGAGCGCGGAACCTTGGGCGGAATATCGGGTTTCATCCAAATCAAACGCGACAAGAGGCTTCCCCGCCGCCATGTATTCCATGACTTTTATGAAAGTCGATTTGCCATTGGCTTCACTATACGGAGCGGTTTCCAGGCAGATATCGGCTGCTTCAATGCATTTTTCAACCATGTGTCTATCGTAGATATACCCGGTGAAATTAAAATACGGGTTCAAACGCAATTCGGCGCAGAGTTTTTTCACGCGGGGCAGATCATCTCCGTCTCCCACTACGGTGCAATGTATCTGCATCTGACCCAGCTGCTTCACCAGAATATCAACGGCCTTGACCAGCAAATCAACACCATCCTGATTATTAATGGACCCGATATAAATAAGCTCGGTCATCTGGCTGTTCCGGCATGGCACTCGTCGGCCGTTTCCTTGCTCCATGAGCGCCTCGGGATCGTTTCGCACAACAAATATCTTCTCCGGTTTTATGCCATATTTTTTCATTATGTGGTCTTTGTAGGACTGATTCGTACTGATAACCGCGTCGGCAGTCAGGCAGGAAAGTTTTTCCATCCCATTAAGCACTTTATAGATGATATTCTTCTTGCCATTGAACTTGGAAATATAGAGCTCGGGCGCGAGGTCGTGGTGGTCAAAGATAAACTTCACACCGAACAGTTTAAAGAAAAAGGCAATGAGGAATACATGGTCCGGAGGATTGGCTGCATGGATCAGGTAAAACCGTTTTTTTATAAAAATTCGAACGGAGAGGAGCACTTCCCAAAAAATCGCGTTGGCATATTCAGCCAGCTGATTGAGGATGCCGCCTCTGTTTTTAAAAAAAAAGTGGCGGTATATCTCAACACCATCAATCAATTCGTAGCTTTTCAGGAAGTTATCGTTTTTCGGCGAAATGATGGATACGGAATATCCGGCCTGCACCGCTGTTCTGGCTTCTCTCCATACACGAATATCCGGAGGAATAGTGTTATTTTCCACAATAAAGAGGACATGGTAAATACGTTTTTTACGCTCCCGCTTGTCACTGCTGAGAGAATTCGCTTTACGCATAGGGTATTTCTCCTGGATCTGAGTACGAACGGGCCTAGCTCCACCGAGAATTCTTTCTTTTAAATACGTTGCGAAACGACACTGCCAGGCGGAGGGGATAATACACTATCGGATTCTTGGCCCCATAATAGCGAAGCCAATCTTCCCCGGTTAATGACTTTTTTTCCCTTCGCACCTCGTCGGCCAATTCTTTATTTCTTGTATGGAATGCAAGCTGGGAGGTACATTCATAGAGATACGCTTCATACTTATTTTTTAACTGCTGCGAAAGATCGTACTTGCGGCAAAGATAGAGCATAAGCTCGACATTTGAAACGGTGAATCGTAATTCCTTCTTAACATCCTTGCTTCTTGTCGCAGATTCTTCAGTGATGATATGCGTCGCCATCGACTCGGGAATGTAGTAAAGTCGGGCCTTCGTTGCCATTTCCGCCCAGAGCTGGGTATCACCCATGAGAAAATGACCGCTTTTGTGAAGGTAGGGATCGGAATTCATGATCTCTTCACAAAGAGTCCGCCGGGCCATCACCGTGCAGGTTAGGGGGGCGCCATTGCCTGCAACAATATCAAAAAGACTCAGATTTTCCGGTATGATCTTTTTTCGGTACCTTATAAAATCTTCTATCTTTTTCTTGGTTGTGACATGGTATACATCATAGCTGGAAAATACCAACCCGCAGTCCGCGTGGCCCTCGAGATAATCCGCCTGTTTTTGCAGTTTGTGATGACTCTGCCAATAATCATCGCCCTCGCAAAAGGCGATGTACTTTCCAGTACCGGCTTTCATCGTGCGTAATCCATTTTTTTTCATTCCGACATTTTTGTCCGACGTGATCACCCGAATGATGTGGGGGTATTTTTTTTGATATTCAAAAACGATCTTCCGCGTACCGTCGGTCGAGCAGTCCTCGCCGATGACCAGTTCGAAGGGGAAATCCGTCTTTTGCTGCAGTACCCCCTCGATCGCCTGAGCGATAAAAGGCGCATGGTTATAGGTGATCATTTTGACACTAACGAGGGGTATTGTCATAGGAAGTACCAGCAAGAGTGAATACGTTGATTCTCATCGGACTAAGAACTCCCACCCCTCGTACTATTAGAGGGGACTAGGGGCTTAAATTACTCCAATCGTGTTCGTGTCCTTTTTCCACACCCCTGCTCGCGCAGGAGTTAAATTTGCTTTCGACAGGGGCGATATTCTATTATTGCCGCACCTTTTATGTTCTGTGACGGTTGAACATTTCACTTGAGCCCTTGAACCCGTGACACCGTGAATCCTCCCAGCTTAAGTTTGTCCCGCAGTGTTTGCCAGTTATCCAGAAAGGCCTTCAGACGAAATGCGCGGCACAGTCCGATATAAACGATGATTCCCGCGGAGATCTGCACCGCCAGCAGGGACCACTGGCTGGAGAACTGAATTAACTCTACGGCGAATACCGCTGCGCCCATAAGAAGAGACACCGTGAGGTACGGGGCCAGGTCAAGCACCTGCTCCTTGATCGGATACTTGATCAGAAGGCCGGTGTAATAACTGTTCAAATAGTAAGAGATGAAAGACAAGGCGACCATGCCGTAGATCATCGCGGATATGCCCCATCGCCAGGAAATGGCGATGTTGACGACTATGAAAGCCTTCTTGATAATCTCGAGACGGAGAAAAAGGTCGGACCGCCCCAGGGCCTGCAGCACAGTCAAGTTCGCCTGCTGCAGTGGAAATAGCAAGCCGGCCGCACAGAGCAGCTGCAAATAGGGAATGGAGGGAGCCCACTTTTCGGTCAACAGTACCAGCACCAGGGGACGGGCAACGATCGCCAGGCCGATCATCATGGGGAAATTCACCAGAACCAGGGCGGTCAGGGCCTTTTTCACTCCCCGTTTCAGCCGCGCACGGTCGTCCTGGAGGGTGGAGAACACGGGAAAGGTGACGCGTGCCACAATTTGCGACAATGATTGCGAAGGAAGATCATTCAGGGTCTTGGCGCGCGTAAAAAACCCGAGATCGGCCGCCGAGAACAGCCTGCCGATGACCACGAGATAAATGTTGTCAAAAATCTGGTTAAGCACACTCGAAAAAAGCAGACGGGACCCGAACCCGAACATCTCCCGGAGGGCATCGAGGCTGAAGATCAGGGTCGGGCGCCAGGAACTAAATAACCAGAGACAACCTGTCCGGACAAAAGAGCTGGATATCTGCTGGATAGCCAGGCTCCACACACCGAAGCCACGGGCAGCCAGAGTAATGCCGATGATGCCCGACAATACACCGGAAATCAGGCTCACCTTGGTCTGGGTCTTGAAATTGATCTGCTTGATGAGTATGGTATTCTGGATCAAGCCGAACGAATTGATCACGATGGTCAAGGACAGCGCCCGCGTCAGGGACGTCAGGACCGGCTGCTGATAGAAGGCGGCGATCCAGGGAGCAGCGAGGCTCAGGAGGCCCGCGGCCACCAACCCGACGACGATATTAAAATAAAAGATAGAACAGATATCGGTTTGGGTCACCTCCTGTTTCTGGATCAGCGCGGCTCCGAAGCCGCTGTCGAGGAAGGCCCGGATGACGGCCATGAAGATCATCAGCATTCCGATCAGACCGAACTGCTCAGGGAACAGCAGCCGGGCCAGGATGATGCCGATGATGAATTGCGCGCCCCGCTGTGCGACCGCCTCGACAAAACTCCAGGACAGGGCTTGAACGGTTCTCCGCTGAAGACTATCCGCCATAATTAATCACCAATTTTATTCTCGTAAGAATGCAGCTGAGGACCCGGCCCTTGCAGACGACCAGCTTGTACGCATGATCCCTGCCGGCACGCGTTCCGCATTTGGCTCTTTTATTTTCCGGCCGTACTGGCCGTGTCCTTCCTGCAGGTCCAATAATTGCCGCAATTCCCCCGCTCCTTAAGGGAATTTTGACATCACAAGGCCGAACCGACCTGCGGGTCCTGCCACTTTTCGACCCACAGCGGCGGGCCATCGATGTCCCTGAGAAACAGGTTGTCCGGAGGAAACCGGACTTCCTTCCTGTCGATTTTATCATTGAGACCCATTGTTGCGAGAAGCTGAGCTTCAGCCATATTGGCCCCACCGGCCGCAAAGGCCGAGGTGAATGCCACGTGCCTCAAATTGATCTCGGTAACCAGCGGAGCGCCCGCTTGATTCTCACGCATATCAACCGTAAATAATCCCGTGAGAGGCTCTCCGGTATTCCGGGCGATCAATCGAACGCACTCTTCGGCAACTGCGCGTACTCTTGTATCGTTGATCAGTCGTCCCTCGCAGGTGTTGCCGCTTATACCGGAGAGAAACAAATGACCTGCGAAGTACTTGATCCTCTCTGCGCAGACAAACTTTAAAAGCTCATTGTCTTGAAACAGCATGCAGCACGCGAAATTCTGCCCGGGCAGATACTCCGACGCCATGAACTCGGTCACATCCTTGTGCAGAAGCGCCCAGGCCTTCGCTTCTTCGGGCGCAACTATCTTTAAGGCTCCTTTGGCGCTGGTTGAGCCCGGGCTGCAATCCCGTATCCAGTAAGGACGCGTCTCAAATGTGTCGGCTTTGCCCTCCAGGATCTCTTCCCGGGAGTAGATGCGATAAGACGGCACGAGGCCCGTACCAGCAAGTGTGACGAACGTGGCGGTTTTGCTTAACGCAATTCGACTCAGTTTGGGCGGCGGCAGAAGTGCCGGCACGGGTGCTATTGATTTCGACCACGCCAGGACCTCCGGCTCGGGTATCACGATCGCATGATCGATTCGCTCCTGTTCACATATAGTGCCGAGAATCGGCATATAGTCCGGGGAGGTCCAGTGGGGGACCCGGTAAATCTTTTCGAAAAGCCCTTCCCTGATCCCGTAGAGGTTGTCACATATGTCAGTGCCGACGAGCCGAACGTCTGAGAAAAATTGACTCATACGCAGACTTCGAGCTACTGCTCTTGAGGTGACGCCACACGCACCCGTAATTAGTATATTCATCCTTGAGCTCCTCACCGCGACAAGGTTTCGTCAAGGGCACCCTGCGGTCTGCAATA
Source organism: Nitrospirota bacterium (assembly GCA_963836175.1). GTDB lineage: Bacteria > Nitrospirota > UBA9217 > UBA9217 > UBA9217 > GWC2-56-14. Next base: position 6,577 of record CAWIIS010000003.1, read on the forward strand.
CGCCCGCGCCCTCATCAGTGCCGCCCACCACATCGATCTCCAGCATGATCGGGTTGCCGCCCTGCAGGGAAGAGACGTATTTGAGCGAGTATTGGCCGAAAAGAATATCACTGATGGCCTGGTAAACATCGCCGAGTTGATTAACATCGGTAATATAGTAATATTGCCCTCTGGTTTCGCTCGCAAGACGGCTCATGACTCCGCCGTCAGTGTCGCCCAGCCCTACCGTGTATATTGCCACGTCATTTTCCGCTGCATAGGCGACGACCTCTGCCAGCGTTTTGGTGGAAATGTCCGGAACGCCCTTGATATTTTCGTCCTTTCCGTCAGAAAGCAGAACAATCGCCTTGGTTTTTTGCCTCACGGCGGTTGTTTCGACGGCAAACCACAGGGCGTCATACAGATGTGTTTCGGCGATTCCGATTGATGAAGGCGCGGTGTATACTGCCGTTGTCAAAAGACCGGTATCGCCCGTGAAGTCCTGCATCAACTGCGGATTCTCCGCAAATTTGATGACCGCAGCCTCATCACCCGCGTTCAGCAGCCCGAGAAAATAACTTGATGCGGCCTCAATGGTCGAAACCTGGTTTTGCAGGCTTCCGCTGTAATCGAGAACCATGGCCACCGAAATTAATACTGGAATCAACTCCTGTGAAACGCTGGATATCGGCTGTGTCACGCCGTTTTCCTGTAATTGAAAGTTGCTGGATGTCAGCCCTGTCACGGGAGCATTATTTTGATCAGCTACAGTGACGATAAGCTCAAGTTCTCCCGTCGCCGAACAACTATCTGTTTTGACCTGGTTAATGGCGACCCTGAGCGCTTTTCCGCTTCCGGTAACGTCTACGGTCACGGAATTTTCATTGGAGGCATCCGATGGGATATCGAAGTTGTCGTCAAAAGTTCCCTGATTTGTCGGCATGAACTGAACCTTGAAGCTGCATGCCGCCGAAGGCTGCACTGTCCGCCCGGAGCAATCATCACTCACGATGCTGAACGGAGCGGCCAGGGGGTTTGCCTGGGCAATCTGACCGATAGTAAGGCGGGCCGATCCGGTATTTTGGACCGTGACGGTCTGGTCCAAAATATTATTCAGGACAACAGTGCCGTTTACGATTTGACGGCTGCTTACACTAATTTGCGCTGAAGGCGCTGGTGGTGTTTCTGCAGTCCGGCCCTTGCAGCCGTTGCCCGCCAGCCACAAAAACATGACGACCACACTCAAAGCCAATACGGATTTTGTGCTGAAATTCCTGTTCATTTTACCCTCCACTTTGCGCGTCATAATGTCGTGATTTATCACAGGGTTCATGACCCCTGCCCTCTTTTTTGCAACGCCGGTCAAACCTTGTATCCGCGTAAATAACTGTTGGTATTGAGCAGCGTCATGGCGCTGAATGCCACGTCCTTGAAGCCCGCCTCTTCGAGCCAGCGCTTTGTCTCCCCCGGGGCGTGGTTCCTGCCGTTCTCGGTCACGCAGAGCTGAATGAGGTCCAGGAATACCGGCCATCTTCCACCGAGACGATCGTCCCGCAGATATTGCGCCTGAACGACCAGAGAGCCGCCGTCATTGACGGAGTTGTAGAGTCGCCTGATGAGCGTGCGGCTCGAGGTCTCCCCCAGGCCATGCAGCATGTTGGAAACCAGGACCAGGTCATAGGAGCCGGGAATCTCGTCCTTCAGGGCATCCATGGGCACATAATGGACCTTGTTCTTCAGGGGATACCTTGCCTGCACTTCCCTGGCGGTCTCCAGGACAACAGGATGATCGGCAAGATAAAGCTCCATTCCGGGATTGCTCATCCCGAGATGAAAGGCGTAGGTGCCCGGGCCGCAACCCAGGTCCAGCAACGACCTGCTTCCCTCCGTGCTCAGGAAGTCGGCCAGTTCCTTTCCTCTGAGCGACGCATAGTTGTGCATCGAAAGCGCAAAACTCCTGGTGCTCTCCTTGTCGCCCCCCAGATGCGTTGAGGGTTCGACGGTCGGTCCGGAACGCAACACCGCTTCGTCGAGCTTCAAAAGCGGCGCGCAAAAGTAATCCAGGCTGCGGACCCAGTCGCCGAGATAATGATCGCCGGCGGAGGGGGACAATACGGTGTTGCACGCCGGGGCCACACTGAACGTGACGCCATCCCTGGATTCGAGCAATTTAAGAACGACCCCGGCGCTTAGCAGCCGGGAAAGCGTCTCCGGCCGCGCATCCAGCTCTGCCGCAAGCTCCTGGACCGTTTTGCTTCCGGCGTCAATGCGCTCGAAGATCTTCAACTTCAGCAGGGCGAACAGGACGCTGGACTGGAAGAAACCTTCCGCCATCGACAGCACTTCGATCTGTCGTTTCTTTATTGACTGGTCCGATACTTGCGTGTCTTGATACATGCCAACCTCCTGGCTAAAAAAATGTGAGCTATGCTGCGGCGTCATGAACCTCCGTCGCCATTTCCCGGGAAGGAACGGTCTGCATCCAGGGCGCAAGGACTTGCTCGCGTCCTTTGCCTTCTGCAGCCATCGTTTTTGCTATCTCGTTTTCGATGGCTGCTTGCGCCTTCCGGCCGCGCAGGTACAGGTCCCAGACCGGGGTCCCCTGGTAGCGGCTCAACGTGCCCGTTGCCTTGGCAAGGGAAAGCGTATCCACCATCTCGTCATATCTCGCGATCTCGCGCTGGTGAGTTTCGTACGCCTTGGTCCCGAGCACCTGCGATAGCGGCTCGTAATCGCTGTACTCACCGGGGCGGTGGCGCTCGACGCCGGTCGGCGCCGGATCAAATATGCAAAAGAGCGTCACCTGTCCGTCACCGATATGGACCTCGTGCTTATTACGATAGAACTGCCGGTTTCCCGTTGTGGTATCGATCAGACATTCCTCCTCAGGGCTCCCGGCGGACTCGTTCAAATGATAGGTCGAGTCGCCGTCAAGCGGAAACCAGGGGCCCCAGAGCTGCTCCTTTTCCGTATAGGGGTGCTGCGCCATGCGAACGCGGGCGGCGCCTTTGACGTCGTAGCAGACATTGCATTCTGTCCGGGAGTTGTAGGACATCTTAAAAACCGGCTCCCCGTCCTCGTTCCCCGGAAGTCCGGCCACGTCGAACATCGTGGTCCGGAACCACGAAACGGGATTTCCGGATTTCGACAGCAGGACCGGATCGTGGTGCAGGAATATCCGGCGGCTCAGGTACTGGGGCGTAAAGGTCCACCGAAGCGACTGAGCTCCGGAGGCACAGGCGGCGATAAAGGTCTCGTCACGCAGCAGCAGCTTCTTGCCGCGCGTCTGTGAGGCCGAGGGACTCGACACGCAGAGGAGTTCAGTCCCTTCTTCCGCTTCGAGAATTGTTTCCAGTCCGGGAGGAAGATAGAGGTGGACGCCTGCGGCCACGGAATAGTCCTGCCCCTCGGCGCCGGACGCGATAAGCGTACCCCTTCCCTGAAGAACGCTGATGATGTGGCCGACGCCTGATTTCGGAGCGAGGCTCCCGGCCTCGACGAACCGGATCCGGTCGATGTCCAGCCCTTCGGGATGGAGCTCGTGGCTCAGAACTCTTGCCTTCGTGAAGGGCTCGCCCGATCCGTGGAACCACTTGTTTTTGATAAGCTTATGCATGGATGACCTTCCTTCCGTGTCAGGTTGGGAGATGAACCGCCATTCCCTCTCGATCACTCAGTTTTTTCCTGTCCACCTTGCCCGATGATGTGGCAGGCAGAGATTCGCGGAATTCAATGATCTCAGGCAGCATGTACTTCGGCAGATGCTGAGAGCAGTATTGCAAAACATCCTCCTTCTTAATTTTGCCCGAGGTGAACGGAATAATGATCGCCGAAATCCTGTTCCCGATGAGTTCGTCCGGTATCGGAATGACGACGGCATTCTTGATATCCGGGTGGTTGCACAGGATTGTTTCTATTTCTCCGATCTCGATCCTGTACCCCCGGCTCTTGATCATATGGTCCTTGCGCCCCAGGAACACATAGTTGCCATCGCCATCGAGATGGACCAGGTCCCCGGTCCTGTACACCCGCTCGTTCAGGTCCGGCTGAAGGGGGTTTTTCACAAAGGCCTTTTCCGTTTTTTCTATTTCTCCCCAATATCCCAGAGCCACGGTGGACGCCCTCACATAGAGTTCGCCTTCCTGTCCGGGTCCGACCTGTTTGCCATCCTCACCCAGGGCGAAAACATCGAAATTCGGCAGTGCTCTGCCAATGGGAAGCGGTGCTTTGGCGTCCGGAGCGAGCTTTTCAACCCAGTAATAGGTTGATGAATTTGCTTCCGTTTGTCCGTACAGGTTGCAGAACCGTGCTCCCGGGACAGCCTCCTGGAGCCGACAAAGATATTTCAGGGGGAATTGTTCGCCGGCGAACAGGACCAGGCGAAGACTTGATAGATCATGGCTGCCCAGGTTCTTATACGTCGCCAGCAGAGAAAGCGCCGATGGCACGGAATTCCATACCGATATCCTGTTCTTCGCAATGACCTCAGCCAGTTTTACCGGGAAGGTGGTCGTGGTTTCGGGAATGATCACCACGGCTGCTCCCGCCTTGAATGCAACGAAGAGGTCGAAAACGGACATATCAAAGTGCAGGGGGCAGAGGTTGGAAAATCTGTCATGCTTTGTTAACTGAAAAAAATCGTGCGCCGTGTTTACAAAGGTCAGCGAGTTCAGGTGCGACAGCATGACGCCCTTGGGATTTCCTGTTGAGCCGGAAGTGAAAAGGATATAAGCGAGATCGGTATCTATCGTCCGCGTTTCAGGCAGGCTATCGCCCACGGTCGCGCGGAGCTCCATCCAATCGACCACCTTTTCGGAAAAGACCGGCCCCGTGCCCAGGCCATTCATGACCACTATCCGTTCAACGAAAGCGATCGAAGGAAGCTGCTCCAGAGTTGCCAACTTCTCCTTTGACGTGAGCAGATAGCGTATTCTGCACTTGTTCAGAATGTAACTGAGACGGGCAGGCGGACAGAACGGGTCTATGGGCACATACGATGCCCCTGCTTTCAAAATACCGAAGAGCCCTGCGACGGAATCGATGCCTCGTTCCAGGTAAATGCCGACGCGGTCTCCGCGATCGACACCGACGCTCGCGAGACCATGCGCCAGCCTGTTGCTCTCTTGATCAAGGTCGGCATAGGACAAGGAGGTGTTCTTGAATACCAGTGCTTCCTTGTCCGGGTACTTCGTCGCACTTTCAGTCAACAATTGGTGAAGCAGGTAAGCCATTCTCACGCCCCTCCTGGTAATTGCTGTTCAGATCAGCGGTAAACTGCTGAAACCGGAGTTCATTTCATCAGCTTGAATTATTTGATCGCGAAGATCCGTGCATTGGAAACGCCGCCACCCGGCGCGGGGGTGAACACCGTCACCTGGGCCGTCCCCGCGGTTGCGGTATCCGAGGCGGGAATTGCAGCCGTCAGCCGCGTGGGAGAAACAAATGTCGTCGTGCGGTCCGAGCCGTTCCAGCGCACCAGAGAATCCGGACGGAAACGGCTGCCATTCACCGTGAGTATGAAAGCCGACCTTCCCGCTCTCCGGGACGATGGACTAATACCCGATATTACCGGCACAGGGTTGGTGATCGTTAGTGTCTGTGCATTGGAGGTGCCGCCGCCCGGTGCAGGGGTGAACACGGTCACCGTGGCTGTGCCTGTCGTTGGCAGGTCTGATGCCGGTATCGCGGCCGTCAACCGGGTTGCAGATACAAACGTCGTCGTGCGGTTCGATCCATCCCATTGGACCACAGAACCATTGATGAAATTACTGCCATTGACCGCGAGTGTGAACGCCGATCCTCCGGCAGTCGCAGCAGTGGGGCTCAGGCTTGTTGTTGCCGGAACGGGATTGTTGCCGGCATAGACCGTGAACGTCTGGGCGTTGGAGGTGCCGCCGCCCGGTGCGGGAGTGAACACGGTTACCGGGATTGTCCCTGCAACCGCAATGTCCGCCGCCGATATCGCCGCCGTCAACCGGGTTGCGGATGTATACGTCGTCGTGCGGTTCGATCCGTTCCATTGGACCACTGAATCGGCGGCAAACCCGCTGCCATTGACGGTCAACGTAAAGCCTGAACCTCCGGCTGCGGCGTCTGTCGGCGCAAGACTGCTGGTAACGGGGACTGGCGCCCCTGATGTGCCCGAAAGGTAGGGGATTCTGATCTCGTGAAAAACAGGCGAGGTCGATGCATCGCTGGTAGTCAGTTCCAACTGGTACTGGATCCAGCGTCTGTTCTCGCTCGTTAAGGCCGAGCCGCTGGTGCCGGCGCAATTTGACCAGCCGGCATTGGCAAGCTGATCGGCCAGGTCGGCGGTGCGGGTCCTGACGCAGACATTCGTACTGTCGCTGGTGGTTGCGTCCCAGGACAGGGTCTGCCACTGCACGCCCTCCCCCGTCAAAGGCCGAGGATACTAATACGCCGCTGTTTCCGTACGCCGTCGGGGCGGCCACAGATATGTCATCGATGGTTATGGTATACGGCAGAGACCACGTCCACCAGTCCGCACTGATGCCACCGCTCAAATAAGCCGGCCGTGAGTCAAAATTATTGTCCGTCACGTCGATTTTCAGGACCCCGTCGTAATACACCTGAATGCGATTCCCGGTAAAGGTCATCTGGAGCGTGTGCCAGCCCGTGCCGACAGCGGGCAGGCTAACCTGCTGCATCGCTACGCCGGCGCCGAGGTCCGTCCATCCGCGGAACTTCCACAATTTCAGCATATTCGACCCGCCGGCCGATCCTGTCGGGTAGACCCACGCGCCATAGTGGGTGCCCGTGGATGCATTGACGCGCCCGCCGAGGCCTCCTCCGAACGATCCGGCCGGCAGCTGGATGCGCCCCTGCACACTGTAGTCAGTCCACTGAGACGCCGGGTAGGAAGCATAGGAATACTGGTTAGCGCTGCCCGTGCCTCGCATCACCCCCCCTGTTACGGACCAGCTCCCGAGCGCAGCGACCCATGGCGATAGCGGGCTGGCGTTGTCCGGCGACCGGGTAAAATCATCTGAAAACAATACGGCTGCGCTGCCGTAAGAAAGGCTGAGGTTTCCATTGGCGCTGCTGTCAATGCCGGCCGATGAATCATAGCGTGTCTGGTCCGACCAGATGAACTGCCCGCCTCCCCCCGCCCAATCGGTCTGGGTCCAGGTCCCCCCTTCAGCATCATTGATCGTGAAGATCTGTGCATTGGAGACCCCGCCGCCCGGTGCAGCGGTAAATACGGTGACCGTGGCGGTGCCCGCTATTTCCAGGTCTGATGCCGGTATCGCAGCCGTCAACCGGGCTGCAGATACAAACGTCGTCGTGCGGTTGGATCCGTTCCATTGCACCACGGAACCGTTAATGAAATTGGAACCATCGAGCGTAAGCGTGAACCCGGCGCTGCCCGCAGTCGCGGAAACGGGGCTCAGGCTCGCCAAGGCCGGCACGGGATTATTTACCGTATTGAATGTATACCGCACTTCTGCGAAGGAAGTTGAAGCGCCGACTCGTATCTTTATCGTATTCCCGATGTTGCGGTAATCAGCGGGGTCGGCTTGCTGACCATCAAGGTAGACCTGGAGCCCGCTGACACTGTCCCTGTTGGGAATGGCCACATCAACAGCGGTACCGGAGCCGGGGGTCCCGGAGATCACGGCCCGTGCGATGTACGTATCGCCTGTTATGCTGTACGCGGGCGTGACAATGGCATTGGACCGCACCTGCCACCAGTCGGATATTTCCACGGCATTGGCTGCCCACATCCGCGGTTTGGAAGCGCATAGCTGACATATTCCCCCATCAGGTTGACGTTGTTCGAGGTCCGTGTCCGTAAAGCGAACGAGGCGCCGAGGCTATAATAAAAATCAACGGCTGCCCGCATGGTGCCGACGTATGGCCCCATTCAAGGGCGCCGGGGACCTCAGCGCCGACATACCAGTCGCTCGCCGGCATCGACATGTGAGAAAAGCGCTTGCCGGGCGTCTTGTACGAGAGCGTCCAGTGGGGAAAGGGACCGATTTTCTGTTCGCCCATGGTCCGCCGCCCCCGTCCCTCCACAGGGCCGTAGGAATCTTCCCGGGTCGAGTTGAAATACGGAGCAGCCCAGATCCGGGGACAATTGCCCGCCCCTCCGCACCCCGCCCGTCCATTGTCCAGGCCGGCCAGCCAGCCTTCTATATCCTGGAAGGACCGGCGAAACGGACGATTCCGCGCATATCGCGTTGCCGCTTGCATAGACCCGTGGGGAAGAGGTCAATCCAGGGCTTCGTCCGGCCCCCAGTGCCAGTAATCGAAGGTCGCCGAAGGAAGCGAGGTATTTGCGGGATTCTTAGCCCGCCGTTGTGCGACCCGATCGTCGCCCCGTAATTGGTGACGGCCCTCCGCAGTCCGGCAATGGCACGTCTTTACGGCGCCCGTCATTTCCTCCCGGAGCGCGCCCGTGCAGAAGTAGTAATCTCCCTTGATGCCGAGCGAATGTTCGAACGAGGCCGAGCTTTCCATGGAACGGATGGACTTGCCGGATGTTCTCGAAGTCATGCCGCACGATAAACGCGGCATCGTATTCGTAGCGCCACGGACTGAGCTTGACGATCGGCAGATTGGCCGCGTCGAAGGCCCACTCGATCGCGTTCCGGAAAATGAGATACGCATAGAGGCCGGAGTCATATCCTCCGTGGCCGATAAGCGGCTGAATTGCGCCATGGTAGATAAAATCCCCCATGCCGTATTGCGTGGTGGCGAGCAGCGGTCCTGCGTCGCCGTTGGCAATGACGGTAGCGCGCGATCCGCCGAAACCTGGAACACATAGTGGGCCCCATGAACGGCATGGTTCGGCGACACCCCAGGGGATCTCCTCCGAGGTGAGCGGCATGCGCCAGGTGAGGGCGCCTCCGGGATATCGGCGGCCAGACGGTGATCAGCTACCTTGCTGAAGGTCGCAGTTTTTATACCAGTTCTGAAGGGCGGGGTTCACCATGTGCAGCCCCATTTCGTCGGCCAGGGCGAAATCCCCCCGCGTTGTGCCGTCCGGATTGCGGGTAAACGCTGATGAGCCGACGAACAGGATCCCGCCGGCGGCAACGTAATTGCGCAGCGGAGCGATCTCATTGGTTGCGACCGCTTCAGAGGCCAGACTGATCAGGATAGGGTACCGGGGGGAGCCATCAGGATGAAGGAGCTTGCCGGCCGCAATGTCTGCGTCGCTCACCTCGACAAAGGGTGTGCCGTCCGAGCGAAGCGCTTCCTTCAAGGATTCGTGCATTACAAAATAATGCCATGAAGGATACCACCACTCGTAGCCGGTATAGCCGCTCCCGCCGGCGTCGGCGGATTGGCTGGCATGGTTTCCAAGGCCTGGGTCAGCTCGGAGACATGAATGGCCACGACCGGTTCCGGGTGGGTCCCCGCCCAAGAGCAGTCGGCGACCCCGTAATCATGATGATTACAGAGGCGCCAGCAAGTGCGATGATACAAGCCCTTGTTCTGCGAAGACTCCTGATCGTTCCCTTCATGATGAACTCCCGATCGTGGTTCAGCTGTTACAGCTGGCCCCGCACGGAGCCCGGCCTTATCACTGTTTCAGCCGGCCTGCGGACATCAAAGCCCCAGGTATTTGGCAATAATGTTTCTCTGGATCTCCGAGGTCCCGGAATACAGCGTGCTTCCCACGGAGTCCCGCAGATCGCGCTCCACTTCGTATTCCGTGGTATACCCATACCCGCCGTGGATCTGGACTGCGTCGAGACAGGACTTTATCCAGGACTCGCTCAGGTATAATTTTGCGATCGCCGCATCCATGGCAGCCTTGCCCTTGGTGTGTTTCATCCAGCCAACTTTGTATAAAAGCAGTCTGGCCGTGTCCATCCGTACCTTCATATCCACGATCTTGTTGGCGATGGATTGGTACTTCCCGATCGGCTTGCCAAATTGTTTCCGTTCCCGGGAGTATTTTATGCACTGCTCCAGCTGCCGCTCCATTCCGCCTAAAATACTGGCCAGAATGCAGCTCCGCTCCCACTCCACGGTATCCTCGAAGATCGCTGCGCCATTGCCCTCTTTGCCAAGTCGGTTTTCCACCGGCACGCTGCAATTCTCGAGGATCAGCTCGGCCATGGGCGCGGTCCGCAGCCCCATTTTTTCGATTTCCCTGCCGACCCTGAATCCGGGGAAGTCTTGTTCAACGATAAAGGCCGTAACGCCCATGAACCTCTTGCGCTTATCCACCGTGGCAAATACCATGAAAAGATCAGCGGCCGGCGCCCAGGTGCAGAATGTTTTCGTGCCGTTCAGAATATAGTGGTCGCCTTCCCGCCTTGCCGAAGTTCTCAGGCTGAAAGCGTCGGAGCCCGAGTTCGGCTCCGTCACGCCGTTCGCGCCGATCAGCTCGCCGCTCGCAAAGCCCGGGCAGGTATTTTTCCTTTTGCGCTTCAGTGCCGAACGTCAGGATCGGCATCTGCACGGTCCACATCTGGCCGTTGATCGCGAAGATCAGGCCGCTGTCCTTGCACCCGTATCCCAGTCCTTCCATCAGGAGCATGGTGCTGAAGATGTCCGTATTGAGCCCTCCGTACTGCTCGGGAAACGCGGAGCCCTGTATGCCGAAATCCGCGCACTTTTTCCAGAGCTCGCGGGAGAACACGCCGTCCCGGTCCCGCTCAATGACCCCGTCGTTCAGCGTCTTTTTTGCGAATTCGATCGCGCTTTTCTTGAATTCCAGCTGCTCTTCACTAAAGTCGAAGTTCACGGTGAATCCCCTTTCTCCGGCCGCGCTGCAAACCGCCCTGGAACCTGCGGAGACTACCTGTCCTGCATTTTCTGTTCGACGTATTTGACAATACTGTTCATGCTTTGAAAGTTCTCGGGCACGATATCCCCGTCCCCGACCCGGATGCCGTGGGCTTCCTCGATATAGGTAACCAGCCTGAGGATGCCCATGGAGTCGATGATCCGTTGATCGATAAGGTCTTCATCCGGAGCGAGCGTCCTTCTGCCAAGATCTGCTGCCACTTCCGTAACGAGAAACTTTTCCAGCCCCTGTAACATCGTCATCATGACCCCTCCTCCGCTGTACCTGTTTTGGCCAGCATATTCATTCTAAAGACGACAACAAAAGTCAAAACTTACCACAGAGACACTCAGACACAGAGGAAATCAATTTGACATCAGTGTCTTCTCTGTGCCCTCTGTGCCTCTGTGGTGAAAATGGGTTTGCTGCGGTTTCGGCAGAACCTACACCCCCTCGGGAAATCTGCCGAATGCTTCAATGGACGCTCCCGGCCGCCAGGTTCCGCGGACCATGAGCATATTCAGACAATAGAGATTGAAACCCAGTTTGCGAAGCGCCCTGACCAGCGATCGGTCTTTTGCCATGACCCGTGTCTGGCACGGCCGTTCCCGGTAGAAATCAAGCGCGTGCTGGTAGAGGCATATCGCCTCTTCTTCTCCTTCCGCGACAAGGGGGCCGCATTGCACTGATGACGAGCCGGGAAGACAGGCCAGGAGGCCGCGGATCTGCGAGTCCCGCCTCAGGACAAAGACCTTCCCCCATTTTGCATAATAGCCGAGGTCTGCACTGCGGTCGTAGGTGCTCCGGAGCTGGTCATAGGAGCAGGCCTCATCGAGCTCCGACCGTTCAAGTTCGCGCACGTTATTACAGAGCATCGCCCCTGTTCGTCCCTTCGGAGAACTGGTCATGTCCAGCAGGTCCGCCACAGGCAGAAAATCAAACGAGTAATAGAGCGAGAAAGATGCAGGGTTGAACGACTCCTGAAAGAGCCGCACGCTCTGCAATGCGTTCGTTTTTTCTATCAGTGCCTCCATGAGCTGCCTGCCTATCCCTTTTCCCTGATAGGCGGGATCGACGGCCACCGGGCCGATGCCGCCCCGGTCTCCCCGCGGATGAAGACAACCTATCCCTGCGATTCGATCTGCAACATCGGCGACCAGGATCTCATGGGGAGCATGACGAAGGATGGTCCATGCCCACGCGGTCCCTTCCTGTATGCTCTTGATCCGGGGGGCGTACCCATGCCGCTCCGCTCCGGCATTGAAGGCCGTACAGAGGATCTCTCCCACCCGGTCCAGGTCCGCCCTGGTCATGTTCCGGACGCCGGCCTTCACCGCCCCTTCCAGCGGCTGCATGTTCATTGTTGCGGTGCCGTTGTCATGCATGGGTTCCTGGTTCGCTTAATCCTGTTATGTGCCTGGGGTCCCTCAGCCCGCGGGAGCCCTACTTTCGAGATCGGACAGGCCACATCAGCCATGTCCGCAGCTCATCGCTTCGCTTGGAATACAACTCTGCGGGAGGATTGAAATACACGCCTTTTTCCCGGGTGTTTCTGGTTATGGTTACGCCGCTTCCCACGAGGCACTCCCTGGCCACGGTGACCTCTTCCTTGATCGTTACGTTCGCCCCGATCAGGCAGTATTCCTCTATCGTCGCGCCCCCGAGGACGACCGCTCCCGGAGAGATAAAGCAGTGGTCCTTGAGGACCGCGTGATGCCCAATGATCGCGCCTGATGCAACGATCACGTTATTGCCGATCTTGACGAACGGTCCGATAATGGCGTTTTCCAGGATGACATTGTTGTCTCCCGTCACCAGGTTCGGGTACGTCGTTGCCTTTGGGCTGCAGTAATTGACCAGCCGATACCCTTTGGCTTTCGCTTGCACGTATTTTTCCTCCCGCAGCCTGTTGACTCGCTGAAAACTGACCGCGACGGTCATTGCGTGGTCCGGCGGAGGAAAATGGGCATCGATCGTTTCGAAGGGGATGACGGGGAGTCCTAACAGCCTGTCGTCCTGAACGTATTTGCCGTCCACGGTAAAAGCAACCACCTCGCATGAGGTGTCGTGGGTCAGCAGATAGTAAATATGCTCTGCAAACACCCCGTTTCCAAAGATGATGATTTTTTCCATAGGTCCTCTTCGTGCGAGCGCTGATGAAGAATGATTACGCTTATGCTGTTTTAAGCTATTCGGATGCTGAGGCTGAAGACTGAAGATTACTCAGGAGAATTCACCCTCTCGATAAGCGGGAAAATAACTGCTGTGCTCAAGGCCTCTTGCCCTGACGATCTCCCGATAGTTCAGTTTGTCGAGTATTTTTGTGCAGAAGTAGGCAGGACGGGTGCACGTCGCCCATTGTCTCTTGAAGGCGGCCAGACCATCGGTACCGCGAGCAGAGATGCCTGCACCGCCACCCCAGTTTATCCATCGAACTCTGCCGATTAAATGCAGGATCGCGCACCACCTCAGGGCATAGGACGCCCGAAGCTGGTATCCTTGTGGGCTGGAGGCAAGAAGATGAGCATAGGCGGTTTCTCCCTGAATGTAGAAAAGGTCTATTGCAACAGCGACCCCTTCGTGTTCTGCGCGCAGAGCAACCAGTCCCGGAACTGCCAGCTGCTTTTCGAAGGACTTTCGCGAGAATGCCCGGATCCCGCGAATGTTGTGCCTCTCTATCAGGTTGTGATAGAGTGAAACCCACTCATCAAGGAGTTCGAGCGGATTTTGGATTACCTGGACACTCACGTTGTTCACCGCTTTCAGCGCATACTTGCGATAGTGTTTCGACACAATAGCGTCTGCCGGAACAGTGAGATCGGCGACATAATGTTCTTTAATGACACTGACGGTATCAAAGCACCGCTCCAGCAGCTGTCTGTCGTGATTGCCGAATGGATCTGCAACGATAGTGACACTCACTAACTTTCCTTCCAGATCGTTCAGGTCCCTTTCCAGCTGGGACCAATCACGGCAGGCGAACAAGGGGTAGCATCCCATGGCGTCCTTTGATCCCGTGCCGGTGATATCACGTTCCAGGAGCCATCCTCCGCATCTCGGCAGCTCCCGAGGCGTGCCGAACTCGGTCAAAGACTCGGCATAGCCGGGGTGCATATATCCCGTCACCGCATCTTTTCCGGTATTGAGAACTCCCTTTCCTGTCAATTTCTCGCGCAAGGTCCGTTCTACCGTGCGTTTTTTCTTAATCATGCAACCTCTGGTCGCTGTGCCGGCGCAATGTCCGGTTTTGAGCGGACACCTCCGGCGCCCTAAGAGATGCAGGTTCCGCAAGGTTCATCATTTCAGCGGTCGCGCTTCGCCGACCCGCATTCGCTTTTGCAGGCACGGCGTCCGGTCGCACAAGCCCGGCCAGACGAAGCATGTCTGCACGACCGTAGCGCTGATCGCAGGGAAGCATCATGATGTCATCCAGCAGCCGGTAGCTCTCTGTGAACTCCGCGGGCAGGATACCCCTGAACTGCCAGTGCACCGGCGGATAGATGTCATGCCCATAGAGCTTTTTGAGCACCTCATCCCTGTTCGCTAAACGAACGGGGAATCCCAAAGGAACGACGCCGGACGCCAGGCTCGGGTAGAGCGCAAGGTGCGACAATTCTCCCGCCAGTACCTGATAGTTCTCCACCCGGCGCCGTGCGATGGAGGCATAGTCGAATGCTGTATTCATGAGCGTCTTCGACAGGTCGCTCATGGCGTAACGGCCCATGGGCATGCCTTCTTCCAGTTCCTGATAGAGCTCAAACCAGCGGCGGCTTCCTCTGTACAGATCGAACTCCCTGCGAAGGACGGCTGCACTCAGGGCCTTCATCCACCAGGGGGATGGCGGGGGTTCCAGTGTAATATCTTTGAAACCGATGTCCTTTCGATTGCTGACGAGAATTCCGCCGTCGGGGATTCCCACGAATTTTCTGGGTGTGAACAGTATGAAATCAGCGTTTTTTCCGATCCCATCGGTGAGCATCGCCTGGCAGGCATCTTCCAGCAGCCATGCTCCCGTTTCCCGGACCTGATGCATGACTCGTTCGTCGGCAGGGAAGCCAAAATAGTCGACCACCTCGACGAGATCTCCCTGGCGGACCCCGGAAAGTGACTCGGGAATTACTCGGAGATTGTAATCATTCTCAAAAAAGCAGATGGGCACCCCGGTCTTCCGCACCGCTGCTATTATCGAGGGGCAGAGATAGGCCGGAAGCCAGACGCGGGCCGGCGACAGCAGTTCGATAAGAAGAACGAGGCAGGAGCGTCCATTGGCCATATACACGGCGCGATCCGAAGCAAAGGGAGGGAGTGTTCCGCATGCGGCGAGGTCCACGGGAAGGCCGAACATGCCGCCCATGATTCGGGGTTCGCTGCGCCTGCTGGCCCCGTCGCCTGGTTTGCACATACATTCCCCACTGCGTGGATCCTGCGCTGTTCTGATGCGGTTTCGCACGATTTAAGACGTTATGACCAGTTCCCTGGCACGGGTGGTTATATCCGATGTCCGCTCTGATCTTTCCTGAAGCATGCTGATGATATCGCAGATGGTTTCGGCATCTGACAGCTCCAGGGTGTCATAAATGGGAAGCGTCAATATGCGGTCCGCCACGCGGCGGGCGTTCGTCAACGGGTCCTTCACCGAATACTTCGGTAGCAGGGAAAATCGCAGATCAGGGGATAGAAGTAGCGACGGGTGTACACATTCCATTCCTTCATTTTTTCATACAGCGCGTCGCGGCTCATCCCGAATTCCTTTTCATCCACTTCGACCGGCATGTACGCGTAGTTGTACTGGACGTCGGCGGACAGGGGCGGGGCAAGGCGAATGCCCGGAACTTCCCTGAGCCTGCTGCGATAGACCGCGGTGATCTTGGCCCGCTTTTGAATGGCGCCGTCGAGATATTTAAGAACATGAAGGCCCATCAGCGCCTGCATTTCGTTCATTTTTGCGTTGGTGCCGGGCATGACCACTTCGACCTCGTTCTTGAAGCCGAAGTTCTTGAGATAATCGAACACGGACTTTCAGCCCTGCTTCGCGGAAATCGAGCATGCCTCCTTCAATGGAATGGAACAGTTTCGTGGAATGGAAACTGAACATGCTCAGGTCGCCGAAATGGGCGATCGGCCTGTTGCCCACTTTCACGCCGAAGGCGTGAGCCGCATCATAAATAAGCCTGAGATTGTGCCTGCGCGCGATGTCGGCCAGCTGGTTCAGCTTGCAGGGATGGCCGTAGACATGGACCGCCAGGATCGCGGTCGTCCAGGGCGTGATGGCGGCCTCGACCTTGTCGGGATCGAGCGTATAGTATTCCGGCTCAATATCGACAAACACCGGCCGGATCTTGTTCCAGAACAGGGAATGGGTCGTCGCCACGAACGTGATACGGGGTCGTGATGACTTCGCCGGATATCCCCATGCCCTGCAGGGCTATCTGCAGCGCGAGCGTGCCGTTATTGAAGAGGCAGGTATTATCGGTTTCCATGGTATTGCACAGTTCCTGGGTGAACCGCCGGAGGATCGGCCCGTTGTTGGTCAGCCATCGGTTGTCCCAGATCTCTTCGAGGCCCTTGCAAAACTCCTCCAAGGGGGGCAAAAACGGCTTGGTCACATAGATCGGTTTTTCAAATGGTTGTATCATCGGTCATCTCCCGTGCGTTCGATCATCTGGCGTGTTTTTTCTGCGCTCTCCCGTAAGTCAATGAAAGCCGCCTCATCCCACTGCCCCCGCCTCCGGTAGCCTCGGAGGGGAACAGCGCTATGCTGCAGAAACAACACCGGAATGCCGGGTTGCGAATTCCCGTATTCCGGCGGCAACATGGTCCTGCTGCTGTTCGGTGAGCGTTGGAAACATGGGGAAGGGACAGGATCTCCCGGGCTGCGGCCTCTGCTTCGGGAAAGTCGCCAAGGCTGCACGCATGTTCCGTGATAGGCCTTCTGCTGGTGCAGCGGTATCGGATAGTGGAGCGCGGTGACTGATGTTCCGCTCCAGCAGAAACTTCTGAAGCGCATCCCGGTCCTTCGTTCTGATGACATAGAGATGGTAGACGCCTTTGCTCCACTCCGGCTCAAAGGGCAGCGTAATGCCGTCGAGGTCCTGCAGCAGGAGCGCATATCGCTCGGCGTGTTTTCTGCGGCTCTCGTTCCAGCCGGACAGCCGTTTCAGCTTGACCTGAAGGAAGCCCGCCTGGATCGCGTCGAGCCTTCCGTTATATCCCTCCAGGTCATGGATGTATTTCTGCGCCTGTCCGTGGTCCCGCAGCATCCTGGCCGTGTTCGCGATCTTTTCGTCGTTCGTGGTGAGCGCCCCCGCTTCTCCGCAGGCGCCAAGATTCTTTCCCGGGTAAAAGCTGAACGCGCCTGCGGCGCCCATGCTGCCCGCTTTCAGCCACCGTCCGTCCCGTTTCGAGTAATATTCCGCGCCATGGGCCTGGCAGGCGTCCTCGATGATGATCAGCCGGTGCTCTTCCGCGATATTCCGGAGGCGTCCATGTCCGCGGTCTGCCCGTACAGATGCACGGGGATGACGCAGGAAACCCGGCGTCCGGTCGTTCGGTGGATGGTCTCTCCGGTATCCTGCGCGGTCTCGCACTGCGCGGCCAGGAACTCCCGCAGCCGCTCCGGGTCCATGGTATAGGTCCTGGATCGATATCGACGAACACCGGAACGGCTCCGGCCTGGGAGATCGCTTCGGTCGTCGCAATAAAGGTGTTCGGGACGGTGATCACGATGTCCTGCGCCCTGACCCCTGCCGCGATCAATGCGAACCGGAGCGCATCGGTGCCGCTTCCGACGCCGACGCAGTATTTGGTATCGCAGAACGCCGCGAACTCCTCCTCAAAGTCTTCCACCATGGGTCCGCCGATAAACCTTCCTGTGCGCAGGGCGTCCCGCAGCACCTCGATGAAACGCCTCTTCCTCCTCGACGTGCGGTGCGACGAGATCCAGAAACGGCACTTGATTATTCATGGTTGATCCTCCTTAAGACGTTCGCGGGGTTTCCCGCGACGATCGTGCCGGGCGGCACATCCCTGGTCACCACGCTGCCCGATCCGACGATGGCCTGTTCCCCGATGGTGACGTTGCAGAGGATCGTCGCGCCCGACCCGATGGAAGCGCCCCGCTTCACGATCGTCGGCACGACCTTCCAGTCCGCTTCGCTTTGCAGAGCGCCGCCGCCGTTCGTCGCCCGCGGATACTTGTCGTTGACGAACGTGACGCCGTGGCCGATGAACACGTCGTCCTCGATGGTCACGCCTTCGCAGATGAACGTGTGGCTCTGGATCTTGCAGTTCCTGCCGATGAACGCGTTCTTCTGCACCTCCACGAACGTGCCGATCTTCGTGTTGTCGCCGATGGTGCAGCCGTAGAGATTGATGAAACTGCGCGAGCTTGACGTTCTTGCCCAGCTTGCACATCGTCGGCGATGCAGAGATAGTTCATACGCTATCCCTTCCGTTCCTGCTTCAGCGACTGGTTGCAGGCTTCGAGCAGTTTCACCACCCGCAGCCCGGCCTGGCCGTCGTTGACCGGGCGTTCGCCCGTCGTCATGCAGGACACGAAATATCCGTCTCCCGCTTCAGCGCCTCGACCTGCTCCACCCTCGGCGCATGCATGTCGCCGGAGCGGTAGCTGACCCGCAGCTTGTAGTCGCTTTCCCGGTTCCTGACCTCCACGCCCTTGTCGTAGATCTTGATCTTCTCGTCGGCCTCCAGGTCGTTCCAGACCAGCATCTTCTTCTCGCCGCCGATCAGCGTCGTGCGCACCTTGACCGGCGAAAGCCAGTTGACGTTGAAGTGGGCGATCATGTTGTTGTTGAAATGGACCGTGATATAGGCCGTGTCCTCGAACCCGTTCACGTGGGCCTTGCCGCAGGCCGACACGGCCGCCGGCTTCTCGTGGATCAGGTAGTCCATGACGGCGAAATCGTGGGGAGCCAGGTCCCAGATCACGTTCACGTCGGGCTGGAACAGCCCCAGGTTCACCCGGATGGAATCGTAGTAGTACAGCTCGCCCAGCGCTTTTTCCTCGAGCAGCTGCTTGATCTTCTTCACGGCGCCGGTGAAGATGAAGGTATGGTCCACCATGATGATGAGGTTCTTGCGCTCCGCCAGCTCGATCAGCTCTTCGGCCTGGGCGACCGTCGGCGTGAACGGCTTTTCGACAAAGACATGCTTGCCGTTCTCGAGCGCGCGCTTGGCCAGCTCGTAATGGGTCGAACCGGCGTGATGACCGCGACGGCGTCGATGTCCGGCGCAGTGAGGACCTCGCTTGCAGTCCCGGGTCAGCCGTATCTGCGGATAGGCCTTGCGGGCGCGGTTCAGCGACTCCGGGCATTGCGGTCGCAGATGGACTGCACGACCGCGCCGTCAGCGGCGCTGAAGTTCCGGACGATGTTCGGCCCCCAGTAGCCGTATCCGATGACGCCGATGTTGATCATGATCCTCCACCTCGCTTGTTCCGATGAGTCGCTGTCAGTACGCTCCTTTGCCCTCAGCACCGCCCAGGGCGTCTTAGCAAGGATCTTGATGTCCAGCCAGAGCGACCATTCCCGTGCATACTGAGGTCCAGCCGCACCATCTCGTCGAAGGTCGTCGTGCTTCGGCCCTTGACCTGCCAGAGCCCGGTGATGCCGGGCTTGATCTCCATGACCCTGCGCGGTGCCAGATGTCGTAGTTCTTCACTTCGTAGGGGATCGGCGGCCGGGGGCCGACCAGCGACATGTCGCCGCTCAGCACGTTGAAGAACTGCGGCAGTTCGTCCAGGCTCGTCTTGCGAAGAATCCTGCCGATCCGCGTGACCCGGTTGTCGTTCTTGATCTTGAACACGGGCGTCTTCCGCTGCCGTTCGCCGTTGCCGTTGCCCCGTCGACCTTCCCGCGATGAGTTTCTTGACGTACTCCTCGATGCACGCGCGGATCGTTGTTCACCTGCATGGTCCTGAACTTGAGAAACATGAATGTCTTTCCATACAGTCCCACGCGTTCCTGCCGGAACAGGACCGGGCCCGGGGACGTAAGCTTCACGAGAAGCGCGATCGCCAGGAAGAACGGCGAAAAGAGGATCAAGCCCGACGATGCTCCCGACGATATCGATGACCCGCTTAACGAGGAACGGCCCCGTGTGTGAGCCGTATTTCTTCTTCACCTCAGGATAAAAACAGGGTCCGTCGGCGGATCGCCCTGTCCTTCTCGCCGTTCTGCGGGAAATTCATGGATCGAGATAGTGATTTTCCCCATCAGGTCCGGCGTGAGACTGCACCCAAGGCCGTCCTTGACCTTTTTCACTATTTCCTGTTTGTCGAAGGAGTTGATCTCCGTAAAGAGCACCCCGATGACCCGGCCTTCGCTGTACCAGCCCTTGATGTCAGTCTCCCGCGTCATGGAAGCGAGCAGAGCGGCGATCGGCCTGATCGCCGCTATCTGCTCTTCTTCCGTCATCCGCATGACATCGATCAGGAGAAGATACAGGGGCCGTTGCGACCGTTCGCGCCGCTTCCGTTCCAGATACAGTGCCTGATGGAAGTCCTCCGCGGCAAGGAACCAGAATTCGAGCGTGTGGTCGCCGTGGGAACGCTGTGCGTCCTCGCCCTTGTTGAGCGCCTTTGTCCTCATGGTCACCTATCCACGCCTTCTGGTCGCTGCATATGGACCCGATCACGGCCGACCCCGTCCTTGGGCAGCATTGTCGGCGGCACGCTCCCGGGCATGCCGGCGAACAGGTTGTCCTTAAACTCGGATCTCATGACCTTTCCGCTGATCGTTCTCGGCAGGGCATCCACGAACAGGACTTCCTGCGGGACCTTGAAGGGCGCAAGCCTGGCCTGACAGTGTCGCTGGACGGCCTGAGCGTCCAGGACACATCCTCTTTTCAAGACCACCACGGCCCGGATCTTTTCGCCGAGAATGGCATCGTGCGTTCCCATGACACTGGCCTCGCGCACCGGGTCCATCTCGTGTATCACTTCCTCTATTTCCTTCGGGCTTATCCGGTGGGTCCCGCGTTTGATCATGTCGCTTCGCCGGCCCGCAATCGTAAGGTATCCATCCTTGTCCATGGCGCCAATATCGCCGGTATGCAGCCAGCCTTCCTTTAGTACCCTTTTCGTTTCTTCCGGATCGTTCCAGTAGCCGGCCATGATGTTCTTCCCTCGGGCGATGATCTCCCCCTCCTGGCCTGCAGCAGCAGCTTTTCCCTCTTCCGTCACCACCATGATCTCCACGCCCGGCACGGGTTTCCCGATCGAGCCGGGCCGTTCCAGGAGATCGTCGGGATCAAGATAGGTGAGCCGTGCGGTGGCTTCGGTCTGCCCGTACATGATATAGACCTGGGTGCCCGGGAGAAGCCCGGCAAGCTCCTGCGCATGGCGAGGCGGCATCGCTCCTCCCGCCTGGGTCACGTACCGGAGGGCGGGGAAGCTGAAGTCGCGGAAATTCGACCGCTCGAGCATGACCGCGAAGGTCGAGGGGACCCCGGCAAAACCTGTGACCTCCTCGTCCACCATTTTCTTGAACACCGTCTGTGGATAAAGAAAACTGTTCTCCAACACCAACGAGCCGCCCGCCATCAAGTGCGTCGTGAGAAGGGATTTCCCGTAGCAGTAGCAGAACGGCAGCACGACCATGGTCCGGTCGTTCTCACTGATCCGCAGATATTCTATGATCGATCGCGCATTGGCCAGGATATTCTCGTGGGACAGCATGACGCCTTTTGGTCTTCCGGACGTGCCCGACGTGTAGACAATAGCGGCCAGGTCCTCCCGCGTAACAGCCGGAGGCGTTTTTATCGCCTGCTCGGAGCACAGAATGTCTCCGAGGACCGCGTAGTGAATGTGGTCCGGGATCCTTCTGCGCAGGGACTGGAACCCCCGCGCCCTTCGCTCTATGCCGATAATGGCCCGGAGCGGAGGCATGGCGCCGAGCGCCTCGGGGAGATCGCCGGTGCAGCTGTTCTCCAGGATAATCGTCTTGATGCCGCAGTGATTGACGATGGTTTTGATCTCGTGGATCGAACTCTGGTAATTAACATCAACGGCAACGCATCCGGCGAGCTGTATGCCGAGGTAGGCTGCGATGTATTCCGGAGAATTCCTGCTGATGATGCCGACCCGGTCGCCTTTCTCCATCCCGATGGAAAGCAGGAATGAGGAAAATCGGGATACCTGCGCCTCGAGCGCCCCGTAGGTTACGCGGCGTTCTCCCTGAATGATGAATATGGTTTCCGGCGTTTGAGACGCCCGTTCTGATAAGAAAGCGTGAAGCATCATGTCCCTCGGTACGACAAACAGGATCAAGAACCTCTTTGGAGGAGGAAGAGGGAAGTTGGAAAAAAAGGGGTAACTGCCCCAGTAATAGGAGCTAATCCCCATTTCACCATCTTGCTCCATTTTTCCTGGAAGGTTCTTCTTCGCGTTTCTGAAGCACTATTATACGAAAGAGCCTTTGTGCTGAAATTCTTGATGACCGGTTTCTCCGTATGCCATATGACATCAGGAAAAGCCTCCCCGATGCCGGAAGCGGTACAATGGAGGACGCTGTGTCGGGCATGCAGGAAACCGATCATTTTTTGTTCATGCCAGCTATGCAGCGCATCGGCGCGCCGCACGGTCCCGGAACCAGGCAACGGTCTCGGCGAGTCCTTTTTTAATGTCATATTCCCTGCAGTAACCGAGCTGTCTCGTTGCACACTCAATGTCTCCGACGGAGTCCTGCACATCGCCGTTCCGTGCCGGCGTGAACACCACCTCGGAATCAGAGTCGGTAAGATCAAGGATCAGGGAGGCCAATTCGAGAATGCTCGTCTGCTCACCGTATGCGATATTGAACACCGCGCCGTGGTTCTCCGATCCGGTCAGCGCTTTTACATTCGCCTGTACGACGTCATCGATGTAAGTAAAGTCACGTTTTTGACAACCGTCGCCTTCAATGAGAAGAGGTTCGTCAGCCAGTGCTTTGGAGATGAATTTCGGTATCTCCGCGGCGTAGTCGGAGTCGGGGTTCTGTCTCCTGCCATAGACGTTAAAATAACGGAGACCGACGATCTCGATGCCGGACAGGTGGGAATAAACGCTGCCAAGCAGCTCGTTCGCCGCCTTCGACATAGCGTAGGGCGATTGCGGGCAGAATGGCATGTTTTCACGCTTCGGAAGGCCGGGCGTATCTCCATAGATCGCTGATGAGCTCGCATACACGATGCGCTTGCAGCCGGAAGCGGACGCTACATGAAACAGGTTCGCTGTTCCCGAAATATTCGTTTCCATGGTTCTTACGGGGTCCGCAATGCTTTTAGAAACACCCGGGACAGCTGCCTGATGGGAGATATATGCTATTTTTTCAGTAGTTATGATTGACTCAAGCAGGCCGCTGTCAGTAATGCTTCCTTTTATAAATTTATAGTTGCCCTGATCACCCAACCTCAGGATGTTTTCCATTCGTCCGGTGCTGAGGTCATCGAGGATCACGACCCGGAATCCACGGGCAAGCAACGCCTCCGCAACATTGCTGCCGATAAAGCCTGCGCCGCCGGTAACCAGTATCGTCTCCATGGGCACCTCCTTCGTTTGAAATAACTGCGAACCCGGCTGCGGTCCGCTGTTACTGCGATGAAAGCATCGTCCGCACATCGGTTATGGCGTTCCCGTAAAACTTGCGCTGATAGTATGGTCGGCGGTCACACCGGTGAACTGGTACGTCGTCACCGCGCCGACTGAATTGCCATCGACCAGCACGTCGGCAATGGAGTATCCCTCATCGCGGGGAGTGATCGTGAACGTCGCCGACCCATTGTAATCTACCGTCTGTGGAGATCCGGGATCGATAGCGCCATGGGCTCCGGCGGAGGGTGTAATCGTGTAGGTGTAAAGTGAAAAGCTCGCCGTGACCGTGCAATTGCCGGTGACCGCGTTCGTCGTGTACGTGTTCCCGGCGAGCGTACCGCCGCATGTTCCGCCCATGACCGCGTAGTATCCGTCACCCGGCGTCACGGTAAAGGATGGCGTATCATTGTAATTCACCGTCTGGGGAGCACCGGGACTGATGGTCCCGTTGGCGCCGGCTGACGGTGCAACCGTATAGGTGTACTTTAAAAAGCTTGCCGCGACCGTGCAATTATCCGTGACCGCGTTCGTCGTGTATGTGTCCCCGGCGAGCGTACCGCCGCATGTTCCGCCCATGACCGCGTAGTATCCGTCACCCGGCGTCACGGTAAAGGATGGCGTATCATTGTAATTCACCGTCTGGGGACCACTGGGACTGATCGTCCCGTTGGCGCCCGCTGACGGCGTAACCGTATAGGTGTTCTTGGTAAAGCTTGCCGTGACCGTGCAATTACCCGTGACCGCGTTCGTCGTGTACGTGTTACCGGCGAGCGTGCCGCCGCATGTTCCGCCCATGACCGCGTAGTATCCGCCACCCGGCGTCACGGTAAAGGATGGCGTCTCGTTGTAATTCACCGTCTGGGAACCACTGGGACTGATCGTCCCGTTGGCGCCCGCTGACGGCGTAACCGTATAGGTATTGATTGCAAAGCTCGCACTGAGCGTATGATTGGCGTTGACATTGGTGAACGTATATGAAGTCGTGGCGCCGATAGAAACTCCATCCGCCAGCACGTCAGCAACATGGTATCCGGCACCGGGGCTTATCGTGAAGGATTGAGCTGCGCCGTAATTTACCGTTACCGGTCCGGAGGGGCTGATGCTGCCGTTCATGCCCGCGGTAGCTGTGATGGTGTAAGTCGAGGCCGTACCGGTCGTGAATTTCCATGAATAGTCAGCGGTCATCGCATTGCCCGCCAGGTCCCGAAGCCCCGCGCTCACCGTCGCCGTATACTGGGTGCTGTATGCCAGCATATTCTGCGGTGTGAGGATGGCGGTCGTGCCGCTGTAGCTCAGGTTGCCGGAGACCGGAATGCCCCCTGCACTGAGGCTAAAAACAATGGATGCCTCGTCGACCGGTTCACTGAACGTAGCGCTGATGGCGGCATTGACGCCGACATTGCCCCCTCCTGCGACAGGGTTCGCGGCTGTCACGCTCGGCGGCGCTGCATCTTGCACCGTTGTGAACGTCCACATATGATCGGCTGACATCGTATTCCCTGCCAGATCTCGTACCCCATTCGCTCCGCCTGCGATCCTTGCCGTATACAACGCGTTGGCAGCGAGAATATTCGTGGGCGTAAAAACAGCGGTCGTACCACTGTACGATACCGTGCCCGGAACGGTCGTTGTTCCCAGGCTCAGCACAAAGGATATGGTCTGCGGGATCACCGGCTCACTGAACGTAACGCTAAGTGAGCTGTTTTCCGGAACGCCTGTTTCCCCCGTTTCAGGGTAATTGACCGCTATGACCGGCGATATTGTGTCCGCAACGGTGCTCGTGTAGAAGGAAGCGGTGAAGGGAGCGCTCATGGCATTGCCGTAGCCGTCCTTTACGCCGGTGCTGACCACTATGCTGTAAAGAGTGGTCGGGTTCAGGACGACGGAGGGAAGGAGACCAACCGTTGTCCCCTCCAGGTCCGTGATCGTAACCAAGCAGGGAACCGTGCCGGAGACGCTGGGATCTGCCAGGGTGATCGTTTTATCATTGATCGTTGACTGGTCCATCGCCTCGCTGAAGGTGATCGTTAGGCCAGACATA
The DNA here is from genome assembly GCA_963836175.1 of Nitrospirota bacterium. Taxonomy (GTDB): domain Bacteria; phylum Nitrospirota; class UBA9217; order UBA9217; family UBA9217; genus GWC2-56-14. Next base: position 31,954 of record CAWIIS010000003.1, read on the forward strand.
TTGACGGGGACATTCACCGACCCGTTGGCGGGGATGGTATAGCTGACCGTCGGCGGGATCGCATCGGGAGAGGGCAGCGGTCCCTTGGAGCCGCATGCGAAGAGCGCAAGCGTCGTTGCGAACAGAAAAACTTGAACCATCGCATATCGTTTCATTGTCTGTCTCCAGACGTCTTCCGGTGAGATCACTTCTGGAATGCGCGCCGGAACAGGCGTCACGCCGGCGGCAAAAACTCCCTGGGCGCTCAAAATTCTTTTTTAATATCCAGTATGAACCTGTCGTTCTGGTGGTTCTTTTCATACACATCAGGCGAATAGACATTTGCGTACCGGTATTGCAGCCCGATCGTGAGGTTTTCAGAAGGCGTATATTCGAACCGGACCCCCCCGCGGTAGAGCGCTGTATATCTGTCCGGCGTCGTATAGTCCTCTATACGGCCGATGCTCACATCATAGATGATCTTCGATATCTGCGATGATGCGTGGCTGATCGTTCCGGTCAGCGCATGGCGGGTCTGCTCAAGGTGTTGTGTAGCAACGTTCCGATACTCATAGCGGCCTGCGGTAATGCCCAGGGAGGTCCGTTCGGTGCTCCGGCCGATGGTTGCCGCATACCGGTCCTCTCTCCGTATGAGGGAAGACGGGTCCTCCACATACGTCAATTTCGCGTTGAACGAGTAGGCATATTTTCCGGACTTTTGAACGATCCCGGCATCCCATGACACCTGGTTTGTTTCCAGATCCGTTGGCCAGAAATAGAACCAGCTGTTGCCGATCGTGAACCAGGACAGGGAATCCATTGCGTAGGCGTACGCGAAGCCTGCAAAGAGGTCCGTCCTGCGCAGGCGGCTGTCCCCCCCTCCCGCCTCCGTGCGGGTATAGGTGACGCCGATGCTCGTGGTGAGACTGGAGGTCAATTCATTGCCAACCGTTACAAACACCCGGTCATCGATCTTGTCGATCGCAGTGGGGTCCTGATACCAGATGTTCCGGTACCAATATCCGGCGAATATGGTCGAGCGGGGAGACGTTCGTATCCTGGCATAGGGGCTCACAATCAGGGTATTGCTGTCTGTTTGATTCAAAAAGAGGCTTTCCTCCGTCCAGTCCCGGACAACAGTGAGCGGCTTCCGGGCATGAACGTCCTGTACATCCAGCAGCAAATAATCTCCGACTATTCTGGCATGGGTGTTCAGATTGAGCGTATAGTAGTTCTGATCAACACGGTAATTGGCATAGTACCGGTAATCATAGGCATACGCGACGTCCCAATCCCAGAGCGGCGAGGTGTATGTCGAACGGACGCTCGGCACGACCCTCGTGATATAGTCGTCCTTTCTGTCCGTTGTCGTCAGGAACAGGTTGTCGTTATATTCTTCGCTGACGGTTATTGCAGGCAGAATAGTGAATTCAGCGCCCTGAGCGCTCGCTGAAATACACGTCGAGACGACCGCAATGCTTGCCAACGCCAGGAGTATGGTTTGAACGCTCACGAGTAGGAGAGAGAAGGTGTCCGGCAGCAACGATACAGGGCAGTCTTCAATGGCTATGATCGGATGGACGACCAGCCTTCACGGTTTTAAACAGAGGATCCCGTAAGGACCCGATTGCATTTTACCAAGCAAGCAATGCTCCGCCTTCTCAGTTACAGACCATCGACCGAGAAGCGTATTTACATTCGCATTTCAATGGTTTGCGAACATAACCATTGTACTGCCTATGCCGTTTCGATATCCGCTGCCTGTATCTTGACACCGACGCTTCTTCCCAACAACTCCACGTTCACCATAAATACCTGCTGAGCTTCTTTGTTCGCAAGAATGCCCTCAGCGCCGGAAAGGGGGCCCTTTTTTGATCCTCACCCGTACTCCCTCCTTGAACTGAGGGTAAACATCAAAAGCAGAACCGCTATCGAGAACGATCTTCAGGGAATCGATCTCCTCGGCGGGAACAGGCGTTGGATGCCCCGGCTGCAGAGAAACAAAGGTCACCGAACCCCGGACCTTAATGACCTTCATGAATTCCTCCGGAAGGGGGCAGAGAGATACAAAAAGATACCCCGGGAAGAGCGGGAACGCTACGGACGTTTTCCTGTCCTTCCATTGCCTCACCCTTTTTACGAACGGAAAAAACGTCTCTATCCCCTTCTGGCGCAAGGCATCATAGACGACAAATTCATGCCGTGACCGCACGGAGAGAGCGAACCAGCTCTGTTTTTCCGTAATCATAGGTGCTCCGTTTCAAGGTGATATTATTCAGCTTTTGCAATCCGTCCCGGTTGTTCCCAGGACCTGCACTGCGGTCATTGCTGCTCCCTCGACCATAGATCCTTGGGCCCCGTCTTCCGTGAATGTTCATTTTTTGCGCTGTCCATAGTAGTGGCTGTAATAATGATAATACGAGCGCCCATTCATGTTTTGCAGACTGGCATTATTGTAGACGATTCCCATGACATTGGATCCCTTCAGGATATCTATTGATTCAGTGATGTTTTCAAGCGTCGCCTGCCCTTCCCTGACCACCAAAATGGTGCCATCGGCAAAAGCGCTTATTTTTTTTGTCTCGGCAAAAAGAAGGACCGGAGGAGTATCGATAATGATGTAGCGGTCTGCATATCGTGCCTTCAGGTCCTGCATAAAAGCTTGCATTTTATGGGAAGAAAAGAATTCTACGGGATCGTCTATCTTTTTCCCTGCCGGCATAAACGACAGTTTATTCGATCCTATGGGCATAAGCGCCGCATCCGGACCAATGCCTCTAACCAGACAATCCGACAATCCTTTGCCGGGCGTTCTATTGAGGTAGGTATGGAGCGTCGGCCTCCTCAGGTCGGCATCGATAAGGATCACCGCACGATCATATTCCTGAGAAAGGGAGACCGCCAGATTCACCGCCGTAATGCTCTTTCCTTCGTCGCTTACCGAACTGGTTACCGTCAGCGTATTTTGAAAACCGTTTTTTGTGGTCAGGTCAACGATCCTGGATTTCAGCTTTTTATACTCCTCGCACACGGGCGAATCAGCCTTGCGGGCGGTCACGATGGACGGATGGACAATATTCATGTTTTCCCTTCCTGCACTGCCGGCAACAGCCTGGCTGATGCTGCCCGGCTTGCAGGCGCTTTCTTGTGACACGGGGCCTCTGGATGCGGTATCTCCGAATCTATTCATGCTCATCGTCTCCGTGATCGCTGCCCAAAAACACCCTTTACCGTTGCCGTGCGGACTCTGACCGACTGATAACGGTATCCGCACCAGTCAGGCCCATTGCCTCAACGGCAACGATCGCCAGAATGCACAGCATATACAGAGCAGCGATGCCATAGAGGATGCTGTCCCGCGTCTTCTCTTGCTGCAACTCCTGGTCGCTCTGGATCTTCGGAATGATGGCAAGAACGGGCAGGCCCAGGCCTCTGAGCGCTTTTGATGATTTCACTGATTGGTCCATAGCATCAAGCAGCGCAATGACGCCGATGCCTCCCGCCAATCCCGCAAAAATCCCCAGAAGAAACACTGTTACCCTGTCGGGGCTCACCGGCTTTGTGGGCAGATCAGCCGGCTCCGAGATGTTGAACATCTCGGACCTGTCCAGGGGTCCCACCTGCTGAGAAACCTCGGATTTGCTTAACCGCACGACAAGCTCCTCATAGATCTTTTTATAGGTATCGCGCTCCCTCTCCAGATCCAGCCGTTTTTTGCCAGCATCTTCGACTATTTTTCCGGACCCGTTCTGCGCCGTTGCCCGGTTTTTAATCGCGACGGCCCTGGCCCGCAAAGAGTTCAATTGATCCTGCAGGTGGCTGATCTCCGCCTTTACCGCAATCACCTCGGGGTAATCATTCGTGTACGTAACGGAAAGCGCATCCAGCTTGTTCTGAAGCGGTATTATTTTTTCAGCTAATTTAGCTTCATCGGCGATTACATAGACATTATTTCCGGTGTTGAAGCCGGCGAGCACCGCCTCTATCGCGTCCATCTTGCTTTTGAACAATTGCACCTGTCCCGAAAGAAGCCGTCTGGACTCGGAAGTATCCTCCCTTTTCCCCGAAAGGTCCTCGGCTATATATCGTCGGACAAGCGTGTTCACATAATCTCTCGCAAGCTCGGGATTCGTATCGCGGAAGGACACCAGGAACAGGTCTATCATTCTGGGATTCGCCTTGTTCGGCGGTATCGTTATCATGGTCCTGTTCTGAAAGGAGCTGACCAGGTCTTCCTGCTTTTTCTGGTCCATATCATCCGGAACAAGCCCGAGGTCCTTGAGGACCTTGAGGACCAGGCTTTTGCTTTTTAGCGCAAAGGAAAAGCTGCTGATGCTTTGCTCTTCGGATGGCGTGATCGCAATATCTTTGACATATTCGTCGTACACGCTTTTCTCCATAAGCACCGTGCATGTTGCTTCATAGGTTTTGGGCAGGAGATACCCTGCCATGATAAAGGCTGTCATGATCGACGCGGCGACCGCAAAGTACAGTCGTTTTTTTCTCAGGATGAGCCGCGCGTACTTCTTTATATCCTGTTCTGTCGATTCCATCGAGATCTCCTAAAACAATCCTTCCGAGACGACAATATAGTCACCGGGTTTCAGTGCCAGATTCTGGTTGAGATCGCCGTCGTTCATGAGACGCTTCAGTTTTACGGGAATGGTGACCTGCCTTCCGCTGCTGTCCTTTCTCAGGACCTCCGTGGCGTTCTCTCGCGCATACTTCGTGAACCCCCCCGCCTGAAGTATCGCCTCCATCACCGTCATGCCGTCACGGTACGTTATCGGCTTGGGATTATTGACAGCGCCAATGACATAGATATTGCTGTCACTCACTGCTGGGATGAAAACAACGTCATCGGAATTCATGACAATGTCCTCTTCGGCGCGTCCTTTGGCGAAAAGCCGGTAAAAATCCTTTTTTACCTTCTCGCCGTTTCTGAGAACATAGGCTTCATGAATGTCGGCATTCGTAAGGTCTCCCAGTACGCATAGCAGCTGCAGAAGGGTCGTCCGTCGTGTCAGATCGATTACCGTCGCCTTCACGCCCCCGCCGAAGATATAGACCTTGTTATTGCTGACCTGATCGATAGTCACGGTAATGACCGGGTTTTTCACCAGACTCTTCATTCTTTCCGTGAGCTGGTTCTGCAATTTCAGCGGCGTCAGGTCGGCGGCGTGCACCTCGCCTAATGCGGGCAGACTGATCTTTCCGTCGGGACGGACCTTCACAATCGCGCTGAGCTCCTTGTTGCCCCAGACCGAGATATTCAACGTGTCGCCTTCGCTGATGATATAGTCGCCTCCCCGGACGATCAAAGGCGCGAGCACAAGGAACAGAAGTATGATAATTTTTGTTTTCATGATCATTCTCACCGTGGCACGAAGACAGCCGAGTCCATTTATTTTATTTTTACATTTTGTATTTTGTACCTTGCACTATGCAGTTTGCACATCCTGCAATTCCTGCTTACCCGGGTAAAGGAGTGCCGCACCCCGTACCAGCGGCTCGATCGCTGCTCAGGACCATTTTTACGATAGTTCGGAACTTATTGTAGTCGATCGGTTTTATCATGCAGTGTGAGAGCGTCTTGCCAAGACGGTCAAGGGTCGTCATAAGGTCCCTGTTCATATTGTCCGACAGAATAATGGTCGGAATGCCTACATCCACCAGATCTTCAAGAATGACCGTGCAGAAGGGGTAGCTCGTGACCAGCAGCTCGTAGTCATGGTAGTTAAATTTGGAATCGACCTGGCTAACGTCGGTTACCGAGCTCGTTTCGTACCCTTCTTTTTCAAGAATGGCCGAGCAGATGCGCGAAAAACGCGTTTCATCAACAATGAGTATCTTTTTTTTCGTCGTCTCCATATCACCGACTGAATAGCAAGTTTGGTGCCGTATTTAAGTGTGTTGTTTTTCATGATGTTTTACCTGCGTTGCGAGTGTGAATAAACCCCTGTGTGCCTCCAGGGAACAGATCGTATCGAAATTATGAATACGCTCTTGTATACAGCGGTTACAGAGGCAGCATCCCTTTGTAATTCGCTATTTGTATCATGAGCACTGTATCCCACGGGAACAACCCCCTGCTGTCACTGTACTGCTTCCTGCAAGTCAACCCAGAGATCATGTGAATTCTCCGAGCGTATAAAAAAATCGACACAAGAATCAGCAGCCCAGCATATTCAGTAACTTCCAACTCCGGTTTCCCTCTGGATTTCAGAGGAAAACTTTTTCTACTTCCCTGAAACGGCGAAAAATGGCAGGTATGATTATTGCTTATTACTCTGGTACGTTTTATATGTATCCTTATTTATCCGATCCTATGGTAGCAAGAATTTTCAACTCGGCGATGTTGATCTGTACCTTGTTGGCCGGCGTTGATTATGAGTTGTCGCTGATAAAGACGACCACGAGGAGGCAGCAGCTATGTGCGGTATCGTTGGCTTCATAGGAACATCCGGTTCTCTCCAGGTGCTGGTGGACAGCCTGAAAAGACTCGAATACCGGGGATACGACTCCGCAGGCATAGCCTTCCAGAACGGACGCGGTTTGGAGGTATATAAGACCAGGGGCAGGATCGAGGACCTGCAGAAAATGCTTCCTGAGCCGTCACCGCGGATCACGATCGGCCTCGGCCATACGCGGTGGGCCACGCATGGCGCCCCTTCCACGGCGAACGCGCACCCGCACTGCGCCGGGGGCGTGGCCGTTGTTCACAACGGCATAATCGAGAACTACCGGGAACTGAGGTCGGACCTGGAAGCGAAAGGCCGTCAGTTCCTCTCTGAAACCGACACGGAGGTCGTTCCCCAGCTTATCGCGGGATATTTACAGCAGGGTTATTCGATCAGAGAGGCCATACAGGCTGCCGTTGCGCAGTTACGGGGGGCATATGCTCTCGGCATCATGAGCGAATGCAGTCCGGGCAAGCTCTTCGCGGTCAGAAAAGGCAGCCCCCTGGTGATAGGAATCGGCGATGATACCCGGTATTTTGCCTCGGATATTCCGGCACTCCTCCCCTATACGCGCAGGATCGTATTTATGGAAGACGGCCAGATCTGCACCATTGCCGGGAATGCAATGGAACTGGGAGAACTTGCCACAGATGCCGTCGTTTCCTACCAGGACCGCGTGGTGGAGATCGACTGGTCGCCTGCAATGGCGGAAAAGACCGGGCATGCCCACTTCATGCACAAGGAGATCTGCGAGCAGCCCCAGGCCATCACCCATACACTGGGTGAACGACTGGGCGATCCCCTGGGCGTTGTTGCCGATATCGATCGCTGGCTGCAGCGAAGGGAGGATATCTGCTCGCTGCATATTGTTTCCTGCGGTTCATCGTACCATGCTGGCCTGATCGGCAAATACCTCATCGAGCGGCTGGCGCGCATACCCGTGAACGTCGAGATCGCTTCAGAGTACCGTTACCGGGTCCCGGTCATCGGACAGGACACGCGCTTCATTGCGGTCACGCAGTCCGGTGAAACGGCCGATACTCTGGCGGCCCAGCGTGAAGCAAAGCGCCGGGGCGCACGGACCCTCTCGATCTGCAATGTTGTGGGAAGCACGTCGACCCGTGAGGCGGACTCGGTCCTCTATACCCGGGGCGGATCGGAGATCGGCGTGGCATCGACGAAAACATTTACCACACAGCTTGCCGCCCTGTGCCTGCTTGCCATCGGTCTCGGGCTGGGCCGGCAGGGTGCTGACGGGATCGATATGAATGCTCTGCGGGCGCAGCTCGCCCATATCCCCTCGCTCATTAAAGAAACGCTGCAGAAGGATGCGGAGATCAAGGCGCTTGCCGCTACCCTGGTTCACGCACAGAGCGTGCTCTACCTGGCGCGGGGCATCAACTATCCCATCGCTCTCGAAGGGGCGTTAAAGCTGAAGGAAATATCGTATCTGCACGCGGAAGGATATCCGGCCGGGGAAATGAAACACGGACCGATCGCGCTGATCGAAAAAGGCCTGCCGGTGGTGATCGTGGCCCCGTCGAACGACCTTTTTGAGAAGACGGTATCGAACATCGAGGAGGTCAAGGCGCGGGGCGGGAGGATCATCGCCCTGACCGATGCACCCGCATTGCTCCGGGACAAGGCCGACGACATCATCGAAGTGCCGCCGACACACCCCCTGCTTTCACCCTTCATTTATGCCGTTCCGCTGCAACTCCTGGCATACCATGTCGGGGTGCTCCGGGGGTGCGATGTGGACCAGCCGAGGAACCTGGCAAAGAGCGTGACGGTCGAGTAGCAGGTGTACTTGATTTTCTTTGTGATTTCTTGCATTTTACGGTCCAACAGCTTTTTTTAGGGTCACACGTTTTATGGCAAAAAAAGCATTTGAATGAACGAAAGGAGGACCCATGGCAGACATGTGGTTCAAACGCTGCCCCCTGTGCGGAACGTATATGAAAAAGACCGAACCTCAGGAGTCCGCGATGTGCTGCGCGTGCGGATGGCAGGAGTACGCCGGTGCGTTCTATTGCGATGTTGCCGATGGATACTGCGCACATCTTTCCCAGGACTTCAAGCCTGAGATGGCGTCGTTCCTTCCTCGCCGAATGAGGAAAGCACGGCCCTGATTCCGGTGTCCCGGCCCATGGACGGCACGTTGTCTCGCATCTTGCCTCCCGGGTGGTACCCCATTCTACAATGACGGCGCGGCAACGCGCGGGAGGCAGCATGCAGCATGATCGTACGGGTGGAAACCTCCAGGACCTCTTCGCAACTGACGCCTGGCAGGATAGTTTTGCGGCTCTTTCCGAAAGCCTCGGATTTTCGCTGAGCATTTTTTCCCGGGACGGGAAATTGCTGTACAACTCGCACACGGCCTCTTGGTGCCACCGGTTTCGCTCATCCGCGCCCGGCCTTATCACTTCCTGCGAGACGCATTGCCGGCCCTTCATGGAGAATGCTCTCGAAACGGGAAGGCCTGACGTGTTCAAGTGTTATTTGAATGTCATGAGCTTTGCCGTTCCCCTTCGCTACAAAGCGGAACAAGCGGTCATTCTTGGACAGGGATCGTTCTCATCGCTTGAGGATTTTCATGAAAGCGTGAAACACCTGCACGCTGCCGGGCTCGACACGGCCTCCCTGGCCGCGCCCACCGCGTTTACGAGTTATCCGAAAACCCGGATAGTCTGTGATTTTACGATTGATGCGGTTCACAGGCTGCTGGGCGGCGATCGGGACCCCTCCCCCGGGAATGACTTTGAAAGCCTGAAAAAGTTCATCCATGGACGGAGTGCGCCGGCCGGAGAACAGCCCGAGGCGCTGTACAGGCGTCTGCTGCGGGAACTGCCCTCGCTGGTAGATGCCGGCGGTTGCACGGTGTTCGTCCGTGACAGGCAGCGGCGGGGATATATGAGTCTGTCCCGCCTTTCGGGGAACGGTGGCGAGCCCGTCAGTCTCTGTGATACGGGGGGGATCGTACAAGGCCTCCTTGCCGGCAAACCATTCATGCTGTCGGCTGATTCGGCGGCAGTGACCGATGCCGGGTTCTTCAAGCACAGGGGCGTCCTCTATTTTTTCCCGATCATCGTACAGGGTCAGCTTGACGGGGTCCTCTGCATCACGGACCGCGATTTTAAAACAAGCGACATGCATATCATCACCGCACTCTGCCGTCAAACCGCCCTTGCCATCGAGAACAATCATCTTCGACAGGAACTGTTCCGTAAATTTGACGGGTTCGCCGCACTCTCGGAGTTGACCAGGGCCATAACGTCCATCCAAAATTATCCCCTGCTGCTGCGGAGGATCCTTGATGGGTCCGCCGGCCTGCTCAAGGCTGAACAGGGGTCCCTGATGCTGATCGACCAGGAGACCGAAGATCTGCTCCTGTCTGCCCAAAAGGGGACCGTCGAAGGCCTGGCGGACCAGATCAGGATCCATCGCGGAGAAGGGATCGCCGGCAGAGTGGCCGCATTCGGTGAAGCGCTCCTGGTCGAAGACCTTGAACAGGACCAGAGGATCCGGCAGAAGAACAGGCTGCATTATAAGACCCGGTCCTTCGTCAGTATACCGATCAAGATCGGCAATCGCGTCATCGGCGTGCTTAACCTGTCCGATAAGACGACCGGCGAGGTCTTCAACGAAGAAGATCTGAAGCTCATTCAGGCATTTGCGACCCACGCCGCTATCGTCATGGACTGGAATGTTTCTCTGCATAAGACAGAGGAGCTCGAAAAGCTGACCGTCACGGACCATCTGACGGGACTCGCGAACCGCAGATACCTCTTTGAACGGCTGAAAGAAGAATTGACCCGCTCAGAACGTCATGGTCACCGTCTCAGCCTGCTGATGCTCGATCTGGACGGTTTCAAGCACTGCAATGACTCGCAGGGACATCCCTTCGGAGACCGGGTGCTGAAAGAGACGGCGCTGACCCTGTCAAATACGGTCCGGTCTATCGACATTGCGTCACGCTACGGAGGAGACGAGTTCATTGTCATCCTGCCCGAGACCGATGAGGCGTTGGCAATGGATATCGCGGAGCGGATACGGTGCAACCTGGAAAAAAAGTGCGCAGGTCCGTCTCAGGACGGTGATTGCGGGGTGCAGGAACGGATCACCGCCAGCATCGGCATCGCCTGTTATCCCGAGCATGGATCAACGCTCGAGCAGCTGCTGAAAAATGTCGATACGGCGCTGTATTGCGCAAAAAAAAGCGGAAAGAACAGATCAGCGGTTTTCGGTGGTTGTTCAGAGAACGCCGGGATGGCTTGACGAGAACGTCTCCCCCGCACTTCGCAGCAAACCGGCGAGGCATACCGCGTTTTCACGACATCGCGAGCGCCCGTCTCAGCGGGCCCCGCTGCCCATCGTTCCAACCAGTTTCCTGCGTCCCGGCCTTCCCGTGTCCGTTCTGATGAAATGCACCATCCGGTTGGTCAGGTCAACGATGCTGAGCCTTCCGGGCTTGCCCAGGACGGCAAAGAATGCGCCGGTATCGATAAACAGCGTATTTGCCTTTACATCGAAGGTCACGCCTTCCGGCTGGATCGTATGCCCCGCCACCACGACCTTACCGCTGTAGTGCGGCGCCTCGTTCCTGCTCCACAAGAGATCAGAGGGGTCGCAATATTCAAGCGGCAGTTCGGGAACAACGCCCCCATGAACAAAGATCATGTCCCTGCACTCATGGTAAAGCGGCAAAGACTCCATGAACCGGAGCGCCTCAGGCGGCACCGCGCCGCCCCACGATGCGAGCGTCGCCGCGGAGCCGTCAAAATGCCACCTGATGCCGGCCTTGCCTTTCCTGCTCGTTCCATCCTGATGGGCCTGAAGGCACATGTCCTCGTGGTTGCCCTTCAGCAGCGTGACCCGCGGTCCATGATGCTTCCTGAGCTCCATGAAAAACTCCACAACCTTCCTCGAGTCCGGCCCCCGGTCGATATAGTCGCCCAGGCAGATCAATTCATCCTCTGACGGCTCGTACCTGACCGCCTGCAGCACGCCAACCAGCGCATCATGCATCCCGTGGATATCGCTTATAACGAGCGTCCTTTTTATGGTTGTTCTCCTTCTGCGCGCTTGCCGTGCTTTGTTTCTATTTTATCACAGCTGAAGCAATCACCGGCAACAGAAGCCGGCCAGGAGAGTACGTTCTGACAATAGGCAGTTGGGTTTGCAGGGAGCGTTACTTCAAGCGAAGGGGAAGAGAAGGCAATAATTGATAAAAGGAGCGAAGTCTGCCGCAGCAGGGAAGCGAAAGGCGCAGGCACAAACAGGCCTTCGGCGTGGCGGGCGTTCGGAGACGGCCATGGCCGGCGCCGCAAACCGATCACGTCCCGGGACAGCTCTTATGCGCTATTTGCTTTTTGCGCTTCGCTCCGAAAGTTGCTTCATCCGGTCCAGGAAGACCCGGGCATTCTGCCGCTGTTGCGGATCGGCCGTCCTGGCTGCGGCCATGCTCATGTTCTGATATGCCAGGTCATACTTGCCCGTCTCTGCAAAGGCCATGGCGGCGTTGGCGTAGTACGCCGGAGAGTCCGGGTCGGCGTTGGCGGCGTCAAGAAAATATTTTGCCGCCTTGCCGTACTCTTTTTGTATCATGCTGACCTGCCCCAGCGTGTTCAGCAACTGCGGCATCCGTGGATTGGTCCTTAACGCCATTTCGGCGTATGCCGCGGCTTCTTCATAGCGCTGCTGCTGCATGTAGGCAACAGACAGATTGTTCAGGATCCCCGGATCGCCGTCGGCATAGTGCAGGCCTTTTTGCCACGCTGCCACAGCCTCATCAAGCGATCCCAGCCTGAAATGAACCACCCCGACCTCACGATAGAGATCACGCAGCGGAACACTTCCGTCGTCCTCCAGTGCCATGACCATATTGAACTGCTCCAGCGCCTCCTGCAGGCGCCCCGCCGTGGAAAGCGCCTGCCCATAATTTTCGTGTGCCCGCCTCTTACTCGGAGAGGTTTCGGTAATGTTTTTCCATAAAGATATCGTCGAACGATACACATCGTTCCTGGCAAGCGTCGCGGTTACCAGGCTGATGAGGACCGCCGCGATCAGGGACAGTGAAAAGAGTCCTGAAGGCGTCTCACGCTCCATTGCTATCCGCGGCATGGCGACAGTTTCTTTCTGCTTTTTTTTGAGTGCCATCTGTTTTTTAGCCATCGTTCAAGTATCTCTTTCTTTTTTTTACGTTTACTCGAAGCAGCATCAGTCGCGGAAACGACCCCAAACCTGTTTCCGGCAGGCTGCTCCCCTGCCAGGAACAGGTTTTCTGGCAGCGGAATCAGCGACATTATTGCTGATATCGTGGACGTAGTCAAGCACAATGCTTGAGAAACGTATAACCCTGATAACGGCATATGACACTGAGCAAAGTTGATAAAAATCGGTTAACAACGGATTTCCCTGATCGTAGTTCACATATGCGTGGTTAACTTACTTTTAAACTATCAGCTTGACACATGACCCTTTTCTTGTTGACAATTTGCGGAATAAGTACTACTCTTTGACTTCATCGTCGCGGCAGCTGCTTTTCACCTGGTGACATCAAACATTGCTGGAGGTCAAGCCATGAAAGAGATTGCCCGCAAGTCCGTCCTTATTCCCTCAGCACCTGTCTCACCTGCCATTGCATCAATGCATCCGTGCTACCGGAACGCCGCGATCCAGGCCTCCGCTGCCCTGCACAATCTTACCACGCAGTTCAGGCTGAAAAATGCGAAACGCCTTGTGAAGACCGGGAGCGCATGAACGGGGTGCGGTAGCGCTAAACCAGTTCAATGCCCAGCATGCCTGAACCGTCAAGTTTATCTTTGATGGTTTTTTTTGCACTATTTATCCTCCTGTATAGCTGTATAGATGAAAACCATCGCCGCTTCAGCCAAAACAATCCTGGAATATCAATGACTTAAGTAAAATCCCCGCCTTGCTTGAAAAGTCCTCTTTATTGATCTATATTTTTATCAAGGCTTTTCCACGCCAGTTCACCTTCACAGCACAGTTCCCTCACTAAAATCGGAAAGGAGACTTCAGGATGAAGAAGTCATGGGTCCTGGCGGTATCCACGGTCCTCGTTCTGCTCATCGCTTATGGGCATGGCAATGCAGCGGAGATGAAGAAGGCAAAGACCATCGACGAACTCGCAAAGATGTACGACTCGACCGGATGCAAACAGTGCCACGAAGACGTCTACAAGGAATGGACAGAGTCGATCCACTCCCGCTCTATTTCGGGACCGGCAGGACCGCGGCGACCATCAAGACAACGGTGAGCCGTGGGGCTTATGAGCTGGCAATACTCCGGCGTTAAAAAACCCGAAGATGTCCAGGTCAGGCACCTCATGATCTGCGCCAAGTGCCATCTTCCTCAGCTGGCCGACGCGACGGACGAGGTGGCCAAAGAGATCGTAAAATACTGTCTACATCTTCTCCGATCCGAAGGCAAGCGAGGATGCGCGGGAGCAGGCAAGCGCCAAGCTGTCGTCAGTGAGCATTAACTGCCTCATCTGCCACCAGCGAAATGCCATCACCCATAAGTGGGTGGACGGATTCCCGGAAAAGGACACGGTCTACGGATCGAAGGACGGCGTCCATGCCGATGCGGGCCACCCGAAGATGAAGAAGAGCCCGATCATGGACGAGTCCATCCTCTGCGGCCAGTGCCACGGGCTCGGCCCGAACTTCGAGCTTGAGAACCCGTCCCAGTGCGGGACGCTGTACGGAAGCTACCTCTGGGCATACCGCGCCGAGGGCGGGCAGGAAAGCTGCCAGGAATGCCACATGAAAAAGAGCAAGCTCGGCCACAACATGCAGAGCTATCAGAACCCGGCCATGGGCAAGGCTGCCGTGGATTTCAAGGTCGAGACGCTGGGGTATCAGTGGCGGGACGGCACGAAGATGGTGCCGCAGGCCCTGGTGCAGGGTCGAGATGATCAACCGGTCGGGCCACTCCATCCCGGACGGCTGACCAACCCCCAACCGGCTGGTCCTGGAAGTGACCGCTAAAGACAGTAAAGGCAAAGAGTTGTTCAAGCAGGCAAGAGTGTACATGCCCATACCCCAGCAGCTCGGCCGCGGCGACAAGATGGGCCGCGGCCCCTATGAAAAGAGCGGCATCATCCGTGACAACGGGTCTGCCGCCCGAACGTCCCGTGCATGAGAGCTTCGAGATCCCCTTCCCGGTCGAGGACGTGAAAAAGGACGACAAGATGGTGAGAACCATCCTGGATCACGACATGACCGTGGATGTGGAGCTGATCTATCTGCCCTTCGGCGACAAGGAAAGCGGCGCCTTCACCTGGCAGAAGGAAACGAGAAAGGTGAGCATCGAAAAAGGCGGGGTGTAGTTCCGCAAGGACCCCCAAATGAATGGTTTCACCATGCCGGCGGGAAGACACCTCCCCCCATTCCCGCCGGCATTTTACCAGATAAATCCCCCTCACCTTTATCATCTCGCCCAAGGGAGTCGTAGCCCCTCCCTCGATGGGAGGGGTTGGGGAGGGTGGACGCAGTCAGGATGAAACAGAAAACGCCGGAGACGAATATCCTTTCTGGACGCAAGTACTATGTATTGGCTTACCCATGAAAGTCAGAGAGCCAGTCTTCATACTTTGCACTTCCAACGGTATCAGCACGATCTCGATCCGCCGGTTCTTTGCTTTCCCCTCATCCGTGTCGTTCGGCGACACAGGCCGGTAATCGGCATACCCTTCCGCGCTCAGGACCGCGGGGCTCACGCCCCGCCCCTGCAGATAGCGCACAACCGTCGTCGCCCGGGCAGTTGACAGCTCCCAGTTGGTGGGGAAACTTTCAGCAAGGCCGCGGGCCGATCGGCACGTTGTCCGTATGCCCTTCCACCTTGATCTGCTGTCCGCTCAGGCCCTTCAGGATCTCCGCCACCCGGTCGAGCACCTTGGTCGCCGTTCTTCTTGATCACCGCGCTGCCCGAGTCGAACAGGATCTTCTCGACCATGTTCACGGTCAGCTTGTCCTTCAGCTGCGTGATCTGGACCTCGCCCTGCTTGATCTCCTGCTTCAGCTCCGATACAAGGCTGTCGTAAGTGCTCTTAACCCCCGCGATGGCCCGCTCCTTTTCCGCGATGGCCGCTTCCTTTTCCTGGGACACCTGCGCCATCTGGGCATGATCTCATTGTTCCTGGCGAGGAGTTCGTCCTCCAGCGTCTTGATCCGCGCGCTGTTCTCGCTCTGTTTGTTCTTCAGGTCCACCACTTCCCTCGAAAGCTGGTCCTTCTTCGTTTCGAGCGTGCTCTTGATGTTGGCGTTCTCCTGCTGGAGCGCCGCCTTTTGCTTCTCAAGCTCCGCTTTCTGCCTTTCCAGCTCTTCTTTTTGGTTCGTCAGTTCTTCGTTTTTTTTCTGCTGCTCGGCCAGCGCCTTCTCGGTAGCTGGTTCTTCTCCTCCAGGCTCGCCTTGGCCTTTTGCAGCCCTTCGATGTCAGCAACCCGCGCCATATAGTCCGACTTCATCACGCATCCGGACAACATCAGTACTGCCATGAGTACGGCAACTGCGTATCTTTGTCTCACCCGATGATCCTCCTTATAGATTATTCACATCTTTCGGCGTTATAGCATATTTACTCGTGGACTTAAAAATCCAGCGGGCTCTTTATCTCTTTCATGGTCTTGCTCGGAACGCAGTGAGCAAAAAGATGGGTGGCAAATGAAGACGGAACAGCCTTCTGTGTCAAAACCGCACCAAATTGATAATATAACTTGGCATCATTTTGCATATTAGTCTTTTTTGAGCAAGCATAGCGATTTCAGGAAGTTACGTCAAGTTTTTTCATATACTCATTGACCGGCTTGCCCGTTCTATGCTACTGTATCCCGAAGAACTAATAACTTGTTGAGCTGCGGTCTCCTAAAATAATCCGCTCTACAGCATTGCATATTATCATTGCATATTTTTGTAGTAACTGGTATTTTTTACTCATTTGAAATTAATGCCGTGATTTGACCTTTTATCGGTTTAATATATTATGTAGTGAAGATTACAAATCCGGGAGGGCACAATATGGCTTGCGAAATATTTATCAACAGCGTTACCGGCTATTCAGAAGGACCTAATGAAACTGATATCGCGGTTGTTGTTGTTGGTATGGTAGCAGGCAATTGGGCTGCCTGTGATAGCGGTATTGTTGTTAACATTTCGTGCAATGAACCAAAAGCGCAAAAAACTATCCCGGCCTCCGAAATTGTACCTGTGTCAACCGATCCCATGGATCCCCTCGGCCAATGGTCAGTTACGTTCCGAAAGTCCGATTTACCAGTTTCATATCAAAATACTTGGAGTTGTATTTGTTATGCAAGGATTATAGTTAGTGCAACATGTCTGAAATCATCAGGCAATCATAGAGATCTTTGTAGTGTCTCTTATACTACACGGATAGACTGCTTGAATACAACACCGACACCAACACCGACACCAACACCAACACCGACACCGACACCAACACCAACACCAACACCGACACCGACACCGACACCAACACCAACACCGACACCAACACCGACACCAACACCGACACCAACACCAACACCGACACCAACACCGACACCAACACCGACACCAACACCAAATGGAACTTCAACTTGGGCTTGTTCCGGGCTTCGTATAGCAGCTATAATTACCGCCATTCTCGGATTCTTTGCTCTTTGTGTCGGTATTTGTGTTCCAGGTGCTGGCAACGGAGTAATCTATGCTGCAATCGGTCTTTTTATAGCAGCTGCCATATTGCTGGCAATTTATGCTGCCATATGTCCAAATAAACCCTGCAAATGGTTTTTGCTTACGTTGTGGCAAATCCTTCTAGGCGGGGGAATTGCAGCCCTGTACATTACAAGTTGTTGCACATGGGGTTACATTCTTGGAGGGATATTGATATTTATCGCTGCAGGATTATTTGCTTGGTGGAAAAACGAATGCAACCCATCGTCGTGTGAGATAGCGGGTGAACTCGCTATCGTTATTATCACTACAATCATACCCGTCTTCGGATGGATCTCATCCGCAATAGGTCCCTGCTTGAACCCGATAGTTGCCCGCATCGTTGCAACTATTGCGAGTATCCTCTCGATTAAATTAATTAGCTGCTCAAGAAATTAGCAAAATATCGTGAACAACCAAATCAAATGAAAAAAATTTTTGTATCGATTGCTTGCTATAGGGATCGGGAAATAGAGTGGACTTTAAATGATCTTTACAGAAATGCAGCCTATCCCGAAAGGATTTATACGGGAATTTGCTGGCAGTTTATCTCTCCTGCGGACGATTCTCATTTCAATTTTATCCATCCATCAAAAAATATCCGATGCATAGGGTACGATGCTCGTCAATCGATGGGCGCGTGTTGGGCCAAATCAGAAGCGGATAAGCTTAAACAAGATGAAGATTATCTGCTTCGGATTGATAGCCACACGAGAGTTGCGAAAAATTGGGATGTCATGCTAATCAAATTACTCGATGCCTGCCCGTCACAAAAGCCTATCTTAAGCACCTATCCGCCCCTTACAGGCCACCTCATCAACTGCAAAACCAAACATCGCATATGGTTGCGAGGGAATTTAGAAAAGACAATCAACTGCTGTTTTTTGATTCGAAACAGATTAATGTGACTTTACCAAAGCGCGCTGCCTTCCTTTCAGGTGGATTTACATTTAGCACAATGGATTTCGTTAACGAGGTTCCCTATGACCCTCATATATACTTTTACGGTGAAGAGATAGCAATGTCGGTTAGAGCGTGGTCATGGGGGTGGGATGTCTTCACTCCGCATCTCCCGCTGGTTTTTCATTTTTATGAGCGTAGTGGTGAAAAACGGCATTGGAACGATAATCACAATTGGTGGCACGCTTCAAGAATTGCAGAGGCAAGAGTAAGACACTTACTGGGAATAATAAAATCAGAGAATAGTGCTGTCACTCATCAACTGGATCAAAAATATGGCCTCGGTACGAGGCGAAGTCTCAGTGAGTTTGAGCAGTTTGCAGGAGATTTTTTAAACAACAAATAATCTCTCAGAAGGCCAAGTCGGGAGATTTTGAAGAATCATTATGAATATTTCAAGGTCACTTGATACATTCTTTGATGACTTTCTTTGGGTCTGCTATCATTTATTTCTCAGTGAAAAAATGTGCGGCTTATCGTGGCGACCTACGGCATGAAATCAATTGCTGCTTAATGGACCAACCTGGCGCTCGACATCGACTCGCCAAAAAGCGGCGAGTCAGCGCCCCATTAAGGCCTGGCGGCCAGTTTTACATCCATGATGTCATCTTGGAGGAGACCAATGCACTCGATAACATCGCGGCCTTGATTGATAAGCTTGCGAAAGCAGGAGGAACGCTCCTTCGAGAGGATACTGAAAGGCACTTCAGGGATGAATATTCGACCTATGACTGGGTGATGGACGGCCTCTTGTCCCGCGCTGGTCTCACGATCAAGAGTAAGCACATGGATGGTGGTGTACTCGGAACTTACATATGCACCAAAAACTAAACTACCCAACAAAGGAACGATAGGGTCTGAACTTGAAATATAATAAAATGTAGAAAATGACTTTTCAAGACCTGACCCCAGCGAATTTCAACAAAGGAACGATAGGGTCTGAACTTGAAATATAATAAAATGTAGAAAATGACTTTTCAAGACCTGACCCCAGCGAATTTAGACTTCAACTTTGCAGATGCCCTCATTGTAACGAACGTTTTTACTCTCGTGGGATCGGAGGATCGAAGTGGTTTAGATTTCATAATATCTTTGCTGTCAAATGTCTTAATTGCAAGGTTCGGATTGGAACGACTGGTATCTAAAATCTCTCAGCGAAAAATCATTCCGACACTGCACCTTCCCCCGGATTTTTCGCTACCAGCAATTGCCATATATATTGCCATACAATAATATTGCTTATTTGATCAACCTATGCTAAGGTGTGACTGATGAAGAAAACCTACTTTGAATGGGACGAGGATAAGGACCAGGAAAATCAGAACAAGCATAATGTGCCTTTTTCGCTTGCTCAGCATGCTTTTCTGGACCCTCATCGCATCATCGTGGAGGATGAGGAGCATAGTGCTGAGGAGAATCGATATTATTGCATAGGTCGTGTCGAAGAAGGAATCATGACCGTTCGTTTCACTTATAGAGGAAATACCATCCGAATATACGGAGCAGGTTATTGGAGGAAAGGAAGGAAGCTATATGAAGAGCAAAATTAAGTACACTGATGAACCGATGGGAAAACTGAAAGTCGTGAGTGACTTTCTGCCTCCTCCGGAGCAACTGGTCCTCAAGGAGGACAATGTCAAGGTGACACTCGCCTTGAAGAAATCAAGCATAGAATTCTTTAAGAAAGAAGCCAAAAAGCATCACACGTCGTACCAAAAAATGATCCGACAACTTGTAGATTGGTACACATCTCATCATCAAAAGAGTGCCTAACACCTCGTTCGAGTCCCGCGCTTTGCAGCGCGGGGCCCAACTCATTGTTGACGCATTTCTTTCTTACCGCAGTATCCCCTTCACGATCACATCCACGGCCTCTTCCGGCGACAGACCGTGCGCCATGAGCGTCTCCATCTGCCGTTTATCCACGCTCCCGATGGCCGCCTCATGGGTCACCTTCGCCAGCGGATGGGTCACCTGCACCAGCGGAATGGCCTTTGCCACGGCGCGGTCCTTCACGATCTCCATGCAGTCCACGTGGCCGCGGGAGTCCGCGGCGTTCCCCTCGGTAATGCCGGTGATCTCGGCCGTGGCGTCGTCCTCGATCGCCACGCGCGCCTTGATCATTCCGCGCGCGCTCTCTCCGGCAAGCACGACCTTTTCCCTTATTTTGATATCATCGTTCCCATGCCCGAAGACCCTCGCCGTAAGCTCTACAACGGCCCCTTCCCCGGCGCTGACCTCATAATCGATGCCAAGTGTGCCGACCCTGCCCGTGGTGAGCGTGAAGTCCGTGAAGTACCTGCCGTTCTTTCCGACCTGCACGCGGAGCTTCGGCACGACCTCGATGCCGCCGAACAGGCCGTGATAGTGCGTCTCTGAATAGCGCATCTCGGCGCCCTCGCCGATATCGACGGTTGCGTCCATGAGGTGGCGCACCTTCTCGGCCTTCGGGAAGATGCAATGGGCGATGAACGTCGCAGCCGAATTCTTCTCGAGCTTCACGTCCATCATGATCCTCTGCGTCCCCTTCTTGTGCAGCACGCCGAAACAGAGATGCACGGGCTTCGCGAGCTTCACGCCTTCGCGGACCGTGACCTTTGCCGAGATGCCGTTCCGCAGCTCCTTCGCCTGCACATCGATCCCCGGGACCAGCCGGGAGCTCAGGATACTGCTGCTGCTGACGCTCAGGTGGGCGGTCTCTGCATCGGCAAGCACGCTCCGGTCTCCGCCTGCCTCGCCCAACGCCTGCATGAGTTCATTCAGCTCAGACATAATGACACTCCACCAGACCACAGGTCATGCACTTCTGCAGTTTATAATGCTCCGAAACCTTTTCCGGTGTTCCGGAGCAGATGATCCTCCCGTGGCAGAGCTGTGATGCCCGGTCCGCGATCAGCGCGATCTCTTCCCGGTGCGTGACCAGAAGCACCGCAGTGCCGCTGTTCTTGAACGCGCTGATGACGTCGATCACATCATGGATGGACAGCATGTCGATGCCAGAATCCGGTTCGTCCAGGATCGCCAGCCGCGGCGCAAGCGCCAGCACCGACGCGAGTTCGATCCGCTTCCGCTCTCCCCCGCTCAGGCACTTGTCGACCATCCTTCCCAGGTACAGGGCCGGCGAGAGGCCCACGCGGTCGAGAAAGGGCGCTGCGTCGAGCACGGGATCTTTGATGGCAAGGTAATCCCGCACCGTGATGCCCTCGAACCGGACCGGCTCCTGCCAGGCCATGGTGATGCCGAGCCGCGCGCGTTCATGGATCGCGAGGTCGTTGATGAGCTTGTTGTCGAACCGGATCTCCCCCGCTGTCGGCCGATAGCCTTCGCAGCCCATGACAAGGTACGCCAGGGTGCTCTTGCCGGTCCCGTTCGTTCCGAGCAAAGCATGCACTTCGCCCGGCTCGATGGCAAGGGAAAGGTTCTCCAGGATCGGCGTTTTCCCGTCGGGACCGGTGCCGTAGACCACATTGTTTATTTCAAGCAGCGGCATAATGACACCTTTTGATGCTACTTAATTTAAAAACATAAACAACTCAAACCTGTCTCGCGCTGAGACGCAGAGGCGCTGAGAAACCTCGGAGGCTAAACATGATAGATTATTAATCCTGTTTGATTTTGTTCTCCCTGCGCCTCTGCGCCTCCGCGCGAAAAATTGGTTCGCACTTGTCACTTTTCGAGTCGCTTTACGACATACGCCACCACCAGCGATGCTGCCAAAGCCCCGGCCAGCAGCAGGAACGAGACGAACACATTGTTCAGCAACGCCGGGTTGAACAGCAGCACCAGCGCCAGCCCGAGCATCATGCTCCCCGACACCAGCTTCAGGAGCCTCCCCTGCCATTCCGTCAGCTGCCGTTTCCCGAGCGTTATGCCGAACACCACGACAATGACCAGCAGCGGGACGACATAAATGACATTGTAGAGCATCAGATACAGATAGTAGGAGGCCGGTGACAGGCTGTTCAGCGTCAGGATGCGCGTGTACACCATCGGGAACCCGGCCGTGCAGAGGAGCTCATAGGAGTTCGCGGCAATGGCCAGGACCGTCGTGCCCAGGAGCAGCGACAGCAACGAAGAGGCATGGATCAGGCGGCGCATCCTGTCGAACAGCTTCGGTTTGGCGCTGTCTGGGATGGTCAGGGAGACGCCCTTTTTGAACAGGAAGAAGTCCTTGATATTGATGAGCGGCAATGACCAGCGAGAGCCCGCCGGCGACCCGGGTGATGAGCGCAACCTGGCCCATGACCAGGAACAGGTTCAGCCAGGCTGCCATAAAAAGAAAATAGATGAAGCCCGAGAAGAAAACAAAGACGCCGCCTACGAACAGCATCCTGCCGCGCGACCGGGCATGGACCATGAGCCCCAGGAGAGACAGGAGCACAAAGAACGCGCAGGGATTGAAGCTGTCCATGCCGGCGATCATGACGGTAAGGAGCGGCAGAGACGTTGACGTTGTGTCGACGTTTCCGAACAGGGGAAGGTCGATGACAGCATCTTCGCCTGCGGGCGCCTGCTGTGGCTCTTCTGTCTGAGCAGCGGTTATCGTGCTGCCTGACGTGAGCGACGGCCCCGGCGGCACCGGACCATCCGAAGGGGTCTTGAACGCCGTAATGCCGCTCAGAATATCGAGGGGATCGGCACAGGGATTAGCTGTGCATCGCTCGACAGCGGACGCGATCTGCCTGCCCGTTTGTTCGGTAAATCCGACAAAAACCTTGCGGTCCACAAAGGTCATGGGCACGCCGCTGAGGCTGTTGTGGTACGCACGGGACATAGCGGCCAGCAGCGCTGCGTTCGTTTTGTCATGCCACACTTCGTAGGACCTGATATCCATGTCCGGATGGCGCTTTTGCAGGTCCTCCAGGAACGGTTTCTCGTCGGCACAATGGGGACAGCCGTCGCCCCAAAAGAAATATACCGTGAACCTCTGCTTCGAGGACAGGGTGCTTATATCATCCGGTGTACCAGGGCTGCTCCTATCCCGGCCCGAAGGAGTAACTGTTCCCTCTCCGAACGGGAAAGGGGCAGGCCCATCGCCCTGCGGAAGAGAAAAAAGCCGGCCACTCTCTCCCGCTGAACTGTCTGCGCACGCGTCTGACTCAAAACCAGGCGGACAGACGCCTTGCTGCGTCAACGAGATGGATAAAGTTGCATCGTCCTCGCAGTTGCCGTCTTGAACCGCTTCAACAGGTTCCCCTGCATATGCGCTCGGCCCGCTGAACGACAGAGAGATCAGAAGGAAGAAATAAAGCAAAGACCGGAAGTTCATTCGACGGTACCCCAACTCTTTTGCTGAAATGGTGTGTTTTAATTTTACCAGATTTTACAAGAAATTACGAACTATCGGACGGTATTGTCACGAATCAGAACGGAGGCGACTCAGCAAAAAAAACGCTGCCCTCGAAAGAGGACAGCGGTCTTATAGTGCCGATCATTGATCAGAAGAAGCGCGTTGGTCGATCTAGCAGGTGCTGCAGGATGAGCCGCAGGAACTCTGCTGCATGCCCGTGAGCACGAAGCCCTGAGCTTCCACGAAATCGATGGTGGTCGTGTTCAGCATGTCGTTCGCTTTCTGTTCAAGAAAAAGTTTGAGTCCGTCCTTCTCAAGGGTGATGTCGCCCTGTGCTGCCGCTTTGGCTATGTCCATAGCCAGTGAAGGGCTTCAGCCGCCCGGGACAACGAATATCCGCACGCCGTCCCCTGCCTTCCCCTGCTTTTCAACCACCGTTTTAAACTGTTTTACCGCACCGTCCGTCAAGCTTACCATGGATCCTCCTGGCTGCATGCTGAGCAGTGATCTCAGTCATGATAGATGTTGTACTGCCTCGAACATGAAAATTACGAGATGTGCATGATACCAATATATTCACGGAACTGCAACTGTTTTTTTCTTGCACTCGATTTAAATGTTCGTGGCCCCGAAATATATACCAAACATGATGAGCACCGCGCCGCTGAACCGCTTCGAGTATAGCGAGAAATTCTTAATGCCTTTCGAACTGCACCATGCTCTCCGTCAGCCCGATGGAAAGACCTGCAATAAAGATCAAGGCGCAATGGCCCACGGCATAGACGAAGAGCAGCGACCCTCCGTACAGAACATCACCCTGAGTGGAAACGTAAGCAAGGATCACGGCAAGCACCGGCGTGGCGCAGGGGGACGAGACCGTGCCGGTCAGGAGCCCGAGGAGGAACGCACCCCAGAGGCCGCGTGATTTCACCTGCCGCGTTTTCTGGAACGGCAGCGGGATCGAGATGAGGCCCATGAGCTGGAGCCCCATGGTTACGGCGATCACGGCAAGGCCGATATACAGCCACTGGCCCGCAAAAGAAAGGAATTGTCCCATGGCCGATGCCGCAGCGCCGAGGACCGTGAAGGTGATGGACAAGCCGAGAATGAAGACGAGCGAATAGAGGGCGGCCTTCTTCTTGTCTCCCCCGGAATAACCGCCTACGTACCCGATGATCAAGAGGTATGGCCGCAAGCACGCAGGGGCTGGCTGCGGAGATCAGGCCGCCGACAAAAACAGCCAGAAACGCCAGGCTGTGATTGTTCTGGATGATCGATTGAATGTTGTTCAACATGGATTCCATCATCTATTCTCGATTCACCCACTCACCATTCACCATTTTCATATCCCCGCCTTTTCAGCACAGGGCGATCTCCTCATAGGAATAAAAACCAACATGCCGGTGAAATTCGTTGCCGCTCTTGTCCAGAAAGACCTGCGTCGGGATCATATGCACGCCGAACCTGCCTGCCGGTCTTATTGTCCACACGCACATCGACGAAGATGACCTCAAGCTTACCCTTGTAGGCGTCGCGACAGTTTCTGCATCACCGGCTTCATCTGCTCGCAGGGAATGCAGCCGACCGAACCCAGCTCCAGCATAACGATCTTGCCTTCCGCTTTCGCTTTGTTCAGAGCACCATCGATGTCTCCGGCATTGCTGCATGCCGAAATAGACAACAGGAACAGTACCACCAGCGCTGCATAACTGATTTTCATTTCGCCTCCCTCAACCCTGCTGATCCGACAGCTTCATCAAAGGGTATCGGTTCCCTTGACCCTGCAGTATTCCACGCTGAAATAGGTCCGCTGAAAATACTTGGCCACGTTCACCAGGCCGATCAGCACCGGCACCTCGACCAGCGGGCCGATGACCGCTGCGAAGGCCGCGCCGGAATTGATGCCGAACACGGCGACGGCAACGGCGATGGCGAGTTCGAAATTATTGCTTGCCGCGGTAAAGGACAGCGTCGCGGTCTTCGGATAGTCCGCCCCGATCTTTTTCCCGAGGTAGAACGAGACCAGGAACATGACCACAAAATAGATCAGCAGCGGGACCGCGATCCGCATGACATCAAGCGGAAGCTTTACGATATAGTTGCCTTTGAGCGAGAACATGACGACGATGGTGAACAGCAGAGCGAGATGAGCGTGATCGGGCTGATCTTCGGGATAAAGACCGTTTCATACCACTGGCGGTCCTTCAACTTGATGAGGGTGAAGCGGGTGAGCATCCCGGCGATAAAGGGGATGCCGAGATAGATGAACACGCTTTTCGGCGATCTGGCCGATCGTGACATCGACGACAACACCCTTGAGTCCGAACCACACCGGAAGCACGGTTATAAAGATATAGGCATAGACGGAAAAGAAGAGGACCTGAAAGATCGAATTGAACGCCACGAGACCGGCGGCATATTCCGGATCGCCGCAGGCAAGATCGTTCCAGACGATGACCATGGCGATGCAGCGCGCCAGGCCGATCATGATGAGGCCGACCATGTAGTCGGGATAGGTGCGGAGAAAGATGATCGCCAGCGCGAACATCAGCACCGGGCCGATGACCCAGTTCTGGACGAGCGAAAGGCCGAGGATCTTCTTGTTCCGGAACACTTCGCCGAGCTCCTCATATTTGACTTTGGCAAGCGGCGGGTACATCATGAGGATAAGGCCGATGGCGATGGGGATGTTGGTCGTGCCGACCTGAAAGCTGTTGATGAAGCTTCCGTCCCCTGAATGAAATACCCGAGGCCCACCCCGAGGGCCATTGCCGCGAAGATCCAGAGCGTCAGAAACCGGTCAACAAATGAAAGTCTTTTTCTCGTCCTTTCATCCATTGTTCATCTCCCCCTTTTATGACTGTTTGACTGATCGCGAGTATTCGTCTATCCGCAGCACCGGGTCTTGCTTTTCAAGAGACAACGACCTTGCCGCCGGTATCCTTGCTCCCGAGAAAAGCATCAGCCGCTTCCTGTCTCCTGATATGGTGCTGTCCTGCATCCGCTCGCAGGCGGACAGGATCAGCATCCTCCTGAACAGGTCTTTTTCGTTCAGGCTGTAATGGATCCATTTCCCCTGTTTCCGGTCCTTGATGAGCCCCGCTTCTTTCAGGGCGCTGAGATGAAAAGACACTTTCGGCTGCACCATGTCCAGCGCGGCGGTGATGTCGCACACGCACAGTTCGCCCTGTTCCAGAAGCTTTATGATCCTGAGCCGTGTTTCATCGGAAAGCGCCTTGAATATCGTCACGAGATCGTTCATAGTTTTTTAGGTGAATTGTTATTCGGTGAATTGGCAATCGATAAATCGGTAGAACCCATCACCTTTTCACCCATTCACCCCTTCACCGTTTCCTCCTTGATTATTTCCTTCACCTTCTCCAGGCTCGGCAGCGGTTTCCCTGAATGTTTGATCTTCCCGTTCACCATAAGCCCGGGCGTCGAGAGAATTCCATTCATGGCGATCTCGCCGATGTCCGTGATCTTGACAACCGTGGCCTCGACACCGAGTTCCTTCACCGCTGTTTTGGCTAGTTCCTCCATCTTGTAACAGTTTGCGCATCCTGGACCGAAAACCTTGATTTCCATTTCTAACCTCCTCACAAAATCGCGTTGAACAGATACCCCACGCCGATGATCGTGACCGTCATGATCGAGACGAACACGGCGAGAAGCTTGATCTTGAGCACCTTCCGGAGGATGATCATCTCGGGAAGCGAGAGCGCCGTTACCGCCATCATGAAGGCCAGCACCGTGCCCATGCTCATGCCTTTTTCCATAAGCGCATAGACAATCGGGATCACGCCCGCAGCGTTCGAGTATAGAGGAACGCCGAGGGCGACGGCAATTGGAACGCCGAAGGGATTTTGCGGACCGGCATACTTTACCAGAAAATCATCGGGCACATAGCCATGGATGAAACCGCCGATACCAATGGCGACGAACTACATAGGCCCAGACCTTTTTCAGGATATCCGTCGTATTTTCCCGGGCGAACACAAGCCGATCCTTGAAAGTTTGCTTTGCAATGTCGGCAGCAGCACCCAGGGACCTGATCTTGATACACATACTCCTCAACCCATTTTTCAAGTTTCAGCTTGCCGATGATCATACCCGCGATGATCGCCACAAGAAGACCGGTCCCCAGATAGATGAGCGCGATCTTCCAGCCGAAGAGCCCCCAGAGAAGCACAACGGCAACTTCATTCACCATGGGGGAGGAAATGAGGAAGGAGAACGTGACACCCAGGGGAACTCCCGCCTCAACAAACCCGATAAAGAGCGGGACAGCAGAGCAGGAGCAGAAGGGAGTGACGATGCCAAGGAGGGCCGCGAGGATATTACCGATAAACTCTCGTTTATGAGACAGGATGCGCTTTGTCCGTTCGGGCGGAAAGTAGGACCGGATGATGGAAACGATGAAGATAATGACGGAAAGGAGCAGAAAGATCTTTATTGTGTCATAAATGAAGAATTCCAGGGCTCCGGCAAAGCCTGCCCTGTTCCATGCCAAGACGCGAATAAATAATGTACTGCGAGAAATCCTTGAGCATCCCCCCTCCCACATATAAACATTAATTTATATATTAGCGGGGAGTTGCCGCAATGTCAAGAATTAATTATTCGTGTTTGTCTGGTTCAGCAGATTCCTGACGCCATCGGTCATGAAAACCTTGCCCTGTTCATCAACAATAATGGCCTCAGCCCCGACCTTTTTCACGAGCTTCAATCCCTCTTCAGGTCCGAGGATGAACGGGACCTTAGTGAGCGGATCGATGACCGCGCCCCGGTCGCCAATGAGGGTCACGGATATGACGCCCGTCGATGGTTTCCCGGTCCTGGGGTCGATGATGTGATGGTACCGTTTCTTTTCCCTGATGACGAACCGCTCGTAATCTCCCGAGGTGGAAATATATTTATCACTGAATTCCAGGACAGCCAGGGTCTTGTCATGCTCCCGCGGATGCTGCACGCCGATTTTCCAGGGCGTCGCCGTTCTCCCGGCGTCCCAGGACCCAGATATCGCCCGCAACAGCAATGATGGCGCTGGTGATACCGCGTTTTTTGATGATATCGGCGACCCGGTCCGCCAGGTACCCCTTCATGCCGCCGAAGTCCATGATCATGCCCGGTTTTCTTAAGAAAGATCGTTGAAGCCTTCTTGTCAACAATGATGTTCCGATAGTTCACGAGAGAACGGACCCTGCCTATCTCCCTGTCGGTCGGCACGGTCCCTTCTTTCAGCCGCATCTGCCACAGAACGACCAGGGGGCCGACGGTAATGTCAAAGACCCCGTTCGAGAGCGCTGAGATCTTCGCAGCGTGCTCCACAACCTCGATCATCTCGGGAGAAACCGTGACCGGGCCTTTCCCCGCGGCGAGGTTCACCTTCGTGATCTCGCTCGAGTCCTTATAGAGCGACATCATGGCGTCGAGCCGCCGCAACTCAGCCATACCCGCGTCAATGGCGGCTTCGCCGTCTTTCTCGGTCCTGGCCACGACCGTGATGGTCACATCAGTGCCCATGATGCTTTCGGTCTTCTGCACGGTCTTCGGGCCAGAGCAGCCGGAAGCGCTGACGAACAGCGCAAGCACAAGCAATAGTGTTTTTTTCACGTGGTATCCTTACGAAGGGACTTGAAGGATGAATGACCGGGCGAGCCCGGGGTCGGCAGCTACCCCTTGCCCATCTTTTTCTTGATGACAAGGTTTCGCGCCGACGCCCGCACTGCTTCGGGTATGTTGCGGTTCCGTTCGAGCAAGGCAAGGTCCCGCTCCGTCATCCGGCTCACGAAACCCAGCGAAATGCCGACCGGCGTCTTGGGATTGTTCACCAGCGCGGAGGCGACGGTCGGCTTCCTGCACCATTCGGCGTTGGACCCGATCTTGCGAAGAACATCCTCGTTCAGGCTGGTGGATTTGGCAAAGAACTCCACTTCGCCGATGGTGATTTTGGGATTGGCGATCACCGCCAGCGCAATGATCTTGCTCGACTCCCGGATGAGCAGGGTCCGTGCTTCCTTGGCGCCGGTCTGCGCCAGTTTGATCTTCTGCGACGGGGTCATCTTATTGACGATCTGCGACATATTCAGTTTTTTCTTCGGCTTTTGTTCTTTGGCCGCTTCCGCCGCAGCTGCCGCAGCCGCATCTTCCTCCATCACCACGTCCACAACGCGCGTACTGGTGATAAATTGCTTGATCTCCTCGGACGACGTAAGTGCCAGGAACACCAGCGTGGCCTCGGCCAGGTTCGGGCAGCGGATGAGGTCGCGGGCAATATGGTCATCGTCATAATAGACGTGCGCGATCCGTTCCAGCATGTCCGCGGGCGTGCGGACATCAAGAAGGATGTTCCGAAGCGCAATGGGCGAGCAGTGCTCCACATCGAAAGGGAGCTGCCGCCGCTGCCTTGAATGGATTCTGCTCCAGAGTGTTGTTTCTTCCATTACTTGCCTCTCGTCCCGGGGATCAAAACAGCGTTATATATGGTACTGCGATGTAAAAAATTGATACGGCCGCGCGATTCTTATGAATGCAGATCTGAAAACGGCACGGCTCTAACGGGCCTGTACCGATAACCTTGTCGCATACCCAAGGCAGGATTATACGACCTTATAGCCTGCTTCCACAACGGCAAAGGAAAGATTGTCCAAGGACACCTTGGCGTCGTCATAGGTGACCACTGCCTGGCCTTTCTGCAGGTCGACCTGCGCATCCTGCACGCCTGCGGTAGCTTTGAGCGCCTTCGCCACCCGCATCACGCAGTGGTTGCAGGTCATCCCCTGTATCTTGAGCGTTGTTGTTGCCATGATCGGTTCCCTCCGTGAGAAGTTCTGTTGCGATTATACCACGTTCTTCAGGCCGATTTCAGCCCGAATTTTTCCATGCGGTAGATCAGGGTCGGCCGCGTGATGCCGAGATATTCCGCCGCCCTGGTCTGGTTGTTCTTGTGCTTCTCCAGCGCCTTGATGATAAGGCTTTTTTCGAGGTCTTCGAGCGAGATCCCTTCCTCAGGCAGGTTCAGGATGATATCCTCGACCCCGTGTTTTTCTTTTCCGAGCTTTTCCGGCAGATCGGCAAGCGTGACCAGGTCGCCCCGCCTGAGCACCGAAGCGCGTTCGATGACATTTTCGAGCTCGCGCACGTTCCCGGGCCAGCCGTAAGCCCGGAGCGCGGAGAGTGCCGCGGGATCGATCCCGACGCCAGCGGCATTGAACTTTTTCAGAAAATAATGGGCCAGCAGCGGAATATCGTCGCGCCGCTCCCGAAGCGGCGGCATCTGGAGCGTGATCACATTCAGCCGGTAGTAGAGGTCCTCCCGGAAGGCCCCCTCCTTCACCGCCCGTTCGATGTCCTTGTTCGTGGCCGCCAGGACCCGCACGTCGACCGCAAGCGGATGATTGCCGCCGACCCGGTCCACCTGCCGTTCCTGCAGCGCCCGCAGGATCTTCGCCTGCAGATCGATGCGGAGATCGCCGATCTCGTCCAGGAACAGCGTGCCGCCGCGGGCAAGCTCGAACTTTCCCGCCTTGTCGCGCACCGCGCCGGTAAACGCGCCTTTCACATGTCCGAAGAGCTCGCTCTCGATGAGCCCCTCGGGGATCGACGCGCAGTTCACCGCAACGAAGGGCCCCTGGGCCCGGGCGCTGTTGAAATGAATGCCCCGGGCCAGGAGCTCCTTGCCCGTGCCGCTCTCGCCCGTAATGAGCACGCTGGCGTCGCTCGGAGCGACGCGGCCTGCCAGATCGAGCACGTCCTTCAGCCTCTCGCTCGTCCCGACGATGCCGGCAAAACTGTACCGGTCCGTCACCGCGGCCCGAAGTTCCAGGTTCTCGCGCTCAAGCCGGCGCAGGGTAAGCGCTTTTTCAAGCGTCATCCGCAGCTCATCGCGGTTAAAGGGCTTCGTAATATAATCGAAGGCGCCCTTCTTCATGGCCTCCACAGCGCTCTCGATCGTGCCGTAGGCCGTGATGACGACCACGGGCACCTGCTCGTCCTTTTCGCGGATCCGGGCCAGGACCTCCATGCCGCTCATGCCCGGCATCGTGATGTCCGTGACCACGGCGTCGCAGGCCTCCTGCTCGAAGAGCCGCAGACCCTCCTCGCCGCTTGAGGCCGTACGCACGGCGTAGCCCGCCTCGACCAGGCTGAACTCCATCACCCGGCGCAGGCTGTCATCATCGTCTATGAGGAGGATCGAAGGTTTTTTCATCCGAAAAACCCCCTCACCCCAACCCTCTCCCACGAAGGGGAGAGGGAGCACCGGCGTAGCCCCTACCCTCGATGGGAGGGGTTGGGGAGGGTGACGGTCAGGCAACCGAATAAACAACAATTTTCATTCCCCCTCGTGAACGCAGTTCATGGACGATTCATAATATATTTTTTCACGCAACCGGGATCTTCACCGTGAACGTCGTTCCCTTGCCCGGCTCGCTCGCCACATCGATGGTCCCGCGGTGGTTCTCGATGATCCGGTAAGTGATCGCAAGGCCCAGGCCGGTGCCGTTCTTTTTGGTCGTGAAAAAAGGGCTGAAAAGCCTTTTTCGGTTCTCTTCGGTGATCCCGACGCCGGTATCGGCGATCCGCACCACGACCATGCCGTTGCTCAGGCCGCTCTCCACGGTCAGGACACCCCCCTGCGGCATGGCCTGCAGGGCGTTCAGGACCAGGTTCAGGAACGCCTGCTTCAGCAGTCCGGCATCAAGACGCTGTTTTCCGACAGAAGGGTCAAGCCGTTTATCGATCCGGATGCCCGATTTCAGCGCCTCCTGGGCCGTGAGCAGGAGGACGGATTCGAGCTCTTCATTCACATCCGCCTGCTGAAGCTCAGGCTGTTTGGGCCTGGCAAACCCGAGAAACTCCTGCAGGATCTTGTTCAGGCGGTCCGTTTCCTTCAGCAGGATCTGGATGAATTCGTACTTGGCGTCCTGCGGATCATAGTCGTCCCTCAGGATCTCGACAGCGCCCTGGATCGCGCCAAGGGGGTTGCGGATCTCGTGCGCCATTCCCGCGGAAAGCTGGCCCAGTGCCGACATCCGGTCGGCGCGCCTCAGCTGCTCCTCGGTCTGGAACAGGATATCGGTCTGCTCCTTGAGCTTCCGGTGCGATTCATCGAGGCGGAGCAGGGCTTCTTCATGGCGCGCCCGCTGATTGCGCTCCATCTGGCTCAAAATGCCGGTAACCCCGCCGAGCAGCAGAAAAAGGAACACTTCCACAAAATTGTAGACGTCGAGGAACGGATCGGTCCAGTGGAGGAACAGGTGCGGCGCGAACAGCAGGGTCGAGCTGATCGAGACCAGGACCCCGCCCTTCATACCGTACCAGTAGGCCCCAAGAATGATCGGTATAATATAAAGATGCCCCAGCATGCTGTGGAGCAAACCAGCGCCGGCCCCGCCCAGAAAATAATGGATCGCCGAAATAGACGCCAGCAGACCGGCCAGCACATACTGCCGTACCGATCCAAAACGACCTGTCACCATCCTGTGCATGCTGCGCAGTATACCACACTGCGGCTCTTCGCAGCAAGCTGGGTGGAGGGACGTGCCGCCGGATACCGTCAGGAGTGGTTCCTCCTCGGATTTCTCCCTGAAAACAGTTTTACCGTTTGATGAGATCCCTGCTTTTTTTGTTTTTATCTGATCTGTAATGTGCAGAACAATGCGCTTTAACACCGAGTTTTTAATGTTCTTGACAATATATGGTCCTTTGTTAATAATATGCATCGTATATATTCTAATCAGGAGGGAGGTGAAACCACATGAAGAAGATCATCGCATTGTTCACAGCAATGGCATTTGCTCTGACCCTCGGCGTTGCATTCGCAGAGGAGAAGGCAGCACCGGCAACCGCAGCCCCTGCTACGGCAGAGGAGCAGGCACCGGCAGCCGCAGAGAAGGCGGCAGCCGAGAAGAAGGCAGCCAAGAAGGCAGCAGCAAAAAAGAAGGCGGCCAAGAAGGCAGCAGCAGAAAAAAAGGCAGCCGAGAAGGCAGCGGCAGAAAAAAAGGCAGCCGAAGCAGTTCAGGAAGCGGCTCCCGCAGCAGCCCCGGCGGCAAAGTAGCTTGCAGCACCTATACCGCTAATTCATTATACGAGCGGATACCTGTTATTGTGGATGTCATTTTTCATCAGGCAGACGGATCAAACCGTCTGCCTATTCTATTTCCCCTGGTGGTCGCGGCCAATGCAGCTTAATCCCACCACAAGAACAGCCGCCGCGTTGCCCGCATCTCCTTCACCAGGCCCTTGACACTTCCCGGCCCCTGGTCCACCGCATCAGGGCAGAAATCATGGACCTCTTCGGCAAAGGCCGTGAGGTCTTTGGGCAGGGTCTTGAACTCGATCTCGACCCAGTCATTGTCAGCGCCGACGATGTCGAAGGAAAAGGCCTTTTCCCAGTCCTTGAGCCGCGCCATCACATCCTCGTTCAGGATTTCGTATTTATCGCCATGGGTCTGCATGATCCGCAGGATGTCGTACTGGTCCGCGCCCTTGATGACGCCGATCGTCTCCTGTTTGAGCCCGTCATTCATGGCCACTACAAAGGCCATGTAGTGAAGCGGTTTCAGCCGCTTTCTCAACTTCGTCAGGATCAGGCCGGAACGGTCCTCGGGGACATCGACCGAGATGCCGTTGGCAATGATCTGGTAATCGTTCTCATCATATCCCGTGAGCCGCTGGATATGCTCATGCGTCTCTTCTTTGACGATGATCAGGACCTGCTTGTCAAATCCGATCTGGCGTGCCACTTCCTCTGCATGGGGTGAAAGGACGATCGGCTGCTTTCCGCCTGCCCCTGTCATCAGCAGAGCAAAAAACGCCAGAACCGGAACGATCATTGTTTTTCCGTGACCAGTATGCACGCCCCTTACTCTCCTTCGGCAAGCCGCCTTGCTGGGACCGGCTCCGGATCAATCGGAATGATTTTATCATACCGGAAGAGCCGAACACAACAATTTACTTTCCTCACAAGGCAGCTGCGGCTATACTATAAGTATAAGGTACAATATCGGGAAGGACACGACTATTGATAAACAATGAGGTAAAGGCTGCGCCTGGAACACCGCCTGCGGTGGTATTGTTCGATTTCGGCGGGGTTCTGGCTGACGAGGGTTTTCACCAGGGACTGCTGGCGATCGGACGCGGACAGGGCCTGGATCCGGAACAGTTCTTCAGGACTGCTGACAGGCTCATCTACGAGACCGGCTATCTGGTAGGCCGGGCGACCGAAGAGGCCTACTGGCAGGCACTGAGGGAAGAGACCGGCATTCGCGGTGCTGACAGCGAATTCCGTGCTGAGATCCTGACGCGGTTCGTCGTGCGGCCGGCAATGCTCATGCACGTTGATCGACTGCGAGCAGAAGGAGCGACCGCTGCCATCCTGAGCGACCAGACCAACTGGCTCGACGAGCTGGACAGCGCGAACGGTATCTTCCGGCACTTTGATGAAGTCTATAATTCCTTTTTTATCCATCGGAGCAAGCGGGATCCTGCGGTTTTCCCGGATGTCTGTGCCGCGCTGGACACCGCACCCGGCAGAACGCTCTTTATCGACGACAATGCAGGGCATATCAGCCGCGCGGCAGAGCAAGGCCTCAGAACGATCCTGTTCACGACCGTGGAGGCTTTTGAAGCGGAGCTGCCGGCCTTCTTTCCCGCGCATAAACGTCAGGAATGACCGGACGATGAAGTACGATGCTATTTCGGCATCCCACGCCACGGAGGATCCTATGGACAATGCTCAACTTTCACCCCTCATCCTATGCGCAGCAGCCTGCCTGATCATCGCTTCCTGCTCGGGAACCCGTCCCGCAAACCTCGGCGTGACGAACGGCCTCTTTGCCCCCTGCCCTTCCACGCCGAACTGCGTATCGAGCCAGAGCCGGGACCCCGAACATGCTGTTGCGGCCCTAACTTACACAGCATCACCAGCAGAAGCCATGGCAAAGCTCAAAAGGATCGTGCAGGCCATGCCCCGCACCCTGATCGTGGCCGAAACTCCGGCCTATTTTCACGCCGAATTTACCAGTGCCGTCATGCGCTTTGTCGATGATGTCGAGTTTGCCCTGGATGAATCAACGAGATCGATCAATGTTCGGTCAGCCTCCCGATTGGGGAAATACGACCACGGCGTGAACCGGAAGCGGGTGGAAGAGATCAGGTCAATGTGGATGACTGCGGGACAGTAGGCCGAACGATGGTAAACGACAGAGCGCTCATTTCAATCATCCTGCCGGTGCTGCATGAGACTGGAAACATTAATGCCGTGATCAGCCATCTGCGCGGCCTGCAGCTGAACAATCCTCTGGAGATCATCGTCATAGACGGCGACCCTGCGGGGAGCACGCTCGCAGGCGATCCGGGACAATAACATCGTGCGGGTGCTCTCGGGACCGGGGCGGGCGCGCCAGATGAACCAGCGGCGCTTCACTGGCAAAGGGAGAGGTGCTCCTTTTCCTCCACGCCGATACCCTGCTTCCCCCACAGGCACTGAGGCTGATAGGGACCGCCCTGGCAGACACCGGCATCGTGGCTGGTGCCTTTGACCTGGGATTCGATACGGGCAAACGCATATTCAGAATCACGGAAAAATATGCCGCCCTTCGCACCCGGCTTACCAGGATCCCCTTCGGCGACCAGGCGATCTTTGTACGCAGGGCTTACTTTGAGAAGATCGGCGGTTACGCTGAGATCCCGCTGATGGAGGATGTTGAGTTGATGGGCCGCATCAGAAAGCGGGGTGACCGGATCTGCATTATCCCGCTGAAGGTACTGACCTCCCCGCGCCGGTACGAACAAGAGGGCATCCTGTACTGCACCTTCAGGAACTGGGCGCTCCAGCTCTGTTATCGTGCGGGGGTATCACCGGAGAAACTCATAAAATGGTACCGATGATCATGAACGCAATCCAGTACTGTGTGTTCATCACGCTGATGCTGTTGCCTGCCGGCATGCCGGTGTCCGCCCTCGGCTCCATCGCGGTGATGAATGATTCCGACAATACCGGAGAGAGTTCGGTGTCGTATATGGAATATATCGAAATATTCAGGTAACGCTTCTCCGAGGCTTCTCGCATATTGCGCTGTTTGTTAAGTCGTGTCAGGGATTGTCCTTGAACCGACCCGTTGTTTATGCAATACTAAAAAATTACTGCCACTTCAACTATGCACGACAAACCGATCATTCTTTTATTTATAAAAGCCCCGTTCAAAGGGCGGATAAAATCACGCCTCGCGGCAGCTATCGGCGCTGATGCGGCGCTGGAGCTCTACCAGCGCTTTGTGCTCGACACCATCGATACCGTGAAAGCGCTCGCTATTCCCCTGCGGATCTGCTTCTACCCGCCTGATGCCGTGACCGCCATTCGCACCTGGTTCGGCGGCGAATGGGACTGCGTACCCCAGCGGGGGAATGACCTCGGCGAACGCATGGAGCGCGCGTTTGAACAGGTCTTTCAAGAAGGCTATGGACGGGCACTGTTGATCGGAAGCGACATTCCGGGGCTGACGGGAGCGGTGATGCATGAGGCCCTGGCGGCGCTGGACACGGACGATGCGGCCCTCGGACCGGCAGCGGACGGCGGCTACTATCTGATCGGGTTCTCCGCAGCAACCTTCATGCCGTCGGTGTTCCACGATATCGTCTGGAGCACAAGCACTGTTTGCGATGAGACTTTCGGCAGGTTCAGGCAATCCGGCCGGCGGGTCCACCTGCTGCCGAAACTGCATGATGTCGATACGAAGGACGACCTCAACATCTTTTTTCAGCAACACCGGAACGATCCGGCCGGTTCCTCCCGGACCCTTGCGTATCTTATTGAACAGGAAAGAAGGTTTTTCCGGCCATGATTGCAAAACCGGTTATCATAGCGGCAGCTGTTGTGACGATCTTTCTGCTAGAGGACATTATTCCGCATTACCGGGGCCGCACCTCACGGCTCCGGCATGCCTTTCCGCACGTGCTGACCGCGCTCCTGAACGGTCTCCTGACGCGGTCCATTCTTGCCGGCGTGACCCTCCAGATAACGGCCTGGGCGGCGGTCCATTCCTTCGGCCTCCGGCATATGCTGCGTCTTTCACCGGTTGCCGCAACCGTGGTCCTCTTTCTCCTTTTCGACATCTGGATGTACTTCTGGCACAAGGCAAACCACCGGATCGATTTCCTGTGGCTGTTTCACCGTGCGCACCACTCGGACACGCAGATGGATACGACCACGGCGCTCCGTTTTCATCCGGGAGAGCTCATCCTCTCGACCCTGATCCGTATGCCGGTCCTGGTGGTCCTCGGCATGAGCTTTGGACAGCTCCTCCTGTTCGAGACCATACTGAACCTCTCGACCCTTTTCCATCACAGCAACCTGGGCCTGCCGCGGGCATGGGACCGCTCACTCAGCGTCCTGATCGTTACGCCTGATATGCACCGCGTGCATCATTCCATTGAACGCGAGGAGACGAACTCCAATTTTACGAGTTTGCTCTCTTGCTGGGACCGGCTGTTCGGGACATTCAAAATGCGCGACGATACGCGCACGATCACGCTCGGATTGACGGAATTCCGGGAGGACCGCTGGCAGCGTTTCTGGGGATTTCTTTATCACCCCTGCCCAATAACTCCCGGGAGCATGAGCAGCGTCAGAAAAGAAAGGGCTTTAAAGCTCTCATGAACAAACAAAGAAGGAACATCCTGCTCCTGGTCGTGTTTATCGCCGTGATCATAGCAGTGCGCCAGTCTCCGATCGGCTCGATCCTGACCTTCGAGAATATGAAGCAGCACCGTGAGGAGTTCCTCGTGCTCGTCCGCGACCACTATGCCCTTTCGGTCGTCCTCTTTATAGTTCTGTACATTGTGGTCGCGGGACTGTCCATTCCCGGTGCGGTTGTCCTGACCCTCGGGGGCGGGTTCCTCTACGGCACAGCACTCGCAACGCTCTATCGTGAACCTGGGCGCCACGACCGGCGCCGTGCTCGCATTCCTCTTTGCGCGCTATCTGCTCGGGCAGCTGCTGCAGGATAAATATCAGCTGCAGCTGGACCGGTTCAACCGCGAGATGGAGGCTTCGGGCTCGCGCTATCTGCTCACTCTTCGCCTGATCCCGATCTTCCCTTTTTTCCTGATCAACTTCCTGTCAGGCCTGACCAGGGTGCCGCTCAAGACCTTTGCCTGGACCACTGCGCTCGGGATCATCCCCGGCACGATTATATTCGCTTATGCAGGACAGCCAGATCGGCTCGATCAATTCCCCGGCGGAGATCCTCTCGACGAAAGTGATCATGGCCCTGATGCTCCTGGCATGCTTCGCTCTTTTCCCGGCCTTGTTCAGCCGCATCAAAGCTGCAAGAAGCCGGAAAGGCCGTTACAAGGAATGAACTTTTATTGACACTGATTTTCACTGATTGTTTATGATTGATCCGGGGGAATCATACGAATCATACCTTTTCAGTGTCAAAGGTTTTTGCTTTCCTCTGTGTCTCCGTGGTGAGGCAGTAATTTTTTAAGCTTTAATATGAATGCGCCGAATACAGGAGCTCACATGGATAAGAAAGATCAGGTCGCCCGGATCATCAAACTGCTGAAAAAAGAATATGCCGGAACGCCCCAGACGGCGCTCCGGTTCAACACCCCTTTCGAGCTCCTGGTGGCGACGATCATGTCCGCCCAGACCACGGACGTGCTCGTCAACAAGGTGACGGAGCAGCTGTTCAAAAAATACCGATCGCCAGAGGACTTCGCCAACGCAACGCCGGAAAAGCTGGCCCAGGACATCCGTTCGGTCAACTTCTTTAACAACAAAGCAAAAAATATCCGCAGAACGGCCGAGATGATCGTGGGACAGTTCAACGGCGCGGTGCCGCAAACCATGGAAGAGCTTGTCACCCTGCCGGGCGTCGCAAGAAAGACCGCGAACATCGTCCTTTCGAGCGCCTTTGGCATCAACGAGGGCATTGCCGTTGACACGCACGTGAAACGGCTCGCCTTCCGAATCGGCCTGACGAAGCACGACGATCCCGTCAAGATAGAGCAGGACCTGATCGCGGTCACTCCGCGGAAAGAGTGGGGCAGTCTTTCCCATCTCCTGATCTTCCACGGCAGGGCCGTTTGCCAGGCACAGCGGCCTAAGCACAGCGAATGCGTTTTATTCGACATCTGTCCATCAAATAAACTGTAGCGGAATAATATATTTTGTGATTTTGAGGTGGCATGTATGAAAAAATCTTCGCCGCAGCGGGAGCACCGCGAAGTAACAGGCCTTGTTGTCGTCCTGACCGGCGATGGCAAAGGCAAGACCACGTCCGCCCTGGGCATGACCCTGCGCGCCGCCGGCCACGGCATGAAGGTTTGCCTGATTCACTTCATGAAAGGAGGCCTGCATGCAGGTGAGTTCGACGGAATCAAACTGCTCGGCCCCAAGGTGGAGTTTCACGTCATGGGCAAAGGTTTTTGCGGCATCCCGGGAGACCGGTCCTCTCCTGAGGAACACCGCGAGAGCGCACAGGCGGCCATCCGGCTTGCCAAAGAGAAGTTGGAAACAGGGGCCTATGATCTCATGATCCTCGATGAGGTCAATGTTGCCCTGAAGCTGAACCTGGTTGATCTGCCCCAGGTCCTTGAGCTGATCGACAATAAACCGGCCGCCATGCACCTGGTCCTGACCGGACGTGATGCGCACCCGGAGATGATCGCGCGGGCACATACGGTCACCGAAATGCGCGAGATCAAGCATGCCTACCAGGAGAAAATAAAACCGCAGAAGGGTGTGGATTACTAAAAAAAGGCACCCGGCGAATAGAATTGAAAATACCACAAGGCCACGGAAACTGCAGATGCCGTGGCCTTTTTGTTTTATCGTATAGCCGTAATGCTCCTCTCGATTCAACCCCGACACATCAATCCTTACCGGGGAATCGGTTCGCGGGCTTTCCGCAGTTCCACGTAGCGGGCCGCAGCCAGGGCCGCCACAGCCCCGTCGCCTGCTGCTATCACGATCTGGTTGGCGAACTTCTGGCGCAGATCGCCGCAGGCGAAAATGCCGGGGACGTTCGTCTCGTTTTTTTCGTCGGTGATAACGAAACCCAGCTCGTTGGTCCTTGCCTCGGGAGGGACCAGCATGGTGTTCGGGGCGTAGCCGATAAAAATGAAGACGCCGTCTACTGCTAGCGGCCTCTTTTCTCCGGTAATGATATTTTCGAGCATGACGCCGTCGACCACGCTGCCGTTGCCCTCGATCGACCTCACGACCGTGTTCCAGATCGGTTCGATGCGAGGCTCGGCCCGAAGGCGGTTCTGTAACGGCATCTTCGCCCGGAGTGCATCTCTCCGGTGAACGAGATAAACCTTGCTTGCCAGTTTTGAGAGATATACCGCTTCTTCCGCCGCCGTGTCCCCCCCTCCGACCACGACCACGGTTTTTTCCCGGAAGAAGAAACCATCACAGGTGGCGCAATAGGAAACGCCGCTGCCGAGGTACTCGGCTTCTCCGGGAACACCGAGCTTTCGCACTGACCCGCCCGCTGCGAGGATCAGTGCAGCGGCTCGATAAAGGTCGCCATTTGCCAGTTGTACGGTGTGCAGGTCGGGTCCGGCTTTTATCGCCACGACCTCTTCCTGGATGATATGCAATCCAAAAGCTTTGGCATGATGCAGGAGCTTCTCAGCAAGATCAAACCCCGTGATGCCCTCGACGCCGGGATAATTTTCCACTTCTTTTGATATGGCGATCTGTCCGCCTATCAGGCCCTTTTCAAAAAGGATGGTCTTGACCGCGGCGCGTTGGCAGTAAAGCCCTGCAGCCAGCCCGGCAGGTCCCCCTCCAACGATGATCACATCGTAAACAGTGTTGCTCTCCATGACGCTACTTCCCACTTGATATATTCCCACCTGATGATATAGGCGCAGATGATTCCCGCATGCCTGTTAGTTCAAGTATATCGCAATTTTGATCAATGCTTGGTCACCGACCTTGCTACTACTAAAGACGCCAGTCAGCATCGCGTTTTTTCTGTAAATCGTCGAGAAAGTCTTGATACTTTTCTTATCAGGTGCTAATCTTTCTGCAGGGTAGGACACAGACATGAAGAAACGCTTGATACTCACTATCAGCGGTTTGGTCATCGTCATCGTCATTCTCGTCGCCGTCAAGGCCCTGCAGATCGGTGCGATGATCGACCAGGGCAAGAAGTTCGTACCGCCGCCCGAGACCGTGACCTCCACGCGTAGTAAAGGCCGAGTCGTGGGAGACCGCCCTGACCGCGGTCGGCACGCTGAACGCCGTGCAGGGGGTCACCGTGTCCGCCGAGCTTGCGGGCAAAGTGGTCGAGATAGCTTTCGAGGCGGGACGGCCGGTGAAGAAGGGGGACCTCCTGCTGCGCCAGGACACCTCCTCGGAAGAGGCCCAGCTTCCCGGCGCCGTGGCCCAGGTGAACCTGTCACGCATCAACCTGCGAGAGACTGGACCAGTTGTTCGCGAAGAGCCTGATCTCTCAGGCCGAACGCGATAATGCCGTTGCGGCTGCCGATCAGGCGGAGGCCCAGGCAGAGAACATACGGGCCACCATCGCCAAGAAGACGATCCGCGCCCCCTTCAGCGGCCATCTCGGCATCCGCCAGGTCAACCTGGGCCAGATGCTTCGCGAGGG
Organism: Nitrospirota bacterium; assembly: GCA_963836175.1. Taxonomy (GTDB): domain Bacteria; phylum Nitrospirota; class UBA9217; order UBA9217; family UBA9217; genus GWC2-56-14. Next base: position 74,012 of record CAWIIS010000003.1, read on the forward strand.
GGACCCCATCGTCACCCTGCAGTCCCTCGATCCGATCTATGTCGATTTCACCCTGCCCCAGCAGCAGCTCCCGCTGGTGCGCCTGGGCCTGACCGTGCAGGTGACCACCGATGCCCTGCCGGGCGAGACGCTGAAGGGGCGGATCACCGCCATAAATCCTCTGGTGGACGCCGAAACCCGCCAGATCAAGGTGCAGGCAACAGTGGCCAACCGCGGGGACAAGCTGCGCCCCGGCATGTTCGTCAACGTGGCGGTGGGGCTTCCCGCGCGGCAGAAGGTGCTCGCCGTTCCCGCAACAGCCGTCCTGTACGCCCCTTACGGGGACTCGGTCTTCATCATCGAGGATGCGGCGGATAAAAAGGGAAAGGTGCTGCGCCAGCAGTTCGTGCGCCTCGGCCTCAAGCGCGGCGACTTCGTCGCCGTCACGAGCGGGGTCCAGGAGGGAGAAACGGTTGTCAGCACCGGCGTCTTCAAACTGCGCAACGGCCAGTCAGTGGTGATCGACAATAAGCTGGCCCCGGATTTCCAAAAAGCGCCCACGCCGGAGAACAACTGAGACGAAATCCATTGTCGAGGTACAACGAGATGAACTCGATTTCTCTCCGTGGTCTGTCATGAAGATCACCGACCTTTTCATACGCCGTCCGGTCCTGGCCCTGGTGGTCAACCTGGTCATCATCATTGCCGGCCTGCAGGCGGTCCGCACCCTCAATGTGCGCCAGTACCCGCGCAGCGAGAACGCCGCGGTCACCGTCACCACCGTCTACGTCGGCGCCGACGCCGAACTGGTGCGCGGCTTCGTCACCGCGCCGCTGGAGCGCGCCATCGCCGCCGCCGACGGCATCGAATACATGGAGTCGCAGAGCAGCCTCGGCCTTTCCACCATCAAGGCGCGCCTCAGGCTCAACTTCGACTCCACCAAGGCCCTTGCCGAGATCAGCTCCAAGGTCGACCAGGTGCGCCGCGACCTGCCGCCCGAGGCCGAGGTGCCGGCGATCAACATCGAATCGGCCGACAGCGAGTTCGCCTCCGCCTATCTGAGCTTCACCTCCGACATCCTGCAGCAGAACGAGATCACCGATTATCTGGTGCGCATCGTCCAGCCGCGCCTGTCGGCCGTCTCCGGGGTGCAGCGGGCCGACATCCTCGGCGGCCGCACCTTTGCCATGCGGATCTGGCTCAAGCCCGAGCGGATGGCCGCCCTCAACATCAGCCCGGCCCAGGTGCGCCGGGCGCTGGCCGCGAACAACTTCCTGGCCGCCCTCGGCAGGAGCAAGGGGGCGCTCATCCAGGTCAACCTGACCGCCAACACCAACCTGAGCACCGTGGATGAGTTCAAGCGCCTGGCGGTGCGCGAGCAGAACGGCTCCATCGTGCGCCTGGGGGAGATCGCCGACGTCGTGCTGGGCGCCGAGGACTACGATGCCGAGGTCCGCTTCTCGGGGCAGACCGCCGTCTTCATGGGGATCTGGCCCCTCCCCAACGCCAATTCCATCGACGTCCTCAAGCGCGTGCGCGCGGAAATGGCGGCGATCCAGAGCGACCTGCCGGGCGGTCTGCAGGCGCGCGTCGCCTACGACGCCACCGAATACATCAACAACGCCATCCAGCGAGGTGCTCAAAACCCTCGGCGACACGCTGCTGATCGTCGTGGTCGTCATCTTCCTCTTTCTCGGCTCCTTCCGCTCGGTCTTCATCCCGGTGGTGGCGATCCCGGTGTCGCTCATCGGCGGCGTCTTCCTGATGCAGGCCTTCGGCTTCACCGTCAACCTCCTCACCCTGCTGGCGATCGTCCTCTCGGTCGGCCTCGTGGTGGACGACGCCATCGTGGTGGTGGAGAACGTGGCGCGCCACATGAGCATGGGGAAGTCCGCCGCTGGAGGCGGCCCTGCAAGGCGCCCGCGAGCTGGTCGGGCCGATCATCGCCATGACCATCACCCTGGCGGCGGTCTATCTCCCCATCGGCCTGCAGGGGGGGCTGACCGGCTCGCTCTTCCGCGAATTCGCCTTCACCCTGGCCGGGGCGGTCACCATCTCCGGGATCGTCGCCCTCACCCTGTCGCCGGTCATGTCGGCCACGCTGCTCAAGCCCGGCGCCGGGGAGCACGGCCTGGCAGGCCGGATCTCCCGCGACTTCAAGCGCCTCCAGAGACGCTTACGGACGCATGCTTGACGCCACCCTCCGCGCCCGTCCGGCGGTCTACACCGTATGGATCGTGGTGAGCCTGCTCACCATACCGATGTTCATCATGTCCGCCAAGGAGCTTGCGCCCCTGGAGGACCAGGGGGTCATCTTCGGCATCCTCGAAGCCTCGGCCGACTCCACCCTCGACCAGACCAGCCGTTACGCCGCGGCGGCCAACGAGGCCTTCCTGAGCGTGCCCGAGACCGAGTTCACCTTCCAGGTCACCTTCCCCAACTTCGGCTTCGCTCGGCATGGTCATCAAACCGTGGGACGACCGCGAGCGCACCGTCTTCCAGATCCTGCCCGAGGTGCAGCAGAAGCTGCAGGCGATCCCCGGCATCCAGATGTTCCCGGTCGCCCCGCCGGCCCTCCCCGGCGGCGGCCAGTTCCCGGTGGAGTTCATCCTGGCCTCCACGGCCGAGACCGGGCAGATCCTCGAGTTTGCCCAGAAGCTGCAGCAGAAGGCGATGCAGAGCGGCATGTTCGCCTTCCCGCCGATCATCGACGTCAAGATCGACCAGCCCCAGGCCGAGTTCGTCATCGACCGCGACAAGGTCGCCGCCCTCGGTCTCAGCCTGGAACAGGTCGGCGCGGATCTGGGAGGGATGGTCGGCGGCGGCTTCGTCAACCGCTTCGACATAGCGGGGCGGAGCTACAAGGTCATTCCCCAGATCCAGCGCGTCGATCGCCTCACCCCGGACCAGTTGAAGGAGATCCACGTCACCGGCCCCAACGGCAGGCTGGTGCCGCTTTCCACCGTCGCGACCCTCCGCGAGACCGTGGTCCCCCGCTCGCTCAACCGCTTCCAGCAGCTCAACGCGGTCAAGATCAGCGGCGTGGCAATGCGGCCGCTGGACGAGGCCTTGCGCTTCCTGGAGGACGAGGCGACGAAGATCCTCCCCAAGGGATATGTCCTCGACTACACCGGCGAATCGCGCCAGCTGCGCACCGAGGGAAGCAAGTTCCTCCCCGCCTTCTCCCTCGCCATCATCCTCATCTTCCTGGTGCTGGCGGCCCAGTTCAACAGCTTCCGCGACCCCTTCGTCATCCTCGCCGGGTCGGTGCCGCTGGCGATCTTCGGCGCGCTCCTCTTCACTTTCCTGAAGATACCCGACCCGAACACGCCGTTCTGGACCCGCGGCTGGACCACCACCCTCAACATCTACTCGCAGGTCGGCCTGGTGACCCTGGTCGGGCTGGTGGCGAAGAACGGCATCCTGATCGTCGAATTCGCCAACAAGCTCCAGCTGCAGGGCCATGCCAAGCTCGACGCCGTGCGCGAAGCGTCCCTGACCCGCCTCAGGCCGATCCTGATGACCACCGCCGCCACCATCGCCGGCCACTTTCCGCTGACCCTCGTGTCCGGCGCCGGCGCCGCCGCGCGCAACTCCATCGGCATTGTCCTGGTGGGCGGTTTGTTCATCGGCACGCTCTTCACCCTCTTCGTCGTTCCCTCCATCTACATGCTCGTTGCCCGCGACCACAGCAAGGACCGCGAGCGCGAATCTACCGCGTCCGTATCAGAACAGGACAGTATCGAGAACTTTCGTAGCAGCAGACATTGAACGTATCTTGATTATTTCAAAGGAATGAACCTGTTCATCCCATCTTCCCGACATGCTTTATGAACGTGCCGTCCTGATATTCCTCGAAAGCAATTGCCAGCTCCTCCTCCGTGTTCATCACGATCGGGCCGTACCAGGCCACGGGCTCGCCGATGGGCTTGCCTGATATGAGCAGGAAGCGGACAGGTTCGCCCTGGGCCGAGACCGTCACCTGGTCGCCGTCGCCGAAGAGGACCGCCGTTCCGTTGTGGATATAGGGATCGCGCTCCATGTCGAAATAGTTTTCCCCTAGGGCATCGTAGGCAAAGGGGTTCTTTTCGTTGCAGAAGACGCCTTTGCCGGCGATGACATAGGCGAAGACCGTGTGGCCGCGCTTGGTCGCATGGACGAACTCGGATGCGGGCGGCACCGTGACGTCGAGATATTCGGGATCGATCACGATGTCCCTGACCGGCCCCTTCGTTCCCTCGACGTCCCGCAGATGACTTTGACCCTGGCGCCGCTCTTTGTCACTGACTTCCGGCACCTGCGCGCTTTTGATGTCGCGGTACCGGGGGTCCATCATCTTGTGGGACTTCGGAAGGTTGGCCCAGAGCTGAAAACCCTCCATCACGCCGTCTTCGTCTCCCTGGGGCATTTCCTGGTGGATGATGCCGCTTCCCGCGGTCATCCACTGCATGTCGCCGGATGTGATGACGCCCTTGTTCCCCATGCTGTCGCCGTGCTCGACGTCGCCTTTCAGCACATAGGTGATCGTCTCGATGCCGCGATGGGGGTGCCAGGGGAAGCCCTTGATGTATTGATAGGGATCGGTGTTGCGAAAATCGTCGAGCAGCAGGAACGGGTCGAAGAGGGGCACCTCGCTGTTCCCGAAAACCCGCCTGAGATGGACCCCGGCGCCTTCGATCGTGGGCTTGCTTTTGAACACTTTTTTGATCTTCCTGTTTTCCGTCATGGCTGCCTCCCTCGAAAGATAGTGCACGATAATTTAACACTGACAAGCCTAAACCAAAACCGGGAAAGGGTGATGAGATTATCTCTTCATTAGATAGCTCAACATCTTCCGGTTGTCAAACCGGGCGCCATCGCATCAAACTGGGCGTGAAAACGAGGCACAGTTTACTCGCTGCGGCATACTCTCTTTTCTCTGCATCTCATCAGTCGTTACTTTAGTCTACCGGGCCGGTCCCGCCCGGTCAGGAAGCACGCAGGACTGGATAAAAAGCGCTATACTCGGAAGCATGTTCTCAAAGCGCTGTAATTCCAAAGCAAAAAGGAGGAACAAACCATGCCGTACTATGTGATCCTGAGCAATTTGACGGACGAAGGCCGCAGGACGATCAAGCAGAAACCGGAACGGATCATTGAAGTGAACAGAGAGGTCGAGGCCATGGGCATCAAGATACACAAGCAATATGCCCTGCTTGGTTCCTATGACTTTGTGAACATCGTGGAAGCGCCTGACAACGAAACGGTCATGAAAATGTCCGTCGAGATCGGCTCGCGGGGTTCGGTCCATATGATGACGCTCCCCGCCATTTCCGTTGAGGAGTTCGTAAAGAAGATAAAATAGCAGCGAGGAAGCAGACAGAAAAAGCGCGCTCCGGATCATTTAAGCTGACAGAACGGGACCTCCCTCCATGCATTCCACCACCAGCAGGAATCGGGAGATCCCAGCATTGGTCTCCATTATCAGCGAACAGATAGTTACACGATCCTGCTCTGCCCGGAAGAGCAGAATGTATCCGCATTGTCGTTGTAACATAAGGCTAAATTGGCTTCTGTGCCCGCCTGTTCCAAAAAAATCCTTGACTATCCTCTCTGACTCTGTATAATTTCTACCCTTAAGTGTAGAAATCCTTCGCGAGACGGGCTGCTGAATGCAAAAAAGCAACGATCCTGCGCTCTACTGGATTGGCCTCAGCAGCATCCCCGGAGTCGGGCGGGTCACCTTTCGAAAGCTCGCACAGCATTTCGGATCGCCGGAGCGAGCCCTCTCCGCATCATCCCATGATCTCAGAACCGTCTCGGGCTTGTCCGATAAGGTGATCAACGAGATCACGTCCTTCTCCTGGCGCGAATACGCGGAGCAGGAACTGGAGAAGGCGCGGGAAGCGGGCATCGCGATCATTATCGCCGACGACGCAGCCTATCCAGCGGCGCTGAAAAATACTCCCGACCCCCCGCTCTTTCTGTACGTAAAGGGCGATCTTCATCAGGGGGACGGCATCGCCATCGTCGGCACGAGAAAACCGACGAACTACGGTCTGGCCGTGACCCGCCGCATCTCCTATGGAGCTGGCATCAGCCGGTCTCACCATCGTAAGCGGCCTGGCGCGGGGGATCGACACACAGGCGCACCGGGGCGCGCTTGCTGCCAAGGGGAAGAACCATTGCCGTGCTTGGATGCGGCATTGACGTGGCATATCCGCCGGAGAACAAAGGCCTGATGGAGGACATCAGCAGGTCCGGCGCGGTGATAACAGAGAACGCCTTTGGCACACAGCCCGAGTCCGGCTACTTCCCGGCCAGGAACCGCATCATCAGCGGGCTGTCTCGCGGCACCGTGATCATCGAGGCAGCCGAGGACAGCGGGTCGCTCATCACGGCGAAATATGCAAAAGAGCAGGGTAGAATGCTCTTTGCCGTGCCGGGCAACATCGGAGCCACGAACAGCCGGGGCACGAACAGCCTGATCAAACAGGGCGCACTGCTGGTCGAAAATGCACAGGACATCCTGCAGGACCTGAAGATACTGTCAGCGGGCGTTACATCCGCAGGCGCGGCCCGTGACCTGCCCTCCCTGACCAGGGACGAGGAACCGGTCTTCCGGCAGATCACGAATGAGCCGAAGCATATCGACATATTAATGAAGGAAAGCGGCAGCACCCCGGCAAGAATAAGCGGGGCGCTGGTGACCCTGGAACTGAAAGGACTTGTCAAACAGCTTCCCGGAAAGTACTATATAAAGGAAGCATAATGCGGCAGTATAATGATATTCAGGAGGATTTTTTGGACGAGTTGATGATGAACCTGTTCTCGCTCATAGCGGACCAGGTCAGGAATAAACAGGAGCTTTTCGACGACGAAGGCAAGATCATGGACTCGCTGCTGAACAGCGGCTACCGGATCCAGGACGCGGACACGGCGCTCACGCTCATGCAGACCCTGGTGCAGAAGCAATCGGAGACTTTTTTCGAACCGGAGCAGGCCGTGCCGATCAGCGGGGCACGGGCCATGAACAGTGAGGAGCGCGGCCGCTTTACGGTCGAAGCCTTCAGTTTCGTCACGAAGCTCACGCACCTCGGCATTATCTCGGAGGACCAGCGCGAGGACGTGCTCGACCGTTCGCTGGAGCTCTATGCCGGCCGCATCGAACTCGAGCAGGTAAAGGCCCTGGTTGCGTTCTCGGTGTTTGCGGCGACGAATACGGACTACGACGATGCACCCTCCTCCTCACGGAGAAGGATCAAGCGGACCGCGTGGAATTAGCCTGACCAGGTATCGTTAATGAAATCTCTCGTCATTGTTGAGTCGCCGGCAAAAGCAAAGACCATCGCAAAGTATCTCGGCGATGCATTTGACGTTCGCGCCTCTATTGGGCACATTGCAGACCTCCCGAGCAAAGGTCTCGCCGTCGATGTCGACAACGGATTCAAACCCACGTACGAGCTCACCGAACGCGGAACGCAGGTAGTGCGAGAGCTCCGGGCCGCACTGAAAGGCGCAAGCGCCCTGTATCTCGCGACAGACGAAGACCGCGAGGGCGAAGCGATCTCGTGGCATCTCATTGAACACCTGAAGCCGAAGATACCTGTGCGACGCATGGTGTTCCACGAGATCACCAAGTCCGCCATCGAGCACGCGGTCGCCAACCCCCGTGGCATCGATCAGGGGCTGGTTGATGCTGCTGAAACCCGGCGGATTTTGGACCGGCTCTTTGGATATGAGGTGTCCCCGGTGCTGTGGCGGAGGGTGAATCGGGGCCTGTCAGCCGGCCGGGTACAAAGCCCGGCGCTCCGTCTCGTGGTAGAACGCGAGCGTGAACGGATCTCCCATGTCGCTGCCGAATATTGGGGCATCGAAGCGGTGACCGCAACGACGCCTTCGTTCACAGCGACCCTGGTCTCGCTCGATACGAACAGGGTCGCAACCGGCAAGGACTTTGACAGCCAGGGCAGGCCGCGCGACCGGGTCGTTGTCATTGACAAGACCCGGGCCATGGCGCTCGCAGCGGGTCTTACCAACGCATCGCTCACGGTTCGCAGCGTTGAGGAAAAGCCATACCGCTCATCGCCAAAAGCGCCGTTCATGACCTCTACCCTGCAGCAGGAAGGCGGACGCAAGCTCCGTTTGTCCGCCGCTCAGGTGATGCGTATCGCACAAGGGTTATATGAGCGCGGATTCATCACCTACATGCGTACCGACAATGTGGTAATTTCTCGCCGACGCACTTGTTGAAGTGCGCGCCGAGGTGCAGAAGGTATACGGCCAGCAGTACCTTTCGCCGGCTCCCCGCACCTATCATCAAAGGTAAAGAACGCCCAGGAAGCGCATGAAGCCATCCGTCCGAGCACGCCGATGCGTTCGCCGCGCGACCTGAAAAGCGAGTTCAACCCGCAGGAGTTCTCGCTGTATGAACTGATCTGGCAGCGCACGCTCGCCTCGCAAATGGCCGATGCGAACGGCACGACCGTCAGCGTGCGGCTGGGCGCCATAAGCAATGGCAGCGACTGCGAGTTTGCTGCGAGCGGCACCACGATCACCTTTGCGGGATACCGGCAAGTATATGAAGAATCCACCGATGACGACACCGAGAACAACAAGCGTGAAGCGCTTCTCCCCAAGCTTGCTGTAGGCGACAGTGTCGACATTGCGAGCATCACCCCGAGCGGCCACTTTACGCAGCCGCCCGCGCGCTACACCGAGGCGTCGCTGATCAAGAAGCTCGAAGAGCTGGGCATCGGCCGTCCATCAACATGGGCATCCATCATGCAGACAATCGTCAACCGCGGCTATGTGTGGAAAAAAGGGCAGGCGCTCGTGCCCAACTGGGTCGCCTTCTCTGTTGTCAATCTGCTTGAGAAGCATTTCCTCGGCCTTGTCGATTACGCCTTCACCGCGAATGCCGAGGAAGACTTGGATGAGATCGCGCAGGGGCTGCAGAACAAGGAACAGTGGCTCAATGAGTTCTATTTCGGAAAAAACGACGAGCTCATCGGTCTCAAGCGAAGCGTTGCAAAGAATCTGGACGAGATCGATGCCGCGGCAATCAACACCTTTCCCCTTGGCATTGATCCCGTCACCGGCCTTGAAGTAGTGGTGAAGCCGGGCAAGTTCGGGCCCTACGTGCGCCGCGGTGAAGATACAGCCAGCGTACCCGATACAATGGCGCCCGATGAGCTGTCCCTTGAAGTGGCGCTGAAACTGCTCGCTGCGCCAAAAGGTGAGACGCCCGATCGGGGATATCGAGGGGCTTCCCGTGTTCGCAAAGAACGGCCGCTACGGCGCGTATGTACAGTGGGGCACTCCCGAAGCTCCCCCGCCCGGGCTTGATAAACCGAAAATGGCCTCTTTGTTCAAAACAATGGACATCGCCCGCATAACCATGCAGGAGGCGGCAAAGTTGCTATCGCTGCCGCGGGTGGTCGGCGTTGATCCGGCTGACGGCGTGCCGATCACCGCACAAAATGGCCGTTATGGCCCTTACATCACGAAGGGCAAGGAAAGCCGCACGCTCGCCAGCGAAGAACAGCTCTTCGACATTACCGTAGAACAGGCCCTTGCGCTGCTTGCGACCCCGCGCCAATACGGCCGCCGCGGAGCGCCAAAACCTCCGTTGCGCGAGTTCGGCAATGACCCGGTGAGCAGCAAGCCGATCGTGGCCAAAGAAGGCAAGTTCGGCGTGTACGTCACCGATGGAGAAACCAATGCCAGTCTTACGCGGAGCGACCGCCTCGAGGAAATGACGCCTGAACGCGCCCATGAACTGCTGGCGATACGCCGCGAAAACGCGGGCAACGGCATTGGGCGCAAGAAACGAGCACCCGCTAAAAAAGGCTGCCAAAAAGCCCGCGAAGAAAAAGGCTCATGCAGCGGCACGTACCGCCAAAAAACCGTAGATTCTCCGCGTGCCTGTCCCGGCCATGCGCGTGATCGCACCCCATCCCTGTGCCGCAAACAACGACAGCTCTTCCGCCTAACACGCTACTTTCCGCAATCTGGTTCTCCCTTGCAAAATCACCGCGGTTACGCTAAAGTATTTTCATGCGGAAGTACATCTTCGATTTCCTTCAGTACCTCAAGAACGAAAAAAACGTCTCGCCGCATACGGAGCGCAGCTACCTCTCCGACCTGGATCAGTTCTTCGATTTTCTCGGAGAAACGGACCTTGCTGCCGTGGACCACCAGGACCTCCGGCAGTTCATCGCCCATCTGCTCAAGCTGAAGGTGAAAAAATCCTCGATCGCCAGAAAGCTCTCTGCCCTCCGGGCATTCTTTAAATATCTGAACCGCCAGGGCATTCTGTCGAACAATCCGGCGCGGCTTATTGCAACGCCGCGCCAGGAAAAACGCCTGCCTTCGGTCCTGACCGCCGATGATGCGCAGCGGCTCATGGACGCTCCGGCAGCTCCGGCATCGCAGCATGGCCGAGCGGAGCTTCGGGACCGCGCCGTGCTCGAAACGCTCTATTCGACCGGCATCAGGGCGAGCGAACTTATCGGCATGAACCATGACGATATCAACCGCCACGACCGGCTCATCCGCATCCGCGGCAAGGGGCGCAAGGAGCGGATCGTGCCGCTGGGAGGCATCGCCCTCGCGGCCATCGACGCCTATGTTGACCAGCGGCAGCGCAGCCTGGACAGCAGCGCCGTCTTCATCGGTCCGTGCGGAAAACGCTTGACAGCCCGGACGGTTCAGCGTATTTTAGAAAACTACAGAAAAAACTGGGTCTGCAGCAGAAAGCGAGCCCGCACACGCTCCGCCACAGCTTCGCGACGCATATGCTCGAATCCGGCGCTGATCTCCGCGCCATCCAGGAACTTCTCGGTCATGCCAGCCTGTCCACCACCCAGCGCTATACGCATGTGAACCTTGATGCGCTGATGGAGGCCTATGACAAGGCGCATCCGAAGGCGAAGAAAGAAGTAGCAATGACGACTGCAACAATGCAAGAGGCAAGATGTAAGATGCAAAGTGCAAATTGAAGCAATCAGGCATTTGCCATGCCAGTTTGCACTCTGAACTCTGCACTTTGCACTACGCTTTAGGGAGGCCTCATGAGCGAAATGCCGCCGATGCACGGCAACGACGATCCTGGCAGTACGACGGAACGGGAAAACCGCCATCGCCGGCGACGGTCAGGTCACGGTCGGCGCCACCGTCATGAAGCACAACGCCAAGAAAGTACGCAAGATGTACAACGACAAGGTCCTCGCCGGGTTTGCCGGCGCCACCGCCGACGCCTTCACGCTCTTCGAAAAGTTCGAAGCCAAGCTCGAGCAGTACCACGGGAATCTGACGCGCGCCGCCGTGGAGCTTGCCAAGGACTGGCGGACGGACAAGGTCCTTCGCCGGCTCGAGGCGCTGATGATCGTTGCCGATACCGAGCGGTCCTTTATCCTTTCGGGCAACGGCGACGTGATCGAACCGGAGGACGGCATCGCCGCCATCGGCTCCGGCGGCCCCTACGCCCTTGCCGCCGCGCGGGCGCTCGTGGACCACACCACGTTCGACGCGCGGCAGATCGTCGAAGAGGCCATGCAAGATCGCCGGCAGACATCTGCATCTATACGAACAAGGAAATCACGATAGAAGAGCTGTAGATTCCGGAGTGCGGCATACGGTAGCAGCATGACAGGGACCGTGGAAGCACTCCGATGACTGAACTTCGAGCTTTACTGCTGATTCCTCATCCGCAATCTGCCATCCTATGTCTACATTGATCCTGGAGGTTTTTTGAAAGACACCCTGACGCCACGCCAGATCGTCGAAGAACTGGACCAGTACATCATCGGCCAGAACAAGGCGAAGCGCGCCGTGGCCATTGCGCTCCGCAACCGCTGGCGGCGCCAGCGCCTGCCCGAGGACCTGCGCGACGAGGTGATGCCGAAGAACATCATCATGATCGGCCCCACCGGGCGTCGGCAAGACCGAGATCGCCCGCCGCCTCGCGCGGCTCGTCCAGGCCCCGTTCCTCAAGATCGAGGCGTCGAAGTTCACCGAGGTCGGGCTACGTGGGCCGCGACGTCGAGTCCATCATCCGCGACCTCACCGAGATCGGCATCAACATGGTCAAGAGCGAGGTGTCCGAACAGGTGCAGGAAAAGGCCGCCGCCCTGGCCGAGGAGCGCCTGCTCGATCTGCTCCTGCCGCCGGTCCGGCCCTCGCACGATCCGGAGAGCCCACGCCGGAGGAACAGCAGGAGCAGCAGCAGCAGCACACCACGCGGGAAAAGCTGCGGCAGCAGCTCCGGGCGGGCAAGCTCGACGAGCGGATGGTGGAGCTCGACGCCAAGGAAAAGGTCATGCCCTTCGGCATCATCTCGAACGTCGGCATGGAAGAGATCGAAATGAACCTGAAGGAAATGCTCGGCGGCCTGCTGCCGGAAAAGACGAAGAAGCGGAAGCTCAAGGTCCCCGAAGCGCTGCGCCTGCTGGTGCAGGAAGAGGCGGCCAAGCTCATCGATATGGACAAGGTGATCCGGGAAGCGCTCCAGCGCGTGGAGCAGTCCGGCATCGTGTTCCTCGACGAGATCGACAAGATCGCGGGACGCGAGACTCGCAGGGGCCCGATGTTTCCCGCCAGGGCGTGCAGCGCGACCTCCTGCCGATCGTCGAAGGATCGACGGTCACGACCAAGTACGGCCCGGTCAGGACCGACCACATTCTGTTCATCGCCGCCGGCGCGTTCCATATCGTCCAAGCCCTCCGACCTCATCCCCGAGCTCCAGGGACGCTTCCCCATCCGCGTGGAGCTCGATTCCCTGGGCAAGGAGGAGTTCGTCCGCATCCTGACGGAGCCGCAGAACGCGCTGATCAAGCAGCAGGTGGCGCTCCTGGCAGACGGAGGAGATCACCCTCGAATTTTCCAGCGGACGCCATCGAGGAGATCGCGGCAACAGCGGCGACCGTGAACGAGCGCACCGAGAACATCGGCGCGCGGAGGCTCCACACGATCATGGAACGCTGCTGGACGAGATCTCCTTCGATGCGCCCGAGAAGAAAGGCGACACGGATCGCCATTGACGCGGCGTATGTCCGCGAGCGGCTTGCGGACATCGTAAAGAGCGAGGACCTGAGCAGGTATATCCTGTAAAGCAAGCGCCAATAGCAGCTGACAAATCAGATAAGCACCAATATCAAATTCAGACATTTGGACATTCGACCCTCGGTCTTGGCAGTTACTATAATCTGGATTGGCATCTGTGCGTTCTCTTATGAGGTTGTCATGGAAAAACTGATCGAAAAAGCAAAGATCCTGATCGAGGCCCTGCCCTACATCCAGACCTTCCGGGGCAAGACCTTCGTGATCAAGTACGGCGGGAACGCCATGATCGACGAGAACCTGAAGCAGGGCTTTGCCCAGGACGTGGTGCTGATGCGGTACATCGGCATCAATCCCGGTGATCGTCCACGGCGGCGGCCCCCAGATCGGCAAGACCATGGAGCGCATGGGCAAGAAACCGACCTTCGTCTCCGGCCAGCGGGTCACCGACGAGGAGACCATGGACATCGTCGAGATGGTGCTCGGCGGCAAGGTGAACAAGGAGATCGTGAACCTCATCAACCAGGCAGGCGGCAAGGCAGTCGGCCTCACGGGCAAGGACGGCGGCCTGATCCAGGCGAAAAAGCTTAAAATGACGAGAAAATCCGAGGAGACCGGCGAGACCGAGATCATCGACATCGGCCTGGTCGGCGAGGTCACGGAGGTGCGGCCGGGAGCCCTTCAGGCGCTCGACCAGGGCGGGTTCATTCCGGTCATCGCACCGGTGGGCGTCGGCGCCCATGGAGAGACCTACAATATCAATGCCGACCTCGTTGCCGGAGCAGTAGCAGGCGCCTTAAAGGCGGAAAAGCTCATTCTGCTGACGGACCAGGCGGGCATCCTGGACAAGGACAAGAACCTCATTTCGACGCTGAACAAGAAGAAGGTAGAGACGCTGGTCAACTCCGGACGTTATAGCGGGCGGCATGCTCCCCAAGACCAGGTCCTGTTTCGAAGCCCTCGATGCCGGCTGCGCCAAGGTCCATATCATCGACGGCCGGGTGCCCCATGCCCTGCTGCTCGAGATCTTCACCAAAGAAGGGATCGGCACGGAGATAACGCAGTAAACCGGTTTCGACATACGCGAACACTAAGTATGGGATCCTCCTATAAAATACGCTCACATCCGTTTCTGTGCATCCTGCTCATAGCGGCGGCACTGGTGATCAGCGATGGGGCCGGAGCGCAATCGCCGTCAGCAGGCCAGACAGCATCATCCATTTCCCGGCTGGTCGGAACAGTGGAAGGCGGCCCTTTTTCCGGTGCGGTATTCGATGACGGCACGGGCGTCCAGTCCTTTTACCCGCTTCGCGGGCAATTGCCTGATGGATCACTTCTCCTCAAGGTGCGAAGCAGGAACATCGTCGTCAAGAAGAACGATGGCGCACTCTATGAGATATTCACCACCTCCGGCGCGACTTCAGCAGTCACGGCCATACCTTCGCCAAGCGTCACCCCTTCCGAACCAAGAGAATCCGTGCCAGATCCCGCGAAAAGACCGCTTCGGCGCCGGGGCAAAGCCGGTCGCGACATTGATCCGGATAACGAGAAGTGAAACCTTCCCACCGTCGAAATTGCTGCTGCTCGTTTTGCTTCCGCACGGTTCCGCAAACCGGCATTGCATGAACAGGGGTTGCGAAGAACCGTAATCCCTGTTCATCTGAGCCTCTGGATAACTTACGGGAAAGCCTTATTGCCGGAGGCCGGCTGCCGCCTTCCAAACAGTATTGCCAGTACTGTCCTTCGATTTAAAGATGCGGAACGATTGAATCTTCTCAGTCGGCTTCGTTTCTCTCCCACCGGACATCGAGTACGTATAAGTCAACTTGACTTTTACCTGCCATGCGCCGTCAGTTCTGGAGTAGCTCTTATTCAGAACTACTATGGGCGCTAAAAGCGTATATTTTTCAACACCGCCTGAAAAGAGCCCCGTATCGTGAAGGGCTTTGATCACCTCCTCGTCCGAAGGACCAAAGAGCTTGGAGCAGCCACTCACGCTCAAAGCGAGCACAATGAGCAGCAATGCGGAAAAAACCTTCGTTCTGTTTTTCATTTCCCTCTCCTTGCATCTGTTTTTTTATGTCAATAGCCTTATCTTTGACGAGTCCATCATCGTCCGCCACCGGGTTTTCGACCACCCCGTTGCTAATTTTGGAAACGATAAAACAAAAACCACCGCACAGGTTTCCTTGCTATGCCTGGGGAAAAGGAACGCAATAAAGAAGGCCCGGACACTCTTCCGGGCCTTCCATTCAACTAGGATTATTCACTACACTACACCTCCTGCAACTATTCCCAGAGTCGCGTAGGATTAATAATATGACAGGCCGACGTGCATGAACCGCCGGTATAGGTAAGAGAGCTGTTCAAGGTCGCTGATGCCGGCCCCTCCATGGCCTGAGTGTTCAGGGTGGTGAAATGGTTGACTGCAAGCTTTACGGTGTCATGGCACGACGTACAGCCCACTCCGTGCGTATTTACATGACTGGCATGTCTCCCCGAACTGAAGCTGTTATATTCATCCGCTCCTTCTGCATGACATGCAGTGCACTGGGTGTTTACGTCGATTGTTCCGCCAGACCAGAGCGGCGTCGTCTGCCCGCCATGGCAGCTCACCGTCGAGCACGTACCGTTCGCATTCCGCACGGCGGCGCCGCTAAATGCATTGTAGGCGCTCAGGACCATCACGTCCGCTGCACCGTTATAGTGATTCGCCGTGCCGCTTCCCGCGCCGCTGTGACAGGTATCGCACACATTCGAGACATTGGGCAGCGCATTGTGCACAGGATGCGAGAAGCTTCTGTTCGGAGCAACGGTTCCTGACGGCGGTTTTCCGTGACAGGAGGTGCATCCCGTTACCGTGAGAGGAGATCCCGCCAGATGGCACTGGCCGCAGGAAACTCCGGTCATCCCGCCGTCGAGATCGCTTCCATGACATTCCATGCACGTATTAATGTTCTCTTTGCTGGCTGCGGCGTGTTTCGCATACACCCAGTCGGACGCATGTTTCCCGGTATCGGCATCAAAAGATGCCTGATCGTTCGGCGTTCCGCATCCGGCAAAGGCCATGAGAGCGATGAGCAGGAGGAGGCTATACCTTCCCATTGTCATTATCTGTGACATGTTCTGCACCTCTCATTATTCTGACGTCCGTGGCACTTCATGCACGATGCAGGATTGATCCGGCCGTCGATCTTGTGCTGGTTCAGGTAATCGCCCCGATGGGGCAGCGCCCGTTCCGGAGATTCCTTGTACTTGTCGCTCGGTTTCAGCTCTTCCTTGTGCGCATGACAGTCCGAACAGAATGATTCAACGTGGCAGAGGCCGCACGCCTGCTTGTTCTGCCGGGCGGAAAATTTATGTCTGAGACCGCCGAATTCGGCCGAATGGTCCATCGATGCCCGCCAGTCAGTATGGCACTGGCTGCAGATGACCGGCGCCTCCACCTCCACAGGATGTTTCAAGGCCGTGCCTGCCATACCCGTCGCCACATGCAGGACAAGAGCAAATACCGGCAGAAGGAATAGGATCGTCAATATTTTAGTTTTATTATTCATGCTATGCCCCCTTCCGCTTGCCCATTTCGGTATCGAACCGATAATTGAGCTTCAGGAAGAACCTAACATCCTTGTCGAAATCAGGATTCTTCGAATATTCCAGATCGGCGCCCAGCTTCAGTTTTTCCGTCATCTCGTAGCCGGCGGCAATGGTAGCCGAATAGGATTTGTCCAAACCATTGACAGGCTCTTCGTACTTCACTTCCAGGAGATCAAGGGAGATGTCCGTCTTGTTGATCTTTTTGGACGCATAGAGGCGATACATGTCGTACTTGAGCCGGTCGGTCTCCCCGTCCATTTTGTGGACCGAGCCGCCCGCGCTGTATGATTTCGGCAAACTATAGGTCGCTTTGGCGCCGTAATAATTGGCCGTCCCGGCGATATCATAGCCGTAGTTCTTATAATCCACCGAAACCGCCCAATTGGTGTTGATCGCGTAGGAGATCTCTTCTCCCAGGATGCTCACTGTCTCCTTGGGATCGATCGGCCCCCCCGGCGCCATGCTGAAGACGCTTGTGGTCGCACCGGCAAAGTAATCCTCGTAATTGATCCAGGTCGCCTCCGTGTTCAGCCTCAATTTGCTGAAGGGCCCCAGCATCAGGTAGTACGAATGCTCCATCCAGCCGACCGTCTGAAAGTTGAACGAGGACCTGCCCATCAGTTCAACCTTGTCGACCGGTTTGAGCCACAGGTCAAGAGCCGACTCCCGCCGGAAGGTCTCGCTGTTCTTGTCCTCCAGCAGGTAGGAGAGCCCAATGGTGTAGAGCTCTGCGTTCTGGTGGGAGACCCGCCCGCCATAGATGGTGTTGTTGCCCGGCGCGTCGATCCCCGTCTCCACGGGAGCGCCGCCGAAGGCCGAGATGCCGAGCCCGCCTATCAGGTCCGTTCTCGCAAAGATCCCATCCACCCGCTCCGCTGCAATGCCTTCAAAAACCATCACCCGGCCCAGGTTCACGACCGCATTATGCTCCTTCGTCCTATAGCTCACATAGCCATACTGAAGATCACTGCCCTTCTTCTTGTCATTCCCGAAGGACTCATCCTGCAGATCGTACCCCAGCCAACCTCCGAAGTGAACCGAAAGCGACTCACTCCCCAGGTCCTGTACCGTGAAATCGAGATATTCATAGAGCGGCAGCAGGTTGCTGCCATTCACCGATTCTCGGGACTGGAGATAGGTATTCGAGGTACCGGCCATCTCGACAGCCTGCGCACCGGTCGGAGCCAAAAGCAGGACCAGCACGAAGAGAAGCACTCCCGTCACCGCACCGACCGGGGGACAGCCACTCGTGCTTCGTTTTGCAACCTTAATACTCATCACGTTGTTTTCTCCTTTCTGTTTCGTCTGATTTTAAAACTATGAATCGGATACGATTATTACTGAATTGGCAAAAAAAAACAAGATAATTTCTTGAAACGATGACTATATCATCCGAACGCAGACCAGGGGAAACGGTATCTTTGCACCCTGGATGTTCGGCCTGTGGGACTCCTCTACGCCTTGCTGGCTTTTTGATGAGGTACGATTCCTAAAAAAGTAATGAGGCGAGCATTGATCTGCCCGCCTCATTAAAGGTTGCTTCTGGTTTTAACTTCAGGAGAGAAGCGAGGCGGGCCGAAGCCCACCTCGCATACCTCGCCTAATCGAAATATGACATGATTGTATCGATCACCGTGTCCAGAACGCCAGGGGCATTCGGGATCAGATAACCATTCGTTTTCGTATGCTCGTTGAATGATGCAAGCCCGTTCGCATCATCTTCGTTGACAAATACCGCCCGGTGACATCCACCGCAGGCCCTTGTAGCAGGACCGCTGACATAGGACGGCACATTATTGATGTTCCTGCCCTCGACATAATCGGACCCCGAAAGGATACCGGGCAGCGATTTTGTCTGATTTGGCACCTCATAGACACCCGCAGTGGTGTGGCAGGCTTCACAATTCTTGACCGTGAAGTTGGGGAAGGCGGACTCCAGGTGATGCTGCAAATGCAGGGTGTCTTCCGGATTGGTGAAGTCGACATCGCCGATATCAAACGGCTGGAACGAGTGGATCGCATGGACATAGGAATCTATCGACCTTGACTGCAATTCCAGATGCGAACCGCCGGAGAATGTCGTGTGGCACATCCTGCAGACCACGACATTGCCGCCCCTGTTGCCGGAATGGAAGGTTGTTGCAAGCTGATCATGGCAGGTGTTACACTTATTGGCGTCTACGATAGGCGCGTAGTAGTCGACAAAACCGTTGGATGCGATGTCAAAGGTTTTTGACGGCGCATTGAGTCCAAGCGTAATGCCTGCAGCATTTTTCACGGCCGGCAGCACCCCGATTTCCAGTCTCTTGATCTTGCCGTCAGCGATCATCTGAGGAATAGATGGCGTTTTTGCATAAGCCGCAAGGTCTAAGTTCACTTCCCAGCTGTTGGCTACGCTTGTCGAGACTTCCGTGAACAGCGTGTTGGCAGTTCCGATGGTTTTTTCCATCCTTTTGCCGTTTGCATCGCTGGTGTGGCAGCTCACGATGAAGTCCTTGGCGTCATAACCGTAGAACGACACCTGCACCGTGGGGGTTACGGTAAATCCGGTAGCAAGAGAATCTGCCACGCTGAACTTCATGTTAAGGATGTTGTTGGTCAAAGTTGCCGAGGTAATTGTGGCGGTAATGGCATCAGCATACTTCGTTCCTGTTGCAGTAGAGATCATGGAATTGTAACCGGTGTGAATTGTGCTGAATGCTGGACCAATACTGCCATCATGGCAGCCATTACATGTTGGCGGCGTCGCCGAATCAGCATACAGACCTGCTGCAATCTGGGTAGCATGGTTAAATGCTGCTTCGGACATTAGGGTTGTCAGCGCCGGCGCCCTCTTGGCATCGGTCCCGTCCGCAGCGGTCACCGGGTGACAGCTTCTGCAGGTCGTTATGGTGAAATTCGTATCCGTCAATATGGAAACGAGCTTGCCTTCGTGGCAGGTTACGCAGTTTGCCATTTCCTGCGGATAGGCGAATTCCATGGCATGCGTCATATGCGTGTCATTCATGACATTGGCTGTATATGCGTACTTGGTATTCTCCGCAGCCGTCATAAAATTATCCGCAGAATCGTTTGTTGCTGGTGTTGCGTCCGCCAGGGCCTGCAACTCAGCATACCGTGCAACGTCATCAACCAAGAGCTGCCAAGCCTCATGGCCGCCCTTCCTGTTATCGTAATGGCAGGTCTTGCAGGCTGCAAAATCCGCCAGGCCGGACACCGTAGCCATTCTGTAGCCATGCTTCCTGTAAGGCGCGCCGTGGCATTTTTCACAACCCGATACATTGGCGGTAGATGAATAGGTCGCCGCAGTATTAAACGCCTGGCCTGCGTTGGCCACGTCTGCGTACAACGCCATCCCTTCGGTGTCAAGTAAGCCCTTGGCAACGTAGATATAAACCTCAGCATTCGTCGCCTCCGGCTCAAACGTCAGGCCTGCAATAGGCGCGGAGAATTGGCCGTTCCCCAGTGAGGTGACGCTTGCGGTGACGGCTGATTTAGGCGCACTAAATGTTCGCGTTGCGCTGTCGTACTGGACCGCATAAATTGTCTCCTGGTCGAATTCATCCTTAAAATTGGCCGCTGTAAGCGTATAAGGCGCGCCATTTTTCTCGATGGTGAAGTCCACCGTTGTGTTAAAGAAAGTCCCACTGGCGACACTCGTAACGTTATCAATCGTGATAGCCAACGTGGTATCCACATAATCCTTGTAAATCGCCTGATGCCCCTCCTCGCCTTGGCCCTTGTGACAGATAATGCAGGACTCGGGCTTGGCTACTGCCGTCAGGTCCTGAGCATCCTTACCGGGCGCTCCAGCAGCGCCGTCGTCGCCTGAGCAGCCGGCCAGGAGACCTATGGTGAAAAGCATGGCAAAACATAAGAGCAAAAGCGTGAACTTCTTTGTTAATGACTGAACTTTCATTATCGTTGCCTCCCTTTCGTTTTTAATTCAACAAAGTGCTATTAACTGCACACTCCCATCCAGTGATACTAATGTTTACCTCCTCTTTCCTCCTTTTGTCATATATTTTTTTTAACCATCAAACCTTCGTTGTACGTTATTCTATCAATATGGTTTTATTTCCTATACATGATGCAATGGACATACCATTTCATAAACATGCAAAAACGTCAAAGAAACAACTTATTAAATAGTTCGTAAAGCAGATGTCAGTGCGGCCTATGGTGAAATGACCAGATCGGGTTGGTTATTTAGCCATATCTGCAACAATCTGTTTACTATATGTATTGGAAAAGATTTCTGTAGTTGCGGGATTTGCCGCGAGTACTTAAGTTCTTCGTTAGTTCGTCGTTTGATGCTTTGTTTTATTTTTTTATACACGCTATAGGCTCTTGCGAACATAACTTGGCCCAAATCTCGTATTTCTACGATGAAGTATAGCTCGGTTTTTTTTGTTTGGCGTGCGAGCAGAAAAATAAATTACAAAATATGAATGGCTCGCTGATGGGATTTTGACCGGATGAACGCACGAAACCGCAACTTTCTGTGATCAGATATTTTTCTGAGGAACAAGACAAAAACTGCTTTAGGAGTCGAGAATTGCTGAGCAGAAGTGAGGGTGTGTTTTTCTAAGTGATCTAAACGTTGAGCTCATGCAAACAGTTGGAGAACTATCGGCAAAAAAGCGAACACAACATCGCGAGCGTGCATAGCCCCGTTCACGGGGCAACACGACGCCTGCCAGGCAGCCGCTATTCCAATCCGTATTTTTTCACCTGATACCTCAGCGTGTCGTAGGTGATGTTCAGCAGTTTTGCGGCCTGAGCCTTGTTATGCTTCGTTTTTTCGAGCGCCTGGAGAATGATGTCCCGCTCAAGGTCTTCGAGGGAGATCCCGGCATCAGGCAGAAAAAAGCGCCCCTCCCCGGAGCGCTCGGTTGCCGAGCACCTGCCGGTCAGTGTTTCCGGCAGGTGCTCGGCCCGGATCTCCCCTTCGCTGCCGAGCACAACAAGCCGTTCCACGCAATTTTTCAGTTCCCTGATGTTCCCCGGCCACTGATACGCGAGCAGGATCTTTTCCGCTTCCGGAGAAATGGACGAAATGCCCTTTTTGTTGTACTTTCCGGAAAAAAGGGAGATGAAATGCCTGGCAAGCAGCAGAATATCCTCTTTCCGCTCCCGGAGCGACGGCATGGTGACGTGAAAACTGTTCAGACGATAGAACAGGTCGCTCCTGAACGTCCCCTTCTTGACCGCATCGGCAAGGTTTATATTCGTTGTGGCGATCACGGTAACGTCCACGGGAATGCTCTCCGATCCCCCGACATGCCTCACCTGCCGCTCCTCGAGGAACCGCAGCAACTTGCTCTGGAGGGCGGGCTGCATTTCGCCGACCTCATCGAGCAGGATCACGCCGCCGTTCGGCAAGCTCGAATACTCCCTTTTTGTCCGTTTTGGCGTCGGTGAACGATCCTTTCTCATAGCCGAAAAGCTCGCTCTCCAGCAGGTGCTCCGGCAGCGCCGCGCAATTGACCGCGATGTAAGGCAGCCTCCTGGGTTCGGAGGCGCCATGCAGCATGCTGTGAAAGTACCGGGCCAGCAGTTCCTTGCCGGTCCCGCTTTCCCCGGTGATGAGGAGGCTCGCCACGCGGGCGGCGGCTAATTTTTCCACCGTCGTTTGCAGCTCTTTCATCACCCGCGACCCGCCGATCATCTCCCGGTCAAAGGATTCCGCATGGACCTTTCTGAGATAATCGACCTCCCGGGTCAGCTGCGCCCGCTCGACGATGTTGCGGAGCAGGATCTTCACTTCTTCGATATTGAACGGTTTGGTGAGATAATCCGCCGCGCCGAGCTTCATCGCCTTCACCGCCGTCTCGGCGGTATCGTCGGCCGTCAGCATGACGACCTGCGTGGCGATCTTCTGCTCCACGAGCTCCCGCAGGATATCGAGCCCGCTCCGTCCGGACAGATTGTTGTCCAGGAGCACGATATCGGGGAGCCATGCTTTTATTTTGCCGACAATGCCGTCGGCGCCGGTCTCTACGCGGACATCATATCCGCCGCTCTTCAGCGCCCGGGAGAGCATTGACCCTATGAGTTCATCGTCGTCAACGACAAGAATTCTGTCCTTAGCCTTCATCCCCGGCCGTTTCCTTTCCCCGGTTGCAGCGGAGGGTCATGCTGAACGTCGTTCCCCTCTCCTCGCTGCTCTCGATGGCGATCCGCCCCCCCTGCTCCTCGATCAACCGTTTGGAGATGGCCAGCCCCAGGCCGGTCCCGCCGGCCTTGGTCGTGAAAAAGGGCTGAAAGATCTTGTCCAGGACCGCGGCTTCCATCCCCTTGCCGGTATCGGAAATAACAACAGTGATGGCGCACACGGTCTCATCAAAGGATGTTCTCATACGGACCATGCCGCCTGCGGGCATGGCATCAACGGCATTCATGAGCAGGTTCATGAATACCTGTCTCAGCTGCATGGGGTCGGCGATGATCTCGGGAAGGTCCGGGGCAAGATTTTTCACCAGCTCGATCGTGCGGGACTCGCCGATCGATGAAGGGCGGTTCTGCAGCACCATCTGCGCGGCGGCATCGAGCACGGCGTTCACATCGGTGGCCATGAATTGCGGCTTGGGGGGCCGCGCGAAATTCAGCAGGCCCTTTACCAGGCCGTCGATGCGCTTGATCTCATCAATGACCTTGAAAAGGACGTCCCGGTCCTCCTGCGTGAGGTAGGGTTCATCGGCAAGGGTCTCCATGGTCACCTTGATCCCTGCCAGAGGGTTCTTGATCTCGTGCGCCAGTCCCGCGGCCAGTTCCCCCGTGGTCCTGAGATGCTCGGCCCGTTGAAGCGTCTCTTCCGTCCGCCTTCGCTCGGTCATGTCCCGGTCGATCGCCAGGATATACCGATGATTGTCGAACTCGAACATGCCGGCGCTGATCTCCACGGGGAACACCGTGCCGTCCTTTTTCACGTGGTTAATTTCGGTCTTTATCCATTCTCCGTTCAGCGCCCGTTCGATCCGCTCGAACGACCGCTGCGCCGCATCGGGAGTGTCGAGTTCCCGGATACTCAGCGCTGTCAGCTCCTCCACGGTGTAGCCATGCATGCGTTGCCGCTGACTGGTTGGCGGATACGATCCTGCCCGCGCCTTCCCCTTCGGCATCGAGAATAAAGATGGCGTCGGCAGCGCTTTCGAACAGCAAGCGGTAGCGGCGTTCGTTCTCCGTTATTTCCCGCAGACGCTCCCGAAGGGCGATGGCCATATCATTGAACGCGATCGCCAGTTCCGCGAACTCATGCTTGAGACCTGCGACCCGGAAGTCAAGGTCCCCGGTCTTCAATTGTTTCGTTGCAGCAAGGAGGGTTTGTATCGGTTTGGCAAAACTGTTGAGGGTCGTGAAGCCGAATGCAGCCACCATCAGGGGGCCGGCGATGACGAGCAGCAGCACAATGATCTTTGACTCGGTTCACCGCCTGCAGGGAGCGCTCGGTCCGTTCAAGGAGCTTCTGGTTGGTCAGCACGATCATGGTGTTGACCTTGCTGATGAGCGAATCGCCAATGACGTGCGCTTTTTGAAGCTCTTCTCGGGAATGGCCTGTCACGGGTGCTCAGGACCAGCGCCTCTTTCAGCTGATAAATCTGGTGCTGCAGATCGGAAAGCCGATCGGTCACGTCCTGCGTATGGTGGCACGCAAAACAGGCCTTGATCGCGGTCTCCATGCTGCTCGCGTGGTTCTTCATCGCCTCGGCGCTTTCCGGGTGCGTCGTGGTTTGCGAGTACAGGTCTTCCTGGACCTGGTGAATGTTCAGCAGCAGATGCTCCCGCTGGATCTCGACCTGGTGCAGCATGATCAACTCATGCAAATGCGATGAACTGTGTTGGATAGAATAGATGAGTCCGGCGCCGCCGGCGACGGCGAACAGGGAAAAAATGCCGACTATGATAAGGATCTTCTTTTTCATCGTAGGTTGTGGAGGTCAAGCGGACTATCGGGTCAGTCCGAAGAAATCGCGGATCCTCGAAAGCAGTTTTCCGGAAGCATCCTTCTTGTGGCGCTCAAGCGATGTTGCATCGAGTCGTTCCCTCCCGGCGGTCAAACCTGCCTGACGCTCGGAAAGAAGCTGGCTCATGGCCTCGGCTATCGAGGGATTATTGGCCAGGGTCGAACGGAAACTTTCCTTGTTAATAACGATGAATTCCGCATCCTCCTTGGCCCGAATGCTTGCCGTGCGGACCGCCCCGGTCAGGAGGCTCATTTCACCGAAAAAATTCCCCTGTCCGAGCGTGGCCACCACCACGGCCTCGCCCTTTGCTTTTTCGACAATGACGTCGACACGGCCCTTCTTGATGATATAGAACGAATCGCCGGGTTCTCCCTGTTGGACAGCGGTCTCACCGGCGGCAAAGGACTGGATGCTCACCTGCTGCACCAGTTTGCTGAGTTCGGCTTCGCTCAGCGGTGCAAAGAACTTCACCTTCTCCATAAGACTGATGATCCCGGCAGCCCGTCGTTCCTCTTCCGCCCGGCACGAATCCGTGGTCACCTGCCTGAGATTAACATCCCGTATCGGATAGGGGATCTCGATGTTGTTGCGCTTGAAGTGATACCAGATGAGGTTCATGATCTCCGCCTCGACATCGACATGCCGGGAAAAGTCGGTTATCGCATACCGGATCTCATAGTCTACGGAAAAGTCGCCGTAGGAAACCACCCGGACCAGCGGCGCCGGCGCGGTGCTCACTCCGGCAACGTTCGACAGGACCTCCAGCACGACCTGTTTCACCCGGTTCGGCGGGATGCTGTAGCTCACGCCGACGGGAAGTGTGCGCACCATGGTCGTGCTCGGCAGGCTGTAATTGACCACGGCCTCGCTCAGCACCTTGCTGTTCGGGATGAACACTTCGTTGTTCTCGATGGTCTTGATCCTGGTGGACCGAAGCGTAATGTCGAGCACGCGGCCTTCATGGCCGCCTGCAGAGATCCAGTCACCCTGTTTCAGCGGCTTCTCCAGATGGATGGTCAGGCCTGCAAGCATGTTGGCAAGCGTGCTCTGGAAGGCGAGACCGATGGTGGCGGTGAGCACCGTGGTCGTGGCGATCAGCGAGGTGACATTGATATTGAGGATCTCTTTCAGCAGAATAAGAGCGACCACCAGCAGGATAAAGACCGTGATGATGTTCTTGAACGCCGCCGGAAAGCTTCCCTTTTTGAGCCGCACGACGAACAGGTCGCCATAGATGTAGAGGCCCAGCCGGAGCACACCGAAGATAAAGATGAGCCAGGAGTAGAAGTTCAGATGTTTTGAAAAACGCGGGAAGTATTCATGGCCGCCGAGAAGGAGAAAAGCCTGGACGGATACAAAGAAGGCGATGATCTTCAGGCCCGACCCCATGGGTTTGAGCAGGTCCGATTGCCGGGTAAGGAACCCGATGGCGACGATGCACCCGGAGAAAAGAGCCACGCTGAACAGCGTGACCCAGAGCAGCGAACCCGTCAGATCCTGAAGAAAGGACATGTGTGCACTCCTTGTTCAGAGCAATCGATGCGATACAGATTTGGCAGCGATCGAACGCTTTCGTTACCGGCCGGTCAGCAAGGCAAATATCCTGCTCCGCAACTCATCCAGGCCAAGGCCGCTCGTGGCGGATGTGGGGATGATCCTTTCGGTTATTCCCAGTCCGGCGCTGACCGTCTGTTCGGCCCGCAGAAACTCCTGGCGGTTCAGTTTATCGGCCTTGGTAAAAACATACACGGCGGGGATATTGTAATGCTTAAGCCATGCGATCATACGGGCGTCGCGTTCATCAGGCTCACGGCGCATGTCGAGCAGCACCACGACCGCCCGCAGCTGGTGCGTATCGCGAAGATACTCCTCCAGCATCGGCGCCCAGGTATCGACCACATTGCGCGGAACGCGCGGCGAACCCGTATCCGGGAAGGTCGACAAAGTAGAACTGATCGTTAATGAGAAAAAAATTGATAAGCTGGGTCTTGCCCGGCGTGGCGCTCGTCTTGACCAGGTTCTTGCGGTTCAGGAGGGCATTGATGAGCGAGGATTTGCCGACATTGGAGCGGCCGGCAAAGGCGATCTGCGGCCTGCCGTCTATGGGGCACTGCTTCGAACCCGGGGCGCTGGTCACGAATTCGGCGGAAAGAATTTTCATAAGGTCATAGAAGTCAGAGCAGCGTCAGGAGCCAGTCGTCAGGAGCCAGAAGAAAA
Source organism: Nitrospirota bacterium (assembly GCA_963836175.1). Taxonomy (GTDB): domain Bacteria; phylum Nitrospirota; class UBA9217; order UBA9217; family UBA9217; genus GWC2-56-14. The sequence goes on from CAWIIS010000003.1 coordinate 100,813, forward strand.
AAACCAGGAGAGAACCGCGCTTTTCTGGATTCTGACTCCTGGCTCCTGACTCCTGACGTCTCTACGCTATCTTTTCGTAGATCAGGAGCGGCTCCGCGCCTCGTTGATCACTTCTTCGCTGACGACGCACTCACGGATCCCGGGCTGGGACGGAACATCGTACATGACGTTCAGCATCACGTCTTCGAGGATGGCGCGAAGGCCCCGCGCGCCGGTCTTCCGCAGTGATCGCCTTCTTCGCGATGGCAACGAGCGCGGTCATCGGTAAAGCGGAGCTTGCACCCTTCGAGGGAAAGGAGCTTCTGATACTGCTTGATCAGCGCGTTCTTCGGACGCGTCAGGATATCGATAAGCGCGTGCTCATCGAGTTCTTCGAGCGTGGCCACGACCGGCATCCGGCCGATGAACTCGGGGATCAGCCCGTACTTGAGCAGGTCCTCGGGCTGCAGCATCGCCAGCGTTGCGCTCAGCTTCCGTTCCTGCTTGCTCTGGATATCGGCGCCGAATCCCATGGTCTTGTTGCCGACACGCTGTTCGATGATCGTATCAAGGCCGACGAAGGCGCCGCCGCAGATGAACAGGATGTTCTTCGTGTCCACCTGGATGAACTCCTGGTGAGGATGCTTGCGGCCGCCCTGGGGCGGGACGCTGGCCACCGTTCCTTCGATGAGCTTCAGCAGGGCCTGCTGCACGCCCTCGCCCGAAACATCGCGCGTGATCGACGGATTTTCCGCCTTGCGGCTGATCTTGTCGATCTCGTCGATATACACGATCCCCCGCTGGGCGCGCTCGACGTCGTAGTTGGCGTTCTGGAGGAGCTTCAGAATGATATTTTCCACGTCCTCGCCCACATAGCCCGCCTCGGTGAGCGTGGTCGCGTCGGCGATCGTGAACGGCACATCGAGGATCCGCGCCAGCGTCTGGGCCAGAAGGGTCTTGCCGACGCCGGTCGGGCCGATCAGCAGGATATTGCTCTTCTGAAGCTCGACCTCGTCGCCGATCTCCTGCTGAATGCCGATGCGCTTGTAATGGTTATGCACCGCCACGGACAGGATCTTCTTGGCCCGTTCCTGCCCGACGACATATTCATCGAGCGTCCGCTTGATCTCGGCGGGCTTCGGCAGCCGGGGCAGCTTCGCTTCCTTGGCCTCCTCCCACTCCTCGGCGATGATCTCGTTGCAGAGGTCCACGCACTCATTGCAGATGAAGACCGACGGGCCGGCGATCAGCTTCTTTACTTCTTCCTGCCCTTTGCCGCAAAACGAGCACTTGAGCGGGGTCGTATGTTCTTTTTCTCTTTCCGTCATGACGCTACTTCTCCTTCACGGCCCGAGGCAGCTTCTTGGCGATCACCTCGTCAATAAGGCCGTACTGCTTCGCGTCCTCGCCGGACATGAAGAAATCCCGGTCCGTATCCGCATGGATCTTTTCGAGCGGCTGTCCCGTATGGTTCGCCATGATCTTGTTCAGGGTGTCCTTCATCTTCAGGATCTCCCGGGCATGGATCTCGATGTCCGTGGCCTGCCCCTGGAACCCGCCGAGGGGCTGATGGATCATGATCCGGGCATGGGGAAGCGAAAACCGCTTTCCTTTCGTTCCCGACGCCAGCAGAAGCGCGCCCATGCTCGCGGCCTGTCCGATGCAGATGGTCGAGACCGGGGACTTGATGTAGTTCATGGTATCGTAGATCGCAAGCCCCGCGGTCACGATGCCGCCCGGGCGAATTGATATACAGGTAAATGTCCTTGTCCGGGTCGTCGGCCTCCAGGAACAGGAGCTGGGCGATCACCGTATTGGCGACGATATCGTCAATGGCCGTGCCGAGGAAGATGATGCGGTCCTTCAGGAGCCGGGAATAAATATCATAGGCCCGCTCGCCGCGGCTTGTTTGTTCAATTACCATAGGGATCAATGACATGCAATCTCCTTCATCGCTTGCGTCCGCTCAGCACAATCGATCTGCGTACCCAGAGTACTGCTGCACTGCCTGAACTTCAGGCAGCTAATTATAACTCTTCTTTGCCTTGGAAAGCAAGAGGCCAGGGTCTTTTCCTGCACCAGCGAGGACCGGAGGTTTTCGAGTCCGCCGTCGACGGATTCGTAATATTTCCTGACGGCCTCCACGGTCTGCCTTGCTGACCGGGCCATTGCCGCAATGGCCGACGTTCACCTCGCTGTCGCTCACCTCGACTTTTTCCTTGTCGGCGATCATGTCCAGGACAGGACACCCTTGACGCGCTTTTCGGCCAGGGTTTTGTGTTCTTCGCGGAACTTCGCCACATCGAAGGATTTGACATCCATCCCCTGCCGCGCCATGCGGGTTGCCTGCTGTGCGCACATGGACTGAAGTTCGCGTTCCACCATGCCCGGCGGTACATCGAAGGGATGGGCTGTCGATAAGCTTCGAGAGCAGCTCTTCCCGCTGGGCCGAGGCCTGCTCGTCGCGTTTTCTCGCTTCCAGGTCCTTCTTGATCCCCGCCTTGAGCTCGTCAACGGACTTGTTGCCGCCGATATCCTTGGCAAACTCATCGTTCAGCTCGGGCAGCACCTTTTTCTTGATCTCTTTCAGGGTGACCGTGAAGTTTGCGTCCTTGCCCGCCAGGTCCTTGTTGCTGTAATCCTCCGGGAAGGTGACCTTGATCTTGCGTGTCTCGCCCTTGTTCATGCCGACCAGCTGTTCCTCGAAGCCCGGGATCAGGGTGTTCGTGCCGAGGGCAAGCATGTGGTCCGCTGCCTTGGCGCCCTCGATCGACTTGCCCTCTCGTCGAACCCTTCAAAATCGATGATGGCCGTATCGGTCTTTTCGAGCGGCCTGCCCTCGACGACCTCGAGCTGCGCATACATTTCCCGCAGACGGTCGATGGTCTCGTTCAGTTCGTCGTCGCTCACCTCGAGGCTCTGTTCCTTCACCTCGATGCCTTCGTAGGTGCCGAGCTCGATACTGGGCCGGACCTCGACGACAGCAGTGAAGTTCAGCGGCGCGTCCTTGTCAAGCGGCGAGATATCGCTGATCTGCGGCATGTCCACGGGGCTCAGGTTGTGCTCTTCCAGCGCCTGGAGATAGGATTCGGAGATGAGCTTGTTCATCACTTCGGACTCGATCTCCGTCGCGTAATGCTTCTCCACGATGGCCTTCGGCGCCTTGCCGGGCCGGAAACCGGGGATCTTTGCCTTCTTCGCGATATCCGCAACCGCCTTGGCCATTTCCTGTGCGATGGCTTCGGGTGAAACTTCGATTGCAGATCTTTTTCTTCACGGGTGCTGATGTCTTCTACAACGGCTTTCATGGCTTATCCACCTTTGTTTAGAGTTCTTATGAGTTGCGATCGTTGTGATCGTTCAGAATGTATGAGAGTGTGCGGGAACAGCGTTACTACTGGTAGCCGAGGCTGAGACTCGATTCCGCACTGAGAAAATTGGTGCGAGAGGGGGGACTTGAACCCCCACGGTCGCCCACCAGATCCTAAGTCTGGCGCGTCTGCCAGTTCCGCCACTCTCGCTCCATAACAAAGAGAGCAGTGAACATCAAGCAGCTCCATGACTCGCTGCCTGCTGCTCACTGCTCCCTGAGTTTTTTTATGGTGAGCCGTGAAGGAGTTGAACCTTCGACCCGCTGATTAAGAGTCAGCTGCTCTACCAACTGAGCTAACGGCCCGTAAATTAACTTATGTAGAAACCAGATGCAAAACGGGGCTATTATACTTATCTTTGATCACTGGATGCAACAAAAAACTGTAATTCTCTGTGAAATTTTGGTGCGCCCGGCGGGAGTCGAACCCACGACCTTTGGCTTCGGAGGCCAACACTCTATCCAGCTGAGCTACGGGCGCATTCTATTTCGGATTGTAAATTTCGGATTGCGGATTACAACCTTGTTTCCGACATTCAATCCGAAATCCGAAATCCGCATTCCGCAATGCTTCTCTGGTGCGCCCGGCAGGAGTCGAACCTGCGACCTGCGGATTCGAAGTCCGACGCTCTATCCAGCTGAGCTACGGGCGCATATACATGCCTCTTAAAACTGGCAGAGACGGCCGGCATCGACCGTCTCTACGATCAAAAATTGGGGTGAGCGACGGGGCTTGAACCCGCGGCCACCAGGGCCACAACCTGGAGCTCTACCAACTGAGCTACGCCCACCATGTATTGTACATAAAACGGGTTACTGCTAGAATTCAGAATGCATCATTTTCAATAGATTACCGTGCGTATTTGTCAACAATACAATCCGCACTAGCGCAATCTGATACATTCCGCATTCTATGTTTAATATTGGTGCGCCTGAAGGGATTCGAACCCCTGACCCACAGCTTAGAAGGCTGTTGCTCTATCCACCTGAGCTACAGGCGCATCTTAATTTCGGATTTGCGGACTGCGGATTAAATCTATTGCTTTTCAATCCGCATTCCGCATTCCGCAATCCGAAATTGAAATGGTCGGGGCGAGAGGATTTGAACCTCCGGCTTTCTGCTCCCAAAGCAGACGCGCTACCGGGCTGCGCCACGCCCCGCGAGGACATTCCACAGTAACCTCTGATTCCGCACGGCGCATATAATACTCACACTCCCTGCATTGTCAAGCGCTATATACAATAATTATACACTATTTTCATGCACTCATCGGAATGGTCTGCACTTCGGCCCGTCCGTTTCATGCCTGCGACCTTTTCCCTTGAAATGACCTGTTTTTTATACTATGATTACCACCATGGAAGAGCGGATCGGATCGGTGATCAGGTTTTTCGATAAAACCTCCATCGCGGCGGTCAAACTGGATTTCGGCGAGCTCGCCGTCGGCGACACCGTCCGTATCAAGGGGCCGGCCACCGATTTCACCCAGAAGGTCGAGACCATGGAGTTCGACCACCAGCCGGTGCAGAAGGCCCTCCGCGGCCAGTTCACCGGCATCAAGCTCTCCCAGCCTGCAAAGCCCTTCGACCTTGTCTACAAGGTCACGGGCTGAACCTCCCTGCATGCTCACCTATACTCATAAAACGAACGCTCCTGATGATCCCCATCCTGCTCGGCATCACGCTGCTGAGCTTCGGCGTCATGCGCCTGGCGCCGGGCGGGCCGGCCGAGGCGCAGATGGAGTTCTCGTCCCGGGCGTCGGCCGAGGCGCGGGAACGGCTCCGGAAGCTCTATGGCGCGGACCAGCCCTTCTACAAGCAGTATGCCACCTGGCTCAAGAAATTCGTGACCCTCGATTTCGGCGACGGCCTTCGCCGACGGCCGCAAGGTCAAGGACAAGATCCTCGAACGCCTCCCGATCACGCTCACGATCAACCTCCTCTCCCTCGGCCTCGTGCTGCTGATCGCCATCCCCATCGGCATCATGTCCGCCACGCGCCAATACTCGCTCCTCGACCGGTTCACGACGATATTCGTTTTCGTCGGATTTTCCACGCCCTCGTTCTGGCTGGCGCTGCTGCTCATCTACCTCTTCGGCGTGCAATGGGGCATCCTGCCCATCTCCGGCATCCAGAGCCTGGACACGACCGGGCTCACCGTTCTGGGGCAGGCTCATCGGACTGGGCGCATCACCTGATCCTGCCGGTCTTCGTCTCGGCTTTCGGCGGCCTGGCCGGTTTTTCGCGCTACATGCGGAACAGCATGCTCGAGGTGATGCGGCAGGATTATATCCGAACTGCACGGGCCAAAGGGCTTCCGGAAAGAACCGTTATCTACAAACACGCTTTCCGGAATGCGCTCATGCCGGTCATCACCATCCTCGGCCTGTCCCTTCCCGGCATCATCGGAGGCAGCGTCATCATGGAGACGGTTTTCGGCATTCCCGGCATGGGACAGCTCATGTACCAGGCGGTTCTTTCGCGGGATTACAATCTCGCCATGGGCATCCTCGTGCCCGCGGCGTTCCTGACCATGCTCGGAAATTTCCTGGCCGACATCGGATATGCCTTTACCGACCCGAGGGTGAGACTGCGCTAATGCGGATTACAGAATTCGGATTGCGGAGCTGAAAGATAAAGCCAGAGCAACAACATGGCAAATCGAATCCTTCACATCACAGACGCTTCATTACCTGATCAAGAAACCGCCTCGCCGTCACTGGGCGGCGATTCTCGGTGCTGCTCGTCTTCATCCTGTCCATCTTCGCCCCGCTGTATCGCTCCCTACAATCCGTCCACGATCGACATCAAGAACATCCTCGTCGGCCCGAGCTTTCCCCATCCCTTCGGCACCGACGATCTCGGCAGGGACGTGCTGTCCCGCATGCTCTGGGGCGGCAGGGTATCGCTCGAGGTCGGGTTCGTTGCGGTCGGCATCGCCACGATCATCGGCATCATCCTCGGCTCGCTGGCGGGCTACTACGGCGGCTGGATCGACAGCGTCATCATGCGCGCCGTGGATATCATGCTGAGCATCCCCACGATCTTCCTCATTCTCGCCGTGATCGCCATCCTCGAGCCCAGCATCATCAACATCATGATCGTCATCGGCCTGACCAGCTGGATGGAGCCTGCCCGGCTCATCCGCGCCGAGTTCATCTCGCATCAAGGAACGCGAATTCGTGATCGCCGCCCGCGCCATCGGCGCCACGGACAGCCGCATCATGATGAGGCATATCCTGCCGAACGGCCTCTCCCCCATCCTCGTCTCCGCCACCATGGGCGTCGGCGCCGCGATCCTCATCGAATCGGGCCTGAGCTTTCTCGGCCTCGGCGTTCAGCCGCCCACCCCGAGCTGGGGCAGCCTGCTGTCGTCGGGCAAGGACAATATCGAGATCGCCTGGTGGCTCTCGGCCTTCCCCGGCCTTGCCATCCTCCTCACCGTCCTCGGCTACAATTTTCTCGGCGAAGGTATCCGGGATGCGCTGGACCCCCGGCAGCGGGAATAGTAGATTCTTCCCGATGTCGACGGTCTTGTCACTTGGCAGGTATAATCGTTATCATGCCCTTCGTACTCATAGACTATACACCCTTATACTACACTTCCCTTGCCGGAGTGCCTGTGCCGGCCGTCGTCAGTGGCAAGTTCGTCCAGATCAGAAACGGGAATACGCTGTATCTTGTTCTCTCGCCCAAGGAGTTCACGAAGTACCACGCGAACATCGTCGAACGGTTCTGCATGGACAAGGGCATCGAGGGAAGCTACGACGCGAAACGGGAGAAGTTCACGACCACTGACCATGCATGGCGGATCGTTGGCGGGGGCAAGTTCGAGCGCGACACGCATAAAAAGGCCATCAAGCTGTACGACGACTCGATGGCCTACGGGAAGTTCGACGCGACGGGGTTGAAGGAAATTCTCGGCGCGCTCCCCGAATTCTCCGGCTACGCCATCTCCATCGAATAGAAAAGTGCGCTCCTGACTCCTTACGGCTGCTTCACCAGATTGGCCTCCTTCGCCTTCCTCTTGTTCGACCGGTACCTGCCGATGGCCTTCTCGTGATCTCCGAAATCCTTCGAGAAATAATGGCTGCCGTCGCCCTGGGCCACAAAGAACAGATAGTCCACGTTCTCCGGATAAAGCGCGGCAAGGATCGCGCCCCGGCCGGGATTCGCAATGGGGCCGGGAGGAAGCCCTTTGTGAAGATAGGTATTGTAGGGAGACTTTCGCTTCAGGTCCTGCCGGGTGACCTTGGTGATCCATGCCTTGGTGCCGTAGACCGCGGTGGGGTCAGCCTGGAGCTTCATGCCCTTCTTCAGCCGGTTGTGGTATACGGCGGAAATGAGCTTTCGCTCTGAAGACACCTTTGCCTCTTTTTCAACGATCGACGCAAGCGTAAGCACCTGCTGCTCCGTGAAGCCCAGCTCCCTGGCGCGATCGCGGTAGCTGTCATCGAAAACCGCCTTGTAGCGCTGCACCATCCTCCTCGGAATATCTTCGAGCTTGATCCCCTTCGGAAGGAAATACGTATCCGGGAAAAAGATATCCTTCGAGCGTATCTGCCTCCACGCCCAGCGAGCGGACATAGTCCTTGTTCTTCACCAGGCGTGATGAACTGCTGCGGATCGGAGATGAGCGGCGTGCCGGAAAGCGTCCAGCCGATCTGGTAGAGGTTGTACCCTTCGGGGATCACGACTTCGTACTCGATGATCTTGCCCTTGCGCAGCGCCTCCAGCACTTCCCAGAGGCTCATGTTCGTGCTCAGTCCGTAATACCCGATGCGGACCTTCCGGCTGATGCCCTGCATCGTGCCGATGATCTCGAAATAGCCGCGGTAGCGGATGATCCCTTCTTTCTGGAGCGGGCGGCGATGGCCTTGAAGCTCATGCCTTCGGTGACCTGGATTTCCTTCCAGACCTTTTCCTTTGATGGGGGAGCAAAAAGCGCCATATAGAAATGGACCAGGATCAGCAGCGCGGCTGTTGCCATGAGGAAGGTCAGTACCGAGTGCTGCCTGACCCAGGTCTTCATCTTTTTAAAGGGCGGACGCGATGGCGCCTTGCCGGCTGCTTTTTTTTTCATGCGAGATTCCCTTCTACAGTTGTCCCGATCGGAGAATGCCGATCAGGAGCCAGAATCCGAGCACGCGGCGATCAGGTAGCCGATCACGCCGAGGACCGGAAACCGAAAGCATCTGTCCCTGGCCTGAATGGATGATGATGGACGACGCGATGATGATGGCGGCGGTGAGGATGCTGAAGGAGAGCCGGTTGCTGGACTTGTCCACGTCGCGGATCAGGTGCTGCAGTTCCTCATGCTGGACATTGATGCGAATATCGTCCCGCACGAGCTTCCGGACAGTGTCCGGTGAAGCTGCTTCGGGAAAACCGTGAAGATCTCCTGGAACTCAGCCAGCATTCTTCCGGGCGGAGCTCAGCACCCTGCGCGGGTCTTTCCGCTTCGGATGAGCCGCTCCACATAGCGGCTGGGCGATCTCGATAAAATTGAAATCCGGGTCAAGCTGCCGCAGGATCCCCTCGATGGTGAGCAGTGTCTTGTTCACGAGGTAGAGGTTCTGCGGCATGCGCAGCTTGTACCGGATGGATATCTGGGTCAGCCGGTCCAGGTACATCCCGAGGTCGACCTGCTTGACCGTCATGCCGTAGTAGGGCTCCAGGAATTCCGCCAGGTCCTCTTTCAGCTCCCGCTGGAACCGGTCCATATCCACCACATCGTCGGTCACAAACCCCATGTTCAGTACTGCTCCACCAGCTTGTCGAAATCATGCTCCACGATCGCCATGATGGTGTCGGCAAGTACTCATGTTCTCTTCGGTCACCCGGCCCATGATGCCGAAATCAACGAGCCCGATCCTTCCGTCGGGGAGAACGAAGATGTTCCCGGATGGGGATCGCCATGAAAAAATCCGTCCTGAAAGACCATCTTGAAAGAACGCGGCTGCGCCCGTTTCGCGAGATCTCCTTGCGGTCAAAACCCGCCCGGTCGATCCGCTCGAAATCGTCGATGCGCATGCCCTCGATCCGTTCGAGACGAGCACATGCTTGCTGGAAAGCTCGGGAAAGATCCGGGGGACATAGAGGATATCGCTGTTCTCGAAATTCTGCCGGAGGCGGCGCCGCATTGGACGCCTCGATGAAAAAATCGAGCTCCCGGTTGATGGTCCGGGCAGAACTCCGCGACGATCCCCCGCGGATTGTAACGGCCATCTCAGGCACATAGGCCTCGATCAGCTCGGCGATGCCCCGCGAGAATGCTGATGTCCCGCTCGATGATGCGCTCGATATTCGGCCGCTGGACCTTGACCATCACCTCGGTGCCGTCGAGAAGCACGCGCCCTGTGGACCTGGGCGATGGATGCTGCCGCGACGGGATCGGGATCGAACTGGAGAAGAGCGCGTCAGAGGGCGCGCCGAGATCGCGTTCGATGATCTCTTTTGCCTGCGGGAAAGGGAAAAGGGGAGACGGAATCGGTAAGCTTGCAAAGTTCCCGTGCGTATTCAACGGGAAGGAGGTCGGGCCTGCAGGACAGGACCTGGCCGAACTTGATGAACGAGGGACCCAGCTCTTCGAACATGAGCCGCAGCCGCTCCGGCGCGCTGCGGTGCTCGGGAGATGGCGCTCGTCCGGAACGTGAGCACGCGCCTGCCGAAGGAAACAAACCGCTGCAGCCCGAGCTGCTCAATAAGATGGCCGAACCCATGCCGGGACGCGACCATGATGATCTGCCTGACCCGCGGGATGTCCCGGTAATGTCTTCTCCAGAAGCCGAGCAGGGACATGGGCGCTTCGGTGAGGCTTGCGCTACGCCCCGCCCTTCCCTTCGGCGCTCTCGAGCTTGGCCAGCCGTGCGGAGATGTTCTGGAGCTTCTTCTCCATCTTTTCGATATCGTCGCGGGTCGGGATGTTCAGTTTTTCGAAGGAGGCCGCCATGCGCGTCCTTGATCTTGTTGTCGAATTCCTTGCGGCTGTCCTCGGCCTTGGAGACCCATTCCTTGACCAGCGAAGAGGCATCGCTCTTCGAGAGCTCCCCGGCCTTGACCAGTTCATCCACGAATTCCTTGGCCTTTTCCTGTGCGCCCAGCCCTGCCAGCATTGCCCTTTTGATGATATCCGCAACCGTCATGGTATCCTCCTTGGCCCTGATTTCTCCCGTGTGCAAAGCTCCCGGAATGCTAATTATTCCTTATTAATTATAGCATACAGTGCTTCAAGCGCCGCGTCAGCTTTGCCGGGGTCTTTTCCGCCGGACTGGGCCAGGTCGGGCTTGCCGCCGCCGGTCCCGCCCAGGATCGGCGCCATTTCCTTGATAATATTCCCGGCATGGAACCGGCTCGGTCAGGTCCTTCGAGACCATGACGATCAGGCTCACCTTGTCGTCCTTGGCAGAACCCAGCGCCAGGATGCCCGAGCCGAGCTTGTCCCGCAGCTTGTCGCCGAAATCCCGCAGGTCCTTGGCGTCCATGCTGTCCGCGCGTTTTGCAAGCACCTTGACGCCGTTGATCGTCTCGCGCCTCGCCGATCACGTCTCCTGCCTGGGAGGACTGGAGCTTGTGCTTGAACTGGTCGAGTTCCTTTTCCAGGCCCTTGATCTGCGCCACGAGCTTCTCCACCCGGGGCGCAACGTCGAGGTCCGTTGTCTTGAGCAACTGCGCGATGTCGCGAAGGCTCTGCTCCTCGCGCTTGAACGCCTGGTAGGCCTGCCTGCCGGCAACCGCCTCGATCCTGCGCACGCCCGCGGCAATGCCGACCTCGGACAGGATCTTGAACACGCCGATGTCGCCGCTCGCCCGCGTATGGGTGCCGCCGCAGAGCTCCTTGCTCACGTCCTTGACCGTGACCACGCGCACCTTGTCGCCGTATTTTTCGTCGAAGAGCGCCATGGCGCCGGTCGCGACCGCCTGGTCGACGTCCATGACCAGGGTCTCGACCGGATGGTTCTCGATGATATACTCGTTGATCAGTTCCTCGACCCGGTCCAGTTCCCGCTCGGTCAGCGAGGTATAATGCGTAAAATCGAACCGCAGCCGGTCCGGCGCACACGAGCGAGCCCGACTGCTTCACATGGTCGCCGAGCACGTACCGCAGCGTGGCATGCAGCAGATGGGTCGCCGTATGATGCCGGGCCGTGTCCGCCCGCTCCTCGGCTCGTCCACCCGCGCCAGCACGGCATCGCCGACCTTGAAGACGCCCTTTTTTAGCGTTGCCCTTATGCACGATCATGTCCTCGAAGGGCTTGACCGTGTCCGTCGACCGAGAATTTCGCCGCCTCGCCCAGCAGATCGCCCTTGTCCCCGACCTGGCCGCCCGACTCCGCATAGAAGGGCGTCCGGTCGAGCACGATCTCCGCCTCGTCGCCTTCATGCGCTTCGGTCACTTTCTTGTCGCCCTTGATGATGGCAACGACCTGGCCGTTGTCCTGGAGCGTGTCGTACCCGGTAAAGAGCGGTCTTCTTGACGCCGCGGCAGCGACTTCCTTGTAGACCGGCTTTACCTTTGCCTCGCCCGATCCGGCCCAGGCCGCCCGCGCCTTGTCGCGCTGCTCCTGCATGGCCTTCCGGTAGCCTTCCTCGTCGAGCTGCAGGTCCATGTCGCGCGCCATGTCCGTTACGAGATCGAGCGGGAACCCGAAGGTGTCGTAGAGCTTGAACAGGACGTCGCCGGGGATCATGATCTTGTTCTCGGCCTTGAGCTTCGCCACGGTCTCGTTCAGGAGCGCAAGACCGGACGTGAGCGTCGTGGCGAACCGCTCCTCTTCGAGCAGCACCAGCTTGGCCACATGCTCGCGGCTGTCGACAAGATCGGGGTAGGCCTCGCGCATCTCGTCCACCACCACGCCGGTCAGCTTGTACAGGAACGGTTTGTCGATGCCGATCAGCTTGCCGTAGCGGCTGGCCCTGCGGATCACCCGCCGGAGCACATATCCCCTGCCTTCGTTCGACGGCAGCACGCCGTCGGAGATCAGGAAGGTCATGGCCCGGAGATGGTCGGCGATGACCTGGTAGGAGATGTCGGCCTGCTGGTCCTTGTGGTACGGAACGCCGGCCAGGGCCGCGATCTGCTTGATGATGGGCTGGAACAGGTCGGTCTCGAAGTTGCTCTTCACCTCTGGCACGACGGCGGACAGCCGCTCGAGCCCCATGCCGGTATCGATGCTCGGCTTCGGGCAGCGGCGTGAGCTTTCCCGTCTCGTCGCGGTTGAACTGCATGAACACCAGGTTCCAGATCTCGAGGTACCGGTCGCAGTCGCAGCCCACGGCGCAGGCGGGCTTGCCGCAGGACATCTCGGGCCCCTGGTCGATGAGGATCTCGGAGCAGGGGCCGCAGGGGCCCGTGTCGCCCATGGACCAGAAGTTGTCCTTCTCGCCCAGCCGCACGATGCGGTCGGCGGGAACGCTCGACCACTGTCCTGCCAGAGCTTGAATGCCTCGTCGTCGTCCTTGTAGATCGTGACCCAGAGCTTTTCCTTCGGCAGCTTGACCACCGTCGGTCAGGAACTCCCAGGCAAACGCGATCGCGTCCTTCTTGAAGTAGTCGCCGAAGGAGAAGTTCCCGAGCATCTCGAAGAAGGTGTGATGCCGTGCCGTATGGCCCACGTTCTCCAGGTCGTTGTGCTTGCCGCCGGCGCGCATGCACTTCTGGCTGGTGACCGCGCGCTTGTAGTCCCGCGTCTCCTCGCCCAGGAACAGGCCCTTGAACTGCACCATGCCCGCGTTCGTGAACAGCAGGGTCGGGTCGTTCCGGGGAACGAGCGCCGAACTCGGCACGATCTTGTGGCCCTTTGCCGCAAAATAATCGAGAAACAGTTTCCGTAATTCGTTCGCCTTCAAAGCGTACTCCTTAGAAAATTGATTTAGCCACTCTGACAGCGTTCAGCACTTCCCGTATCACATCAAATGCGTACCCTTTGCGCTCCAGGAGTCCCGCCAAACGCCGCATCCGCGCTTCAGGCCCGACAGACTGCATTGTCCTGAGCTTTTTTTCCGCCACCTGCTTCGCTGTCTCGGTCTCGCTCGTTTCGCCAAAGACCTCGGCAAAGGTCTCTTGGATAATCTCCGGGCAACGCCCTTTGCCTTCAATTCCTGATCTATCCTTCGCCTGCCGAACCCGCGGAGCCTGATCCGGCCCCTCGCCCACGCACGCGCGAACTGCTCATCATTCACATACCCAAGCCGCGCCAGATCGACAAGCACTGCAGCCACGATCGCGTCATCGAATTCCTTGTCACGCAGCTTTGCCTCGATCTCCGCCCGGCTGCGGGACCGATAGGAAAGATAGCGGTAGGCCGTGTTCTTCGCCCGCTCCAGTTCCTTGTCTGTCAAATCCGCAATCCGCAATCCGAAATCCGCAATGGTCTACTTGTCCCCGAACCGGTCGATCTTGAAATCACTGCTGGTGGGCGCCGGCTTGTACTCCCTGGCCTCGCCCGGTTTCTGCGGCGCAGCGGGCGCCCCTTTATTGCCAAAGGGGCTTTTTCGCTTTTCATCCTCTTCCAGGGCCATGTCGCTCGTGGACTGGATGCCCTTCACCTTGAGCGCAAAGTCGTCGGGGTTGCTCGCCGTCAGGATCGCCTCCTCGTAGGTGATCAGCTCCTTCTTGTAAAGCATGAGCAGCGACTGGTCGAAGGTCTGCATGCCGTAATGGCTGAGGCCCGCGGCGATGATCGTCGGGATCTGGCGGGTCTTGGTCTCGTCGATGATGGCCTCGCGGACCGAAAGCGTCCCGAGCATCACCTCGACCGCGGCCACGCGGCCGTTGCCGTCGGCCTTGGACACCAGGCGCTGGGACACGATGCCCTTGATCACCGAGGCAAACTGCATCCTGACCTGCTTCTGCTGATACGGCGGGAACACGCTGATGACGCGGTTGATCGTCTCGGCCGCATCGAGCGTATGCAGGGTCGAAAGCACGAGATGGCCGGTCTCGGCCGCGGTCAGCGCGATGGAGATGGTCTCGAAATCGCGCATTTCGCCGACGAGGATCACGTCGGGGTCCTGCCGGAGCGCGCTCCGCAGCGCGTCGCCGAAGGAGAACGTGTCGCGAGCCGATCTCGCGCTGGTTCACGATGCTCTTCTTGTCGCGGTGCAGGAACTCGATGGGGTCCTCGATGGTCACGATGTTGGAGGTCCGGGACGTGTTGATGTAATCGATCATGGCGGCCAGGGTCGTGGACTTGCCGCTTCCCGTCGTGCCCGTGACCAGGATGAGCCCGCGCTGCTCCAGGGCGACCTTCGTCAGGACCGACGGGAAGCATGAGTTCCTCGAAGTTCAGGATCTTGGCCGGGACCAGGCGGAAGACCATGCCCACGCTGCCGCGCTGCTTGAAGACGTTCACGCGGAAGCGCCCCAGGCCGGGCACGGCATAGGCCATGTCGAGTTCGTTCTTCTCCTTGAACTTCGCCTTCTGCACGGGATTCATGATGCCGCAGGACGATCGTCAATCGCATCCTCCTGGGTCAGCCGCTTTTCGTTCTCGAGCGGCGTCAGCCTGCCCGTCGATCCGCAGGATCGGCGGCACGCCGACCTTGAGATGCAGGTCCGACGCTTTCTTTTCAAAGGTCAATTTCAACAGATCGTTCAGGTTCATATTTACGCCTCCACATGCTTTTCCGACTTCTGGTCCCTTCGGGGCCTTTCCTCCGCGCTCGCTCTGCGGAGCCGCATTCCTTCGCCTCGCTGACCGTTGTCTCCGGCCGGAGCGCTCCCCGTTGGAAGTCCCGCGGCCTGCCGCACCTTGAGCTCGATCTCGGCCGCCATCTCCGGGTGCTCCGCCAGGAACTACTTTCACGTTCTCCCGGCCCTGGCCGATGCGCGTGCCGCTGTAGGAGAACCAGGCGCCGCTCTTCTCGACGATGTTCTTTTCAACGCCCATGTCGATGATCTCGCCGATCTTCGAAACGCCTTCGTTGAACATGATATCAAATTCCGCCGACCGGAAGGGCGGCGCGATCTTGTTCTTCACCACCTTCACCTTCACCCTGCCGCCGGTCACTTCCTCGCCTTCCTTGATGGCCGAGATCTTCCGGATGTCGAGCCGCACCGACGCATAGAACTTGAGCGCGTTGCCGCCCGTGGTGGTCTCGGGGTTGCCGAACATCACGCCGATCTTCATGCGGATCTGGTTGATGAAGATGAGCGTGGTGTTGGACTTGCTGATCGCGCCGGTAAGTTTGCGGAGCGCCTGGCTCATGAGCCGCGCCTGCAGCCCCATGTGCGCGTCGCCCATCTCGCCCTCGATCTCGGCGCGCGGCGTGAGCGCCGCCACGGAGTCCACGACGATGACGTCGATGGCGCCGCTCCGGACCAGCGTTTCGGTGATCTCCAGCGCCTGCTCGCCCGTGTCGGGCTGCGAGATCAGCAGGTCGTCGGTGCGCACCCCGAGCTTGCGCGCGTAGGTCACGTCAAGGGCATGCTCGGCGTCGATGAATGCCGCCTGGCCGCCGGCCTTCTGCGCCTCGGCGATGATATGGAGCGCCAGCGTGGTCTTGCCCGACGATTCGGGGCCGTAGATCTCGATGATCCTGCCGCGCGGCACGCCGCCCACGCCCAGGGCGATGTCCAGGCCCAGGGAGCCGGTGGAGATCGCCGGGATGTCCGGCCGGCATTTCTTCCCTGCCCAGCCGCATGATGGAGCCCTTGCCGAACTGCTTCTCGATCTGGCCCACCGCCAGTTCCAGCGCCTTCATTCTGTCTTTATCCGCCATGTGAAATCTCCTTTTATGGATCGCTCTGTCATTACAAGCGTCTTGCATCTGTCGTTATCAGCGTTTATCAGATTTTATCTGCGTCCAAATGCTGTTTTCAAAATTATGATAATTCGGCCTTTCCGATCTCGGTATAGACCGCGCCGGTCGGCTTAAGCTCGCTCTTCATCAGGCTGACCGCCGTCACCTCGAACCCGGAAAGCGTGACGTCCTTGACACCCTCCAGTGCCCGCACCCACGAGCCGCGCAACAGAAGGTGCTTGATCCTGCCGAGCGTCAGGTGCGGCGTGAACCTCCGGTCCTCCTGCTGAAACCCGAGGCGGACCATCTGCGCTTCCACACTGGCCTGAAGTTTCCTGAGCTTGTCGAGCTCTCCCGAAATCCCGATCCAGACAACCCGGGGATTCCTTTCATGCGGAAAGACCCCGGTACCGGCAACCGTCAAACGGAACCTGCCTCGTCCTTCAACAGCCTGCATCAATGCCGCCATGATTTCGCCGATACGTTCTTCCGGGACCTCGTCCAGAAACTTCAGCGTCAGATGGATGCCCTCCGGCCGGGTCCAGCTCGCTTCCGCGCCGGATACTTTTAGCCGAGCCTGAACCTCCGCCATTGCCCTCTTCGTCTCTTCAGGAATCTCTATGGCGATGAACGTTCGCATGTTTAAAAAGCGAATTGCAGAATTCGTCATTCCGCATTTGCCGCCGTTGTGTCACTGATTTTCAATCCGCAATCCGCATTCCGCCATCCGCATTAGCCTATAAGGTGTCTCCGCACCATGTCGAGCGCCATCTGGGACGTTTTCAGCCGAATCTGCGCGCGGGTCCCGAGAAAGCGGAATTCGCCCGTCTTGACGCCTTCGGAAGAAGCCAGACCGATATACACCAGCCCCACGGGCTTTTCTTCGCTTTCGTTGCCCGGCCCGGCAATGCCGGTCACGGCAATCCCGATATCGGTCCGTGCGGCCTGCAGGATGCCCTGCGCCATGGCAGCTGCTACCTCGCTGCTGACCGCGCCGTGCTTTTCGATAAGCTCTTTCGGCACGCCGAGCATGGCGGTCTTGGCATCATTGCTGTACACAACCGCCGCACGGTCAAAGTAGTCCGAGCTGCCGGCGATCTCCGTGATGCGCGAGCCGATCATGCCGCCGGTGCACGATTCGGCCACTGCAAGCCTGAGCCGCCGCTGCTTGAGCAGCGCCCCGACCACCTCCGCCATCTCCTGGCCGTCTACGCCGTACACCGCGTCGCCAAGCCGTTCCCGCACCGTCTTTTCGATCTTCTGGATGATTGCCTGGGACCGCTCAGCGCTGCCCTCCCGCACCACAATGCGGATGTCCACGCCGGTCTCTTTCGCGGTCAGTCCCGCGATCCGCGGCTCCTGCTTTAAAATGTCCTGGATCGCCTGGTTCACGGCGGACTCGGACAGGCCGGCGGTGCGCAGGATCCTGCGCCTGATGAACGACCGGTTGCCGAAGCGCTCTTCGAGCACCGGCCGCAGTCCTTCGCTGAACATGGCCTCCATTTCGCTCGGAACACCGGGCAGCACCGCCAGGAAACGCTCTTCTTCATCGAGATAGAATCCGGGGGCGATGCCCACGGGATTGGCAAGCATGCGCACGCCTGCCGGGAGCAGCGCCTGACGGTCGTTGGACGTAGCGTGTTCCTTGCCCCTGCCCGCAAGCCGCGCATGGATGGCCTTGAGCGCCTCCTCGTTCAGCACCAGCCGCCGCTTGACGATCTTCGCGATCACCTTGCGCGTGATATCGTCTTCGGTGGGTCCGATGCCGCCGGTGATGATGACCGCGTCGACCCGCTCCAGGGCACGGCGGAACGCTTCCTCCATGTCCTTTTCGTCATCGCCCACAACGGTCTTGAAAGCTGTTTCGATGCCGCACAGCATCAGTTCTTCGGACAGGAACAGGGAGTTCGTGTCGAGCACTCCTCCGGAGAGCAGTTCAGTGCCGGTGGCTATGATCTCAGCGCGCATATCCTCGCCAATCTTTCCGCAGAATCCTTAGTCGGCGCCCTTAAAAGACGCATTTGACAAGGTGTTATTGTAGCATTGCATTGCATTCACAGTCAATGAAAATTGATTTTCACAAAAGCTCATAGACCCAGATTTTCCCGTCCGCCTTCGCCTCTTCAACCCTTTTCACGAGCCGTTTCTTATGGAGGTTCAACAACCGGGTGCCGCTCGTATTCGCCTCAAGTTTCCTGGCGTCCGAGAGATCTTTGGAGGTGGCCTTCTTTTTTGTCACGATAAAGTCGAGCGTGTCCTTGAGATAATTGTTGAGATTACCCAAAACCACTCTGCGGTTGTCCCGCATTTCAGCCATGAGTGCCAGGTCCTTGCGTTCGAGCGCAACCTCGATATTTTCCTTCTGGTTTTCATTCAATCCAATGAGGAGAAGATACTTGTCCCCGTACTCGCCTGAGAGCAGCCGCGAGACAAGCTTCGTCACGATCTCATCGGCGCAGGAATAGTCGATAACTCCTATCTCCGTGAAATCGAGGGCGACCACGGAGCCGTCCGCTTCATTTTCGATGCCCCGTTCGATCCGCACCCGGACCGCCTGGCCCGAAGGCCGGGTCACGAGGTCCTTTGAACCGTTGCCGAGTTCTTCTTTTAGCAATTTGTAGAGGTCGTACCTGATCATTCCCAATCCCGTTCCTCGCCACTCAATCTATTTCATCAATGCAAATGGTTTGGCGCCTATTTCTTGATATAAGCATTGAGTCCGATGATCACCGGTTTCCCGTCTATGACAACATCGGTTTCCTTGTTCCCCCTCGTGCTGGCGACGACCAGGGTTTTACCCGACGCGCTCGGGGTCGGCGTTTCCAGGTCAGCGGTGATGATCAGCTTGGTGCCTTCGATTTTTGCGGTAATGGCCATGATATACACCCTCCTTGATAAATAAAACGTCGGGCTTTGCGAAGAACGTTCAGCCCGGGCTACGTACTTGATCATTCCAAATCCCGATCCTCGATCTTCTTTCCCCGGCCCTGACGGAGAAGGTCAGTGATGAACTCAGCGCGATTTTCACCGGTATTTTTGAAACCTCGCCCCTTACACCAGGTAAGCAGTTCATCCAAATCAATATCCACTTTGAGCGGAGTCGATCCGAGTGCGCGCAAATTGTTAATGCTCTTTATAAGGTTCAACTTCCATTCATCATAGGTGTCTTCAAGTTCCTTTCGGTCCCCTGCTGTTTCGATCAACCGCGGCCATTGTTCCCTACGGTAGAAACCAATGCCGAAAACCGGCTGTTGTTCTTCTGGTGAACGTTTTATCATGGCAAGCACCTCAGTGATCAAGTCAACACGCCGGTCACTCGCCGCCTTTCAGCGCGACGCTGTGGACCGGCAGGCTATGCGTTGTTGTTTTGCTGTGATGGTTTGTACATTATTTTTTCAGTTGCTATTGCTACTAAAAATGGCGATGCCAGCAAAATTAAAACCCAGCCCTGATTCATTAGAAAAGGAGAGATGTTTGCCTTAGAAACGAAAACTACAAGTGAGAACGTAAATGCATATACGAGGAGTGCCGCCGTCGAACGGATAACAATAGCCTTCGCTTTGTATTGTCTTTTAACATCTGAATAAGATAGTGCTGCTATCAAGCCAATAGGTGCTGAAAAAATACTGACAAACATCAGTGAATGCCCACCCATCGTAAACATAGTGGCAAGAGGCAGCATCAAAAGTGTCAGTCCAATTGCTCCAATGTACGCCATTTTGGTTCTATTGATCATTGCACCCCTCGAACGATTGGTTATAACGTGTACCCTACAGTATATCAAGCTTCTTTCTCTCGGCGGAAAGCCGCTTGGCATCTTTTGTCAGGCCATCTGGGATGGGCATGCTGTACATCCTTCACCTTGATGTCTTAATCGGACTGCATCAATTCTTCGATTAAAAGTAGCGAAGTCAATTTGCGTATGATATTTAATGAACACCTCCCATGCTATTATTAAATCCAAAATGATGTCAGCAGGTAGGTCGGGTAGAGCAACGTGAAACCCGACATTTTCCAATGCATTCGTTACTTCTGCGAACATTCCGGCATACAGGCGTCGGGTTTCACAAAAATCGTTCTACCCGACCTACCGGGCTCCCTACTCTACCCGACCATACAAACTTCCTATTTAACTTGCTTTGCTTCGCACTCTTCTAGTTTTGGGGCCGATATCTTTTCACAATCGGCTCTATTAGAATCATAACTTCTTTCGCCTCATTTACAGCCTTAAGAACGTTTGGAATAGCGAACCCATGGACACCACCGCGATAGCGGAGAATATAAGGTTTGCTATGAGTTTCATTTAGTCGCTGACACCATTGCGGCGGCTGTGCCAATATTGTTAACCCTTTGTCCGCAGCCTCTTCCCATAGTTTGACTAAATTGTGATGATACGGTCGTTTGCTGAGGACTTCTGCTGTAATCCCCTGCGTAACCAAGTATGCTTTTAAGGCACATTCAAGAGCTTGCGCGAGTAAAAAAGCACCAGCCACCTCGACTTTTCCACCTGTTTTAGATAAGGCATCAGCACCAGCAAAAAAATCCCGTGCTGCTGATATATATCCTCTAGATGACTCAGGTGGCCCCATTCTTAATGCTGGCAATATGCCATTGATCGAACTCTTCATAATCGGGTCTCCATTAAAATCACCCAAGCCTTGATGTTTCTTCCTAAATTTGCGGCCGAAAAGTTCGTAGGTTGGGCAAGAGCATTACCTTGCCCAACATCTTTTCAATCTGAACCTGTTGGGCTTTACAGAAACCGTTCAGCCCAACCTACGAGCTCGACCCTCTTGAGCCGAATGGCTATAATCATCTTACAGTTTCACTTCGTTTTATCCGACCTGCCGACTAAAAAAGAGCACGTGCTTTGTTGCAAACCGCATTTAACATTTGTTTTATTTTATAATTTCCATCTATTCTGACTTTGCTCGTCTCCGCTATGCTTAACTCTCCGCTAAAACGATTGAGGAAACCGCCGTATGACGTATTGGAATCAAGCTGTATGCCGAGTCCGTTCTCGGATCGGTTCGTCACAGAGTAAACGGAATCAAAGCCCGGGGATCCATGCACGCTCACGCGATCACCTGTTATTTCAACATATATGCCTTTAACTGGAAGATCACGCGCACCGGGAGTGGAAAAATCGCTGTACGTGCCCTCACATTGTAGTTTAATGAGGTTATGATCCTGCGCATTGCCGAGCGAGGTGGAAAAGACAAGAGCGAAAACGATAACTATCTTATTCATCACATCGACCTCCAGAGTAAGAATATAACGAGTCTGTAAAAAAAACCCTTCTCCAAGCCCGACGTGCTAGGCTTCGATTAACGCGATTAAACTTCGGCGATCCCGCATAATTGCCAAGTGAGGAGAAGCCGGCCATTCAAGCTCGGAGTTGCTAATTATTTTCTGCCTGATTTATGAGTTTAAACAATCGACGAGCTTCAAAATGTTCTTTTATTCTTTCTGCGGTCTCATTAAATAGCGCGGGGGAACCAGTTAGCACGATGAATATCAGCACTAAGCTTTCCATAGGACTCCCTCACGGATGGAAATCTGGCGTTAAAATCACCTGGTAAACTCTTCATATATGAGTCAATTGTTTGATCAGCTGGCATGTCCTTTTCTTTTGTGGCTTCCCTGGACCAGTGTTCTATTAGGCAACGAAGAAGAAAATTTCCTGCGAGTGTCTGACCAGACTGGTGAGCGACAATTGCTCCTGAGTAGAAGCGTCGAACAGACTTGGGAATATCATTCGGCACATATACATTTTCGATTGGTGCGCGACCACATAAAACAAGTTTAAGTCTTTCTCGTCTCACGATAAATACTTCAGGCAAATCTCTGCACGACTGACAAAGATAGCTGACAGCAAAAACTTGAACATTTTGATTCTCTGAATAGATGCCAGTCACATCTGAGGTGCTAACGTGGCTATATGCCTCCACCCTATCGCAGGTAGTACAAAATGATTTTACATGTGGGGTTTTGAAAAAAATATGACCAGCTAATTGCGATTTTGGACCTTGGGGGGTATCTTCAGGAACCCACATCTTTTCAATAGAAGATTTGATGGCAATAGCTGGTCCTCGACCAGCGGCATCTGCAATTCTATTAATTTCTTTTTCATCAATTGATATGCTTTGATAAAGATGTTTCTCTTCAAATAGACTCTTAAAAGCATTTTCGATTAGTTGTACGACATCACTGATGCTCCCAATAACGTCTTTGCCAGATTGCTTGTTCACCTTTATCGAGATGGGCTGCCGTTTGCCGCCCCTTGAACTCCTCCCGGCATTGTCTGCTGAAATGACTCTTGATCTGACGCCAGCGCATGGAAAAGTTGCTGTCATTTTCCGGCAAGGTCCAGATACAATGCAGATGGTCGGGCAACAATACAAAAGCTTCTACGGTAAAGGGATGTCGCTCCATGATGGATTGGAAAGCCTCTCTCAGCAGTGAAACATTTGATTCATGACAAAGGATGGCACGTCGTTCGTACGTCACAATCGTAAAAAAGAACGTTGCCCCTTTCGCCGTTGATCTTCTGTATTGCATGATGTCTCGAATGCTGGTCAATCATTGGCATTGTGTCGGGTTTCGCTTCGCTCTACCCGACCTACGAAACTCCGTCCGCCCCTGCCGATTTTTGAGGTCACAATTTGTGACCTCAAATGTTATGTGATTTTGCCCTTTTGACATTCCAAATTGGAATACCAAAAATCCAGACTTTCTGAAACAGCACAGTTCAATTGATTCAATTGAACCATATTTAAGGACTTTTGTCAAGCGGAAATTTTATAGAAGGGAGAGGTGACGAAAATTACACTTCCGGCAGCATGATATTGATCTGGCTTCCGGGGAACGAGATGAGATTTCGTTCCTGTGCCGTGCCCCTGGCCCAGGGCGGGATGATCGAGAGCCGGGCCGTACCCGAGCGGATGGAAAGCTTGCCCTGCCATTGCTCGACAAAACGCCTGACCGCGGCGAGTCCATGGCCCCTGCCCTCGTCTTCATAGCGCGAAGCGCCGTGCAGGAGCGCATGATCGATGGCGTCAAGGTCTCCCGTAAGCTTGAACCGATGCGAAAGGATTTGCGAAATCCTACCCCACGTCCATGACCGCGATCTTCACAACATTCTTATTCATGCTCTGATAGCGGTATTTCTGTATCCCTACATAGCCCGTGGTTTCGCTGTGCTCGATGATGTTCTGACAGACCTCGGACAACGCCACGATAAAACCGTTGATGGCCCGGTCGTCGTAATCGAAGATGGGTTGCGAGTATGGCCTGGGCGCGGTCTCTCACCTTTCCGACGATGTAATGGATGTCGTTGGACCTCTCGATCGGCGTGATTTCGAGCAGCACGTCGGAATCGGGGCTTCGGTCGATATTTTTCGGGAAGGTCGGGTGAAGAATAGTCGAGGGTGAAATAACGTTTCGCAAACGTAAAGAAGTCCATCCGGTCGAGGTAGGCGCAAACCTCGGGAGATTGCGGGAGGATGATGCTTTTCCTCACATCCTCAAGCAGGCAAAGCTCGCCGATTTCGAGGAGCGCCAGCATGCCGTAGGGATCGATAAAGGAAACTTTGCTGAGATCGATCTGTTCCGAGCGAATAAAGGACTTGAGGGTTTGTTCGAAGGTATCTTCGGTTATCTGGTTCATCGGGAGGAAAAAACACCGCAGCCTGAAGCACGAGATTCGTATAGGTCCCCGCTCCGATGTCATCGAGCATCACGCCGAGTCCGCCGGGAACCTTCTCGAACCTCTTCAAGGGATAGGGTTTCAGGATGTCGAAGACCCTGAACAGGAGGAAACCTGCTGCAACAAACCACCATCCGGCAGGGACCAGGAACATGGCGACAAGGTACCCGGCGATCTCATCGATCACGATCGAAGGGTTGTCCTTGCGGCCGAGCAAAACCTCGGTACGTCCCGCGGCCCAGGTCCCGATCAGGATGATCAGCAACAGCAGGAATCCATACCATACAGGAGAGAGGCCTTTCATGCACCAGAAGAGGAGCACTCCGACAAGCGTCCCGGCCGTACCCGGAGCAATGGGGAACCGGCCCGAGAAAGCGCCCTGTGAAATGAAGAGCGTGATCGTTCTGGTTATTCTAGTCGGGTTTGGGCGGATCAATAACATCCTCGTCGCCATACGATTCGACGGCCCCGTTTACGATGCGTATGTAGAATTTTTTCGATCTGAATTTCCTCGTTCTGTTCAGGTAAACAAGATATTTGACATCTTTTTTTGCCGACACGCTCAAAGGCGGCCCCTCCAGAGATATTACCGCCTCTTCGGGCAACCCGATGACGAGCGCGACGCTGTTGAACCTGCGCTCGCGCATGACGATTTTTATGACGCGGTCGTTCTGCAGGATAACATGCCGCGCGCCGTACCTCCAGCATTCGATGCCGCCGGCCCCCACCCATTTATCGCCAGGCGTTCCCTCCGCCGAAAGCAGGTCCTGTTGGTTCATGCCGACCGTTGCCACGGCGCACCCGGTGAGGACCAGCACATATCCGATCATGATCATGCGGAGCAACAGATATCTCATACGTCAGTCCTCGTATGCCGAATTGGACGATCACAGCGCCGGAGACAGATCAAAAAATGTCTCCGGGCGACCGGAACAGGATGCCGAAATTCACATAGATCAGCCGTTCCTTGATGTCGAGGTCCCAGGACGTGGAGCCGGTGGTGGAATCTTCTGATTCTCCTTCATAAGTCATAAACTGATACCCTGCTTTTACAACGAAAGTGACCGTACCGGGTAAATTGAAGTTCATACCCAGCACGGGCCCCACGCCTCCGCCGAAAAAATCATAGTCAACGCCCTGCTCGCTGCCTCTCGGCCAGGCAAGGCGGATCTCCGGTCCCATCCATAGACGAAAGCCATCGGTCCGCACAATACCGAACCCGAAGGAATTACTGATCATCAGGCCGCCAAGCTTCACCTCACCGCCGGAACTTGCAAATTTATTGGTGAACTCATCATATCCCAGATTCAGCTGATAGTTGAAAAAGCTGTCCCGCGCCACGGCAGTGTCAAACACAAACCCCGCACCCTGATGCGCGGTCTTTACTTTAGAGCTAGAGCTGGAGCTGTAATAGTCATCATACGACCACGTCGCAGACCCGTCGCCGCCCGCGGAGCCGTAAATACCGAATCCTGCTGCATGGGCATCAGATGTTCCCAGAACAAGCGCGGTTGCACAGCAGATACACCATACGAGAACGTTCTTCATCAAAATCCTCCTTATCATTCTTTAGTAGTATGTATTTTATATGACTCTGTGAATAGCTGCAAGAAAATTCGGCGAAAAAAATGGGGTATTTTCAGGGCATATGCGAAAAGTTGCAGAATATTGTCACACAACTCACTACAGGGCAATCAAGTGCGGGAGAAGGTAAGAGAGGGGGAAACTGAGAGGAAATACCGCGTCAACTGCAGCATGCCTCAAGGGTGAATGAACATACTTGTTTAAGCGATTTTCTCTCGGAGCAATCATCACTACGTTCGAGCGTATAGGGACACACCCGCACCTGCTTAATCGGTTTGCGCGATGTTCTTTTTCTTGTGCAGGGCAGGGCCGAACCGGCAGACCTTTCCCCGCTCGCATAACTCGCATTGACCGCTGTCATTATTACCTTTCCTCCCTTCTGGTCGTCGATACTTTTTATGATAGCATATTTTTTGCGGACCACAATGTCCTGATATGCCTGAAATTTCGTATATGTTCATAATTTTCTATCGAGCAAGCCTGCAAGATGCTCCAGATGTTCTTTTTCAGCTGCCGCGAGCAGGGAGAAGAGCTCTCTGGCTTTTGCATCAGGGCCTCTCCGCCCCATCTTGATATAGAGGTCATAGGAGTTTGTTTCGAGGCTGATCGCAAGTTCCAGCACATCGGTCAACTTTTTGCCTCTGACCCAGTCCAGTGAATCGGAAATGCTGACGCCTCCTTCCATAACATCCTCGGATGCTCCGGAACCAGCCAATGAAGCGCCCGCTGGCCTATTGGTCAACTTGCGGTGCAGTTCAGCAAGCATTGTCTGGTGAAGCTCTTCCGCAACCACAAGGTCCTGGAAGAGTTCGACTGCATCCCGGTCGGTCAGCAGCGCCTGCAGCTCTGTGTAAAACCTCCGGCTCCCCTCCTCCAACGACCAGGCCAGGCTAATGAGCTCCTCCATAGGCGCGCCTTCCGGAAAGCGGGCCATCCCCGCATCGGGCCCTCCCGTCGCGGAAAAACCGTCCCAGGCACGCATCCCGCCCTCCATACTGTACACATCCTTGAATCCGGCAGTGGAGAGCATCGAAGCAGCAGCACGGCTGCGGACACCGGAGGATCAATAGGCAAAGGTAGGCTTGTTCGGATCGAGCTGACGCGCGAGGGAAGGGAGCTCGGCGATGGGCATAAGCCGCGCTCCGGGCAGATGGGCCCGCTCATATTCCCCGGGCTGCCGCACGTCGATCAGGTAATATTCAGACGGGTCCATGCGGCCCAGACGTTCCCTGAGCTGCGCAGCATTCATCGTCGGTACTGGTTTAAAATAATCGCGCATGCTCACGGTTTATCTCCAGATGGGATTCTTTCATATTTTTTATCGCACGGCCTTGTCGGAAGTATAGCACACGCAGGAGAGGAGATTTTTTGACAAGATTTTGGTAAGGATTTGGATGTTGACAGCGGTTGACCCGCAGTCCGAATTTCACCTTCCGAATTTGAACCACCGATTCCGCAATCCGCAATCCGCAATCCGAAATAGAAAAACATTAGGTGCCCGTCTCAAAAAAGATATTGGCCCTTTCCCCTGCTTCATCCATACTCACGCTGGACTGGACCCGCGATGCCAGGAGGTGGCCGAACTTATAGTTTCGGGCGAAATAATGGGTGAACTCCTTAAGCCTGCCGAGCCGGTATTCAGGCCGGTACAGCTCGTTGAGGTGGTCGATAAAGCTGCCATAGACATTCGGCAGCGATACCGGTGGATGATCGATGGCGCAGCCGTACACGTCCCGGGCGATCTCGGCAAAAAGCCAGGGCCTTATCACTGCTCCGCGGCCGATCATCAGACCGTCGGCGCCGGACATGCGAAGGCACTGTTCCGCATCCTGGACCGTGAAGATCCCGCCATTGGCAATGACCGGGATCTTGAGACGGTCCTTTACCCTGGCGATCCAGTCCCAGCGCGGCGCTCTGGCAAAGGACTCTTTTTTGAGCCGGGCATGGACCGAGAGCATATCAATGCCTTCGTCTTCGAGCATGCCGCAGAAGTCCAGTAATTTCTGCTCGTCCAGCTCGATGCCGAGCCGGATCTTTGCCGTAAGCGGGAGTTCGGTGCGCTTCCGGGCCTCGGCCACCATACGGCGCACATCCTCGGGCTGCTCCATCAGCCTGATGCCCGCTCCCATCTTACCGACAGCGGGGGCAGGGCAGCCCATATTCAGATCGATCGCATCCGCCTTCAGTTTATGCAGAACATCAATGGCCGGACCGATCTCCTGGTCCGTGGAGATCAGCAGCTGATAGGAAAGCGGTTTTTCCAGCGTTGTCCTGATAATGTACGGAGAGAAGCGGGGACTTTCGGTGGGCAGTCTTTTTGCCGCGAGCATTTCCGTTGACAACAGGCCGACCCCGCCGAAGCCGGAGCAGATCTGCCGGAGTGCGCTGTGCGTAAGGCCCGCCATGGGCGCAAGGAGCAGGGGCGGATCGATGGTAAGATCCCGGATTTGAATTTTTCGAGCAAGGCTTGTCATAATAATTGAGTCCTGTGACCGCCACGAAGTTACAGTAAAAAACTGCAAAAGGCAAGGTCCTTGATGAGAATTTAGGGATATCAATTTGATCCGGCAGGATGTCCGCTCGGCTGAAGGATCAGGAAGCACCGTGGGAAAGCAGCAGTGCTCGCGATCAGCCGCTTAATCCGTTTCATAATCGCTTTCCATCTTCCCGGTCAATTTGTTTTCCTTATCGAGGACCAGTTCGATTTCTCACGAGATATTTCATAAAACGGAGAATTCGCAGCTACAAATTGATGGGCGGCGTCTCTCTGCGAAAAGACGCCGCCCCTGCCTGTCATTACTTTTTCAATTCGATCATAATCATATGTTGGTCAGTGGTTCCTACGTTTTCCACTGAGTGCGTAGCCGGCTCAGTCCATCGGACCTCTCCAACCTTGGCTTCCCGCTCAGAGGTTTTGCCATCAGGTTTGGTGGCCTTCAGCTTGAAGGCAGTCAAGGAAACTGAGACAGCAGCCGGATGCGAATGCATCGGCTCTTTCGCGCCGGGTTTGTGCAGAATTTCAAGCACGCGTACCTGATCATTCTCAATTAACACCTTAACATCGTTCGGCGACAATTTCGCTACGTCTTGCGCCATTACCGTCCCTGCACCCAATGCTAATCCCAGAGAAACTACCAGAACACCCAGCGATACGTATACTGACTTTTTCATACTATTCTCCTTTCGATCGTTACTGGTTGATAAATTACTGCCCCGCACATGCGGAAATAACGGAAAAGCTTTTCTCGAATTTCAGTTTTCGCAAGCCTCCCTTCATGACAAATGCATCTCTACGCGCCAAAGGTGTACTTCGTTCCGGCGGTATTAATGGTGAATGCCTCGGGCATTTCCTTGCTCAAAGCCACCATCGCCCTGAACCCGGTGCAATGGGTACCCACGATATGGTCGGGCTTCATCGCTTTGATATCGGCAACCGTGCTCTGAATAAGCTCAGGCTTCGCAACAATAAGATGGAAACCTCCCATGATCGCATGCACCTTCTCCGTTCCGGAGACCTTCTGCGCATGCTTGACGGTGTTGACGATCCCACAATGCGCACAACCGGAAAGGACCACCAGGCCTTTTCCTTTTACATTAAAGAAGAGAGCCTGCTCACCCTGAAAGGTGTCGGACTCGATCTTCTCGCCGCGCTTTATCTGCTGAGACGCAGGCACTTTCTCATAGCTCGTGACCCTCTCTATCTTTCCTGTAGAGTACGCGCCGGGAATGATCTCCACGGTGGTTTTTACCTCGATTACCTTTACTCCAAGGGCTTCGATATCTTCTTTACTCAGCTGTCCAAGGTCTGTAGGCTCGGTTGCTCCGGGGCGCAGTGTGTATCTCCGGTTAAAGGCCTCCTCGCCCACATAAAAGGGCGTCCCTGCCGCGATGCGCGCCTGGTTCTGCTTGATGATACTGATTGCGCCCGTATAGTGATCGTAATGGCCGTGGCTCAGGCTGAAGGCGTTTGTCTTTCCAATATCAAGCCCCAGTAAAGCGATATTGCCCATCACGTCCGCAGGGTCAAGTCCGAAATCGAACATGCAGGAACTTGTCTTCCCGGCAGTGACAGTCTCGATATAATAAGAGAGACCGTGTTGCGCGTGAATTGATTTCCCGGCCACCGAGCGGTAGCGCTTTGTGATTTTGGTGTCCGGTTCATTCGTATCGTAGTAATTGTCCGCCAGGATCCAGATCGTCAGTTTGTCCACCTCTGTTATCTTTGCCGCTTCCCCGGCTGTCGCGATGCTCTGCAGTCGCTCGCCTGCCGCCATTAGAACACCTGTTGCAACGGAGTACTTCAGAAAATCCCTGCGTTTCATTCCCTCGTTCATATTCCACCTCACCTTTCGTTAGCAGTGAACTACGATACAACGCTTACTTCCCCTTTACTGACGCAATACGCGTCGATCCGTTTTTTACGGCGCCTTGGGCGCCCTTTTCAGGCGGACTATTTTTCGCGCGGTTCAGAATCTCCCACAGTTCATCGAGGTTCGTGAACCCGAGCCTGCTGTCAACGCCGACTTCTTCCACCAGCCCAACGAGCTTCCGGGGGTTGTCTTTTTCCTGTCGATAGATGCGGACGATGTAGTTGTCCATTTGGTTCACCTCGGAGAAGGGAATGGTCCGTGCGGAGGAAGATAACAGACATCCGGTTACAGATTGGGTACATATTGCATATAATTGTAGCTTTAGCCGGTCATGCTTTTCGAAGGCAATGTTTTTGAAACATTGGTTCTTTTTAGAGGAAAGGAGGCGGATTTACCTGCAAGAAGGATAGATTTTTTGAGACGGAAGTTGCCCGGGACGACGAGAAAAAGAATAAAAACTCAGGTAAGGGGAATTTACATTTTCCGTGTGGCAGGCTTTGTGTCTGAGATCGATTCCAAGGTAATGAATGATGTTTTAGTATGTTACGCTCAATGCGGCATTATCCGCGCGCCGGTCCCTGAAAAAGACGTCTCATCATCGTGCGCCGTATCGTCTTCATCAATACTCCCTGATCTTCCGGAACAGAGCTTCGGTCTCTTCCGACGGCCCCACGCCGAAAGCGGCTGCAAGATTACTTCTGCACCGTTCGAACACCCTGCTTGCGTGCGCCCTGCGTCCGAGCGCCCAATGACAGCTTATGAGTCCCTGGTAAAGCTCCTCGGCAAGGTCGTCCAACTCAAGCGCACGTTCGTAGAGAGCGGCCGCTTTCCCGTATTCGTTTTCCCGCTCCCACTGCTCTCCCAAGGCCCTTATGGTTTTCACGAATTTGACCTTAAGGCGTTCCCGCATGGACACGGTCCACGGTTTTTCCGCGTCATCCGCCAGGAAATGCCCCTTATACATCTCCGCGGCTTTTTCCAGGCGCGGCATTTCGGATTGTTGATTGCCCCCCGCGCTCAGCCCTGCCTTTTCAAAAGCCCATACATCCACCCAGCAATGCCGCGGGTCAAGGCTCAGCCGGCCCTCCTGGTAAGCGAGCGCATTCTCGTTGCCGATAAGATGGCGAAGACGATGAAGGTTTGTTTTGAATGACTGCCTGCCCGCGTCGCCGGCCGCGTCCGGCCAAAGGGCGTCAATGACTTGTTCTTCATTCGCGCTCCCACCCAGTGCGATGAGCGCTTTCAGCATCTCAAGCGGTTTCTTCTGCACCTTGCCGGAAAACCTTGCAGGCTTGTCGTTTACAATCAGCTTGAATCCACCGAGGGTGTAAATCTTTAAAGGCCATGGCCAGTTTTCTCCCACGCTTAGTGAAGCATCGGGCTGCAGATGCCGTTTCCGGATAATACCCTGTACAAATTCCACTTCGATCCCGGCCTCGAGGGCCTTGGCGCAGTGGCGCGCCATTTCACGCGGCAGCCACCAGGAGAAATTCAAAAAAACGTGTTTTTTCCATAAGGCAAACGCAGCCTGCAGCAAGGAGCGGCACTTCATCTCATCATTCTGCTCCAACGCCAGCAATGCTTCCGGCAGGAGACACATTATTTCGAGAAGCGTGCTTTTCATGTCCTGATTGATGCGCCTCGCCATGCCAATATGCCGCGAGGCCTCAAGATATTTTTTCTGCGCTGTAAGAACCTGGGCCATTGCAATGTGGGCCAATGCCCGCGGAAACGGCATGCCGACACTCTCCGCAAGTGACAATGATGTTTGCGTAAGTTCGAAGGCGCCGGCGAGATCGTCGCGGAGAGCGGCCTCCCATGCCGCGAGATAGTGATAATGTGCAGCATCGAATCTGCGGGCCTGGCCCAGCATGGATTTCATTTGTCCGAGAAAAACGGCGCCTGTAGCCACGTCCCCGCTGCTCAAGGCGCTATATACGCTATTGGAAATCAGGAGATTGTCAAGGAGGTGTATGCCTGTGGTTTTCGCTGTTTTGAGACCTTTGGCCACGGATTCATGACAGCTCTCAAAATCGACAGTCTCCTGCCAGTAATAAATCGCTTCAATAATGTTTAATAAAATGAGCGCCAGGGGAGTTACTTCATGCGCACGGGTCTTTGATTGGAGCATATCCAGGAGCTTTGACGCCTTTTTAGCGTCGCCAATCCATATATAATAATTAAGCAGAAAGGACCCAGCGGTGATACGAAGGCGATCGTCTACGATCGTTGGAATAAGCTTATCCATCCGTTTTTCCCAAAAAACAAGCCTGGCTTGTTCCGGCCGCCGGTAAAGCAATGCGCCGAACACGCTGTTCGAGACAAGGACTTCGATCTCCGGGGACGGAAAATCCGGATGGGCTAGAAGAAGCTTATCGAGAGCATCGAACCACGGATCCAACAAGGCATAGTCGAACCCTGCCAAGTAGATCGAATCAGCGATCCCCGACCATGCCAGGAACTGGCCAGGCAAATCGTCTGATTTCTTGAACATTTCGAAGGCATGTTCGAAATAGCGCTGACTCTCAACAGGATTAAAGGGCATTTTGCAGGCGCCGGTCCAGTACTGGAACCAGGGAACAGTCTCCCGTATTTCCTTCGGGACCGCGGCAATCCATTCGGAAAGCGTTGCACTTCTTCCCTGCATGACCAGGGCTTGAGCTTGACTGAGGATGAGCGGGATATATTTCTCCCAGTTTTGCGCTTCTTGGTAGATCGATGCGGAATCCTCCACCTGGCCTGCTTCCTCCAAAATCCCGGCTGCGCGGTTTTGTACGCGACACAGGCCCTCGGGATTGAGCGACTCCTTCATCTTTGTCAGGAGAAAATCCCGAAACAGCGCATGATACTGGTAACTCGGCTCCGCCGTTTGGTGTTTTTCCGTAAAAAAGTGATGGCGGTTTAGACCCGCGAGAATGCGACCGGCGTTGCCCTGATCAGTCATATTGTCCGCCATCCGGACGGTCATCGTGGGAAGGAACGAGGTCATGAGAAGAAACTCCCTGGTCTCACTGTCTAATTTGCCGAATACTTCTCCCGCAAAATAATTGAAAACTTCCCCCTGCGCGGGTTTTGCGGTAGCAGGGAGCCCCTGTGTCTTCGTCCCCGCATCTTCCAGAAGGAGTACCAGGCCGGCGGCCCACCCCTCTGATCTTTTATGAAGCTGCTCGAGGGCAACTTCAGTCAGTTTTTTCTTCTCTTTCCGTTGGACGAACTGCTTCGATTCCTCCTGCGTAAACCGGAGCTCATCCCATCCGACCGCATTCATGGCATTGTTTGCGCGCAGGCGCATGAGTGGCGGAGGCGGCTGGTTCCTGCTCACCACGAATATCCGTATCCCCTCGGGAATAAGCGATAGCCCGATATTTACCAGATTGTGAAGAGGTGATTGTTCCGATGCCTCCTGATAGTTATCGAACACAATGGCGAAGGGCGGCTTGAACCTGGCGTAAAGATTTTCGAAAAACCTTTGGGTAAAAGTAGTGATCCCGGGCAGATATTCCGGGGTCAGGAGCGGAAGTGGCTTACGATAGCGGGGCGCTGCCTTTTGTGCTGCTTGTCCCAAATAATAGAAGAACGAAGCGATGTCCGCATCACCCGCGTCCACCTGATACCAGAGGCAGGGGAGCTTGTGGACATCGAGGTAATTTCCGACGAGCGTCGTTTTCCCCGATCCCGCGGGTCCCGAGATCCAGACAACCGGATGCCTTCGACCCTTATCAATAATGCGGAACAGCCGTGTGCGCGCAAGCACGCCGGGAAGACTCGGCCTGCTGATCTTTGCTATGGAAATCTGCTGCTTCAATCAGCCCCCAATGACGTGAAGTCGCGCTGGGCGAAAAACGTAAGGATCTGGCGTCTGAACGAAAACAATGTTCTTGGTTATGGTCATGGGAGCATATTCCCATTAGTTGCAAAATACAATGTGTAAATTACAGTGCAATAGCCCCTTTTACTCGGGGTAATTTAAGGGTATCTTCAGAATGTTGCAGACACGGGCAGGAAGGGAATTCAAGATGTATAACAATAGAAGCTCACGTCTTTTTCTTTTCACAAGCCTCGCCGATCTGGATGGCGCGGCCGTCAGCGCCCTGGGGAACACTGCAGCGAATGGCGTCAAAAGCGAGCAGGATGCGCTTTTCTTTCTCTATCCGCTCTGGTGCAAGGGGTTTTTGGTCAAGACCCGCAAGCATCTTCAGCAGCTCTTCCCTGACCGGGACCGCGCCAAATCCTTCTCCGATGACTTTGCCGGTGGCGGTATCCAGAAATTCAGCGCGCTCCGGATCAGAAACCACCGCGAACGGCACGGGCGGCACGGCGAGCAGCCGGGCCGCAGCCACCGCCTGTCGCTCACG
Organism: Nitrospirota bacterium; assembly: GCA_963836175.1. GTDB lineage: Bacteria > Nitrospirota > UBA9217 > UBA9217 > UBA9217 > GWC2-56-14. Next base: position 134,923 of record CAWIIS010000003.1, read on the forward strand.
AGAATCGAGCGAACCTGCGGAGCATTTGATGACCATGGCCTTTTTCCCGTCCAGGGTCACGAGAAAATCAACGGAAGATTTCGCAGTCTCTGTCCCGAGAGTCAACGTAAAAAAAACGTTCCGCTCAACCTCTTCCGCGCTATAGCCCTTCTTCTCCAGAAGGAGGAAGTACATCATCTTGCGCGCCGCTGCGGCAAGATGGGCGCCGTCCTCCTCCTCCTGCTCAAGGATAGCGAAGATCTTTTTTTCCCGTTGTACTGATTCGTCTTCCATCGTTGACCGCTCTCATGACAAATCTTTATCCTCTCCCCGGGGGGAGAGGGTAGGGTGAGGGGTGGTTTTTTTATTTCTTCTTTGCTGGTTTGGCTTTCTTCGCAGCTTTCTTCACTGCTTTTTTAGCTGCCTTCTTCACTGCTTTTTTCACTGCTTTCTTTTTAGCAGGCACAGCCTTTTTTGCTGCCTTCTTTGCCGATGCGGCCGCTTTTTTCTTTGCAGCTTTTTTAACAGCCTTCTTCGCTGCCTTCTTTTTCGGCTGAGCAGGCTTTTTGGGAGTTAGCGATGCAAGCGTTGCAATATCTTTTTTCCCCGGCGTGGTGATCGCCCGGGTACCCGCAGCCACAATGCCGGTGCTGCCGGAAGCCGATGTCGCAGACGGCAGCTGGAGCGGCTTCGGCGCGGGATTCGCCTTTGGCGCGCCGCCGGGCAGCATGCCGAGGATGTTCCGTTCGCGGACCAGGACGCGGTCCTCATCGCCGATCTTATAGGTCTGGCCGGCATACTGCTCGTAGAGCACATAGTCTCCGGGTTTGACCGTTGTTTTTATGAACTTCCGGTCCTTGGGGTCTTTCTTTTTCTTCTTGTCATAGGGTTCTTCTTCAAGCGCTCCCGGCCCGATCGCTTCAACCACGCCCTGTGCCTGCTTTTCCCTGGCAGTATCGGGAAGATACAGACCTCCCGCGCTCACTTCCTCAGCCGGAGCTGGTTTGATCACTGCCCAGTCGTGTAAAGGTACCAGTTTCATCGATTCCTCCTGAAATGATCTCCCGTAGGAGAACCATGCTTGTTGCCAAGTATGGTATAGTTGTTGTATACGATCTTCCCAACGCAATAATAACACGTTTATTATACGGGAAAACAACGCTCCTGTCAAAAGAAGAGGGAGGGATCATGCATAACCTGGCGGCGATATTATTGGCAATATTCTTCCTGGCGGGCGGAAATGCGGCTTTTGCAGAGTCTGCGACAGTGTCGGACAAGGGGATAGTCGAGGTGGACGGCTCCTTTGGCGTGGGGATCGGGTCGGGACCTTTGGACAACGGCGGTGGCGTCAACTTCGGCGCAGGCTATATGCTGAACACCATCGACATAAACCTTCAGGCGCGCATCGACCTGTCCTATTATGATTTCAGCACTGATTTCATGGGTTACGATCTTTCCTATACGCGTATACCGCTCACCATCAGCGCACGCTATTACTTTCCGATCAATGACCGGCTCGCGGCCTTTGCTCAGGCCGGTATTGAGACCAGCTTCGATTCCTTCGAGTCTTATGAAGGAGTGAACAAGCATACTGAGAACGAAGTGAATCTCGGGATCTCACCGGGCGGCGGCATCGAATTCTCCGTGTTGCCGGACGTCAGTATTTTCGCACTCGGCAGGATCCATATCATCACGGACAATTACTTCAGCATGCAGTTCGGCGCCGCATTCCACTTCTGATCCCTGGTATTGTAACCTCTGCCGGCAGCGCAGTCCACGGTCTCACCACTGGCCGGCTTCCCGCAACACCCCTCCGGCAATAGCATCGAGCGGCAGTATGCGGTCCACGGCATCAAGCTCGATGGCCTTCTTCGGCATGCCGAAGACCACGCAGGAATCCTCGTCCTGGGCGATGGTATAGGCCCCGGCCTCCTTCATCTCGAGCATGCCCTTTGCCCCGTCATCTCCCATGCCGGTCATGATCACGGCGATGGCGTTCTTGCCCGCATAGCGGGCCGCGGAGCGGAACAGCACATCGACCGACGGCCGCTGGCGGCTCACGAGAGGGCCGTCCTTCATTTCCACATAATACCGGGCCCCGCTTCGTTTGAGCAGCAGGTGGCGGTTGCCCCGCGCGATGAGCGCCCGGCCCCGGATGACGGTGTCGTTGTCCTCGGCCTCTTTGACCGTGATCCGGCAAATCCCGTCGAGCCGCGTGGCAAAGGCCCGCGTAAAGTTCTCGGGCATATGCTGCACGATCACGATGCCGGGGGCGTCGGGCGGCATGGCCTCCAGGAACACCCTGAGGGCCTCGGTCCCGCCGGTTGATGCGCCGACCATAACCACCTTCTCCGTGGTCCGGAGCATTGCCTCGGACTGCCGTGTCGCTTTCGGCATGACGGCGTCCGCCGTCAGATTCGGCGTGACCATGGTGACGCCCGTGGCAATGCGTTTCACCCGCGCCTGGGCGGCGGCCTTGACCGCGTCGCAGATCCGTATCCGCGATTCTTCGAGGAACTGTTTTGTCCCGATCCGGGGTTTCTGGATGATCTCGACCGCGCCGTACTCCAGCGCCCGCAGCACCGTCTCGGACCCCTCCTCGGCCAGCGAGGAGCAGATCACCACGGGAATGGGATGCTGGCTCATGACCTTGTGCAGAAACGTCAGGCCGTCCATGCGCGGCATCTCGACGTCGAGCAGGATCACATCCGGGACCTCATGCAGGATCTTCTCCGCGGCAAAAAAGGGGTCCGCTGCCACGGCCATCACCTCGATCCCGTGGTCGGTCGACAGGACCCCGCTCAGGAGCTGGCGGATGAACGCCGAATCATCAACAATGAGCACGCGTATCTTCCCGGTCATTTCGCGTCCGTTCCGCTGTCGGCGAGAACAATGCCCGCCTGCAGCCGTTTCATCAAAACTTCTCCCGTCGCGGTATTGAAGAACAGTTTGCGTCCCGTCGTGCCGCCCACATCCATGGCGATCACCCGTATGCCCGCCTTCTCAAGCGTCTGCTGCGCGATCTCGATGTTCTGCCTGCCCACGGAAATGCTGTTCCTCCCTCCGAGCCGCACGCTGAACATGTCGGCGCCGCCGAAGACCTTTACCTCGATCTCGCTGTGTTTCATTCCGTGCTCGTCAAAGAGCTTCGCCATCATCTCGATGGCGCATTCCACATATTTCGCCCGCTCCGCACAGTGCCGGCTGCAGACAGCGCGTTCGCGGCACTTCGGCAGCAGACCGTGGCAGATGGCGCCCACGCGCGTTTTTCGGTGGAACATGGTCACCGACAGGCAGGAGCCGAGCACGGTCATAACGCTCGACGGCTTGTCCGAGAAATGCAGTTCTCCCGACTTCAGATAGATGACGGGCAGGTTGTTCTCGTTCGGGCTCATGCGGTCTTTCTGTACACCGTGGACGTGACCCGCTGGAGCGGAAGATCGAAGCCATGCACCGTCTCCGAGTGCCCCAGGAAAAGGTACCCGCCCGGCCTCAGGGAGTTGCACAGCCGTCCCAGCAGCCGCTCCTGGTTCACGCGCTCAAAGTAGATAATGACGTTGCGGCAGAAAATGACGTCCAGGGGCTCGGGCCGCCGATACTGTTCATCCATCAGGTTGACGCGCTCGAAACGGATCAGGGAGCGCAGCTCCGGCGTGATCCGCACCTGCCCCTTCTTGCGGTCCTTGCTCTTCATCAGGTATCGCTGCTTGATCGAAAGCGGCACCGTGGCGACCCGCTCTTCATCGTAAATGCCGAGTTTGGCCTTTTCCAGCACCTTGGTGGAAATGTCCGTGGCAACGACCGAGAAGCGGAAGCCCGGGTGGAGCGCGGCGAATTCGGAGAGCACCATGGCGAGCGTATAGGGCTCCTCGCCGGACGAACATCCCGCACTCCAGACCGTGAAGCAGGGTCCGCCGCCCGAGGCGGGGTCGACGAAGGTCGGCAGCACGGTGTCGGTAAGAATATGGAAGTGGCCGGGTTCTCGAAAAAAATCGGTTTTGTTCGTGGTAACGGCATTGATCATCTGCACCAGCTCGTCCTGGCTGTTGGGGGAATTGAACAGGTACTCGCAATATTCACCGAAGGTGGCGGCGCCGACGCTCTTGAGGCGCTTCTGCAGGCGTGCTTCCAGCATGATCTTTTTGCCGGGCGGCATTTTGATCCCGCACTGGGCATGGATAAACTCGCTCAGCCGGGTGAACTCCTGCGCAGTCATGGGTTTCGCCATTTCTTTTTGGAAACCGTTGTCTGTCATACCTGTTCTTCCCGCGCCGGCGCTTTACGCCGGGTGCCGTTTTTCTCGTCCACTCAAAAGGGTGAATAGTACGAAAGGGAGGATGGTGGATGCTGTGTCCTGCAGCAGTACTGCACGTACATCTGATTTAAATAATAACCTGACAGACCGGAGCAATGCAAATCCTTTTTCTCGCAATGGTCGTTTTCGATTATGCGGGATTCCAAACACAAAACTCAGGCAGGACCGCCCGGAAGTGCGTGCTGTTCGGTCCGGCGTTCATCGCCCCCCGGGAGAGGGTCCTTTTCGTCCAGGATGAAAAAAGCGATCGTTCCCTGCATCTGCTCCGCCTGGGACGAAAGGTCTCCCGCGGTGGCGGCGATCTCCTCGGCAGAGGCCGCGTTCTGCTGGATGACCTGGTTCAGCTGCTGGATCGCATTGTTGATCTGGCCGGCGCTCGATGACTGCTCTTTGCTCGACGCACTGATCTCCTGGACCAGCTCCGCCGTCTTCTGGATGTCGGGGAGCAGTCTGGCCAGCATGGTTCCGGCACGCTCGGCAACGGCAACGCTCGAAACAGACAGCGCCCCGATGTCCCGGGCCGCGATCTGACTCCGCTCGGCCAGCTTGCGCACCTCGGCGGCGACCACGGAGAAGCCTTTTCCGTGCTCGCCGGCCCGGGCGGCCTCTATCGCCGCGTTCAGCGCCAGCAGATTGGTCTGGCGCGCGATCTCCTCGACGATCGATATTCTGGCCGCGATCTGCTTCATGGCAGCCAACGCCTCCGTCACGGCCTGTCCGCTTTCGGTCGCATCAGCAGCCGACTGCTGGGCGATTTTTTCGGTGCGCTGCGCGTTCTCCGCATTCTGTTTGATCGTCGCGGACATTTCTTCGACCGACGACGAGGCCTCCTCGGCTGAAGCCGCCTGTTCGGATGCGCCCTGGGACATTCGTTCCGACCCTGTTGTCAGGTCCCTGCTGCGCGACGCCACCTCATCGGACATCCTTCGCACCTCGGCTACGACCTCACCGAGCCGGGCCGTCATGGACTTCATGGCAATGAACAGCTGCCCGACTTCGTCCCGGGTTTCGAGGTCCCAGGCCCGGGCGCGGCCGTTGCGCAGGTCGCCGTCAGCGACCTTCTTCAGGATGCCGGAAACCTTGACCAGCGGCCGGGTGATGGACCGCGTCAGCAGCACGCCGAAGAGACTGCCGAACACGATCATCACCAGGCTGAGACTGATGATCGTCTGGCGGGTCCTCCGGGCGTCCTGCAGCATTACGTCCTCGGACAGGATATTCAGGCTCGCCAGTTCGCCCATTTTTTTGAGCAATGCCTGAACGTGCTCCAGATGCGCCAGCGTGGACGCTTCATAGATTGCGCGGGCCCCGTCCATCTGTCCCTGGCTCCGCACCCGCTGGATACTGGCGGCTGATTCGTGCAGCATCCTGTGGGGAGCTTCGATCGCAGCCAGCGGCTCTGCCAAAGCGGACAGCAGCTTCTCCGCCGCCGCCCTGCCGTTCCCGTAGTACCATTTCCCGAACCCGCACTGGGTGTGGTCCAGTTGGACCTTCAGCTCCGTGACTCCGTCATTGTAAACATACTGTCCGAGGACCTGCGCCCATCTGAGGTGGTCCACTTCCCGCTGCAGCAGCTCGCCCCGGAGCTTGCTGCCATCGGTCGCTTCGATGCCGCCTTCAACGATCCTGCCGACACCGTAGATCGACCAAGCTGCGATCAGCCCCAGCATGAGCATGACCATCCCTATGCCGATCAGGATCTTTTTGCCGAGTGAAATATCCTTCCAGCTCATGCTCCCTCTCCCCGGTAGTGCAGCTCTATCGTTCGTCTTTTTGTCTACCGCGCCCCCTCCCCGGCTCCTGCCTGGCCTTCCTGCACCAGGGAAAGTTCTTCGGTCGAGAAGATCTTGTCAATGTCGAGGATGATGATGAACTTGTCGTTCTGCTTGCCCATCCCCGTAATGAACTCGGTCTTGAGCTTCGTCCCGATCCGCGGGGCCGGCTCGATGTGCTCGGGATCGAGATCGATCACTTCCTGGACCGAGTCGGCCAGCGCGCCCAGGATCGTGGTCTCGCTGTCCACCCGCACTTCCAGAATGATGATGCAGGTGTTCACCGTCTTTTCGGTCTTGATCATGCCGAACTTGAGCCGCAGGTCCACCACCGGCACCACGCTTCCGCGCAGATTGATGACTCCGCGCATGAAATCCGGCGTCCGGGGGACCTTCGTGACGGTCGTAAAATCCAGCACTTCGCGGACCTTCGAAATGTCAACTGCATACACTTCTTCGCCGAGTTTAAAGGTCAGGTACTGCGTCGTTACTACGATCTCTGCTACACTCATGGTTTCCTCCCTCACAATTTCGGATTAGCGATTGCGGAATGCGGAATGAAAATCGGAAAAAGCCTTGGTATTGATGTCCACGGTTTCATCAAATCCGAAATCCGCAATCCGAAATCCGTAATTTTTAATACCGCTCGAACTCCGCGTCCTTGCCGTCAGCCTTCCCGTGTCCGTCATGGCCCATGTTCAGCGCAACACCCGCGGGTTTTACCGCCGGCCCTTTTGCCAGATGGGCGATCTGGACCTGGTGCGGCGCGTGGGCCGGTTTCCTGGCGCCGGCAAGCCGCCGCGTGCTCCCCTGTTCGACATTGTTCATTTTGAAGAACGATATGGTGCCCTGGAGCTGCTCCGCCTGGGAAGAAAGCTCTTCGGCCGTTGACGCCATTTCTTCGGCGGCGCCGGCGTTCTGCTGGATCACCTGGTTCAACTGCTGGATGGCGCTGTTGATCTGGTCGGCGCCGCTGGCCTGCTCCTTGCTCGACGCGCTGATCTCCTGCACGAGCTCCGAGGTCTTCTGGATGTCCGGCACGAGCTTCGTCAGCATGGAACCGGCCTTTTCCGCGACCTCGACGCTCGACATGGACAACTGGCTGATCTCGCCCGCGGCGGTCTGGCTGCGCTCGGCCAGCTTCCTGACCTCGGCGGCCACGACAGCGAAGCCCTTGCCGTGCTCGCCGGCGCGCGCTGCTTCGATGGCGGCGTTCAGCGCCAGCAGATTGGTCTGGCGCGCGATCTCTTCGATGATCGAGATCTTCGATGCGATCTCCTTCATGGCTGACATGGCTTCGGTCACCGCTTTGCCGCTATCGATGGCGTCGTTGGCCGATTTGAGCGCGATCTTCTCGGTCTGCTGGGCATTGTCGGCGTTCTGCTTGATCGTGGCGTTCATCTCTTCAACCGATGACGAGGCCTCTTCCGCCGATGCCGCCTGCTCGGTCGTGCCCTGGGACATCTGCTCGGACCCGGCCGAAAGCTGCTGGCTGCCCGAGGCCACGTTGTCCGCCGCGGTCTTGACGTCGCCGACCACGGTCTTGAGCTTCTCCATCATATTTTTCATGGCCTGAAGCACCTGGCCCGTCTCGTCCTTGTTTTGCACTCCGATCAAAACCGTAAGATCGCCATTGGCCAGCTTATTGCTGACCATAACGGCCTCGGCGAGGGGCGTGGTAATATTCCGGGAAAGCGTAAACCCGATGCCGGTGGCAAGAAAAATGCCAACCAGGGTAAAGGCGAGAATAAGCCTGTTTGCCAGAACATGCGCAGTGTCCGCCATTTTCATGGCCTCGTCCATCTCGATGCCGGCAAGTTTCTCGGCGTCTTCCATTTTTTGGAGAATATCGCTCCTGGCCGCATCAGCGCCTGCCATTGCCTCCCGGGCCTTTACCTCGGATTCAGCCAGCGTCACGGTTGAGGACTGTACGGTTTTGCGGTGCTGATCGATGATTTCCTTGCCCTGCTGGGCAAGCCGGTCATGAGCAGACTGGGCTTCCTCAATCTGCCGGACAAGCTCCTTGTTGGTTGTGGCGATTATTTTGAGATCGTTTACCGTACCGCCCCGAACCACCGCATCGGAAAGTTTATCAAACTCCCGCATGGACTCGTTATATTCGTTCTCGATCCCTCCAAGCTTTCCTTCGCTGGACTCGAGCATAAACTCGGCCAGCGCATCGCCTGCCTGGAGGATCGCTGCCTTGGCCTCCATTACCGTGTCGGCAACCGGGACTTCTTCATCCAGGATCCTATCGGCTGCTGACATCACCTGGTTAAGCTGAAAGTAGGAAACAATACCAGTGATTGCCAGCAGCGCCGTTATAAGAAAAAAACCGGCCAATAACTTCGTTCCAATTTTGATGTCGCCCAGATTCATAATATCCTCTCATACATCTTTTTGTTAATTTAATGCTGCTTTTCTCCCGTGCGGCCTCAGAATATTTTTTATCCTTGCATGTGTTCCGCATCCTGCACCAGGGCCAGCTCCTCGGTCGAGAAGATCTTGTCAATGTCGAGAATGATGATGAACTTATCGTTCTGTTTGCCCATCCCCGTGATGAACTCGGTCTTGAGCTTGGTCCCGATCCGTGGCGCAGGTTCAATATGCTCGGGATCGAGATCCACCACTTCCTGGACCGAGTCGGCCAGCGCGCCCAGGATCGTGGTCTCGCCGTCCACCCGCACTTCCAGGATGATGATGCACGTGTTCACCGTCTTTTCGGTCTTGATCATGTTGAACTTGAGCCGCAGGTCCACCACCGGCACCACGCTTCCGCGCAGATTGATGACTCCGCGCATGAAATCCGGCGTCCGGGGGACCTTCGTGACGGTCGTAAAATCCAGCACTTCGCGGACCTTCGAAATATCAACTGCATACACTTCTTCGCCGAGCTTAAAGGTCAGATACTGTGTCGTTACTACGATTTCAGCTACGCTCATGGTTTCCTCTTGAGAATCTAGGGTTCAGGGTTCAGGGTTCAGGGGTCAGGGGTCAAACTTTTAAATCGTTTTCCCTGTACCCGGTACCCTGTACCCTGTTTTATTAATATCGCTCAAACTCCGCGTCCTTGCCGTCAGCCTTCCCGTGTCCGTCATGGCCCATGTTCAGCGCAACACCCGCGGGTTTTACCGCCGGCCCTTTTGCCAGATGGGCGATCTGGACCTGGTGCGGCGCGTGGGCCGGTTTCCTGGCGCCGGCAAGCCGCCGCGCGCTCCCCTGTTCGACATTGTTCATCTTGAAGAACGATATGGTGCCCTGGAGCTGTTCCGCCTGGGACGAGAGTTCTTCGGCCGTTGACGCCATTTCTTCGGCGGCGCCGGCGTTCTGCTGGATCACCTGGTTCAGCTGCTGGATGGCGCTGTTGATCTGGTCGGCGCCGGAGGCCTGCTCCTTGCTCGACGCGCTGATCTCCTGCACGAGCTCCGAGGTCTTCTGGATGTCCGGCACGAGCTTGGTCAGCATGGAACCGGCCTTTTCCGCGACCTCGACGCTCGACATGGACAACTGGCTGATCTCGCCCGCGGCGGTCTGGCTGCGCTCGGCCAGCTTCCTGACCTCGGCGGCCACGACAGCGAAGCCCTTGCCGTGCTCGCCGGCGCGCGCTGCTTCGATTGCGGCGTTCAGCGCCAGCAGATTGGTCTGGCGCGCGATCTCTTCGATGATCGAGATCTTCGATGCGATCTCTTTCATGGCCGCCATGGCTTCGGTCACCGCCTTGCCGCTATCGATGGCGTCGTTGGCCGATTTGAGCGCGATCTTCTCGGTCTGCTGGGCATTGTCGGCGTTCTGCTTGATCGTGGCGTTCATCTCTTCAACCGATGACGAGGCCTCTTCCGCCGATGCCGCCTGCTCGGTCGTGCCCTGGGACATCTGCTCGGACCCGGCCGAAAGCTGCTGGCTGCCCGAGGCCACGTTGTCCGCCGCGGTCTTGACGTCGCCGACCACGGTCTTGAGCTTCTCTACCATGTTCTTCATGGCGCCGAGCAGCTGGCCCAGCTCGTCCTGGCTCTTGACCTCGATATTGAAGGTAAGATCACCCTGTGCAAGGCGGCCGGAGACGCCCAACGCCTCGTTCACCGGAGCGACGATGCTGCGGGTGATGAAAAGAGTGATGCCGATGCTCACGATGACCGCGATCAGCGCGAGGGTGAACATGATAAGATTGGTGCTTCTGGTGAGGTCCGCAAAATAAGCTTCCATGCCCTCCATGCGCTTGTTGGCATCTTCAGCCAGTTCCTTGGCAGTCGCTTCGAGCTTGTGGGTCGAATCCTTGTACTCCCCAATGGCATCATTGCCCTGCTGGGGAGTATTGATCGCTCCCGACTGGATCATGCCGTAGACCTTTTTGAAGCCGGCGTCGTAACTGGCCAGCTCGGTCTTCATGGTTCTTACTGCATCTTTTTCAGCATCGAGGTAAACAACTTTTTCAAGATCATTGAGCCGCGCGGTCAACGCCTCATTTTGGTCCTTCCACTTTTCCATATAATCCGCTTCTTTATCCTTTGCTCCGATATTCAGATACAGGTCCTTTTCATACCGCCGGAGCGCATTCGTGTTGGCCCTTGCCCGGGCAGCATGCTCGGCAATGGTCGCATCGCCCTTCAGCATCTTGATCGTTGCGTTGGACGTGGCGTTGGTCCCCCAGTAACCGGACCCCGCAATACCAATGAGAAGAAGCAACACCACTCCGAACCCCAAAGCCAACCGCATACCGATCTTCATGTTCTTCAGCATTCTTTTTCTCCTTATACGTGATGACTACAAGTAGTTAATTTTTCATTCATTGACCTTGCAGCCCTCTCCCCTTGTCCGACGTATCAATAGCGCTCAAATTCTTTGTCCGTCGCATCCCTATTTGAATGTCCGTTATTGCTCAAATCCAGCGCCACTCCAGGCTTAATACCGGCCTGAACAGAGTGCGCGACCGGCGCTCTCAGGGAGGTGTGGCCAAGCTGAGGAATATGGATGCCCTTGTTGCCATTGCCATGCGACGGCTTGTATAGCCTCTTCGTTTCGGATTCCGTTCTTTTTGATGCTGCATGCTCGTTATCATCCACCTTGAAGAACGACACCGTGCTCAGGAGCTGGTCCGACTGCGAGGAAAGTTCCTCGGATGTGGACGCCATCTCCTCGGCTGCGCCGGCATTCTGCTGGATCACCATGTTAAGCTGCTGGATCGCGCTGTTGATCTGGTCCGCCCCCGAAGACTGCTCCCGCGACGAGGCGCTGATCTCCTGGACCAGCTCCGCGGTCTTGTGAATATCGGGCACCAGTTTCACCAGCATGGCGCCGGCCCGTTCGGCCACTTCCACGCTGGTTGCTGAAAGCTGACCGATCTCGCCGGCGGCCACCTGGCTCCGCTCCGCAAGCTTCCGCACCTCGGCCGCCACGACCGCAAAGCCCTTCCCGTGCTCGCCGGCGCGCGCAGCCTCGATCGCCGCATTCAGCGCAAGCAGGTTCGTCTGGCGGGCGATCTCCTCGATAATCGATGTTTTTTTGGCAATGTCCTTCATGGCCGTCATCGCTTCCGCTACCGCCTTGCCGCTCTCGTTTGCGTCTTCCGAGGATTTAAGCGCTATTTTTTCGGTCTGCTGAGAATTGTCGGCGTTCTGTTTGATCGTCGCGTTCATTTCCTCAACCGACGAGGAAGCCTCCTCCGCCGAGGCCGCCTGTTCGGTCGCGCCCTGGGAGAGCTGCTCGGCGCCCGCGCTCACCTGCTGGCTGCCGGACGCCATATTGTCCGCCGCGGACTTTACATCGGCAACGATATTTTTAAGGATCGAAACCGTTTTATTCAGGGCTTCGACCAGCTGCCCGATTTCGTCATCCCGCTCCGGTTTCAGGTGGAAAGTAAGGTCGCCGTTGCTCAGCCGGCCCATATGCTCCACCAGCACCTTGACCTGCCTTTCGAGATACTCCTTCTGGTCGGTGGCTTCCTTCTGCAGCCGCTTCACTTCGCTGATATCGATGATCACCTCCATGCCGCCGTAGGGCTTGCCCTGTTCGTCCATCAAGGGCGAGCAGGCCGCCTGGATAGCGAATTTTTTCCCATCACGGGTCTGGGCCTCGGTCTCGCCGATGATGATCTCACCGGTTCGCATGCAGTTCTTAAGCGTACAGTTCGATGTTCCGCAAAGGGGCGTCTTGGACAATTGCGCACAGGTCATTTTGCCCACAACCTCTTCACGGTGGTACCCCATGGCCTTCAGGGCCGGATCGTTGATGGAGGTGATCAACAGGTCCTTGTCCACAACATACATGGGGGCGGCGATCGATTTCAGGAGATTGTTCGTCTCCCATTTTGCCTGGACCTCCCTGGTCTGGTCGACGATTACTTCGATGCCGCCGTAGGCTTTGCCGTCCTCGTCAAGGAGCGGGGAGCAAGAGGCCTGGATCGGGACCTTTTTCCCGTCCCTGGTCTGGGCCACGGTCTCGCCGAATACGTTCTCGCTTGTCCGCATGCAGTTTTTCAGGGTGCAGTTCGCGGTGCCGCATAGCAGGGTCTTCTGAAAATCCGCGCAGGTCATCTTTCCCACGACCTCTTCGCGACGGTACCCCATGGCTTTCAACGCCGAATCGTTGGCGGACGTGATCATAAGGTTCTTGTCAACCACGATCATGGGAGCGGCAATTGACGCAACGATATTTTCCAGTTCCCGCACCCGCTTCTTTAAACCCGCATTTTCATCCAGCAGCTCTTTTTTCAAAAAATTCAGCATAGCGCCCTCCTTTAAGTAACATCGGCATTGCCAATCAAAAACATTCGCGGATGTTCTGTGACTGCCCCTGCCTCATAATGTATATTTTTTCCCTGTTTGCTCTATCGGCGGCTAAACCTGTTCCAGTTCATCCTGCTCCGCGACCCGAACGAGCTTCGGCACATCGAGTATGAGCGCCACCGTGCCATCTCCCAGGATGGTGGCGCCCGAGAGGCCCTCCGCATTCCGGTAGTAGGTGCCGAGGTTCTTGATGACCGTCTGGTGGCCGCCCACGATATGGTCGACGACAAAACCGACCCGCTTCTGCTCGATACGCACGATCACGATCTGTTCGATGGCAGGCCCGGCGCCGGCGATGCCGAACTGTTCCCGCAGCCGCACATAGGGAACGATGTGCCCCCGCACGTCTATCAAATGTTTATTATTGCCGGTAGCAGAGCTGTTGCCGGTCAGCTCCACGCATTCTTCGACCAGTGAAAGGGGGAAGATGAAGTGCTCTTCGCCGATCTTCGTGAGGAACCCGTCGATGATGGCCAGCGTCAGCGGCAGCCGGAGCGTGATCACGGTACCGGTCCCCTTGTCGCTGCTGATCTCGATCGTTCCGCGAAGGGCGTCAATGGCCCGCTTTACCACATCGAGACCGACGCCGCGGCCCGAAACGCTCGTAATGGTCTTTGCCGTCGAAAAACCGGGCAGCAGCACCAGTCCGAGGACCTCCTTGTCGGTCAGGTCCGCATCGTCCCTGATTATGCCCCGCTCCACGGCCTTGGCGCGGACCGCGTCGCGGTCGAGGCCGGCGCCGTCGTCCCTGATCTCGATCAGGACATGGGCGCCGGAGTGGACCGCGGAGAGGCTGACGGTGCCGACAGCGGGCTTGCGCGCCGCTTTGCGGACCTCGGGAGCTTCGATGCCGTGGTCGATGCTGTTTCTGATCAGATGGACCAGCGGGTCGCCGAGCTTTTCGATCACGGTTTTGTCCAGTTCGGTCTCGGCCCCTTCGGTGACAAGTTCCACGTCCTTTCCGAGTTCCTGACCCAGGTCGCGGACCAGCCTTCTGAACCTGCTGAAGGTGGTGCCGATAGGCAGCATGCGTATGCTCATGGTCCGCTCGCGCATGTCGGCGGTCAACCGCTCCACCTCTTCGGCAAGAGAGAGCAGCGCGGGATCGTTGCGCGAGGCCGCCGTCTGGCTCAGGCGGGCCTGGACCGTGACGAGTTCTCCCACCAGGTCTACGAGGCCGTCCAGCTTGTCCGTCGATACCCGGATGCTCGAAGCGGTTTCCGCCGTCTGGCGCCGCTCCCGCATCTCACGCATATGTTCCTGCTCGGCAAGGGCCGACTCCACGGTATCGCCGCTGACGATGCCGGTCTCGACCAGCACTTCACCGACCCGCTTTTTCGTCTTCAGCGCCAGGTGAAGGTCCTCGGAGTTGATATCGCCGCGTTCAAGCAGAATTTCTCCGAGCATCTTGTAGGCTGCCTCATCGTATGCAAGGCACCCTTCCTCATCAATGACGGCAATCGTTAATTCGCTTTTATCTTTGACAAAGATGAAGACATCCTCGATGGCGTTGATCCCCCGGGACGTGGTCAGGATCACGTCCCAGAACGTATAGCACAGGTCGGGATTGAAATCCTCCAAATAGGGGATGGCGTCGGTCCGGGCCACTATTCTGCCGTCGCCGAGGCCGATCAGTTCCTTCAACAGATCAAGGGGATTGGTCCCCTCGGCGAGGATGGCGGGCGAGGGCCGGAACTGGATCCGGTAGGTCACCTGTTTTCCCGGGACCGGCGCCTCGGGTTCAGCCTGTTGTTGGGAAGTGCGGCCAGGCGCTGTACCCCGTGCAGCAGCCAAGCCTGCCGGAGTAAGCTTTTTGAACTGTGACAGGATATCCGCGGTCCTGCCGGGGACGATGGAGCCTCCGCGGTAGTATACGTCGAACATCTCTTTGATCTGGTCGCGGGCCCGCAGGGTGAGATCGATGATTTCCTTGGTCACGGCGATCTTCCCCTTGCGCACGAGGTCGAAAAAACTCTCGATCTCATGGGTAAAAGCGGAAACCTCGGTGAATTCGCAGGCCCCGCCCGAGCCCTTGATCGTATGCATGACCCGGAACACCCGGCCGATATGCGCCTCGTCCCCCGGGACTTCCTCAAGCTCCAGCAGCGAGGCTTCAAGCTCGGCAAGAAGCTCCTGCGCTTCCTCCCTGAAGGATTCTCGAAGTTTGGCGACGATCTGCTCGGTTGACTCTTCGTCGATCGGGTCTCTCTCGTCGCTCATGACGCCCTCCTGTCATACTGTTCCGTCCAGAGACAGGTCCTGTCCTTGTCGAGGCGGCATCCGACCTGACGCAGATAGCCGGCTGATGCGGCAACCCGGTTCAGCATGTCCAGACGCGGTCGTGCGAAGGTGAAGCGCTTGTCCAGTCTCCCTGCGGAGCGATGGGCCGAGCAAAGGAGTTGGAGACAAACCAGGTCTGCATTCGTAATGTTCTGGAGGTCCAGTGCGACCTCGTCGGAGTCGATCAGTGCCTTGATCAAGGCTGTCCGCACATCAGGCAATTGATGTCCGGTCAGATCGCCGTCGCAGGTTATGACACATTTTCTGCCTGACTGATCGATACGAATACTCATGAACGTTACCCGCCTTATCTGCAAACCAGCAAGAACGCGTCAATGCGCCCTTGAACGAATGGTTCGACTGATTGTATTAGAACATTGGACGATCTTTCGCCCGGCGATCTTTCCAAATGACTTATTTTAGCAGATAATCACAAATTAAGTTATTTGTCTTGCATTATTTAGCAATATTTATACCATCGATTGATTTTTTTTTGTTATAAGAAATCAACTGGTTAATTGTTGTTAGACCAAGAAGCTGTCCGAAAACACTACAGATTCAATGGATCGATAGCCATAATTTGGCAGGAGAATGGCGTGTTTCCCGCCCAGCCCCCGACATGCCCGCATGGGTTTAATAGCCCAAGTGGTCCCATCCAAGACCAACTCTCCCCTCTCTCACCTGCCGATCCATGACGCAAAGCCTATAGTTCACTTGACTTTTCAGCGCATGAGATGCTATTATCCCAGCCTGTTTTGCATCATGAAAAAGAAGGGGCGTGGACCGTGAAATCAATGAAAAAGACGCATACCTGCGGAGAATTGCTCAAAAAGGACGTTGGCTACAACGTGACGCTCATGGGCTGGGTCAACACCCGGCGCGACCATGGCGGGCTCGTGTTCATCGACCTCCGCGACCGCACCGGCATCACCCAGGTGGTCATCAACCCCGAGACGTCGGCTGACGCCCATGCGCTGGCCCACGAGATCCGGAGCGAGTACGTTATCGCCGTTACCGGCAAGGTGGCTCCCCGGCCGGAGAACACGGTGAACTCCAAGCTCCCCACCGGCGAGATCGAAGTGCTCGTGAGCACCCTTACGGTCCTGAACCCGTCAAAGACCCCGCCGTTCATGATCGAGGACGAAACGCGACGTGGCCGAGAGCCTCCGGCTCAAGTACCGCTACCTGGACCTTCGGCGGCCCAGCCTCCAGAAGGTGCTGATGACGCGCCATACGATCACCAAGACCGTGCGGCGCTTCCTCGACGACCACGGCTTCATCGATATCGAGACGCCCTTTCTGACCAAGAGCACGCCCGAAGGCGCGCGCGATTACCTGGTCCCGAGCCGCGTCAATCCCGGCATGTTCTACGCGCTGCCGCAGTCGCCGCAGCTCTTCAAGCAGATCCTGATGGTCGCCGGGTTCGAGCGCTATTACCAGATCGTGAAATGCTTCCGCGACGAGGACCTGCGCGCGGACCGCCAGCCCGAGTTCACCCAGATCGACCTGGAGATGTCGTTCGTCGACGAGGACGACGTCATGTCGCTCATGGAGGAGCTGCTGGCCGAGCGTCTTCAAAGCGGTCAAGGGCATCGAGCTGCAGCGCGCCCTTCCCGCGGCTGCCCTACAGCGAGGCCATGGACCGCTACGGCTCGGACAAGCCGGACACCCGTTTCGGTCTGGAGCTGAAGGACATCTCGGACATCGCAAAAGCGTCGGACTTCAAGGTCTTCCTGCAGGCAGTGGAGCTGGGCGGCCAGGTGCAAGGGCTTTGCCGCGCCGAGGCATGGCGGGCCTTTCGCGCAAAGAGGTGGACGACCTCACGAACGAGGCAAAGGTCTTCGGCGCAAAGGGACTGGCCTGGATCAAGGTGACCGACGCCGGCTTCGAATCGCCCATCGCGAAGTTCTTCAAGGACGGCCAGGTCAAGGAGATTGCGCGCAGGCTCGACGCAAAGCCGGGCGACCTCATGATGTTCATCGCCGACAGCCCGAAGATCGTTGCTGAAACGCTGGGCTATCTGCGGCTGCTCCTGGGCAAGCGGCTGGACCTCATCGACGAGAACAAGTTCAATTTCCTCTGGGTCACGGACTTCCCGCTGGTGGAATGGAACGCCGAAGAGAAGCGCTACGACGCCATGCACCATCCCTTTACCGCGCCCCGGGACGAGGACCTGCAGTTCATGGAGACCGATCCGCTCAAGGTCCGGGCCAAGGCCTACGACATCGTGCTGAACGGCTCCGAGATCGGCGGCGGCAGCATCCGCATCCACCGCTCCGAGGTCCAGTCGCAGATGTTCGGGCTCTTGAACATCGCCGAGGAGGACGCGCGCAAGAAGTTCGGGTTCCTGCTCGAAGCGCTTGAGTTCGGCGCGCCGCCCCACGGCGGCCTGGCCTTCGGCCTCGACCGGCTGACGGCGATCCTGACCGGGCGCCACGTCCATCCGCGACGTGATCGCCTTCCCCAAGACGCAGAAGGCCATCTGCCTCATGACCGAGGCGCCGTCGCGGGTCATCGCCGGCACAGCTTCGGGAACTGTCGATCAAGCTGGATGTGGTGGAATGATGATAATTGAATACAGAAGTCAGGAGTCAGAAGTCAGAAGAAGGGCGGGAGAGGAAAATACTTTTCCTGTTTTTATACTGGATCCTGGCTCCTGGCTCCTGACTCCTTTTTTTAGGCTATCATGATCTGCAGAATCTGCGGCAAGGAAGCCGTGCTCCACTTCGGCTGACGAACGGTGACTATACGCTGCACGGTGTGCGGCAAGGATTTTTCGATCAAGGAGTACAGCCACGAGCTCGATGAGAGCATGTGGGAGATGATCTCCCGGCGTCCCTGCAACCGGGCATAGTTGATTTTTTTTGAACCTCTTCGGCCTTCAGTCTCAGCACCTGAACAGTTATAATTATTATTTACAACTCTAGCAAAAAGTCGTAGGATAGCCGTTATATTTCAGCCAGTATTCATATACTCAGGTACGGGTTGAGCATGAACATCCGGTATTTTACTGCATCATTATTTTTCAAGGCATGCCTGGCGATCGTCCTTGCAGTCTCGGGCTGTGCGACGGCTGCCGACGATCCGCTGTCCCCGCTGCGACAGTACACCGACATCATTAAACGCTTTCCCGCAACACAGGAAGAGCTTACGTTCCCGGACCTTGCTCAGTTTCCGCCGCCTCTTGCATCAACGGACCTCCCCGCTCCCGTTCCGGAGGTGTATATCATTGTCCATCCGGCCTATGCCGTGTTCTTTCAAGACCTGGGCGAAGAAAATTACCCGGCAGCCAAGTACCGCCTTCTGATGAAGCAATTCGAGACAGAGAAGGAGTTCATTGCGAAAAAGGCGGCCTCGGGCGCCACCCTCATCCTGGTCCTGCCCGGAAAAACAGAAGAAGGCGATTTTCCCGATTCCTACCCGGCTTACCGTGATTATCTCAACAAGACAGCCGGCGCCGGCAGGTCGGTATTCTTCCTCTATTCCGACACCTCGATCAGCGGCAACATTTCCCAGAACGAAATGCTAAGCCTCTACTACTTTATCCGCGGATTGCGGCCAGCAAGGATTTTGCTCGCCGGGGGTTATATCGGCAGGTGCCAGCTGGAATTCTACAATGGGCTCACGAACTATATCGACAAATCCCAGATCTTTATCATGCCGCAATTTTCGACCATTTCTCCTGATGATGTTACGAAAAAAGAGGCGGAGCGGATATTGAAGGGCCTGGAGCTGCACGACTATACGCTGGTGAAGGAGCTCATTATTAATAAAACAGGAGCATCAGATGCGGTGCTGCAGCGCCCCTGACGAGGCAAATGCCGAAGTTAAGAAGTTGAGATATTGAGCAGAGACCTCCTAACTTCCTACCCTCCTACCCTCCTACCTTCCCAACTTCCTGATCCTCAGCAGACCGGATACCTGCCCTCGCTCAACTCCCGGCAAAATCCTTCGATCGCCGCCAGTTCACGCTCCACGATCTCCTCCACCCGGTGTGAGACGTCCTTCACGGCCAGTCCGGGCTGAAGCACGATCTGGGCCGCTGCGAGCTGCGGCTCGTTGATCGGCGTTCCGATCCTGCTCACGAGATAGACATAGACCTCGCGCATGCCTTCGATCTCGTGATACAGCTTCTCCGCGATCCGGTGCGCCAGCACATTGTAGATCTTCCCCACATGGCTTACGGGATTTTTGCCCGCCGCCGCCTCGGTGCCCATGGGCCGGTTCAGGGAGATGAGCCCGTTCACGCGGTTGCCGCGGCCCACCTGTCCCGAGTCCGCATCCTCGGCCGACGTGCCGAGCAGGCTCAGGTAAACGCCGTTCAGGCCCCTCCCGGCTCGTCGAGCGTATTGTAAATGATGCTGCATTCCTGAAATCCCTCGAACGCTCGACAAACTGTTCCATCTCCCTGGAGCAGTTCCTTCCGCTCGAAGTAGTCTCTCTTCCGAGCGATCTCCCGGCAGAGGAGCGGCATGGCCACGGTCAGGTCCAGGATCCTTCTCCCGCCGCAGGCGCCATCACCTTGATGTCCTCGCCGGTCTCGGGATGGGTGCTCTTGAACGGCGGAGTTAAGGTGCCGTTCCAGGGCAAGCACCACCTGCTTCGGTCGGACTGAGCGGATAATAGCCGACCGTGGCCGACGTATCATTGGCGCCCATCACCGCGCCCGGCCGGGAAAAGATGTCCGTCAGTTCCTCGGAACCGGGCGCCAGCACCACCCGGCAGCTCATGTGCTCTCCGGGTCGACGAAGCGCATGTTCTTGGAAGCCACGTGCGCGCCGCGTCGATGGCGATCTCCGGCAACCGGGATGCTCTTGCCGCCTGCCTCGAAGCGTGGCCCGGTCGCCGATGATCAGCTCCATGGGCTTCAGCACCTCCTCCGCCTTTAAAGCGTTTCTTGACCTCGCCGGCGGCCAGCAGGCCCTTGTCGATGTTGTGGTGCAGGATGGTCCCGAATTCCCTGAGATATGCCCGGGACAGGGCAACGGACACGGCCTCCATCATGGAATCGCAGAGAGAGTCGGGATGGCCGAGTGCCTTTCCGTTCCACGATCTCAAAGGTCTGCTCGGTAATGGGTTTTCCTGAATAGGGCTCGACAAGGACCATGAACTGAGTATATCGTAAAACCGGATCACTGTCGTTTTTACAGAGGGGACTAAATTTTTTTTAGGTCTACTCAAAAGGGCAGGAATATTTCTCGCAAAGCTCGCAAAGGGCGCAAAGGGAACCTTGATGAACTCGTAAGAAGTAAAAGTTTGCCACAAAAAGCACAGAGAGCATAACCAAAAAGCAATCCGTGGCTTAAGGATTTTCTTTGCGTCCTTTGCGAGCTTTGCGAGAGACGCCTTGTGGTTCCGGCTTGTCCGGGTCAGGATGATCGCTGCTGATCATTTCATCGGCTTCCTCACCAGAAAATACAGCTCCCCTTCCTGCTGCATGTACCCCGCGGTGATCTCGGCTTCCGCGCCCTGCCCGCAGAAAAGGTCCACCCTGCCGGGTCCGCGGATCGCGCCGCCCGTGTCCTGGTTCATCACAAAACGCGTAAAGGGCAGCCATTCCCTGATCACCCCGTTCTCGATCACCGGCTTCTGCGTCGCGATGATCGCGAGCCCGCCCTTGGGAAACAGCCTGGCATCGGTCGCGATCGACCTGCCCGGCGTGAGCGGCACGGCGATATTCCCCAGGGACGGCCCCATGATCCAGCCGGAAGAAGACATAGCTCGGGTTCTGGTTCAGGATCGCGGACAGTTCATCGGGATGGGTCCGCAGATACTCGCGCAGAGCCTGCATGGACATGTTCTCTTTGGTCATGGCCCCGCTGTCGATCAGGTACCCTGCCGATGCTTTTGTAGGGCCTGCCGTTCTGGCCGTCGTAAAGGACGCTCACGATGTTCCCGTCGCCCAGGTCCGCCTTGCCCGAACCCTGCACCTGAAGAAAATAAATGCTCACGGGATCGTTGCACCAGAGGATCTCCAGGTCCCGGTCCGACAAGGCCTGCTTGTGATTGATCTCTTCGCGCGAAAAGTAGGGAATGACCGTTTGTTGCCGCGCTCTCATCGAGCCGGCCGAACAGCTTGTTCTTCGGGAAGTTGTTCCCGAACTGGGTCAGATCGATCTCGATGATGTCGTCCGGCCGTTGGTAGAGGGGATAACGAAAGAAGTCGTCAGCCTTCGTCCGGCAGGTCAAAAGCGGTTCATAATAACCGGTGAACAGCACGTTTCCGCTGTTGTCGGAGCCGACCGACCGGTACAGAGCAAAATCCTTTTTGATCTGCTCCACCTTCTGGACCGCCGTCAGCGAACTGTTCTCGGCAATGAGCAGGAAGTTCTGGAGGGTACGGCCATGTCCGGGGCCGTTATTCGGTCCGCGCCGAAGTAGAAGAGCGTTTCCTGGGGGAATTTCTTGTAATACTCCAGGCTCTGGCGCACGGCAGCCGCAATGTCCCTGAATTCCCCGTCGTCCAGCGCAGTTGTCGTACGCGACCACGAGACTTGCGTAAGCGCGTCTTCAGGTTTCGTCACCACCGGGCGGGCGCAGGCGAAGAGGGAGAACAGTAACAGTGTGGATACCAGGGTCTTTTTCATAAGGGAGTGATGATAGAATCGCAATAAGACAAATTTAACCACAGAGGCACAGAGCGCACAGAGAGTATCCTTTTTTAATGCAAATCGCATTTCTCCGCGCCTCAGCGTCTCTGCGGGAGATCATGTCTTTTTCGAGGTAGCGCAGCTATTGCTCCGGTGCGGCCTCGATGAAATCCTTGACCGACTGTGCTATGGATACGGCCAGGGAACCCACCTTCGCGGGATCGATCACATACGATCGCCCGTCCGCGCGCCGTGTTGCGCCGAATTCGATGATCACCGCCGGGAAATCCGATGTTTCGAACAAAACATCTTTCTTTGTCTGGACAGTTCCGCAAAGCGCGTGAGCAGCGTGCTGCATGCCCTTTTGCAGAAAATCGGCCAGCCTGATGCTTTCGCGTGCCATGGCCGCTACCCGCGGATCGGATATTGCCGCTTCCGGCCCGATCCGGTCATGCTGCTTGCGAAGGTGCGGCTGGCGCTTCGCATAATAGAGCTGGACGCAGTCCCGGTCCCGGACCCTGAGCCTGAGCGAGAGGTAGATATGGGCCCCCTTCTTTTTTGCATAGAACCACCGGTCGCCGGAAGGGATAAAGATGTCCTCGTCCCGTGAAAGAAAGGCCTCGACCTTCCGGTTCCGCAGTTCCCGCTGGACCGCCCCGGCAAGAGCGAGGGTCACGTCCTTGCCCTTGTTCTTCCGGTCAATGTCAGGTCCGTTCTTACGACCGCCATAGTCGGGGTCAAGATAGACGATTGCATAGCGGTGCTCCTGCGCGCCTGCAGTGTCCGCCTTCAATCCTGACAGGATGCAGAGCAAAGAGAGGATAATAATGAATGAGCTCGTTCTTTTCATCTGTAAATCCCCCTCACTCCAGACCCGTAGTAGCCCCCCCTTGATGGGAGGGGTTGGGGAGGGTGATGATGATCCAGGTGAGACCGTCAGCTCCCTGTCGTGGCTACGTAAAACATAATTTAGACTTTTCATGCAAACATGTCAATTATCAAATGACGCGAACTTCAATCGCGCCCGGCTATCTCCCACTATCAGGCCGAATTTACCCTTGATTTTTTGCGGCTCAAGAGGGAATATATATATAAGAAGTTTAGGATGTTTTTGCAGCAGATGGCCGCGAAGAGTCGAAACTTCGCGGCTTTTTTATTCTTCAGATACAGAGACATCCGGTTTCAAAAAGGAGGGAGTATCATGGCAACCCGAGGCAAGGTAAAATGGTTCAATGAGCACAAAGGCTACGGATTCCTTGAAAAGGAAGACGGCGGAGACGTGTTTGTGCACTTCAGCGAGATCGAGGGGCAGGGATTTAAGACACTCATCGAAGGGGAAGAAGTAACGTTCGAGGTCGAGGAAACCCCGAAAGGCCCCAAGGCATCGCATGTCGTAAAGCTCATCTAAAAAGTCCAGGCCTGTTCAAATGGCGACTTTTGTAATAGAAACTTGAGGGTACGAATTTTGCCCGGGCAGGGGGGCTTTCGGGAGACAGCTGCGGTTCAACAGGAGTTTCCCACCTGTGTTCCACATGTTACACACGAACAAAGAGGTGAGCCGCCGAACGAAGCAACGATGGCTCGACTGACAGGTTATGCAATTCATTGTCCATGTTTCAAAATACGTTTTTTCACCTTCATTGCCCTTGCGCGGATATTTTCGGGTCTTGGGTTGTCAATAACTTCTTCGATGAAACTCAGCGACTCTGTTGAAGCTATATGATATAACGCATTTAGAAAAGTCATCTTTTGGCTGTAGCTTTGTTCCGGATTCTCCAGGTATTTATTGTCGATGATTTTGTACTGTTCAATTATCCATGGTATCGCCCGCTTGTCATCCAAGATTGCATATATGACAGCCTTACGTCCTGGGCGGTCGTTGTTACAGTCCGTCAAATAATCATAACTATCAGGCCATTTATAATAGGCTAAAGCTTCAGCAGCAAAACATCTGTTCATTGCTGAGCCGGATTTTAGGAATTTAGGCAGCAATTCATAAGCCAGCTTTTTTGACGATTCGGTTTCTTTTGAAATTTTGTTGATTGCTGTTTGTGACGCAAAATGCTCGTACCCCATTTGGTAATACTCAACTTTGTGATAAAGACAAAATACATCCCGTTGGTCCTTATCTATATCGACCGCCGTAAGGCCATTCAAATAGTTTTCAGGACTGTCCAGGCATTCTTCCGCGAATATTTGTAATGGTGTCATGAGAATTATGATCATTAAAAACAAGTGGACTGTCATCACATTCTTCCTTATTGAAAGCGCATTAACTTTATTGAGCAGACCCGCA
The DNA here is from genome assembly GCA_963836175.1 of Nitrospirota bacterium. Classification (GTDB taxonomy): domain Bacteria; phylum Nitrospirota; class UBA9217; order UBA9217; family UBA9217; genus GWC2-56-14. The sequence goes on from CAWIIS010000003.1 coordinate 158,937, forward strand.
CTCAACATGCAAAAATAAGTGTTTATAAACAACGCAACAAATCCGATGTTGTCTTCAAATATTCACCTCTTATTCACAAATATATGCATTGCCCTCGGCGATGTCAAGGATTTCAAAGGGGTAAGGGTATATTGCCGAAGAATATGGGTTTGTTGTTCATCCCCACCCGACCTCCCGGCTCTAATTGGGAAGTGCGAATTAAAAACTGTTGTAAAAGCGGTGCCGGCGGTGATACATTGCGTCAGGGTGCAATGATGATCATCTCTGCCAGCAGAAGAACCGATATACCGGCCTTTTACAGCGACTGGTTCATGAACAGGATCAAAGAGGGTTTTGTTCTGGTGCGGAACCCCTTTAATGCGCTGCAGATCGGCAAAATATCATTGCGTCCCGAGGTGGTCGACTGCATCGTTTTCTGGACAAAGAACCCGGCCAATTTCCTGGATAAATTACATATTCTTGACCAACTGAACTATCATTATTATTTTCAATTCACGCTGACACCCTATGGAAAAGAGCTCGAGACAAATCTGCCTGACAAGCGGGATGTAGTTTCGACTTTCATAAAGCTGTCTAACATGATCGGCAAAGAAAGGCTCGTATGGCGATACGATCCTGTCTTATTGACCGATTGTTTAGACCGGAAGTATCATTACAAACAGTTTCAGGCCTTCGCGGAAGAACTGGCGCCTTATGCCGATCGATGTGTGATCAGCTTCGTGCATTTTTATTCAAAATCGATCAGAAACCTCAAAGGTTTAAACGTCGAACGGACCGATGATGCGACCAGGCGGGAAATAGCCGCTAATTTCATGAATATCTGCCGGGCCTGTGGGTTGCGGCTGGAGACCTGTGCGGAGGAGGTCGATGTAACCGATTTGGGGATTGCCAACGGAAAATGCATTGATGACAGGCGGATCGCCAGGATACTGGGAAGGGAGATCGTGGTTAAAAAGGCGCAAGGCCAGCGAAAGAAATGCGGTTGCGTAAGCAGCATAGACATAGGCGCTTACAACTCATGCGCTCATAACTGCCTCTATTGTTATGCAAACTGCAGCAGCAGTCTTGTCAAGGCAAATTGCGTCCTGCATGATCCGGATTCGCCGTTATTGCTGGGCCAATTACGGGATGATGACAGAATAGCGGTGAAAGAGATGGGACCCTGCCTGCCCGTGCAGGATACAATGTCATTTTGAGCGGTCAAATTGACCTTCAAGAACACGGTATGGTTTATTCTATGCGCGCCTTTGCCGTTTGGAGCGCGATCTCTTTGTCCCTGGTAAACAGCCTCCACTTCATGTTTGATGAATGGATCCCCGCTTTCTTGTCCTGGCCTCTGCAGGAATACCAGTGTCCAAAGCGTTCGACCGTGGAAAAGGGATGGTTGCCGGTACAGAGAAGCCCGCAGGGTTTGATCTCTTTGAAAAAGATGGTTTCCTCCGGGCCTTCATCAAAAGACATCTCAGAAGGCAATTCGATCTGAGATACATCCACGTTCTCTGCTTCCTTTTCATCCAGCCAGTCTGAAATTTTCATCTGGTTTTATCTCCCTAAGCAATACCGATGCATCCCTCGAAAACCTTCCGTCCTGTTCTTTCATCTTAACAGAAAAAACACCACGGAATCCAGACCTCCATTTGTTTGGTTTTCAATGCACGCTGCCGCTTTGCAATACAGCTTTAGTCATAGATATGTCCCCGGGAATCCACTCCTGTCCCCTTTTTTAACTACAGTGCTATACTTGAAATAAAAAAAGACTATATACTAAAAGACTACATAAACACATGAAGCAGGGCTCTCAACCCTATTGAGAAAAAAACAGAAGAAAGGAGAAATAATCATGAAAGAGGAACATACAACAAATAGGAGTGGCTCGACCCTGACGACGATTCTGGTGGGCGGTGCCCTGGGCGCCGGGTTAGCGCTCGTGCTGGCGCCGAAATCGGGAAAAGAGATCAGGAAAGACCTGAGGCGGGCAGCGGACAGGCTCTCACATGCCGTTGATATCGGCAAGGACCTCTACGGAGAGAGCAAGGTGTTTGTGAGCAAGGCCGTTGACGCAAGCAAGAAGGCCTACACGGAAGAAAAGCCCCTTAAACACATACAACGGAAACGGCTCACTCCTGGTGCCGATCCTGACGAGCAGTATCATCGGGGCGGGCATAGGGGCTGGTATTGCGCTCCTGCTGGCGCCGAAATCGGGAAGCGAAACCAGGGAGGACCTGAAGCGGCTCGCATCAAGCGCACGGGAAAGGGTTGTTTCCACCATTGACAAGGGCAAGGAAGTCTACGTGGCGGGCAAAGGCGCGGTAATCGAGGCCGTGGAAGCGGGCAAGAAAGCGTACGTCGAAGGGAAGCAGGAGATTGAGCATGCAGCGTAGCAACCCGATTTTGTCTCCCTGAACGTAGTGAAGGGTCTGCCATCACGTTGTAAATGCAGATTCTTCGCTGCGCTCAGAATGACATTTTAGTCGTAAAGTCATTTGAGCAACAGGCCGTAAAGATTTGACAGAGAGCCTTCAAATGGGTGACCCATGATGCATCCCGGAGATGCCCCCAAATTTCCTACGCCGCTTTAAGTGCTGCAGTAATTCCCCTCTCACCTGAATAATAAAAAGGCCGGCATGCGATGAACATGCCGGCCCAGGGAGGATAAACGACGAGCTATTATATCGCCGTTTCGCCGCGTTCTCCGGTCCTGATCCTGATGATCTCCTCGAGCTTGGAGATGAAGATCTTGCCGTCGCCGATCTTGCCGGTCTTTGCCTTTTCCATGATCGTGGCCACGACCTTGTCCGCCATGCTGTCCGCCACCACGATTTCGATCTTCACCTTCGGGATAAAGGCGATGTCATACTCCGCGCCGCGGTAGAGCTCCACATGGCCTTTCTGCCTGCCGAAGCCCTTCACCTCGGTCACGGTCATGCCCTGAATGCCGAGCGCGTTCAAGGCATCCTTCACTTCATCCAGTTTGAATGGTTTGATGATCGCTTCGATCTTTTTCATGATTCCTCCTTTCACTGATTGCGATTGAGTCTAGCTCTTCGCTCCCAACTCCGAACTCCAGTCTCCGACCTCGCTTATAGAGTTATACGCCCGCTCACCATGCTGGCTCTCGTCAAGCCCGACTGATCTCTTCTTCCGCATCGACCCGGAGCCCGACAATCGACCTTGATGACCATGAAGATGATGAAGGTCATGATCGCCGCTGTACACGAGCGTCACGCCGACCGCGACGATCTGCGTCCAGAGCTGGCCGGGGTTGCCGTAGAGCAGCCCCTTGCCCGCCGCGTTGATCGCCGGGTCCGCGAACACGCCGGTCAGGATCGCGCCGAGGGTCCCGCCGATGCCGTGAATGCCGAAGGCGTCGAGCGTATCGTCATAGCCGAGCATGGGCTTGAGCTTCGCCACGGCATAGAACGGGATCACGCCCGCCGCGATGCCGATGATGATGGCGCCGCATGATGTTCACAAAGCCCGCCGCCGGGGTGATGGCGACCAGACCGCCCACCGCGCCCGAGGCCAGGCCCAGGACCGTGGGTTTGCCGGAATGCATCCATTCAACGAACATCCAGGCGAGAGCCGCGACCGCCGCCGCCGTGTTGGTGTTGATGAAGGCCGCTCCTGCCAGGCCGTTCGCCGCAAGGGCCGAGCCGGCATTGAACCCGAACCACCCGAACCACAGGAGTCCGGCGCCGGTCACGACCAGGGTCAGGTTGCCCGGCATGATCGCCTTTGTCTTCCGCTTGCCGAGGACCAGTGCGCCCACGAGCGCCGCAATACCGGCATTAACATGCACGACCGTTCCGCCGGCGAAATCCAGCGCTCCCAGCTTGGCCAGGAACCCGCCGCCCCAGACCCAGTGCGCCACCGGGATATAGACCAGGGTCATCCAGAGCACGAAAAGAGCACCCATGCCGAGAACTTCATGCGCTCGATATAGGCGCCGCTCGCCAGGGCCACGGTGATCGCGGCAAAGGTAAGCTGGTACACGATGAAGATATACTCGGGGATCGTCTTGCCAGGTCAGAGATGCTGTTCGGCCCGACGCCCTTCAGGAACAACTTCTCGCGTGCTGCCGATGAAGCCGCCGATGTCCGTGCCGAAGGTGAACGGATACCCGTAGATGACCCAGAGCAGGCTCGCGATGCAGAAGGTCACGAAGGTCATGGCCATGGTGTTCAGCGAGTCCTTGGTCTTTGCCAGGCCGCCGTAGAACAGGGCCAGGCCGGGTATGGACATGAGCATGACCAGCGCCGTTGCCACGATCATCCAGGCCGTGTCGCCGGTGTCAAGTTTCGGGGCCGCTGCCGGCGCCGCGGGAGCCGCCTCCGCGGTAGCGGCCGCCGGGACCGGGGTTTCCTCGGCAAATGCCGGGAAGCTCATGCAGAACAGTGCGGCCATAAGCATGATAATGCTGATAAACTTCTTCATGATAATTCCTCCCTGTGTTTAGGATGGGATACACCTGCCCCTCGTTAGCGGCAGACGCTCCCGGACCTGTTAGAAATCGATGTCAACCTGCACCGTGTAGGTCGGTTTGTAATTACTGTTATTATACTTGTCCTGGCCGAGGATGACGCCCACGTTCGGCGCGAATTTCCAGGCAACGCCATAGCTCAGCGCGCCATAGCTGTTCTCGCCGCCCATGTAGTCGACAGCCACCCAGAGCTTGTCAGAGATCTCCGTAATGGTCCGGTCCCACGATGCCAGCACGCCGGTCTCGTCCTTCATGCCGTTCTTGTCGAGCAGCATCTTGTCGTTGCCCTGATAATAGCCGACAGAGAACCTTCCGAAGGCCCCCAGGGTCTTTGCCACGATGCTGTAGGCGATATTATAGTCCGTGCCCCAGCCGGAAGCGTCCGTATACTTTTTCGTGCCGAAATCGTACCCGCCGATGGCGATTGCCGGAGAACCGGAGAACAACGAACCTTCGGGTGTGCCGAGCTTTGCGTTAAAATAGATCGGTGCAGAGTCGTAAGGTTCAATGCCATAAGTGCGCTGGTCGATGCCCACTTCCATCTGGATCTTCTCAAAAGGAAGCACGCCGACGGTGATGCCGTTGTTGATGACGTTCGGCTCCCGCGTGGTGCTGTCCTGCTTTCGGGCCTTGATATACTGATCGAATCCGAGGTGCCACTTCATGTAGGGCTGGATGTCCGATGACGGGATCCAGATCTGCGTAGACGGCGTGGCCTGGGCCGCGCCTGCTGCTGCCAGCATAAAGCCTATAGCCAATACAAACTTTTTCATCGTTTCCTCCTCCCCCCGTTCTGGGGTCTCCTGCCATTGACATGGGCAGGTCATGATGTTTGAAAGCCTCCGGAGCCTTCCGTCAGTTGTTATGCAACAACCTCTTGCCTGTCTATTAGCAAGGCCTGTGCCATAATATTATTCAAGACACGGGCACTGCAATGTTCTGTTTTCATGCGCTATTTTATTCATGGCGCGAAATCTCGTGTTTTGATCACGAAACATCCCTGCGATATTAATTAAGCAAGTGATTAAAATATGAACACGGGGAGAGCGAACAGATCGGAGTTGACGCGAGGAGAGATGCGAATGCTTGCCGCCCCCGATAAACGAGGGCGCTACGTGCGTATTCAGCGTTGGGGTTTATCCCCAACGATCCTGGCGAGAGTTATGAGACGACTCCAGGTCACTATGGCCACACAATTTTGAGCCGATCGATAACTATGCTTGTATTAGAACGACGCCAGTCGTGAAAGGACCAATCCGAACAGCATGGACCCCCACGCAACAAGCACCAGCGAAGCCGCGAGCTTTCCCTCGTCGAACCGGGGAGCTATTGCGATCCCGAAGGAAGCTGCAAAGACCGCAATGCTGAAGATGAGGACTCCAATCACCATCATAAGGACCTCCTTTCGCCATAGGTATTTTTTTACTCGGGACCTCTGCACGCACCTTCCCCGCAGATCTCGCAGCTGTCGTCCCGAGATATGTTCATCTTCCGAAATTCCATATCAGCGGTATTGAAGACCAGCATCTTTCCCAGGAGCGGCTTCCCGTAGCCCGTTAGCAGCTTGATCGCCTCCAGCGCCATCATGCAGCCCAGCATGCCCGACACTGCTCCGAGGACCGGGAACCCCATCTCTTCCCAGGCCGGATCGTCCTCCGGATACATGCAGTGCAGACAGGGAGCTTCTCCGGAAATGACGTTAAAAAGATATCCTTCCATGCCGTTCATGGCGGCTTCCACCATGGGGACGGACCGTTCAACGCATGCCTGATTCAGCACCCGTCGTTCCTGGAAATTGGGCCGTGCCGACAGCACCACCCGTGAAGTGCCCATAAGGCTTTGAACGTTCTCCCCGGTGATCCGTGTATCATGCGCCTCCACCTCGACCTGGGGATTGAGGCGACAGAGCGTTTCTTGTGCCTGCGCGACCCGGCTTGTGCCGATAGCGTCATCCCGCATAAGGACCTGGCGGTTCATATTCGACAGCGTAAGAATCCCTGCGTGCGCCAGAATGAGCCTGCCGATCCCTGCAACGGCCAGATACATGGCTGCCGTCCCGCCCAGTCCTCCGACACCGGCCACGAACGCCGTGGCGTCCTTCAGCCGCTGTTGATGGTCGGCAGTAAAGCCCCGCAGCATGAGCTGCCGCCGGTATCGCTCCCTGTCCCCCTCTGTCAGATGATGGTCCATGTTCATTACACCGAATCGTTGTAATCCTCGCCGATGCGCGCCATCAGCACTTCATGCTCCATGTCCTTGTCCTCGCCCAGGATCCCGCAGGCATCGGCGCGGCACTGCTTGCAGTGGGTCATCTGTTTGATGAAAGGACGGCATTCCTCGCGCAGCCTGGCGATCTCAGCATGTGAGGGCCTTGCCAGGTGGGCGAACTCGGCCTGCGGTATCAGCGGCAGAATGTTCATGATGTCCGCGCCAAGCTTTCCCGCTCGTTCCGCGATCAGCGGGACCTCGTGATCGTTCACGCCGGGGATGAACACGGTATTGACCTTGGTGATGAGGCCCGCGTCGATCGCGTTTTCCAGTCCTTGCCACTGGTTGGCCAGCAGGAGTTTTGCTGCTTCCTGCCCTTCATACCGCCGCCCCTGGTAAATGACCCAGGCGTAGATATTCTCCGCGATCTCGGGGGTCACGGCATTGATCGTCACGGTCAGGCTCCGAACGCCCGAGGTAAGGAGTTGCTCAAGCCGGTCGGAAAGAAGCAGGCCGTTCGTTGAAACGCAGAGCGTCAGGTCGGGATACTCCCAGTTGATTTGCCTGAGCGTCACATAGGTCGGCGCATTCAGAAGCGGGTCTCCGGGACCCGCGATGCCCACAACGCTCAGCCGGTCGCTCCGCTCAATGAGCGCCCTGGTCCGGTCCATTGCCTCCTCCGGCGTCAGGACGCGGCTGGTGATCCCGGGGCGGGACTCGTTGGCGCAGTCGAATTTTCTGACGCAGTAGCGGCACTGGATATTGCAGGCAGGCGCGACCGGCAGATGGACCCTGCCGAACAAGTGGTGCGCCTCTTCGGAAAAGCAGGGGTGCACCTTCATAAGATCTTTGCAAATAGGCCTGATAGTGTTCATAGGTTCCTCCCTGAGACTAGCAATAACCCATACTCATGCTATAGCAAAATGATTGCCATAAGCTGATCGTTGTTTTTAAAGGAGGATAAAGGAAGGAAAAGAGGAGCTCCTGCTCGAAACGAAAGCAATTGCATGTTTTTCAGACAGGGTAGATGATCAGAACGCGTTCACGTCGTAGGACACCACCATTCGGAATTTTTTTACAGGAAGAGCATAGTAACGTCAGTCGTTGACTTTGCATATTTTCAATGATAGAGTTCCGTTTAAGTAAGAACTGCTTAGGGCATAATTCTTGCTAGGCTGGTAAAGAACTGAATTCCGTGTTTTACGACTTAACTGCGGCTCGATAAACACTGGTTATCTTCCAAAAAACTTTAAAGGGTCGCTTCTTCAACTTTCACAAGTCTTTCAATGATCGCGCAGTGACTGCAGATTACCGCATCTGAAGGAGAGCAAATCGATCAAATGACCCATCCTGTTAAAAACAACATTGTTTTCGGTCACTTCTTTGTGGCATTCGTCGATCTTCTTGGCCAGAGGGCGCGACTGAAAAAACTAGATGCTTTGCCAAAAAATAGGGATAAGGACAGCACTGAATATAAAGAATTTATAAAAAACATTAAGGAAACAATCGGAGCGGTTGACGATCTACAGACATCGTGCAAGGATTACTTCAAGGCTTTCACCAAAGACGAAGCTAACGACCCCTACAATGTAATTCCGGCGCTTAAGAGGTTGAGTAAAACGGAGATAAAATTTCAGCATTTTTCTGATGGTCTCGTAATTTACGCTCCTCTGAGAACCGATGCTGGATACTCGCCTGTTAAAGGTGTTTACGGTGCTTTAGCAGCTTGCGGTAGTCTGTGTCTTTTAGCCCTAGCAAAGAAAAGGCCAATAAGAATTGGCGCGGCAATATCGGTAGCTGCGGAACTCCGTGATAACGAACTTTATGGAAAAGCCGTGGTTGACGCTTATGAGCTTGAATCTGAAGTGGCTCAATATCCGAGAGTCGTTCTAGCAAATGAAGTTGCCGATTATCTCACTGCGTACGCTACTCAAGAATGTGGAAAAGATATCGCACGCAAAATTGAGGCAAAAACGGCGCAGGCATGCTTGAGTATGCTGGCTAGAGATTTTGATGGGTATCTTATTGTTGATTATTTGGGGCAATTTTTTCAAGAGAAAATAATGGGTAGTCCAACAAAGGAAATCGCTAATCTCTTGCAGCTGGCTTATGCCTATATAGATGATCAAGTAAAACAAAATCAAATCAGTCAGAATTCAAAGCTTGCTCTCAGATATAGCATTTTGCACGGCTACTTTTATGAACATCTCGGAGCCCGCAGTGAATAGTGGCACAGTCACTGCAAAAAACACATAACATCTCGTTCCACGCCGACCGCTTCGCGGCGTGTGAACTCGTCGTTAGTCCCGAGGATAATTGATGAAATATTTTACAAAAGAGCTGTGGCTGGAAGCCCAGGATCAGAAGAAGACCGAACAGAACAGAAAGGCGTGGGATAAAGCTCACCACGATTATCGCGCCGAACTTGATAGAATCAAACTCAGATTAAGCGCAGAACACTTTCTATTCTTTTCCGAAGCAGACGTGCATGATGGCGAACTACTTCAGTTCAAGATAATCGATGGTAGCCGTCCTGCTCCTCTTACCGAAACGCAACGCCCATGGCGAAACCCCGGCAACTATCCCGTTCGTGTTGAACTTGCAGTCATAGATGCAGTTGAAAAATATATTTGGTCCATCAGTTACTCAAAGATTAAGAGAGTAGTCGTAGATTTTCCGGGTTCAGAACCCTTGTTCTTTTCAGATGGCGAAGGGTTTGGCGATTGGGGCTACCACGAAATAACCGAAGCTGAAAATGGATTTCTGAGACATGAAGTGATGTTTTCTTCTGGAGCTGTACTGCTTATCGAGTTTGGCGATGTGAATATTCGGCGCGATACAGGTCGGATAGAACAGATCCACAGCGTCGCGCCAGAAGGCGGCGCGTGACCCGCGTCGTTAATCCATTGAATAAGCTGGGAGGTAAATTATATGGGGAAAATGAAGTCGCGTTCACATGATCGTCGCGATGCCGATGTGGCTGCATATGTTGCTCGATTACAGAAGCGGGAGCGACTAATCCTATATATAGCTGCAGGGCTTGTAGCTATAGCGATACCGACTGCAGCAATTACTCTTCACTCAAGTATTTCCGGCAATATCCGACTTGCCGCACTAATGACTGCATTGTTTGCAGTGGGTAAAACTCTGTGGGCATATTGGAGGCTTAGGGAAACACAAGCTAAACTCACCAAAAGTGCTGATGGTGTACTTATCAGTAAAAGAACCATCCCTATTCCGAGTGGAAACGATATGGAAATTACTGCTCTTGAACCCGATGAAACAGATAACTCACTGGGTTTTAAGGTGCATATCTATGGCGATGAACCGGTTTTTTCTTCAGAAACTATTGATCAAGCGATTCGTACTCAGGATTTCACACTCCACGAAGATAATAGGAAGAAAGATCGCGTTAGTGAGTATATTGAAAGGAATCGAATTAATCTTATTGGGATCATTCATCTCAAAAAAAAGATTTCGGAAAAGGAAGATACAGAGTTTTTTAATGACGCGAAATTTTGTCTTTCTAGAAATATAAGTATTAAAGAAAAAAATGCATATTATCATCAAGGATCATATTTTGATACGTATCTTACAAATGAACTCTCACTAAGTGTCCTAGAGAATGAAGGTTCGCCCGCGTTAGATTTTCGCAGTTCCTTCCCCGCATCCCGTACCGATGAGGGTAGATTAACCTTGTCAACTCTCGCTTTATCGGGAATGGATGATCACGTAGGCATATCGACTCTTGCATTGTCTCGTGACGGTTTTTTAATCATGTGGCAACAATCACATCGAGCAGAACAATCACAATTGCTTCGCGTGCCAACTGGCTCTGGATCCTCCGACTTCAGTGACTTACGAGGTAACTCTCTCAATTTGACTATTGCATACGGTATGCAGCGGGAGGTTACGGAGGAAACCCTATTAAAGAAAAAGGGCTTCAAGCCGGAAGAAATTGGTTCAACGCGCCTTCTTGGCTTCTTTCGATGGGTACGCCGTGGTGGAAAACCAGAATTCGTCGGTATTACCCGCTTGAATTTAGAAGCAGATGAGCTCTGGCCAGACTGGACTGAGCTAGAGACTGCGCCCGGTAAACACTTCCGAATTAGCTGTAAGACTTCATCGGACCTTACAGGTGCAATTGAAAGAATCAAGGATTGGCCTGAGATGTCAATACCACTGATCCACATAATACATTGCCTTGAGAGTCTTCTTAAATCAAACCCCAGCTATATTACAGACTTCTGGTTCGGCGCAGCTAACGGACTTCAACTAGATTCTTTAGAACCGAATCATAAAATGCAATAACTCCTTAATTTCGACGCGCAGATTTTAACCAGCGCGTCCACAACGACACGCCAAAAAAACGGCGTGTGACGCGCGCGTTAGTATGCGCAATTCGAATCATAAAAGGCCTCTACTTATGAAGTTAATAAATTGATTCAGACTTTTTTGAGGAAGGCATTGAGTAAAAGATGGCGTGGTATGGCTTGCACCTGATTGAGAAACGTTTTGGGGCTGTTTATTTCCTGATTTTTGATTCAAGCAGAGCAACCCGTTTTGCGAGCGCGTCGAATTCGTCATAATCGACTTTTCTTTTCAACTAGACTTTTAGAAATTGAACATCGGATTTGATGATTTGTACGTCTTCCATCAAAGCCCCGATCATTTCGGTTTGAGTCTTCTGCGTTGTCTTAATATCCTGGTATTGTTCAGCGATGAGATTGATCTTTGATTCGAGGTCTTCCTTGAACATACCAACGACATGCTGAAATTCTGTACGTTGTTCGGTAAAAATTTCTTTTAATTTATTCTCGGTAATCTCCATGGCTGCATTCTCCTTCGTTATGGATGTGTCTGATATTATACATTGAACCATATTTTGTCAAGATAGATAGTGCCTCCGCAACGACGCGCCAAAAGCGGCGCTTCAGGCGCTTGCTCCTCCTGACTACAATTACACCCTCCCAAGCAAGTCCTAATGACTTACAATTCTCCGTGCCAACGAATCCGACACGCGGTGTCTACCCCCGGCTCATTCCTAAAGCATTTTTTTGAGACAGACAAGACGCGTGCAGCTCAATCCCCGAACAGAGTAAAAATCCAACGCAGGCTGATTATCGATGTCAGCCAGAAGCTGCAGCCTGTGAAGTCCCGCTTTCCTGCTCCATTCTTCGATCTTTTCAAGCAAACGCGTGCCCACGCCTTGATTGCGAAACTCCCGGGCCACGATCACGTCCTCCACAAGACCGACCCTGCCGCCTTCCGCCGTGGAAATGAGCGTCTGGACGGTTGCCATGCCGACGATCAGCCCGTCGTGTACCGCGACGAGGGCCAGCACTTTCCCGGGCGGATGACCGATCAGCGCGCTGAGGCCGTGGACCTGCTTTTCCCGGTCAGGGACAAAGTCGGACTCGATGGAAAAAAGCTCGGACAGGAGGTCGCACAGGCGCGGGATATCCTCGGGCAGGGCGTGACGGATGACGATGTTCGTGGTATTCAGGGTACTATCCCCCTCTCCCTCCGCCCTCTCCCACAAGGGGAGAGGAGACTAAAACGCCCTTGCGCCTGGGATAGAGGTCTTTTACTCCCTCGCCCCTTGCGGGAGAGGGTAAGGTGAGGGGCATTCCTCATCCTGCATTCCGTATTATAAGGCAACATGCACGTGGCACTTCTTGGTGCAGGTGCGCGCGCAGGACTCGCACCCGATGCAGTTCTCGGGCCGCGCAACGGACATGACCTTGTTGCCCATGTCGTCGCCGTATTCGTCCTCGCCTTCAAAAGGTTTTTCGATGAGCTCCAGCACATCGAAACCGCAGACCCTGTAACAACGGCCGCAGCCGATGCACTTGTCGATCTCGATTGCATCGATGAATTTCGGCGTCCAGGGCTTGCCGCCCCGGTTCGTTCCGGTGATGGGAGACATGATGAACCTCCAAATGCAGGGTTCAGGGGTCGGGGTTCAGGAAGTTCCCGTACCCTGTACCCTGTACCCTGTTGTTACGCTTTTGTTCTTCATTCCGCAATCCGAAATCCGCATTCCGCAATCGAATCACGCTATCGCTTCTCCGTTCACATCCCCCGTCCGCACGCGCAGCGCGCCCTCGATGGGTGATACGAAGATCTTCCCGTCGCCCGCTTTGCCGGTCTGGTTCACCTTGATGATGGCTTTGACGACCGTGGTCACCACGTCGTCGGGCACCACGATCGTGAGCTGCCGCTTCGGAACAAAGAGCGCGATCTTCGGCAGGGTGTGGTCCAATGCATAGGCAGAGGGCGTGGGCTTCAGCTTCACGGCTGTGCAATAGCTGTCCGGCATCTCAGAATCCATTTCAGCGCACATGGCGCCCCGCTGCTTTCCCCGGCCTTCCACGCTCTGGATCGTGAGCGACGGATAGCCGAGGTTATCGAGTGCTGTTTTCGTTTCCGGGAGCTTGTCCCGGCGTATGATGGCGGTGATCTCTTTCATATGAACCTCCCTGATAGACTCCCTCTCCTTCAAGGAGAGGGCGGGGTGAGGATGGGTCCGTTACCGAATCGCAAAACCCATCCCCACCTTAATCCTCCCCTCGCCTAGAGGCGCCTACTTTTGGTGAAGGGGAGGAAACATATATTTGCAATCCGCAATTGTTACAGCCCCATCTCCCCGGTCCTGACCGTATAGGCGCTCTCCACCGGGCTGATGAAGATCTTGCCGTCGCCGATGAAACCCGTCCGGGCTTTGTCCTGTATCACCTTCATGACCTTGTCGAGGTCCTTGTCGTCCACGACCGTCATGATAAGAACCTTCGGCAACTCGTCATAATGCACCGGCCCGACCGTCAACCCCTTCTGCTTTCCCCTCCCGAATACGGGCACCTTGGTAAGCGAAGGAAAACCCGCACCTTCGAGTGCCAGCACCACTTCCTGTTCCTTCTCGGGTCTGATGAACGCTCTGATCATCTTCATTTTCTATTCCTCCTTAAAGCTGCTGTGTATTTTAAATCCGAAATCCGCAATCCGAAATCCGCGATGCTTCATCGGTTCATCGCTTTCTTCAGCCACGGCGGCGGCGATGTTTTAATGGTCTCGTCAAGCTGTTTCAGCGCGCTCTTGATGGCCATCGGCCCCTTCACCTTCATCGGCATGATGCCCTTTTTTACCAGCCGCGCGGCCGATGGTCCGCCGATCTCCGTAAGGTAGATGAGCTTGCAATCCGCAAGACGGTCTACCTTGTTCTGGACCGCGCTTTCATGGAGCGGGCCATTGTCCCGGGAGTCCATCACCGTCCTATCCATACCGTCGGCGAATTTCCGTATTTCTACAAAATGGTATCCGTCCGCGGTCATATCGTAAACAGCAAACAAACCAGCCCTGCCGAAATGTTCGTTAACGTTCATATTGTCCGTCGTTGCAAATGCGACTTTCATGGTAATCTCCTTCGCCCCCTCACCCTCCGCCCTCTCCCACAAGGGGAGAGGGGACTATGTAGCCCCTCCCTCAATGGGAGGTAGCAGGGTTGCCTGCCCCGTTAGATGCAATGCATCTAACGGGGGAGGGTGAGCAGTCTTTCAATGTCGTTTCATCAACAAACTGCCGACCTCATTAATCAGCGTCGTGGTCCCGCGATAGCCGACTAAAACTTTAGACGTGTATCCCAGGCTTTTATATACCGGGAACCCCATCTCATACAGCGGGATCCCGAGCCGCTTTGCCGTACCCACTCCATGGGAGCTCGCTATGAGGAGATCAAAGTCTCCCGCAATGGTGAACAGGTCGCCGATCCGGACGTCCCGTGCACGAATATGATCGGCTGCCGGAGAAAGCGTCGGAATGACCGCCAGTTCCGGTGCTGCCCCCATTTCATCGAGCCACTTCGAGGCCTGTGCAGCCAGGTCAGGCTCCAGTGCGAGACAGATCTTCTTTCCGCCAAAGAAAAAGTGCGCATCCCGCATGGCGTCCTGCAGAATCCTGCGCTGCCGCTCCTGCCTGGCTGGAACAGGCTTTCCGCTGAGGGCCGACAGAGTCTCCAGCAAGCGATCCGAATCAGCAAGCCCTGCAACACTCTCGAACACCCGGTACCCGATCCCGAACTTCTGCTGCAGCAACCTTGCTGCCGGCTCCATGCTCATGCCGAGCGCAATCGTCAGGTCCGACTGCCCCATCCGGCGCACGTCTTCCATGGACGTCCCGCCAATGGCCAGAGGCGAAACCCCCTGCCTGCTCCCGTCGAGTGCGGACAGGTCAGGAAGAATGACTGCGCTCATGCCGAAGTCTGCAATAATCTCCCTGATCTCCGTAATGTCTCCAGGCGTGAGCTGCGACCCCGCGAGGACAGTGATCTGCTTTAAATCCGAAATCCGCAATCCGAAATCCGCAATTCCTACTATCGCTTCCACCGCTCTCGCATACCCTAGTTCCAGCCCGCCATCATAATCGGGCGTCGCTATATTGATGATGTTCGTCCTTGCGCCGTTGCTCCTGACTCCTGACTCCTGACTCCTGACCACTGTCTTGACATCATCCCCCTTCACCTCCGACAGGCCAGAGGTGAGCACACCGACAAGTGCAGGGCCGTTCTTTTCGATAAACCCGTCGATCACGGCGGACAATTTCTCCTCGCTCCCCATGACCACTTCTTCGACAAAGAGCTTGCTCGAAGCCAGGGCGATGGGTTCGCGGAAATGTTTGGTCAGAAGAACCTTGCCGAGGAATGTGCAGCCCTGCGCTCCGTGAATGATCGGCAGCGCCCCGTCTATCCCCTGGAGCGCCATGGCGGCGCCGATGGCCGGCGAGTGCTTCAACGGATTAATTCTTAGTTCGGAGTTCTGAGTTCGGAGTTTGGAGTTGGACCCATTTTGTATTAAAAGCTTTTTTTCAGTTTCCCAACTCCGAACACCCTGCTCCGAACTCTTCGCGTAGAAGCGAAGGCTGTTGCTGATCTGCTCCGCCAGGTTCACGAGCCCCGCATATCCTGCATAGGCCGTATGCCGTTCCTGGTTCACATCCACGAAGGGATATCCTTCCTTGATCGCAAGATACTGGTTCCGGCCTCCCGCGATCAGCATGTCCGCGTTCCGTTCTTTCAAAAGTTTCAGCAGGTTTTTCGGCGTCACGTCCTCCACCAGCGGGCGCGTCCGGGCCGAGGATCGCCTTCATTTTTTCCTCATCCTCGATAGTGCTTTTTTTCGTGCCCACCGCCACGACCTCGATGCCGAGGTCCTGGAGCGCGGAGATAAAGGACCAGCTCTTCACGCCGCCGGTATAGAGCACCGCTTTTTTGCCGCGCAGATGCTGATAGGGCTTCAGTGCTTCCTTGAGCTTTCTCTCTTCGACCTTTGATAAGCGCTTCGATGCCGCTCATGTCGTTTAAACCGTTTAAACGGCTTTGAACGGCTTAAACCATCGTGCATCGCCCGCAGAGCCTTCGCAGTTTCCGTCCTGCCGAAGAAGGATACTTCCACAAAGGGGATGCCGTATTTTCGCTCCATCTCGCGGGCGACGTTGATCAGCGCGCGGCCGCATACGACGACGTTCAGTTTTGCCTGGTGCGCCCAGGTGATCTCCTCGAAGGTCGCGTCGCCCGTGATCCGTGACAGGACCCGGATGCCCGGCCCTGGCGAGCAGCGGCTCCACGAGCCAGAGGTCGCCGGCGATATTGTATTCGCCGATCAGGTTGATATCGCGTGTGCGTCATGACCGGCGGCTCGCCCGTTCCGATCACGTGATCGAGCAGCACTTCCCCGGCGATCCGGTTCCCCAGGTTCTTGGGCCCCACGAAACCCGGCGCGTTCACCGGGATGACACGGATGTCCAGCTCGTTTTCGGCCTGCCTGCAGACCGCCTCGATATCTTCGCCGGTCAGACCGCTCACGCAGGTTGCGTACACGAAGATCGCCTTCGGCTTGACCGCCTCGATGAGTCCGCCTGATGGCCTTCAGCAGTTTCTCTTCCGCGCCGTAGACGATATCGATCTCGCTCATGTCCGTGGTAAAGCCCATGGTATGAAGCTCGCCCTTGGAAGAAAGCGTTCCCCGGCCTTCCCAGGAGTTGCCGCAGCAGGCGATCGGGCCGTGGACGAAATGGGCCGTATCGGCAATGGGCTGGAGCACGATCATGGCGCCGTCGAAGGCGCAGGATTCGCCGCCCCGGGAGCGGCAGACCTTGTGCTTGTCGTCGGTGGAGCAGCCGTTTGCCGTCAATTTGTCGATCGTAGTTACCATGGGATCATCCTTACCACCCCTCCCCCTCCTAAAACAGGAGGGGTGTGAATACTTCCCTCCTTGCTAAGGAGGGGCTGAGGATGGTCGGCCTTATTCCGGCTCCTGTTTTGCCGGATCAAAATTCGCCGAGCCTTTGGTCTTCACTATGAACTTTGCGCCCTGTCCTCATATCACGACCAGTTTCAACCCTGCCATGACCAGCATGATGCCGAGCAAAACCCTCAGCACGCGGACTATTGAACCTCGTTGCCCCCAGAGTCGATCCGATGAACCCTCCGGAAAGCACGGCCACGGACCAGAAGGCGATATGGTCAGGGAACGCGCCGCCCTTCTGAAGATATCCTGCCAGACCGGAGATCGAGTTCAGCAGGATGAATGCCGCAGCCACGGCCGCAGTTCTCCGGAGCCCCGCCCACTGCAGAATGATCAGGACCGGACTGAGAAAAATGCCGCCGCCGACCCCCGTGAGGCCGGAAAGAAACCCGATGCCCCCGCCCATTGCCAGCGATGCGGCCATGCCCGGGTAGCACGGCTCGTTCTGCGTCATCTGGAGCGACACGGCTCCGGAACATAAGATGCAGCGCCGCAAACACCAGCGCAATGCCCACAAGTATTTTGTAGATCGTCGTGTGCACCGGCAACCCGCCGCCGAGATACGCCATGGGGACCGATGCGAGCGCAAAGGGCCAGAACAGGCGCCAGGAAAAATGACCGGCCATGGCGAACCGGACGGTCGTGACCGATGCCACGATGATATTCAGCGCCAGTGCGGTCGGCTTCATGACCTCCGGCGTGAACGAAAGAAGCGCCATCGTCGCCAGATACCCGGAAGCTCCCGCGTGTCCTACCGTTGAATACAGGAGCGCGATCGAAGAAAAAATATATGCCTGTCAGTGCGATGTCGTGCATGGGATCACCTTGTACAATCCGTATTCAAAGCTAGCCCACCCTACTCCTTCAAGGAGAGGGCCGAGGTGAGGATGGGTTTGAATCGTCGCTCAATTGACCCATCCCCACCTTCATCCTCCTCTTGAAGCGGTAGGTAATCATTTGATTTACTACCGAATCACATCAAAGCTCGCCGAACCCTCGGTCTTCCGGTCCAGTTCGTCCAGCACCGTGTTCACCAGCATGGTCACGAGGTTCAAGCGCGCCCTGGTACCCGATGATCGGCTGGCGGTGCAGATGATGCCGGTCGAAGAGCGGGAACCCGATGCGGACCAGCGGCGTTCCCGTGTCCTGCGTCAGGAACTTTGCATAGGAGTTGCCGATCAGGATGTCCACGGGATCGGTGAACAAGAGCGACCGAAGATGCCACATGTCCTTGCCGGCATAGACCGTGCCGTTCGCGCCAAAGGGGGAGGAGGCCAGCAGTTCCTTCGCCTCTGCCTCGAAATGCTTGTCCCCGTTGGTGCAGACGACATGCACCGGCTCGCCGCCCATCTCCATGATGAGGCTCATCATGCCGAGCAGGATGTCCGGGTCGCCGACCAGGGCGAACCGCTTGCCGTGGACGTAGGGATGGGAGTCCACCATGGCGTCCACGACCCTGCCGCGCTCCGCTTCGATCGCCGCCGGGATCGGCTTGCCCGTGAGCTTGGAGAGCTCCGCAAAGAACGCATCAGTGTTCCTGATGCCGATGGGCGAAAGCGTGAGCGTCTTCTGCCCCCACTCCTTCTGGATGTAATCCGTGGTCTTCACGGTCGAATACTTCTGGAGCGCGACCGTGGCCAGCGCATTCACCCCGTCCATGGCGTCGGGAAGCGGTGTGCCGCCGGGATAGAGCTTGTATTCGCCCGTGTTCGGGGAATCAAAGGTATCGCTCACGTCGGCAAGCACCGTCGCCTCAATGCCCATCAAGCCCATCAGCCGTTTGATCTCGTGGTAGTTCCCGGTATAGGTATCGAAACCCGGGATGATGTTGATCTTCCCGTTCGATTCGCCTTTTTTGCCTGCCCAGAGCGCTTTCAGTATCCCCTTCATCATGTTGTCATAGCCCACGATGTGCGAGCCCACAAAGCTCGGGGTGTTCGCGAAAGGGATGAGCAGGTCCTGGGGAACGACGCCCTTCTCCTTCGCCGTCTTGATGTAGGCGTTCAGGTCGTCGCCGATCACCTCCGCCATGCAGGTCGTGGAGACCGCGATCATTTTCGGCTTGTACAGGGCATAGGTGTTCTCCAGGCCTTCGAGCATGTTGTTCAGGCCGCCGAACACCGCCGCGTCCTCCGTCATCGATGTCGAGATCGCGGCAAAGGGTTCCTTGAAGTGGCGGGAGAGGTGGCTCCGGAAATAGGCCACGCAACCCTGGGCGCCCTGCACAAACGGCATGGTGCCTTCGAAACCCGATGCGCAGAACACCGCGCCGAGCGGCTGGCAGGCCTTGGCGGGATTGATCTTGATGTTCTCCCGCTTGAAGTTAAGCTCTTTATACTCCTCGGTCTTGGTCCAGTCCGAGATCTCCTGCACCTTCTCGGCAGGCCAGGGGTTCTCGAATTCTTTCTTGCGTTCGAATTGCTCCTGATAGTCCTGCTGCTTGAACAGCTCGCTATGGTCTCTGATCTTCATGATATCCTCCAAAACTTTTTCGAGACGCAGATTTTCGCAGATGAACGCAGATTTAAATCAAATCCATTTTTACTCTGTTTAAGCCTTATCTGCGTTTATCTGCGTTCATCCGCGTCCAAACTATTTTTTTCTTCTTATCAAATCCCACGTCGGGCTGTTCACCGTCATGTCCATGTCCCGCGCGAAGACCGGGAACCCGTCGAACCCATGATAGGGGCCCGAGTAGTCCCAGGAATGCATCTGCCGGAACGGCACGCCGAGCTTGTGGTACGAATACTTCTCCTTGATGCCCGAGCCGACCATGTCCGGCTTCAGCCTTCTGGTGAACTCTTCCAGTTCATACAAGGTCGCGTCGTCCATGATCACCGCGCCTTCTTTCAACTCGGGATAGGTGCGTTTGTAGTCGTCGGTGTGGCCGAACTCGTAACCCGAAGCAACTACTTCCATGCCCAGGTCCTCGTAGGCGCCGATGGTGTGGCGCGGGCGAAGGCCGCCGACATAGAGCATCACCTTCTTGCCTTCCAGCTTCGGCCGGTACTGCTCGACAACCTTTTCCATGAGCGGCGTGTACTTGGCGATGACCTCCTCCGCGTTCTTCTGGATCTTTTCGTCGAACTTGGCGGCGATCTTCCTGATGCTGTCAAAGGTCTTCGTGGGACCGAAGAAATTGAACTCCATCCAGGGAATGCCATAGTTCTCTTCCATGGTCCGGCAGATATAGTTCATGGACCGGTAGCAGTGGATCAGGTTCAGCTTGGCCTTGCTCGCAATGCCGAGCTCGTTGATCGTCGAATCGCCCGTATACTGGGCAATGACGCGGAGGCCCATCTCTTCGAGTATTTTGCGCGAGGCCCAGGCGTCGCCGCCGATGTTGTAGTCGCCGATAAGATTCACATCATACGGCGTGGTCTTTTCGAGCGTGCCCTTGCCGAGCACATAATCCTTGATGGTATCGTTCGCGATGTGATGGCCCAGGGACTGGGACACGCCGCGGAAGCCTTCACACCGCACCGGCACGATCGGGATGTTGATCTCCTTTGCCACGCGCTTCGAGACCGCTTCGATGTCGTCGCCGATGAGCCCCACGGGGCATTCGGACAGGATGCCGATGCCGCGGCCGAGCGGGAAGAGCCCGTGCAGCTCCTTGATCGCGAGGTCGAGCCCCTTGTCGCCGCCATAGACGATGTTCTTTTCCTGAAAGTCGGTCGTAATGTGCATCGTGCCGAAAGCGTCGATGCCGGTCTGGCCGTTGTAATAGTTTCTGCGCGACCACCAGGAGTACTGGCCGCAGCCGATGGGGCCGTGGCTGATCGTGATCTGGTCCTTCACCGGCCCCCAGACCACGCCCTTGGCGCCCGCATACGCGCAGCCGCGCACGGTCATGACGCCGGGCCGGGACTTGACGTTCGCCTTCACCTGGCAGGTGCTGCACTGACCCGTCGGGTCGTTCGCAGCCAGATGTTTCGCCCGGTCCTTCTTCGACTTCTCCGGGATAGGCATCCAGGACCTCTTCGATCATTTTCTGGGTTTCTTTAATTTTTGTAGCTCATAACATTCTCCTAACCCGGACAAGCCGGAACCAAAGGCGTCTCTCGCAAAGTCCGCAAAGGTCGCCAAGAAAAGCAAAGCGTGTAAATCAACTTTATAGTTTGATGTTATTCCGCAATCCGTAATCCGCAATCCGCAATCGAATCACGCGACTGCCTCTTCCTTCTCCATGATCCCGTAATCCATCAGAAGCTTTTCCAGCTCATCCATGGTGATCGGCGTGGGGACCACGAAGTTCTTGTTATCCGCGATCTTCTTGGCAAGCGCCCGGTACTCGTCCGCCTGCTTATGCTCCGGGGCATATTCGATCACGGTCTTTCGCCGAAGCTCGGCGCGCTGGACCTCGTTGTCCCGGGGCACGAAGTGGATCATCTGGGTGCCGAGCTTCGCGGCCAGCTCGGAAATAAGCTCATTTTCCTTGTCCGTATTCCTGCTGTTGCAGATAAGGCCGCCGAGGCGCACGCCGCCGCTCTGGGCGTACTTCAGGATGCCGCGGGAGATGTTGTTCGCCGCGTACATGGCCATCATCTCTCCCGAGGTCACGATATAGATCTCCTTGGCCTTGCCTTCGCGGATCGGCATGGCGAACCCGCCGCAGACCACGTCGCCGAGCACGTCGTAGAATACGAAGTCCGTATCGTCGCCGTATGCCCCGTTCTCTTCCAGGAAGTTGATGGCCGTGATCACGCCGCGGCCTGCGCAGCCCACGCCCGGTTCCGGTCCGCCCGACTCCGCGCACTTGATGTTCTTGAACCCAGTGCAGCAGTACTTCATCGAGCTCCAGGTCCTCGACCGTGCCTTTTTCGCGCGCCATGTCCATGACCGTGTTCTGGGCCTTCCGGTTCAGAATGAGCCGCGTGGAATCCGCCTTGGGGTCGCAGCCGATGATCATGCACTTGTGGCCTGCTTCGGCAAGCGCCGCTACCAGGTTCTGGGTCGTGGTCGACTTGCCGATGCCGCCCTTGCCGTAGATCGCTATCTGTCTCATGGTGTTCCTCCTGTGTTTAGGTTTTGCTTTTCTTATTGCAACGGGCGTGCCAATTCGGAAAGTGCGTTTTTAAAGGGGTTTTGACAAGTAGAGTGAATCAAGGTTGAACTTGTAATGAATAGGACAAAAGCAGGTGACAAGAAATTAAGCAAAAGAGTCGATTGGGTACAGACGCGAAAGGTTGCTCATGCAAACTGGGGTTTGGCACGTGACTGGTTCGTTCCCGGAATTTTCATTGACGGTTTGCCTTCGTTTTGTTATGGTCTTTGTGAGGATAAGCGGCTTCTGTCGTACCCCTTGACGCAACAAGCAGCGTACGGCGCCGCGTTTGCCGCATACAGGAGACCAGTATGTCTTTAAAAAAAAATATCTACATCCTTTCCGATGCCACGGGCCAGAGCGGCCTGCACATTCTGAGGGCGGCCCTGGTGCAGTTCAAGCATGCCAAAACCAAGATCATGGTCTACCACGACGTCGACTCAAAGGCCGGGCTCAAAAAGCTTCTCGATCAATCGAAGTCGGACAAGGCCCTCATCGCCTTCACCTTTGTCAAAAAGGAAATGCGCGACTTTACCGCCGAATACTGCACGAAGAACGATATTTTTCACCTCGACATCCTGGGTCCGCTCATCAACACGCTTTCGTCCTACCTGAAGCTGGATCCGCTCGAAACCCCGAGCCTGCTCAGAAAGGTCGATGAGCGCTATTTCAAGCGCATCGATGCCATTGAATACACCCTCGGCCACGATGACGGCAGAGGGGCGGAACGGCTCAAGGAGGCTGATGTCGTGCTCGTGGGACTGTCTCGCACGTCCAAAACGCCGACCTCGTTCTTCCTGGCTCAGGAGGGGTACAAGGTCGCCAACGTCCCGATCGTACCGGGCATTCCCCTGCCTGAGGAGCTCTTTCAGATCGACCAGCACAAGGTCATCTGCCTCAACATCGATCCCGAGGTCCTCCAGAAGATCCGGAGGGTGCGCCAGAAAAATTCTAACCTCAAACCCAGCTACAGCGACCTCAGGAAGGTCTTCGCCGAGGTCGAATATGTCCGGGACCTGGCAAAGAAGAACCAGAGCTGGAAGGTGCTCGATACCACGAACAAGTCCATTGAAGAGACCTCCTGGGAGATCATCCATCATGTGTTCGGGGATGATCATGAGGAATACAACTAATCCTGATAAGAACAATTGAGCCAAAGGACAAACAAAAAAGCCCCGGAAGGTTTCCGGGGCTTGGATAAGGTATATGCAATGGTACTGTTTGGAAATGGCCTAGGCCTTCATGACGTTAGCAGCCTGAAGTCCCTTGGGACCCTTCACGACCTCGAAGGTGACCTTGTCGCCTTCATTCAACGACTTGAAGCCATCGCCTGCGATTGCCGAAAAATGTACGAATACATCCTCACCATTTTCCTGCGTGATGAAACCAAACCCCTTGCTGTTGTTGAACCACTTGACAACTCCATTTGCCATGTTTACCATCTCCTATGCTTCTTTGATTGAATTCTGTCCGGGAATACTCCACGGATGCCAGAAGCATACCGTTTTCCAGACACCCTGTCAAGCTGATATTTACGTTTTTTGTGCGTGGTCCGGAAGCGGCGCACGGGGCTTCCGGCATCACGTTCGCGGCCCACAGGACCGCGCCTGGTGCATGAAGGCTTCAAGCCGCGTGAGCGTTTGAGAATCCTGCTGCCCTTCGTAGGCTATGTTCAGCATTGGCAGGGACGGACAGGTTTCCCGCACGCGCTTCAGTACTGCCGAGGCAATCGTCCCGGGCATGCAGGAGAGCGGCATCACGTTCACGAGGCCGGAAACGCCTTTATTGATGAAGTCAATGGCCTTGCCGACAGACAGGACGGCTTCTCCTTCGAAGGAGTCATGGATGTAAGGCCGTGCCAGCTGCAGGGTCCGCGCTATGGTCGGCTCATGGAGACTTCTGAACGCGCCGTTGAACCTGCCCAGGAACTGCGACTCGTCGCGCTGCTGCGCCCAGGCGGTCAGATGCGCCGCAAGCAGCGCTTTCCAGGAACGGTTCATGCGCGCCGAGGTCTTGGACGTCTCGGTGAGATAGAGCAGCCATTCCGAGACCGGAGCGACCCGGGCTTCGCCTCCCAGTCCTTCGATCTGCCGGACCAGATCTTCATTGCTATAGCGGTTCGAACGGATATAGATCTCGCCCACCACGCCGATCACCGGTCTGCTGCGCGGAGCCACGGCGATCCGCATGAACGCGGCATAGGCCTGCCCCAGCAGGTCGGACAACGAGGAACGGTTCTCGATAGCACGGACGAGGGAGTCCAGCGACGCGCCGTAGACGCGGTCCGCCTGGCCCGGCTGCAGTTCATAGGGACGGATCTCGCGCAGCATCTTCTCGAGCAGATCGACGGCAAGCGTCCCCTGCCAGCACATGCGCACAAAGTTCCGGTCCAGAACACGCACGTCACGGTGCAGGGTCTCATCCTGCATGGGCGCAAAGATAGGAACGTTCGAAAGACCGATACTGTCCAGCACCTGGCGGTGGTATTGCCGGTACTGGCCGAAACGGCAGGGGCCTTTGCCTCCCGGCATGAAAAAAGCGCTCCTGCCAGGGTCGAAGTCCTTTTTCTGCGAGGCCTTCACCATATCACCGACCGTAAGCATGAGCGGGTAGCACTCCCTGCCGGAGCTGTGCTCCCTGCCGAGCCGGCGGGTCTCGTTGTCCGATTCAGGCAGAACGAGAGCATCGACATCGCAGGCCCGGAACGCCGCGGCAAGCGCATGGGCATGGTCTGCCATTGCCGGCACATACACGGTCCGGCCTTCCAGGCCCGTCCCCTTCCCGCGCAAAGGAGGCTTCGGCGGCATGCCGCTGTGACCGAGGCTGTCCAGGAACGCCTCGATCCTGGTGATCGCTCCGGCGTCGGCGCTGTGTTCGTCGATCTCAAGCTGCAGGAACGGCTTTTGACCCATCTCTTCCCGGAAAAAATGCGTAATGAACGAATCGGGCCCGCACCCGAAATTGGTGATGTAGATCGGATAGAGGTTCGGGTGATTCTTGATGAACCGGGCTGCTGCCAGGATCCGCTGTCCCGACCGCCAGTACATGGACTCCCAGCCCGTCAGGTCGACTTCGTTCAGCGGCAGCAAGTCCATGGGGATGGCGCGGATGCCGAGATCGCGGATCTTTGCGGGCAGGTTCATGTTCAGCCCTGCGTCACAGGTATTATAGGAGCGCCCGATGAGGACAAAGGCCTTTTCGTTGGGAGCGAGCGTCGAAAACACCTGTTTGCTCCGTTCGGCAAGCGCCCTCACAAAGACCTGCTGGGCCTCTTCCGCCTGCTGCTGCGCCCGTTTGACCCGGGCGGACGATCTGCCCAGGGCGGCGCCGACAGCTCTGAGGCTCCTGTCCCGGTGGCGTTGGTCCTGCAGATGCAGCACCGGTTCGATCGTCCTTACCTTCTTGAGCAACAGCGCGGCCCGCGCGACATAGGGCAGGGACTGCACATAGGGACAGGCCTGCGTTCCGGAGACCACTCCCTCGCGCAGAGCCGGCAGCCTGACAAAGCTCGGCAGGAACAGGATGTCGACGTTCTTGTCCAGAAGGTCCTGGATATGGCCCAGCGCAACGCGTGCCGGGAAACAGGTCTCGGCAACCGCGGCTTCGAGCCCCTTGTTGATGAGCGTCCGGTTCGTGCGGTCCGACAGCACGACCCGGTAGCCCAGGGAAGTGAAGAATGCCTGCCAAAAAGGCAGATAGTCGAGCAGGAACAGCGCGCGCGGGATGCCGATGGTCGGCGCTGCGGGATCAGCCGCCGCTCCTGCTGCCGTGAGGAAATGCTCCCGCTCAACGAACAGGTCCTGCTGGCCGGCGCCACCCGCGGTTTTTCTTTTCACGTCATACTTCTCGCACCGGCTGCCGTAGAACAGCGGAGGTTCATTGTCGAAACTGACCCGCTTGATCGAGCAACGGTTCGCGCATTCGGCGCATTCAAAGGTCGTGACCGCGTGGGACCTGTTGCTCAGATCGAACCCTTTGAACGAACTGGGCCCGCCGCTCCGCCCCTGCCGGGCCAGCAGCGCGGCGCCGATCGCTCCGGTGACCTCGTGGTGAGGCGGCACGGACACGGTCTTGCCTGTTATGATCTCGAAGGCCGACACCACGGCCTTGTTCGAGGCAACGCCGCCCTGAAAAAAAATGCGGCTGCCGACCTTTTTCCCCGCCACCACCTTGTTCAGATAATTATAAGCAATGGAGTACGCCAGGCCGGCGGTCAGTTCATCCACGCTGGAACCGGTATTCATGGAATGCACCAGGTCCGATTCCATGAACACGGTGCAGCGTTCGCCCAGGCCGCAGGGCGCTGCCGCCTGAAAGGCGCGGTCCTCGAATTCTTTCCGGATGCTGATCCCGAGCCTCTCGGCCTGTTCTTCGAGGAACGAACCCGTGCCCGCGGCGCAGGCCTTGTTCATTTCGAAATCGACGACCGCCCCGTTCCGCAGGCTGATGTACTTCGAGTCCTGCCCGCCGATCTCGAAGATGGTGTCCACCGACGGATCGATCGCCGCCGCCGCCGTTGCCTGCGCCGTGATCTCATTTCTGATCACATCGGCGCCGATCATGTCGCCCGTAAGGTACCGGCCGGAGCCCGTGGTCCCCGCCCCGCGGACCGTCACCCGGTGGCCGATCTCCGCCCCGACCTCGGCCAGGCCCTGTTGCACGGCCTCGATGGGCCTGCCTGCCGTGGGCAGATACCGCTTCGCCAGCACCCGGCCGTTGTCATCGATCACGACAACGTTGGTCGAAACGGACCCGACATCAACACCAAGGTAGGCTTCGACAGTCCCCTCCGTGCCAACGGGCTCGTTCTGGTCGTGGGACCGCGTGAACTGCGCAGGCATGCACAGCGGGCTCGCGCCGGCAACCTGCGCCGGACGAACCGATGCCGGACGAGCTGAAAGCAGGTCCGTCCCCTTATAGCGGACGGACCCTTCACGCTGCTCCCGGGCGATGAGCGCCGCGCCGATGGCGCCCGACGTGGCAAAATAATCGGGCACGATCAGCTCCGATGCCTCAAGGCGCAGCACCTCCTGCAGTGCCCGGCGCATGCCGAGGTTGGCGGCCACACCGCCGAGAAAAAGCGCCGGGGTGATTATCTTCCTGCCTCTGCCGACCGTTGCCTTGAAATTCCTGGCCATGGCGGAGCAGAGCCCCGCCACGATATCATGATCGGGCGTGGCGATCTGCTGCAAATGGATCATGTCGCTCTTGGCAAAGACGCTGCAGCGGCCGGCCACCCGGGGAGGGTTCGTTGATTTCAGCGCAAGGCGGCCGAAGGCTTCGATAGTAAGGTGCAGCCGTGACGCCTGCTGGTCGAGAAAGGAGCCGGTGCCAGCGGCACAGACCGTGTTCATGGAGAAATCCTCGATGGTCATTGCGCCGCCCGTTGCGTCGCGCCCGAGTATGATAAGCTTGGCGTCCTCGCCGCCCATCTCGATGATGCTCGCCGCTCCTGGGTGGAACCGGCCGGCAAAACTCGCCTGCGCAAGGATCTCATTGACGAACCGGGCGCCGATAAGTTCCGCTGCCTGCTTTCCGCCGCTGCCGGTGATGCCCGCTGCTTTGACCGCGGTCAGGGAAAACCGCGATGACAATGATGCGAGTTCCTGCTCAAGAGAGCTGAGCGGATCCCCCTTGATGCGGGTGTAGGTCTCGGCAAGCATGCCGGCATTTGCGTCAATGAGCGCGGTCTTGATACTGACCGACCCGATGTCAATGCCGAGAAAAATATCGCTGTCCATGAATAGCGCCTCGTCTGGAAAGCAGGTATACAC
This sequence comes from Nitrospirota bacterium, assembly GCA_963836175.1. Taxonomy (GTDB): domain Bacteria; phylum Nitrospirota; class UBA9217; order UBA9217; family UBA9217; genus GWC2-56-14. The sequence continues at coordinate 186,744 of CAWIIS010000003.1, forward strand.
TTCCCGGACCAGAGGTGTCCGTAAAATTGCATGTACCCGCGTGAAGTTATTATGTGGAACTCTTAAATAATTATAAGAAGAACCGCAGCCCGAGTCAACCTGCGCAGGGAGGCCCCGGGAGAAACCGCTGCCCATCACTTAGTAAAAATACTTGTATGCAATAATAAAAGTGGTATATAATGCATAATCGTCACTTGTGATATTCACCGACCCAAGGAGCGGTATGGCCGTACTCTCAGGCATCGTAAAAAATCTGGCGATCCCCTGGCTTTTCCAGGACATAAAAAACGATAAAAAGACCGGCACCGCGGTCCTCGAAAAGGACGGCGCGACCAAGAAGATCTATTTCAGCAACGGCGACATCGTTTTTGCCTCGTCCAGCCTCACTGAGGAACGGCTGGCCGAGTTCCTGGTGCGTACCGGCAAGATCACGGCAGAGCAGCGCGATACGCTTGTGGAGGCGGTCAGGACGTCCGGCAAACAGGAGGGCACCGTGCTCATCGAGCGCGGCATCGTCAGGCCTGCCGACCTGGTCGACCAGGTGAACCAGCAGGTCAAGCAGATCATCCTGGACCTATTCTCCTGGCGAAACGGCGCCTATCAGTTCAATGAAGGACCGCTGCCGCAGGCGGAGATCCTTCCCCTCTCCATGACAACGGCAAGCATGATCCTCGACGGAGTCGGAGCGCTGGAATGGCAGGTCATCCGCAAAGTGCTTCCCCCGCCCGAGACCGTGCTCCGGCCTGCAGCGGTCCCTTCCCGGCTCTTTCGCATCGCCGACCTGAACCCGGAACAGAAGAACATCTACGCCATGATCAACGGCAGCCGCACCATCGAAGAGCTCTGCTCCCTTTCGGTGGTCGGCGACTTCAACACCTACAAGGCGATCTATATACTGCTGGCAGTGCGCATGGTGGAGCCGGGAACTGCCGCGGACGGCCCGCATGTCGACACGCGATACCGCACAGTCCGTCTCTGCTGAAAGCGGGGCCTCGGGGCCGGATGCCGGCAAGGCGGACCCTGTTTCGCGGGATGCGCTCCAGGAGGCCTATGCCGCACTGGACAAGCAGGACCATTACCAGATTCTCGGCGTCGACAAAACGATCACCCCGGCCGAACTGAAAAAAGTATATTTCACACTGGCCAAGCGCTACCACCCTGACCGGCACTTTGAGCCGGATAAGGCCGATATGAAAACCGCGCTCGAGACGCTTTTCACCAGGATCCACCATGCCTACGAAACGCTCAGCAGCGATTTAAAACGTAATGAGTACGACCGCATCCAGGTTCAGGGGACGAAAAAAGCTCCGGAAGTGGTCAAGGCCAGGAGCGAGAAACTGGAAAAAAGGGCGACGGCGGCCAAACAGTTTGAGATTGGCATGGCCGCCTTCAAGGTAGGCAATTTCTGGGGCGCTGAGGAGTCCTTCAAGTGGGCCTGCCAGTTCGATCCGGAAAACAGCAAGTATTTTCACTTTCGCGGCATTGCGCTGTCCCGCATTCCCCGGAGAAGCCGCGAGGCCGAGGAGCACTTGCGTAAGGCGATCGAACTCGATCCGGAGATCGGCAGCTACCATCTGGAGTTGGGGAACCTCTACCTGAAGGGCGGGCTCAAAAGCCAGGCGCTCCAGCATTTCAACCAAGCCCTCGAATTGGACCCCGCGTCGGATGCCGCCCGGAAAGCCGTTGAAGCCGCCGACGCAACAACGGCGCCGAAGGAAGAACCCAGGGACCAGAGCGGGGTGTTCAAAAAAATATTCAAGGACGGCAAAAAACCGTGAGCCTCGTTATGGCCTTTTTCCGAGAATCTTTGAAATCGCAGTGCAAAATGCAAAGTGCAAATTTCAGAGTGCATAGTAGGCACGGCAAGTAACATTGAATTTTTCATCAATTTGCATTTTACACTTTGCATTTTGCATTTTGGTTACGGCCGTGCATGCAGTTTCAGCAGTTCGTTGATCAGCTGGTCAGCTTCGTGGAGCTCCCCCTTCCGCAGCAGCTCGAGAACATCTGAACCGATGATCGCTTCAAGGACCTCCCGCCTGCTCGTTTCGCTCCCGACCTCCTCCTGAAGACGCTTTCGCACATCAGCCAGCCTCGTCAGCAGCAACCCGTATTCAGGCCCGTACCGCTTCTCCAGTTCCTGCCGGATGCTCCTCGATAGCGCCGGGCTCGCCCCGCTCGTTGACACGGCGATCACCAGGTCCCCGCGCTCCACCACCGACGGCACAATGAAGCTGCTCTCTTCCGGCGGCGCGGCCACATTCACCAGAATCCCTTGTTTGCGGCAGAGCTGCGCCACGACACGGTTGACGGCGAGGTCATTGGTTGCGGCAATAACGAGATGGGCGCCGGCAAGATGTGCTTCCTGGAACAGGGCCGGGACCTGCAGGACCGTTCCCGATGCGGCAAGATCAGTAAGCGTCGGCGTGAGCGAAGGGCTCACGACCGTCACCGCGGCGCCCGCTTCAAGAAGAGAAAGCGTCTTGCGCTCAGCGACCCGGCCGCCACCAACGACCACACAGCGCCGCTCACGGAGATCCAGGTTCACGGGATAGTATTTCATTTTGACGTGAGCGTGCTGATGAGGGGGGCTACGGTATCCTGCATGGAGGGATATTGTTTGGCGAGCAGTTCCAGGACGCGAAGCGCGTCGTCGCGCCTGCCCAGTTCCACATAGGACAATCCAGCGTAATAGAGCGCGTCCTTTTCCGCCGTCGAACCCGGATAATCCTGCAGCAGCTTTTCAAGCCGCGCCGCGGCAGCCTGGTACGATCCTTTTTTGTGATAGAACCGGCCGACATAAAGCTCGTATTCGGCGAGCCGGTCCCTGCAGAGCGCAAGATAGCGGATCGCCTGCTCTTCGTACGCGCTCTTCGGGTATTTGCTCTTCAGGATTTCGAATTCTTTTACCGCCGTGTGCACGGGGTCGGGATCGCGGTCGATGGTGGTGAGCTGGCTGTAACTGCACATGGCGACCTGGAACTGCGCATAGGCAGCATCCTTGTTCACCGGGTGATAGTTGAGGAAGGCCTGATACTCGACACGGGCTTCGTCGTACTTTTCTTCTCCAAAGTAGGTGTCGGCGATGCGCAGCATCAGGGCCGGATCATAGCTCCGGTCCGGCGCTTTTTCCTGTATTTCCTGATAGTCCTTGCGCGCTTTTTCGAAGGAGCCCTTGACCATGCTTTCTTCAGCCTGTTTGAACAGGGCTGTCGGGTCGAAGACTTCCTGCTTTTCTGCACAGCCGGCGAGCACAACGAGCAGCAGTACGGAGAGAAGTTTTTTCATGCGGAGGGTCACTTTCTGGAATGGCGCCGGGGAAAGGCGCCTTATGCAAGGTACACGGCTTCAGAGCGACAACGCGGCACTATAACACAGCGGATTTCCCTTTGTCAACGATTGCTTAATTCAATACCAATAACACCTCAACTCGACTTTTGGCTATCCCCACCCCGTGCCTCACATGCCATATGGCGAATGACCTTGCCCTTGACCATGTACACGACCATTTCCGCGATATTGGTCGCATGGTCGCCGATCCGCTCCAGATATTTCGTGATATAGGTGAGGCGCACGGCGCGGGAGATGTTCTTGGGGTCTTTCAGCATATACACCAGCAGTTCATTGAAGATCTGCTGGTTCAGGTTGTCCACGAAATCGTCGGCCGCGCAGACGTTGATGGCCAGGTCGGCATCCTTCGCCACAAAGGAGTCGAGGCTGTCCTTGAGCATTTTCTGGGCCGCCTCGGCCATGCGCGGGATGTCGATGTAGGGCTTGAGCGGCGGCTCGTCGATCAGCTCGATGGCCCGTTCGCAGATGTCCACGGCCAGGTCGCCCATCCGCTCGAGGTCGGTGATGATCTTGATGGCGGTGGTAACGAAGCGGAGATTGCTGCCCGTGGGCTGCCAGATGGCGAGGAACCGGATGCACTCCTCCTCGATCTCCACGTCGTAATTGTTCACGATGGCGTCGTTGTCGATGACCTGGATCGCCAGTTCCCGGTCGCGCTCGACGAGCGCCGTGATCGGATTTTCGGATCGCATCCTCGACAAAGCCGCCCATCTTGAGGATCCTTTCCTTGATCTTTTCGAGTTCCTGCTCTTTCTGTCTGGCCATGTGGTCTCCTTCGTCAATTTCGGATTTCGGATTGCGGATTTCGGATTAAACTGCACTTGACCTCGGTTTTATTCCGCAATCCGAAATCCGCAATCCGCACTCGTATTCACCCGAACCTTCCCGTAATATAATCGTCCGTCTGCTTCTTGTCCGGATTCGTAAAGATCTTTTCCGTGGTCCCGTATTCGATCAGTTCGCCCAGGTACATGAACCCGGTCATGTCCGAGACCCGCGCCGCCTGCTGCATGTTATGCGTCACGATGATGATCGTAACGTCCTTTTTCAGGTTCACGACCAGTTCCTCGATCTTGGCCGTGGAAATCGGGTCCAGCGCCGAGGTCGGCTCGTCGAAGAGCAGCACCTCGGGCTCGACGGCCAGCGCCCGCGCAATGACCAGCCGCTGCTGCTGTCCGCCGGAAAGATCATAGGCGCTGGCGTTCATCTTGTCCCGGACCTCGTCCCAGAGCGCCGCGTGCCTCAGCGCTTCCTCGATCCGCCCCACCAGCTCCGATTTGTTCCTGATGCCCTTCAGCCTGCAGGCCGTAGGCGATGTTTTCGGCGATGGACATGGGAAAGGGCGTCGGCTTCTGAAAGACCATGCCGATCCGGCTCCGGAGGTTGATCAGGTCGATGTCGTTCGCCAAGGATGTTCCGGTCCTCGAAAAGGATCTCGCCCTCATACCGGTGGTTCGGATAGAGATCGTGCATGCGGTTGAAACAGCGGAGCAGCGTGGTCTTGCCGCAGCCCGAGGGCCCGATCAGCGCGGTCACCTTGTATCTTGTGGATCGGCAGCGATATGCTTCTGCAGCGCATGGATTCGTGCCGTTGTAGTAGAAATCGAGGTTTTTGACCTCGATCTCGATCGCTGGTGCCACTATTTATACCTCCATTTCAAGATCAGCCTTCCGGCAAGGGTCAGGACGAGGATGAACAGCGTGATCACGAAGGACGCGGCCCATGCCTGGGCATGCCAGTCTTCATAGGGGCCCATGGCATACTGAAAGATCGTGACCGTGAGCGAGGCGATCGGGCCGTTCATGTTCGTGGAGAAGAAGTTGTTGTTGAACGAGGTGAACAGCAGCGGGGCCGTTTCTCCGGCGACCCGGGCGATGGAAAGCAGAATGCCGGTCAGGATGCCCGTTGCGGCGCCGCGGTAGACGACCTGGATGATGACCTTGTAATAGGGCGCGCCCAGCGCAAAGGCCGCTTCCCGCAAGCGTCCAGGGCACCATGGAGAGCATGTCCTCGGTCGTCCTGAGCACGACCGGGATCATGATGAGCGACAGCGCGAACGCGCCGGCCCAGCCGCTGAAATGATGGACGCGGCCTTACCAGGATCGCATAAATGAAGGTGCCGATCACGATGGACGGAACGCTTACGATGATGTCGGCCAGCACGCTGATGACCCTGGCGATATTTTGTGCGCCGGGCATATTCGGCCAGGAACGTGCCGCCCAGCACGCCGACGGGAACGCCGATCAGCGTGGCGCAGAGCGTGATCAGCAGCTGCCCGACAAAGGCGTTTCTGAGCCCTCCGCCTTCCATGCCCGCGGGCACAGGGTCGTTGAAGAAAAGGCCGATGTTGAGAGCGCCGATGCCGTGGATCAGAACATCGCCCAGGATGAAGACAAGCCAGAACAGGCCGATCGCGGCGGCGAGGCTGCTCAAGGCTGAGGGCGATGATGCCTTCCAGTTTTCGTTTTTGTTCGATGTTCATGATTTAACACCACGAAGGCACGGAAGGTACGGAGATTACAGAGGAATCAGTGAAACAAATTCTTTCCATGTCTTTTCTTCTCTGCCTCCGTCGATCTCCGTGTTAATCTTCTTACCTCGAGTATTTCTTCTCCGCCCTGATCAGGAACAGCTTCGCGATCGCCAGGGTGATGAAGCTCAACACGAACAGGACCAGCGCAAGATAAAAGAGCGACGAGAGGTAGATGTCGTTGTCCGCTTCGGTGAATTCGTTTGCCAAGCGTAACGGTGATCGTGGCGGCGGCGTCGAACAGGGACGTGGCTATCTTATGGTTGTTCCCGAGCACGAAGGCAACAGCCATGGTCTCGCCCAGCGCCCTGCCCAGGGAAAGCACGACGCCCGCCGAACACGCCGAGCTTGGAGTAGGGGAGCACCACATTCTTCACCACTTCCCACTGCGTGGCGCCGATGGCATAGGCCGATTCCTTGACCACGGAGGGCGTCAGATTGAAGGAGTCCCGCGCGATGCTCGCCGTAAAGGGGATGATCATGATGGAAAGGATAATGCTTGCGGTCAGGATATCGATCCCCAGGGGAGTGCCCGCGGAACAGGATCTCCAGACGAGGGGCAGCTTTCCGAAGGCTGACTTTGAGCGCCGGCTCGATATATTTGCTCATGATCGGCGCAAGGGTAAAGAGGCCCCACATGCCGTAAATGATGCTCGGGATGGCGGCCAGCAGTTCGATGGCGATGCCGATGGGGCCTTTTAAGAAATTCGGCGCGACTTCGGTCACGAAGATCGCAATGCCGATGGCGCTCGGCACGGCAAAGAGCAGCGCAAGGCCGGTCGTAATAAAGGTCCCGTAGATGTTCGTGGCCGCTCCGAACATTCCTTCACGGGGTTCCATTCCGTCGAGAACAGGAACTGCAGAACAGCCGAACTTGCTTATCGCGAGAGAGGATTCCCGGACAAGGACCCAGAAGACGCCGATGATAAAGATGATGACGGTAGAGGACGCGACTGCGGTGAGCGGAGAAAAGAAGCAGCTCAGGAGATTTTTTTTGGGAGATATTGCCACTGCAGGACCTTTCTGCTCTATCGAACGCATATAAGGAAAATGAAACGGGTCAGGTATTTGCAGTATACAATACCTGACCCGCAAATGTCAATGTGCGTGCCTGTTTCCTAGATGATCTTAATAGATGCCGTTCGCCTTCCAGTACGCCCTGACCTTGTCCTTCAGCGATTTCGGAAGCGGGATATAGATCAGTTTCTTTGCCTTGGCATCGCCGTTCTTGAATGCCCAGTCGAAGAACTTGACGGTCTTCATGTTCGAATCTTTTTTCTCTTTGCCAGCAGGATGAACGTGGCGCCGGCGATCGGCCAGGAGGTTTTGCCCGGAGAGTTCGTGAGCCAGAGATAGAAATCCTTCTTCGGATCGAAGTTGCCGGTTGCCGCGGCGTCCTCAAAGGTCTCGAAGCTCGGCTCCACGAAATTGCCGGCGGGGTTCTTGAGCATCACATGGATGAGCTTGTTCTGCTTGGCGTAGGCGAATTCGACATAGCCGATGGAGTTCGCCGCCTGCTTCACATAGTTGGCAACGCCTTCATTGCCCTTGCCGCCGATGCCCGCGGGCCAGGACACGGATTTGCCTTCGCCGACCTTTTCCTTCCAGGCAGGGCAGACGTCGCTCAAGATAGTGGGTAAAGATGGCGGTGGTGCCTGAGCCGTCGGAGCGGTGGACCACGGTGATCTCATTTGCGGCAGATTGAGCTTGGGGTTCAAAGCTTTGATCTTGCGGATCGTCCCAGAACTTGATCTCTCCCAGGAATATCCTGCACAGGGCTTCCGCGTCGAGCCTCAGTTCTCCGGCCTTGATCCCGGCAATATTGACCACCGGCACGATGCCGCCGACCACGGTCGGGAACTGGAGCAGGTTCGTCCTTGGCAAGCTTTTCCGGATGAAGCGGGTCATCGGAAGCGCCGAAATCAACGGTGCGCTCCACGATCTGCTGATGCCGCCGCCGGAGCCGATGGACTGGTAGTTCAGCTTCATGCCCGTTACCTTGCTGTATTCATAGGCCCAGGCGGAATAGACGGGAGCGGGGAAGGTGGCTCCCGCGCCGTTCAGCATCTCTTCCGCCTGCGCCTGGTTGACCGACAGCATTCCGATCAACAGTAACGCGGTTGTCAAAATTCGTTTCATCTCTTTTCTCCTTGTCATATTTTTATGTTAGCACGTTATACCACAGAATTGTTACAGGATTGTTACAAGTTGATTAAGCTTTTGTTAAATAGTCTACCTCATTCACCTCCTTTATTACGGCTTTTTACCGTGCCATCGGTTTTTTATGCCTGCAATTTGAGCTGCTGATTGACCTTGCTTCGCAGGTCGGCGATATTGCCTTTGCAGATGTATCCCCGGACTCCATACGTTTTCACGAGCTCTCTCAGACTGTCTTCGTCATTGGAAGAGTGAAAAAAAATAGGCGCGCGGCTGGCATCACAGTAGGGTTTTATGATCTCCGAAAGCCTGTCTCCGGAGAGCCCCGGCATGTTGACGTCGAGCAGCACCAGATCAGGGTGGAAATCTCTTACGCGATTTGTCGCGCCGATCCAGTTTTTGTGGGTACCGACCTCAATCCGTTCGTTCTGCAGGAGCTCCTTCGTGGTATAGAGATGCATTTCGTCATCATCGATTACCAGTACTTTTTTCTTATTCTGCATTGTATCGCCCTCTCTCTTCTTCCATGATTTGTATCGGCAAGGACACGGTGAAGGTCGTTCCTTTTCCGTAGGTGCTTGTCATCGAGATCGTTCCGCCGATAAGCTCCACAAGATTTTTGCTGATCGTAAGGCCCAGCCCCGTCCCCTCGTGGTGTTTGGTTTTGGCGTCTTCCACCTGGCTGAAGGCGGTAAAGAGCTTATGGAGGTCCTCTTCTTTTATCCCTATGCCGGTATCGCTCATGGCGATCACCAGGCTGCTTCCGTGGATGGAGAGCGTTAATTCGATCGTGCCGGATTCGGTAAATTTCGCAGCATTGCTCGCAAGGTTCATGAGGATCTGCCTGAGCTTGATTGGATCCGTATGGAATATCACGGGAAGAGGCGGCGCCATAACCTCCACAATCACCGGTTTTTTCCCGAGAAGAATCCGGGTTGTCTCCGCAATTTCAGAAATGAGCGCAACGGCATTGACCTCCTGCCGCGCCACTTCCATCCTGCCGGCTTCGATCTTCGACAGATCGAGGATATTGGTGATGACGGTCCGGAGGTTCGTCGCGCTGGAGATCATGAATGACAGGCGCTCCTTGATCTGTTCGATCGAGCCCTTGTTCGCCGACATGCGCAGCAGCTCGGCAAGTCCGATAATTGCGTTCACCGGGGACCGAAGTTCATGGGTGACGTTCGCGAGGAACTGGGACTTCACCTGATTGATCTTTTCCAGCTCCTGCGCCCGCGCGCTGGCCATTTCCTTCTGAAGCACGCTGTTCGCCAGGGCATTGCTTTGCTGGATCACGAGCTGTTTGACCGACAGAAGACCTTTGTAGGCGCCCGCGGGAGTGGTTACGATGATCTCGTCATAGATGTCCTGCGGCGTCCGCTCCAGCGCCTTGTCAATGACCACATCGAGCCGTTCGTTCTCGGGTACGATGAGCGGCGTCGTGTCGCTTATAGCGATGATAGGGTGCTTTCCGTAAAGTTCGAAGCCGAACCTGCGAAACAGCGTAAAGAGCATCTTCGTCCGCGTAACAAGGCCCACAGGCTCTTGATCCTCGACCACAGCGATCGCATCCAGGTCGGTCGTGCTGAAGAACCGCTCCGCCACCTTGTTCACGGTAGTCTGCGGCGGGACCTGTTCGTTCGATATAATGAGTTCTCCTACGGGAAGCACTGAATCCTGTACCGTTATCGTCTGCATACAACCTCCTCTTGATCTTAATCTTTCTGTTTTGTTGGGTGATACAGGGTTGTAGGGGCGGGTTTAAAACCCGCCCTTACCTGTCACGCCAAGCCCAGTCCCGAGTAAAGGGCTTCGCTTTCAATCTTTACAAATGACACGGTAAAGGTACTCCCGGTCCCCGGCCTGCTCACGACCGAGACCTTGCCGTCCATGGCCTCTGCAAGGTGCTTTACAATGTAGAGTCCGAGGCCCGAACCTTTTTCCCGCTCGCTTCCGGCGGCACGATAGAACTTCTCGAAGATGCGGTCGATCTCGGCTTGCGCGATTCCGTTCCCTTCATCCTGCATGGAAATGTTCACCCGGTCACTATTGTCCTCGAAGAAGATACTGACCGTTCCGTTGTCTCTGTTGTATTTAATTGCATTTGACAGGAGGTTGATCAGGACCTGTCTGATCGCCGTTCTATTGCCATGGACCAGGGACGAACTGTTGTTCACTGAAGTTATTTCGACATGTTTCCTTTTTGCCGTATCCTGAAGGAACTCTATTGTCTCATTGACCAGTACGCCGATAGCCACAGGCTGAGCGGTCAGGAGCTCCTTCCCCTGCTCAAGCCGGGAAAGGAGCGATGCGTCATTCAGTAGACTTTCAGCATGGGAGGCGGCCAGGTTGATGGTCTTCATATATTTATTTGATTCGCCTTTCCGCAGCGCAAGAGAAGAAAAACCACCGATCGCGGTCAGCGAATTCTGGAGCTCGTGGACCATATACTGCACGGACGTCTCCTGCTCCTGTTCGCGGTTCTGGAGCCGCTCGATCGTCTGCTGCCGGTCGAGATGTTTCCGTATCTTCAAGAGCAGTTCTTTCATGGAATAGGGTTTGGCAAGATAATCATCAGCGTCGAGGCTGAGCCCTTTGACCCGCTCGGCCTCGTCTGACAGCGCCGTGAGCATGATGATCGGCAGCGACCGCCCCCGAACGCTCTCACGCAGGATGCGGCAGGTCTCCCAGCCATTGAGCTCGGGCATCATGATATCCAACAGGACCGCATCCGGCGCATGACGCTGTACCGCGTCAATGGCTTCCCTCCCATTGCGCGCGATGACCGGTTCGTAGTTCTCCTTTTGGAGATGGTAGCGAAGAAGCTCGGCACAGTCATTTTCATCATCAACAATAAGAATTTGTTTTTTCATAAAGCTTATGCGCTCTGACTCTTGCAAGAAGTTGCGATATGTACTATACCCACATTCTGTTACAGGAGTATGAAGCCTGGGTTAAATGTTGGTTGCGGACGGACATGTATGAGGAGGCCGATTTCCGTTAAGCAACGCGGGTGCGAATGCTGTCCGTGATACGATAGCTCCAAGACCAGATACCGGTCTCTGGACAGGGCGACAACCGGGAATCCTGTCCAATCACATATCGGTTTCCCCGCCAAACCACGGTTGAGCTCAGAAGCGGCACGAACCACAGCAATCCGATGATAATGTCCTTGGCCGGGACGAGGAAATATATGATCGGCGATTGTTTGTGAAGATGCGTGAGAGCGGCTGATGATTCGATCGTTCTCCCGAGCACGGAATCGCCAAGAATTTTTATAAGCCCAATAACTGCCGCAAAAAGGAGTGTTTCTCGCGAGGGGCCCGTAAGCAGGACCGGCAACGCGGCGATGAATACCGGATTCACGAGCAGTTCTGATATATATTTTGCCCCGCCGATATTCCACCTGAGCTTGCCCCATCGCGTGTGGCGATTCATGAATCGCTTGATGTCCCAGTACTCGTTGATATTGCTGACCAGGTGGTTCGAGAGAACGACCTTTTTCCCGCTCTTGTCCATTTCCCTGCCGATGATGAAATCCTCGGCCAGAATGTCCTTGAACGCGGCAAGGCCTCCCAGCGCCTCAAGATCCGCTTTTTTCATGAGCATTGACTTTCCGATGACGCAGGGCATCCCCAACACTCGGTCGAGAAAACTGACGCTGCCGATGATGAACGAGTTCAGGTGAAGGTTCTCGAAATGCGCGCCTAGGCTCCCCCCTCCGACGCCCCTGATCACGCTGCTCACGAGCCCGACCGAGGGGTCAGCGGTCTGACGTACGATCTCGCGCAGGTAGTTCCTGTCTACCATGACATTGCTATCGCTGATAAGTATGTACGGATGAAGAGCTTTTCGGTAGGCCGGTATGAGGTTGTTCACTTTCGGGTTGAGTCCGGCATGGCTCTTCTCGACAAGGAGGGAGATGTTCCGGTCGGGGTATTTGTCCTGCACCTTTTTTGCCACTTTGTAGGCCGGATCGTTGTGGTTCTGGAGGCAGAAAATAACTTCGTAGGCCGGGTAATCCTGGGTGCAGAAGCTTGCGAGGTTGTCAAATAGATTGTCGTCCAGCCCCTTGAGGGGTTTCAGGATCGACACCGGCGGGGTATGGTCCGGTTCGTCCGCTGCCGGTTTCTGCTGTCTTCTTAAGAGTGACCAGGTCGCTCCAGCCTGGAGCAGGTAGAGAATAATCCCGACTATTGAGATCGCCGCACATAAGGCAAATATGGTCATGTGGCTCCTCCTTTGGATTCCAATGAAAGTCTTTTTGCCACGAAGGCACAAAGACACGAAGTAAAGTCTTTAGTTGAAAATCTCATAGACACCTTAAAATTCTTTTCACCGTTCTTCGCGACTTCGTGCCTTCGTGGCAAATATGGGTTCAAGCCTCATCTTGTTCAATTCCTGAAGAGCGTGATCGCTACGCCCTTGTTATGTCGGATGCAGTTCTTGACGGACTCAACGTTCTTATCGCAGTTCAACAGTGTTTTCCATGAGTACAGGTGTCGTGCCTTGTGAAAATCGCTGTTAGCAATGTAGGGATATTTTTTCAAGCTGATCACGTTGAACACGTCGTCCCGGTTCGCGATCTCCCAGGCATCAATGTATTTTGCATACCGGTCGCGGTTGTTCCAAAGGTGGAGCGTATCTTTGTTCACCAGGTCCGGCGTATGATGCGGGTGGCAGGCAACGGTCAGGGTGTCCTGGCGCTTTGCTTCAAGAAAGATCTCTTCGTAACTCATACAGGCAGGAACGAACTCTTTGATGTCCAGCAGAAGAAGATGGGCTGACTCGTCTTTCGATATATAATTTTTGCTGATCTCCACACCGGGGATGACGAGCATACCGTATTTCCTCCAGGCCAGTTCCGCCTCTTCCCGGACTGCGGCAAGATATTCAGCGAAATTATCACCCCGGATGGACAGGTTGAACTGTCGCGCAAACTTGCCCATCACGTTATCGCCGTTCACAACGTGGTCGGTAATGGCGATAACATCAAAGCCGGCCTGTCCAAAAAGATCGATAGTTTTTTTCATTTCCAGCGAACCATCGGAAAAAGTTGTGTGAATATGGAAGTCACAGAGAAGCATTGGCGGCATAGTACCGGATGTTTATTACCCCCGTATTACAACGATGTGAAGTTTGCGTTAATTTTTTCCTGGCCGGGATCGCTCAAGCGGCCTCCTGAGCGGCGGCCACCCTTCTCCCAGACACCAGCCTGTCTTGCGGACGTCTGCATTCGAGCATCAGCGTTTTGACGAGCTGATTAATGTCTTCGGGCCTGACGCGCTGTTCGGGGGTCATGGAAAAGACCGCTTTTTTCATTCGAGTCTCATACGTTTCGCCGCCCTCGATAACGTCGTGATCGACAATGGTTACGTTGATCGGTTCGGTAAAATAGATATCAGCAACAACTCCGCTTTCGATCTTGATGATGATGTGGTTCATTTCTACCTCCTTAGTCTGACTATTTCGCCACTCCGCTCTTCAACTCGGGACGTCCTATGATGCTGCTGACGCGTTTATCCGTTATTGAGCGATGATACAGGAGAGGTATTACGGGAGTATGAAGATGAAATGAAGTTTTTATGAAATTCTTGACCGGCTCTGGATCAGGTAGGCATAGTAGGTTGCGGCGCTCGTCGGCGAGCGCTTGAGCGTTTTGAAATCGACTTTGTAGAGGCCGAACCGTGAATCGAGGCCCTGGAGCCATTCGTAGTTGTCGATGAGGGTCCAGTAGTAGTATCCCCGTACGTCGAGTCCCTCTTTCAGGCATCGCTCTATGACATCCACGTGCTGCTTCATGTACTTGACCTTCATTTCGGTGTCATGGGTTGCAATACCGTTCTCCGTGATAATGAGCGGCAGGCCGAGCCGTGAGGCATAGCTGAGGACCTTGGCCAGGCCGCGCGGATGCACTTCCCACCCGATATTGGTAAGACCGTGACCGTCGATGTCCCGATGCCGGAGTTCAACGCCCATTTTTTTCAAAGGATTGAACCGGAGATGGATGCGCGTATAGTAGTTCACGCCGAAAAAGTCGAGTTTGCCCCTGATCGGGACCTCGATCTCCACTACGCGGGAAAAAGGGAATTTGATAATGAAGACGCCGGTCTGAAATGCGTTGATGATCGAATGATTGTAGAAGAAGTTCGCCGATTTCTTCAGGAGCCGGTCGAAGGGGTTCCATTTTTTCCAGGGAGCGAACACGGACATGTTATGCGCGATGCTGACCTGAGCATCGGGGACGTACCGGTGGATGATGTCGTATGCCTTACCGTGGCAGGTGAATATATTTTTAAGCGCGACCAGAGAGCGGGGAACGTCCCGCAGACCCGGCGGTGTGCATCCGTCAAGGTATCCGCCGATCAGAATGACATAAGGCTCGTTGAACGTGATCCAGTACCGCACGTTCCTGAGTGTTGCGACCATTTTCTCCGTGTAGCGCAGGAATTTTTCAATGGACGCGGTCCGGTGCCAGGGAGAACGTTCCAGGAACCATTTGGGATGGGTAAAATGATGAAGCGTAACCATGGGTTCGATGTTGTAGCTTCGCAGGATGTCGATGATCTCCTGGTAATGCGCAATGGCCTCATCGTCCCAGGTGTCCGGCCGCGGCTGGATCCTGCTCCATTCGAGGGAGAACCGATAGGAGTTGACCCCCAATTCCTTCAGGAGTTTGAGGTCCTCCCTGAAAACGGCGTAGTGGTTCGTTATTTCCGGGACATCGCTTAATACCGGGTCCCAGGTTGACCAGTCAGCGTTCGGCGAGCCTTCGAGCTGAAAGGCGGATGTCGCAACTCCCCACTGAAAGTTTTCCGGAAAAGCCGGTTTCCTCGTTGTCTCGTGCATCCCGATGCCCCTGTCTCCCCGGTTTAAAGCCCGACCATGATCTCGCGCAGGACAAAAACCAGCGTCCTTTTCAAAAAGTGTGGGACGGGCTGATAAGGCCCGTCCCTAGGAGGTGGGACGATGAAGCCGGATACGCTGCTGTGATGGCGTCAGAAGCTGTGGTTTACGCCAACGGAGAGGACCGACGGATCTTCACCCGCCTTCGGTGTATACGCTCCGCCTGCTCCGCCCTGTCCCAGACCGTAGGTCGCGCCCTTGGAATTATCCATGGAGGCATACAAAACATATGCTGAAGTATTTTTGGTAAAAGCATGGTCCGCACCGACCGCTAGCATCTTTGCGGCTGTGCTGAGTCCGGACGACTCACCGTCTCCGGCGATGCCGAACGCGAGCTTAATGGTTTCCTTGCCGAGTTTCTGGCTCACCGCAAAGTACTTGGCGTCGCGGGTGATACGCTGAATTCGCGGTGTCGTTCTTGAGGGTCTCATAGACGAATCCGATCTTTGTGCCGCCGATTGTGTAGCCAACGCCGAGTCTGGCGCCCGTAACCGCTTTACCAGCGACGTCCCAGGTGGCCACGCCGTTCTTGTGAACTTCATATGCAAGGGCGACTGCCAAGGGGCCTGATTTGTAAACAGCGGAGGCGGAAGCGAGTCGGGTGTCCGCGGTGGTGTTTGCAGTTTCCGACCCGGACTGTGATGTGGCCGCGCTGATCTGCAAGCCGCCCCAGGAGGGAGAAGAATAGGCGATCATGTCCTTGGGCCGAAGCTCGAAGTTCGTTGCTCCGTTGACGTTGCCGATGATCGCATTGTAGTCAGCCATGGAATCGCCGAAGGGATCGAACTGGCCGGTCGCCGTCTTGTAAGGCGTGTCATGGGTGCCGAGGATCAGCTTGCCCAGGGCTTTCGATTTCAGGCCGACATAGCTGTTGCGCAGCCCGATGCTGTTCACGCTCGTCGTGCTGACCGCGCCGGTCGTCGTATTGGTTACGCCCGTTGCTACGGTCGTGGTCGTGCCGTCCATATTGACGCCCAGTTCCAGCTGGTACACGGCGATAAGTCCCTCGTTCAGTTCATCCGCTCCCTTGAAGCCTAAGCGCGACGAGTTGCTGGATACCTTGCTCAGACTGGTGTCCGTTCCCGCAGTTTTGCTGCCGGTGTCTATCAGGTCGACGGACAGCTTGGCCGCGCCGTAAACCTGAAGCGTGCCGGTTGGAGACGCCTTTTCAACATCCACTATTTCGTGCGCCGCAAAAACCAGGGAACCGAAACTGCTTATTGCCAGGGCTGCGATTACTGCAAGAACCTTTTTCATCTTGTGACCTCCACGTTATGTGATTATTCCGTTAAAACGGAAGTGTTTCTCTGCATATGCGGCCGCCAGGCGAGACGGCGCGCTTTTGCATGGAGGGCAATTTACTCTCTTTGTGTTACAACAGTATGTCGATTTCGTTAAGTGTTCATGAAAATATTTTGTCGCGATGAGGACCGGATTGAAGGACGGATGAGAATATCCAAGCGCTCTGATCTGCGGGATCGAGCCGGGACATGCGGGACCAATGTGATGGTGTTAACGGGGGAAACTTACAAAGAGGATCATCCGCGCAAATCTTCATGCACGCTTGGTTCGCTGTTTTGAAGGATATAGTTGTTTGAGTTGGGAGAAAAACGTTAGAAACAGTTTTGTATCCACAGGATGACCATGTTCCGTCGACACAGCTATTTCAGGGTAAAAAAGAAGGTTGCACCTTTGCTCACAGCACTCTCGGCCCAGATGCGGCCACCATGATGACGGATGATCCGTTGTACCGTGGCAAGGCCGATGCCAAGTCCCGGAAATTCGTCTGTTGTATGCAATCGTTGGAAAGGTGTGAACAGCCTGTTCGCGTTCTCCATGTTGAATCCGTCTCCGTCGTCTTGAATAAAATATATTTGATCCCCGTTTATCTGTTTGACGCCGAATTCTATTTTCGCGATTGCCCGATTCCCCGTAAATTTAAACGCATTTTCCAAAAGGTTCTGTATCACTATCCGGATCAATACCGGGTCGCCGTCAGCGATTACGTCTTCAGCAATAACAAACTCGACGCGTCGATCCGGATGGGTTCTTCCAAGCAGGGCCGCCTCAGCTTTTACAAATGCGGTCAGATACACTTTCGAGCGGTTAATATCGCTGCGACTAATGCGCGCCAGCTGAAGCAAAGCATTTATAAGATCCAGCATTCTTACGGACCCTGCCCGCACGCGGTCGATATAATTTATGCCTTTTTCGTCCAGTTTATCCGCATAATCCTCCTTCAACATGCCGCTGAAACCTATGACGCGTTGCAATGGCGCCCTCAGGTCATGCGATATGGAAAAGGCGAGCTGCTCAAGGTCTTTATTGGAGCGTTCCAGGTCGATTTTTGCCTCAAGTAACTTCCTTTCCGACTCCTTGCGTTCCGTGATATCGCGGACAACGGCCAGCACGACGGTGTCTCCTTCAGCTTGTACAGGTTTGAGCACTCCAAGAGAAATATCCACCGGGAACTCGCTTCCGTCTTTCCTTCTGCCGTAGAGGGCCAGCCCGGTGCCCATGGGACGGATATGAGGATCAGCCATGTACATCCTGCGATGTTCCTTGTGTTTCTCCCGAAAGCGTTCCGGCAGGAGGATATCGTGATCTGAATTGAGCAATTCCTCCCGACTGTAGTCAAAAAGACTTTCGGTTCGTTTATTGACCTGAACAATACGGCCCTCACGGTTGACAACGACGATCGCATCGGGAGCGAATTCAAAAAGACCTTCGTACATCGCCTTCGTCTTATTCAACTCCTCCAGATATTTGTTTTTGTCTTCCTCTATTTTCGCCAGCTCATCAATTCGTTGGCGCAATTTTATCAGGTCATTTATGAGCTGTTCTTTGGTCATATCTGGAATTTTCATGGGTGCCTTTTTGAGCCGTTTTTTAATAGTGTGGCTATTAGCTATACAGTACAATATTACTCCTACATTGAAGTATATCACTTTGCACAAATACTTTTGTAGTTGAGAGCACGCACCAGTGCGCGAATTCTATCGATGAATACCGCTTGAAGTCTGCATCTTAGAATACTTTGGTATCTCCTGCCATCCGAACCGCTCCCGTATGCCCCGAACTTGGGCACACCCGACAAGCGGGTCGCCAGCTCGATGTATGACTATCATAAAGAGAGTAGTATAATAATGTCAGAGGGTGAATGACAGAACGTAAACTGAGATGAAGCGTTCGCTATTCGTTGCAAAACAGAGGCCCGTTATGATGAAGCCCGCCATTCAAGTGCTTGCTATCGAGGATAACAGTGATGACGCTGAACTCATAAAGGCCATGCTTGAGAGAGTGCGGTCGCCCGTGTTTTCCTACACCCATGCCCCTCTGTTGTCCCACGGGCTCGCTTTCCTGAGAGAGGGCAGCTTTGATGTTGCCCTCGTGGATCTGAATCTTCCCGATGGCGAGGGAATCAAGATTATTGAGACGATCCGACGACAATCGCCTGAGATTCCGCTCATCGCGCTTACCGGCCTCGATGATGAAGATTTGGCAAGCGAGCTTCTGCGCCTGGAAGTACAGGATTACCTGATAAAGGGACAGATCGACGCCAACCTTCTGGTTCATTCCATTCGGTATGCCATCGAGCGGAAACGGGCTGTCGAGGCGCTACAGCGCAGCGAACTGCGCTTCCGGCGTTTGAGCGAAAGCGGCACAATCGCTATTGGCTACTTCGACACCGACGGACGGATCACAGATGCCAATGATGCGTTCCTCTCGATGATCGGACGCAACCGGGAAGACCTCCTGACTGACAGCGTGCGGTGGGACACCCTTGTTCCGCAGGAGTGGATGCCGCACATGCTCAAGGTTGCGAAGACGTTCAAGGCGACCGGTCGTATCACGCCCTATGAAACGGAATATATCGGCCCGAACGGTTCACGGCGCTGGGGCTTCTTCGGTGCTGCGAAGCTCGATGGCCAGTCGGGTGGCATCGCCTTCATCGTGGACATCACGGAACGAAAGCGTTTGGAAGAACAGATACGGCACATGGCAAACCACGACGCATTAACCGGCCTGCCGAACAGACGCTTATTCACGGAACTTATGCGCTTTGAGCTTGCAGAAGCCCACCGCAATAAAAAGAAAGCGGGACTTCTGTTCCTTGACCTCGACTACTTCAAAGAGATCAACGACACGTTGGGACATGAAGCGGGCGATCAGCTGCTTAGGATAGTCGCCAAGCGTCTCAAAGCTGCGATCAGGGATTCGGACGCCGTTGCCCGGTTCGGGGGGGACGAGTTCACTATCCTCCTTTGCGGCATTGAACGTCGGGATGACATTTCAGATATAGCCCGAAAGATCCTGAACTCATTGAATGAAAAATATGTGCTGACAGGCCGCGATATTCCAATCAAAGCCAGCATAGGTATTAGCATGTATCCCGACGACAGTGAAGATATTGATACTCTCTTCCGCTATGCTGACAGCGCTCTTTATTGTGTCAAGAAAGCGGGTAAAAATACCTTTGCCTACTACGGTGCCTCCGAAAGATCTGAACAGCCGAAAGAGGGATCTCATGAAAGAGATCAAGGACATCATCTGGACACGGCTCCTGCCTGATAAAGACAGGATGATCGATGGGCGGGAATGGACAATGCACGGCAGGACCATCCTGCAAAGCCGCGGTTATAGCCGGAACAGCCCGCCTGGCGCGTGATGTATTGAGGCCGAAACCGGGCGCTGTAACAGAGCAGGAGAAACGGCATGAAACGCGAGGACGACAAGATGCAGGCAATAAAAAGGGCGACGGTCATCTATGATGGCGCCTGTCCCATATGCTCGAAGACGGTGGCGTGGATGGAAGAACATGAGCAGGCTGGTTCTTTCGAGATGCTGCCCTGCCAGTCCGAGTCGCTCGGCAAGCGGTTCCCCTCCGTGGAACGCGCCGCGTGCTTGCGCGCCATGCACGTTGTGCTGCCCGACGGATCGGTCCTGGCCGGAGAGCAGGCTCTACCCGAGATTTTCAAGAGGCTCAAACGTCTTCACCATGCTTCCGCCCTTTTCAAACTGCCGGGAGCGAAGATCCTGTCCCGCGCATTCTACCGGTGGTTCGCGGAACGAAGACACCACATTGCGGATGTTCTTCATATGGGAATGAAAGAGCGCAAGCGGAGATAAAGCGCGCCGGGGTATTCGCGCGGAATTAATTCAGCTTTTAATCTGGCGCAGTTGGTAGGTCGGGTAGAGCTAAGCGAAACCCGACAGGTGTACGAAACCTTCAAAAAATTCAAATGAGATAGCGTCGGGTTTCACAAAGAACGTTCTACCCGACCTACTGGGCTGCTCTACCCGCCCTACCCACTGTTTTCTCAACTTGCACTTTCAACTGTTCGTCCCCACGCTCAAACGCAACGTTCAAGACGCCTGAAGGATATGGTTCACGTCGTCGAGCGCCACCGACGGGGCTTTGGCCTCGACAAAGAACTTGGTGTTGCCGTTTACGCGGAAGCTGTAGTCGGGACGGAGGTTGGAGAGAAAGCGCTTTTCATGGGCCGGTAAGAGCTCGATGACGACGTCGCGTTTGTCAGGAGAAAGGTGGTCCTTGTTCTCAAGGTCCCAGCCGGGGGCCTTGAATAAGGGGTCCAGAAAATCGGCCCGGACCTGGGCTTCGGGGTAACCCTTCTGGAGGTAGTGGTTCTTGTCCTGCTCGAACTTCCGGACTAAGGCTTGAATGTCCTGCCTGAACGATTGAAGATCAGCCACTGATCAGCCCCCGATATTTAAAAGCTCATTCACAGGGATTCAGAATAGCATCAGCGGTCATGAAAGACAAGAATTTATTGCTGATAGTAGCGCGGAACGCATCCTCTATCTGCCTTGTTTCAGTCTTTCCGCAAAATAGACCGGCAAGCCGCTTTCGGCTATGGCCGCGGCGACTTTTTCGACATCATAGGCAACCCGGATGAAGTCCACCTTCACTCGTACCGGTGTTATCTCCATGAGCGTAAGACACGCCCTTGGATCTCCGTCTTTCGACTTTCCGACGCTCCCGGCGTTGATGAAAACTTTTCCGTTAAACTCTTTTTTGTACGGTTTGTGAGTATGGCCGTAGATGAGAACATCCGCATCCGTTTTTGATGCCATCTCAAGAAAGAACTTCTCCGGCCTATCCTCAAACCAGTAGAGGTTGTTCTTGCGCGGCGTTGCATGAAACAACTGTATCTTCCTGCCTTCCGCGCTGAACCGTAGCTCCGTCGGCAGGCCCTTCAGGTAGTCCTTGCTTTTTTGCGATGTATGGCTCTTCGTCCAGACAAAGGACAGGTGCGCCATCTCCTCCTGCACAGGCTCCTCGGCCTTGCAGCCGCAATGTTCCCGATCGTGCGCCACTGCCTCGTCGTAATTGCCCTGAACGCCTTCGATGCCGTGCTCTATCATGAAATCAACGACTTCATTCACGAAAGGCGCGTAACCGCCGAGATCGCCGAGATGATACAATCTGTCAACGGGTATCGCCTTTGCCGAATCATAGACCGCTTTGAGCGCCTCGATATTTCCATGAACATCGCCGAGTATCCCTATTTTCATGCCTCTTCACCCTGCCATTCACGCTTCAACCTTGATTTTTACCTTCGTGCCCTTTTCCGGCATGCTCTCAATATGCATCTCCCAGCCGTGCGCTTTTACCAGGTGCTTGACGATGGCAAGGCCGAGGCCGGTGCCGCCCATCTTCCTCGATCGCGCCGTGTCCACGCGGTAAAACCGCTCCCCGATGCGCGGCAGATGTTTCTCCGGAATCCCGACGCCGCTGTCTTCGATGTACAGGAATGGCTTGTCGTTTTCTATGCGAAAACCAATCGTCACCCCGCCTGTTTCAGTGAATTTTATGGCATTATCGACAAGGTTCGTGAGTATCTGGATCAGCTTGTCCCTATCAGCGGTGATCTTAATATGTTCAGCGGGGAAATCGGTTTTCAGGAACAGCTTCTTTTCGTCGGCCTTGGATCTCAGCAGGACCAGCACATGTTCCGTTACATCGGATATATCCACCGGAGTTCGTTCTATTCTGGCGACGCCGAGCTCGATCTTGGAGATCGTCATGAGGTCGTCCACCAGGCTGTTGATCCGTTCGCTGTTCGCCTTGATGATCTTCAGGAATTTCTCGGCGTGTTCCGGATCATGCAATGCGCCCTCAAGCAGGGCTTCGGAAAAACCCTTGATCGCCGTTATCGGCGTCTTTATCTCGTGCGATATGTTCGCAACAAAATCCTTGCGGGTCTGTTCCAGTTTCCTGAGCTGCGTTATGTCATGCAAGATAACGACAAAACCGGACAGGTCCTTTTCCTCGTCGGTGAGCGGAGACACCCGAGCGGAAAAATATCGTTCCTCCGGATAATCAATCCGCAGTTCGCTGACGCCGGGCGTAAGGTTCTTGCGCGCTTCTTCCATAAGCGAGAGGAACAACGGGTTACGGATGACCTCGAACACCTGTTTCCCCATCACCTCGCCGAAATAGTGCCGTGATGCGGAACTTGCCAGCTGGATAGTGCCGTTCGCTTCGAGTATCATAAGAACGTCGGGAATGCTTCGCAGGATCTCGTTGAGCCGTTTTCTTTCTCCTTCGTTCACGGCAATACTGTTTTGCAGTTCCGCCGACATCGTATTCAGGCTTTCGGCTATCTCGTCAAACTCTCCGGCACGGTCCAAATGCAGTTTCTTCCCGATCAGGCCGCCCGCAAGAGAGCGAGAGAAATCCCCGATCTGCTTCGTCAGTCTCCTGATGCGCTCCAGTTGTCCGATTGAGAACAGGCCCGTCGCAAGCAGGATCGCGACGACGACCGCGATGATCTTGAACCTCAGGGCGTTGATCGAGGCTTTTACCTGTTTAAGCTGCATGCTGAGCCGGACAATTCCAACGGGAAGGCCCGCGCGCGTTATCCGCTTCGCAACGTAGAGTAGGTCGTCGTGCAGGGTTTCGCTGTACCGGGTGGACATGCCCGCGCCATACAGGACGGATTGCTGGATCTCAGGACGTGCCGCGTGATTGTCCATGAGGGATGCTTCCGTGTCTGAGTCCCCGAGGACCCGCCCGTCAAGATCGATTATAGTCACCCGGAGACCGGTCTGCTCCTTGAATTGTTTGCAGAGACTGTCGAGAGGGGGCTGGGCATTGAACGGTATGTCATTGGAAATGAGTGTTGCCTGAGAAAGGAGGTGCTCCCGGAGATCATTGATATGGCTGCTTCGAACAACATCGGTAATAAAGAATTCGACAAACACGATCGTAACAAGCATCATGACAGCATACAGTATGACTATCCGCCTGAAGAGGTGTTGTTTCATACGTCTCCATCCACATAGTACCCTACTCCTCGACGGGTCTTTATGTACGCCGGATCGGATGGATCATCCTCGATCTGGGTCCTCAGTCTTCGGATATGGACATCAACGGTCCTGGGCTCGATAAAGGCCTCACCCTTCCACACGGCATCGACCAGCTGTTCCCGGCTGAACACCTTGCCTTTTCTTTCGACCAGATAGACAAGCAGTTTGAATTCGGTCGCACTGAGCTCCAGAGAGGTTTTGCCCTTGGTAACGCCGTGGGTCTCCAGGTTGATGAGCAAATTGCCGATGCTGATTGATTTTTCCGTTGTTGGTTTTTCTCCTGTCCTTCTTAAAACGGCTTTTATGCGCGCAATGAGCTCTCTCGAACTGAACGGCTTTGTCATATAATCGTCGGCGCCGCTTTCCAACCCGATGACCCTATCCACCTCTTCCCCTTTTGCGGTCAGCATGATAATGGGGGTATCGGCCGTTTTGGGATCGTTCCTGATGATGCGGCAAAGCTCCACTCCCTGTATGCCGGGGAGCATGAGGTCGAGAACGACCAGATCGTACCTGTCTTTCCTGATCTTATGGAGCGCTGCTTCGCCGTCTGAGGCCGTCGTGACCCTGAAGCCGTCCTTTTTTAAATTATAGGAGACAAGGTCAACAATGTCCGGCTCGTCATCAACGATCAGTATTTTATTGTTCATGAGTGTAGTTATACCATTTAGTTTAACGAAAATTCAAGGGGAGCCGAAAGATTTAACAAAACTGTAATAATTAATGAAAAATGCTGAATCAAGCGACGCGGGAGAACAGAGGACGGTGATCGGTTTTTTCTGATGGAATTGAGGTTCAGCGGGAAGCAACGTGCGCGGTGTTGTTTTTACGACACTCCACGACTGTGGGAAATAGATCATATACTTCCAGCAGTTCACCCGGAAGTTGTGTATGTCATATATGGTGCCGAAGGGGGGAATCGAACCCCCATGGGATTGCTCCCACTGCGCCCTGAACGCAGCGCGTCTACCAGTTCCACCACTTCGGCATGGCGTGTAATATAAAGACAATGCGGTGGATTGTCAAGGATGATTTTACCTCTGTCAACCCAAAGTAGAAATGTCCTACTCTTACCAAGATAGAAATGTCCGCTTTTTAAGAAGCAATAGGAAATTGTACGTTTGCTCTGCGGAGTCTCTTCCAGGGATGATCTGATGGTTGATACCGACTTGTCGGTTTCTTAATGACTGCCGGTGTTTTAGGGTTTTCTTTTGCTGGCCGTGTTTTGATCTCCCGGTATGTTAATTCCAAACCCCTGTGAGTGATATGCAGAGATCCATCGAGTCGTTCTTCCACCGCGACCTTTTTAGTCTTTATAGCGTCTTTGATCTGGTACAGTTTGCCATTATAAGCTATGGTGAAATCGTTTCGTAGCGTACGCTCCTCTCGAATGCAGAAGATCTTGTCGAGTTCCCTTATGGATAGCGCGCGTTGGTGTACATCGACTGCAGAAACGGGTTTTACCTTGAATTTCGCATTGTATATTGGATGATACTTTATCAGGAATTCGTTTGCCTGCACGACACTATTTACCCTGGCAAGCCTCATCTCTTTAACCAATCGATCCTGGAGTGTTCGAAAACTTCTTTCTACCCTCCCTTTTGCCTGGGGTGAATTCGCATGGATGACCGTTACTCCGAGTTCGGTTAGACTCCGTTCAAACTGGCTCATGGGTTTTTTATCTTCCAACTCATCCTCGATGCTCTGCTTGGCATTGGATTTATACGTTGAGTGCTTGTCCAAATAAACGCTCTGTGGAATGCCGTAGCGCTTTATATACCGCTTGAAGCTGTCCATGGCTGGCATGGTCCCCTCATAGTCATAAAAGCGCCCATACACCGTTCCTGTGGCATCATCGATATATCCCATTAATACGCACTCAGGGCCTCGGCCTTCGAACCAGTCATGATGGGAGCCATCCATCTGGATCATTTCACCGAAATGGTGCTTTCTCTCGCGCCACTGCCGGTGCTTTCGACCCTTCCGCTTCTCATAGGGGATGCTTTCCTGATTAAGCCATAGACGAAGGGTTTCGTCGCTAAGCTTGATTTCATGAACATCAAGAAGCTTCTCGCAGGCAAAGGTCGGGCCAAAATCACCGTATTTCTCCCGATACAACTTGAGTGTTTTGTCTTTGACCTTCTGAGGGAAGCGACGATTCGAGGCTTTGCCGCGAGAACGATGGCTAATGCCATCGTCTCCCTCCTTCCGTACTCGCTTAAGTATCCGCCTAATCTGCCTGCTGCTCAAGCCTATGAGTTCAGCAGCCGTCTTCTGCGTAATCCGTCTATCCAACGCCTGGTGGATAATGTGCAGTCTTTTTGTCTCTCTTCTGCTCATTGTTATCATGTCCTTGTCCGTCACAGTACCCTCCAATAACGTCAGGGTATTGTAACTTAGAATAGGACATTTCTACTTTGGCAGAATAGGACATTATCATTTTGGGAGCACAGGATGATTTTACCTCTTGATTTTACCTCTGGCGATGTTTATCCGAAGCCGCTGCGCTTTATTGACAGGCACTCCGCCATCTGCTACCATGGGCCGCATCAATGCACATAAAACCGTGCGCGGAACGACGCGTACCTTTCCAAGGAGAACAAAATGGTTGAGGCAAAAGTGACACTGGTCAACGGGATGCAATTTTCAGGGACGGCCACGTCAGGCCATACCCTGACCATGGACGCTGATGAGACCGGCGGCGGCAACACCGGGTTCCGTCCCATGGAACTGCTCCTGGTCGGCTTCGGCGGCTGCTCGGGCATGGATGTGATCTCGATTCTGAGGAAAAAGCGGCAACAGGTGACCGGCCTCGAGGTCAATGTCAGGGGAGAGAAGGCGGACTCCGCCCCGAAGGTCTACAAGGAAGTTCACATCGAATATGTCGTGAGCGGCAAGGGCGTGGAACAGCAGGCGGTGGAGCGGGCCATCGCGCTCTCTCTGGAAAAGTATTGCTCGGTAGGTGCGACGCTGGCCAAGGCAGGCACGATCACGCACAGCTTCAGGATCGTGGAAGGGTAGACTCCTGACAACGGCAGTACGGGATCCGCGATTCATCAGCTTTTATCCGCGTCCGAATGCTCTTTTCAGGTCTTTCTCTTGATCTCTTCCAATTCTTTTTTCAGCACATCGATCTGGACCTGCATATCGATGAACCGGTCCGCGATGGGGTCCGGGAATATGGATATGGTCCATGAGGGCCTCGTCGGCTACCCGCTCGTCCTTGATCCTCACGATCTTGCCCGGGATGCCGACGACCGTGGAATGGTCCGGCACGTCCTGGAGCACCACCGGCATTGGCCCCGACCTTGACATAGTCCCCTATCGTGATCGGACCGAGCACCTTCGCGCCGGCGCCCACGACCACATGGCTGCCGAGCGTGGGATGCCGTTTGCCCCGCTGCTTGCCGGTGCCGCCCAGCGTCACCCCCTGGAAGAGCGTCACATTGTCGCCGATCTCGCTGGTCTCGCCGATCACGACGCCCATGCCGTGGTCGATGAACAGGCCCGAACCGATGGTCGCGCCGGGATGGATCTCGATGCCGGTCAGGAACCGCGCAAGCTGCGACAGAGCGCGGGGCAGAAAGGGAATACGCCGTTTCCACAGCCAGTGCGCAAGCCGGTAGGACAACAGCGCATGGAACCCCGCATAGGTCAGGACGACCTCGACCCTGCTCGTCGCCGCGGGGTCCATGGAAAGCGCCGCGTGAAAATCTTTTTTTATTTTATTGAACGTCTCGCTCATAGTTCAATTTCGGATTGCGGAATTCGGATTGCGGAATAACTGCACGTGGAGTTTTGTTTCCAATCCGAAATCCGCAATCCGAAATCCGAAATCGCTACTCCCTCAGCCACCCCGGCGGAACACCGGCCTTTCGCGCCTCGTCAGGAAGAACAACCTCGACCATATTCCTGGCCTCGTCGATCTCTGCCTGGGTGTCCTTCAGGGACTGTTCCACCTGACCGTACTCTTCGACCACCGGGGGCGGCGCCAGGGCACGGCGATCCCCATGGCGCTATCAGGTCCGTCCGCCTCTGCAGCAGGGACTGATAGCGTTGTTCCGCTTGCTGCAGTTTATCCTTCCAATCGAGATAGCGCTGCTGCCATTCATCCTTGCGCCAGCGCTGTTCGAGTTCCTCGTCCGAAGAGTTCGGCGCAGGCCTGACCGCTCCGCCTTCAGGTTTTTCCCCCTCTTCCCTGCGGGGTTCAGCACTTTTTTTCAGGCTGTTGCCCCGGTATTTCCGCGGCACCTGGCCCGGATCGTCGGTCAGGTGGACCACACCTTTGTCATCGGTCCACTCATAGACGAACCGCTTCGGCACGGCCCGCTGTTCCGGCTCCGGCTCCGTCTGGGCCGGGGCAAGGTTCGGCAGGGCAAGGACGAGGATCAGGAATGCCAAGGTGCTTTTCATGTTCATAGGACGCCTCCTCAGGCCTCCGGCACGATCGTGCAGGCGGCGTACGCCGCGATCCCTTCACCTCTGCCTGCAAAGCCGAGCCCTTCGGTCGTGGTCGCCTTGACGTTGACGGCCGACCGCTCCACCTGGACCGCCGATGCGATGTTCGCGACCATGACAGGAATGTGGTCCGCCATCTTCGGCCGTTCGGCCACGATGGTCGCATCGACGTTGTTCACGCGATACCCCTTCCGGCCAAGCAGGCCGCGGACCTCGGCGAGCAGCAGCAGGCTTGAGATGCCCTTGTACTGAGCGGCGCGTGTCGGGAAAATGCCTGCCGATGTCGCCAAGCCCGGCGGCGCCCAGCAGGGCATCGCAGACGGCATGGAGCAGCACATCGGCATCGGAATGTCCCAGCAGGCCTTTTTCATAGGGAATATCCACGCCGCCGATGATGAGCTTCCGCCCCTCGACCAGGCGATGGACATCATAGCCGGTGCCGATCCTCATCACTGCCGCCCCTTCAGGATTTCCTCGGCCAGGATCAGGTCCTCGGGCGTGGTTATTTTGATGTTCTCGTAGCTTCCCATGATCACGCGGACCTTGCCGCCTGCCCGTTCGACCAGCATGGCGTCATCGGTGCCGAAGGCATTATGCCGGGACGACTCTTCGTAAGCATGTTGCAGTACCTTGACGGGAAAGGCCTGCGGCGTCTGGATGGCCCAGAGCCTGCTCCGGTCCAGCGTCTGGCGCACCATGCCCTGGCCGTCCACTTCCTTGATCGTGTCCTTGAGCGGCACGCCGACGGTGACGCATTCGCCCTTCCGGGCGTGCTCGACGACCTCGCGGATCATCTCCTGCGTCACAAAGGGACGCACGCCGTCATGGACGAGCACGATCGAGGCGTCCTTCTCCAGCTTCTGCAGGCCGTTCGACACCGACTCCTGCCGCTCTTTGCCGCCCACGACCAGCGTTTTCACCTTGGTGATATGGTAGCGTTCGATGATCTCGCGGAGGCAGTTTTCCATGTCTTCTTTGGAGAGGATCGGGATGATCTCGTCGATCTCGGATGCCCGCTGGAAGGCGAGCAGGGTATGCGCCAGCATGGGTTTGTCGCCGAGCGGCAGGAACTGCTTTGCCACCGCCTTCCCCATCCGCTTGCCCATGCCCGCGGCGGGAATGAGCACGGTTACCTTCGACATAGTTACCTCTTGGGACCGTACCATGGCGCTGCGTCAGAAGCGGCCAAGCCCGCTGCCGCGGGACATCACCTTTTGACGTTCTTCACGAAGACCTTAAAACGCTTCGCCAGCGGGAGCATCCATATCGATCGTAACGCGGAGCTGGAACTGGTCTTCCTTGCCATTGGTCACCACTTCGAAGGGAAGGATGATCTGGCTGTCCTCCATGTGCGGCTTCCCGAGGTGAACCTTCATGCCTGCTTCGACAGCCTCTTCCAGCGCCGCCATTTCCGGCTTGTGCTTCCGCCAGGGCCGCATCCGGCCATGCGACGGTTCGGGCTGCACCCGGTCCAGCGGCACCGCGCCGCCCGCTCTCCCTCGCGATACGATATCGCCGAGCGAGAAGTTGTGCCGCTCCGGATGCTTCTGCATGTCCTGGAGCACCAGCTTGGACATCGCCGTAAAGGTCTTGAGCACGCCCTCGCCGGTCATGGCAACCGCCTCATAGAAAGGGACCCCGCGCGGATTCAGCGCGGCGTTCATCTCCTCGACGGAAAGCACATCGGGCAGATCGCGCTTATTATACTGCAGGACCACGGGAAAGTCCGACAGATCGATGCCCATGTCGGCAAAATTGTCGCGTAGATTGGAGAGGCTTTCGAGGTCCGCATCGAGCATGGCACGCTGCGAGTCGGCCACAAAGATCACGCCGTCGGCGCCCTTGAGCACCAGTTTGCGCGTGGCATTGTAGAACACCTGGCCCGGCACGGTATAGAGATGGAAGCGTACCTTGTAGTTCTTGATCGTCCCGAGTTCGACCGGCAGGAAGTCGAAGAACAGCGTCCGGTCGGTTTCCGTGGCGAGCGAGATGAGCTTGCCGCGCTGCGTCGGCGCAATGCGGTGATAGATCAGGTGGATGTTCGTGGTCTTGCCGCAGAGGCCCGGCCCGTAATACACGATCTTCGCGTTGATTTCTCGCGTGGTGTGGTTAACTAATGCCATGGCTCATAATTGCATAAAACACCGTGCATGTCAATACTGCGGCGCATCAGCGGCTCACCGCTTCTGCGCGTGCAAGCGTGTTCAACGCCAGGACATGCGTCGCGTCGTTCTTGCTCGCGAGCAGCGGCACCGTCCGCTCCAGTCCGACGACGATATGGTCGAGCGAGGTCCCCTCCAGGTCGGTGATCACGCCGTCGGCCTCTTCGAGGATCAGCATGCCGGCCGCATAGTCGAAGGCGCGCGAGGCCGTGGCCGTCGCAAACACACTGATGCGCGCCCGAAGCAAGGTAGGCGAGGTCGAGGGCCGTCGATCCGAAGCACCGCGTGCGCTTCGCCTGGCCGAGGAGCGGCATGATGCGCGGGAAGTCGGCTTCGGCGATCGAAGCTTCGATAGGCAACGATGGTGATGCCCTGCGCGGCAGAGGTCGTGATCCGCTTGCCGTTCTTGTACGCGCCGCTGTCCGCGCACGGCCCAGAACTCGTCGCCCACGGCGAGGTTAATGACATATCCCACGGCAAGGGTGGAGAGCGTGTCGCCGTGCAGGAGCGCCAGGGACGTGGAGAAGAACGGGATGCCGCTCTTGGCGTTGTTGCTCCCGTCGATGGGGTCCACGAGCACGATCTTCTTCCCGTCTCCGAACTTCCTGACGCCCAGTTCCTCGGAGATCAGCGTGAACGATTCGCCCTGCCGGTGCGCCTTCTCGAGCGCGGCAATGACGATGTCCTCGGCCCACTTGTCCACCGGGAAGGTCTTGTCACCTCCCGCGCCTTTGCCGAGCGGGACCTTGCCGCCCTCCTGCGCGAGGAACACGGACAGCCCGCCGCGCATCTTCGTGCCGATTTTCTTGAAAAGTTCCAGCCATTGTTCGTTCGTCATGAGTTCTCCTTCAAAAGAGGGTCAACGTAAACCCTTGCTAATTTCTGTTTGCTACTAAGCTACTCGTTACTTGCTACATGCTGCGACTACCTTTATTTATTACCACGGAACACACAGAATACACGGAAGAGTTTTTAAAAGGCTTTGGTTATTCCGTGTGGTCAGTGTGTTCCGTGGTTAAAAGATTATAAAAATAATTTATTTGATCTCAAACCTTATAGCATGAAACACCTTATTGCTGAATAGTTGCAAAATATTTTACGATCTCCTCGCTGCCTTTTTTACCATGCCCTTAACCGCTGCAAGCTCCTCGACCGTCGCCTGCTTGACCTTGTCAAGGCTGCCGAAATGCCGGAGCAGCGCCTTTTTTCTTGTTTCGCCGATGCCGGGGATATCGTCGAGCTCGGACCTGATGGCGCGTTTCTCGCGCAGTTTCCGGTGGTACGTGATGGCAAAGCGGTGCGCTTCGTCCCGCACGCGCGCGACCAGGTGCGTGATCGAGCTGGTGGGATCGAGAATGACCGGCTCTTCCACGCCCGGCAGGAAGACCCGCTCGAATTCCCGTATCGACCCTTCTTCGCCGCTTCGCGCCTTCGCAAGGCCGAGTACGTCGGGCTCTTTTCGGAAGCCCTCCCCTTCAAGGGGAGGGTTGGGTGAGAATGGGTTTCCACGCCGTTGTGAATATGACCCACCCTCACCTCGGTCCTCTCCCTGAGGGAGAGGAGTCGTTGTACTTGCGGGCTGAGTAATGACCCCGAGCTCATGTAAAACATCGAGCGCCGCATTCAGCTGGCCCTTGCCGCCGTCGATCAGGATCAGGTCCGGCAGTATACCCTCTTCCTTCGCCTTTGTATACCGCCGCCTGATGACCTCGGCCATGCTCGCGAAATCATCGTGACCCTCGACCGTCCGGATCTTGTACCGCTTGTAGTTGCGCTTGTCAGGCAGATTATTCTCGAAGCTCACCATGCTCGCCACCGATTCCGTGCCCTGGATGTTCGAGATGTCGAAGGCCTCGATCCTGCGCGGCAGGTTTCTGAGCCCCAGCTCCTCCTGCAGGCGCAGCAGGATGCGCTCCTTGCTCTTGCGCGAAAGCAGGTGCTCCTTGAGCGATTGGGCCGCGTTGTCCGAGGCCATCTGCACCAGCTCCCGCTTCCTGCCCCGCTGCGGGACCTGGACGTCCACGCCGGCTTCGCGCTTCTCAGTGAGCCAGGTCTCGAACACCTGACGGTCCGGCATCTCCAGCGGCAGCAGCACCTCGGCAGGCACGATCATCTCCTTGGCATAGAACTGATGCAGAACATCGGCAAGGACGTCCTTCTCAGCCATGCCATGGACATCAGGGATATAAAAATCCTTCCTGCCCAAACAGCATGCCGTTTCTGATGAACAGCACCTGGATGTCCGCGTGGCCGCCTTCCGTAGCCATGCCGATCACATCCTGGTTCTCGAATCCCGGGGAGATGATCTTCTGCTTCTCGAAAGCCCCTTCGATCTTCGCGATCCGGTCCCGGAGCTCTGCCGCGCGCTCGTAATCCAGGTGTTCCGACGCCTCTTCCATGCGCTGTTTCAGGAGACCCAGGAGGTCGCGGTTCTTGCCTTCGATGAACAACCGCACCTGGCCGACCATGTCCTGATAGGCTTCTTTGCTGACCGCGGTAGAGCACGGCGCCATGCACCTGCCGATCTGATGCTGCACGCAGGGCCGCTCCGGCTTGTCTTTGTTGAATTCCTTTTTGCAGGTGGCAAGCGGGAAAGTGCGGCGGATCAGCGACAGAAGCTCCCACATGCCGCCTGCCGGCACATAAGGGCCGTAGTAGACTGCGCCGTCCTTCTTCAGGCCCCGGACGACGTCAAGGCGGGGATACTCGGCCTTGAGGTCGAATCGGAGATAGGGATAGTTCTTGTCGTCCCGGAGGACGATGTTGAAGCGGGGGTGGTGCTTCTTGATGAGATTGGCTTCAAGGACCAGGGCTTCAAGCTCCGTGTGGGTCACGATGGTCTCGAGGTCCGCGATCAAACGCACCATGATCTCGGTCTTCTCGCCCTTGGAGCCCTTCTGAAAATAGGAACGCACCCGGTTCTTGAGCGACAGGGCCTTGCCGATGTAGATGATCCGCCCCGCGTGGTCCTTCATGATATAGACCCCGGGGGAATCCGGGAGGTTCTGGAGTTTTTCTTCGAGCGTCATAGCCTGTTTATTTTACCACGGATCGGGGCCTCGAAAGAAGGGAAAGATTAATCTGGGCCACTGAGCTGCAAGTAATTCCATGAATCATCCGCTGCACGATTGAATTTGAGCGGAACTGGTGCTTTAATCTAGGTAGAGGAGGGAGCGCAGAAAGTGGGCTTCCATGAGGGAACACCATGCCGCGAATGAAGGGGAAAATCTGGAGAACATACAATATTGCGCTCATGCTGCTCATCATGCTCGCGGTGTCGGGTCTGTTCCTTTTCATTTTCGTGAACAGCCAAAAGGCGATCGAGGCGGAACTGCAGAGCAAGGCCAGGGCGATATTCGAGAGCGTAGTCCTGATGCGAAGCTGGAACGCCCATCACGACGGCGTCTACGTCGAGAAAGTGCCGGGGGTCGAGTCCAATCCCTACCTGAAAAACCCTGACATAACAACGGTCACGGGCAAACACTACACGAAGAAGAACCCTGCTCTCATGACGCGGGAGATCTCCGAACTCGCCGAACAGAGGGGCGCATTCCAGTTTCACATCACCAGCCTCCGTCCCTTGAACCCCGACAATGCGCCGGACGCGGCGGAGCGAAAAGCCCTGGCCTCGTTTGAAAAAGGGGAGACGGAAGTGTTCCTCAAGGAGCGGACCGACGATGCCGTGTACTTCCGCTACATGGGCCCGCTTTATACCGAAAAGCAGTGCTTGGGATGCCACGGCGACCTGGGGTATAAGGTCGGCGACGTACGCGGCGGGATCAGCATTAAATTCAACATAACGAAAACCGAACGAACACTGTCGATGAATAGAATGATCACGGCAGCGTTGTTCGTGGTCACTTCCGCATCGATGCTGACGCTGGTCTACTTGCTGACCTATCGCCTCCACGGCGAACTGGCGTCAGCAGAGCAGCGGATACGCGAGATGGCGATCACCGACGAACTGACAGGCCTTCGAAACAGGCGGAACCTGTTCCAGCGTCTCGCGGAGGAGGCGGACCGGGCCGGCCGCTACGGCCACACAACCTGCCTCATCCTCTTCGATCTCGATCATTTCAAGAAGGTCAACGATAATCACGGGCACCCGGCAGGCGATGCGGTGCTGCGCGCCGTAGGCGACACCCTCCGCCAATACTGCCGCCATTCAGACATCGCGGCGCGCTACGGCGGCGAGGAATTTGCGCTCCTCTTGCCGGAAACGCATTTGGCAGAGGCCTCAGGCGTGGCAGAAAAACTGAGGGCAGCAATCCAGGCGAGGACAGTCACGCTTGAAAATGGCGTTGAACTGCGCGTTACGGCAAGTTTTGGCGTGGCGTGTTACCAGCAGGGCAAGGAAGGGGTTGCTAATTTTATCGAGCAGGCCGATCAGGCGCTCTATCGGGCAAAAGATAAGGGCCGCAACCGCGTAGAACGCGCGGAAGAAACGTAATTTTCGTTTACCGGTCCACAACGTATTGGTTGATCACTTGTTGGAAAGCCCTCCGGCGATCAGGAACCGCTCCCGGATGATCCTCCGGAACCTCGGCGTGTAGAGCAGCTCGAAAACGTCATCCTTGCCCGGGAAAAGGTTCCGCGCAACCTGCCGCGTGCTCTTCAGGATCTCGAAGGCCTCCGGCAGCGTCAGGTCCGCCTGCTGCATGAGTATTGCCTGGTTGAGGTCCACGACAAACCGCAGCATCCGCAGTCTTCTTTCTTCTTCCTGCATTGCCTCGTTCATATGCCATCTTTGAAAATGCCGTATCAGTCTGCGGTATGATACGTCGGCGATATTCTTTTTTCAAGAGGGGATGCCGTATCAATTCTGCCCGAGAAAAGCCCCTCCATCAGAAGCCAGCATTGAATTGAGCCGGGGCCCTTGCTAGAGCTCGACTATCCTCGTGCTGATCTCGATCGCAGCTTCGGCGCCCTGGCCTGCGGAGATGATCGCCTGGGAGTGGCCGTGGCGGAGAGCGCCCAGGACAAAGAGGCCGGGGATGCTCGACTCGCCGGAGCCCTTGGTCACGATCTTGAACCCCTCGGCGTCGCGCTCCAGGGGGAGGCCATCGAGGTACTCGTCGTTGAGGGAGATCCCGCCCCACCCCAGGATGACCTCGCAGGGGATGACGCGGCCGTCGTTCAGCCGCACCCCCTCAAGAGTATTTCTCGCCGAGCAGTTCTTCCGGCCGCCCCTCGACCAGGCCGATCCCCTCCTCCTTGAGGAGCGCGGCGTACCGCGGCGCCAGGGAGAAGCCGTGGGTGAGGAAGGTGACGTCTTTGGTGAACATCCGCTTCATGCCGATGCTTGTGCGCACCCCGTTCACGGTGCGGTCGATGACGAGCAGCTTCCTTCCGGTGGTGCGGTAGCCGTCGCAGATCATGCAGGTGTAGTAGGAAATGCCGAAGAAGCGGTAAAGGTTCTTGAAAGGGGCGAGGGTCTCCTTGGCGCCGGAGGCGGCGATGACAAAGCGGGTACGGTAGGTCCTGCCCCCGGCCAGCACCTCAAAGTGCCCCGCCCTGCCCGATACGCGCTCCACCCTGGCGTTCTCCACAGCAACACCGAAGCTCTTTGCCTGGGCAATGCCTGTTTCCAGAAGGTCAGGGCCGGAGACGACAGGAAGGCCGAGGTAGTTCTCGATGTGTTTCGCGTGGTAGGTCCGCCCCCCGGGGCTGTGGAACAGCATGACGCGGAAGTTGTACCGACCGAGGTGAATGCAGGCCTGCAGGCCTCCCGGGCCCGCGCCGATGACGATACAGTCGAAAACAGTTTCGCTGCCTGTGTTGTTCGTTTGTTCCATCGCCCCTCCCTCGCCGCCCGATCCAACCATATCAGCGGCCCGCACCCGTGCTCTCGATGCGATAGATGCCGCCTCCGTCGTGATCTGCGATATACAGCTCTCCGTCCTCGTCCTCGCCAAAGGTTGAGATCGAAAACTTCGTGCGCGCAAGCTCCTTCGTAAGCCACTGCTCCCCGCTCCTCCGCATGCCCCAGACACGTCCGGAGCAATAATCTCCGTAGAGGTAGATGCCATCGAGCAGCGGGAACGCCCTGCCGCGGTAGACCATGCCGCCGGTCACGGAACAGCCCGCGTCATGATCGTACTCGGCAACAGGCAGGACCAGGCCGGGGGCTGCGCAGGTCTTCGATCTGAAGCAGTGCATGCCTTCCATGATGTTCCAGCCGTAGTTCTCTCCGCCCTTGCTCGCCGCCGGCTGGACATTCACCTCCTCGTACGCATTCTGGCCCACGTCGGCAATAAAGAGGTCGCCCGTCTTCCCGTCAAAGGAAAAGCGCCAGGGGTTCCGAAGGCCCAGCGCCCAGATCTCGGGCGCCACCCCTTTCTTCCCTGCAAAGGGATTGACGGCTGGAACGGCATAGGGCCTCACGCCCGATCCCACGTCGATCCGGAGCAGCTTGCCCAACAAGGCATCCATCTTCTGGCCGTTCCCGAAGGGATCGCCTGCCGACCCGCCGTCGCCCATGCCGATATACAGGTAGCCGTCCGGGCCGAAGGCAAGCTGACCGCCATTGTGATTGGCAAAGGGCTGCTTGACTGTCAGGAGGACCTCCTCGCTTGCGGCATCCGCCCGATCCGGGTGCTTCGTTGTACGGAACCGTGCGACCACAGTGTCGCCCGACCTGTTCGTATAGTTCACATAAAACCTGCCGTGCTCCGAATAACCGGGAGGAAAGGCCGCGCTCAGCAGGCCCCGTTCACCGCAGCAGCTCACGCGCCCGCGGATGTCGAGGAAAGGTCCCTTGAGCTGAACGCTGTCCCGGACGATCATGATCCTTCCGGCCTGCTCGGTGATGAACAATCTCCTGCTCCCGTCCCCGGCATGGGTGATGGACGTGGGCTTATCAACGGATGCGATCTTCTTCCCCAGTGCAACAGCGGGCCAGGACAACTCCGCGGCCGGAGAAATGGAAGGGACAAAAAAAAGCATAAGAGCAAATGCAACCAAAGGATGCCAGCGCATAAGTAACCCCATGAGGACAGCCTGCTTTTAGGATAGCACAGTGGAAAAGGGAATAGGAGTCCTGCGTTTCGGCGCTAGAGGGTGTTCAGATACGCGATGAGGTCTTCCTTCTCGTCCTCGGAAAGATAGGCAAAGGACGGCATGCTCCCCGTCGGCTGACGGAGCTGAAAGCGAATGCTCTCGGCAGTGGCCGGATGCCCGCTCTTGGGAAGCGTGGGGTTTTTGAGCAGACCTTTGAGGCCCGGTCCCACGATCGTTCTGGTGCTCAAGGGATCGTGGCATGCCGCGCACCGCGCGGCGAAGATCGTCCCTCCCCGCCCGATGCTCGCGCGGTCGGTCCTGATCGCGGCAGAGGCCGGTCCGCCCGTCCGCGCGATCGTCAGGAACGGACGCACCAGCCGAAACGAGACGCTCTTGTCCGCGGACCGGTCCTGCCCGAAACGGGTCATGGCCAGATAGTAGCCGCCTGAGATGCCGATCATCACGATGCTCATGATGCCGATCGCAATGCCGAAGGTCTTCGCCTGCGAGTAGAATTGGCGAAACCGGCGGACGAACAGTACCTTGACGACGAAGAGCGTCAGGACCGAAAGGGCGAGCGCGATATGGACCGCTCCACGGGGGGACGGTTCCGCTTTTGCCGCGGCGGCGAAGCCGGCGCACAGATAGGAGATAAAAAGAATGATCAGCAGCGCGACGTAGCCGGAAATCTTATGGCGGAGCTTGATGGGTGAAACGTTCTCGGCGACCGCGCCGCCGAAGATCTGGAACATGGTGTACATGCAGTAGACAACCGGCGGCAGCAGCGCCAGGGAAAGCAGCGATTTGAGGTAGAAGACGGTCACGGGCGAATCTCCGTTTTTACGGAAGCTCCCTGCTGGATGTCTAAATGTCTAAACACTAGCAGAATAACGGGGAGACGTCAAACATTCGCGATCATAGGGAAAATATCATGAGACGGCGCGGTGTAGCCCTGCACCCTGCCATTCCTCGCCCATCGTGCTAGAATTAGATCAAAATGGATCCATCGTATGGGTCGTGAGATGGTCAAAGGGAGGGTACTATTATGAAAATCGGCATACTCGGATCAGGAGTTGTTGCACAGGTTCTGGCAGGCGGTTTTCTGAAATATGACCATGAAGTAATGATGGGAACCCGCGACCTGGGCAAACTCGCGGAATGGAAGACAAAAAACCCGAAAGCCCGCGTCGGCGGCTTCGCTGATGCGGCGGCCTTTGGCGAACTCGTGGTCCTGGCGGTCAAGGGCTCGGCAGCAGCGGAAGCGCTCCGCGCAGCGGGCGCCGCCACGTTGGCAGGCAAAGCGGTCATGGATGTGACGAACCCGATCGCCGACCTTCCCCCGGAGAACGGCGTGATCCGGTACTTTACCGACATCAACGAGTCCCTGATGGAGCGCCTCCAGAAGGAATTTTCCGCTGTCCGGTTCGTCAAGGCCTTCAATTCCGTGGGAAACGCCGGCATGGTCGACCCTTCCTTCGCAGGCGGAAAACCGTCGATGTTCCTCTGCGGCAATGATGACGCTGCCAAAAAGACCGTCATCAAGATCGTTGAACAATTCGGATGGGAACCCGAGGACATGGGCAAGGCGGAAGCCGCCCGTGCCATAGAACCGCTCTGCATGCTCTGGTGCATTCCCGGTTTTCTCAGGAACGACTGGATGCACGCGTTCAAACTCGTTCGATAATTGCGGAAGGAAAACACAGGGGACATTCAGCCAAAGGAAACTATACCAATAGCGGAACTTCAGCGAAAACGACTTGCACTTGACGGGGTGGCTATGGGATGGTCTCCCCGAACTTTTGAGAAAGCAAGACCGAGTTCATCCAGGGCCTCCTCATGATTCGGATTGAGGTTCAAAACATGGCGAAACTCTTCTATCGCCCGATCATTCATTCCCTTGCTCAGGTAAGCCCTGCCCAGGTTAATGCGTGCCTCGCTATAACTTGAATTAAAGCTCAACGAAAGCTGAAACTGGTTTATTGCCGCGTCGACCCATCCTTTATTAAAATAGGCCTTCCCCAAATTGTTGATAATTACCATGACTTCGTATGGGTCCGGCCTTAATGCCAGTGCCCTTTGATAGCATGCTATCGCCTTGTCGTACCACCCCTTGCTGCCGTACGCTACGCCAAGACTGTGATAAGCGCGTGGATTTTCCGGTGATTTTATAACGGCATCTTGCCATAAGCTTACTTCATCGACCCAGGCAATATTTCTCGCGAATGCGGCAACCGTAAAAATAATTGTCACGGAAAGAAGAAAAGCATAAACAAGTTTGTCTATCTTTGGCCATGTGCTCCTCAGCATATCGCTCATGATAAAAAAAGAAGCCGTGAGTGCGGTGAGCGCTCCTACCGAAGGCAAATACAGCCTATGTTCAAAGATAACGTCTCTGATAGGGATCACGGAAGACTCAATGGAGAGCGTAATAAAAAACCAGAAAATTCCAAATGCTGCGAGCCTCGCAATTTGATCGACGCCGCCGCGGTTAAACAGTGAGCGACGAAACAGGTAAACACCAAGTCCAAACAGGAGGGAAAGAAATACAAAAGACAAAATCACGCCAGTTTCAAAAAAAGAATAAGAGATTGGGTAGTTATAATCAATATTTTGACTGACCGGGAAAACCAGCAGTCTACTATATGTGACGACGACCCGAAATTGGGTGAAGAGATACGCCCAGCGTGACATCGGTGTTTCAAGATTCATGGCACTGATAGCACCGATGACCTCGCCGAAGGGTTTAATGAGACCAAGCAACACAAGAGGAACAACCAGTAATGCAGCGAGATAAGCGATGCAATATTTATAATCAGATAATTTGCTCCCTTTAAAAAAAAGGACATCGTAGAGAGGAACGATTACAAGCAGGGTGAATGAAATCTCCTTCGTACTCATTGCAAGCACAGCGGAGATAAGTGAACCGCAAAAGAAGACAGCTCTTTTAAAATACTCATGCTCCCCGTTTCTTCGCGGAGACCCGAATGATAAATTTGTTCCCAACCGGGCCTTGACATACATGACAAGAGAAAGCAAATAAAAAAGGACCGCCAAAGAGGTCAACCTTTGAATGATGTATGTGACAGCCTGCGTTTGGACGGGGTGGGATACAAACAGGCAAGCGGTAAAAAAAGCCGTTAATGACTGCCGGACGTGAACGGCTTGAAGCGCCTCACCCGCAACCGCAGGCAGGGTAAAAAAAAATGGGGTGCGAAACGTGAGAAGAATAAGACGATAGACAAGAACGGCATTGATAAGGTGAATGATAAGATTCAGGATATGAAACCCGACGACGTTGAAACCGTGGATCTGATAGCCTACGGCAAAAGTCAGCATGCCGAACCATCGCGTCCCTGATGGCGGCCAAAAATTGTTTAATTTTCTTAAAAGTGGGTTCCCGGTGATATTCGAGTAATCGTCAAAATGAAATGACGCATGAAACGTATTGGAATAGGCAAGAAGGCCGATGGTCAGTATGATCAGAAGATGGATGTACGGCTTATTTATCCGCGCAAAACTCCACACCCCTGTTTGGATATGCAGTGGTTGCCTGGTTGACCCAAACGGTTTCATGCTAGGACTCCGGCCAAAGTTGAGAGAGCTTCACCTGGATTTGAATACGTTATTGATAGTAATCGAACTTTCATGCTCATTGCAAGTTGTTTTTTCCATGCTTGAATACTAATAAGCGCGCGAAGACAAGTACCCTCTTTGACTACCATGCGATCTGGTGCTATTATTAATATAAAGGAGAGTATTTGTCCCGATTCTTCCGCGGGGGAATTCAGGTGGGGCTTTGTTTTACGACGAGCCTGTTCTGTACCGTTTGCCCGCGGAAAGGGCCAAAAGAAGGAGGTTACCATGGCAACCACAATAAAAAATAAAGACGAACTGACCATCACCCGCATTTTTGACGCGCCGCGCGAGCTCGCCTGGAAAGCATGGACAGAGCCCGAGCGGGCCAAGAAGTGGTGGGGACCGCAGTATTTCACCGCGCCGGTCATCAAGATGGATCTCCGCGTGGGCGGCAAATATCTCTATTGCATGCGCGGTCCCGACGGCAAGGACTATTGGAGCACGGGAGTATTTCGCGAGATCGTTCCGATGGAGCGGCTTGTGATGACCGATAGTTTCGCGGATGAGCAGGGAAACGTGGTACCGGCTTCGCACTATGGAATGGTCGGAGACTTCCCGCTTGAACTGCTGGTGACGGTGACGTTTGAAGCGATCGGCAACAAGACAAAAATGATCCTGCGGCATGAAGGCATCCCGGCCGGCCAGATGAGGGAAATGACCCTGGCCGGATGGAGCGGCTCTTTCGACAAGCTTGCCGAAAGCATCGTGCCGGATGATCGTACCCGGATCATCGCAGAACCGGGAAAGCGAGAGATCGTCATCACGCGGGTGTATGACGCGCCGCGAAATCAGGTGTTCAGAGCGCACACGGACCCGGACCTTATCCCGCAGTGGTGGGGACCGGCACGGTACACAACGGTGATCGACAAGATGGACGTGAGACCGGGAGGCCAGTGGCGATTTGTGCAGCACGATGATGCGGGCAACAAGTTCGCATTCCACGGCGTGTATCACGATGTCCTTTCGCCCGAGCGGATCGTCGACACCTTTGAATTCGAAGGCGCGCCGGGCCATGTATCGCTTGAAACGGCGATATTCGAGGAGATGGGCGGCAGGACAAAGGTCACGTCCCGGTCCGTGTTCCAGACAGTCGAGGACCGCGACGAAATGATGAAGGCGGGCATGGAGGAGGGAGTGCTAGAGACCATGGACCGTCTTGCAGAGCTTCTGGGGAATCTTGCCATTGAACGGAAGGCGGCATGAGTGTCGCTTTACAAAGGGAGGCTCATGGTTGAATTAGTACCGCAAGCAAATGAACACACCATTCTTTCTCGAGCCTCCGATGAATAATTTCTTCGCTGCCTCGTGGGCTGAGTTCAGGGGTTGAGGGGCGCTAAAAACTTTCCTAACAGGGAAGCCGCATCACGGTCCGCCATCCAGATAAGCTTCCCGCTTGCGGGCTGCACCAGGCCCGCTGGATATCCCCTGGGGTTCCCGTCCTCCACGATCTCGTGCAGGACAGCGGCCTTGTTCCGGCCAGTGGCAAGAAAGAGGATATTTCCGGCATTGCACAGGACCGGGAGCGTCAGGGTGACCCGGTTTAACTGGGGAGGCTTGAGATGAACAGGCAGTGCCCAGTGTTTGCGTTCGTGAAGTGCTGCTGCGCCCGGGAAGAGTGATGCCGTATGTCCGTTCTCACCCATGCCCAAAAGCTCCGCATCGAACCTGGGGAGCGCTCCATTGAAGAAGCTTTCCAGTTCCTGCTCATAAGCACTGGCTGCTTTGTCCGGACCGTCCTCTCCGGTTATGCGATGTACCTGGGTGGGGAGGAGCGTTAGATAATCCAGGAACGTGTCGCGGGCGAGGCGGTAGTTGCTTTCGCTATGGTCCGGTGGAACGCAGCGTTCGTCTACCCAGAAGAGGTGCGTTTTGGACCAGGGCAGCTTCCTGCGCCAGGGATCGGCTGCAAAGAATGAGAAGAGCTGTTTCGGGGTAAAGCCGCCGGACAGGGCAAAAATGAACCTGCCCCGGGCCTCGATGCTGGCAAGCGCGCAGTCAAGGACAAGGTTGGCAGCAGCGTTGCTCAGGGCGTTCAGGTCCTTGTACACCCTGACCTCTGGTTCGACCGGCTTCATAGCGACCTCCAGGATCGTCCGTCGCGCTTGATCATTTGTCGCGCCTCGTCAGGTCCGTCGCTGCCCGCAGGGTAGATCGGGACCGGGACCCGCCCCCCGACTCGAGGCCCTCAAGCAGCGGGGTGAGCGTGGACCAGGCAAGCTCGACGCTGTCCTCCCGCATGAACAGCATATGGTCCCCCAGCATGCAGTCGAGCAGCACCCATTCGTAAGCGTCGAGCAGCACTCCGCGCGGGTAGGAATAGGTCATCTGGACCGGCTTCGAGGCAGACCTTGGTGCCGGGCTGCTTCGTCTGGAAGGTGAGGCTCAGCCCCTCATCAGGCTGGATCCTCATCACCATCGTGTTCTGCTCGATGGGGCCGCTGATGGAGTCGGGAAACATGGAAAAAGGGACCTCCTTGAAGTGGACCGAGATCTCCGTTTTCCTGTTCGCGATCCGCTTGCCGGACCGCAGGTAGAACGGCACGTCATGCCAGCGCCAGTTATCGACGAACACCTTCATGGCCGCGTAGGTGGGCGTCCGAGAGCTTGGGGACACACCCGCTTCATCGAGATATCCGGGCACGGCTTGACCCATGATGGTCCCGGGTCCGTACTGCCCCAGGACAACGTGGTCCTTGATTTCGTCGGGCAGGGTCCTTCGTAAGGAACGAAGCACCTTGGCCTTCTCGTCCTGCACCCGGTCGGCGATGAACTGGGCCGGCGGTTCCATGGCAGTTAAGCAGAGCAGCTGGTACATGTGGTTCTGGAACATGTCGCGGATGATGCCTGCGTGGTCGTAATAGCCTGCCCGGTGTTCTACGCCCAGGGTCTCGGTCGCCGTGATCTGAACGTGGTCCAGGTAGCGCCTGTTCCAGAGCGGCTCGAAAAAGGAATTGGCGAACCGGAACATGAGAATGTTCTGGACCGTTTCCTTGGCAAGGTAATGGTCGATGCGGAAGATCTGGCTTTCCTTATAATAGATATGGACGAGCTGGTTCAGTTTCCGTGCCGAGGCCAGGTCACGTCCAAAGGGTTTCTCGATGACAATATGGCTGCAGCCCAGGTCCTCGCGGCTGAGGCCTGCT
Source organism: Nitrospirota bacterium (assembly GCA_963836175.1). Lineage (GTDB taxonomy): Bacteria > Nitrospirota > UBA9217 > UBA9217 > UBA9217 > GWC2-56-14. Next base: position 230,422 of record CAWIIS010000003.1, read on the forward strand.
GTCCCGAGGTTATGGATCACGGATTCGAACACCTGCGGCGGGATGGCGAGATAGAACACCCGGTTGCCCCGGGTCTGGTGTTCTCTTCGAGGCGGGGCAGGATGTCGACGAGGTCCTTTGTGTAGGAGGAAAGATCGTCGTACTCCAGGGAAGTATAGTAGACATGCAGAGCGAACTTATCCCAGACCGCCTGGTCGAAGTCACGGGGGAAGGCGTCCCGGACGGAATCACCCATCGCCGAACAAAACTGCTCCGTGGTGAAGGTGATGCGGCTCGTGCCAAGAATAAAAAATTGCTTCGGCAGCATCCCGTGCTGGAACAGGCGAAAGAGCGAGGGAAAAAGCTTTCTCCTCGTCAGGTCGCCCGATGCTCCGAAGATGATGAGCCCTGCGGGTTGGGGCACCTCGACCTCGCAGTCGGCCACCATATGGTATTCCTGCACAAGCTCCGCCCCTGTCCGGGACGTCGTTGCGCTCTCTTGAACGATGCGGTCCTCCATGGCTATGCTATTTTCCGTTCCTCGACGCGGATCAGGGCCTTCCAGTCCGCCGAGAACCGCTCCATGCCCTTGTCCGTAAGCGGATGACGGATGTCGTATTCATACCAGGGCAGGTCAAGGTTCAGGCTTCTGTAATAGATCGGCGTCAGTGATCCCGCGGGATAACGATAGTCAGGACCCGGCATGATCATCCCCCGCTCTCCCCAGGCCTTCAAGATGGTGTACGGAGCGGTAACGATGTCGGAGCCGAGCCCTGAGCGCCTCCAGAAGATGATCGAGCGTGCGCACGCTGGCTGTCAGCACCTCCACGTGCCCGTCTCCACGCTTATAGGTGGCCAGGATGTTGGTGATGAGGTCCATGCCGTTCTCGCCGATGTCGTCCAGACGGCCGATGAAAGGCGAGACGAACACCTGCCCCCTCTTCGCACCTCGTGTTGCAGCGTACACGGCCGCTGCCTGCTCCAATGAAAAGCAGAGTGTCATGTTCACGCGCAGCCCCGCCTGCACCGCCTTCTGCGCCGCCTTCAGTCCTTCCCGTGACGTGGGGAACTTGATGTGGACGTTCGGGACCCATTGGTACATCTCGTACGCCTGCCTCAGCATGGATTCCGAAGACGTCCCGGCATCGGCAAAGACCTCGATCGAGATGGACCCGTCCGGGACAAGCTTCCTCATGGCATTTACGACGGTGCGGTAAAAATCCAGGAGCTCGCGCTCCGTGTACTTGTCGCCCCCCTTGATGCGCATACTGGCTTCAGGGTTTTTTGCGACCAGCGTCGGGTTCGTGGTCTGACCGTCGAGAAAACCGAGCACGTGCTTGATCTCCCTGGTCTCCGCCGGGTCTCCTCCATCGAGGAAGATCCGTGTTTTTATTTTGTCGGGTTTCATGGGTATTGTCTCCTTGCGGTAAAGCCCAATGTCAAAAAGCTTTCACCGCCGAGACGCTGAGACGCAGAGGAAATCTCCGAAATTGAATCAATAGCATTTTAAAATGCCTTTCTCCGCGCCTCCGCGTCTCTGCGGTAGACGGTATATTAAATCTTCAGGTTCAACTCTTTTCCTTCAGCTCATGCCCGCCGAACTGGTGGCGCAGCACAGAAACGACCTTTGCCGTGTAACTCGGGTTCTTGACCGAGGCAAGCCGGAAGTCGAGGGACGCCTGAATGACCGGCACGGACACACCCAGTTCGCGGGCAGCCTCGATGGTCCACATCGCCTCTCCGCTCTGCGTGACCGAACCCGACACCTCCTTCAGGACCGGACCGAACTGCTCGTAGCCTTGCCGCAGCCAGTCCACGAGCCGGGACTCGATCACGCTCCCGTGCTGATAGAGGTTCGCAATGGCCGCCATGTCGAGACCAAAAGGCGATGTCTTCAGCACCGTGAACCCCTCTGCCAGCGCCTGCATCATCCCGTATTCGATGCCGTTATGCACCATCTTGACAAAATGACCGGAACCTGCGGGGCCGGTGTAAACGTAACCGTTTTCCACGGCAAGATCGCGGAACAATGCCTCGCAGGCACGAAAGGCATCTTCCCGTCCGCCTGCCATGATGCAGGATCCCCTGCGCGCGCCAACCGGACCGCCGCTGATGCCTGCGTCAAGAAAATCGATACCGCGGCCGCGCAATTCCCCGGCCCTCCGCATCGAATGTTTGTACGGAGTATTTCCGCCGTCTATGACCGTGTCTCCCGCTGCCAGAAAGGGCATCAGCTCCTGGATGACAGGATCAACTGCCGTGTAAGGGACCATGATCCAGAACAGGCGCGGGGCCTCAAGGCGACCGGCCATCTCTTCGAGCGACCCCACCTGTTCCGCGCCTTTGGCCACGATGGCTGATACAGCCTCGGAGTTAGTGTCAAAAACCACGACCTGGTAGTTCTTCTCCAGGAGCCGCTCCACCATGTTGAAGCCCATCTTGCCGAGGCCGATGTATCCCAGTTTCATTTTTGATCCCCACATTCCTTCTCGATCTCAATGACCTTGCCCACACGGCGGACGTGGCGCTCGGCCTTGGAGAATCTCGCGGCGAGATAGGTGCGCACGATCTCCTTGGCGAGTTCCGGCCCGACCACCCGCGCGCCGAGGCAGAGCACGTTCATATCGTCATCCTCCACCCCCTGATGGGCCGAGAACGTGTCATGGCAAAGACCGGCCCGGATGCCCTGGATCTTGTTCGCCGCGACACTGGCTCCCACCCCGCTGCCGCAGATCAGGATGCCCCGGTCAGCCTTGCCCGCTCCGAGGGACCTGCCGATGGCACGGGCAAAATCAGGGTAATCCACGGCCTCTTCGCTGTTCGTTCCGAGGTCACGCACAGCATGGCCGAGCGAGGACACATAGGGGGCGAGCACTTGCTTCAACCGGAACCCGCCGTGATCAGCTGCGAGCGCTATGACCATGGGACGCCTCATGAACCGCGCATACTTATGCAGCGCTACTCATACTTTAGTCCGTTTACCGATAAGTTCTATGAAACGCAAGGACACTAAAAGAATAACACCCGGGAAAGGGAAGTCAAGGGAGGCAGGGAGCCGCTTCCCAACATCTGACACTGCTGTCAGCGTTAAAGAAACGGCGCCCTATCTCGCCAGTCATGCTTGTGAGTGGACGGCCAGGACTGTGCTTCGCGATCAATCGCGGTAGATGTCCTGGTCTTTCTTTTCCTGGATCGGGTCTTCCATGGCGGGTCCGGTGTGAGAGGGCATGGTTATTGTCGGGGCGGAACCCGGCTCACCGGTGCCGCCGGCAGCCGATCCCCCTTCGCCCGGCATCGACGGCATCTGGGTGACCGTGCTCTTGTCCTGGTCCTGCTCGTACTTCTGGATGTCCTGGTCGTGGATCATCGTGTCGCCAATGTCCTTGCTCCCCGGCGTCGTGTCATCTGCAGAGGCCATTCCAAAGACAAGAAGAAACACTATTCCCGCTAAAGCGGGTAGTACTTTTTTCATAAGTTTCACCTCCTTTCTCATTATGAAATATTGTTCGAGTATATCTCCGGCCAGCATATTGTCAAGAAAGTGGGCACTACGACTAAAGAGGGAAGTCTCGCAAAAGTACGGCGGGTGGGTTTAGGGTCAGGGTTTGGGGAGGTGCTTAGTGCGGAACCTCTGCCTGCAGACGCAAAGCCTTTGAGGCAGAGATCGCTCACTGTCGCGGCAGCAGGATGATCACGCTGCTTTACGCTCCGCCTGAAGAATGTAGTCTCGGAAATCTTTTTCGAGATTTCTAATGAAATTTTCGCGCCGTTTCGAATAATGGACGGTCTTGACCCTCATGTAGATCTTGTAGTCGAGGTAGAAGTACAACTCGAAGCTGCTCATCCCGAGGCCTGCCAGTACCATGATGTTCTTGAGCCGCACCAATTCCGGTGTAACCGCAAAATCCACTTTGAAAAGAGCTGCAATAATGACAACCAGCACAGCAAGGATCACATTAAAGTTTGTAAAGAACCTCCGCTCCAGTTCAGAATACTCGATGGCTTCCACATAATCGAACATTTTGCCGGCTTTCGCCTTGAACGTTTCCCATTCACAGGTTCGTGCATGGTGAAGAAGAGCTTTCCGGTAGTTTTCCACTTCCTGATTGAATTGCTGCTCCAAACCCTTTTTCATGCCACTCCTCCTTTCATCTGAAATGGTTCATGCTATCTTTTTTTATCGTTTGATGCAACGTCAAGACTCGCGATTCTCATGGGGAATAATAAATCACATACCTGCATTAATTATAGCAACTATCGTGCCTTGTCTCAAAAACAGGGGCTGCAAAACAGGCCGGATTGTGCCGCATGGAAATAGATTACTTATCAAGATGTTATTTTTGGATCAGGTTAATTGTCTGGCAGAAAAACAGGATTTGTTTGAACAGATGAGTGTGCAAATACTACACACTATGGCGACAGTGTTACTTTTTTTACCACATTGGTGTTTATCATTGACAGCAGCGAAACCTGGTCCCGGACTATATACCGCCTTTATTCATATTCCCAACGATCCTATATTCTTTTTTGGATAACCCATTTATATCTGGATACCGTATGGAACAAGTAATCCTGTTCTGGTAACAATGATCGAAACGGGCAGGCAAGATTGGATCATCCAAGAGCGTCCTGTCCGGGAGAGCAGCATAGTGCGGGATCGAATTCAAGCCAATCGGGGGAAAGGAGGTGACGGAAATGAGCAGGTATAAGATTAAGTTGATTGTTGTTTCGATGATCGCGGTATTTGCGCTGATGCAGACGGCCGGCGCGGATGCGGCGAACCCGGCGCAAACGAAACCGAAGCAAAAACAGGTTACCGGCGAGGTGGTGTCGGTAAGCGATACCTCCATCGTGGTCAAGGGGAAGACCAGGGGCGCCGTGACGCTGGCAGTGAACGAAAAGACCGTATTCGTGGGCAACAAAGCTGCCAAAGCCGGAGAGCGGGCTGCGGTGAAATACCGCGCGGACAAAACCGGAAACACGGCAACAAAGATCAAGGTGATCGCCGAAGCACCCAAAACAAAAGCTCCTCTGTAGCTGTTGCCCGATGTCGCAGACTTTGAGGCAGGCGCGTTATGCGCCTGCCTTTTTTATGCGGACAGGAGGCTACTTGCAGCCTGCACAGGATGACGATGAGCAGCCGCCGCAGCCGGCACTGCTTGGGGAACCTGAGGACGCGCTGCTGGATGACCTGCCCATGCCGAAGCGCGACATGAGCTTCTCCGTGTTGGCGGAGCCGCATTTTTCGCACGCCACAGCCGGATTCGGTCCGAAGACCAGCTGCTCGAACCCGGCATTGCAGTCATTACAGTGATATTCGTAGATAGGCATCAAGATCACCAAACTCTAAATCCGAAATAGTTTCACTTCTCAAATTGCAGATTTAACGACAGATCAGGCCTGATCAACCACGAATGAACGCGAATAGACGCTAATGTTTTTTCTGAATTCGCGTCCATTCGCGGTTCCCATTTTGGTTCCGCCTTGCCCTACTTCTTCTCCAGTTTCTTCCAGTCCGCCATGAACTTCTCGATCCCGATGTCCGTAAGCGGATGCTTGACCAGCTGGTCGATCACGCTGAAGGGTATCGTTGCGATGTGCGCGCCCGCCATGGCGGCGTCCACCACATGGAGCGGGTTCCGGACGCTGGCCACGATCACCTCGGTGGCGATAGCCGTAGTTGTCGAATATCGTGACGACCTGTCTCCACCAGGTCCATGCCGTAATGGCTGATGTCGTCGAGCCTGCCCACGAAGGGACTTACGTAGGCCGCGCCGACCTTGGCCGCCAGCAGCGCCTGGGAGGCTGAGAACACCAGGGTCATGTTCACCTTGATGCCTTTGTCAGCCAGCACCTTCGTCGCCTTGAGCCCGTCCTTGGTCATGGGAAGCTTCACCACGATGTTCTTGTGGATCTTCGCCAGCTCCACGCCCTCGGCCACCATCTTGTCCGCTTCAAGGCTTACGGCCTCGGCGCTGATCGGGCCGTCCACGATCGCGCAGATCTCGGCGATGACCTGCTTGAAGTCCCTGCCCTCCTTGGCGATGAGCGAGGGATTGGTGGTGACGCCGTCGACCACGCCGAAGCTCGCCGCCTCGCGGATCTCTTTTACGTTCGCTGTATCGATAAAAAATTTCATGTGTCTTCCTCTCCGTGTTCGATAGTTATTTTTTCATGGACCCTGGACCCTGTACCCTGTACCCTGAATCCCGGTCCCTGTCAGTTCATTCTGCAATCCGCAATCCGAAATCCGCATTGCAATCAATTGCACCGTATGCAGGACCACGGCATCCGACCCGGCCCGCTTGAGCGCGTCCGCCATCTGCATGCGGCAGCCGGGACAACCGGTGACCACGACTCGGCGCTGTCGTATCGATAAGGTCCTTTGCCCTTGGCATCGCCGATCGCATCGGAAAGACGGTGATGGTTCATGCGCATGACGCCGCCGAACCCGCAGCACGTTCCGGGATGCGCTATCTCGACGAGCTCGATCCCGGGAATGGACGCCAGCACGGACCGCGCCGTCTTCGCCAGCCCCTGGCCCCTGCCCAGATGACAGGGATCGTGCCAGGTCACGCGCTGCGTCAGCGTCCCCAATCGGAAGCGCCGGCATGGCCTCTGCCAGCACTTCATGGATGTCCAGCACCGGCACCGGCATACGCTCCCGAACGAGCGAGCAGTGCAGGATATTCCTTTTTGAAAGTCAAGCCGCAGGAGGCGCAGGCAGTCACGACCCGGTCTACCGAAAGCGACGCAAAAAGCTGCCGGTTCTGCTCCGCCACTGTCCGCGCCGCCTTCCGGTCGCCCAGCGACAAGAGCGGCCTGCCGCAGCACAGCAGCATCGTCAGGCACGACCACCTCGTACCCTGCCCGTTCAAGCACGGCAACGGCTGCGCTGCCGATATCCGGCTGGAAATGTTTGATGGCGCAGCCGGGGAAGAAAGCGATCCTGCCTTTTAATCCCGGAGCTTCTTGTTCCTTTACTCCGAACTCCGAACTCTACCGCCCTCTGGCCGTTCACGCGAGAGCTCCGAACTCGCGTCCCATTCATTCCCGCATAATGCAGCGCCACGGGCGCCAGCCAGGCCAGGGAGCGCATGATACGGTCATTCTGAGCGCAGCTGCCACGAAGCGGCTGATGAGACCGCGGCCGGAATGCGCGCACGGCCTCCTCCTTCGCAGCCTGGATGATGGCGGTCACGGCACGTGCTGGCGCAGGCGGTTTCGCAGGCAAGGCAGGACGTGCAGGTCGCAAGGCGGTCCTGTAAAGATCGCGAGACAGGGAAAGCCGCTTGTCCAGCACCGCCTGAATAAGCGCGATCCGCCCGCGCGGTGAGAGCGATTCTCGCCGGTCAGGTCGAAAAGATGGACAGACCGCCCGGCAGACGCCGCAGCGCACGCAGCGGCTGATGTCAGCGCGATGACCCTCCAGAGATGCTGTGTCGTTTTTTCTCCGCACTCCGAACTCCGCACTCCGAACCGCTGTATCACGGCAGCACCGTCACCGGCGTACCGAGGGCCACGACGCTGAAGATCTCGTCCACGTCGGCGTTGGCCAGCGCAATGCAGCCGTCGGTCCAGTTCATACCCGGGCCGGGCGGTCCGGACCGGGCAGCTGCGGTCCTGCCATGGATGCCGATGGCGCCGCCAAGCCGGGTGCTCCAGGTCGGCGGCTGCCGCTCGTCAATGGCCTTTTTGATCTTGTCGTATTCAGCCCGGGTAGATCAGGCGCTCCTGAAGCCCGTACTCGGCATGCTTCAGGCCCGGATAGCTGAGCCCCATGAACTTGTAGAAACGCTTGCTGTGGATTCATGGTGCAGATGTAGAAGTCCCCTTCCGGCGTGCGCTTGTCCCCGGTCTTCCGCTTATCGCCGTCGCTGTAGCCCCTGCCGAACACGGCCGGGTAGGTCTTGACCGGGACCATGCCCTTGTAGAGCGTCAGCGTGTACTGGGACTTCCAGATCACGAGCCTGGGCTCGCCGGGGAGCGCCGCGACCAGAGTGGCGAACGTCTCGGCCTTGCGGGTCGGCGTCCCGGACAAGGGGGAGAGGCAGCAGAACAGCAGAAGCGGGACACGAACCTGAGGATAAAAGAAGCTATGATCGATCAACCCTGCCATTGGCCGTTCAGGATCAGGTGCGGGACTGCGCTTCGTGCTTGTTCGCGCAGTCTTCGCTGCAGAAGTAGACCAGCTTCGCCCTTGATGCGGCGCGCTGTGGCCCGGTCCTTGATCACGTAGGTGCGGCATTGCGGATCGAGCACCATCTCTTCGCCGTGGATCTGCGCCTTGCGCTCCTCTTCATGATAGCCCGGCTTGCCGCGCGGAGCACTGTCTTGAGGGCGGAGTAGACCAGCATGGCCAGAAATAAAATCAGCAGAGCGCGCATCAGGGCGTTCCTTCTTCATGCATCTTCGTTGAACTTCGCGATGCAGTGCCTCATGTATTCGGCCTCGGGATGGTGGGGCGAAATATGGAGCAGCTCCTCCCAGACCGGATGGCGGCCGGGTAGTCCTTTTTATCGTAGCCATACACGATCCCCATCTGGTACCGTGCGTTCTGGTGCACCGGTTCGTTGTCCAGTGCCTTGCCGGAATTCGCCCAGCGCCCGGTCGATCATGCCCGGGTTCCGGTAGGCAATGCCCAGATCCGTATGGACATCGGCGTTGTGCGGATCGATCTGGAGCGCATGCTCATACAGCTTGATCGCTTCATGCCACTGCGCCGCTGCCGGCGTAGGCATGGCCGAGCGCGATGAGAGCGGCAAGATTGTTCGGGTCTTCGGCAAGAATCGTCTTGTATTCTTCGATGAGACCGTAATAGTACGGGACCTGCTCTGCCGTTGTCTGGTGCGCAGCGACCACGGTGGGCCGCACCTGCTCCCGGGGCTGGTCGCATCCCATGCCGAGGGCGAGCACGAGGAGAAAAATGGGAGTAATGGTCGTTGCCTGCATGGACCGCTGTCTGCTCTGTTCGTGAGCGTAATGTCAAAGGGCCGGCGTCCTGCGCCGGAAAAATCCGGGGAGATCAATGCCTGAAGTGCCGCATCCCCGTCATGACCATGGCGATGCCGTGCTCGTCGGCGGCCTTGATCACCTCTTCGTCCTTGAGCGACCCGCCGGGCTGGATCACCGCCGTGATGCCGGCCTTGGCCGCCTCATCGAGCCCGTCGCGGAACGGGAAGAACGCATCCGACGCGAGCACGCGTCCCCTTGAGCGGGGACTGGGCCTTCATCACGGCGATCCGCACCGAATCGAGCCGGCTCATCTGGCCCGCGCCGATGCCGATGGTCCGGTCGCTGCGTGGCGAACACGATGGCGTTGGACTTCACGTGCTTGCAGACCTTCCAGGCAAAGGCCAGCGCCTCGTACTCCTCGTCCGTGGGCTTGCGCTTCGTCGCCACCGTGAGCGCTCCTGACGTCCGCGATCTTCCCGAGGTCGCGGTCCTGGTAGATGAGGCCGCCGGTGACCTTCTTCAGGTCCATGCCCTCGGGCGTCCCGGTGATCGTCGGGCCGATATCGAGAAGCCGCAGGTCCTTCTTCTTCTTCAGCTCTTCCAGCGCGTCGGGCGCGAACTCCGGCGCCACGACGACCTCGACGAAGGTGGCGGTCAGCTCCTTTGCCGTTTCGAGGTCCACCAGGTGGTTGAAGGCGATGACGCCGCCGAAGGCCGAGACCGGATCGCAGTCGCGCGCCTTGCGGTAGGCGTCGGCAAGGGACGATCGCCGTTGCCGCGCCGCAGGGATTGTTGTGCTTCACGATCACCGCCGCGGTCCCGGCCGTACTCCTTGACCAGTTCCAGCGCGCTGTTGGCGTCAAGAAAATTGTTGAAGGACATCTCCTTGCCCTGGAGCTGCCGGGCATTGGCGACGCGAGGGCTCTTTGCGGCCGAACTCGCGGTAGAAGGCGCCCTGCTGGTGCGGGTTCTCGCCGTAGCGCAGGTTCTGCACCTTCTCGAACTGGAGCGTCAGGATGTTGGGGAAGCGCGTCTTTTCGTCGGCGGGCACCTGGTTGTCGAGCCAGGCCGAGATGGCGCTGTCGTAGCGCGCCGTATGCAGGAAAACGGTGCGGCAGAGCTCGAAGCGGGTCTTTAGCCGACACCTCGCCGGTCTGCTGGATCTCGTCGAGCACCCGGTCGTAATCGCGGGGCGAGACCACCACGGCCACGTCGGTATAGTTCTTGGCCGCCGACCGCAGCATGGTCGGGCCGCCGATATCGATGTTCTCGATGGCGTCCTCGAGCGTGCAGCCGGGCTTGGCCACGGTCTGCTCGAAGGGATAGAGGTTCACGACCACGAGGTCGATGGGCTCGATGCCGTGCTGCTTCATCTGCTTCACGTGCTCGGGGTTGCTCCGCCTGCCCAGCAGGCCGCCGTGCACCTTGGGATGGAGCGTCTTCACCCTGCCGTCGAGCATCTCCGGGAAAACCCGTGAACTCCGACACGTCCTTGACCTGCACCCCGCCGTCCCGGAGCAGTTTGGCCGTTCCGCCGGTTGACAGGATCTCGATGCCGAGCTTTGCGATCCCTTTGGCAAAATCGAGGACACCTTCTTTGTGAGAAACACTGATGAGCGCGCGCGTCACTTTGCCCACGGGACCCTCCTGTTAAACGGTTAAGATGGATGTAAAGCAAGGGAATAGTAACCGAAAATGCTTCTGAAGTCAATGAGCACCTGTTGTAGTGCGCAGCATGCGGCCCGGTCCTTGATCAGGACCGGTATCGGCGCCGCCGGACAGGGATTGCCTGCCGCGGACGAGCATGAATTTCGTTGTTGAATCTGATTTTCTCTTATGGTATAGTGAACAACACTTTTTTCCTTATTTTCCCGCAGGAAGGCGCATATCAGCACTCCAGGATGGACGCCGACTGCCATCTCCGAGCAGTGTTTGAGAATGTACAGGGGGCAACTTGATATCAGGAACTAAACTGCAACCACTCATTATTAAAGGTAAAAAAATACCCGTTCCGATCATTCAGGGAGGAATGGGAGTTGGCGTCTCGTTGTTCCCGCTGGCCAGCGCAGTTGCCCGGGAAGGCGGCGCAGGCCTCGTTTCGAGCGCCTGCCTGGACAGGCTGGTATCAAAACGGACCGGCAAAAAGGTCAATTCCTACGAAGCCGCATACGAGGAGGTCTCCCGCGCCAAAGAAGGCGGGTATGCCGGCATCAATATCATGTGGGCATTGTTCCGGGATTATAACGATTCGGTAAAGGGCGCCATTGATGCAGGGGCCGATGCGATCATCTCCGGAGCAGGCCTGCCGCTGAACCTGCCGGCGATCCATCCGCCCAAGGACACCGCGCTCATTCCGATCGTCTCCTCGGCCCGCGCGCTCGAGATCATCTGCAAAAAATGGGAAAAGCTGGGCTACCGGCCTGATGCGGTGGTGCTCGAAGGCCCCCTTGCCGGCGGACACCTCGGGTTCCGCATCGACGACGTGGAACTCGAAAGCAACAAGCTCGAGAACCTGTTTCCGCCGGTCAAGGACATGGCGCTGAAATACGGAGACATTCCCGTCATCGTTGCCGGCGGCATCTATACCCACGAGGACATTGTCCGCTACCAGGCCATGGGCGCCGCCGGCGTCCAGATGGGAACGCGGTTCCTGGCCACCGAGGAAAGCAGCGCCTCCGAGGCCTTCAAGCAGGCCGTGGTCGCCGCCAGGGACGAAGACATTGTCGTTGCGCACCGTCCCGGATCTCCCTGCGGCCTTCCCTTCCGCGTCATCAAACAGTCCCCCATGTATGTATCGGCGCTCAAGCGGCTCAGGAAACCCAAATGCGACAAGGGGTACGTGCTGCAAAGGGACGCTGAAGGCAAATACACGATCTGCGGCGCCAAGGAAAGCAACGAGAACTTTTTCTGCATCTGCAACGGACTTCTGAGCTCCGGCGGCTATAATACTGGCGAGGAAGAGGCGCTGTACACCGTAGGAACGAATGCGTCGCACGTTGACCGCATCCTTTCGGTCAAAGAGCTGATGCAGGAGCTTTCGGGCAAAGCAGAGTAAACTGATCTCGGACAATAAGGCTTTGGTCCCCAGGATATCTTCTGGATATCATCGATGTTATTTGCCCTTTGTTTGAACAAGGACGTTCCTGTACCAAGATACATTTCCTACTGTTGTATAATGATTTATTCTCCTCCTGCTGGTCGTAGCCGCCATCCACACTGAGTGAACCCGACGTCACCATAAAAACGAGGAAACGCCTTTATGAGCCAGCTCGACAAACTGATCGAACGACTGCAGCCCCAGCAAGAGATCCTTCTCGAAACCGGGAAAGAGCCGATGATGCGCACGCGGACCGGCGCCAAGGCGATGCTCAACCAGGTGCTTACGACGCCCCAGATCATCGCGCTTCTGACCGAGATCGCGCCCATCACTCAGAAGCAGAACATCACCCAAAAAAAACCGACTAACTTCGAGTACCAGTATAACGCCAAGTCCCACACCATCATGTTCATGGCCCAGGGAGAACAGGTGCGGGCGGTGATCTCGCAGGCGGATGGCGCCAAACCGGTTGTCGAACCGGAGATCGAACCGGAGATCGCGCCCGAAAGCGATTCCGGGATCGAACAGGACGACTTTGAACCCGAGGTCATTCCGGAGGAGCCCGAAGTACCTTCAGCCCCCCCGACCCGTAGTCCTGCAGCCAAACCAGCGGCCGGCGGCCCCGAACCGGAGATCAACGTCCTGCTCCGGAAGATGTTCGGGATGAGCGCGTCGGACCTCCACCTCACCTCGAACCACAAGCCCATGATCCGGCTGCACGGCGACATGCAGGAGCTTCCGGACCAGCCGGCCATCAGCCCGGAGCGGATGAAGAAGCTGATCTACCGCATCATGCCGCCCCACAACGCGACCCAGTATGAGGACACCCACGATACGGACTTCGCCCACGAGATCCCGGGCCTGGCGCGGTTCCGCGTCAATGTCTTCATGGACCGTTTCGGGCATCGGCGGGGTGTTCCGGCAGATCCCCATGGAGATCGTGACCGCCGAGAAGCTCGGGCTCTCCAAGGAGATCCTCGACCTCTGCTTCCTGACCAAAGGCCTCGTCCTGGTCACCGGGCCCGACGGGATCGGGCAAATCCACGACGCTCTGCGCGCTCGTGGACTTCATCAACCGCAACCGCAAGGACCACATCATCACCATCGAGGACCCCATCGAGTTCGTGCACCCAGAAGAAGAACTGCCTCATCAACCAGCGCGAGGTGCACGTCCACACCAAGTCCTTCAGCCAACGCGCTCCGGGCCGCGCTCCGCGAGGACCCCGACATCGTGCTCGTGGGCGAGATGCGCGACCTCGAGACCATCGCCATCGCCATCGAGACGGCGGAAACGGGCCACCTGGTGTTCGGCACGCTCCACACCACCACCGCGGCGTCCACCGTGGACCGCATCATCGACCAGTTCCCGGCGGACCGGCAGTCCCAGATCCGGACCATGCTGGCCAGCTCGCTCAAGGGGGTCATCTCCCAGACGCTCTGCAAGAAGAACGGCCAAGGGCCGGGTCGCCGCCATGGAAGTCCTGTTCGTGAACAGCGCCGTGTCGAACCTCATCCGCGAGGGCAAGATCTACCAGATCCCCTCGGTCATGCAGACCGCCAAGGGGCAGGGCATGGTGCTCCTGAACGAGGCCCTGTTCAAGCTCGTGGTCGACAAGGCAGGTCGCGCCGGAAGAGGCCTACGTCAAGGCCATCGACAAGCAGGGCTTCCTGACCATGTTCAAAAGCCAAGGGCATCACGGTCAAACTGACGGGTATGGGTGGAATAGCGGGCGGAGGAGGCATCGATGACGACGCAGCGGGAGTTCGCGGTACCCAAGGAAAAACAGCTGGTCACGGTCTACCTCATCGGCGGCGAGATCAGGAGCGGGAACATCTTTCTGGAATACTATCCCGAGGCGCTGACCCTGCACCAGAAGGTCAAGATGTTCCTGGAGGACGCAAACCGGTTCTTTCCGCTTACGGCCGAGGGCATGCCCCCCACGTTCATCAGCAAGGAACGCGTCAACATGCTGGAAGTGGCTGCCTCCGATGAGGAGTCGGCCTTCAGTCTCATGCATATCGAGGACATCACAGCGCAGTTCACCGACAGCTCCGCGTTGAGCGGCGAACTCCTGGCGGAAGTGCCGAAGGAAAAGGCTCGGCTGTCGGACTGCCTTAACCTGTCCGAAGCCTTCCTGAGCGTAAAAAAAGGAAAGAACATCTGCTACCTTAATAAAACCACCATTCAGACGGTCGTCTACTCAAGGGGCTAAAGCGGTATGGCCTCTTCCGTGTATTCAGTGTGTTCCGTGCTATAAAAAAAGAAGTTTCATCTCTACTTCAAGCCCGAAGGTAACGATAGAAATAATCCATTTGTAAAATTATTTAACCACGGAATACACGGACCACACGGAAAAAAAATAAAGCTCTGGTCCTGCACTATCTTCCCGCTCAGGTCCTTCAGGAACCGCCGCGCTGCAGAATAACGCGGGTCCCCTTTTCCACCTTGAACCGTTTACCCTCGTCCCGCAGGTCTTCAAAAATCACGATATCGCCGCGTCGCAGGCCGGAGTAGGCCTGATTCTGCGGGCTCCTGTCCTTATCAAGCCGCGTTATCATTTTTCGTCCCGCGGTGCCGCAGGCATAGTACTCGGCCTTTCCTTTTGAGACGAGCGGTTCGCTCACGATGCGGAAGGCTTCCGCGCCATACACATCGGAAAGGGAAAACCCATCCTGGCGCAACACCAGATAAGAGAACTTGAGCGCGTCCTTGCGCAGGCCGGTCAGCTTGTCGAGCGAGCGGATCAGGGGAGGCGCTTCCCAGGGAATGTCCTCATGGCACCAGTCTTTGAGATTCAAGAGCGCGGGACAGGGTCCCTGCCTGAGGCAGGGCGCGGAGATTGTGAACCCCTGTTCGCGGAGAGCGTCCCTGACCAAAAGCAGATCGCGGGAAGTCCCCTGCAGCGCGGGCTCGATAATGATGCAGCTGCCGTCCGGCGTCAGGAACGTTCTCAGCAGATGAGCCATGAGTCCCGTGCGCCGGGAAAGCTTCGCCGCATCCTGTGCATAAAGCTCATTCAAGAGGTTTGACAGCATGATGATATCGTAATGGCCGTCGAGTTTCGCTTCGACCTTGTCGATCGTGGAATGGATTGTAGTGAGCGTGGAGACGGCATCATAGGCCTGCTGCTGATTCGAAAAAAGTCGGGCCGCTTCTTTGAGGTTCTCGGCCACCTGGTCCTGGGCTATGAACTCCAGGATGGGTCGATGGTCCTGCTGTGAAAAAAAATCGAGCGCGCCGAGCACTGCCGTGCCCGGGCCGGACCCCAGGTCGAGGATCCTGAGCCGATCCTTCCGGAGCACCTCCCGAGGATGGAGCGAAAGTTCGGTCAGGGCAAGCCGGACCTTGGCGCGGTTCGGCGGAAGAAAATATGTCTGGTAGGCCTTGCGCAGGGCAGCGTCGTTCAGATAGGCGGCAGGGAGCTCGCTGCGGTCTTTGGTGAGCAGCTTCGAAAGGCGCAGGATATCAGCCGCAAGCTTCTGAAGGTCAGCCGGCGACGCCTGCTCTGACATGCCCCCCGGACCTCGCATTAGTTTCACCCTGCCCCCCTCCCGGCCTTCACGTTACCACGCATGCCCGCTATTGCCGCTTTCCTGGACCGTTCAGCCCTTCTCGCACCTTGCCGGAACCATACCATGTTTCGAACAACATTGTAAACGCGAAAGTCCGACAAAGGTAATCTTGTTAAACCTTTGAATGGCGTGGATAAAAAAAATTGACAAGAACTATTTTTCACGTAGAATTACGGCAGCATTTCGTTGCAAACCATTTCACGGCGTTTCGTTCAATCCTGCCGGCCCAGCACTTTTTCAGGTTATTATTTATGAAACTGAGCATTACCAGGAAATTGGTCCTTGTTTTTGCTCTGGGGCTGCTCTGCCTTGCCGGCATCGGCTACCGCCTGTACCGCAACAATCACACTGCGTCCGAAAAATCCCTCCCCCCGGCGATCGATCAGGCGCTTCCGAAGGCACTGACCAGCCTGCGCGGGGTCCTCAAGGACCTTGAGACAGCGGAACTGGGCTATGCCCTTTCGGGAGAAGAACAGTATAAAGCAACCATCCGCACCGCCGCAACCGAGGTGCACCGGCTCATGGGCGGCATGGAGTCTCTGTCCAAAAACGCGCCGGAGCGGCATCGGAACATCGTGCAGATCGCCCCCCTGATCACCCAGCGGGTACTGTTCTCGGAACAGGTGATCGAAGCCAGGGACAAAAAAGGGCAGAAAAAGGCCTACGCACAGATACAGACGGGCTTTGGCAGGGAAATCGCCGCGCAGATCGAGACCGGCCTGGCCGGCCTGGAGCAGGACAAGGCGCCCCCGCCTCCGGATCCGAATGCGGCGCAGGAACGGATCGGGCACGCGAGTTCGCTTCTGGTGGCAGCGGCCTACGGCATCGTGATCATCATGGTCATCGTTGCGATCTCGCTCATCGGCAGGGCCGTGCCGCGGCGCGAGACCAGGACCGTCAGGAGCCTGCAGGAGCAGCTCGCTATCTATAGCGAGGGTTTGAAGGACCACGCCTCGATCATGCTCGATCCTGACGGCAGGATAACGGACTGGAACACCGCTGCCCAGCGCCTGACCGGCTTCAACCCCGCGGACGTCAACGGCAAACATCTGGCGGCATTGTTCCCGGATGAGGATGTGCGGCTCGGCAAACCCGACGGCTGTTTGAAGACCGCCCAGGCCGAGGGCCGGTGCGAGATCGCCGGCTCCTGCCTCCGCAAGGACAGCCCGACCTTCCCGGCTCGATGGATTGTCTCAGCGATCAAACGTGAAGAGAACGGGCTCGAAGGATTTTCCGTGCTGGCCCGTGACGTGACCGAACTGAAGCGCGCCGAAGAACTGCTCGCAAAGCTCTCCCTTTCCGTGGAGCAGGCCGCCGATCTCGTGGTGATCACCAACCGGGAAGGCAAGGTCGAATTCGTGAACAAAGCGGTCGAGGAGGTCACCGGATATACCCGCGACGAATTCCTTGCCGGCGGCATGGACCTGATCCAGGCCGAGAAAAGCGACCGCCGCGACCGTGCGGCAATGTGGGAGATCCTGCTTTCCGGTCAGCCGATCCAGGCGGAAGTGATGTATACGCGCAAGAACGGCGAGTTCATCTATCTCGATGAGATCGCGACCCCGATCAAGGACAGCGAGGGTTCCGTGACCCACGTGGTCTTTACCGGCCGGGACCTGACGCCGGTCAAGCTCATGCGGGACAAAGTCGATTTTCTCTCCTCGTATGACGCTTTGACGGGCCTGCCGAACCGCACCCACTTCGACAGCCGCCTGACCCGCGATATCGCCCGGGAAGGAACGGCCGCCATAGCGGTCCTGGCCATCGACATCGACCGGTTCAAGTACATCAACGAGATCTACGGCCTCGAAGCGGGCAACAAGGTCCTGCAGCAGGTGGCGGAGAGCCTGTCCGTTTCGGTCAGCAAGGGGGACATGGTCTGCCGCCTCGGCAGCGACGAGTTCGGCATGGTGCTCCATGATATAGGCCGCCCTGCCGACGTGCTGCTCTTCGTCAAGATGATCATGAAGAACGTGCCGCAGATCATCATGTCGGGCGGCGAAGAGATCGCGGTCACCCTCGCCATCGGCATCGCCATGTTCCCCGCCGACGGCCAGGACGCACGCACGCTCATGAAGAACGCGGACACGGCCCTGTCCAAAGCCAAGGACCTGGGCAGGAACCATTACCAGTTCTACACCGCGGACATGAACGTCGGCGTTTCGGAGCTGGTGTTCATGGAGCGCCGCCTCTCCGAAGCCCTCAGGAACCGCGAGTACGTTCTCACCTTCCAGCCCTACTACCATCTTGCGACGCGGAAGGTCGCCGGCGCCGAGGCATTGCTCAAGTGGAACAACAACGAGTTCGGCATGGTCTCGCCCGCGAAGTTCATCCCCATGCTCGAAGAGACCGGCATGATCATCGATGTCGGCACCTGGGCGCTTAAGACCGCCTGCCAACAGATCAAGCACTGGAATGGCAACAACGGCCCCCGCGTCCCGATCGCGGTGAATCTCTCCCCTTCGCAGTTCCTGCATGAATACCTGGTCGAAACCGTGGAAGGCTCCATACGGGAAGCAGGCATCGACCCGCGCCACCTCACGCTCGAGGTCACCGAAAGCACCTTCATGAAGAACCAGGAGTATGCCATCAGCGTCCTCCGCCGCCTCAAAGAGCTGGGCGTATCGATCTCGATCGACGACTTCGGCACCGGATATTCTTCGCTCAGCTACCTCAAGAAGTTCCCCGTGGACTACGTCAAGATCGACCAGTCCTTTATCAAGGACGTGGCCCTGGACCCCGACGCCACCTCGCTGGTCTCCGCCATCATCCAGATGACGCACAGCCTGAACCTGAAAACCATCGCAGAAGGCATTGAGACCGAGGAGCAGTGGAAACTGCTGCGGCTGCTGAAGTGCGACATGGCGCAGGGCTTCTACTTCAGCAAGGCGGTTTCTCCTCAGGAGCTTGAGCAGCTACTGGGGTAGGCCGTCCCAGTTCGCTTCGAATCGCGCGGCGCGAAACAGATCCGGATGTGTTTTGGGTGTTTTGTCGGAATTGGGTTGAACGCAGGAAGGAGAGGCATCGAAACGAGGAGCTTTAGCAGTTTCAGGAAGGACAGTAAGGACTGTTCCCCTGCAGCCTTGAGGCCACTAGCCCACGCAAACGCGATGCTATCGAACGATCACATAGTAAATCACATAAAGCCACGAGAAAAGCCCGTGTACGATAGCCCAGATGACCGACTTGTTCAAACTCCAGGAAATCGTTATTGCCAGCGCCGACCCGAAGCTGATGCCTGAAGACACAACGGTATTCCTATTCATCATTCTCTCCTCTGCCGTCACGGCGTTTCGCCTTTGCTCTTCCAGGTACGGCGCACCGCTAAGCCTGCTGTCGTTCAACATGAACGATACAATAGATGCGCTAAAATTGCAAGTCACTCAGTTTGATAAAAACGTGATCGGGAATTGACATGCCATCTGCGAATCATCAGCGATCCAGTGGACACATATTGATTTTAGTTTTTCTTGTGGCAGAACTATCCACCGCGACACGGGGAGATGCGTATGCCAGAGTAGGCCTGATGGAAAAGGCGGACAAAGATTACGGGAAGGCAACGGAATTACCGTGATGGACAAAAATGCAGGCCTGTATGATTAACTACGAATCGGTTTAGCACAAATTCCATACCCACGTATCGGAGCAATTCACTTACTATTATGCGGCCCAATTCCGTAAAACTCATTTCTGCCATATTTTTGATCGCTGCATGCATGTGCATCGCATATGCACGAAATGAAATTTGGCGGACGCCTCTTTCGCTTTGGCAGGATTGTGTTATAAAAAATCCGTCGCAGGCGCGCCTCCACAATAACCTGGGGAATGCTTACACGCTTCTTCACAGGCCATGGGAAGCGATAAAGGAATACGAGAAGGCGCTGGCACTCGACAACTATAATATAGACGTGTATTACAATTTAGCGATCAACCTGGAGAATGTCGGGCGGCATTATGATGCGATCTATTATTACGGCTATTATTGTCGGTATGCAAGGCCTGATGCAAAAAAAATTGATGCCTGTGAACGCTATGATCAGCTTTCTCGAGGAATGAAGTGAGGATTACAACCTGAAAAACACTTTTAAAGAAGGCGGTCCGTTGATACCCATTGATTAGTTCTATTGATCAAAATAATAAATGCGCAGCGAGCATCTCATTTTGCAGCAAGTCTGCCTGTTTGCCTATTGTGGGAATGGTCGTTTTTCTTGTCCTCACGACGTACGCACGAAATGCGGTATGGTACGATGATTTGGCGTTGTGGCAAGATGTTGAAAGGAAAAGCCCCAACATAGACCGCGCTCACTTTCAGCTTGGTTTTTTCTTTGCTGAGCATGACCGCATTGATGACGCCATACGTGAATACGAAGCTGTTCTGGATATTGATCCGGACGCGGTTAACGCCTATAACAACCTCGGACTTCTCTATGAAAAAAAAGCCCGTCTCAATGATGCGTTGTCTGCGTATCAGGCTGCAATAAAGCTTGGCGCTGATAATGCTGATCCCCATAACAATCTCGGTCTCTTATATCAAAAAAGTGGATCGTATGCAGAAGCCATGAGGGAATATAAAATGGCCCTGTCTTTGCAACCGCGACATACCGCCGCGCAACGAAATCTGGACCTTCTTCATGCCGAACTGAAATATAACGCTCAGCATGGCTATTTGAAGTAGACGGATAAGACAGGGACAGCTTCTTCGTCGAACCATAACCCCTCTCACAGTGTCCGGTTTTTCTGAAACCATCGCTGAGCTGTCAATCTTACAGCGCCTCCGCCTTTGCCGTACTATGCACGGCTGCAATATGCGCCTTCGCAAGCTCTTCTTCAAAGATAGCGTAACTACTGTCCCACCCATTCAGGTCTTTAGACAAGCACCCAAGCTCAAGTGCAATATCCTGCGCTTTTATGCAATACCCTTAAAATACCCCGATCAAGATGCATATTATCATTGCTCCGTTCTGCGGTTTATGTTACTGTCGCGAGTGACAGCACACCTTGCCGGGGACCAAGGCCAACCTTTCTCAGCACAGTATTCCTGTTCTACTGAAGACGTCCTTGTCTCTCCCCGTTCGACACCCACTCGTGCAACGTGCAATTGAAACCAGCGCCTCAATATAATTGCTTATATTCCGCGGTTAGGATTACCAACAAATCTAACATCAACGAGGAAGGTGGTGATTGTCAAAGCATAAGAAGAGTATGTATATGGGGGAATCAAGGCGCAGTTAACCTAACGCTACTTTATTCGGGGGGAACAGGTGATGAAGAGAAGAAAAATCGGTCTGGTTTTGCCGGTTCTGTTCTTATACGCGCTATTTGCCGCTGCAGCATTTGGCGCCTCGCTTTCGGACGACAATGTATTGTCAGAAAATCTTAAAGAGGCGGATGGAACAAGCGGGCAAAACACCAATGCGGGCGCAGGGGTAAAGACAGACCATATCCAGGACGCGGCTGTAACAGTGAGCAAAATAGCGGATACGGCAGTAACAAATGCCAAGGTCGCCGATGGGGCCATATCAACAACCAAGATCGTTGATGGTGCAGTAACTGACGCGCAGATATCCGGCGTCATTTCGGGTTCGAAGCTCGGGACACATTCTCACAATGGCAGCGATCTCGCGGACGGGACTGTAACAACAACCAAGATCCAGGACGGTGCAGTTACGGATGCCAAAATCACTGGAACGATTTCTGCTTCGAAAATATCGTCGACCGGTCTGAATGCAGACACAGTCGATGGGAGGCATGCCTCTGACTTGGCACCGGTGGTGCACATGCACAATCAAGCTGACGTTAATGGCCTTGAGGTTACCCTTGCGGGGAAGTCGGAGGTGACACATAACCATGACATTCTATATCAGCAGAAGTACGGCAAGGTAGCCGTTGTGGCGCAGACCGGCGGTGATTATACGGACCCTGTTGCGGCATTGAGTGATATAGCAACATGGTGTGGATCGCCATCGGCTACAAATCCTTGCCTCGTAAAAATAATGCCGGGTATTTACGGGACAGGTTTATCTATGACGCAATATGTCGATATAGAAGGTTCTGGTAGCAATACTACGTCTCTCCAAGGATACGTTAACGGAGCACCAAATTCAGAAATTAGAAGCTTACGAATTGAGCCAGTAGTAGGAGGTGTAGGGGTCGGATACTATTCTTTAGATCCAGGTATCTTTAAAGTGTCTCACGCGAGTATCATTGTAGGCGGAGCCGAAAGCTACAATTATGGAATAAATCACGACGGCGGCAATCTTAAGATTGAAGATACAGATATTTCGGTTTCAAACCCCGCAGGAAACGTTTTTGGTGTAAGATTCGCATGGGATGCGACAAATTTGTCTATGAATAATGTGACGATTAATGTGTCGGCATCTGATACGGTTTATGGGGTGGAAATTTATCTTCGATATGGTTCAGGACAGCATATTGAGTTGAAACATGTTAAGATAAATTCCTCTGGTGGCGGTATCAATTGCGGAATACGAATAGATGGTGGGACAACGCAAATAACAGATTCATATGTGAAAGTAGATAATAGCGCTGGGCCATATGCATTGGAAGTACGTTCTGGCACGGTAACAACTTCAGCCAGCACTTTAATTGCAGCAACGGCCCTACACAACTGGGCTTACGGTACAGTGAAAGTTAATTCTACACAGCTTGATGGTGCAATTGATTTATTCGGATCAACGGGTGTAACAAAAATATTCAGCTGTTACGATTCAAATTTTGACCCCATTCCAAATCAATGAGCCCTATGTAAGTACAATTACTGGATTATATAGCAGTAGATCGCATCTTGCAACAGCTTGATTGGTCACTTGCATAATTGCCAGTTCACAAACCTTACGGACAATGTGAACAGGACAAATTTGAAATCGGATCAGTCAATTTCATGACTACAAGAGATAATTAACCTCAGGTAAGGCAAGGTAAGAACTCTTACCTTGCCTTACTAATTATCACCATTCTTCAGAACAGAGATTCGACGTAAGAAACAGATAGACGATACTTCAGAATTTATTTTGATTATCAATATAATTCAATAATGCTTGCGCCAACCTATCGTTCGGTCTAAGCTGCAGGGCTTTTTCCAATTCCTCTCTTGCCATGCCTGTTTCTCCCAGACTTATACAAGTGATACCAAGATTCAGGTGTGCATCTGCATAGTCTGGATCCAGGCTTAAGGCCATTAAATATTGCTCCATCGCTTTGTAAGTCATGGAATAAGAATCATAAGCTCTGCCCAGGCCATTGTAAGACCGCGCTTTGTTTGGACTTTTTGCAACAACATCTTGCCATAATTTGATGCGGTCTTGGTAATAATAATTTCTGGAAAACGCAGCCGATCCGAGGAATAAGAGCAAGGCAACCGCAAGAAGATAGCAAATGCGTTGGAGTGAAGAAATTTGCTGCCTTTCTTCGACTAATTCGGTTTTTAGTGAACGTTGGCTCATAAAACGCTCCGTTCATGTGCAGCGTGGTTGCATTTTTTTACGAGCTAGTAAAAAATACGCTACGTTGTTAAAAGTAGCGAGGTACGGTAAATATTTGGTCTACGTTCATGATTTAGGCCACTGTTTTCGCTAACAACAATACAATAGATGCGCTAAAATTGCAAGTGAGTGGGTCATTAGAGGTAAGTGCTTTTTTAAGCATGCAGCATCATAAAACCTGCTTTAGAGATTAAGGTTCTGCGCTATGACATCCTCACAGCGCCTCCGCCTTAGCCGTGCTGTGTACAGCGGTAATATGCGCTTTCGCAAGCTCATCTTCAGTGACATTAAACTTCTGCCCCGTCATTGCCTCCACAGCACCGACCAAAGAAAGCGCATCCATGCCATGCTCCTTCAAGAGATACTGCTTGCTCGCCCCGTGGCTGAAGGTGTCGCGGAGCCCGATCCGCACGAGCTTCTTTGCCAATGCCCGCCTCCGCCATCTGTTCGGCGATGATCGTGCCCAGCCCGCCGATGATGGTGTGGTTCTCCATGGTGATCACGCCGAACCGCGACCCGGCGATGGCATCGAGGACCGCCTGGTCGTTGAAAGGCTTTAAGCGTCGAGATATGCATGTGCTGGACCGAGAGGCCCGCGCTCCTGAGCACCTGCAGAGCCCGCATCGCCTCCTCGGTCATGATGCCGCTGGACAGGACCGTGATGTCCTTCGCCCTCGGACATGACCCGCGCCTTGCCGAGCTCCATGGGCTCGGACCGTCGAACAGCCGCGGGATCTCGCCGCGCAGCATCCGCACATAGACCGGGCCGTTGATCTTCTCGATGACGTCGAGCACGGTCTCCACCTCGGTCGCGTCCCCGCACTCCAGCACCGTCATGTTCGGAAGCGCGCGCATGACCGCGATGTCCTCGATGGCCTGATGGGTCGCGCCGCCCGGCGTGGTGATGCCCGGCAGGAAGCCGATCATCCTGACCGGCAGGTTGGGATAGGCCACGGACATGGCGATCTGGTCGTAGGCGCGGCGGTAGATGAAGACCGCGAAGGTATGCACAAAGGGGATGAAGCCTTCCCGCGCCAGGCCCGCCGGCAAAGCTCAGCATGTTCTGCTCGGCGATGCCCATGGACAGGAACCGGTCGGGATAGGTGTCCCGGAACAGGTCGATCTCGGTGGAGCTCGTGAGGTCGGCGGAGAGCACCAGCACCTTCGGCTTGTCCGCCGCCCATCGGACAAGGTTCTTCGCATGCACGCGGGTCACGATCTCGGGGCCTGCCTTCGCTGACCGCTTTTGCTTCAGGATCACAGTCCGCTGAGCGGCTGCTTCTTCACCGGACAGCTCCTCATAGGCAGCGACATAGCGGCTCTTTTCCTCTTCGCTCGTGAACCGGACATAGTGCATCTTCGGGCGCACGGGACTTCAGCACCTCGATGCCCCGCGCCGCATCGGTGTCGCACAGAACGACCACGGGCCGGCCGTCCGGGGTCAGCTCGCCGGCCTCTGCCAGGCGCTTGATGTCATGGCCGTTCACCCGGAACACCCGCGCGCCGAACGCCTCGAGCCGCTTGTCCAGCGGCTCGATGTCCATGACATTGCACATCTTGCCGTCGCACTGGAAGCCGTTCACGTCAACGTAGATGAGCACGTTGTCGAGCATGTGATAGGACATGGCCTGAAGCGCTTCCCAGGTCTGGCCGATCTGGAACTCGCCGTCGGACATGAACAGGACGACCCTGCCCTTTTCGCCCTTCCGTTTGCGCGCCAGGGCCATGCCCGCCGCCTGGCTGATGCCCTGGCCGAGCGAGCCGGTCATGGTCTCCATGCCCGGCGAATGCTCGGCGCCGATCATCTCGACCGAGCTTCCGTCCTTATTGAACTGGAGCAGGCCCTCTTCGGCCATGCGGCCCGTCTCGATCAGCGTCGCATACAGGACCAGGGCGTACTGGGCCGGCGAGAGAAAGAAGCGGTCGCGGTCCTTGCCCGGGCCGTTAAAGGATGCGCCGGTAAAGTAATGCGGATTGCCGGGGCCGGGCACGCCGGGGAACGGCTTGGGCACGAGCGGCGTATCGATCTTCCCGAGGTCCATCACCTTGACATAGAGCGTTGCCAGCATCTCCGCCGAAGAACAGGCCTGCGAGAGGTATCCGCCGTTGTTCCTGATCGTGTGCTCAAGCACGCGCTTCCGGATGCCCGCTGCCACGCGTTTTACCTCGTTCTGCCACTGGGTTGCGTCTTTTTTCTTATCGCTGGTTTTCATAGTTTGCATTATGCTCCTACGGAACTAAAAAATTAAATCGAAAGGCGTCTCGCGCAGAGACGCTGAGGCGCAGGGAAAGCAGGATCTTTTGTCCCTGACCTAAATCCTGCCTATCGCCGTTGATCTCCCCTGCGACTCTGCGTCTCCGCGCAAAAATATTTTTGGTTCAAGAAGTTGCGCTTCGGTTTCTGATTATCACGCACGCATGAATGTTAGTCAAGGCGAAATTATCGGACGATCAAGAAGATTGCAGCCTGGACGCAAATACTCTATACTGCCACAATCACGTTAACGAAGGGATCACTGAAAACCCTATGGCACTGAAAGCAACGATCTTTAAAGCCGACCTGCAGGTCTCCGACATGGGCCGCAGCTACTACCACGACCACTCGCTCACCATCGCCCGCCACCCATCGGAAAACGACGAACGGATGATGATGCGGCTGCTTGCCTTTGCCCTCCACGCCAGCGACTCGCTCTCCTTCGCCAACCGGCTGACCACCGACGACGAACCCGACCTCTGGCAGAACGACCTGACCGGCAACATCGAGCTCTGGATCGACATCGGCCAGCCCGACGAGAAACGCATGCTCAAGGCCTGCGGCCGGGCCCGGCAGGTGTTCGTGTATACCTACAGCGGACACAGCGCCAAGGTCTGGTGGGAGCAGGTCAGCCCCAAGCTCGAACGGGTCAAGAACCTGACCGTCGTCAACCTGCCCGCAATTGCAGCTCAAGCCATGGAAAAGATGGCCCAGCGCTCGATGCAGCTGCAGTTCACGATCCAGGAAGGACAGGTCTGGATGGCGGACCAGAACACGACGGTGCACATAGAGTTGACCGTGCTGAAAAGCCCGTAACAAGAGAGCAAAACTGGAAAAGACGGTTGGCCGCAGATGAACGCAGATTTCGCAGATAAAACGAGGCATTCATGGGGATAGAGACATTAACTCTAAAGTTTTTAGCCTTATCCGCGTTAATCAGATTTCGCTTAGAAGCGCCTACTTCTGGTATCTGCGTCCAATAGAAGAGAAGATTAAGAAGAGATTGTTCCGGCCTGCGCAACCACAATCAGGCCCTACCCGCCGATCGTTTTCACTTTGTATCCCAGCTTTACCAGCACATCGAACAGCTGCTCCCGCTGGTCTCCCTGGATCTCGATAACGCCGTCCTTGACCGTCCCGCCGGTGCCGCATTTCTGTTTGAGCTGCCTGGCCAGTTCGAGGAGGCCGTCGCCGTCGAGCGGAACTCCGGTGATCACGGTCACGCCCTTGCCCTTGCGCCCCTTCGTCTCCCTGCCGATTCGCACGATCCCATCGCCACGGGGCGTTTTGCTCTTTCTGCTGCAGGAACAGCCGGAAGCCGGCTTGCCGCAGCCGGGACACATTCTGCCGTGTTCGGTGGAATAGACAGTAGTGGAGTTTTTCTGAATGTTCATGGCCAGCGGCCTCTTATGTCTAAAAAACCTTTTGTACACGGAAGAAGCGGATTAACGTCGGATAACTGCGGATAAACCCAAAAAATAACAGTCGTCTGCTGGGTGAACCACGTATGAAAAGCCTAATCCGCCTTTATCCGCCTCTTATCCGAATTTATCCGTGGCAAATGCCGTTTTTTGGATTGATCTTGGCGAGGGTTTAGCGCAGCCGGGTCCTGCACTTTTTGCAGCCGCGCTTGTTGATATCGGTGCCCAGGAATTTTCCACAGGCGGGGCATCGCCAGTTGTAGGAAGTAAATACGATGAATGAAGCGATGCTCACGATCTGCACGGCGACGAGCGAGGACGTTGAATATTCTCCCAGCACCCCGGGGCGTTTGTACAGAACAGCACAGAGCATAACAGCGAACATGGTGATGGCAATGCCGATTATCTGACGGGTCTGGAGCTGATGGAACTCCTGCTTGATCTGCTCATGGTCTTTTTTCTGCATCTTCGCTCTTTCCTTTTGCCTGTTCTTCATTCCGCAATCCGAAATCCGCAATCCGAAATAGAATCACTTCCCGCAGCACTTCTTGAATTTCTTGCCGCTGCCGCACGTGCAGGGGTCGTTCCGGCCTACCTTGGGAGCGGCGTTCACGACCTGCTTCGGCGGCAGGTTCTTCCCAGTCGTAAAATACCATCTATCGCCCTCTTTCTTGAACGACGACAGTTCGTGGTGGTCCGTTTTGACGCCGCTTTCCGTATAGGATGCGATGAACTCCACCTGGCCTTCACGGTCATCAGTGCCGCCCTGTGACGTTTTGACAATCTCGAACCCGTGCCACTGGGCCCGCTCCGCCCACTCGCGGCTGCTCTTTTCATCATAATCTGCCCGGTGGTCCGGATGGAGCGACGTAACGAGATAGTCCATCTCCTTCTTCACATAGGCGCTGTACCGGGAGCGCATGAGCTGCTCCGCGGTCTTTGCAGGCTGTTCACCCTTGATCAGCGGGCGGCAGCAAGTATCGTAGATAATGTTTGAACCGCAGGGACAGAGATCCATATATGACTCCTTTTGAGTGATGTAGCGTGATATTGTATAACATGCACCGTGTTGCCTGTCAAATGATTTTGCCTCTTCCCCTTCAGCCTTCCCACTAAAAACCCTGTACCCTGTACCCTGCCTTATCACCCTGAACCCGGGTTTTCCGCCTTTTTTGCATTGATTATTGGCGGGCCAGTGTGTTATATTTCACGCTGTTTATGATACTTCTTCACCTGTTTCCCCCTGCGCTGCCGGCCGCATCAGCTCTGCCGACGAATCTGGATAACCGAGGATAACGCACATGGCATACCGAGCCTGGTTCCAATGCATCAACGAGAAGTGCAACGAGACGTATCCGCTCAACAAGATCATCTACCGCTGCAAGACCTGCGATTCGCTGCTCGAAGTGCAGCACGACATGAAGGCCCTGGCGCACCGCGAGCGCCAAGGCGTGGATGAAGCTCTTCGAGGACCGCTACAAGTCCACCCAGTGGCCCTACGGCTCGGGCGTCTGGGGCAAGAAGGAATGGGTCCTGCCGCAGATCGCCGACGACAACATCGTCTCGCTCTACGAGGGCGGCACCAACCTCTTCTGGGCCGAGCGGTTCGGCAAGATCGATCGGCGTGGACAACCTCTGGGTCAAGCTCTGCGGCAACTCCCACAGCGGCTCGTTCAAGGACCTCGGCATGACCGTGCTCGTGTCGCAGGTCAAGCAGATGATCAGCGAAGGCGCGCCGATCCAGGCCGTGGCCTGCGCCTCGACCGGCGACACCTCGGCCGCGCTGGCGGTCTACTGCGCCGCCGCCGGCATCCAGTCCATCGTGCTGCTGCCCAAGGGCAAGATCTCCATCGCCCAGCTCGTCCAGCCCATCGCCAACGGCGCGCTGGTGCTGTCGCTCGACACGGACTTCGACGGCTGCATGCAGGTCGTGCAGGAGATCACCAAGGACGAGACGATCTACCTGGCCAATTCCATGAACTCGCTCCGGATCGAGGGCCAGAAGACCGTCGGCATCGAGATCGTGCAGCAGTTCGACTGGGAGGTGCCCGACGTCATCATCATCCCCGGCGGCAACCTGGGCAACGTCTCGGCGCTCGGGAGCGGGCTGCTCATGATGCGCGACCTCGGGCCTGATCACCAAGCTGCCGCGCATCGTCGTGGCCCAGGCGGAGCACGCCAACCCGCTCTACCGGTCCTATCTGAAGAACTTCGAGTCCTTCGAGCCGATGCAGGCGCAAGAAGACGCTGGCCAGCGCCATCCAGATCGGCAACCCGGTCAGCGTACGAGAAGGCGATCCGCACGCTCAAGCAGTTCGACGGCATCGTCGTGGACGCCACGGAGCAGGAACTGGCCGACGCCGCCGCGCTCGGCGACCGGACCGGCATGTTCAACTGCCCCCACACCGGCGTCGCCCTGGCCGCGCTGATCAAGCTGCTCAAGGCCGGCAAGATCGACAAGTCCGAGCATGTGGTGGTCATCTCCACGGCGCACGGGCTGAAGTTCACCGACTTCAAGGTCAACTATCACGAAGAGAAGCTGGGCTTCCCCAGCCAGTACGCCAATAAACCCATCGAAGTGGCCGCAAGCGTGGATGCCGTCAAGGAAGCGCTGCACGAACGCGCTGAAGAAGAGGAGAGCAACACGAATGTCTAACAAGAACTCGAACGCAAAGAACTGGAAGCCCTCCACCCTCGCGATCCACGGCAACGGCCGCCTTCCCAAGGCGCACCACGCGGTCTCCACGCCGATCGTGCAGACCTCCAACTACTACTTCGACACCGCGGACGAGGTCGAGGATTCATGCGGGCCAAGGGCCAGGGCAAGATGATCCGCGAGCACGAATACGGCCGCTACGGCAACCCGACCCAGCAGGAGACGCGAGCGCAAGCTCGCCGCCATCGAAGGGCGCCGAGCGCGCGATGCTCTTCTCCACCGGCATGAGCGCCGTCATCCTGACGCTCATGACCTACATGAAGCCCGACGGCCACATCATCTTCACCAGCGACTGCTACCGCCAGACGCGCGACTTCGCCACCAACTTCCTCGCCAAGTTCGGCATCGAGTACTCCATCGTGGACCCCACTGCCGAGGCCATCGAGAAGGCGATCCGGCCCGAACACGAACATCATCTTCACCGAGTCGCCGACCAACCCCTATCTGCGCGTGCTCGACATCCCGGCCATCGTGAAGGTCGCCAAGGCGCACAAGATCCTGACCATCATCGACGCCACGCTGGCCACGCCGTACAACATCAAGCCGCATCGAGATGGGCGTGGACGTCGTCATCCATTCCGCCACCAAGTACATCGGCGGCCACAACGACCTGCTGGCCGGCGTGGCCCTCGGCTCCAACGCGCTCATGACCGATCTGTACAAGATGCAGCGCATGATCGGCGCGATCCCCGGCCCGTTCACCTGCTTCCTGCTCGAACGGGGCCTAAAGACCTTCGGCCTGCGCATGGAGCACCACAACAGGGCCGGCCTTGCCGTCGCCCAGATGCTGGAAGCCCATCCCAAGATCGAGAAGGTCTGGTACCCGGCGCTCAAGTCGCATCCGGACCACGCGATCGCCAAGGAGCAGATGAAAGGCTTCGGCAGCGTCATCAGCTTCCTGGTCAAGGGCGGCAACAAGGAAACGCGGCAGTTCATCGACGCGCTCGAGCTCTTCCTGATCACGCCGAGCCTCGGCGGCAGCGAAAGCCTGGTCACGCAGATGTGGGCCATGTCGTTCTTCGATTATCCCGAGGAGTACCGCAAGAACATCGGGATGGTGGACAACCTCGTGCGGCTGGCGCTGGGCCTGGAGGATGTGGACGATCTGATCGCCGATCTGAAGCAGGCGCTGGATAAGATCTAACAGGTTGTTGAAAAAGTCGAAATACACAGGATTTGTCATTCTGAGCGCAGCGAAGAATCTCGGTTTTACAGGTACTTCAGATCCTTCACTTCGTTCAGGATGACACCTTAAAATACTTTTTCACAGCCTGCTAAAAGATAAGTTTTCCCGTGAATACAATTTCTTAGGATAAAATAGCCCCCTTACATGGGGGCTATTTTGATTTTCGAAGGGTGACTGAGAGGTGGTGAGGTTCGCGGACTTCACCTACTACTGTGTAATTACAGGTTGTCGAAACTATTGTCAAATACGAATCGTAACTTGCATGAGACGCGCGTTTTTTGCGCGTCGGACGCAACGACCCGCCTCGTTAGAGTGATCGTCGGGTTTCACTTTGTTCTACCCGACTCACTGATCAGTTGAGGTAAACTATCAACGCCTTCTTATCATCAGCCGCTTTGATTACAAGTTGCTTGAGCATTTCAAAATTTTCAAGGAGATATCCCAGACAATCTTCTGGTGGTTCATCCCAGATATCCGGATAGATCTCGTTCTCGATGAACGCCTTTTTATCAAAACGATTCTCAAGAATCTTTTTGTCTATCCCTTTAAGCCGCTGCGCGATCTCGGAGACCTCTTTCGATCTGAAAGCCCGTGCCGGCCCATACCCTACATCGATCTTTCCGATCTCGGTGCCCCCGGCGACAATAAATGCTTCGGGTCCGATTCCTTCCCAGGCAGACCCGGTCAACAGGAAGTGAATACCGTGCCAGGCCTTGTCTATATCGGACTCGGCTCCCGGTTCGTCCGGCCTCCAATCATCTGCCGGTTCTTCCTTCTTCTTTCTGAAAAAGGAAAATATACCGCCTCTGTCGTTCTTTGCCGAGGAGTATTCCCCGTATAGCATCAATTCGATTCTCTTCGGTCGTGCGAGCAGCGCATCAATTTCCGTGTCTGAGGTGGTCCTGAAGTTCCCGATCATGCTCATGAGCCGTTCCCTCGCTTTGTATTCGCCTAACAATCCGCGCCTGACGCGCCGCTGTCTGGCGCGTCGCTGTCGAGCCGCAGGTAACGATGTGTTGGTGCGTTAATATCTGCTTTTTCAGGGACGACCAAATTCGACTGTGCGAATTCTTGGTGCGCCATCTTCTGCTGCGACAGTGACAATTATTGCTTCGCTATATACGTTACCCCCGATACTTACATAAGCCCAAATCCGTTCTGAGGGTTGTTTCTCACGCCAGGAAGTCATAGTCTCACCCACTTCAATTGGTCCTATCGGTCCCCAATCCTGTGGCACAATGCTCTCGAAAGAGCTTCGCAGGAGTTCCACGGTTGTTTTGCTGCGGAATTCAAGACTCGTCATCCCATACGCTTTGATATATTCACGGGCCGCCAGTGCTTGAGTAAATTTGAGCGCTACTTCTCGATAAGCGGCGATGTTCTCAGAAGCCATCTTAGATCCCTCTTTTGAACAGCCTATGAATGTGAGGCAAGCCACAAGGAGGCTGCTAAAAATTATGAATATGTAAATTATCGTTTTCATTGTATAGACTAACGAGTCTGTAGAAATGCTGCCGATAACTCGCTGCCCGCGCAGCGGGCGTCGATGTTGATTGCCTGGTTCCAGCGGCGTTTCTCAGCCGCGTTGTAAGGCAATTAGCGAGTTATCGCCAGCATTCCTGCGGCGCTTCCCAGCCGCGGGAACACGAAGATGAGCCCCGTTACGTGAGGCTCTATCTTCTGGTTGGATCATTTGTTATTTTCTTTGTGCATAGACCACAGAAGGGCGAAAATATGAAGAAAATATTTTGAATAATCTCGGCGATGATGCCTTTATCAAGTGCAATGGTGTTTCTCTCAATGTTTCTTGAGACTCACAGGCCGTTAGAACTCCAGGGATTAGGTCTCCTCACCAAACGAAAGCCCACTCCTTTCCCGCCATCACCACCTATGGATTGGTGGTACCTGGCAGTGCAAGAAACGTCTCCAGGACTTGCTGAGTAACTTCCTCCTCGGACAACCTTATGATGTCCAGGCCCTGAATCACCACCATTTGGATTCTTGTACGAGTGCTTCGCATAAGCTTTTTCGTCATAAAGATCCTGACACCACTCAAGGACGTTCCCGCTCATATCGTATAAACCAAGGCCGTTTGGGGACTTTAATCCAACCGGTCTGATAGTTCCACCAAAACTATTTCCTCCATACCACGCTACATCGTTAACATTATTACCACCAGAATACTTTTCGTCTTTACCTCCGCTTCTACAAGCATATTCCCATTCTGCTTCAGTAGGAACACGAAAATACGAGGCTGACTTTTTCTCTAAATTCAGTATAAACTCTCGGACGTCATGCCAATAGGTGAGGTTTCTGACGGGGTAATTGTCGCCTTTAAAGTCGAGAAAGCGATATCTGCCGTGGCTCGCATTGCCCATGACTGACTTCCATTGCTTCTCAGTAACCTTGTACTTGCTCATCCAAAACCCATCAAGACAGACTTCGTGCACCGGCTCCTCATCATTTTTACAACCGGATGTTACATCACCGCAACCCATATTGAAGCAACCACTGGGAACCTCGACAAACTCCATGCCCGTTTTCGGCTCTGTCCATACCGTACCTACCGGTTTTACATCATTTGGCCTTTGCCCTACCGTTTTAGGCGCATTCGGGACGCGTGACTTAGTAAAATCTTTCTGAGCCATTCCTTGTGAGTCAGTATGCGTACTTGCAACGTCATGTTTTGCCGGGCTAGGTTGTGATTGCACTGAAATTGGATGTCTCCATGCGAGGAATGCAATTAAACCAACTACTGCGGCAATTAAGACGCTGAGTGCAGTCCAATGGAGCCCTGTCAAACCGAGGAATCGTTCCTTAGTCATTTGGTAGCCTCACAGCATGGGTGAGACGCGCGTCTTCTGCGCGTCGGACCCGCCTTGTTAGAATGATTGTCGGGCCTAAATCTGGTCAAGATATTCAGCGGAAATAAACTGTTTGATGTCGAGCTTTAGTTCATTTGAAACAAATCTTTTAATGAATTGCATTGCTTTTTCTATATGGAATGCGGCATCTTCTGCGCTTGGGTTAGCGTATTTATGCTGAATGCTATTTCGCTCTTCGTGTAATAGTTCCAAATTTGGTCGTTCGGGAATTACTATGCCTATCTCATTTGTCAGAATATCGTATGCTGCCCAAATTGAAATGGTTTCCTTCGGATTTTTATATATTGATTTTCCGCCTGCACGAACCCTCTCTTTAAGTAAAAGTTCTATCGCCTGATCGACATGCAAAAGTGCAAATTTCATATCAGGCGTGGTATCGCTGCGGAAGAAGTGCCATAACCCGTGGTTAAGGACTTCAAAGGCCGAACGTAAAAGCGGCGATAATTTTGGAGATGCCGAGACTTTCGCCATTGTCGTACCTTCCTTATGATTTGCGCCGCATCTTTGAGTCTATGTATTTCTCACCAGAGTTTGTAAGAGTGTACCGATTCTTACCCTTTTCACCTTTTGCGCGCGATGCCATCATAAATCCGCGCTTGATGTTCTGTATAATCATTTGGCTTGTATTCGAGCTTTCCAGCTTGGCTTCGTAATAGCTGTTGGTTATTTCAGCGCGTGTGAAAGAGGCGACGCCTGCATGTTTTTCTAAATAGTATCCAAATGCCAACGTAATATCGGTATGCTTAGTGAAAGAAAATTGTTGAATGAATTCTCTGATTGAAAGAGCCTTTGAAGAACTAGCTAAAGTCGTTTCTTTTTTCAACCGTTTTGAATCTGTCGGGGCTGCGGCAGATAGTGTACTATCAGTGCTTGATTGGATGTTAAACCGCTTAAGCATTTCGAGCACAAATGCTTTGTCACCTGCCACCTCAAACTCAAGGCCTTCACGCACAATTTTTACTCTGTAATCTTTTGCAGGCATTTTATACCTCCCAATGTCGGTAAAATATTATGTCAGCTGTTCGGCTTTTTTCTCTGCTTCTTCTTTTGATGAAGCCGTAAATGGGACAGAGACATCACAATCCGGTGCTTTAGCCTTCTCTCTTTCCCTTTTTGCATCGGACCACGTTTTGTATGGACCGCATGCTACTGCTTTTCCAGGTGGTTTCGGAACCGTTTGCCTGAATCCGAACCAATATGATTCCTCTGCCATATTTCTCCTTGCTCTAACAAGTTATTGACTATCCCCCTTGTTTTTAGGTCTTTACTATGGGGGATAGTAAAGCACGGATTTCCGTTGTTTACTGGTTTAGCAAGGAATATGCCAGTATTAGCTAAACGGAACAAGAGATCGCATATTAGATACCAGCATTTCAATACTATATGCTTTCCCTTACACGTAGGCACGAATATATGCTTAATCCGCGACGTTGTCAAAGATTCCGATGGGGTAATTTAAGTTGGAAGGTCGGTAAAGCAAGGCGAAACCCGACATTCATACTGCGATTCCATTACCACCCGCCCTACCCGGCTTCAGGATTTATGATTTCAAGCTTTTCCGCTTTTGCCGCGCGCAGGAGCTGGATATCGGAAGCGACAAAGGACACTTTCTCCTTTGCCGCTTTTTGTATCCAGAGCGCGGATGCGAGGTGAACGGCATCGGCGCCTTTTAGAGCATGCTTCGTGAGAAGCTGTTTTATGACAGGGAGAAGTTCATCTTGGAACTCGATAATGAGCAGCGCAAGCCAGTCAGACTCGAAATCTGCGAGAGCATAACGATAATCTTTTTCGGCGATCCCTTTTTCGCGACGTTTTCTGCTTAATCCGGCGAAAATCTCGGGGTAGGCCATCTTCGAAGTCACTGCCATACCGGACTGCGCAAGAAGCTTGTGGACCCGGTCGCTTCCCGGTTCCAACACATATTTTTTTACAAGCGCACTGCTGTCAACATACAACATCATCGCCGGTCCTCGACAATGAGGGTTGACACTGCTTTACCCTTGGCCTTTCGCGGTCGTTCAGCCGATAATCGTGACTTGGGCCGGGGAAGACGCACCAGACCCTTTCCCGCCAGAGATACCAATCGTTCCTCGACGCCGGCGGTCTCCTCCATGGCTGTCACGTTATGGAGAATTGCCATGGGTTTTCCCCGGTCGGTGACGATAATGTTGTCACCTTCACGCGTCAGCTTGAGATAGTAGGTAAGTCTGTTTTTTAGTTCGCGCACGCCTACATAATGCATAGCATCACCTCTTGTGGCTATTGTAGCTACATTATTTTACGGTGTCAACGGTTTTGATGTAAAGCCGTTTTATTGTGCTGATGGAGATAAGATTCAACGGCCTTCTTTTAACCTTTGCATCTCTGTTGGAGTATTGTTTTTTTTCAAACATATTGTTACAGCGCTGGTTTCATGATATATTCGTCTAGCAAAATTATTATGACCCCGGATGACGCGGGCATTGTTGCGAAAGAAGAAGCATTCCTCTTCTTGCCGGCAATAATACACCAGAGGTGCCGATATGAACCGGATAATAGAGGCAATTTCGAACTTGTCCCAAAAAACAGGCGAAAAAATGCTGAGCATTTTTGAAAAAATACCCATTGTCGGGAAGCTGGCCGGAACACAGTTCCGTTTGAAATCATTTGTGTGCGTCGCGGTTTTGATAGCGTCGTACATAAGCTTTAACGCGACCTACCTGGTCGTGTCGTCCATTTACCGTCATTCTTTCGTTCAAAATGCCGATGAGGTCGCCGATGCCGTATCCCGGCAGATGTTCACCGCGATGACCCAGCTCATGGAGAAGGGCTGGACCCGGGCTGAGTTGAACAAGTTCCTGGTAGCCACGAAAAGCGCCAGCGCCCAATTCCTTTACACGGTGGAAATATTCAGGGGGGAAGCGGTAGAAAGGGATTACGGCAGGATAGAGCAGCCGATATTGGGCAGAAATATCGTGGATTCATTCCGTACCGGCGACGCCATTACCTATAAGGACGACCCCATTATTATAAACATTTATCCGATCAAAGCGGAGGGCAGATGCCTGAAGTGCCATGCCCGTGCGAAGACCGGAGAAGTCCTCGGCGTAATGAAAGTCCGGCAGGACATCAGTCCGGCGATCAACGAAGCGAAAAGGAAATTCAACGTATTCTTTTTTCTGCTGCTGCCCATCCCCTTTATCCTGGCGGGGGCCGTATCCACGTTTCTGAATGCGCGGATAAAACGGTCGACCGCCTTTCTTCATGAAAAGGTGAGTGAAATAAACAGCGTCAGGGACCTGACAAAACTAAACAACCTTGACGATGTGGATACCGGGTTTGCCGAATTCAACGCTCTTCTGCGGGAGTTCACCGGATTTGCGAAGAGGATTAAGGGCGTTGCGGTGGACAGAGAGGTCCTCGAATTCGAGCTCCGGTTGCTGGAAAAATTCATCATTACCTCCAGTGTGGTAAAAGACTGGAAAGAGCACGTCATGCAGCTGCTCCTGGAGATCAACAAGGTCATCAAAGCCTACACGCTGTTCTCCATCTTCCAGGTCGACGAGAAAATCTACGACCTCGAAGTCTTCTGGACGCATACGCCGTCGGAAGAGATCAAGGAGCGCGTCGAGAGGATCATCCGCCGAAAAGTCATGAGCGCGAATGAACGGCTCGGGGGCGCCGCCCTGAAAATCAACCACAATATCGCCGACGATTCCCAGACCCTGGCCGGCATCAGCGAAGATGACCTGGAACTCCAGACCAAATCCATCATCCTTCAGAACCCCCAGATAGGAGGAGTGGTGGGTATCGGCGTGCGACCGGAAATGTCGAAGGACACCATCCGCTCCCTGGTTATCGAAGGCATCCTGACCACGCTCCTGAACGTGGTCGGCTCCATCAAGGCCATCGACAAATACACCAAGGACCTCGAATACTATGCCACGAGAGATCCGCTGACCAACCTTTACAACCAGCGGCTCTTCTGGGAACTGCTCGGGTACGAAATCGGGAGGGCCCCGCGGCATAACGAAAAATTCTCCCTGCTCGTCATCGACCTCGACAATTTTAAAAATATCAACGATCTTCACGGCCATATGTTCGGCGACCGTTTCCTGATCGGCATCGCCGAGACCATCCACAACGGTCTGCGGGATGGGGACATCCTTGCGCGGTACGGCGGGGATGAATTCGTCGTGGTCCTTTCCGGCGCCGACGAAGAACAGGCGTTTCTCGTTGCGACCAAGATACTGGAGAACACGGGGCGTTTCGCCCTCGCTGCTCCCGACAACACGAAGGTCAAGGCCACCGTTTCCATCGGGTTCGCTGTTTACCCGGTCCATGCCGTAAACGCCAAGGACCTTTTCCTGTTTGCCGACACCATGATGTACAAAGCCAAGAGCGGCGGCAAGAACACCATTCTCGTCCCCTCGGAAGAGGACGTTGTGGCGGTATTCAGAGCAGCCGGAGAAAAAACCGGCATCCTCATGAAAGCCATTGAAGAGAAGGGTGTCATTCCCTATTTTCAGCCCATCATCAATATGCAAACCGGGAAAGCCGACGGCCATGAGGTTTTAAGCAGAATCAGGACGGACAACGGGGTCCTGAACGCCGAGGAGTATATTGAGGTTGCCGATCAACTCGGGGTGCTGAGCAAGCTCGACTACATCATCATGGAGAAAGTTTTTCAAAAGGTGAAGGACGAGGGTTACCAGGGTTACCTTTTCATCAATCTCTCACCCAAGTCCCTTATCATAAAGGAATTCATTCCCGGCGTGCTGAAGCTGACGGACAAGTATGGGATTGACCACTGCGCCGTCGTATTCGAGATAACGGAGCGGGACACGGTCAGGAACATTTCCCTGCTTGAAAAATTCGTTCACGAGCTCAAGTCCGCGGGATTCAAGTTCGCCATCGACGATTTCGGATCGGGCTTTTCTTCCTTCAATTATATTAAGCGCTTCCCAATCGACTTCGTGAAAATAGAGGGGGAGTTCATCAGGAACATGATCGCCGACAAGAAAGATCTGGCCCTGGTGAAAACCATGACGATCCTGGCCAGGGAATTCGGCATACAAAGCGTTGCGGAATGCGTGGAAGATGACAAAATACTGGCGACAATTAAACTGATCGGCATGGACTACGGTCAGGGCTATCATATCGGACGGCCTTCACCGGAGCTGTCGCGCTGATTCTCGTTGAGTCAATGCCCGACTTCACCAGGGATTATCGTGTCTTGATTAAATTTCTCCGTCGGGGTATAGTTACGGACGAAAATGCACGGACGGGAACTGGTCCCGTCTCCGTGCGCACAACAAATGCATAACAACCCCCGCTATAAACCCCTCGACCTCAAACCTGCAAAGCCAGGCGTCATCCCTCCATGCCCGGTGGCGCGGGACGCGCTCAAAGGAATACCGCGCCAGCAGACCAACCCTTCCCGCTGGGAAGGCGACGGCTGGCAGGCCTTTGTGGCCGACCTTGCTGCCAAAGGAATAGCTATTGACGAAGTAAAGTCAGCGCGCACCCTCTACGTCACGGACGCAGGCGGCATGGCGTATGGTCTTCCTCGCGGCGTGCTGATCGCGCGCACGACCGGGATGGTTTCCGAGGTCATGCGGGCCGCTCAGAAGCATTGCGTGCCGGTCACCGTGCGCGGCGGCGGGCTTACGACCGAGGGCGAGACGGTTTCCTTCGGCGGACTGCAGCTCGACATGCGGGGCATGAGCCGCGTGCTCGCGATCGACAAGGACAACCTGA
This sequence comes from Nitrospirota bacterium, assembly GCA_963836175.1. Classification (GTDB taxonomy): domain Bacteria; phylum Nitrospirota; class UBA9217; order UBA9217; family UBA9217; genus GWC2-56-14. Next base: position 269,729 of record CAWIIS010000003.1, read on the forward strand.
CCGTGCGCTGCGAGGCCGGCATCTACTGGCACTCCCTGGCGGAGTCGCTCCGCAGGCATAAGCTCGACTACCTCTCGGCGCCGCTGAACATGACCTCTTCGGTCGGCGGCACGCTCGGCGTCGGCGGCATTGACATCAACTCCCCGCGACTGGGCTGCAGCGCCGACCAGGCACTGGCGATCAGGATCGTGACGCCGACTGGCGAGGTACTGGAATGCTCCGAGACCGAGAACACCTGGTGGTTCAACCGCGTGCTGCTCGGATACGGCCAGTTCGGCATCATCACCGAGGCGACGCTCCGCATCAGGCCTTTTACTCCGCTCACCATGCATTATTTCTATTACGCGACCTGCGCACGGCCATGGAAGACCTGGTCATGCTCTGCGACGAGGACGCTGCGGACTATACCGGCATCCTGACCATGCTCGACCGGGCGGTGAACCTGCTCGTGGCCTTCGATTCGGATGAACGGGAACAGGCGTTCTTTACAAAGTGGCGTTCGCGCCTCAGGGGCTTCGGCGAGCTGGGTTTTGCGCTCCGCACGGGCATGTACTATGCGCTCAGGCCCTGGAAGTTCCGCGAAGCGCTCTATCTGCTGGACCGGAAACGCACCCTGTTGCCCGAGCTCCAGCCGTCCCACCATATGCACAAGGGCAAGATCGTGGACCGCACGGTCGTGTTCTCCCAGGCGGTCTGGAAATTCTGGGGCGGCAGGCAGATGGTGATCCCCGACCTTGCCACGAGCAGGGAAAAGTTCTTCGAGGCCATCCTGCGCGGCAACGAGGTCTGCAAAAAATACTTCCCCCACTACACGCTCTATTGCGTCGGCATCAAGCTTATCGGCCCGCGAGAGCGCTACGAGCTCTCGTGCATCCCGCCAGATGCCGAAGGCATTGCCTACGGATGCGAGTTCGAGCCTATGCTCGAAGGCAAGACCTACAGCCGCGACCATCTGCAGTCGTTCAAGAACGAGATCTACGACATCGGCGTTGACATGGGCACGAGCTATTACCGCTTCGGCGGCATGATGAAAGGCTATATCCGGCGCGTGTTCGGCGACGAACTCGTTGACAAGCATCTGGCAATGAAGCGGGAAGTCGATCCGGCCATGGTCCTGAACCGGGACGTGATATTTTGATGAAAAAGAAGATTCCTTACCACCACCCGCAGCCAGGCGCGACCGACCCTGCGGAGTGCAACGGCTGCGGCGTCTGCATGCTCTCCTGCCCGGTCTGGCAGTCAGCACCATACCAAGGCGCTGACCTATTGCGGCAGGACCCGGGCCTTGATCGGCGGCGCAGACGAGGAAGATCTTGCTCCGGCGGCGCGCGGCTGCATCCTCTGCGGCTCCTGCGAGCCCCTCTGCCCCATGGGCATCCGCACGCAGCAGGCCACGATCCGGCTCCGCAAGAACCTCTCGGCGCGCGGGTTCCTTCCCAAACCGGTCATCGACCTCGCCTGCACGAAGCCGGGAAGACCAGGTTCATCCTGCATCGTGATCCCGGGCAGAGCGCTCCGGGCGAACGCGCAGCTTGCCGCGTCTGTCCTTGCCTTACTGGGGCAGAATGCAGTGCTTCATTCCGATGATGGATACGATATCCTGCTGGCCCTTGAATCGGGACAGGAAATCAACGACGACCGCCTTGAAGGAATTCATCGCGCCGTTGACCAAAGCAACGGAGATCGTCGTTGCTGACGGGCTGCTGTTCAATGTGCTGCGCTCGCTCCTGCCCTCGTCGGTCAACGTCCGCCCCCTGGGGCAGGCCCTGCTTGCGAACCCGACGGTGCGCGCAGGCCTCAAGCCGACCGATCTTTACATGATAGAAACGCGGGCTTACAACGCCAATCGCAGCGAGTTCGTGGCATGTATGATGCGGTGCGCCAGGAGACCGGCTGTTTCATGAACCTGGACCTGCAGCGCGTGGCAACGCCGACGGGCGCGGCAAGCATGCAGCACCGCGAGGGCCTGGCGACGATCATCTCCATCGAGGAACAGGTGAAATGGCTGCTTGAGGGCCGGAAGGCGGAACGCATCGTGGTCGAGAGCCTTGATGACTGCGAGGCATTTGCCGCATATACGAAACTGCCGGTCGTCCATCTTGCCGAGGTGGCGAAGCCATGACGAAACCGCGTACTGCCGACGTCATCATCGTTGGCGCAAGCCTTTCCGCGGCAGCCACGGCCAAGCGGCTTGTTGACGCGGGGTACGAGACCATCGCGCTCGAACGGTTCAGCCTCCCGAGAACGAAACCCTGCAGCGGCATCATCTCGCCCCGGGGCCACCGTTTCCTGATCGAGAACTTCGGGCCCCTGCCGAAGGAAGTGCTGCATGAACCGACCTCCTGCAAAGGCGTGACCTTTTACTTTCCCGGCGGCGTCGAGCTTCCCATGGAGTTCGACCACGGCTCCACGCCGCATCTGGACCGCACCTATGCCGACCACTGGGCCATCCAGCGGAGCGGAGCGGAAATCCACGACAACATGCGCTTCCTGTCGGCCATCGGACCAGGGCACGCATGTCGATATCATGGCAGGCAACGGGCAGGAGGAACGGCTGTACCGCGCGCGCTATCTCATCGGCGCCGACGGCCCGAACTCCAAGGTGGTCCGCACGCTCTATCCGGAATACCGCGAAGCCATCACCTGGTTCACGGTAAAGCAGCATCTGCACGAGATCATCGACTGCCCGCTGGACCCGGCATATTTCCATTACTGGTTCCACCCCGGAGCTGGGCTACTACACCTGGAGCCACCAGAGGAACGGCCGCCAGATCGTGGGCGTGGGGCATGAAGCGAACGATGACTTCTCGCTGCGCCATGCGAAGGCCCTGCGCTATCTGGAAGATCGCCATCAGCGTGAAGCTCGGCCCGTGCATCACGCGCGAAACGAGCGTGAACAACTTCGGGCTGTCGCTCATCAACCGCTATGTCTTCGGCAAGGGAAACATCATCGTGACCGGCCAGGCGGCGGGGTTTTTGAACATGATCGCCGAGGGAATGTCGGCAGCGCTCCATTCCGGAGCGATCGCAGGCGAGGCGACCGTGGATGCCTTCCGGCTGAACCGGCCGATCCAGGACATCTACCGGACCATGATCCAGAGCGAAGTGCGCCGCTGCTCTGACCAGTGGAACATCCTCAAGATCCTCTTTGGCAGGCCGCACGAAGCCGACTTCATGGGCACCCTTGCCAAACGCAGCTCACGCGAGAAACTCATCGTGCTGAAGGATGTGGCGAAGTTCCTTGCTCCCTGGGGAAAATATAACTGGGGACGTCAGATGCTCTGGCAGGCGATCACGCGGCAGATAACCGGCGGGTACAATCCCCGGCGGTGGCTATAACAGACGGATAAAAAACCGCTAATGGACGCGAATTAACGCGAATTCATAAACAAAAATTACGCAGAGTCTATTCGCACTCATTCGCGGTTGTATAATCTGGAATTGTTTTTAAATCTTCGCCCATCTGCGAAATCTGCTGATAAAAATGGCTGACTCTGGTGTAGCACTCTCCACACTCCGAGCTCCAAACTCCGAACTAAAGGCTCTAAAGGCCCACCTTCACCACGATCTTCATCACCTTTGACGGGTTGCGAAGGGCCAGTTTCGGCGCATGGCCATCCTCCGGATAGAGCACCGCCATCTGTCCTGCATGAAGATGAACCGGGGTCCACTGCCCTTTTGCCACGGTTCCGAAGCTGATGTCCTTGTCAGCATCATAGGCGGCGGTGATCTCCATCCGCTCCGTCGGCGCCCAGCCGATGATCTCGTCGCCGGACAGAATGAACTGGATATCGATGTATTTTCGATGGCATTCGAATTTCGGCGTGGCCGCCCACATCGTCTCGAACCGCTGGACCAGGGCGAATACCCGGTCGCCGTCGATCTCCACCCTTCCGTCCGGCAGAGCCTGAAGGTCAGGTGACCGCAGAAAAGCGATCGCTTTGTGAAGATTGGGTGACAGTGCCGCCTGACGGCTGATGTGGTTGAGATCTGAAACGATCATGATGGGCTCCTCGGAATATATAGCTCTATTGAATTTTTCATGCGGTTGGACGTGGTTCTCGCATTGTCTTTGGCAGAATCCAAGGTGGGTCAGAAACCAGCCCGGTGCAGATACGCCGGTCCCGCGTCTAAACAACTGACCGTCAAATTTTCTCCGCTGTCTTGCTTGACTTGTGCAGGATCATGCCGATGTATTTATTGATCAGGTTTGAGCGGTCCAGGAACGGCACCGGTGCGGCCTTTCTCTTTCCAAGCGCCCGTACTTCCTTCTGAAGATCACGATTGGTGTTATCGAACTTCAAACCCTTATTAAAAGACTCAAGCGCATCTTTCTTTTTCCCTGCTGCAACGTAAGCCCTCCCGAGGTTCAGATAGAATGCGGGATAGATCATTTCTTCCCCAAAGGAGGAACTCTTCCCGATCAATGCAAGGGCCTTTTTGCATTTGTCGATGCCTGTCCGATACCGCTTGTCCACCAGTGCCTGAAGACAGCCAAAATAGGAGAGAATGAAGGGGTCGTTCGGAAAGTGCACATGTGCCCGCTGGAGCAGGCCGAAGGCTTCCTTCTGCCTGCCCTTCGAAAGACTGGACTTGACCTGCCGGAGATAATCGCGGGGCGTTAATTCCTCCGCAGGCACGTAAGGCACCAGTTCCTTTCCGTCAGTCCGTTTTTTTGAATCGTCATTTTTTTCCATGGCTCTATTTTATCACAGTTTTCAGCAGAAGCATGAAAAAGCGGGTTTTCCGGCGGCCATTACCGGGACTCGCCGGGATCATCGCAGGTGCGCCCTGTTCGAGTATTCTTTCAACCTCATCCGGCGACAGCAGTGAATGGGCAAAAGCATCATAATATTTAAAAGTGAGCTTCAATGGCTTATGCAGAGCATTCAGTTCGGGGAACGCGTGCAGGTCCACAGTCGCCACATTGGCGCTGCTGATCTGCAGATCTCCCTTGTATAAACCATTGATGAACAGGCTGACCCGGTCAGACTGCGGTAGGTCCTGCCGCTGCTCTCTGGTCGATCGGACGCCATCCTCCACGATATAGTCCGGCGAAAGCACACTCCTCGCGTTCTGGACGGTGCAGGCTTCCGGCTCAAGCCGGCAGTTCGGACCGAGATAGCTTCCCATTATCCAGAAATCCTTCAGAAACAGGGGAATGACCGTGGTCGACAGGAGCAGTTTGGTCCAGGCATCCCACAACGGGAATTCCTTCGGCCTTGCCTTGCTCCGGACCAACACGTTCTGATAATAGCGTTTCGTCGTTTCCTGCTGGTCCACCTCTGCGTAGACCCGGACTGAAAGCGGCGAAGTCAGTTCGATCTTTTTTTTCCTGAACATTCGACAATGACACCCGTACCTTCTTCCTTGACCATTTCCCGATAAACGTTTTCACCGAGGTCCTGGGGAAAAACGCATCCCTGTATGAGCAGGGTGACAAGCAGAAGAAGGGGAACTATCCGATTAACCATACGATGCCATCACATACATCCCGTGACGCCGGCACCCTTTCCGGGTGTTGGGGGCCATCACGAGTTATTTGCGATCGTACCGCCTTTCCGGCCTTGAGCCCGTGATGGACCAATAGCGCGTGAAACCCATATGCTGTCGATCCAGGTGACCAGGTTGGACATTGTGAAACGGACAGGGAGATCCGCCCTGATGCAGGCACAGTACCTTAAAACCTGCTGAAGAGGCAAGAAATAAATATGCTGATTTCAGGGTAACCTGAGTGCCGGCAACAAAGTAGCACTGCGCGGCAAGGCAACGGTCAGCAACAACGCTTCACTGCCCCCGTGGTTTCGCGCGCCGCGTTGGCACGGCGTTCCAGGGATCGTCGGGCCAGGGATGCTTCGGGTAGCGGCCTTTCAGGTCTTTTTTCACCAGCGGATAGCCGCTGTTCCAGAACCCTTTCAGGTCCTGCGTGATCTGGACCGGCCGGCGCGCCGGGGAAAGCAGGTGCAGCAGCACCTTGACCCTGCCGCCTGCAAGCACCGGCGTATCAGCCAGCCCGAACATCTCCTGCAGCTTGACGGCAAGTACCGGCTGATCTCCTGAAGCATAATCAAGCGTTATGCTGAGATCCGCTCGGCACGGTGATGGACAGGGGCGCGCGCTCGTCCAGCAGCCGCCGCTGTTCCCGGGTCAGTCGGGCCTTGAGCGCCGGAAGGAGATTCAGCCCTTCGAGCCCCTGGGCCGTGCGGATGTTCACGAGCCAGGGCAGCAGCCATTCCTCCGGCATGGACAGGAGCGCTGGTCAGCAAGGTCCGGCCAGGCCTCTTCGGGAAAAGCTTTCTTCATCAGCCCGACCCTGGCCTGGAACTGGCGCGCCTCCTTGGTGAACGTCAGCATGCCGGGCATCGTGCGGATCGCTTCGCACAGGATCGGGGCTGCCTCCTCGTCGGACGGCTTGAAGGGCCGCGGCGACAGCAGCATGGTCTCAAGCCGCTCTTCGAGGGCGGCGGTGATCCGCCCCTGGCTCCGTCCCATTCCACCCGTCGGACGGCTCGATGCGTGACGGCATATTCGCTCCGGATAAGCTCTTCCGTCACCGGCGCAGCGAGGTGGACAAAGCCTTCCGCCTTCTCGCCGGCGTCGACGTGCACCGCGATGATAAAGGGATCGTTGACCAGGTGGCTGTCCATGGAAAGCCGGACACCCCTTCCCTGGACAGGACGTACACGCGGCCGCCGTCTTCGCGGCGCTTGGCAGACCCGGTCCGGATAGGCGGAGAGCAGCAGTCGGGAGAGCGTTCGGGACCCACATCTCGTCTGCATGGCTTTTTCCCCGGTGTCCGGCAGCAGATGCAGAAGCTGCTTTGCCGTCCGGTCCACGGCCCGCAGAGCGGAGAGGTCCGCGCCTGCGCCCGCTTCTTTTCCGTTTCGCCATTGCTGCAGCAGCATCGAGCCGCTCGGCCACATCGGGTTCTTTGCCGACCCCTGCTCCGCGTTCTTCCGGAACATGTCCCGTTCCGAGAGGATGGCGGCGAGATCGGCGCCAAGGCGCATGCAGCCCAGCTCCTGCGCCCGCAGCATCAGCCGGGCAAGCGCGGATGGAGCGGGAAACGGGCCATGGCCCGGCCGACCGTGCGTGACCGAACCGGTCCGGTCGAGCGCGCCGAGGTCGATGAGCAGCTGCAGGCCGGACTCCCATGCGGCAGCGGGCGGAGCATCGAGCCAGGAAAGCTGCGGGGTCCTTGACGCCCCAGGCCGCGAGCTCCAGGGCAAGCGGCGCAAGGTCGGACACGAGGATCTCCGGCGGGCGTAAAGGCGGCATGCCCTGCAGCGCGAGCTGATCGTAGAGGCGGTAGCAGACGCCCGGTCCGAGCCTGCCCGCCCTGCCCTTGCGCTGCTCGGCCGACGCCCGGGACACGGGCGATGGTCACCAGCCGGTTCATGCCGGTCGAGGGATCGTAGCGGAGCCTGCGCGTCAGGCCGCTGTCGATGACGACCTGCACGCCCTCGATGGTAAGGCTCGTCTCGGCGATGTTCGTGGCGAGCACGATCTTGCGACGGTCCCGCGACGGCACGATGGCGCGCTCCTGCTCCTCGAAGGGCAGGTCGCCGTAGAGCGGGTGGAGCGAAAGGCGCTCCTCGATCAGGTCCAGAGCGTCGCTGCAGCTCCCGGGCGCAGGACCGGATCTCGCCGGAGCCGGGAAGGAACACCAGGATGTCGCCGCTGGTCTCCCGGAGCGCCGTCCGGACCGCGGCAGCGAGCGCGCCGGAGCGGGCCGGGCCGGTCTTCGAGGTAGCGCTCTTCCACGGGAAAGGCCTTTCCCGCCGAGGTGATGACCGGCGCATCGCCGAGGAGCGAGGCAAGGGGCCCGCAGTCCAGGGTCGCGGACATGACCAGGACCTTCAGGTCCGGCCGCAGGCCGTTCCGGACATCGAGGCAGAGCGCCAGCGCCAGGTCGGCATGGAGGCTCCGCTCATGGAACTCGTCGAAGATGACCATGGCACACGCCGGTCAAGGCCGGGATCGGACTGGATGCGGCGGGTCAGGATGCCCTCGGTAACGACCTCGATGCGCGTCTTGGCCGAGCTCTTCGTGTCGAAGCGGATGGCATAGCCGATGGTCCCGCCCACCTGTTCGCCCAGCGTCTGCGCCATCCAGCGCGCGGCGGAGACCGCCGCGATCCTTCGCGGCTCGAGCATGATGATGCGGCCCGCTCAGGCGGGATCACGTCAAGCAGCGCCAGCGGGACGCGGGTGGTCTTGCCCGCGCCGGGCGGCGCGTGCAGAATGACGGAGGATGGCGCGCCACGGCGTCCTTCAGCTTCGGAAGGATGGTATCGATGGGATAGGAGGTCACGGTATGGTATTGTTTCTCAAATCGTAGCTATTCAGGTTGACGGACTGAAGAAGACCGAAGATCAAAAAAAATAGCCATCGGCATCGTAATAATCGGGACGAATGGATGGGTGACTAGTATTGCAGTTGATTTTACTGAACAACCTTCAGTCTTCAGCCTCAACACCTGAATATCAGCGCGCGTACTTCGTCATTTTATGCAACACCTCGATACGCAGCAGTTCTGAGGGTATGATGCGCAGCTCGATCACCTCGCGTTCACCGCGCCGGAGTTCCGGATGGACTGTTTCCGCAAAATAGGATTTAAAGTTTCGTTTTAGTTCAGGCTCAGCCTCATACAGGGAATCCTGCAGGAGCCCGGCCATCTGCTGCGCCTGCGTCCGTGCAGCGATCGTTGCATGCTTCGGCCTGTCTGCGGGGTAATGAAAGCTGACCAGCACGATGCTGATATGGCTTCTGGTACGAGCGTCGGACAAGAGCGAAAGAAACAGGCGGGACAGTTTGGTGATAATGATCTTCGACGATGGCTTCAGGGCTCCGTCCGGTGAGAACAGGATGGACCGATCGACAATAATGGAGCTCGTCCGGGTCCGGAGTCCCTTGACCTGCAGCGCACCGAACTCCTGCTGGAAGTTCTGACTGATGCTGCTGACAAACTCGTTTCGCGGCTGGGAAAGGGCCAGGGCCGGTTCCAGGTACCGCTGGATCTTGACGGCCCGGTAATAAAGAAGCGCGCTCAGGACCACCAGTCCGATCAGCAGCAGGCTCAGGACCGGCCCGGCAGGCGGAACGTATTTCCACAGGCTCCGGCGGTTCATGATGCCGTTTTTTCCAGAAGGGCCATTTTTTTCTCCAGCGTTTTGAAATCCTCTTCAGTAATGGTCGTCGGCTTGTGGACAGCCTTGTTCCGCAGAAACATGAGGTCGTTGAACAAACCGGCCCTGAAGCGGCTGATCCGCCGGCTTTGCTCCATCTCCTTCAACCCTTCGGACAGCACCGAGAACACGCGGCCCGTCGCCGCAGTGGTGTGCGCCTTTAACCGGCTTTCGATATAATGGCCCAGCAGCAGGGCAGCGACGACCTGTTCTCCTGCGCGGAAATATTCCAAGGCCTGATCAGCGGACCCGCCGCCTTTGACGATGTGGAGGTTCTCGCGCGACTCGGTCTCGCCGGGCGCCAGACGCTGGATCTTCTGGTAAACCTCCTCGCATTTGTCCAGCATGTTCTGGTCAAGATAGGATTCTGCAAGGAGGAACAGCTCCCGGATATTGTCGGCGCCTTCCCGCTGTTTGGCGGCGAAGTCATGAGCGCGCCGCAGGGCCTCGGTCTTGTCATCCTTCTTGTCGAGCACGTCGAAATGCCGGGCCCAGCGCTTGCCCTTCAGCACGTTGTCCTTGGTGAAGCGGAACAGTCGCTCCGAAACCTCGCTTTTGTCCAGCTTGCCGCTGACGACAATGATGTTCAGGTTCGGATGGGTCTCGAAGAGCTGCGGCAGGGCGTCGACGCCTTCGTTCATCTTATCGAACTCGATATCGAGCGTCATGAGGTCGAAAACCTGCGTGGTCAGGACCTTCACGGCCTCGCGGACACTTGCCACCTCGTGGAAGCGCAGGTCGGGCTCGCGATCGCCGAGCGCCCGCTGGATCTCCAGCTTCAGGAGATCCCGATCCTCAAAGTCGTCGTCGGCGATCAGCACCTTAAACATTATTTGCTTCCTCTACGAAGGGAAGATTAATGATGACCTCCGTGCCCGCGCCAGGCGCTGTAAATTCCTTGCCGATGCGGATCTTGCCGGCATGGAGGCCGACGACATATTTGGTAAAATAGAGGCCCTGCCCCCAGTTCTCTCCCGTGCCCATTCCCTTGTAAAAGCACTGGTCCGCCGCCTGTTCGTCCATCCCGATCCCGGCGTCGCGGATCGAGACCATAACATACTGCCGGGTGCCGTCCCGGTCCATAGAGCAGGACACCACGATGCGCGCACGGGGCTGGTCCGGCTTTTTATATTTGATGGCGTTGTCGATGACATTCTCGAACACTGTTCTGAGCAGCGGCGGAGCGGCATAGAGCATGGGCACAGCCTGGCATTCAGCAATGGCGACATCCGCCAGATCAGCGTATTGCGCTGCCAGTTCGCCGAGCATGGCCTTGACATCGAGGTACTTGAACTCGACCAGACCAGCCTCGCGCTCGTCGGAGATCTTCTTGAAAATATCTATGTCGGCAAAGAGCTTGTCCAGGTTGTCGTCAATGCGTTCACGGGCGTCCTGAGGCAGGCCGGGCAGCAGATTGATGCGGCGCTTGATCCGGCCGAGGTTGTTCTTGAACTCGTGCCCGATCGTAGCGGAGATATACCGGATGAACTCGTTCCGCCGGGCGATCTCCTGGTTCTTCAGCTGCAGGATCATGTTCTCGCGGGCGCGCCGCTGCCGCTGTTGATAGACGAGGGACAGGTACAACGTGAGGAGAATAAAGGACAGGATCAGCCCTGCCAGCGCATACTGTGCGACTTTGCCCGACGCATCGAGCATCCGCTGCATGGCCGCAAGCCGGTGATCAAGGCTTGCCTCGAGAGGAAGGGTGTCCAGTGCCGTCCAGGGCATGAGCCAGAGCTCAAGGCGGTCAAAGGGTCGGACGAACTGGTCCATGTAGACCATGCCGGCAATAAGCCAGGTACAGAGCGTGAGCGCGGCCAGTGCCAAGGCCTGCACCTTATGACGAAGATTGATATCAGCCATCGTGTCTTAATTTATTCCAAAAGGAGTTTTTTTACAACAAGAAAAGGTCGCCGGTCGTTCTCTTACGAGGGCAGCGCCATACCCCGCAGCTGCGAAGGCCGAGTGAGATCGAACTGAAGTGCGGTATTTGAACGGAGGACGAGGTCCCCGGATCTATGCCGGGATATCCCGTGCAATCTGGTCCTTAATGTAATCGCGCAAAAAGATCCTGTCCTCGGAGCGGAGGCTCGTGAACTTCATGCCCATGCCGGGTTTTTTATGCTGCCCCCCGATCATGGTCGAGCTGTATAACACGATAGCTGACACACTGACCTCCTTGTTCATAATAAACAGGGTAAGGGAAAGGACTGTATGCACCGGCTCAGGAGCGCTTGAGCATACATAGCAGCCGCCTTCCGACAGGGCAGTCACCTGTTCCTGCCGAATCACGCCGGCGCTGTTCATTACTTTGGCTTTCAGCAGTGTGTCGATCCTGATATTCTTTCGCGGCATGCGCTCGGTTGCGGCTTGAATGGCGCTGTAGAGCACATTGAAATCGGTCGGCTTCTGGTAAAAATCCGTACATCCTGCGGACAGGCAGGCCTCCCGCACGCCGGAAGCGTCCTCAGAGGAATGCACGATCACCGGCACGGTCTTTAACTGCGGGGACTGTCTCATTTCCTTCAGCATTTCGATGCCGCTCTTGGCATGAAGGGCCGAGTCCGTCAATACCAGTGCGGGGAGCGCCTCGGCCATGGCGCGCAGGGCGTCGTCGGCGTTCATGGCGGAGCGCACTTTGTAATCGAGCTTTCTGAGCATGGTCCCCATGAAGAATATGTGTGAAGGGCTGTTGTCCACGACCAGGAGCGACCGTACTTCCCTGTCCATCTCGTACCTCCTGCTTGCCATGGCGAGTAAACCGGTTTGCAGCGATCGGGACTTCCGGCGTTTCGACGTTCAGGCCGGCAGGCAGAAAAGCCGGGACCTGACAAGCGTCTATGGAAGAGCGACGTTCTTGATATTTTTAAACCTACAGCATTGGGCGGGTATTTGCAAGTATTCCGGTGGGGTAATTTAAGGGTAATGACAAAATATAGAGGGATATAACAAAATGCTGCACTTTGGATAGCGACGCTTCGGCCGTGAACGGCCCTGGTGGTCCGTAGACGATGTCGTGCCATTTTATTGGAAGGTAAAAAATGGTGCGTGATTGGAAGTAAAGAACGGAGGATCGTGCTTGAGGATCTCTGCTACAGCGCTGTGACGCTTGAACTCGCTCTCCAGAAACTGCCGCACCAGTTTCCGGTCCCACCCCGCCGGATGCCTGAACCCGGTATAGAGTGAAAGGTCCCCCTCATAGAAATGCTCTGTTCCGTAGGCTCCAGCCTGCTCGCCACAGAGGGGCATATTAAAGATGGCCAGGTTCAGGAACGTGATCGCCTTTGCATGCTGTGCCACAAATGCGAGCGTCTTCCGCGCTTCGACCGCGGTCTCAGCCGGTGTTCCGAAGAGCAGATAGACGTACGCTGCGATGCCGGCCTTTTGCAGGTTCAACAGTACCCGCGACGCCATGGCGAGGTCGATGCCCTTCCGCAGCTTGTCGAGCACGGCCTGGTCGCCCGACTCAAGGCCGAGCTTCAGCATCGCGCAGCCCGATCGTTTCAGCGCCATGCAGAATTCGAGGTCCGCAAGCTCTCTGCTGACCCGCGCAAATCCGTACCAGGGGACACTGGACGGCTTCTCCACGAACGCCCGCATGAGCGCAGGACTGACCGCGTTGTCGAGCAAATGGATCAGGGCCGGCCTTGTTTGCACTGTCAGGGATTCAAGATCGGACAGTGCCTGCAGGGCGGGTACCGGGACATAGGGATTGCCTTCCGCGGTTTCCGGACAGAACGAACACCTGTTCCAGTAACACCCGCTTGATGCGCTGTAGGGGAGAATGAATCCCGGAGAGAGATATGCATGCGTTGGCAGCGCACCATAGTCCGGTACTGCACGCGTCTGCTGATCATTACGAACACCCAGCAGTTCAAGCAGAGCAGACTCTCCCGGCCCGGCAATGATATGGTCAACGAGACCGCCAAAGGGATCGGCCCATCCCGGCCGCTTCACCCATGAGCTTACCAGTCCGCCGCCGAGCACGATCTTCAGGCCGGGAAACTCTTTCCTGAGGTACCCGATCATGGCGAACGTACACAATGCCTGGCTCAGATAATTGAGGGAAAAACCTACCAGAGGGGATGCATTTTTCGATTCACCTTCATCTCCGCGTTCTCCGCGTCTCTGCGGGCTAAAATGATTTTCGATAATTTCCGGCAGACGCCTGTTGAAATAACCATAAAACAAATTCTGCTCCGGATGTTCGGCCGCTGCAAGCAGGTCAGCGCTCCTTACCGGAGAGAGCACTTCATGGTGATAATCAGCCAGGCCCAGGACCGCGTGATACGGTTTGGCGGACACTTCGAGGAGGCGGTTCACGTCGCGTACCGCCCGACTGTAGCGGGCCGGAGATTGATAGGTGAGCGGGTTTTTGAACGCCGCGAGGTTTGTCGTGATATTTTTTGCCGCCCTGCGGGTCCAGGTATCGGAGGCGGTCTGCGCCCGCCCAAGAAGGGAGAGCATACCTTCGAGATTAGCATCCAGCAGCGTGCAGGGAATATGGTGCGCCTTCAAGGCGCCGGCGAGTTTCGCGATGCCGGCTGGCGGTTCGCAGGCTTTGGCAGCAGGAGGAAAGATCAGCAGCATGGGACACAGGGTACAGGGTCAGGCTGCAAGAATCAAGATGAAAGTACTGGGCAGCGAATAAACAGAGACCGCCGTAACTGAACAACCTGCTGCAGACAGCAGGACATATCCCACCCCCAGCCGCTATTTAATCAGGTGAACAGCTTCTGGAAGAACCCTTTCTTTTCCTCTTCCCGCTTTTGCCTGATCGCATCCATGTGTTTGAGCGCGGTCTTGTTGTTCGGGTTGAGCTTCAGGGCCTTCAGGAACTCCGCCTCGGCAAAGTTCACGCTGCCCTCATCAAGGTACATCGTGCCCTTCAGCGCATAGGAGATGGCAAGCTTGCCGAGCTGCAGGGACCGGTTGACCGCGTCCTTTGCGCGTTTGGTTGCCGCGCTATTCCCCTTGTTAGCGGGATTGTTGTAGATCGCGAGCGCCAGGTAGGCGTGGTATTCCGCTTTATCGGGATCGATGTTCAGGCAGTTCGTGAAGGACTTCTCTGCGCTTTCGCACTGGCCCTGCTCCAGCAGCACTTTTCCGGACTGGAACTGGACCTTTTCGTAGAACTCCTTGTCGTCGCCCTCGGTCGGGACCTGCTCCTGCTGGGAAAGGATCTCGTCGTAGTTTTCCTTGGATACCACGTGGGAAAGCGTTTCGTAGGCATGGGAGGCCTTGGACAGAAGCTCCTCGGCAAGCTCCATGATCTGGCCCGAACTGCCGAAGAATTTCTCCGGGCCATAGGTCCTGGTCATCTCGAAATAGGCTTTTTTCAGCTTCTCGAACGAGAAGGTCTTGGGCGTCATCCCGAACATCTCGTAGAAGTTTTTTTCCTTTATCGCGTTCCCACTGTTTTCTCAGGTCCTCTTCTAGGGCCGCGAGCCCCTCGCTTGGCGCGGTCGCTTCCTGCATCGCTCCCAGAGCGCCGACCTCTTCGGCAAGCTCGGCGAGCGCCCCGCCCAGGTCCTCGAACCTTTCCGCAGTCGCTTCCTCATGGTGCGATTCGCGTTTTCTTATCGGGAAGGGAGGCAGGACCGCGGCCTCCACCGGGGCTTCGCTGTAGGAAAGCATCTTCAGGTAGTCGAGCGTGTACAGGACGACCGCGACATCTTCGGCATCAGTGGAGCCGGCGATGTCGGCGCAGGTCCTGGTGCCGTCGATGAGATCAAGCAGCTCCGGGTTTGTCAGTTCTTCGGCGAGATGGTTCTGGTGCTCAAAGAACTCCGCGGACCTGGCAGCGTAGAGCTTCCCTTTCTGGGACACAAAGGAGCTCATGAGCGCAGGGTCCGGATGGGCGCTGAACCCCCGGTAAAAGAGCGCGGGCATGAACGCTGCTGCGGTAGGGACCGCCGCGACGCACGAAGCGCCCCACTCGAACAGGATCGTGCCTGATTTCCAGGAGAAGCATTCGACCAGCCGGTCATGCATGAAATGCGTATGCTCTTCCTGGTACGCCCGGGGCGTCAGGCAGCCCATCTTGATGAACAGGCTTCTCGGGTCCGCGGCCTCCGCCTTCTTCCGGTCCTCATAAGCCTTCAACTCTGCGCCGTCGATGCGGTTCTTCTGCGCCAGAAAAGCGCCGAAGCCGGCGTCGTCAGCAAACAGCTCCAGTTCGACGAGCGCGCCATCGATAAAAAAGAACTTCCGCTGCAACGGCTCGCGTGCCACGGTCAGGACGCCGGTCGCTTTTTTGTTCAGAAGATAGAACAGCATTTTTTCAAAGGGCGTTTTATCGAGCTTCGCCTGCAAGGACGGCGGCGGGGGGGGCGCTGCGGGCCCGGGTGGCCGGGACTGCAATGCCGATGAGATCACCTCGTACAGCGTATCGGAAGAAAAAGGCTTGATCAGAAAACCGCTGAGCGCAAGCTCCCGGGTCAGCCGCTCGATCTCAGCGGGGTCCCTCTCGGACATGCTCATCATGACGATCGGGATGGTCCCGCCTTTTGCGCTTTCCCGGATCTTCCTGCAGACATCGTCGCCGTTCATCATCGGAAGCTCGATATCGACCAGCAGCAGATCGTAGGATGCCGAAACAAAGGAACGGACCGCGCTGATGCCGTCCGACACGATATGGGAATCAATTTCCTTCCGCGTCAGGAACCTGCTGATAAGATCTGAAAGCTTCTGATTGTCTTCTATGATGAGGATGGTGGGCATAGCATGAATACCGTTGGTCCCCCGCTACGATGTTGTATTCCCGCGATCCGGCTCCGGGCAGACGGTCTTTGCCAGGCTTTTCTGATGGAGCGACTTAAAGATCATGTCCAGGACCCGCTTCTGCTTGCCCTCGAACTTGTTCAAAACCGCGAGGCATGTCCCCATGGGAAAGCGCTCGTGCAGATAGTCGGCATCGTGTCCGGATACGATGACGATGCGGTTCTTGTTCACCCCTTTGGACAGGGCATAGGCAAGGACCTTGGAACCATCCAACGCGGGCATCTCCAGATCGATCAGCAGGAGATCTAGGTCTGCGGTGATGGAGACAAGGCATTTTATCGGATCATTGCAGGTTGAAACATGGAGGGAGGGATAGTGCTCGGCAACATAGTCTTCGAGTAATTTCAGAAATGCGGCATCATCATCGATCAGCAGGATATTTCCCATGGTTGCCAGTTCCTTTTTTTTCTCTGCAAACGACGTATTCATGCGGCCATGCTGATGAATAATATACCTGACATCCGCCGGCAGTCAATGAGATATATTAGGAAACCCGCGCTACCAGTCGATCGGAAAATAATCCTTCAGAAACTTCCCGCACCAGTGCTTGCCGGTCAGGATCCCGTCAAAGAAGGGATCGCAGACCCGGGCCGCCCCGTCGACAATGTCCAGGGGCGGCTGGAAATCATGCACCTCCTGCTTGAACTGGGAAAGCTCCGCCGGATCTTCATCCGTGACCCAGCCGGTATCAACGGCATTCATATAGATGCCGTCCTTGGCAAGCTCCTCGGCCGACGTATGGGTCATCATGTTCAGGGCGGCTTTTGCCATGTTCGTATGGGGATGCCGCGCGTCCTTCTTGAACCTGAAGAACTTGCCCTCCATGGCCGTTACATTGACGATATGTTTTTTGCCGGTATGATCGCGCTTCATGAGAGATACCAGCCTATTGCATAGTACAAAGGGGGCCACGGAATTGACCAGCTGGACCTCGAGCATTTCCGTGGTCGGGATCTCTCCCAGTTCAAACGCCAGCTGTTCGTCTTGCGCAGGTCCACCTGCTGCAGGTCCGCATCGAGCTTCCCTTTCGGGAATATCTCTTCGGACACAAGGGAATCATCATGGCGAAAGGGGATCTGCGACAGCCGCGCTGATTCCCGCAAGCCGATCCCCGGGCCCCGGTCATGCCATGCCACGGAAAGGGCGGTGCCCGTCTCGTTGTCGCAGTGCAAAAGGACGCTAGCTGTTTCTTGCACGCCTCATGGTCGCAAGAAGCTTTCGGGCGTCGTCGGACAAGGCAGCGATAGCCGTTTTTTTCATTTTCGCGAGATGGGCATAAAAGCCGGCAGGCCGCCTCACGGTCTGGGCGGCATTGTTTATCAGGATATCAAGACGTCCGTATTGCTGTTCCACATAGCTCGGTAAAGAGTCTCAACGCTCGGAATATGCCTCAGATCGAGGCCATGAATATGCAGCCTGTCTCCCCATTCCGCAAATCCCTCTTCCTTGGAATAGCGGGCCGCGGCATCAACGGGAAACCTGGTCGTCGCGATCACCGTGGCGCCGGCGCGCAGCATCATGAGCGTTGCCTGGTAGCCGATCTTCACGCGCGCGCCGGTGATCAGAGCGACCTGGCCATGAAGAGACGCCGTCTGAAATCGTTTTTGATAATTCAGGTCGCCGCATTTTTTGCACAGGGTGTCGTAGAAAAAGTGCAGCGTCAAGTGAACTCTTCCTTGCAAATATAGCAATTACGCGGCGAATGCAGCTCTTCGCTTCTCCTGTCCGGTCCGCTGCGGAGCTGTCTGCGATCTGCGCAGGCGCCGTAAAGTACGGCATCCATGCGCGCGCAACGAATGCCGGTGGCATTTCTGGCGCGCCGGTCTTTTTCAAGCATCGTCAGACGCTGCGGTTTTTTCGCGGTCTTATTCCTTTTCTTGCCTCCGCCTGTCGGGACGGGATATCTCCCCGGCCGCTTTCAGGAGCGCGATCCGCTGCTTCATCCGGAAGGTTCGCGAGCTGCTGCCGTATCGTTCACCAGCTCTTTCAGCGTTGCAATGCATTTTTCAATTTCTTCGGGTGTGTGTTTCTTCTTCATGGTTTTTCTGTTCTCTTTCACTTCACACGTGTTAAATCCGGCCAAACCGGAATAAACTTCTTCGGCAGTCAGGCAAAATACCTCAGCATACGTGATACCGGGGTGTCCTTCAGAACTTCGGCTGTGCCCTGCATGTTACTCATTTTCGACCTGCCTGACTGTCCATTCTATTCAGGACGGCACACCAGGTCAACAAGAGTTTATTATATTTTCGGGCTTCGCAGGAAGCTTTCGGACATGGACCTGAAGCAAAACAACAGAGACCGGCACGCTGGTTGACGGGAAATTCCAGTAATTATTTGTATTAAACTATTTGACAGGCCGGGGCCTATTTGTTATTATTCACCCACTTTTTTGGAATTGAGGGAGCGAAATGAAGAAAATGAACTGTTGGAAAGCCAAACAATGCGGCAGAGAACCGGGCGGCAAGAATGTCCGCGAAATGGGCATCTGTCCCGCATCGATCGATAGAAAACTGCACGGAGTACACGGAGGCGATTGCGCCGGCCGCGCGTGCTGGATAATCGCGGGCACCTTTTGCGGAAATCAGGAGCAGGGTACGTTCGCCTCGAAGTACCACAACTGTGAGAAGTGCGACTTTTATCAGTCCGTACGGCAGGAAGAAGGCCTGAAGTTCAAAATGTCAACGCTCCTGCTTGCGAAAATACGATCGTAAGCTACCGGTTTACCAGAGCAGGTTCGGCTTGACCTGGCTACTTCTCCTTTGTCAGACACTGCACGATCTCTCCCACGTACATGCGGTGATAGTCCTTCAGCGGATATAGTTCACCGATCCCTGGATCAAGGAACTGTTCGGGGCTGATGTCCTGGAAGTAGAGCTTCCTGCAGACGAGCACAAGCCTCGCCTCTTCAAAATAGACCACCTTGTCCTTTTTCACGGGCACCAGTCCCGCACCCTTGATCTTGTCCGTGTCCCTGCCGGAGTGCGAACCGCAGAAGGCCAGGGCCTTGCGATGCCGCTCTTCAAAGAAGGAAAGCGTGAACTCCCCGGCCTTTTCCATGAACCCAAGCGTATGCCGCGTGGGCCTGATGAAGCAGAAGGCGACCTTCTTCTCCCACAGCACGCCGAGCCCGCCCCAGCTCGCGGTCATGGTGTTGAACGACTCCGGCGTGCCCGCGGTGATGAGCATCCAGTCTTTCCCGATCAGTTTGAACGGATTGTCGGCAAGCAGTTCCGGTTTAATTTCGGTAAATCCCATGTACGATTCCTCCTCTTGCAGTTACGGACCACGTTGTTGTTGCCGCGCTTGTTGAAGATAGCTGCTTTCCGTGGAGCCCCTCAGGGGTCGGAATCAATGAATTCGATCCCCAGCGCTTCCCTAAATCCCTGCACAAAAGCCTGCTTCACCTCGTCGAGGGGAACATCGCGGCCCAGTTCCCGCTTGATGGACGTGACCACATCTCCTGCGCATCCGCCGGGAATCACTTGGGCCTCCCGCTGCGGGTCGTAGTCGATCAGAATGGAGCCATGCTGCAGGAACGCGCCCGAGACCCGTCGCTGGGCGCTGCCGACGATCTTGCGGCCCTGCACCAGGATCTCGTACCATGAGGGGGAGGAAAAACAGGCTGCGGCCTTTGCGTTCTTATCCACGCGCTCTGCATATCTGCCTCCGCGCGAGACGATCTCCGCCGGGATGCCGATGTTCCTGAGCCCCGCGAGGAGGCCGGCGGCAATGACCTTATAGGTGCCGAGCACGGTGCCGGGGAACAGGGGATTGTCGGTCCGGGCAATGATGCTGTAGGTAAGTTCTTTATCGTGAAGCACCGCCCTTCCGCCGGTGATGCGGCGCACGATGTCGAAGCCAAGCCGCTTGCAGGCCTCGGCATTCACCGCTGTTTCGCTTTTCTGGAACCTGCCGATCGATACCGCAGGGGGCTGCCAGGCATAGAACCGGAGGACCGGCCGGTCCTCGCCTGCCTGCGCGCGGGCGAGCAGCTCTTCGTCAAGAGCCATGTTGTAGACGCCGAGATTGGGGCCGGAATCGTATGTATCGCCATGGTTTCATCATAAGATTGAAAACGGCAGTTGGCCGCAGATGAACGCTGATTTTCGCAGATAAAGCCGGGCAAAGAGCGCACACAAAAAAAACCCGGGGTCGGGCGCTCTCAGGATTTTACGATCTGTCCTCCGAACACTGCGGTCACTTTTTACTGTAGAACGAAGGCTCGTTGTTCGGCCGGGTCTTGAACCTCCGGTAGGACCACATGTACTGCTCCGGCTTTTCGCGGACCAGCCGCTCGATCTCCCGGTTCATGCGCCTTGCATCTTCGACAGGGTCCTCGCCGGGAAAATTCTCCAGCGCGGGATGGAACCGCACTTCGCATCCCCGGCCGTAGGGCAGAACGTGGGTGGTGCAGGGAACGACTGCGGCGTTCGTGCTCTCCGCAATGCGGCTGAGCGCCGTGACCGTTGCCGCCGGAATGCCGAAGAACGGTACGAACACGCTTAAGCGCTCGCCCATGTCCTGGTCCGGGAGATAGTAGAACTGCATGCCGTCGCGAATGCTCCTGATGAGCGGCCTCAGGCTGGCCAGGTGCATCACCATGAACGCGCCGAACCGGCCGCGCCGCCGGAAGAGATATTCCAGGAGCGGGCTCCTCGACTTCCGGTACATGGACACGACCTTTCGGTCCATGGACACGCGGATCCCGCCGATGTCAAGGCCCATGAAATGGGGGGCAAGCAGGATTGACGTTCTTGCCGCTTGTCAGAACAGCATCGAGATGATGCTCGTCGCGCAGGGTGACAACACGCCGGAGCCGCCAGGCAGGCGCGAACCAGGCAACGCCGAGGTTCAGCAGCGCGACGCCGGCGGCGCGGAAGTGGCGCCCGAGCAGCCGGCGGCGCTCGTCCGGTCCGAGTTCGGGGAAGCAGAGCTCGATGTTTCGTGATGCAACGCGGCGCGGCGGGGAGGAGAACAGGGAAAAGAACCACCCCAGGGCGTTGCCCAGGACCCAGAGCACGCGCTGGGGCAGCCAACTGATTACGATGACGCAAATCAAAATGAATAGTGCGTACCAGTTCCGGGGGAGAAGAAATGTACGAAGGGTTACCTCGGCCATAGCAATGAGCACCTTGTCCTTGCGGTGAAAAGAGAGGTTCTGCTCCTGTTCGTGAACAAAAAAGCCTGAGCGTCTCGCCGACGCTCAGGCCCTTTCAGGTTTTTTGGTCCGCTCACGGCGGACCGGTCAGGTGCCTCAGCCGCCGCCCCAGGAATGGCCGCCGCCGATGCTGCAGCTTGAACCCGAACCGGCTGAAGAGAACTTTGATACGAGTTTTTTCGCCTTCTTCTGCTCACAATAGGGGCAGACCGTATCTTCTTCCTTTGCGGAGATCGACTGAAGCAGCACGAAATCCTTGCCGCAGGCGCCGCACACATATTCATAAAATGGCATATTCATTCCTCCTTCTGACGATACTGCACTGAAACACTAGCATTTACAGCGCTCCCGTGCACCGAAAGCGTAGAGTATAATACTCATGGGGACAGAACCCTGTCAAGGCAAAAATCATGAGCATAGCGCCCACCAAGCCCGTAAAGAGGAACCATCCCGGGTGTACAAAATGCCCCAGGAGCACGCTCCCAAGCACGAAGATCCCGGCCAGCAGCCGGATGAACCGCTCCAGATACCACGTTTTTGTGTCTGCGATGAACATGTGTACCTCCTTTTTATTAGCGGGTCCTCCCTTTCGATTCTGCCCTTGCTACTGTTTCTAAAGGATCAACGGCGCTTTCCGTCCTTCGACGGAAGTGCATATCATTGTTATCATCACGGTCCTCACTACGCACAACAGAGCAGCAGCTTCTAGAGCAGCGAATGTCGCGGTCGGATGTCCGCATGTCCGAGCTGACGAGCCAGGTGATCATCTCTGATCGCGTCCAAATGCATTTTCCGACATGAGATCCCTTGCCGTCCAAGACGCATTCCGTCCCCGTATGATCTTTGCCATTGCCGTTTACATTGATCCACTTTCAATCTTTCCCATTGCTTCGTATCAGGATTAAAAGCCTCGCTGAAGGCCGTGACCTCCTGCTGCAGCCCCACGTCGTAGCCCTCGTTCAGCCCGAAGTTGACGAGCATTTTGATCGAGCGGAGCGAGCTCAAACTGTTCCCGCCGATGCGAAGGGCAAGCTTGTTCGCCTCTTCATCGAGCGTCTCGGTCGGAACGACCTTGTTCACCAGCCCGATGCGGAGCGCCTCTTCGGCATCAACGGTCCGGCCGGTGAACAGCAGTTCCTTTGCCCTGCCGATGCCGATGGTCTTCGCGAGCCGCTGTGACGAGCCGAAGATGGGCGGCACGCCGAACTGCGCTTCGGGGAACGAAAAGACCGCGTCCGCGGCCGCGATCCTGATGTCCGCGGCAAGCGCAAGGCCCGAGACCGGCGCCCGTGGTCTCTCCTTTGACCGCGGCGATAACCGGGACCGGCAGGTTCTCGATATGTTTGAGCAGGTTGTAGCCCACGTCGGCAAAATGGCCTGCCTCGTCCTTCGTCATTTTGACGAAGCCCGCATAATCGATCCCTGCCGAGAAATTCCTTCCCCGGGAGGCGATCAGGACCACGCGAAGGTCCGCCTGGGCGGCGTACACCTCGCTTACGGTCTTGTTCAATCTCGACAGGACCTCCTTGTCCAGATAATTGACCGGCGGATTATCGATCGTGACCGTGCTGATCCAGTCCTTGCATTCTACGCTGACGCATGTGTTTGACATGACTCCTCCGATTCGATTTCGGATTGCGGATTTCGGATTGCGGATTTGCCCCTCACCCAACCTCTCCCCAAAGGGGAGAGGAGCTTATCATTCCGCAATCCGAAATCCGCAATCCGCAATAGCTTCACGTCTTCCCAGTGCTTCTTCTCCACCATATAATAGAACAGCGGCACCACCACCAGGGTCAGCGCTGTCGAAGCCAGCATCCCGAAGATGAGCGCCAGGGCCAGGCCCGACCAGACCGGGTCGGTCACGATCACGGCGGAGCCGAGGATCGCGGCCGCGGCAGTGAGCACGATCGGCCTGAAACGGATGGCGCCTGCTTCGATCAACGCCTGCTCCAGCGGCAGGCCTTCCTGCTTCTTGTCCAGGATGAACTCCAAAAGCACGATGGAGTTCCTGACCACGATGCCCGCCAGGGCGATGACGCCGATCATGGACGTGGCGCTGAAATAGACGTTCGTCATGGCAAAGCCCGGCATGATGCCGATCATCGAGAGCGGGATCGACGCCATGATGACCAGGGGAATGGTGAAGGACCGGAACCTGCCGACCAGCAGCAGATAGATCGCGATCAGGGCCACGCCCATGGCTGCGCCCAGGTCGCGGAACACGTCAAGGGTCAGCTTCATCTCGCCGTCCCACTTGATCGTGTAGCCCTCAGGCACGGGGTGCTTCCAGAGATAGCGCATCATGTCGATCACGGCATAGACCTGGCTCCGGTCACCCATCTCGGCGTACACATAGGTCACGGGCTCAAGGTTCTTGTGATGCACGGCCTTGTCCATCTCCGCCGGCACGATCGTGACAAGCGACGAGAGCGGCACCTGGCTGCCCTGCGGGCTCGAAAGAAAGACCTTGTCCATGTCCGACAGGCCCGTGCGGTCGCCTTTCGAAAGCCTGAGCATGATCGCCACGGGATTCTTTGCGGCCGGCTGGTGCAGGGTCGATATTGCCATGCCTGCTACGGAGATCCGCAGGGTCTGGACGATCTGCTCCGTCGAGATGCCCATGAGCGCGGCCTTTTCCTTGTCCACGATCAACTGGTACTTGTCCTGCTTTTCCTTCACGCTGTCGTCGATGTCCACGACCTCGCTGGTCTTTGCAAAGAGCGCCCTGATGTCCGCGGCGATCTCACGCTGCTTGTTGTAATCGGGCCCGTAGATCTCGGCCACGACCGTGGCGCGGACCGGCGGGCCCGGCGGGTCTTCAACCAGCTTGATGTTCGCGCCGTATTCCCGGCCCAGTTTCGCCATGTCGGGCCTGAGCTTCAGCACGAGCTTTTCGCTTGAGATCGCGCGCTCTTCCTTGTCGATCAGGTTCACACGGATATCGGCAAAGTGGCTTGCCTCGCGGAACGCGCCTCCCCGGAGCAGTCCGTTAAAGTCCATGACCGAACCGGTGCCCACGAAGGTCTCATAGTCTCTGACCTCGGGAAGGCGCTTGAGATGATCGCCGACAGCGCGCGCGACCCTGTCCGTGTTCTCGATCACCGTGCCCGCCGGCATATCGATGGACACAAGAAAGGTGTTCTTGTTCGCCTTCGGCAGCATGCGGAACTTCACCCACTGGAACAGGGGAAAGGTCATGGCGATAACAAAGACCGCCAGGATGATGCCCAGGAATATTTTCCGCTTTTTTGAGTTCACCAGCAGCGGCGCGAGCACCTTCTGGTACAGCCGATAGCTCCTCGTCTCTTCGAGCGGCTGCCTTGGTTCATCCTGATGATCGGCCTTCATCAGCCGGTAGCTCGCCCAGGGCGTCACTACGAAGGCCACCACGAGCGAAACGATCATCGCCACGGGCACGTTAAAGGGTATAGGCATCATGTAGGGCCCCATCATTCCCGTCACAAAGGCCATGGGGATGAAGGCGAGCACCACGGTCAGGGTAGCCAGGATCGTTGGCATGCCGATCTCGTTCACCGCCATGATCGCAGCCTGTAGCCGCGAATGTTGCTGGAGTTTGTAGTGGCGGTGAATGTTCTCAACCACCACGATGGCGTCATCCACCAAAAGCCCCAAAGACAGGATGAGGGCAAAGAGCGTGATCCGGTTGATGGTCTGGCCCGCCACCATGCCGATGGCAAGGGTGAGGAACAGAGTCAGCGGTATGGCAAGCGCCACAATGGCTGCCTCGCGCCATCCCAGGGTGAAGAACAGCAGGACGATCACCACGATGATCGAGACCACGAGATGGAACACGAGCTCGTTCACGGCATCGTTGGCGGTCTTCCCGTCATTTCTCGTGACCGTGACGTCGATCCCCGCAGGGATACCGGTCTTTTTGAGTTCATCGAGCCTCGTCAGGATCTCGCCCGAGATCTGTACGGCGTTCAACTTCTGTCGTTTCGCCAGGGCCACGGTCACGGCAGGCCGTTCAACCCCGTTGCCCTGGGCTGCGAGGCCTTCAGGGGCGTGCATGCCGAAGGCGATGCGCGTCAGCTTCACCGTCTCTTCGAAGCCGTCCGAAACATCGGCCACGTCGCCCAGATAGACCGGCTTGTTGTTCGCTACGCCCACGACCGCGTTCTTTAGTTCGTTCGCACTTCCGAAGAACCCGCCGGTTTCGAGCGTCATTTTTTTGCTCCCCTGTTCCAGGTCTCCCGAGATCAGGTTCGCGTTCGACACGGTGATAGCGCCGGCTATCTGGAGCGGCGACAAGCCATAGGCTGAAACGCGCAAGGGATCGAGCGTCACGCGCACCTGACGGCTCCGGCCGCCGATCACAACCGTGTTGCCCACTCCCGGCACCTTCCTCAGTTCGTCCAGCGCATGATCGGCAACAAGCCGGAGCTGCGCGTCGTCATAGTTCGATCCGGGCGCGGCCGAGAACGTGATCGCCACGATCGGCACATCGTCCACGTCAATGGGTTTCACCAGCGGCTGCGAAGCTCCCGGGGGCGCGAAATCCATGTTGGACATGAGCTTGTCGTAGAGCTTCACCAGCGACCGCTCCTTGTCCTGGCCCACGAGGAACTTCACCGTAACCACGGCCATGGAGTTCATCGAGACCGAGTAGACGTCCTCGACGCCCGGGATCTCCCAGAGCTTTGCCTCGAGCTTTTTCGAGACCAGCTCCTCGACCTCCCGGGCGCTCGCGCCGGGCAGCATGACCATCACGTTCGCCGCGGGAACGGTTATCTGCGGGTTCTCTTCGCGCGGGCGTGAACCAGAGCGCGAAGAGCCCCAGGATCGTCGTTGCCGCCATGAGCAGCACCGTGAGCTGGGAGTTGATGAAGTATTGCGTTATCTTGCCGCTGATGTTGAGTTTCATGATTAAACCTTTTTGTCCGCAGATTTCGCAGATGTACGCAGATGAAAACCGTTAAATCATTATGAAGGGTTTGTCAGACCTTTATTCCGCAATCCGCAATCCGAAATCCGCAATTTACTTACTCACGACTTTCCTGCCGTCGAGCCGCGTTTCATGCCTGCTCACGATCACCTGGTCGCCGGCCTTCAGGCCGGTCACCGCCTCGATGCTTTCGCCGCTCACATCGCCGAGCTGGACCATCTGAAAGACCGCGCTCCCTTCGGCGGATATGATATACACGCCTGAAATGCCCGATAGCTCCACGATCGCCGCTTTCGGCACCACGATGGCCTCGCGCTTGCCGATACTGAACAACGCCTTGCCGTACATGCCGGTGATCAGGCTCTTGTCGGACGGTATGTCTATCTTCACGATGAACGAATGGGTCCTGACATCGGATGCGGGAACGACCTGCGCCACCGTTCCTTTGATGTCCCTGCCGGGCAATGCATCGATCTGTACGATCACGTGCTTGCCCGCCTGGATATACTGAAGTTCCTGCTCCCGCACCGTCACCTCAAGCCGCAGGTTCCGGTTGTCCTCGATCTTGACGAGCGGCTGGCCCGGCAGCGCCATCTCTCCGAGATTGATATGTTTTGCGATGATCTGGCCGGAGATCGGGGCCTTGATGATCGTATAACTTTCCATCGCTTTTGCGCCGTTCAGGCCCGCGTTGGCTGATTCGAGTCCGAGCGTCGCCTGGTCCATTTCCATCTGGGTCGCGGCCTTCTCGTCAAAGAGCCGTTTGATCCGGTCATACTGAAGTTTGGCGTTATTGTACGCGGCCTGCGCCTGAAATACCTGGGCGCTGATCTCTCCGCTCTCGATCCTGAGCAACAGCTCGCCCTGCTTCACCTGGTCTCCTTCTTTCGCGTTCAGCGCCACGACCTTGCCCATGATCTTGCTCGACAGCACCGAGCTGTTCCTGGAGCTGAGCGTCCCGACGGCGGTCACGACCGCGTCTATGGTCTGCGGCGCGACCGTCACAGATGATACCGGGACCGGAGCCTCATCCTTCTTCGACGCGTCCGCATAGCTGGTGTCCTTCCCGAACAACCCGTATCCCGCACCCAGAACTGCCAGAACCAATACAAAGGAAGCCCCATAGAGCTTTTTCCTGTCGATCAAGCTGATCTTTTCTTTCATGGTCAAAATATTCATAATGTCTCCTCATTTAAATCCGAAATCCGCAATCCGAAATCCGCAATCGATTCACAGCGTTCCCTGCGCCAGCTTCAGCTCGGCCTGGGAGATGTTGTTGTCGTACAGCGCCTGAAGCGCATTGGTCCGCGCGCGAATGAGCGAGCTTTCCGCGCCGAGCACATCAACAAAGGTCGTCATGCCTGATTCGTACCGCTTCTGCACGATCCTGAGGCCTTCTTCGGCTTCCTGTACCGATGAGGAGGTCGCGGCAATGCGGTCCGTGGACGCCGCAAGATTATAGAACGCCTGTCTGACCTGGAGCTGTGCAGCCGATCGGGTCTGCTCTTCCAGCGATTTCATTCTGCTGCTCAATGCGATCGAGTCCTTCACCTTTGCCCTTGTCACGAGCCCGTCAAAGAGGTTCCACTGCAGCACGGCCATGACCGCCCAGCTTTTCGCATCACTGCCCGCGAGCTGGTCGCTGTTCCAGTCCATCTGGCCCATGAGGTTCAGGTTCGGCAGATATTCGGTGCGCGCCTGGCTCACGGACTTCTCGGCGTTCTGCCGGTTCAGGCCCATCGAGATCAGGTCCGGCCGTTTTACCTGCCGCCTCTTCAATTGCCGCGTTCAGGTCGGCCGGCGCCGGCTGGGCTGCAAGCGTGCCTTCGATCTCGTATTCCGTTCCCTGCGGCACGCCCATGGAAAACGCCAGGTTCGCAGCAGCAAGCTTGATGCCGTTCTCCGACCGGGTCAGCATCTCCTGCACCTCGGCCAGCTGCACCCGGGCGCGCAAAAGGTCGGACTGGAGAACGGCGCCCGCTTTGAACCGCGCCTCGGCGAGCTTCACATTCTCCTGGCTGGTCTCCTGCGACTGGAGCGCCACCTTGTGATATTCCTTTGCAAGCAGCAACCCGTAGTAAGCCTTCACCACGTTATAGATGGTTTCCTGCCGCGTGCGCTCCCGGTCCTGGACCGAGGCATCCCGTGCAAGCGCTGCCTGCGTTCTGCCGATATATTCCCTGCCGCCATTGAACACCGGCTGCATCACCGACAGCCTCGTGTTGTAATTGCTGAGCGGCTCGGGGTTGTTCATGATCGCGGGGCTGAAGTCTGCCGGGGACACGATCTCCTGGTTCAGTTTGGCACCCAGCACCATCAACGGGTTGTCCGACCTGCTCCAGGTCTCGGAGAGCGTCACCTTCGGAAGAAAGCCCGAAGCGGACCTGAGCACGCCTGCATCGGCAGCTTCGATCTGCGCATCGGCCGCTTTGAGCCCGGGATTGCTCTTGAGCGCTGTTTCGATAGCTTGTTCGAGCGTAAGGTTCTCCGCTGCATAGCTGTAGATCGCCACGGCTGCCATGAGAAGAAGAAACAGCATCGTCCAGGTAATAACCCGTATCGTTTTTTGGAAAGGTTTGTTCATGATCATCACCCTCAGGTCGCCATTGCCGCGCTGTTCCAGGCAAGGATGCCGCCTTCGAGATTTTTTACGTTGTAGCCGAGCTGCGCCAGATGCGCGCCGGCATAGGCGCTCCGGTTGCCGACCCTGCAGTACACCACGATCTCTTTATCTTTCGGAAGCTCCTTCACCCGGGACCCCAGTTCCTGCACCGGGATCAGGTAGGACCCGGCTATTGCCTCCGAAGCGTTCTCCTGAGGGGTCCGCACATCGAGCAGCAGGAAGTCCTCGCCCGAGGCGATCTTTCTGTTCAGTTCATCAGGACCTATAGTGTCGAATCCATGGGATTGAAAAAACATTGTTTTGTACCTCCGTTCACTTCTCTGTCACATCTAAAATATAGCGGGTACTCGGATAAGAAGCCCGAACAATGGACACTGCCGGGGGAGTTTGCCTTTCGGGGGAAAGGAGGGGATTTGGCAGCGTCCATTGTTCATGCTTTGTCTCTTGTATTACAATCCGCGTGCCAAATATGTAATAGATTGTTTTTGTAAGGTTTATTTCTGAAGGTTAAAAATGTGCGTACATTTCAGGAAACATATTGTCGAATTAGAACAAGGTTTGAGTGCTTTAAGTATTTGATTTTATAATGAACACAGATTATCGTACTTTCGACAATTCTTTCCGCAATTTAATTATTTTCACTTAATTGTTTATGATTTATCCGAGGTGATCGTAAGCCATCATGCCTTTTCAGTGTCAAAGTTTTATTCTCACCTCCGTGGTTAAGCTTCTCCCAGCAACAAAACATACGGTTGACACAGGCGCAAACACTATGATATGGTTAGCCAAATAACGTTCAAGGAGGCGGCAATGGGAAGGAATAAACAGGTCATATTCATCGCAGTAGTCATGCTGCTCTGCATCCTGCCCGGGCTCGGCCATGCGGCAGATGAACTCTTTGACACGGAAGCCGCAACTGCACTTGCGCAGAAAGGTATCGAAGACCTTCGAGCCGGCCGTTATGACGCTGCCATCGAGGCCTTCGAAGAATCGGTCAACATCAATCCGGAAGCGCCGGCGTTCTATTATCTCGGCTATGCTTATTATATGAAGGGCAAAAAGAACAATGGAGAGAACCGCACGAAAGCCATGGATAATTTTGACAAAGCTTACGAACTGGACCCGAACTTCACGCCGATAAAGATCAAAATCGAAGAACCGGCCGCGGAAGCGCCGGCGCCCGTTGTCCCGCAGTTGAACTAATTCTTCGTCATACCGGACACCCTTTTAAAGCTGTTCCACTTTCATATACAACGTTTCATTGACTTCAGTTATTGAATCAGGTTAAAAATAAAACTGGGTTATTTTAAATTTCAGGAAACGGGCAGAAGGACATGCCGGCGACACTCTTTACAACACTACGATTCAAGATCGCGCTGTTCATCATCGTTCTGCTGCTGGTCACTGCCGGCATCTTCTCCTTTCTCACGGTGCAGACCATGAACAGCCGTATCACCGATGAGGTCACTAAACGCGCGGAAGCGCTGTGCAAAAGCACGGCTGCACTGGCGCCTTACAGCATGCTTTCCGGTGACGTGCTGGGGATGGACAACATCGTTGCCAAAGTAAAAGGGGCAAATCCCGACGTTGAGTATGTGGCCGTAATCAACGCCGGGATGCGGGTTGTGGCCCATACCCGGGTGAAGGAGCGTGGTAAGAAAGTGACCCTGTCCCCGGAGGAGTTGATCAGTGAGGGCAGCGATGGGACCATAATCTATCGGGCGAATAATACATCCGGCCTTTTTCTTGAGATCATGACGCCGATCGTTTACAAGAATATACAGATGGGCAGCGTCATCATCGGCATTAACAACTCCATGCTGCATGCCGCACGGACCGAAACACGCAAAAGGATTTTCAAGGGCTTCGTAATCGTTATACTCCTGGGCGCGGGGTGCATTGTCATCCTGTCGTCTGTGGTGGCGCGGCCGATCAAGGAGCTGTCCCTTGGCGTTGAGGAGCTCAAAGCGGGCCGGCGGACAAAGCTCAGGATCTATTCCCATGATGAGCTCGGCAAACTGACCGCGAGTTTCAACCAGATGACCGAAAAGATCACCCGGCAGCAGGACAGGCTCAGCGCTTATGCCGCGGAACTGGAAGAGGCCTATGTTTCCACCGTCAAGGTGCTCTCCGCGGCCATTGATGCGCGGGACCCGTACACGCTCGGCCACTCCACCCGGGTGGCGATGCTCGCGCGGAAGATCGGGGAGGCCCTCGGGTTCTCCCATGAAGAGCTGGAGGACCTCGAAGTCGCCAGCCTGTTCCACGATGTGGGCAAGCTCAAGACGCCGGACGCCCTGCTGCACAAGGACGGCCCGCTGGATGCGCTGGAGCACCACGAGGTCTCCAACCACAGCGAACATGGCGCGGCCATCCTGAGCCGTGCGCCGTCGCTGCAAAAGTACATCCCCGCGGTTCGGCACCACCATGAATGGTACGACGGAGAGGGCTATCCCGACAAGCTGCGCGGCGAGGATATTCCGCTGCACGCCGCCATTATCGGCGTTGCCGATGCCTTCGACGCCATGACCTCGGTCCGGCCTTACAAGGACCCTTTTTCCCAGGCTGACGCGCTTGATGAACTGGCCCGCTGTTCAGGCACACAGTTCAACCCCCAGGTTGTCGAAGTCTTTACAAAGGTCCTTGCTATGCAGACGCTTCGAGCTGATCCTTTTTCAAGGAGAGCCTGATCTATGCGGATCTTCCGGTTGGTCCTATCGATTGTGCTCTGCCTTTCGCTGACCGCGCTCCTGCCCTCCTGCGCCTCGTTCCGGAACAAACACCAGAGAGTCGAAGAAACCGTGAGACAGGCCCAGTCACAGCTCGCACTGGGTGAGTACAAAAAAGCGCTTGCCCTTTATGGGGCCGCTGACGACCAATTCGGGCACGATTCGGTCCTGCAGCATCAGTATGTCAGAACCGGCGACCGGATCAGGGCTGCTGCTGATGCGGCATTTGAGCAGAGGAGCTTCTCTCAAGCCGGGGGGATCTACCATGTCCTTCTGGAGAGCGGCATCACGGAAATGAATTTCCAGGAATCCTTGTCCTTTGATACGGCCTATTTGCGCAGCCGGATCGGCTCATGCTCCAATGCGCTTATGGAACTCGGGCTGGTGAAATACCGGGAGGATAATCTCGACGAGGCGTTTTCGATCTGGAGCAAGGTACTGGCATTCGATCCCGGGAACAGGGCGATCACGAAGGCCCTGCAGACAACGAGTAAGCAGCTGAAGATGCTGAAGGACTTCAGTTCGGCAGCAAAATAGGTCCTTCCGTTCAAGCTCAAACCTTCCCCTTGAGATAGCGCTGTCTTTTCATTTCCGGGAACCGTTCAATGGCATAGCGCAGCATGGTCCTGGGCATGGTTTGACAATGCTTCCGGAGAAATCCTTCTTCCGCCCGCATATCGCGCTTTCCCACTTCGCGCAGCATCCACCCCACTGCTTTATGGATCAGGTCGTGGTCATCCTTGAGCAGCATCCCTGCAATGGAGAGCGAATCAGAAAAATCACCTTGTTTGATGAACCGGAACGTTGCCAGTATGGCGATCCGCTTTTTCCAAAGTTCGCGCGAACGTGCAAACGCGTAGAGCGGCTTTCTATTCCTGTTCAGAAGATATTCGCCCACGATATTCGGCGCCGAAAGGTCCACCAGGTCCCAGTTGTTGATGGAGCGGGTGTTCTTGAGATAGAGTCCGTAGATCCGCTTCTTGACCGCTTCATTGCCTTGCGCATAGGCATGGATAAGCAAAAAAAGCGCCAGCAATCGCTGTTCGTGGATCTCTGATTGCAGGAGCGCTATCGCATCAGCAACCGTGGCCTCCCGGCATTCCTTTGCGAGCTTCCTGAGCACGGGAACGGTGATGCCGAGGAACACATCGCCCTCGCCGTACTGCCCCGGCCCGGTCTTGAAAAAGCCCTGCAGAAGTTTGGCTTTTTCTTTATTGGCAAGTTTGCGGAGCTTGTTTTGAATTTCTGGTACGGTCATGATCTTTCCTTTGTTCTTTCGCAATGCTTCAAATAGGCAGCATACTTTCTTTCTCGTTTAAATATTTATTGATCACCGAGGGCAGCTTCTTGGGCGATTTTATACGCAGTTGTTTATTAACATTGAATCTGCCAATCACAACTTCAATATCATTGACTGTCACTCCAAATTCTTTTGCCAGGAATCGGACCATGTGATCGGTTGCTCTACCGGCCACCGGCGAAGCGGTGACGCTGACTTTGAGTTGGTTGCCTTTAACCTTGCCAATAGCGTCCTGCTTCGCGCTCGGCTTGCCGAGAATGTTCAGCACCAGCGTTTCGCCGTCCCAGACACAGCATGAATCAGTTTCCAATCCTTTACGCGCCACGCTGCCTCCGATGGAAAAACAGACACCCTAAGAGAATGGCACAGATAATCGACCACGTCGCTTCTTTCGCTATCGAGCTTCTGTTTTGCATGACTCCTCTGATGCTGATCAATCGTTAGATTGTGTCGGGTTTCGCTGCTCTACCCGACCTGCCTACGGACTGATTCTATATTTCCTCGAAAAATATCAACGACAAATGGATGCCCCCTGTCTTCCCGCTATTCACCGGTGATTGAGCCGCCCGCCGTAATATCCCTCCAATGAGGCCCCGGCCATACATGGTTCACCCAATAGGTGAGTGCGTTGTTTACGATTTATCCGCTTTTATCCGTTGTTAATCCGCTCCTTCCGTGTCCAAATGCTTTTTTCAGGTTCACAGGTTATGAGTATATTGAAGTTACTCTGAAAGATAAAGAACAAAAATGGGGTAGATTTGGGGTATACGGAAAAACGGGATTAGGATGCATGGGATGGGGTTTTGGGTCTCTACAATTTATTATCGTCTCGGCAGGGCACTTCGACCGGCTCACTTCTTGACCGCGGCCTCGATCAGCGCTTTTACGCCCGGCTCCACGTCAGTGTACTTGATGCCGTAAAGAAAGGTTCCCGGCGCGCCCGGGACCTTATCGACCCGCGCGATCTCTCCATAGCCGGTGACGTGTGAACCGTTGGAAAGAAAGAACGAGAAGTAAACACCATCGCCTTTCGCCAGCGGCTCCTCCGCGCTGATGAGCATCCCGCTCGCGCTGATATTCTCCGTCCGGAACGACAGCGGCCTGTTCTTGAATTTTCCGGAAATGCCGATGGCCAGGGCGGCCCGGTAGGACTTTCTCGGCGCGACATTCAGGAACTGCTGCATCTTCATGTGCAGGGGGACCGGTTTGACCGGCATGGTAAAGAACGCGTTGGGATTGCATTGACTGACCCGTTCCCGGTGCGCGAGGGTGTCCTTGCAGATAAGAATGGTGGACACTTCCCGCAGGTCCTGGCTTTCCCTGATCAGTCTGAAAAGCTCCTCGCTTTTCATGCCGGGCAGGTCGAGCTTGGTGACGATGAGGTCGACCTTTTCCTTCTTATGGACATTCAGAAGATCATCGTTCGTGGCCGCGGTAAATACCACAACGCCCGCGCGCTCGAGAAAACTGCTTTTCTCCGCGATCGGTTTTTTCAGATCTCGCGCCAGCAGCACCTTTTTCATAAGTCTCGCCCTTGATCACCTAATATGGCAATAATTGAATATACCACAACTTTCCGTATCAGGTCCAACGGACTTTTCACACCGGACGAAGGCACTAAGACACAAAGAACATCTTGAATATTATCGAGTTAATAAAATCCCAATAATACACAAACTTCTCTTCGTGTCTTCGTGCCTTCGTGTCTTCGTGGCAAACTTGTTCCGGCTTGTCCGGTTTGGAATATTAGAACCTCTTCTGAAACAGGACGGGCTGTCACGAGCATCATTAACCACCGGGCCACGGAGTTCTCCCCGCGCGCGCTCTGTAATTTCATGACCTGTTCTCATCAGTATATTTTAGCAGATAAAAAAAGGGGGTAGGGCGAGGGGGGATTACCGGTTCCGCTCCCTCATGACGCGCGCCACTTCACGCTTGGATTCCTTTTCCTTGATCGTGTCCCGTTTGTCAAAGGCCTTCTTGCCCTTTGCGAGGCCGATCAGCACCTTGGCCTTGCCGCGCACGAAATAGATCTTGAGCGGGATGAGCGTGAAACCTTTCTGCGTCATTTTCCAGGTGAGCTTGCGGATCTCTTCCTTATGCAGCAGGAGCTTGCGGGTCCGGAGCGGGTCGTGGTTCGCCAGGTTGCCCTGGGGATAGTGGCTGATGTTCGCGTTCAGCAGGAACATCTCCTCGTTCTTCACGATGGCGTAGCTGTCGGTAAGGTTCGCAAGCCCCAGACGCAGGGACTTCACTTCCGTGCCGAGGAGCGCGATCCCGGCCTCAACGGTCTCTTCGATGAAGTAGTCGTGGTACGCCTTGCGGTTCGTGGCTACCGTTGTATCTTCTTTTTTCTCGGCCATAATCGTGTTGGGCAGGATCAGGGATGCATCATTTTTATTCCGTCAATGTTTTTAAAGTGTCTCCGGTCAAAAGTATAGATCGAGCTGACTTCCGCCCCTTCGGCAAAGGCAATGATCCACGCGTCTATGAAATCCATTGCACTCTCCCGATATAAAGCAATGGAGCGGGAAATAACGGACTTGTCGCTGACCTCGACTCCATGCGTATGCAGGATTGCATTGAGCAGTGGAACGATCTCGTTCCGCTCAAGCCTGTAAAAGCTTTGCAGTATCCAGGCCAACTCCGCGATCACGACAGAAGGAATGAGGAGCCTGACTTCATCCTGTGCAGCCTTGAGCAAAAGGCGTTTAACCTCGTTTGCCTTGGCTGGATCGTCTTCGGTCAGGTAGCGGACCAGAAGATTGGTATCGATTACAGCGCGTTTATCCTCGCCCATCACGCCTGCCTGCCTTTTTTCCGACATACGTTCTGGCTGCATCACGGACGGTGTCTGCGTCGGCAGGCTTGCCCCGACCCCGGAGATACCCTTTATAGTCCATAAGGGACTGGGCCGGTTTGATCACGATCCTATCCTCTTCCTGCTCGAACACAACCACTCCGCCCTCTTTCAGATGCAAGAGGTCCCGTACTTTTTTGGGGAGCGTGATCTGGCCCTTCGAGGTTATTTTCGCCGTAACGGTCATGGCCCGACTCCTTACTTTTACCTTACGTCCTTACTTGTGATTGTAACCAAGGACGAGGGAATATTCAAGCGAATAATAGAGGTTGCGATGGTTTCCTCCCGACTCCTGAACCCTGGATCCTGGACCCTGCCCCTTGCTACATCAGATTCACCGGGTCCACATCCACCATCACCCGGCACTTCCTGCCGAACTTCTCCTCCACGGCGTTCCTCCCCTCGGCAGCGAGCATCCGGATCTTCTCCCGTTTGGTCGACAGCAGGAGCAGTTGGAACCGGTACTGGCCGCGCACCCGCGCAATCGGGGCCGGGGCCGGGCCGAGCAGCGTTGTTTCTTTGCCGCGCATCAGGAAGCGGATGCGTTTTTGGGCGACTTCCGCCGCCTCCAGGGCCCGGGCCTCGTCGGTGCTCTTCACCTCAAGCTTGATGAACCGGCCGAGGGGAGGATAGCCGAGCTGCATGCGGTAGGCGATCTCTTCGTTGTAAAATCCTTCGTAATCGTGGGTCCTGCTGTGGATGATGGAGTAGTGGGCCGGATTCATGGTCTGGATCACCACCTCGCCCGCTGCTTCGCCCCGGCCCGCCCTGCCTGCGGCCTGGGTGATGAGCTGAAAGGTCTTTTCCGCAGCCCGGAAATCGGGAAAGTTCAGCCCCACGTCGGCGTCCACCACGCCGACGAGCGTCACGGCAGGGAAGTCGTGTCCCTTGGCGATCATCTGCGTGCCGAGCAGAATATCCACCTCCCGCCGGTCCACCTGCTGCAGCAGCTGCTCATAGGCGTCGCGGCCCTTTACCGAATCGCTGTCCATGCGCCGCATGCGCGCCGCGGGGAACAATGCCTGCAGTTCCTCCTCGACCTTCTGCGTTCCCGAGCCGAGCGGTCTTGAGGTCCACGCCGTGGCAGGAGGCGCATTTGTCGGGCGGCCGGGTGAAAAAGCCGCAGTAGTGGCATTTCAGGTTCCCTTCGTTCTTATGAAAGGTGAGCGACACGCTGCAGCTCGGGCATTTGATCACGACGCCGCATTCCTGGCAGATGATCACCGACGAAAATCCCCGGCGGTTCAGGAGCAGCAGCGTCTGTTCGTTCTTCTCAAGCCGCTGGGTGATCTCCGGCAAGAAGCTGGGGAGTATAGAGCGTCTGTTTGGGCAGGCTCTTTACATCAATGATCGCCACGTCCGGCATGGGGCGGTGGTCAACGCGCTGCGCCAGGCGAAGGTACTGGTATTTGCCGTTTTTTGCATTATAAAAGCTTTCGAGCGAAGGCGTTGCCGAGCCGAGCACGGCAACGGCGTTCTGGAATTTCGCGCGCATGACCGCCACGTCCCGGGCATGGTAGCGGAGCCCTTCGTCCTGCTTGTACGAGTTCTCGTGCTCCTCGTCGACGATGATCAGCCCGACGCGGTCAAAGGGGGCGAACACCGCCGAGCGCGCGCCCACGGCAACATCGACCTGGCCTGCCTGAATGCGCCGGTATTCGTCGGCCCGCTCGCGGTCCGTGAGCCCGCTGTGCAGCACGGCCACGCGGCTGCCGAAGCGGCGCTGGAACCTGCCCAGAAGCTGGGGCGTCAGCGCGATCTCGGGAACGAGCACGATGGTCCCCCTGCCCAGGTCCGCCTGCTGCTTGATCGAATGGAGATAGACCTCGGTCTTGCCGCTGCCGGTGACGCCATGCAGCAGGAACACACCGAACTGCGACCGTGCCGCAGCTTCGCTGATGCGGCGCACCGCCTCGGTCTGTTCGGGCATCAACTGGGGCGGCACGCACGGCACGAACGCCTCCGGAGTTTCGGTCCTGTTCGGCATCTTTCTCGATGATCGCACGCCATTCCCGGCTTCGCACAAAGCCTTGATCGTGGCAGGAGAAAAAATCTTCAATTCTTCCAGGCTTACGACCTGGCGTTCGCACAACAAGCAGCAGCAGTTCCTTCTGCTTCGGCCCGCGGACAGCCCCGATATCGTGGTCACCGTCGGCAAGCGAGAGATACTTTTTCTTTTTGGGTTTTACGCGGGAGACTGCTTTGGGCACCATGGACTCGATGGTCAGGCCCAGGGGATAGAGGTAGTAGTCGGCCATCCAGTGCGCCAGGGCAAGCAGGTCCGGCGTCAGCGGGCTGCCAACGATCTCGATGATGGACTTGAGGCCGGTGGCGTCGCTCTTGTCCGGAAAGCCAAGGACCGTGCCGATCATCGTCCGGCTGCCGAAGGGCACCAAAACGCGCGAGCCCTCGACAAGACGCTCCTGCAGCTCCTAGGGAGCGCGGTAGTGGAACGTCTTGTTGACGGAAACACCGACAGCTATATCAACGATAAGATTCATTTCGGATTTCGGATTGCGGATTTCGGATTAACAGCTTGAGTCGCTATCAGTAGGAGTGCTGCAAATAGCGTTAGATACACATTGCGAGGGATGAGAGAATCTGTCGGTTTGGATTGTTAAATCCGCAATCCGAAATCCGCAATCCGCAATTCAAGCGCTGTCCTTGAGCGCTTTCATTTCCTTGCTGCCCAGGATGTCCTTGAGCTCGCTCATGAACTCGTTGATGTCCTTGAAGGAACGGTAGACCGAAGCGAACCGGACATAGGCCACCTCGTCCAGCTTGTGCAGCCGCTCCATCACCTCTTCGCCCACGACCGTGCTCGGGATCTCCTTGAGCCCCTTTTCCTGGAGCGACTTCTCGATCTCGTCCACGGTCTTTTCGAGCATCTCCATGCTGATGGGGCGCTTTTCGCAGGCTTTTTTGAGGCCGTTCAGGATCTTCATCCGGTCAAAGGGCTCGCGCCGGGAATCTTTTTTAATGACCAGCGGCAGCATTTCCTCGACCCGTTCATAGGTCGTGAACCGCCCCTCGCACTTGAGGCATTCCCGTCTCCGGCGGATGGATTCGCCTTCCTTCCCCATCCGGGAGTCCACCACTTTATTGTCAAGGCTGGTGCAATAGGGGCAGCGCATAAGATTAGTCCATGTTTGAAGAGTGAGTGTCAAGAGGTTAAGAACGTAAGGAACGTTCAAAATGTGAAGCCGGGAAGTTCAGCGTCTCATAATTCTTTCGCAATCTCTACCTTCTTAATTTCGATTTTCTTCTTTCTTTCACATACTGCGTTATCTTAATGCCCGATTCCTTCAGCATCTCCGCAGCCAGCGCATCGGGATAGCCGTCCTCGAAGATGATGTGCTTGACGCCGGAGTTAATGATCATTTTTGCGCAAATGCCGCAGGGCTGGTTCGTGCAGTAGAGCGTCGCGCCGTCGATGTTCGTTCCGTGTTTGGCCGCCTGGATGATGGCGTTCTGCTCCGCATGGAGCCCCCGGCAGATCTCATGGCGCTCTCCCGAAGGGATGCCCATCTGCTCGCGCAGACAGCCGCGGTCAAGACAATGCTCGATGCCCGACGGCGTGCCGTTGTACCCGGTGGCGAGGATGTTCTTGTCCTTGACGAGAACAGCCCCGACCTGGCGGCGCAGGCAGGTCGCGCGCCTCTTTACCAGGTGCGCGATCTCCATGAAATATTCGTCCCAGCGAGGTGGCAGCTCAGATATGCTTAAGATGCGACGTTTGCGCTTCTGTTCCGCAACGTCCACGTTGGAACACTGTTCGGGAACTCTCGTTTCCATCGCGAACAGCGGGAACTTGCTGCAGAACGCCTGGTCCGCGCCTTGATCGCTTCGAGCTTCTCGGGCGACTTGCCGTTGGCCAGCACTTCGCAGATAAGGTCGCCGATGATCTTCATTTCCGGCTCGCGCATGCCGCGCGTGGTCACGATCGGCGTGCCGAGGCGGATGCCGCTGGTCACGACCGGCGGTTTCTGGTCATAGGGGATGCTGTTCTTGTTGCACGTGATGCCCGCCGCATCGAGCGCCTTCTCGGCCTCGTTGCCCGTGATGCCCTTGGGCGTGAGGTCCACGAGCATCAGGTGGTTGTCCGTGCCGCCCGAGACGATGCGGAAGCCGTCCGCCACGAGCACCTTGGAAAGCGCCTGGGCGTTCTTCACGACCTGGCGCTGATAGTCCTTGAACTCCGGCTGGAGCGCTTCCTTGAACGAGACCGCCTTGGCCGCGATCACATGCACCAGCGGGCCGCCCTGGATGCCCGGGAAGATGACCTTGTCCACGGCCTTGCCGAACTGCTCTTTGCACATGATCATGCCGCCGCGCGGGCCGCGCAGCGTTTTGTGCGTCGTGGTCGTAACGAAATCCGCATAGGGCACCGGGCTCGGGTGCACGCCCGCCGCGATGAGACCGGCGATGTGGGCGATGTCGACCATGAGCAGGGCGCCGACCTTGTCCGCGATCTTCCGGAACCGCGCGAAATCGAGGATGCGGGAATAGGCGCTGTAGCCGGCCACGATCATCTTCGGCTTATGCTCGACTGCGAGCCGCTCCACTTCATCGTAGTCGAGCAGCTCGGTTTTTTTGTCCACCCCGTAGGAGAAGGACTTGTAGAGCTGGCCGGAGAAACTGACCGACGCGCCGTGCGTCAGATGCCCGCCATGGGGCAGCGCCATGCCGAGGATCGTATCGCCGGGTTTGAGCACGCTGAAGTACACGGCCATGTTCGCCGTGGACCCGGAATGGGGCTGCACATTTACGTGTTCGCAGCCGAAGATCTGCCTGGCCCGCTCGATCGCCAGCGTCTCCACGACATCGGCAAACTCGCACCCGCCGTAGTAGCGGCGGTTGGGATACCCTTCCGCATATTTGTTCGTGAAGACCGAGCCCTGCGCTTCGAGCACGGCCTGGCTCACATAATTCTCGGAAGCAATAAGAACGATCTTGGAAAGCTCGCGTTCTTCCTCTCCCTTGATCGCGTTGTACACATCGATATCCGCAGCTTTGAGTTCTGACATGATTCGTTCCTTTGTAGTAAAGAATCTTGATGGTTTAGGAAAAATTCCCTTTGCCGTCATTGCGAGGAGCAGAGCGACGCGGCAATCTCGATTTTATCCGTGCTGATACTGCGAGATTGCTTCGCTAGCTCGCAAAAACGGCGCTTATAATTTACTCAATTCCATCATCTTGCGTTATTTCACGGTGACGGTCTTTTCGATGTTCGTTATTTTATTCAGCCGCAACTGATGCCTGCCTCCGGCGAATTCCGTTTCCAGCCAGGTCTTCACGATCTCAAGAGCGACGCCTTTGCCGATAACGCGCTCGCCCATGACCAGGATGTTGGCATCATTGTGCTCGCGGCTCATCTGGGCCGTGAAATGGTCGTGGCAGAGCGCGGCGCGCACCTTCGGGAACCGGTTCGCCACGATCGACATGCCGATGCCCGTGCCGCAGATCAGGATGCCGCGGTCCATCGTGCCCCGGGACACGGCCTCAGACACCTTGGCCCCGTAGTCCGGATAGTCAACGGAATCCTTGTTTGCCACACCGAAGTCCGAAACCTCGACATTCTTAACGGTCTTGATATATTTGAGGATTTCTTCCTTCAGTTCAAAGCCGCCGTGGTCGCAGCCGATCGCCAATTTCATGAAAAACCCCGCCTTTCGTAGAGGGTGATATTAACATCTCAGCTGTTTTTGTGTCAAGGAAAATACCTCCTCCCGGATCATCAGGAGGGCAGAGAACCAGAAGAAAACTCTTCGGGCGGATGCACCGGAGGGGCGAGTTACCGGAATTCGTAACCGATCATGCTGAGCACTGCAATGGCCGCAGTCTCGGTGCGAAGGATGTTCGGCCCGAGGCTCACGGCATGGAAACCCTTCTCCCTCGCCAATGACGCTTCAACAGAGGAGAACCCGCCTTCGGGCCCGACGAGAACGATGACCTTCTTTATCTCCCTGTTCTTCTGGAGAACATCTTTGATGGGCTCTGTTCCCTCTTCCCAAGGGATAAGAAGCAGGGTTCCAGGTTCGGGGTTCAGGGTTTTGAGAAATCCCTTAAACGTAATAACAGCACCGATCTGCGGGATATCGGGCCGATTGCTCTGCATGGCGGCTTCCCTGGCTATTTTCTGCCACCGGCTGATGCGTTTCTCTTCGTCCCTGATCTTCACGATCGTCCGCTCCGTCACCAGGGGGACGATATCCGTCACCCCGAGCTCCGTGACCTTCTGCACGATCCAGTCCATCTTATCGGACTTTGGCAGTCCCTGGCCGAGCGTGATGCGGGGAGAAACGATCTCGCGCTTCGACTGGCTAACGATATCGGTGACGATCTCGGTCTTGCTGATATGGGCGATAGTCACCTGATACTCAGCGCCTTGTCCATCGCACAGCAGGAGCGCATCGCCGGTCTTCATGCGCAGCACTGCGGCGATATGGCGCACGTCTTCGTCCGTGACACTGATCCGGGAGCCGGAGACCTGGGAGGGGGCTATGAAAAACCGAGGGGGTCGGGACATATGATTTACGATTGCGGATTGCGGATTGCGGAATTTCCGCCCCGGCTTCGCCTTTGGCTGGTTCAGGCTTGCAGCCTGGACCTTAGGTTAACGCTTTGGTTCAATCTGCAAGATTGAACCAGCAAGAGGATCTTTTTAGGTTTCCTTCGCGCCTCGCGCCCCTCGCGGTGAAATCCTTTAGCTGTGCTTCTCGGGCTTCGGGGCCTGGCCGACCTGCCTGCCTCTGCCGCCCCGTCTCCGCCTGCGCCGCTTTGGCTGCGCTTTTTTCTCGACGATCTTCTGTATTTCCTTTTCCTCGCCCGGCGCAAGCGGGTGGGCCTTGATGAACTCCTTCCACCAGGCGCGGAGCTCTTTTTTCTCGCCCGTGGTCTCGCTCGTGAAGCGCAGGTATTCGAAGGCGTCGGCAAATCCGGGCCTGCGCAGGAAATAGCGCGGGTGCTTGCCTTCCCGCTTCTCGAACCGCTGCTGGTTCCAGTACATGTCGCGCATGGTCAAGCCCGATCTTTTTCGGGATCTGGACCCGCTGGGCCTGATCGACAATGACCTCGGACACTGCCTGGTCATGGCATCGAGCGCATTGGCCCCCGACGGAACGGTACTGCGCGGCTTTTTCTTCGATATACTGCCCGAACATGAGTCCGAAAAGGATATGGGGCGGCACCTGCCTGCCGGCCTGGATACAGGCATCCACCCACTCCAGCGCCTTGCCGATCCAGATATGCGGGAATCCGTCCTGCTCCGTGTCCACCCATCGTTCGAGCTGCGGGAAGATCACGCCGAACAATCCGGTCTTGCGCAGCAGCTGATAGGTCTTCTCTCCCTCGCCGAGCAGGAAGAGCTTCAGCACTTCCTCGTACATGCGGGCAGGAGATGCCAGGGCAACCTGGTCCTTGAGTTCGAGCAGGGCCTGGTAGGTTTTTGCTTCGATCTCGAACCCGAGCAGCGCCGCAAACCGGACGGCGCGCACCATGCGCACCGGGTCCTCGGTGAACCGGACCACGGGATCGCCGATGATCCGGATGAGCCCGCTCCTGAGGTCCTGCATGCCGCCCACGTAGTCGATGACCGAGTAATCGGCGATGCTGTAAAACAGCGCGTTCACGGTGAAATCCCGCCGGAGCGCGTCCTCCTCGGGCGTGCCGAAAACATTGTCGCGAAGGATCATGCCGCCTTCGGTCTTGAGCATGCGCGGCGGTTTGGGCTTTGTCTCCCGGGCAGCGGAGGCGACATCCACGACCGGCAGCACCGCCACTTCTTGAGCAGGCCATTCCGGCCCGGGAAGATCCATTGCCTGCCCGTTCACCGGAGCCGCTTCAATGACCTCGGGTTCATCGGACACCATGGACCGGAAGGTCGCGACCTCAACGATATCGTCATGGAAATGGATATGGGCAAGGCGGAACCTGCGGCCGATGAGCCGGCAGTTGCGAAAGACCTTTTTGACCTCATTGGGCGTGGCGTCCGTGGCGATATCGAAGTCCTTGGGCTCGCGGCCGAGCAGCAGGTCGCGCACCCCGCCGCCCACAAGATAGGCGTAGTATCCGTGCTCCTTCAGTTTGTACAGCACGCGGACTGCGTTGGGGCTGATCCACTTGCGGGAGACACTGTGTTCCTTGCGAGGAATGATGGTAGGTTTAATAGGCGTCACGGAATGGTATATTAACACACTATAACAGGGAAGGTAAAGGAAGAAGTGCAAAAAAGCGGTTCCTGTCTGTAAGCGGACGCTCGAAAAAAGGGGGCTCGCAGCGCCCCCCCGCACATCCAATTCTCCATGTTACAACCGCCTACTTCCCGTAAACGTGGACCGTGTACTGGTTCCAAATACGGAGGATGCTGAGCGTTTCAAGATCGGCGAAGTACACTTCCTGCATCCCCTGCTTTTTGGCGATGTCTCCGATGGCAGCGCTGTCCCAGGCAACAAGCTGATAGGAGCCGCTCAGCGGCGGGAAGGTGATCAGCTTCAGACTGCCCGATTTTTCCACAGCAGCAACGGGCGTACGGTCCATGTTAAGCGTCAGCGGCTGGACCGTATGAACATACACACAGCCCGAGAAAAGCAAGGCGAACGCAAACGCCATGAATACTGTCCTGACTGGTTTCATGGACACCTCCTAATCGCCATACACGATTGTCGTTGTTTCCGTGTAAATGCCGAAAAAGACACTATAGAACTCCCTGTCCATGTGGTTCACGGTCGTGATGCCGCCGTTCTTAGCTGCAGCGGCTGTTCCCGCATCCCCCCATGCCGCTGCCCACAAGACCGACTGGGACATGGCCTTTCCCATCTTCTGGCCGAGGACGGTCTTGTCGGCATTGGTATCCAGCGGGGTCAGCACATGCGCATAGAAACAGCCCGACAGCAACAGAGTGGAAACGAGGACCAGAGCAAA
The DNA here is from genome assembly GCA_963836175.1 of Nitrospirota bacterium. Classification (GTDB taxonomy): domain Bacteria; phylum Nitrospirota; class UBA9217; order UBA9217; family UBA9217; genus GWC2-56-14. The sequence goes on from CAWIIS010000003.1 coordinate 314,203, forward strand.
AAGTCTCAGTAGTTTCATATCCAACCCCCTTGAACCATGTATTTTAAGGCGAGATAGAATAGATTATAGCATGGAATGCAGGTCAGCGGCCTCGATGCTCTCAAGCAGTTTGAACTGCACGCGGGCGCGCCTGAGGTTATGCAAGGGGTGGGTGGTCCTGAAATAGGTATCGCCCCGAAGATAGTCCGCAAGAAAACGGAGCCCAAGCTCGAACGTTATGACCTTCACTGATGCGGGCAGCATCTCCAGCTCTTTCTTCGTAAGGAACGAACCTGCTTCGCTCAGATACCCGCGCGCCACTGCTTTGAACAACTGCAGGTCGAACGTCACCTTGGCCGGGTCCGCGTCTTCGCCTGCCGGATTTGCCGAGGAGCGCGCGCAATCGCCGAAATCAAAATGCACGATCCCGGGCTTCACCGTATCCAGGTCAAGCATGCAGAGGGCCCTTCCGGTGGCCGAGTGGACCATGAAATTATTCACCTTCGGGTCATTGTGCACAACACGCAGCGGCAGCTGGCCGGACCCCATGAGGTCCGTCAGCAGGGGCGCCAGCATCCTTCGTTGCGATACGAATGCCGTCTCCGCGGAGGACTCCGCGGCCCTGCCCATGATGTCCGCCTGCAACGCTGCATCGTATTCCGCGAGATAGCGGTCCGTATGGTGGAATCCCGGCAGCGTATCGTGCAGTTTTTCCGGCGCCAGGTCCGAGACGAGCGCCTGGAACCTGCCCAGGCCGCGACCCACCTCATAGGCATGATTGACTGTCCATGAATCACGTCGTGCACGACCCCGTCCTCAATAAAATGAAATACCCGCCAGCAGCTGCCGGAGCCATCAACATGGTGAGAACTGCCGCTCCATGCGTGGATCAGCGCCGGAGTGACGGCATAAGGATCAACCATCCCCTCTGCACGCAGCCTGGCCGCGATATGCCGCGTCACGATCTCTACGTTCTCCATCACGTCGGCCGGGCGGTTGAAAACCGAGGCATTGATGCGCTGGAGCACATACTTGCGGGTCGCATCGTTTTCCCGGAACGTACAGAGGTAGGTATCGTTGATCAGTCCGGAGCCGAATTTTTCGATCGTCGCGAGCGCGCCGGGGACCGGGAAGTTGCTTATAATGTCTTCTGGCCTGAAAAGCATGCGGTATTATAACATTTCTCTTGACCGATTCCATGATTATTCAGGCGGGGACCAGCGCCAGGACAAAAAAGAAAACGTACATGACTTTTTGTGCAATTAAATGATATACTGTGTAAGAAACGCTCACTCATGACCATGGCTTGGTCCACTCATTTCTATAACGGCGGTGCACCTGTGGATGATCGAGAATCTAACCGGAACAACTCATGGAAGCTGCTGCTGACTGGCGTCGTACTCGGTCTTCTGGCGTGGATCGTGGAAGTTAACCTGCATGCTGTCGTTGACCAGTCTTCCGGTTTTCTGAAGGAGCTGCACACTCCTTTTTCCGTAAACTTCCTGGTCCATTCGTGGCTCCTGGCGGCGTTCATCCTCTTCGGCGCATACTGCGCCCGGCTCCTTGCCCGGACCAGGCGTTCGGAAGAACGCTTCCTGGCGGCGGAGGAGCAATACCGGGACCTGTTCGAAAATGCCAATGACCTGGTCCTGAGCGTGGACATGGACGGCCGGTTTTTGTACGTCAACCGTGCCTGGCTCAGGACGCTGGGCTACGCAAAAGAGGAGGTCCCCGGCCTCACCCTGGCAATGGTCATCCACCCGGATTACGAAAGGCAGTGCACTGCTGCGTTCGAGAAAGCGCGATCGGGCGAAGATATCGGACGCATCGAGGCCGGATTCGTGGCCAGGGACGGGCATACCGTCATTGTTGAGGGAAGTGTCAGCTGCCGGCTGCAGCAGGGGAAGCCTGTGGCGCTCCGCTGCATCTTCTCGAACATAACCGGGCGGCGTTCCGTCGAAGAGTTCAACAAGGACATCCTCGAGAGCGTGGACGAGGGCTTCACTGTCGTGACCCCTGACTACCGCATCGCGCTCGCGAACAAGGCCTTCTGCGCAGCGGTCAAACTGACCGCACGGGAGGTCGTCGGCAAACACTGCTTCGAGGTCTCCCATCACACGAACCGGCCCTGCTTCGAAGAAGGCGAGGCCTGCGCGGTCCGGGAGGTCTTCAGGACCGGCGAAGTTCATACGGCGACCCACATGCACTTCGACAGCAGGGGAAATCCCATCTACATGGAGATCAAGGCCTATCCCATGCGCGACTCCCTCGGCAAGGTCGTTTCCGCCATCGAGGTCCACAACGATATTTCAGAGCGAAAACGGCTTGAGGAACAGCTCCGCCATTCCCAGAAGATGGAGGCCATCGGGACGCTGGCCGGGGGCGTTGCCCACGATTTCAACAATATTCTGACGGCCATCATCGGATACGGCAGCCTGCTCCAGATGAGGATCGATCCGGCAAGCCCGCTGCGGTCCAATGTGGACCAGATCCTCGCATCGACCGAGCGGGCGGCGAACCTGACCCAGCGGCTCCTTGCGTTCAGCAGGAAACAGAACACCGTGCTGAAGCCTGTAGACCTGAACGCCATCGTCGGGCGGGTCAACAAGCTCCTGGGCATGCTGATCGGCGAGGACATCGAGATCAGGCTCCAGCTGCACCCGACGGGACTGGGCATGCAGGCCGATGCCGGACAGATCGAGCAGGTGCTGATGAACCTCGTCACCAATGCCCGGGACGCCATGCCGCGCGGCGGGCGTGCTGTCGGTCGCCACCGAGAGCATCGCGATCGACGAGAGTTTCATCAGGACCCACGGGTACGGGAAGGTGGGGCCCTATGTCCTGCTCTCGGTCTCGGACACGGGGCAGGGCATGGACCGGGAAACACAGACCCGGATTTTCGATCCCTTCTTTACGACCAAGGAGGTCGGCAAGGGGACCGGCCTCGGCCTGGCCATCGTCTACGGCATCATCAAGCAGCACAACGGTTTCATCAACGTGTACAGCGAAGTGAATGAGGAACGACCTTCAAACTGTACTTCCCGATGCTTGGCGCCGCTGTTGAGGAACCGGCCAAACTGACGCACCATGAACCCAGGAGCGGTTCGGCCGTGATCCTTGTTGCGGAGGATGATGCGGATGTTCGGCAGTTGACCCGGACGGTCCTGGAAAATTTCGGCTACACTGTTATAGAAGCCATGGATGGAGAAGATGCCGTCCGGCAGTTCACCAGCCATCAGGACATGATCCAGCTCTTGCTGCTGGACGTTATCATGCCCCGAAAGAACGGCAAGCAGGCTAGTGAAGAGATCAGGAAGATCAAGCCCGAGGTCAAAGTGATCTTCACCAGCGGGTATCCCGCCGATGTGATCCGCCAAAAAGGCGTGCTCGACGAGACGGACCTTTTCCTGTTCAAGCCGGCCTCGCCCCGCGAGACCTTGCGCATGGTGCAGGACACGTTGTTTCCCGTCCCCAGCTGAACGCCTTCTCGTCCCAGGCAGCCGCCTCTTTATCGAAATCTCTTGTCCCTTCCGCTGTCATAATGACCTCTGTGAGAGAAGCTAATTATACGATAGAATAAATATAGCATGCAATGAGCACCGAAAACAGGAGCTCCGTCATGACCACAGATCGGCGTCGGTTCGTTGTTCAGGAACATAAGGCCAAACGGCTTCACTACGACTTTCGTCTGGAAATCGGCGGGGTGCTCAAGTCCTGGGCAGTGCCGAAAGGGCCGTCGCTCGACCCGGCGGACAAGCGCCTCGCGATCATGGTGCCCGACCACGTGCTGGCCTACGCTGAGTATGAAGGGATCATTCCCGCAGGCGGTTACGGGGCCGGACCGGTCGTAATATGGGACGCCGGTGAATTCGTGCCGATCGGGACAACCAGCCCTGAAGATGCGCTGCGGGAAGGTAAACTGACCTTTGAACTCTCCGGGGGGACATTAAAGGGGGCCTTTACCCTCGCCCGGATGAAAGGCCTGGCCGACGGTACCGGGAAGGAATGGCTGCTCATGAAGAGGAAGGATGCTCATGCAAAAACCGGCTATAGGATAAAAACCGCGCTCACTCCGGCGAAGCTGAAAGCGCTCCAGGAGCTCATTCCGCCCTGCGAAACAACGTGATGCACGCCGTCGCAGCGGGGCAACGGCCCACAGGGTCGGCATTAGCCGCGGAGCTGCGTATTGTCCTGCGCCGCCCGTGAACCGCCGGACGAGCCCGGGAAGTTGCTCTTCGTCCAGCGCAGGCCTGTGGCCATGAGAGAAATAGGGAGCCTCCGGTAAAAACTTCCGTTCACCTGGGTGTGCTCGACCAGATAGTGAATATAACGCTCATACAAGTCTGTGTTCGGGAAAGACTGGTTCGCCCTGCGCCAGAATTGCGCGAGGGGGCCCTGGAAGGTCAGCCCCTTGATATCGTAGATTGCCTTGCCGCACACCTTGACCGGCGCTCCATGATACAGCGCGGACAACCCCACGGTGCTGTTCACCACCACCACCCCGCAGGTATGCTTCAGCAGCGGAGGCAGGCGCAGGTCGTGAATATAGAAACACCTGCCCTCGAGAGCATGCTTGGCGACAAGCTCCCTGATGAGCCGCGTATAATCGAAATACGCCCGGTCCATGGGGTGGTGCTTAATGACGAGCACGGTGTGTCGCGGCGCATGGGCGGCAAATGACGAGACCACGTGATTGATGAACTGCGCAACAGAATCGAAATGCGAATGGCTGTGGATCTGCGCATCATTATGCACCTGGAGCGGCACCAGGAAGAAGCGCTTCGAGAGCGCGCCGGTGAAACGGTCTGCCAACCCGCGCTCTTTCAGCGCAAAATACGACTTGCGCCAGATGGAGCGCAGCCAGCGCCCTACCTCCGACACGGAAAGAGGACGGTGGTGCACATAGTGCGGGGACAGCGGTTTGAGCAGAACGGCGGAAAGGTAATAGAAGCACACCCACAGCACTGAGTACCAGTAGGTATTGCCGACCGGCATGGGGGGCTCGGCCGTCTGTTTCGGGCCCTGCAGGTAGAACGCGGGATTGCGGTCGATCCTTGAATGGCCGTTGACGCCAAAACGCTCGAAGGTCACATAATTCGGCCTGATATAGCCTTCCTCGAAAACGCCGATTTCCAGCCCCCACCGCTTGCAGATCTCAATGGCACGGCGATGTATCGGGCGGCAATCGCCAAAGAGCAGCACCACGTCGATATTCAGGCGGCCGAGCAGGTCTTCGAAATACTTCGGCCACTCCTCGATCCGTCCGCGGAAGGCGACCGCACCCGAGGGGTAGAAGAACCAATCGCCGGCGTTAAAATTCACCTTGAATACCCGCGCGCCGGCCAGGGAAAGGTCCTTGGACAAGCGGCGAAAAAACGGCCCCACCGGACCCTGTAAAAGCAGCACCCGCTTGCCGTTAAATTCGTGGATACCGTATTTAACCATGTTTCCGCTCCATTTCACTGAGAACCGGTGCAACCTGTTGCTTTGCGCGCTTAATAGCTGTAGCGCAGGCCAAGCGTCAGAAAGTTCGATCCAACGCGTGGCGGCGCGATGACGCCGTAGATGCCGGAACGGTGATGAATCCTGGTCACCAGGCTGATGCGCGGGGCCGACGCAAGCCCCCACTCCAGCTCGTATGCTCCGTAGTACTGGAACCGGTATCGCTTACCGGGATTTTCAACGGACCCGTCCTCGTAGCTCGGTCTGCCCAGAGCGTAGGACAAACCGAAACCCATGCCGAACCGGACAATGACGGAAGACAGCTGCAGCCCGGAAAAGCGAAGCAGGTAGGCCGCATCGACCTCCCCGTTGTGCTGCAGGCCGTAGTGCCTGGCCGCGATCAGTTCGAGTCCCGTGTCCGTTTCAGGAACATGCAGGAAGTCAAACACCGACTGAAGCATCCGGGGTGTTTCAAGCGGGCGATAATATCCTACCGCGGTAAAATAGGTCTTCTCGAATCGCAATTCGCCGCTGAATAAATCAGGAAGCAGCGTCAACAGGTTGGCGTCCACTCCCTGTCCCTGATAAAGGGTGACCGCCGACGCCTGCGGCGCGGCCGCTTCCGCCGGCCCGCCGGCAAGCGCCGGACCCAGGATGCCGAGGAGCGCAATGGCAAGCGCCGGCAACGCGTTTTTCACCATGGTCGCCGCATTCTCATGCAAACACTTCGCCGTTCGTCCGGCTTTCCGCAGATACACCCTGAATCCCTTCCCGCCATACTCCTCGACCGATGGCCCGAGCTGTCTCTCCTGGAATTGCTTTGCCACCTCTGTCATCCGGCGGTTTCAGGGACCCGAAAGCCATCCCCCTACAGTGTACGATGCCGCCTGTCGCCGAGTCTGTGACCGGCATCACTTATCTTACGGCATTCCATGGGCTCGTTGCGGTACTATTCATCACCCTGAAGTCCATAGGGCGTGTAGTATAATCCCGCTGCGCAAAAAAGTACATACCCTGCATGGGGTATTTTAAGGGTAGTGCGTGCAAGCCGGATCCTGTTCAATGCATCATGTCAAAAAAGCGGTAGCCGCGAATTCCGCGAATGTACACGAATTAAATTAATAAACCTAACCCGGACAAGCCGGAAGAAAAAAACCGTGGAACCGCGAAGGCGCGAAGGTCGCGAGGAAATCTTAACGGCATTGAATGTTGATAAGCTTTGATTGTTTTTTGACGTCCTCGCGCTCCTCGCGCTTCGCGGTGAAAATATTCTTGCCATTTGAGAGGAATTTGAGTTGTAACTTACTAAAAACATCCTTTGACACTGATCAAATCGGATAAGAGTCGGATAACGGCGGATTTTTTCCTGATATATGCTTCACTTCAGCGCCAGCGCTCTCCCCAGCGCAGCACGACGCGTAAACCTTTGCGCCACCAGGGCAGCCCTGTAGCACCCTTCCCGCGCCAGACCAGCAACTCATCGAGCGCACGCTCCGGGGAGGTGAAGCGTCCTGTTGTCCGGCTGACATACGCGGGATACTCGACCAGCACCCCCGCCACCAGTTCGTCCAGGGACAGCCGCCTCGTCCTTCGTTCCAGCGAGAGCATGTCGTGCGTCAATCCCCAGCCGGCATAAAAAGGCTTTCCATAGGTCACCACGCGTTTTGCACGCAGCAGGGCCTCGAAACCCGCCAGCGAGGTCAGCACATGCACTTCATCCACCGAGTCAAGCAGCGCGCCCATGGCCACATCAGTCACGATCTCGTCGCACCAGCGGCCCACCTCCTCTTCGCCGACCCCCTTGCGCCGCAGGCCTGCCACGACATCGGGGTGCGGCTTGTAGAGCACATGGGCGCCGGGATTGGCCTCCCGCACCGCGCGCAGTAATCCCTGATTGGTGGCGATCTCCGATGCACCGAAACGGATCGAGGCATCCGTTTCGACCTGGCCGGGCACCAGGATCACCCGCTGCCCGGCAGCGCGTCGCTGCCAGGTTGCCGTGCCCACGTTATACTTGGTTACCCGCAAGGCGACAATGCGTTCGCGCAGGGCTTTTGCGCGCTCGGTCACGGCAATGCCGAACCTGCCCGTCTGCAGGATATGCTCGAGGTCGGATGGACCGGTCGCATCGAAATACATCCCGCGCCGGTCCGCTATCCAGGAAAGGGGCCGGACCAGGTCCGTTCCCAGCCCAACGGAACGCAGAAATCCGTCTTCCAGCCGGACCAGGGTGGTCCCGCCGTTCTCCGCGAGCGCTTTCCGGCGAGGATGATGGTCCCCTGTTCTGCCCCATACCACCACGGTTGAGTTTGCGGGGACCCGCCGGATGTTCCTGACGAACGTTACCGCACTCCCCTGGAAAAACGCCCGGACGATCGGCTTCTTCCAAAGCGAAAAACCCTGGGCATATATGCGGAGGGGAAAGCGGCCCCGCATCCGGCGCTGCAGCGCCATCCACTCGACCACCCGCTCCACTTCGCAGCGCCTGCCCGTCTCCGGGTCAAGATACCTTGGATACTCCACCAGCGCGGCATGGACCAGATCGCCGAGCCGCGCCCCTTTGCGCCGTTCCGGCGTAGGCAGGTCGTCCTGCGTCAGCCCCCACCCCGCATAAAAGGGCATCCCGAAGGTACGCACCCGCTTTCCCCACAGGAGGCCTTCGAAGCCCATTTGAGACGATACGACATACACGGCCCGGGCATGCTCAAGCAGGCCGGCGGGATGCACATCCTGGCCCAGCACCTGCACACGCTTATTCCGTGCAACCGCCCGAAGATCAAAGTGGCCCTGTTTGCGCCCGGCCAGCACCTCGGGATGCACCTTTAACAGCACCGTGCTGTTCGGGTTCTCCTCCAGAGCGGCCTGCAGCATCCGCTGAAAGCAAGCCGCGTCCGCAAGGCCATAGCGTATCGAAGCATCTCCCCGGGTCTGGTCGGCCACCAGCACATAGGAAGGAGTTCCCTCCGCCATGCTCAACTCCCGCGCATGATTGTACTTTGAAACCCGCGCCGATCTCCATGCCGTCGTCAACCGCAACGCGCGGAATTGCTGCTCCTCGGAATGCGGCGCGGCAATGAGCGCTTCCAGCCGGGACGGCGCTGAAGCATCGTAATAGACGCCGAGGTCGTCAACGACAAGGGAAAGCGGCGGCTCATCAGCGCCCAACCCCAGGGAACGCAGGAAACCGTCTTCCAGCCGCAGCAGCGGCAATCCGAGCCGGGCGGCAAGCTTCTGCGCCCTGACCGCGCTGGGCTTCCGGCCCCATGCCAGCACCGCTGTGGCAGCTCCGGAGCGCGGCGCCGGGAAGGCGCGCACCACCTGCGCGTCCAGCAGCGCGGAAAGTCCCGGGATCCGCGCCACAGCCCACGCGGCTAGCACCACCGCTGCTCTGGTATCAGGCTGAAAGCTCACTGCTATTCCCCTAACCCGGACAAGCCGGAACAAAAAAACCGTGGAACCAGGCGCGAAGGTCGCGAGGAAATCTTAACGGCAATGAACCTCCACGCAGCAAGCTGCGTGGTATCTACATCTTCCCCTCCCTTGATGGGAGGGGCAAGGGGAGGGTGATACAGCAACTGCCGTCACCCCCACCTAACCTCCCCCATCAAGGTGGAGGAACCTATTTGGTGACCCTGTAGCAAGCTACAGGGAATTGCAAGTTGAATGTTGATAAGCTTTGATTGTTTGATCGTTTTTTGACGTCCTCGCGCTCCTCGCGCCTCATCGTGGTCTGTGACCATCGCGGTGAAAATATTCTTGCCATTTTGACAGGAATTTGAGTTGTAACTTAGTGACCCGGTCGTAATCACCGCCCTCCTCCGATAATGCCGCGGTCACGCAGCATCTGCATGACCCTCTCCACGGACTCCTCCAGGGAGATGAGGTCGGTATCCAGAACCAGCTCCGGCGTCTCCGGCTCTTCATAGGGAGAAGAAATGCCGGTAAAATCCTTGATCTCCCCTGCCCGGGCGCGTTTATAGAGCCCTTTGACATCCCGCTTCTCGCACACTTCCAGCGAGCAGCGGCAATAGATCTCGATAAATTCTCCGTGGGGCACCAGGGAACGGACCCGTGCGCGGTCGGAGCGGAACGGGGAAATAAAAGCGGTAAGCGGGATGACCCCCGCCTCCAGGAACAGCTTGGTCATCTCTCCCACGCGGCGGATGTTCTCGACGCGCTCATCAGCGGAAAATCCCAGGTCGGAACAGAGCCCGTGGCGCACATTGTCGCCGTCGAAAACAAACGTTCGGCAACCCTGCTGGTGCAGCTGCTCCTCGACGGCATGGGCCAGCGATGACTTGCCGGCGCCGGAAAGGCCGGTGAACCAGAGAATCACGCTCCGGTGGCCATTCAATGCCTCGCGGCGATCGCGGGTCACGGTGGCGTGGTGCCAGATAACATTGGGTGTTTTCTTCTGTGCCATGGTTCTCCTCAGTTAATATGGTTCTCCGGTTATGGCCGATCTTTCATCTGTTTTTCATAAAACTTAAGTAACTATTCAGCTCGTTTTGTATTTGGTTCCAATAAGTTAAAGTTAAAAAGCTTTTTCGCGCGGAGACGCTGAGCCGCAGGGATGGCAACGGATATAAGCCTTGTTTAACAAACGAAAGCTTGAAAATTGATTTCCCCTGGTTTAAAACGGTTTCCCTGCGCCTCTGCGACTCTGCGGGAGACGCCTTGTTTTTGACCTGAATAGTTACAAACTTAAATCCATGATCGAGAACCTCTTGGAGGAGAAAGGGAGAAGTTGGGAAAAAGGGGGTAACCGCCTTTTAACGAGAGTTCATCCCCATTTCACCATTCTTCTCCATTTTTCCTGAAAGGTTCTTCTTTGTGTTTCTGAAGCTACTGTCCGTTTAAAAGCGTATAGCCCCGGTCCGCCAGATCCGCCACCTTGCGCTCGGCATTGTCCAGCAGGGTCCGGCACACAGGCTCATTCCGGGCCAGATGCAGAATGGCATCTACCCAGGCCTGCTGCTCCAGCGGCACCACCATCCCGTCGACCCCGTGGCTGACCAGGTCGGCACAGGCGCTGTTCGGCGAGTAGATGCCCACGGCGCCGCACCGGGTGATATCGAAAAACTTGGTGTACGAACGCGCCCGGTTGAACGGCACGTCCAGCTGGGGGGCCAGCCCCACATGACGCCCCGGCATGGCCAGAAAAGTCTGGTACGAAGGCCATCTCATCGGATGGACCACCATCACGCGCGGAAGACCGCGGTAGAGGCTGTACACATCCTGGCCGCCGACAATTTCAAGAGCAAGGCGCTTTTCGCTGCGCAGGGCCTCCTCCAAAACAGGGCGCAGCCAGATAATTTCCGCCGCATGGGAGGCGGAACCGTGATAGAACACCCGGCGCATACCCGTCGGATGTTCCGTGGGCGAGGGCAATACGAGCCGGGGCCGCCAATTCGCGTATTTTTGCATCAGGTAGGGCGTCGAGACCCAGAGTTCCGCTTTTTGCCGCCGCAGCCATCCGGAACGCCAGGAAGCCAGCCGCGCCAGTTTGAAACGGTAACGCCACGGCATCCCGGCTGACGCCCGCATATCCAGCACGTCGTCATCCATAAAAAACGCCAGCCCACGAAGACCGGGCCGCACCGCCTCCGCGAGCTTCGCCCAGGCGGGCGGCACATAGCGCACGAATACCAGCATCGCCCCGGCCAGCTCGGCCGCGGCGGGCAGATCGGAGAAACGGCACCGCACCACCCGGCATCCGGCAGCGGTGACCGCGGGAATAACGAAGACATCCGTCGAGGGATTGGACCGCTCCTCGACCACATAGACCACCTGCTCGGCCGCTCGGCCCGGAGGGGTCAGGTTTGCCGCGCCGGATAAGCTATTGCTCACAGCAACAGCAGCATCATGTTTTTCCATAAAGAACCGGCCCCTATCCCTGTCAGTTTGTAACTATTCAGGTAACTAATATCCGTCATCCCCGAATGACCCTATCGGGGATCCAGTGACGTTGAAAATCTCCGGATTCCCGATTAAAGCGTTCGGGAATGACTAAATGGTGCACATTCGAGCGAGAGCGCAGGTCATCCCGGCCGCTTTTGCTCCCACTGCCACGCATGACGCATGATGGTTTCCAGGTCCGCATACCGCGGTCTCCAGCCCAGCGTCGCTTTCGCCAGAGCCGCGTCCGCCACTAACCGGGCAGGGTCGCCTTCCCTGCGGGGAGCATCCAGTGCCGGGACCGGCCGGCCGGTCACCCGCTCCGCGGTATCGAGCACCTGCTGCACGCTGAAGCCCGCGCCGTTGCCCAGATTGAACGCCGTGGACCGGCCGCCCTGCCACAGGTACTCAAGCGCCAGCAAATGGGCGTCGGCCAGGTCATCCACATGAATATAGTCGCGGATGCAGGTGCCGTCCGGCGTATCGTAATCGCGCCCGAAGACCTTGAGCGCGGGCCGCCGTCCCAGCGTCGCCTGCAGCGCCAGGGGTATCAGATGGGTCTCCGGATCGTGCCGCTCTCCGATGCGCGCCCCGGGATCGGCGCCGGACGCGTTGAAATAGCGCAGCGCCACGGAGCGCAGACCATAGGCCCGGTCGAAATCCCGCAGCATCGCCTCGACCATGAACTTGCTCATGCCGTAGGGATTGATCGGCCGGCCGGGATGCTCCTCGTCGAGGGGAAGGCGCACCGGCTCGCCGAAGATGGCGGCTGTGGAGGAAAAAATGAGCGGCCCCACGCCATGGTCTTTCATGGCCTCGAGCACCGTCAGCGTCTTTGCCACGTTGCTTTGATAATACTTCGCGGGGTCGATCACGGACTCGCCCACCTGGATCAACGAGGCGAAGTGCAGCACGCCGTCCGGCTTCCCGGAGGAGAACAGCCGGTCGAGCGCCGCCCGGTCGCCGCAATCGCCCACGACCAGCTCGCCGCCAAGCAGGCTGTCCCGAAACCCCGCGGAGAGATCGTCCAGCGCCGTCACCCGGTGCCCCGCCTCGAGCAGGCATTTCACCATGTGCGAACCGATATAGCCGCAGCCGCCTATGACCAGAAGCCGTTTATGCTGTCTCATCGTTTGCTTTCTGCAATCAAGCCTGCCACGGTTTCACCACCAGGGGAGCTTTGCTCAGCGAAAAATCAGGCCGTTCATAGCTCAAATTCAGATTATAAAAAGGGTCGTGTCGCATGACCCGCTTCCAGCGCTTGCGCATGTATGCCTTCTCGCGCTTTGCCCGCCGCGCCTTTTCCGGGCTTGCGTCCTTGCCCCGGGATACGGACTCGTGGTGATACAGCTCCGCGTGAGGTGTCCATACCACGCGGTAGCCGGCCTCGCGCACGCGCAGGCAAAAATCCACGTCATTGAATGTCACCGGCAGGTGCTTCTCATCCAGCCCTCCCAGTGCTTCATACAGCGCTTTCCGGACCATCAGACACGCCCCGGTTACCGCTGAAAGCTCTTGCGCCACCATTGCCCGGTTGCAGTAGCCCGGGTCATTCCGCTCGATGAACGAATGCAGATGATTTGCGCAGCCGCCTGGCCCCACCGTATCCCCGGCATGCTGCACCCGGCCGTCGGGGAAATAGAGCTTCGCGCCCACCACCCCGACCCGCGGCTGCAGCAGATTTCCGGCCAGTTCCTCCAGCCAGTCCGGCGAGATCACTTCGGTATCGTTGTTCAGCAGGCATATCACCTCGCCCCGCGCCTCCCGCACCGCGAAATTATTGATTGCTGAATAATTGAACGAACGGTCATAGCGCAACACGCGTATGCCGTCCTGTCCCGCGATTTGCGCAAGATAGGCCAGCGCTTCGGGATCGGCGCTCTGATTATCCACGACCAGAAGTTCAAACCGGGGATACGTGGTTTTTGCCAATACACTTTCCACGCACTGCCGGGTCAGCGCCAGTTCATCACGCGTAGGCACGATGATGCTCACCAGCGGCGGCGCCTCCGGCAAACGGTAGCGTACCCGCCAGCAGCCCGGCAGCACGTCCGATACTTCCCCCATGACCCGGTTACGCGCCAAATGCGCCTGGAGCGCCTTTATGTGCCACTGCGTCTTGCCTGCATGCTCGTGGTCCGGTCCCTGTTCCGCACGCGAGAGATAGCCGGGATGCCTGAGATGCAAAAGCACCGCAGGGATATGGGCAACCGAGTCAGCCCCTTCATCACCCGCCGCGTCAATCACCCGCAGCAGCAAATCGTAGCTCCCGTGCCGGCAACAATCGAGGCTCACTCCGCCGGCCGCAGCAACCTCGCTGCCGCGCAGCACCGCAGCATCCCCCATAAAATTCGCAGAGCGCGCATGCGCCAGCGACCAATCCGGCTTGAACCTCGGCCGGCCTCGCCGCCCCTCCGCATCCAGCACGTCATCATCGGAATACAAAACCGCCGCCCCGGGTTTCGCAAGCGACTCACAGGCAAACCAGTACAAAGCGTGTGCCGACAGCACATCCCCGGGCCGCAGCAACATCACCCACTCCCGCTGCGCAGCAAGTGTTCCGTTCAACCGGTCCAGCCACGCGGTAACATGCGGCCGCTTCACAATACAGGAGTTCAACCCCACATCGTTCAACTCCAGATCAGCATCGAGGACGGTGTCGCTGCTTCCACCCGCATCCAGCACAGCGCAGGTGAAGTTGCGGAATAGCTGGAGCTTGAGCGAATCCAGCGTTGCCCGGACAGCCGCTTGCTCCGCGCCGTCCGCTGTCAGCAAAACATGAAAATGCGGGGGATGGGCAAAGCTCGCGATATGCCGGCGAATTCGACGCACAGCTTCATCGTCCAGCCGGTCACAACCTTCGACCCACTGAACATATGTCAAATTCCTGCGGAATTGACTTACAATGCGATACGCGTCGGGCAGGTCAGAGATAGCCTTCCAGAGGGAAAGACCAATCCCGACCCGCTGCTGCGCGGAAAGGCGAGTGAACGAATTAAACACCCGATTCGCCATGCGCCACGTGCGCTCAAACCAGCCGACCCGCCGGATATTCGCAGTCGACTTTCCCGTTTGCCCGCCTCCCGGCAACTGCAAAACCAGCCCTGAGATCTCGGCGGGAAGGCGAATCAGTTCGTGAACACGGCCATTCAGCAACACCGGAAGGATAATTTCAAAAGATTTTTCGGCGCATGAGGAGTATTGCCCCCGCAGGCGCGCCCCGTCATACCTGATGCGGCGCTCGAACTGGGCTTCAATAAGAATCCAACCGCTTGAGATGTCATTGCCCTCTGTACTACACATGGTATTGAGCAATTGCTTCAAAACTACATTCCCTCTCGCACCAATAAAGAGAAAGTGCCGTACACAAGATAGCTCGACCCTTTTATCAAAATGTTACACATGGCGAACAATTACTTCAAAATCACGCAATTGGAAGCGAGCATCATAATTTGGAAATATTATCAGTGCAAAGAACCGTGCCATTATTATAAATTCGAAAGTTATTACTTTCATCCCAATCATAAATGAATGATGGCCCCAGCAAATTCGCCCAACGGCTCTTGCCGACCGCCTCCTGAAACGCGCGAAATAGCGGCGTCCGCTCTTCGGTGGCATTCTTACATAAACCTATGTTTTGCGTCGCAAAACCCCATTCCGTAATCCACCATCCCTTCGCCGTTCCCGTAACCGCAACAACCGAAGCCATCCGCTTATCAATGTATTCCCGGATCGCGAGCTCGGGATTCATCAATTGATCGCACAGAACCATGGGATACAAATGGATAGCATAAACGTCAATATAGCGATCGGCGCCAAGACCAAGCAGCACCTTGAGTGCTAAGTCGGGCTCGACTAGAGTGCCATCAACATTTCGCATCCAATGAGTAGTTGGTCGTGCTAGTCCGCCAAGAATAACTGGTACATCTTTGAAACTTTCACTTTTTTCAAGCGAAGTTGAAACAACACGCAGCACCTGTACCAGTTTGCCCATTCCCGCCTCGAAAGCTGTCCAGAAGGCAAACTCACCGTAGTTCTGAGTTGTTAAAAATGCCCCACCCTTAACTAAAGGCAGGTCGCCGTTGAATGCAGCAGAGTTAAATTCATTGCCAATCTGTATCCCCTTAACTCGTAAATGCCTCGAAGACAAGGCCTCCATTACCGCACCCCAGTTGGATTCAAAGTTAACGAGATTCAGCGCTGAAAATCCCGGCACCGTGTAAAGGCTTTTGTTACCTGGGCGTTTAAAAACCGGAGAGGTGTAGTATACGTCCAGGGTAAGGGGGACCATCAACAACACTTCAATCCCTTTTTGGTTGCAGTAGGCGATGACCTTGTAGCTATTTTCATAAGGGGTAACCAACATCATACGAAGTGACTTGACCCCACTAGCCGACATGGCGTCAACTGTTCGTTGCCATTCTGTATCAGGGTACAGCCATGCAATCCCAGGGCGATTTACTCCCGGGGTAGTTCTAGGACCCTCAATCTCTGCGAATGATACCCCGCAAACAAAGAACAGGAGCCATACGAATAGAACCGACTTATAGACTACAAGACGAGGAATTTGCACATTAAACATCATCACACCTCACCATTAACTGGACCCGCTGACAAGATAACAAAAATCCGCGTTTAGGAGGGTAAGCGAACACCCGCAACGGAACGGAGCTGCCCGGGATGAACCCTCTTGACGACATCCCTCGCGCCATCGAACCTGCTGGCACGTTACCTACCGGGCACGACGGACAACGTAAATTGCTGTATCAACGATATCGATTGTTATAAACAAACGGATCGGCGGTGTATGTCCGCGTAAGATTTTTTTCAACCATCTGAGTACTTAAACCGCGAAACGAGGGTCCATGGAATAACAATACTCAATAAAATCCCTTTTGTAGATTTCCACGATTAGGTTTCGTTCTTCACTCCCCACTAGCTGAAGAACCTGTTCCGAGGCCTTTGTGGCATGTGGATCATGGCGTTCTATTTCTTCGACGGCATGACCCGATATGAGACTAAGGACGCGCCTGAGATCCGAATTAAAATTCTCAAAACGGCCAATGTATCTTGGTTTCCGCAGCCCATCCAGAATAACAGCCTGGGGAAGCCAGTGGATGTCCATGTCGCGATAGGGTTGCCGCTGGATTGCCAGCAAGAAATCCTTAAGGCTAATGTGATCTGTAGAATTTAATCCGAGTTTTGGCATTAGGCGTTCTTTATCTGTTCCCTTAACACACTTATCTATATAACATGAAACAATACGGGAGAATGGGTTCCGCACAAATGAGAATCGAAGATAATTAGGGGAATACTGTGCAAGCAAGAAGCCTGGTAAATCAGTTTGTGGCGATGCGAGGGGTGACAAGTCCCGGTCATGGATACTGTCTTTCGAAACTACATCATTTCCCGACTCCATTTTTTGAAGCGCAAGCTTGATCGTCGAACACCCAACCTTAGGGGTTTCGACATATAGGTAACGCCAACTCGCAGAAAAATTTACAAGATAATTCGCAGTTTCAGCCCATAACTCAGGGAAAAATTCATGAATAACATGGTGGGCATGTTCCGTGGAAATATTGCTGTCACTAGTGCCTTTCTTGGTAACAACAAAAGTGTCCTCGAACATGCGCCCTCCAGGTTTATTCACCCAGCGGCCTGGTTCAAAAGAAATGATATCTAGCCCAGCCTGTTCAAGCATTGATCGCCATGTGGAATAAGCGTAACCGGCAAAGAAATCTTGCCCTTTATAACCATAGAAACAACCGGGCTCCTCTTTATAAACAGCTTTATAATTTTCCGTAGTACTAACGTAATCATTAAAAAACCGATCAATGATGAAACAGGTGATATATGCTACGCCACTTTTTTTCAGAGTTCTGGCTATTTCTTTGATATAAGACTGGCAATCCTTTCTCACTAAATGATTGAACACTGATATGGCAAAAGCCACATCTATTGAATCCGAAGGAACGGGCTGCAGATCAAAGGCATTTTCTTCTTTGCTGCGCTCGTCAAAATAATAATTGTTTTTGGCCTCCACCTTGAAAAAGTGTGCATCTTGCCGTTTTGATGAGATATTCTTCTGACACCACTCAATCCCTTCGCCCCAAACATCGAACCCATAGTATTTCCCTGTTGATTGCAACAACGAAAATGGTATCGCCATTCGTCCACATCCACAGCCGATATCTAAAATACTTGAGGTTTCACTGATGTAGCAGCGTTGAGACATTTCTTGAAAGAAAACCACCATCTGCTCGATGAAATGTTGCTTACTACTGCTTCCAACAATCTTCATCATTGGACCAGAGGGCAGTTCCTGATCGGACAACTCCCTGCACTGCTGTGCAATCGACCGAATCTTAGCGGCTAAGTCGTTGGCTTGTTTTACCTGTAGTTGCTGATTATCGACATAAGTACTATTCACAATTATCCTCTCTCTCAAAAACGCATACGAGGCTTAAAATTGCTGATTTGGAAATGGCCTCTGCCTGCCTTCTGCGCGACCATACTTAATAAAATGATCAAAACCACTGGCGAATCTGCCTTCCTTTACTTGATGAGCAACATCAATGTAGCGTTGAAGGTAGGCAGTATCGTCGAAGTCAGGTGGCGGTGCGAGGGGCGTTTTAGCAACGCGTTTCGTTAGCATTGCATCGTCTGCGATATTCTGAAAAGCCTTGACAATACCGAGAAAGCCCCTGCGTTCGTGTCTAATGACCTGAATCAAACACCAGCGTTGATCCGCAGCGAACATATTGTCCGCATTCAATGAAGTGGTTCCTGTCTGTTGCGTTGGCTGATGCGTTGGCTGATGCGCAAAACTTCCCAGGCGGCTGCGAAGATCTCGATGGATGTAGCCTTGCGCTAACAGTGCGGCGACTGCGCCCCATTCAGGATTAGAGACAGATCCACGGATATATTTATTCCGGAGTATCGCGTTGTATTCAATATGCTTGGAAACGCCACCGATTACAGAGTTAGAGTAAGTTCCCGAGTTACCCCGGTCGCGATGATGATAATGCGCCAACGGTTCAACCAGCACCCCTATATCAGCACGCATCAGAAATCGGATTGCGAAATCCCAATCCCCCAAGACGGGAAGATTTTCATCGAATAAGCCAATTTTCTCACAAATAGCGCGATGAAAGAGGAAGGCGATGGGCGGAAAAAAGTTCTCAACAATAAGCTCGCTCAACTGTATGTGCTGCACCCAATCCTGATATGGCCAACGCCCCCACTCAATGACCTTATTTCCTGCAATTTCCTCTGAGATATACACTGAATGCGTGATAACTCCGCCATATTTCTTGCCGCTCTTGCTTTCCAGAAAGTCAACCGTCTTTTGTAAAAAATTTGGCTGCCAGGAATCATCATCATCATGAATGACGATGTACTCAGATGATGAGGCTTTGATGCCGATGTTTGAGGCAGCTTCCATACCAACCGATTTCTCATTGCTGCAAAGAACAATCTTATGTAATGGAACTGCGCTGTTCTTTAGAATATAAAACAGGCCATCCAGATCACCGCCGTCGTTAACCACCACCCAAACGAAGTCGGTGAAAGTCTGGCTGGCAACACTTCGTGCGGCGCGCTCAAGCAGGATTGGCCGATCTTTCGTGCGCGTGATGATCGCTACCTTCCCACGCTTCGCTCGCGGCTTGTCAACCGTTCCGCTCCTGGCGAAAGGCGGATCAGACTCTGGAACGCGCTGCCTTTGAATGCGATGTGCTTTTTCTGGTTTATACTCCAGCGCAATCTGACCTTCTGGCCACAGCGAACGCGCTATTCGCTGCTCCGGGGTCTCGCCTGGCTTGCGATTTTGTGGGGAAATAACGGGAGGGACCTTCAGATCGCGTCCGAAGTCAGCTGACCGCTCCTTGCCCTGGAGGAGCATCACGTCATCTTCACTAGGGAACAACAGCTTGTCGGCCAAAACACGAATTTGCTTCTGATACCGCGCAAGGGACTCTCCCAGCTGACGGGGATTGCTTTTTGACAGGTAATCGAGAACGCCTGCGTAAAGGGGGTCGCTGAGGGAATCAAAGGTTTCATGGACCACTTGTTCCCATCCTGGCGCCACGATCCCGCCTGTAGCCGGATCAAGCTCCAACTCTTCCAGGCTGGGTCCATTGACTTCAAACAATGATTCAAACAGATGCCGGTGAAGTGTAATGGCTGTTGCAGGCTGTTGCTGATCGTAGGCGCAGCCCTCAAAGACCAATCCAGTTGCGCTTCCCCATCGAGATGAATCCCATTCATTACTTTTCGTCATCCACCCGAAGTACAAACCCATCCACTCCAAGTCTGGAAAGGCGGTAGCCAGAAGTTTTTGGGCCGTACCCTGCCACCCGGAATCGATCAAGACCACGCGCTTTGAACCGTCAATTGTCTGTTCAAGATAACTGGTGAGCAAGCGCGACTGGTCGTCAAGATAAGCCCTTAGTTCAACAGCCGCAGCGTGGCCGCTGTTAACAAACTCATGCAATGGCTGCGCTGGAATATTTGAGCCAGGCTCTCGAACAGCGTCTTTCTCAGATCGTACTGGATGTATCGCTCGCAGTGTATCAGCGAGCGATGATCTTGAGAATTCCTGGCCAATCGTATTAATCGCCAGGGTTGGCTGGAGTCGGCTTATACCTTTGCAGATAAGCAGTCGCGAAGCAAAAAAAACGTGGGCACGGTGCGGAAAAGGCCTGCCCAGTCGCGTTAGATAGATCTGGTAAGCGTGGTGGATTCTGACTCCCGCACGGGTAAGGAACAAGAAGGTTGTGTTTCCGTCATCAAGGTATCTGATCCGCTGGTCCAGTTCTCGCAGGTATTGTTCAATAATCGGGCCAAGAAGCTCAGATGCCTGTTGCGCTAAATTCGTTTGCTTGGGTGAAGGCATGGTGTCAATTAACTCCGTATTCGATCTTAATAAATATTTAGCAGTGCAGAAGCAGGGGGCCTAAAGCAGATGGTCAAGATATACCCCGCACGACAATAGTTTTTGTTTGACGTCGCACTCGTCCTGGTCAAGAAGACCAGTCTCTTGATCCGTTACCGGTATAAATAAGGACTTCCATCCCTGTCTTCTCGCCATCACATAATCCGAATACAGATTGTCTCCAATATGCAGGCATTCTGATGGAGCGAGCGAATATTCCTTGGCCACATGCTCATAAAGAAGGCCGGCGCGCTTGCTGATCTTGTGATCACCACTCGAATAGATATCTTTGGCGTTAAAGGCGCCTTGGATTTTTCTTTCCAGTAAATCCTCAATGTGGCCCTTGCCCATATACATGTCGCTGATCAATACGCTTGTCACTCCATGTGTAGCGGCCAGTGAAAGAATCGGCATTATTAAGGGACTGAGCTCGAGCACCTCGGATTCATAATCAAGTTCAGCCAGAATCGTTCTGCTTCCGAGATGGCGTGGAAGGCCAAGTATATCGAGCATTCCTTCGTGAATTTCGTCAAGCGTGCCCTCGCGACATCCTTTTACCGGTGTGGAGAGCCGATATGACAGTTTTGTAGCCATAATTCGTGCCACAAAAAAATCGATATCGGTAAGGGACACCCCGATCTCTTCTTCAACGGCAGATGCAAACCTTGCCCCCATTTCCATGAACCGCCTCATTTCATGGTTGTTATTCCTGAGCAGAACCGTATCGAAGACATCCATGGAGAGCAGTTTTACGCCGTCGTCAATGATGGCATGTTCCAGCTCCCCGACAACACTGTCAATAAAATCAGGGCGTTGAAAAAGGTCCGATCGTGAAGGAGCTTCGAAGACACGATGAGCAATAGGATCGCCAAGATACATCGTGGTATTATTATTAGCGGCACTGCTAATTACTGAGAACATATAGTCTCCTCCAATGCTTTTGCTTGTTGTAAATGTTTCATGGCCCGATTACGCTCTTCGCAATTGCGGCAATCTGGCAAACAGCTTGTATGATTACTTTCCATCTGCAGTTATTTCACGTCTCTCTTTTGCACTACTCTGATTTCGTCACCCACCTGCGCCGTTCAGCCTGAGCCCCGGTGGCTGCCTTTTCAGCTTTGCCCGTTTAGTGTTTTTTCAATCTGCTCCAGGTAAACCTTCACCTCTCCTACTTTGGATAAAACGCTCTTACAAACGACCTTCGCATCGATTTTTTCATAGTCGTGGGCGAGGAAATTCCTGAAGCCCGCAATTTTAGCGAAGTCATAGGCAAAAGCCGGTTCTAAAATCCCATTTTCTCCAAGAATGTCGAAAGCTTCCTGATAGGACTGCGGAATCCTCAGCTTTTTCTGTTTTATGATCATTTCCGCCAGAGCAATGCAGGTGTCCGTCATGAGATAGAGATAATGGAGCAGCGCGCCGCGATAGAGATGGTCATCAACAAAACGCTTGTCGCATTCATCTTTCATGGACTGTATCAGGTCCAGATATTCCCGGATTCTGCCGATCTTCTGAAGAATACGTTCCATTTACACCCCCATGACCGACAGGCGCTGGGTTTTGAAATCGAGCGAGCAATGAAGAAGCCTGAGCTCGAAATCCATTCTCGCGTCGGGGTCTCCGTCGTACAGGACAACGCCCGTTCTCACGATCTCATCGAGAAGCATAAGGTTGGTTGCGGTATTCAGGACAACCACATCGACATCGTTTCTTTTTAACGCCCTGCACAGGTCCGCGTGGAGCGAGAGCTTTACGTCGAAGGCGTCCGTCGTTTCTTTCGCAATATACACGGCGATATCGATATCGCTCAAAACGGTCTGATCGCCGCGCGCCGCTGACCCGAACAGATAGGCGAAGCGCACCTGGTCCACCTGCTTTTCAAAAAAACGTTTCAACTCTTTTGTCAGATTTTGTTCCACGCTGCTCCTTCCCGTTGTGTACTGCTTCACGGTCCGGACTCCCTCACCATCACGTTAGAAGCCTTCATATGCTTCTAACGAGCTTCATTCTCCTGACTACAACCCCACTACCACTTTCGCGGTCATGGCGATTTGAAAGAGCATCTGCGTTAGTTCCTTCACGATCTGCACGGCTTTCACATCGATCTTGGGAAGCACGAGAATCTCGTCGCCCGGGCGCACCACATTTGACCCGAAGAAACTGCGTCCCCTGCCCTCGTCAAAGCTGCCGTCGCGATGGGCGACAACGACCCGTGAGGTATTGGCGTTCTGCGTAAAGCCGCCGCAGCGCTCGATGTAGCCTTCCACTTCGATCTTCTCATTGAACACGATCGTTGTCGGAAAAAGGACCTCGCCGTTGATCAACACCAGTCCGTCCTTTGCGGGAATGCGGATCACGTCGCCGTTTTCGAGCGGCAGTTCGTCGCGGCCGGCGACCGTGGCAATAACGACCTGGCCTGACGGGGTGACCGCCCGCGCGCGGTCGATCCATTTCAGGATGAGGTCCGCTTCTTCCTTCCGCAGGCGCGCTTCGTCGCTGGTCGCTGAACGGGCGGTGAGCACGCTGGATTCAAGGCTCTTCAGCGCGGTGGCGAACATGGCCTTTTGCCGCTCGCGCACGCTCGTACGGAACAACTGAACGTTGACCGCATCGGAACGCTCGGAAAGCGTGACCTGCTTGATGACCTCGCCGAACCGGGCGCCGTTCGGCAACACATACTCCTGGGCGCTGAGATGTTCGCCCTCGACCCTCACTGTGATCGTGCCGGCCTTCTTGTCGGCCGTGAAATCAACTTCGTCGCCGTTCTGGATCGCCACGCGCGATGCGGCATCGAGCGGGTAATACTCGACATTTCTTACGCTGCCGGAGTTGCGCACCACCCGCACGTGCGTCGCCTGGGCAAAGGGCTTCGCGAGCCGGGCGAGATCGGCGACCGTGCGGGCCGTATCGGTGAATTCAAAACGTTTGCTGTTTTCCGCGAGGCCCCCGACCTTGACGGTGTTCTGGCGGGAATTGACGAAAATGACGTCGCCCGCGGAAAGCTGGATGAGCGGCATGCGTCCCGCGAGGAGAAAATCGTACAGATTGACCGTGGCGCGCACCTCCTCGCCGCGCTTGACCTGCACATTCAGGAAGGACCCCCGCTCCGTGTCTATCCCGCCGGCCAGGTCGAGATAGTACAATAAGCTGGCCATGGACGTGCCGCTATACAGGCCGGGCCGGTTCACGTAGCCGCCGACGAAGACGCGCACCGGCTGGGCCGTGGCAATACTGACATAGCTGGAAACATTCGAGCGAAAGACCTTTCCGACGGATTTCTCCGCAACGCGCTGGAGGTCCTGGTTGCGCACGCCGGCCACCTGCATGGGACCGATATTCGGCAGAAATACATTTCCCTGCGGGTCGACCGTCAGCAGCGCATCGTAGGAAAAAGCGCCCCACAGGCGCACCTGGAGCATGTCGCCTATGGCAACGACATAGTCGGGGTTGAACAGACTGGCGCCCTGACTTGCGAAAGCGCCGGTAAAAAGATTGGCCCCGAAGACGTCGCTCTTCAGGTTTTTGGAATAATCCGCGGCCTGGGGCTGCGCGGGAACGGTCGCCGGGGCCGGCAGATCGAGGCCCGGTGAAGGCAGCGTCGTCAGGCCGGGGTGCTGGTACGCCGCGGCTGCAGCTGCGGCGGCGCTCTCAGGCGGAAGCCCCGGCTCGAAAGCATGGCCGGTGGCAGTAGTGCCGATTATGGTCAATGTGACAATTAGAATACGTATTTGCAGTCTCATCATAAAAAATTTCTCCATCTTTTTGGACCAAGGCAACCGTGTTGCCGTCTCTTTCTTGGACCAAGGCAACCGTGTTGCCGTGTTTCTTTCTTTAAAATTCACGCCGACACGGTCGGCTTGCTCCATATTTCGGCTCGCTCCATATTTTAGTAATCATCATTCATTTTCAATGCATCGCAAGGGAATTTCTGAATCAGCGTTTCGATATAAGACTTTTCATTTCTGTATCGGAAATAAAAACTGCCCCATTCATATTCGTGCGCTCTCTGCACATACCTGTGTTTAACCGGATTGTTATAGAGATAATTCAATCTGGCATAGTAGGATTTTTCATAGGTAATGCACGTATCCCAGTAATTATTAAATATCTTCGGCAATGTTGCAGCCTCGAAAATGTTCTTTTTAATAAAAAAAGCTGTAAACTTGTGATACTCAGCTACAAATTTTGAGAGCTTTACCGACGTTTCCGGCGCGTTTACCATGATATGGTAATGGTTGTCAAGAACAACCCAATCCTCTAATTGCCAGCCGTATTTCTCACATGATGTTGATAAGGAAAAAAGCAATTTAGCTTTCGCCGAGTCATAGAGAATCTTTTTTTTATCATGCGTTGCAGCAGTGATAAAATATTTCGCGCCGGGACGATATAAATGCGGCGGAGTATGCGCATATACTTTATATTCTTCCATAAACTTGGACCAAGGCAACCGTGTTGCCGTCTCTTTTCCTGGACCAAGGCAACCGCGTTGCCGTCTCTTTCTTGGACCAAGGCAACCGCGTTGCCGTCTCTTTTCTTGGACCAAGGCAACCGTGTTGCCGTGTTTCTTTCTTTAAACTTCACGCCGACACGGTCGGCTCGCTCCAAAGTTAGTCCTTGTGGTCCCGGATGATTGCGGCAAGCAATTGCATGATGCCGGCGAGCAGGAGTATCACGAGCATGAAAACAACGATGCTGTATATCCGCCGGGGCTCCTGGGGATATTGCGGCAGCGTGGGGCTTTGCAGCACCAGGACCTGCCTCAGCTTTCGCGTGGCATTGATCCTGCCCTGTTCCAGGGCGGTCAGCGCTGTTTTGTACACGGCCAGGGAAAATTCCGCGTTCATCTGCAGCCGCTCGTACTCTTCCACGGTCCTGTTCAAGGATTGACCGTTGGGCGCGGCGAGCCGGCCCTTTTCCCGGGCGATCTGTTTTTCGATGGCGCTGATCTGCATGTTGAGGTCGACGATGCTGGAGCTGTCCGGCATCAGGTACCCCTGCATCGCGCTGAGACGGGTCTGCATATCGGCGAGCTGCGTTTCCAGGCGGCCGACGATGAGGACGATATTTTCCGCCGTGCCCCGGGGGGAGACGAGGCCCTTCCTGTTTTGAAAACCCACGACCGCCTGGCGGTCCTGCGTGACCCGCTCGCTCAGTTGCGCGGCCTGCTGCTCCAGAAAATTCACCTGCTCCTGTGCCATGCGATTGCCCTGTTCGTTCATGTAGCGCTCGCCCTCTTCCACCAGCATGGCCGCGATGTTATGGGCGGTCTCCGGGTCGTAGGCCTGCGCTTTGATCACGAGGACGAAGGCCGCCGGATCAAGCTCCACACTGACCCGGGAGCGGAAGTAGCGGTGGAACCCTTCCAGCGGGCTGTTGGCCGACCACATGCGGGAGAGCGGGTCGCGGCGCCAGCTGCTGTAGTGCTCGCGCAGCTTCAGCCTGGCGTCCAGTTTGTTCAGCATGTCGACGGAAAGCAGATAATCGCGCAAAAGGTATTGCTCCACCATGGCGCCTGCGCCGGGGTCTCCGCTTGTTCCGCCGGACATCTCCGTGGTATGGATAACGACATGGGCCTCGGAAACGTAGCGGTCCGAGGCAAGAACGCCCCAATAGAGCACTGCCAGCAGGGAAGCGACGAACGCCGCCGCGACGGTGCGGCGCTGCGGCAGTTCGGCTGCGAGCCAGCTGCGGCCCCGTGCCGTCAGCCGCACCGTTTCCTGGCCGATTCTGGTTTGCATAAAGCGAGCGATCATAGGGATATACTTTTCCTGTAGGCTTTCAATGCGTCGTTAATATCGTCAAACCAGTGGGCCCGGCCGTTGTCGAGCCAGATGCCCGCGGTGCAAAATACTTTGAGCGTTCCTTCGTCATGGGAGACCATGATCAGGCCGGCGCGGTCGGCGATCTTCTTAAAGGCGTCCGCGGTTTTTTTCCTGAAGGCCGCGTCCCCTGCCGCGGTCACTTCGTCCGAGATGTACACGTCGAAATCAAAGGCCAGCGAGATGCCGAACTGCAGGCGTGAGTGCATGCCCGAGGAATAGGTCTTGACCGGCTCGTCAAAGGCCTGGCCTATTTCGGAGAAATCCTGAATAAAGGCGATACGATCGTCGATGTCCTTCTCATGGCCGTAGAGGCGGCATACGAACTTCGCGTTCTGCCTGCCGGTGAGCGAACCCTGCAGGCCGGCGCGCCCCATTGCCCACGACACGCTGCAGCGGCGCTCGATGCGGCCTTTATTCGCATAATCGTGCCCGCCGATCAGGCTCAGCAGCGTGGACTTGCCCGCGCCGTTTCTGCCGATCAGGCCCACGTTGACCTTGGGCGGGATGGTGAACGTCACTCCCTGCAGCACCCATTTGCCGGGGCCGTGCTCGGTCTGGTACCGCTTGTGCACGTCTTCGACGATGATCATTGCGCCACCAGCCTTGTCGAAAAACGGGTATGCAGGGCCAGTCCGAAGAAAACGGCGACCAGGGCGCAGCCGTATACGTAGGCGATGCTGAGCTCGGGAAAGGTGTGGTAATGGGGCGCGAAGCCCAGCCGGGCGGCTTCCACGCCGTGGGTCAGGGGATTGAGCAGGAGCCATTCGCGGTAGGGCGACGGCAGGCTGTTGACCGGGAAGATGACGCCGGACAGGACGTACACAGGAGTCATCAGCATGCCGATGATATTGCCGAGCTCCGGTATCAGCGAAATTGCCACCGAGGTGATCAGCCCGTATCCCAGGCCCACGAACCACATCGCCACCAGTGCCTCCGCCACGGAGAGCGGATCGACAGGAAGAAGATGCCTGGACATCCCGAACAGGGCGGCGCCGATGAAGCAGAGGATCGTGATCAGAATCATCAGAAAACCCTCGAGTGCGGCGCGCACCAGCACCGTATCAACCGGCTTCACCTGCCGGTATTTAAAGAGCGCCTGGTTTGCGCTCACGGCATTCATGGTTGTCTGGCCGCAGCGCTGGAACATGAAATAGGTCAGCAATCCGACCATGATCCAGACGGGGGTGTCGATCCCGCCTACCGAGCGCATACGGATGACCGAGAACAGGACGAGCAGGTAGGCAATGTGAAACACCGGTTCCAGCAGCAGCCATATCCAGGCGAAGCGGCGATTCGATATCCGCGTGACAGCCTCGCGCAGGAAGAGCGCCTTCCACACGGCAAGTGTGATGTCGAACGAGGTACGAGATATATGAGCGGTCTTCATAGGATCAATGACAGCGCGGGACTCGCGATCAAACAGGACCCGCGAGTACTCCAGGTACCCCTTCCTCTAAACCCTTCATGCTGAAAAACAACGGGTTTTCCTCAGGCTCGGGCTTTTTGCCCCCACCGGTCTGCTACTATACCACAATCTCCCAAAAAAAATCAACATAATTTTTAAGGTCGCGCACAATAAACGTGGTAATTTATCAAACCCTGGGTGGCATGAACGGTGCGGCATGACCGCATGTTCCTGTCAGCACGCTGATTCATTCCGGCTCGATGGTTGAGCTCAGGGAAAAGGACTGGAGCTGGTCCCGATGGTGCTCGGCCTGCTCCAGCGGTTCGACCGTGCAGAGCGCCACGCCGTGGTTATGGGTCTCCAGCATGATCTGCTCGCAGCGTTCTTTGGAGAACTTGAACACGTGCAAGAGGACCCGGACCACGTGTTCCATCGTGTTATGATCGTCATTATGCAGCAGGACTTTATAGAGCGGGACATGCATCGTCTGCCGGTCGGCAGCTGGCGCGGCCCCGGGCCGTGTCAAGGGAGGTGCAGCCATTAGTTTCTTTTTCTCCTCGAATCTAACAGTGACAAACTCGATGCAGCATTATTGCCTTTTTTAACGTTAGTTGTCACCTTTCTTGCTTGCCTAAGAAAGGTAACCGAAAGAAGGGCACCCGGCGAAAATCCTTTACGGCATGCTCGGTCGTCCTCGGTACATTTCGGAAACTCGCCCTTCGGGCTCAGACAGTCCGAAATGCTTCACCCTCGGACTCGGTCGCATGCCTAGATTTTCGCATGGGAACCAGAAGCTAGATTCTAATTTACCCCAAACCCGCACGTCCTCGGAGCGGACCTACGAAATTTTGGGGCACACGTCTTGGCCTAAGGAAGCGTCTCGCAGAGTGAACGCGCACTTGTCTGAGGCCGGAGGCCGAGTTTGCGCGGTCAAGCGTACGTGGCCTTAGACGGGTCCAAAATTTCGTTAAGGCCGCGAAGAGGATGTGCAAAAAATAACCGATGACTTCCTAATCAACTGAGCTAAATATTGGGATAAAACTACCCACACAAAAAACCCGGAAGATCCTCTTTTGTTAACTGCATTTTCCCGGGATCCGCGAAAACAGGCTACTCCTGCAAACGCAGCAGCCGGCCGCAGGAGGAACAGCAATAGCAGCTGGTCCCCTGCAAACTCCCCAGGAATCGGTATGCGGGTTTTTTACAGGCACACACAGACCGGAGCAGCGCGATGCGGTAGTTCTTCAGCATGACCAGCAGGGGGACCACGGCTGCCGAAAGCGCCAGAAGCCCGAACGCATGGTTCCCCCACCACCCCATCTGCAGGCCCAGAAAGAGCAGAAAGGCAAACGTCAGGGGCACGATGACCAGGCCGGCAATGAACTCCTTGACGATCCGAAGGTTCTGCGCGGACACCGGGACGTTGAAAAAAAGGTCGGCGAGCTTTTGGACCGGTTCATTGATGAGCCGCTGCCCGCAGGCAGGGCAGGCGAGTTTGGCGAAGATCGCCGCATCACCGGCGCTCGCCGCCATATGGGCAGACCATCCCTCATAGCGCGGCATCACGTTCGTGTTGCAATGGCTGCAGACCAGCGCAACATTCCACCCATGGATTTGACCGACCACGTTCCGGTATTTTGCAAACACCCTTTTTGTCCCTCTTTTTTACGACCCCCTGCACTCACAAGGGCAATCTGATCTTATAGCGTATCGCGAGCATCCGCAGCACAAAGGTAACCGAGATGCAGATCAAAGCGGCGAAGACATCATTCCCCGTCGCCCGCATCACGGCCAGGTAACACCAGGCCCCGGCGAACGCGCAGGTCGCATACAGCTCCGTCCGCTGGAATACTGAGGGGATCTCGTTGCAGATCATGTCCCGCAGCACGCCGCCGAAGACGCCGGTCGTGACACCCAAAAGCGCCGCGATGAAGGGGTGCAGCCCGGCCTGATGGGCGAGCGAGGCGCCTGTTGCGCTGAACAGGCCGAGTCCGAGCGCGTCAAGCACGAGCACCAGGGACATGGCTTTCCCGTGTTCCGTCACCTGTTTCGTGATAAGACCGCCGAGCAGCGAGAGCGCCAGAAAGATGACGGGATACCAGTAATGCTCGACCCAGAACAGCGGGTGCCGGTCCAGGATGAAGTCGCGGAGCGTGCCGCCGCCGAAGGCCGTGATCATGGCCACGGCGTACACGCCGACGAGATCCATGCCCTTCTTGCGCGCTTCGATGATGCCCGTCAGCGCAAAGGCGAAGGTGCCGATGACCTCGACAGTCCTGATGACCGTGTTCATAGGGGTCATTTCGCGAACCCGCCTTCAAAAACGAGTTCCTCGAGTTTCTTTCTGTCCGAAGGGAACTCCCGCTGCTCCAGCGCGTAGGGAAGGTCGTACTTGCTGCCCGGACGTCCCACGGCGATCATCGCCTCGACCTGATGGTCCTCGCCGACGTGCAATTCAGCATGGGCCCGGTCGTAATTAAACCCCTGCATGCCGTGCACCACGAGGCCCATGAAGGAGCCCTGGAGCGCAAGGCATGCCCAGGCGGCGCCGGTGTCATAGGAATGGGTGCGCGCGGGTTTGCCGTTAAAGTCGAAGGTCTTTTTCGAGACCGTTACGATCAGCGCTGCCGCGTTCCTGCACCAGGACTGGTTGTTCGCGGACAGGAGGCCGAAAAACTTTTCCCAATGCTGCGTGTTTCGCAGGGCATAGAGGAACCGCCAGGGCTGGTTGTTCATCGACGACGGCGCCCACCGGGCCGCTTCAAAGAGGCGCATGAGATGTTCCCTGCCGAGCTCCTCGCCGGACATGGCGCGCGGCGACCAGCGGTTGATGAAGATCGGGGAGATCTCGTGGCCCGGTTTGCGAAACACGGAAATGTCCGGAACGTCTGCCATAGGAGTCACCTTTAAGCCTAAAAAGAGCAGTTCAGCCACAAAAGGCACATAAAGCACATAAAAAGCAAGCAATAATTTGATAAAGCGTTTCACCAAGAAGGTGACTATGCTTTTTGCGTTAAGAGACTGATGTTACTCTGTGAATTTTGTGACTTATGTGGCCAACTGCCGTATCTAGGTTAAGAGGTTCAGTTTAGCTGTCATTGCGAGGAGCGGAGCGACGCGGCAATCTCGACCTTACCTTTCCATCATATAAACTGCGAGATTGCTTCTCTCTGCTCGCAAAGACGGCTTTAAAGAACCCTTTAGCAGGCTGTTGAAAAAGTATTTTAAGGGTCATCCTGAACGAAGTGAAGGATCTGAAGTTGCCGTAAAACCAAGATTCTTCGCTGCGCTCAGAATGACAAATCTAGTTGATTTTCGCCTTTTTCAACAACCCGTTAGGAGAATATCACTTGGAGAAACCGGCCGCTTCTTGTATCAGCACCCGCGCGCTCCCCGGCTCATGCATCGCCGCGGCCTTCGCCTCTTTCCATCTCCTTCGCAGCTTCTTCACATTCTCGCCCTTCGCTTCCCGCGCCTTGAGCTTCCTGTCGATCGCTTCAAGTTGCGCGCGCGCATCGCGAATGCCCTTATCCAACGCCCGATACTTGACCGCATCGGACTTCGGGATCGAGAAATCGCCGCTGGTCTTCCAGATGTCTCCCAGCTTCATCCATGCGGCAAAATGCTCGACCTTCCCGCCTTCCATGAGCTCTATCTTCGCGGTGGCTTTGATGTCCCTGACATGAATGCCGTTCTTGTCCGCCACCACCTTCTGGCTTCCGTCGAAGGGCTCCGCGCCCTGGTTGTCGAAATAATGCCACGTGACGCGGCTGACCTGGGTCTCCGAATCGTGACAGCTCCCGCAGGTGCGCGACTTGCCGAGCGGATGCGCCACCTGTTCCACCTGGAGCCAGGCGAGGTAGTTGTTGTTCCCGCCCGGAAAGCTGAAGGTCCCGAGCTGGACATAGGAATCGTGGGTCTCGCCTTTCGGCCAGCGGAAGATGAGGCCCGGCTTCGGCAGTACGGTCTCTTTGATCCCGCCTGCGCTGTTCGGCCAGATCTTGGCCGGGATCCACCGCTTGTTCTGGTCCCTGATCAGGATCGGCGGCTCCATGGGGCCGTAGTAGAGTGAATATTTTTTAAAGGGATTCGGCTTGCCGGCAACGACACCGGGTCCCCAGGAGGTCATCTCGTATCCGCCCAGGACCTTCACATGACAGGCTTCGCAGGCAAGGTCCTTGTGCACGCTCAGCGCCATGGCCTCTTCGACCTCGATATGGCAGTCCTGACACGTGGCCTTGCGCTCGATATGGCCCATGCCTTCAGGGCCTGTCTGATGGCAGTCCGTGCACTCGATCTTTTTGCCCACATGCACATCCTCGGGCAGACCCGCCGGCTCGGAGAAGTCCTTCCCGAGGTAGCTGTCGCCGCGCCTGCGCTCCATCGTCCCCGCATGGCAGACAAAGGTGCTCCTGCCGCCGCCTGCGCAATTCGCGGAGGGCGGCGTCCTGCTAAACGCGTGGCTGCCCCTCTCCCGGGAAGGCGCATAGTGACAGTCAAGGCATCCTGCATGGCAGATGTTGCAGGCCTTCTGCTTGGCGATCGCCTGCTCCCGCGAAAAAGGCAGGTTGATCTCCTCCACGATCTTTTGCGTGTTCTCGAAGGAGAACTTGTTTCCTTCCGCCCTGCCGACCGGCAAGGTGTCCGCAAAGGACGGGCCTCAATTATTGGGGCCGTGGATATCGTTCCAGACCCGCATGGACCGCTGGCGGAAGTTCGAGCCCATGATGCTGGTGCCGAACTGCTTCACCTGGTCGGGATGGCAGTTGGACTGGCCGCAGGTCTTCTTTGCAAGGGCGGGATCGTACCCCAGCGTTTCCCGTGTTCCGGTCATGGTACAAAAGCGTACCCACGTCGTAATCGAGCGGACCGTCAGCCGTTCGCGGCAGCATTTCGCGCAACCGGTCGTCGCCCGCGGGCAGGAGCCGCTCGACGTGGCCTTTTCGCGGCATGCTATCGAGATTGTTGTCGAGGACAATGAGCTTCAGCATGCCCTGGTGGGCGATGGCGGGATCGCCTGACAGGCCGTTCCCGAGATGGCAGTCACGGCATTCCGTGTTCGGGTGGCGCGCTTCCTTCTGCACCTGCTCGCGGGTCATCACGAACTGCGGATAGCCGAGGCCGGCCATCTTCGCAGTATCAGCGTGGCACTTCACACAGCGGTCGCTGGAATGATAGCCGGAGTAGAGGGTGATAAAGAGAAGAACAAGGACCAGCTGGGCCACGAGGATAGCCATGCCTTGCCTTGTTCCGAACCATTTCCAGAGTTTGCCGATGGCCATAAGAATCAATTCGTCACGAGGGGGTCTTTAAAACACGATCGTCTGCCGTTGCATATCCGCCGGCATATTCCCGGACGGCTGTTGAAGAACACCCTCTGCGAGCTTCTGAACACACCGGGCGCTGCAGCTCACTGATACGTGGCGACGGTCGCGACGGAGTTGGGACGCCCCCCGGCAGCGACCGTCGTCACCGCCGTGAGGCCGCCATTCGCGTTGATCGAGTATTGCGAGACGCTTTTGCTGACCAGGTTCGCCACGTAGGCATACTTCCCCGACGAGTCGATGGTGATGGAGGAAGGACCCTCCCCTGCCGCCACGGTCCCCATGGGCAAAAGGTTGCCGGTATCCGTGTCGATCGAATACTGCGAGATGTCGTTGCTGCCGTAGTTCGCCGCATAAGCATACTTTCCCGAGGGGTCGACGGTGACTGAGTGCGAAATCCTCCCGGCCGCCACGGACGCGGGTGTCATGGGCGAGAGTCTGCCATCCGCGGCTATCGAATACTGAGAGATGCTGCCGCTGCCGCTGATGCCGCCGGTGTTGTTGCTGTTCGCGACATAGGCGTACTTTCCCGAGGGGTCGACGGTAACGGAGTAAGGGCCGGTCCCGGCAGGCGCGGTCGGCGTTGACAGGGACGCAAGGCCGCCGTCCGTATTGATCTTGTACTGCGAGACGCTGTTGCTGACATGGTTCGCCACATAAGCATACCTGCCGGAGGGATCGACGGTGACGGAAATGGGGTTCCGCCCGGCCGGCACGGACGGATTAGCCATAGGCGTGAGGCCGCCATCCGCGGAGATCGAGTACTGAGAGACGTAGCCAATAGTGGTTAAACTGAGGTTCGCCACATAGGCATACCTGCCCAAAGGGTCGACCGTGACGGAAACGGGATTAGCATGGGTTACCGCTACGGTCGGCGTTGCCAGGGGCACAAGGCCGCCATCCGCGCCGATCGAGTACTGCGAGATGGTGTGGCTGTTCCTGTTCGCCACATAGACATACCTGCCCGAGGGGTCGACGGTGACGAAGTAGGGATTAGCGCCGGCGGCCACGGTCGGCGTTGCCAGGGACACAAGGCTGCCCTGTGCATCGATCGAGTACTGCGAGACGTTGCCCTCCTCGTTCGCCGCGTAGGCATAGTGAGGAACAGCGACGACAGCGGCGATGCCGGGGGGAATGGTGATGGCCGATGGACCGCCCTGCGCGGCAACGGTTGCCGGATTCATGACGCTAAGGCCGCCATCCGTGCCACTGATCGCATATTGCGAGATACTGCCGCTGGTCTGATTCACTACATAGGCATACTTGCCCGAGGGGTCGATGGTGACGGAGACGGGGCCGGTCCCGGCCGGCACGGTTTCCATGAGCGTGAGGCTGCCATCCGTATCACTGATCGAATATTGCGAGACGGTACCGTCACCGAAGTTCGCCACATAGGCATAATTGCCCGAGGGATCGACGGTGACGGAGAAGGGATTTGTCCCGGCGTCCACGGTCAGAGCAGCCATGGACACGAGACCGCCCGCAATGATCTGGTACTGCGAGATAGTGCCGTCGCCAAAGTTCGCCACATAGGCATACTTGCCCGAGGGATCGATGGTGACGGAGACGGGATTCGCCCCGGCAGCCACGGTCGGCGTTTCCAGGGACACGAGGCTGCCAAGGGGTCCGAGGCTGCCGATCGCATTGATCTTGTACTGCGAGATAGTGCCGTCGTCGTAGTTCGCCACATAGGCGTACCTGCCCGAGGGGTCGACGGTGACGAAACCGGGACTCGTCCCGGTTGCCACGGTCGGGGTCGCCATGGACAAAAGTCCGCCCTCCGTGTTGATCGTGTACTGCGAGATGTCGTGGCTGCCCCTGTTCGCCGCATAAGCATACTTGCCCGAGAGGTTGACGGCGACGGTGACGGACTCGGGATTCGTCCCGGCCGCAACGGTCGGAGTTGCCAGGGAGGCGAGGAGACCGTCCGCGCCGATCACGTACTGCGAGATATCGTGGCTGCCGTTATTCGCCACATAGGCATACTTGCCAAGGGGGTCGACGGTGACAGAGAAGGGGTTCGTTCCGGCCGCAACCTTGCCGATGTACTTGAGGCGGCCCGTGGTCATATCGACGACATAGATCGAGACGCTGTTGTCAGTGCCGTTGGCCACGTAGGCGTAACGCTGCTGGGAAGCGACGCTGCTCCCAACGACGCTGTTGCCGCCTCCCCCTCTGCCGCAGGCGAAGACGAGGACCAATAACGCTGCGATCAGCATCATGACTGCAATCAACTTTTTCACGATAAACCTCCGTTTGCTTGGGCCTTTTTTTGGCATCGGGGGTAGACCCCGACGCTGCAGGATACGTACGGAGCGCACGATGAAGCCCCTTACCCCTTCATGCCACGCGGACCTTTCTATAGGTTTTTCTCATCGTGTCGATGAACTTCCTGGTGGCGAATTTTGCGGGGACCGTTCCCGCCGGCGCCTCCAATCCTTCTAAAAAGGTAAGATTGCGCAGCGTATAATATTCAATAATATCCAGGGCATCCTGGCCGATCGCGGACCCATAGGTAAGATGGTATATTTCCCCATTCTTGAAGTAGATCCTGATCAGGTCTTCGCTTGATTGTAAAACGGTTATAAAGAGCGAGCCGCTCTTTTTGGCGTCGTAAAGCTCTTGCAGCACATCAGCGAAATTTCTATCTTGGGCCATTTTTGTCTCCTTGGTACAGTCTTGATCTGGTTGCACGGCGTGAAAAAAAATTTCGGACCGTGTGTCTTGGGTATCATCAGGTTTTTATAAACCGGGTCCGATCAAAACAGCCGCTCCATCGCCTCATCCACGGAGCGTACGCCCAACAGCTCCATCTTGCTCTTCGACGCCTTGTCCATTTTCTCCACATTGAGCGCCGGCAGGACGCAGCGCTTGAATCCGAGCTTGGCGGCGTCCTTGATCCGGGCCTCGGCCTGGCTGATGGCGCGGACCTCGCCGGCAAGGCCCACCTCGCCCATGACCACGGTCTGTGCGGCTATGGGCCGTTCGCGGAAGCTGGAGGCCACGGCGGCGATGATGCCGAGGTCGACGGCGGGCTCGTCGATCTTGAGGCCGCCCACGATATTGACGAACACGTCCATGCCCATGAGCTGCATGCCGACGCGCTTTTCCAGCACCGCCAGGAGCAGCGACACGCGGTTGTAGTCCACGCCGATGCAGGTGCGGCGCGGCATGGTGAGCTTTGAGGGCGCCACCAGCGCCTGCAGTTCCGCCAGGATCGGGCGCGAGCCTTCGAGCGACGAGACCACGACCGAACCGGTGGCGTCGGCCGGACGCTCGGCAAGGAAGATCTCGGAGGGATTGGCCACTTCCGCCAGGCCGCTCTCCTTCATCTCGAAAACGCCGATCTCGTTCGTCGAACCGAAGCGGTTCTTGACCGCGCGCAGGATCCGGAAGGAATGGCCCTTGTCGCCCTCGAAATAGAGCACCGTGTCCACGATATGCTCCAGCACGCGCGGCCCGGCAATGGCGCCGTCCTTGGTCACATGGCCGATCAGGAACGTCGGCATGCCCGTTCGTTTTGCATGGAGCATGAGCCTGCCCGAGACCTCGCGCACCTGGCCCACGCTGCCGGGAGCGGACGGAAGCTCCGAGGTGAATACGGTCTGCACGGAATCGACGACGAGCACCTGCGGCTGAAGCCCGTCCGCGGCGCGGATGATCTCGTCCAGCGAGGTCTCGGCCAGCACATAGAGGTTCTCGGCCTTGACGCCCAGCCGCTGGGCGCGCATCTTGATCTGGGCCGGCGATTCCTCGCCCGAAACATAGAGCGCCTTGCCCCGGAGCTCCGACACCTGCCGGAGCATCTGGAGCACCAGCGTGGACTTGCCGATGCCGGGGTCGCCGCCGATCAGGACGACCGATCCGGCAACGATCCCTCCGCCGAGCACGCGGTCCAGTTCGCCGATCTTCGTGACAAAACGGTCCTCGTCCCGCGCCTGGATCTCGTTCAAAAGAAGCGGTTCGGACCCGCCCTGGCGCTTCGCGCTCCCGATGTCCTTGGACTTCTCGACCTGCTCCTCGACCATGGTGTTCCAGGCGCCGCAGTCGGGGCATTTGCCCATCCACCGCGGCGACTGGGTGCCGCAGGACTGGCAGACGTAGACCGTTTTTATCTTTGTTTTCATCGTCATCGCATTTTAGTGGTTCACCGGCGGATTGTCAAACGCATTCTGGAATGGCGCCGCAGAGGCCGGCAGATGATCAGAGATGCGATTTTACAACCTGTCTAACCCGGACAAGCCGGAACCTCAAATCCGATAAAATTCACCACGGATGCACACGGATGAGCACGGATAAAAGCTTAAGATAAAATTCGGTGTTAATCCGTGGCAGTATTCCGTGGTGAAATTAATTTTTTGGCCGCAGTTTTAAAAACAATTCCGGTCTAATCAACCGCGAATGCACGCGAATACACGCTAATGTTTTTTCTGAATTTTTCGCGTTCATTCGCGTCCATTAGCGGTTATTGCCACCGTGCTTTAATCGGTGAAATCCTCGTAACGCGGATAATGTTTTGACCTGAATAGTTACGATTTTTTCCCTGTGATCTTTGCGTTATGTACGGCTAACCGCCGTTTTATCGGTTGATCAGACAATCGCATACGAAAAAGGCAGCTGGTCAACAGCCAGCTGCCTTGTATCCGCCCGGAAGGACCCTGGCGCTCAGAAACGCGGCATCGGCTCTGCAAGCGTGCCGCCGAGTGTAAACTGATAATACCCTTCTGCGTCCTTGTTCTTGAGTAAATCGGTGACCCAGGACTGCTCCTGCGCCATCCGCTCGGACAATTTCAGTTTAACGGCCAGGTTCATCATGCCCCGCTCGCGCAGCACCAGGTCGCCCGTGGCCGTGAGCTTGAGCTCCTTGCCGTCCATCTCCAGCTTCTTCACCATCAACCGGTCGCCCTTCACCTCTGCTTCGAGCCACCACTGATCGAAATCGAGGTCAGGTATTTTGAATCCTTTGACCGTGAGGTCCCGCGACGTTACCCCTTTGATCCAGAACCGGCCCTTGCCCGACCCGTTGGTCATATCGAAATTCCCGCCGAGTTTGCCGGTGAGATGAACTCCTGCATTCTTGAGCAGCGGATAGGAGCCCATATCCAGCTCGCTGGCATCAATGGAAAGATACTGTCTGCCTGGCCCTTGCTGCGTCTTGACCCGGAGGTCTCCGCTGTACGCCGTCGCCTGCATGTTGAGCGCGGTCAGGCCGCGGATGAGGCCGAAGAGCGATACCGAGGTCCTGATCGCCGGGCTTTCGAACAGGACCTTGCCGGTTTGATCCGAGACCACCACGTCGGAAAGCACCACCGTGTTGAAGAACCGCGGAGAGATCCGTGCGATGGCAAGCTCGTAGGGAGTGCGCAGCCTCACCTCTGATTCGATCCGTGACTTGATCCGGTCGAAGGGGAACAGCAGGAGGAGGAAA
Source organism: Nitrospirota bacterium (assembly GCA_963836175.1). Lineage (GTDB taxonomy): Bacteria > Nitrospirota > UBA9217 > UBA9217 > UBA9217 > GWC2-56-14. The sequence continues at coordinate 352,436 of CAWIIS010000003.1, forward strand.
ATGAGGAACGCTGCCACAAAATAGCCAGCGAACAGCAGCCTCCGGATGATCGTTCTTTTATCAGGCATGGTCGTCGGGAGTGTTGATGAACATTTCTCCGGTTAGAGGACCGGGACCGCCGCAGGTGCAATGGATCGGCTATCCTGCGCTGGAAACGAGTATGGTCGCGTTCAGAAGTTTCGCGTTATCGAACCTGGGTTTAAAGTACAGCTTTTTTATGCGAAGCGTGTCCTTCTCGATCAGATACACATAGTTTACTACATCATAAAGCGTTATATTGTCGAGCTTGATCTCCACGATGCTTTCCGTGACCCCTCCGGCCTGCACGCCAGCCTGCGGCTTGAGCGACACGATCTTGCCCGAGAGGTTGGCCTGCTTCGTAAGGTTCTCGATCTCCGTGAGCAGAGGGCCGCGCTTTGACGCCGCCTCCTGTGCCTGCTGGAGCCGCAGCTGCATCTCCCGGTACTGGTCGCGCAACAGTTTCATCTCGGCAAGGTCCTGCTCTTTTTTGGGAATAAGGTCGCGTTTGCGCGCCAGCTCGTCGGTAAACGGCGAAAGGACGTAGGCGTAGAGCACGATGACCAATGCTGCGACACCGCCGATGATAAGCGTTCTTTTGTCTTTCGGTTCAAGGTTCATAGGATCCTTCAGCCGCTAGTGGTTTTATACAATTCATGCAAGATCGTTCTCGCGGCTCATGTCGATTGTTTGATCTTGATGTCGAGCCGGAACTTGACCTTGTTGTCCACGCCCATGCGCATGTCCAGGACCGTCACCTCTTCGAACTGCGGGACTTTCAATAATTCCGCCTTGATCTTGTCCACGGACTCAAAGGAAGGCGCGTCACCCTGAAGCTTCAGCCGGTCGCCTTCCAGATTGAACTCACTGAAGCTCACGCGCACTTCCTTCGGGACCCCTTCCGTGACCGCCCGCATCGCATCGAGCGCCGAATTCCCCGATCCGAGCACGCCGAACTGTTTTCTCGCGTTCGCAAGTTTGTCGCGCAGAAACCGCACCGGATCACCCGGCATTGCCTCCTGGGGAAAGAGCTGCTGATAGATGCCCTTGATCTCGCGGTCGAGCTTGCCGTAGCTTGACTGCACCATCGTGAACTTGACCCCGAGATTCGCGGCTGCAAGCATCACCGCGAGCGCTCCGGCAATGATGAGCGTGCGTTTTTTTTTGCGGGTCCCCTCGCCGGCAGGCCGGTAAGCGAACTCGTCCTTCCGGAAGTTGATCTCCCCGGACAGGGCAAGGCCGAGGCTCACCGGCTCTTCGGCCTTTTTGCCGTTGAACTCCGGCGCAACGTGCTCCAGGTCGAGGCCGAGGTCTTCCCAGCCAACCGGATTTTCTCTGTCCAGCACCAGCACTTTTCCAACGTGAACGCCATGGGCGGTCTCTAGCGCCTTCAGCGTGTGGGCAGCGCCGCCCGTTGCCGGTGATGCGGAAAAACTCCGTAAGGCGATAACCGTCCCGTTGTTTTTCAGGCAGAGATCGCTGCCGGCGACAAGGAGCACCGCTCCTTCCGTGGGCACCATGCGCGATACGGCGGCAAGACCGATCAAGGAAGGCACGATCGCCTGCGGGTCCAATCCGCCGGCAGCGAGCAGATCGAGCCGCTGCCGCAGCACGGTCTTCGGCAGCATGATGCCGAGCACCGGCGTCTCGCCTTTCCCCTTGCCGTCCTGGGCGGTCTCGCCCACGACCAGGTGGTCGATCACGACGTCATCGAGCGCATAGGGCACGCTGTCCTCCAGCTCGAAGGGCAGCGCCTTTTCCAGCCTTTTCCGGTCGCTGAAGGGAAAATGCAGCAAACGCTGGCTGAACCGCTCTCCCGGGATGGACGCGATGATCTTTGCGCCTGACCAGTCGCGTTTCCGTTCCTCCAGGACCGCGATGAACTCCGCCTCAGTGCTAAAGGACGCGCTGAATGAATCCTTCAGCTCCGTGCCGCGGAACCCCTTCTCGACAACCGTCGCCGAGACCCGGGCCTGCTCTATGTGCAGTCCTACGATCTTCACTTAACGCTCCAATAGGTAGTGCCGATCAATTCGATCTGTTTGGTATAGCCGCCCACGGTTGCATGGGAATAGACCATGAGGGTCCCATTCTTCGTGTCAAGATAGCTAAGAATGCTTTTAATATAGGTACTCGTGTTTTGCTGGTTCAACCCGACATCCCCCAGAGATTCAATGGGCTTGTCCTTTCTTCTGGTTAAAATCGTACCCACGGTGAGCGGGTCGTTGAGAACGCTATTGAGAACCTCTTCAGAAGCGGTATTAATATTTATTATATTATCTGGACTCACGGTTAAAAACTTTGCCACTTTGTTATAATCCTCATCCGACATGACCTTGTGCAGCTCCGACAAAAGCTTGAGCGGCCCTTCTTTTCTCAGTTCCTGCACCTGACGAACGACATCTGTACTGATCCCACGCTGTGAGAACAATTGCGCCACCCATTCGCGCGTTGAATTCACGTCGTTTACATTCACCTTGCTTCGTTCGTCTACCCAGCGAACACGGACCTCGGTATCCCCTGCGCTGATGACCGGAACAACGCCCCATTCACCATGAGGCACCAGCTCCTTTAATTCAGGAAATTTCATAAAGATAGCAACGCCCGAACGCGCAAGAAAATAGGCCCGCTGGCTGTCGCGGAAATTCACCGCCCCCCGCAGGCTGACCCTTGTGCCGTAGGCAAATTCGAAGATGAGCGCGATCAGGAGCGCCGTGACGAGAAGTACGATCAGGAGGGCCACTCCCCGGTCCCTATGCACGATCCTCCGTTTTTCCATGGCAGTTAGATGAAGTCCTTTGCCCGCACCTCGGTGCTATACTGTTTGCCGTTCAGCAAGACCAGCGTAATCTCGACGATAGCCATGGGGTTACACGCGTTCTTGCTGCCCAACTCATCGACCCAGGTGGACCCGTCGTTGGAGTAGCGGAACCGCAGTTCATCCACCTGGTCCGTGATCTCGTATTCAACTCCGCCTTCGAGCGCCGGGAGCTCCTTGCTCAGTTCCCGCTTCTCGCGCCGCATCAGGGAATAGCCTTTCCCATCCGCTTTTTCCTTGAAGTAGTAGTCTGCTTCCAGGAGCTCCGTCTCTTTCGAATCCGGCCTCGGAAAATTCGTGAGCGTGGTCAGGGCAAGGCTGTCATGCCGGCGCTTGACCCCCTCTGTCTCGACCTCCTCCTTCTTTCCAAAGAAGACGGCGGAACCGTTCGTCACCGAACCGCAGTACGCATTCTCAATGTCCTGCGAAAGCCGTGCGATCAGTGTCCGTGCCAGGTCGGTCTCGTCGCGTAGGACCTCGGCGCGCTCCACGCTCTGGCCGGCGGTGGAAAAGGTTGCATAGATCACCGTCATGACCACCGCAAGGATCGACATGGCGAGGAGCACTTCGAGCAGGGTAAAGCCCTTTGATTTCGGATTGCGGATTTCGGATTTCGGATTATACAGCAAAAAGAGTAAAGCTTTAAATCCGCAATCCGAAATCCGCAATCCGCAATGCCTCAGCTTATTCATAGCTCACCAGTTCCACCATCTCAAAGCGTTCGCCTTCTTTCCAAAGCACGGCAACACGCACTTCCATGACCTTGGGGATCGGCGTGGGGGCGATCGTCTTCTTCCAGCTGATAATCCTTGTACGCATTCCCATACACGTCCTCGGGGAAATCGCCTTCGTCCTCGGCAGGGAGCTGCGGTTTTTTTATGAGCGTCTCGGTCATCATGCGTTTTGCCAGGAGCGTCGCCGTCGTGATCCGCTCCGCTTTCATGACGTCCTCCATGCTCCTGTTCTTGAGCCCCAGGAGCGACACGATGACCAGTGCCAGGATGGCCACCGCGATCATGACCTCCAGCAGGGTAAAGCCTTTTGATTTCGGATTGCGGATTTCGGATTGCGGATTGTACGACAAGGGGAATGATGCCCCTGGCCCCAAATCCGAAATCCGCAATCCGAAATCCGAAATATGATTCATCGTTCCTCCACTTCGCCTTCGCGCAGCTCCGTGTTTCCGGTGAGCGGCTTCACGATGAGCGTGAACGGCTTGTCATCGCCGTCGCGCAAATGGATGAGCGCGGGCTCGACCCAGCCGTCCGGCGTAAAGAGGATATAGGGATCGTCGGGGTGGCTGCCTGCATGCACATCCCGGAACGATGTCTGTCCTGCCAGGCTGCCTTCGCTCGCCAGGGCGACCTGCAGCCGCTTGAATTCGGCAGTACCTTCCGACGCTCCTTCCGAAAGGATCGTAAACTCCTCAGCCCAGTACTTGCCGCCCTGGATGTCGAACTTGAGCCGGTAGACCGTCTTTTTTGCCTGCGCCTCGTCCCGCAGGAACCTGATCATCCCGGTCAGATGGCGCGTGCTCCGTTTCAGGTTCGCCTCGCCGATATCGCCGAGCGCCGGGATGACCAGTGACATCATCACGCCCAGAACGATGATCACGACCATGAGCTCGATGAGGGTAAAGCCTTTTGATTGCGGAATGCGGATTGCGGATTTCGGATTTAAATTCTCTCCTTGTCCTTGAATCCGCAATCCGAAATCCGCAATCCGAAATTGCTTCAACATCTACTCGATCTTCCAGCTCTCGATGTCGGCGTTCTTGCCTTCACCGCCCTGCTCGCCGTCCGGCCCGTAGGAAACGATCTCATACTCACGGCCTTCATTGCCCGGCGAGAAGTACAGGAAGTCCTTGCCCCAAGGGTCCTTCGGAATGCGCGCTGGCTTCAGGTATCCGCCTTCGTTCCACTTGTCCGGAATGCGGCCCGACCTCCGGCTTCTTGATCAGCGCGCTTAAGCCCTGGTCCGTTGTAGGATAAAAACCGTTGTCCAGCTTGAACCCGTCAAGAGCGCTTTCTATGGACTTGATCTGTACCTTGGCCGCGCTGACCTTTGCCTCTTCTTCCCGTCCCAGGATCTTGGGCAGCACAATGCCCGCAAGCAGGCCCAGGATGATCACCACGACCATGATCTCGATAAGAGTAAAGCCTCTTTATATTTTTCATGATGTTCTCCTTTATTCAATCCGCAATCCGAAATCCGAAATGCTTTTCAGCTTACCCCCGAGCTCATCTCCAGGATCGGCAGCATGATGGCGATCACGATGAACCCGACGATCAGCCCCATCACCAGGATGATGACCGGCTCCAGCAGCGACATGAGCGCGGTTATGCGCGTCTCAACGGTGCGGTCGAAGGAGTCGGAGATCTTGAGCAGCATCTTCTCGAGCTCACCGCTCTTTTCCCCACCGCCACCATCTGGATCACCACCGGCGGGAAAAGTCCGCTCCGCCGCAGCGGGTCCGCGATGGGTTCGCCTTCGCGCACGTTCTCTCGCGCCCGGTGCACGGCGTTGGCCAGCACCGTGTTCCCGACCACGCTCTTCACGATATCGAGCGCTGCCAGCGCCGGCACCCCGCTCTCCAGCAGCGTCCCCAGGGTGCGCGTAAATCGCGAAACCGCGATCATCCTGATGAGCCCGCCGAAGACCGGCATGCGCAGCAGCCAGCCGTCGAGCGACTCCCTGCCTGCAGGCGTCTTGAAATGACGCCTGAGAAAGTAGACCGCTGCCGGCAAGGGCGAGCACCAGTGCCCACCAGTAGGACGACAGGAAGTTCACGATCCAGAGCAGCAGGAGGGTGATGAACGGCAGCTGCCGGTTCATGTCCTGGAACATGCCCGTCACCCGCGGCATCACGAACGTGAACAGGAAGAACAGCACACCGATGCCGATGAGCGACATGAGCGCGGGATAGGCCAGGGCCGCGGCGAGCTTGCCGCGGAACCGCACCTGCTCGTCGAGGAAATCGGAGAGCCGGTCAAGCGTGATCTCCAGCGTGCCGCTCGTCTCTCCGGCCGAGACCATGTTCACATAGAGGTCTGAAAAAGCCTTCGGGTTCGCCTTGAGCGCGTCGGCAAGCGAGGACCCTTCCCGGACCGCGTCGCGCACCGAGGAGAGCGCGGATTTCAGCGCTTCGCTCTCTTCCTGCTCCACCAGCAGGCTGAGGGAATCCATGAGCGGCAGGCCGGACGAGAGCAGCGTGGCAAGCTGGCGCGTGGCATTCGCCACATCGCCCAGCCGCACCCGGCCGGCTGTGGTGAAGTTCCAGGACCCGCTGCGGACGGCGCGGGCCCTTGTGGCTTCCTGGATCTCGAGCACCACGACGCCGTCTTTTTTGAGCCTGGCCCTGACCGCCTTGAGGCTCTCGCCGTCCTGGACCCCGGAAAGTTTCTTCCCCAGGGAGGAAACTCCTTTATATTCGTAGACAGGCATATGTTAACACCAGTTCGGAGTTCGGAGTTTGGAGTTCGGGACAACCGGTCGTTCTTTACTCCGAACTACCGGCTTCACTCCGAACTACCAACTCAAAACTCCGAACTGTCACTGTGACTCCCTCTGCGTCACGCGCACGATTTCCTCGACGGACGTGATGCCTTTGAGCACCTTGGTGGCGCCGTCCTGGCGCAGGGTCCGCATCCCCTTTTCCACGGCCAGCGCCTTGATGGTGGAGGAATCGCTGCTCTTCATGATGAGCTGCCGGATATCGTCGTCCAGCATCAGCAGTTCGTAGATGGCGCTTCTGCCAAGGTAGCCGGTCTGGAAACAGGCATCGCACCCTTTGGCGCGGTAGACCGTTGCGCCTTCGCCCCCGGTCCTGATCTCAAGCTCGGCGCGTTCGGCGGCCGTCAGTTCGTAGGGCTCGCGGCAGTGGGTACAGAGCACCCGCACCAGCCGCTGGGCGAGGACGGCCATGACCGAAGAGGAGATCAGGAAAGGCTCGATCTTCATGTCGATCAATCTCGTCACCGCGCCCGCGGAATCGTTCGTATGGAGCGTGGAGAACACCAGGTGGCCCGTGAGCGCCGCCTGGATCGCGATCTCGGCGGTCTCGGAATCGCGGATCTCGCCCACCAGGATCACATCAGGGTCCTGCCTGAGCACGGACCGGAGCCCGGCGGCAAAGGTCAGATGGATCTTGGCGTTCACCTGGATCTGGCCGATGCCCTTGAGCTGGTACTCGATGGGGTCCTCGATGGTGATGATGTTCTTGTCGGGCGCGTTGATCTTCGAGAGCGCGCCGTAGAGCGTCGTGGTCTTGCCGCTGCCCGTGGGGCCCGTCACCAGGACGATCCCGTGAGGGCGGGTGATCAGTTCGTTGAACCGGTCCAGGTTGTCGCCGGAGAACCCGATCTGCTCGAGCGGCAGGAGCGCGCTCTCGCGGTAGAGCAGCCGGAGCACGATGCGCTCGCCGAAGGCCGTGGGCACGATGGAAACGCGGATGTCGACGTCCTTGCCGCCGATCTTGATCCGCATGCCGCCGTCCTGGGGCAGCCGCTTCTCGGCGATGTTCAGGTCCGCCATGATCTTGATGCGCGACGCAATGCTGGCCTGGAAGCGCTTCTGGATCGTCAGGATGTTATAGAGGATGCCGTCGATGCGGAACCGCGCCACCACGTCCTTTTCAAAGGCTTCGATGTGGATATCGCTGGCCCGTTCACGGATCGCCTGTGAGAGGAGCGAGTTCACCAGCCTGATGATCGGCGCGTCGTCCGTGACATCGAGCAGGTCCGCGGGCTCGTCAAGCTCGGCCGCAAGGAACGACAGTTCGTCCTCTTCCATTTCCTGCGCCGTGTCTTCGGCCTTGTTCATGTCTTCGCTGTGCAGTCGGTTGATCGTATCGAGGATCATTTCGGCAGGGGCGAGGCAGAGCGCGATATCGGCTCCGAGCAGCACCCGGAGATCGTCGATGGTCGAGAGCAGGAGCGGTTCGGCGGTTGCGGCGATGATCGTGCCGTTCTCCTGACGGATCGGCAGGACCACGGCTTTTTTGGCATAGGTGATCGGGACCCGGAGCGCCAGTTCGCGGTCGATGTCGCCGAGATCAGCTATGAAGGGCAGGCCCAGTTGCGTGCCGAGCGCCTTCAGGACCTCCGCTTCCGTTACGAGGTTGAGGCGCGAAAGGATCGTGCCGATGCGGCCGCCGCGCTTTTTCTGGAGTTCAAGCGCTTTTTTCAGCCGGTCGGGCGAAAGCCCGGACTCAACGAGTATCTCGCCGAGCAGCCGTTTCACCGCTGGTCCCTCTCGGGAGTAGTTGATTGTTCCGGGGCCGGAATGGTGACGGTCGGACCGGTCTCCACTGCCTCTGCAGCCGGTGCGGTCACGGTCGGCGAGCTCTGCATTGCATCTGCGCCCCCCGTGGCTGCGGACGGTGTCAACGGCGCCGGGACGGTGGACTGGTCCGACGATTTTTGGCTCGGAAGCGGTTCCATGTCCTTCTTTTTCTCGATGTGATGCTCCTTGCGGAAGTTCTCCATGACGTCGGAATTGCGACGGGTGATATCCGCTGCATCCTGCTCGTTCTTGATGATGTAGGGCGTGATGAAGATCATCAGATTGGTCTTCTCGACCCGCGTGGTCTTGTACTTGAACAACCAGCCGAGAACGGGGATATCGCCCAGGAGCGGGACCTTGCTCTCGCTCGAGGTCACATTGTCGCGGATCAATCCGCCGATGACCATGGTCTCGCGGTCCTTTACCACCACGGTCGTGGTCGCCGACCGCTTGTTGGTGATGAAACCGGTCGCGTTCGTGGCGGAGGCCGCGACCACGTCGGAGATCTCCTGGTTGATGTCCAGCCGGACGTTGTCGTCGGAGGATATCTGGGGCGTGATCGCCAGCTTGATGCCCACATCCTTGCGTTCGATCTGCTTGAAGATGCTCGACACTGCCGGTCGTCGCGTTCTGGGTCTGGCCGACCGTGAACGGCACGTTCTGGCCGACCATGATCTCCGCCTTCTGGTTGTCCGTCGTGAGAATGTTCGGCGTGGACAGCACGTTCACATCGCCGTCGGTCTGGAGCGCGCGCAGGAGCGCGCCGATGTTCAGGAAGTCCTGGCCATTATACCGAAAGGTCCCCTTGATCGCCCCAACGGCAAGGCCGTTCATCGAACCAAACGCTGCCGGTCCGCCCGCCACGACGTTCCCGATGTTGCCGAAGTTCGTGCCGCCCAGGGGCGTGGTCGGCGCGCCCGGCCCTGACTGGATCTCCCGGGGCGCGTACAGGAATTCGAAACCGAGCTCGCGCTGCTTCTGCAGGCTCATCTCGATGATCGCCGCTTCGACGTAGACCTGCCGGCGCCGGATATCAAGCTTCAGGAGCACTTCTTTGACGGTCTCGTAATCGCCCGGCGAGGCCACGATGATCAGCGAGTTGGTCGACTTGTCCGAAGATGATCGAGACGGTGCCTTCGAGGATGCTTGTCGCACCGGCCGCTGCACCGCCCGCGGGCGGGACCGGAATACGGGAGACGAGCGCGGCCATGCTCTTGGCGATGTCATCGGCACTGGCATGTTTGAGATAGTAAACGTTGATCTTGCCCTTGCCCTCGGTGGCGGCCACGTCCATGGCATGGACCAGGCTTTCGATCTTTCTGATGTTCGACACCGAATCGGTGATGATCAGCGAGTTGGTCGGCGCATAAGCGATGAGGGAGCCGTCCTTGCTCATAAGAGGCGTCAGCGCCCGCGAGATCTCCTGGGGGTTGACATAGCTCATGCGGATGAGCTGGGTCACGTAGCCTTCACCGCCGAACCGGCCGTCCTGATACACCTTGAGGCCGCTCTGCCGGGCCTGGGCGGAAGGAATAATGCGAACGACCTTGCCGTCTTCGATCGCGGTGAACCCTTTGATCTCCAGTGCGGACTGGAACACCTGGTAGGCCTCTTCAGGCGAGATCCGCGTCGGGGTCATAAGCGTCACTTTGCCGACCACGCGTTCATCGAGGATGAAGTTCCTGCGCGTGAGTTCGCTCATCACCTTGACCAGCGCGCCGATCTCGATGTTCGTGAAATTAAGGGCGATGAAATTCTCCCCGCGTTTTCGACCTCGTTGTTTCGATCTTTTCTGCAGGCGATGCAGGAGCGGAGGGAGACGGTGGAACTACCTCTTCTGCAGGAGGAGGTGGAGGAGGAACGGCCTCCTCCGCAGAAGGACGAGGAGGAGGCGGAACAACCTCCTGTGCAGAAACAACGCTCGTGATGACAAGCCCCGCAAGGAGAAGGGCCACTGTTTTTTTCACGCTGAGCCTCCGGTATAAGAATTACAACAGTAGCAGCCCTTTCGGGAAACGCACGAGTACGATGAACACTTATGGATTATGGCACAGATGGTATCTTGAGGTAAAACCGTTATCGTTATTTCTGTTCAGGGATAGGACCTTTTGCCGACCCCTGACGGCCCGTTGCCGCCGCCCGGGTCAGCGAATTTCGTAGTTCAGCGTCTGGCGCTGGCCGTTGCGCATAAGATCGATCGTAATGTTCTTTTCTTCCTTCAGCCCCTGGTACAGCTGAAAGAACTTGCCGGGATCGTCGACGTCCTGCGCATTGACCTTCTGGATCACATCGCCGTTCTTAAGCCCGATCTTCTCGTAGATGCTTCCGGCCACGATCTCGCTGATGCGGAACCCGACGGTCTTCCCCGCTTCCATGTACGGCAGGGCCCGCGCCTGGGTCAGGATCTGGTTCATATTCTCGGTGCTCGCGGCAACCTCCCGCTGGTCCAGCATATACTTGTCCTCGGGACACCTGCCGCACGCCGGCGCGGCAGCCGCCGCCGAAGGAGTTGCCATGACGATCTTCGTCGCGTCCTCCATCTGGACTACCGTGACCGAACCGTCCGCCCGCTTCAGCGAGACGCTGTCGCGTTTCACTTTTACGATCCGTGAACCATCGGGCAGTTTCTCGTTGAGCCGGTAAAAGGCCTGCGGGTTCGCGGGACTGTCGAGCACGGCGCCGGAGAAGTGCTCGCCCTCGATGGTCCCGATCAGGACGTACACGGAAGGCGCCGAAGCCTGGGCCGGCCCGCCCGACGGGCCTTTGCCTTCGCCAAAAAGGCCGCGCTCGAGGATCGACGAATAGTCGCTCAGCTCCCGCCGCGGATCAAGCGCCGGACGGCGCGTTCCATGGGAGACGTGATCTTCGCCGCAGCATCGAGGCTCCTGCCGATCATGGCGTCAACAGTATCAGCAAGAAAATATGCCGACACCGTGAGGAGAGCAATAAGTATAAGATTATAGATGGTTTTTTCTTCTTTCATGTTATGACCTTTACCTATATCCAGGCTATCAATGCACCCATAGAAATTATACTCTTTGAGGCGCGGCTTGTCAATTCTTAACCGATTGACGGGAAAAGGCTTTTTCCATTTCTCAATACTGATGCCCGACAAACCTGGCAAAAGACGGCCACGAAAGCACCAGTGGCCTGAAGGCCGGGCAGACGCAGCACGGGATGCGCGAACGGACAGGGTCAGGGTTTGAAGAAGGCGCTGTAAAAACCCTTGGCCCGTAAGCGGTAGGCAGGGTAGATCCTGTCGGATTGAGCGGTGATGCTGCGAAGATCGATGCCCTTCTCGTGCTCGAGCCACCCGCTCACCATCGCAGGGGTGACCTCAATATGGAACTGGAGCGCATAGACCCGGTCGGAGAAACGGAACGCCTGGTTTTGGTACAGGTCCGACGAGGCCAGCCGCACAGCGCCGCTGGGCAGGTCAAAGGTGTCGCCATGCCATTGGAACACCGCGGCAGCCTGCCTGCCCGGCATGGCCAGCTGTGCCATGGCAGGGTCCTGCATGGCGGCGTCGCTCAGTTCCACCTCGTACCACCCGATCTCCTGCTGATTGCCGGCGTAGACCCGGGCCCCGAGCACATGGGCGATCATCTGGGCGCCGAGACAAACGCCGAGCACCCGCTTCCCCGGCCTTGATGGCCTGCTCGATCAGAAGTGCTTCGTTCTTCAGGTGCTGATGGAGATGCATCTCATACACGGCCATGGGCCCGCCCATGATGACCAGATGGGTAAAGCTGCCGGGATCAGGCAGTGGGTCGCCCCTTCGCAGGTCAATGATTGTTGCGGCCAGCCCCTGAGACCGGAGGTGATCCTCGATCGTGCCGGGACCTTCCGCAGCTATGTTCTTGACAATAAGGACGTTCACGCCTGATCTCCCTTTTCCACCGCTGAGGTAAAAAAGATAAAGGCCATGCCCGGCCTGCGCGATGACTCGGTGGTGACGAAATGGATGCTCGAGAACACGTACCCCTGTGCGGTCCAGTGGTTCAGGATCGACTCGATCGATTCATCGGTCACCACGCTCGTTTCTACGACTTTGTAGGACATGGGGCATTATAGGCAATTTCGGACCATATTGCAATTCGAAGGAAGACCGGGCCATGGTAGCGCTGCAGGTTTACCACGAAGAACACGAAGTGCACGAAGTAAAGAAAATATTCTGGTTCCAGCTCCCGGTGTCTTCGCGTTCTTCGTGGTCTTCGTGGTTCAACCGTTTTGGCCCCGGATTGTCCGGGTTTTAGGAAGAATAAAACCAACGGCGGCCGATACTGCAGACCGCCGTTGGTAGGAGGAGGTGTTCAGAGGAAGAGATTTTGGAGCGGCGTTCTCAGCGCGTCAAATGACGCCGCTCTTGCGGGCCTTGACCAGCACTTCGGTCCGGTCTTTTGACTGGAGCTTTTCGTAGATTCTTTTGATATGCGAGTGGACCGTATGGGAACTGATGCTCTGGTCCGTGGCGATCTCCTTATAGGTCATGCCCAGCTCGATGCATTTGAGAATGTTCTTCTCGCGCGGGCTTAAAACGAACTGCTCGGCGACTTCCGCGTCCTGGAACTCGTGGATCACTTTCCGGGCGATCTTCGGGCTCATGGGTGAGCCCCCCTTATAAAGATCGTAGATCGCCTCGATGATCTCGCGCGGACTGCAGCCCTTCAGGATATAACCCGAGGCGCCTGCCTTGAGCGCGGAAAAAACGTTTTCCCGGTCGTCGAAGACCGTGTGCGCCATGATCTCGAGCGAAGGCGACTTCGGACTTGATCTTTTTTATGAATTCGATCCCCGACATGCCGGGCAGGCCGAGGTCGCACAGCACGACCTCGGGCAGGGACGTATGCATGGATCGAAGGGCGTCCTCGCCCGACGGATATGCGCCGTCCACCGTAATGCCCGGTTCCCCGCCCAGCAGGAGCTTGAGGTTCTCGCGCAGGAGAGGATCGTCTTCAACAATTACGAGTTTCATGAGAGCAACTGTACCATACCTTTCCCCCAATGCGCTATACCCTGAACAGGGTATTTTCGGGGTAATGCGACGGAAGCGCGGAAGGACCGCAAACAGGCGGAGCTGCCGAAAGAATGCTACTTTCCTGTTGCTATTCATGGTCAGAGTCAATATAATCTGCGCATGTCCACGGGCAAAAAAGCGGTATTGACCGGTCTTGACCAGCTGGAAAAGCTCTGGCCCAGGGACCTGCGGGGCGCCCGCATCGGCCTCGTGGTGCATCCCGCGTCCGTCAACCGCAGATTCGAGCACGCCGTCGACCTCTGCCTGCGCTCGAAAAAGTTCAGACTCACCACGCTCTTCGGTCCGCAGCACGGCATCCTGGGCCAGACCCAGGACAACATGGTCGAGTGGGAAGGCTTCCGCGATCCGGCAACAGGCCTGCGCGTTTACAGCCTCTACGGCGCGACACGGAAACCTTCTCCGGAGATGCTTGCCGACATCGATGTGCTCGTCGTCGACCTGCAGGACGTGGGCAGCCGCTACTACACCTTCATCTGGACCCTGGAACTCTGCATGCAGGCCTGCCACGAAGCGGGAAAGACCGTGGTCGTGCTCGACCGGCCGAACCCCATCGGCGGCAGCCTCGTTGAAGGGCCCCTGGTCGAAGAACCGCTATGCATCCTTTGTCGGGCTGCGGCCGCTGCCCGTGCGCCACGGCATGACCATCGGCGAGATCGGACTGTATCTCTGCGCAGCACTATCATCCACGGCCTCGACTACCGCGTCGTGGCCGTGCAGGGCTGGAAGCGCGGCATGTGGTTCGACCAGACCGGCCTTCCCTGGGTCATGCCTTCGCCCAACATGCCGACGCTCGACACGGCGCTCGTCTATCCCGGCATGTGCCTGCTCGAAGGCACGAACCTCTCCGAAGGCCGCGGCACGACCCGGCCCTTCGAGATCTTCGGCGCGCCCTTTATCCATGCCGAGACCATCGTGACAGCTGCTGAAGGAGTTAAACTGCCCGGCGTGGTGTTCCGGCCGCTTTCGTTCCTGCCGACTTTCCAGAAACATGCGGACACGCTCTGCGACGGCGCCCAGATCCATGTGACGGACCGGGAGAAGTTCAAACCCTTCAAGACCGGCGTGGCCATCCTGAAGGCGATCCACAACACCTACCCGCGCGAATTCGCCTGGAAACAGCCGCCCTATGAGTATGAGGAGATCAACCTCCCCATCGACATCCTGGCCGGGTCCAACCGGCTGCGGATGGACATCGAGTCATGGAAGGACCTCGACGCCATGGAGAAGTGGTGGAAGGAAGAGGCGAAGGCGTTCGAGAAAATACGGAAACAGTTTTTGATCTATAAATAAAGTATCAAGAGCAGAATCGCAAAGCAGACGCGATGAGCCACGAATTCAGAAGTAACGATCTGTAGCCTTGCGTCATTTCTCGTTGACTTCTGTGGCCATTCTGCGTCTCCTGTCATAAACTTCATCCTATGCCTAAATTCCCCATCACCATCTTCCTCCCGGCTGCCGGGCTCGGCGAGCGCCTCAGGCCGGTCACGAACCATCTGCCCAAACCGCTCCTGCCGGTGCTCGGAAAGCCGCTGATCGAGATCATCCTTGAGCGGCTGACCGCTGTCTGCTCCGGCGCAATCGGCATCAATCTCCATTACAAGCCGGAGATGCTGCGCGACTGGGCGGAGCGTCTCGACCTACGCCGGACCGGATCCAATTCTTTCCCGAGGACCCCATCCTCGGCACCGGCGGCGCGCTCAAGAACGCTTCCCCGCTGCTCGCGCAAGGCCCCTTTCTGGTCCACAACGCGGACATCCTGCTGGATATCGATTTTACCCGTTTGATCGAGACCCATCTGAAGAACGGGAACATCGCCACGCTCGTGACGCACAGGCATCCGACGCTGAGCAACGTGGTCGTTGATGAGAACAATCAGGTGATCGACGTGGAAAACCCCGGCGCTTCGCGGCCGGACCCGGGCAGGGTCGCCGAAAAGGTCGCCTACACCGGCATCGCCCTGTACTCGCCCGCCATCCTCGCATTCCTTCCCGAAGGCGTGTCGCACGCTACGGTCGCCTGGATCGATGCGGCAAAGGCCGGCCACAAGGTCCAGGCCCTTGACTTCACCGGCTCCTACTGGAACGACATCGGCACGCCTGCGTCCTATGCCGCCGCCGTGCTCGATACGCTGCGGGAAAACGGCGAAACCGTTTTTTGCTCCCCGCAAGCTTACTGCGGCAAGGCCGAGATCGATGGATATGTCGGTCATCGAATCAGGCAGCACGATCCATGACAACGCCAGACTCAGGAACTGCATCGTGCTTCCGGGTGCGCAGGTGACCGGAAGCCAGGCAAACAGCATCATCGGGCCCGATTACGCCATTGACCTCACCGAGACCGTGATGCAGCCCTCGGCCCACGCAGACGAGCAGAAAAAGGTCGCGCTCTCAGCCCCGCTTTTTACCCACTATTTCGGCATAACCGATGACTTAAAGTCCGGGGATGCCATCGAAGCCGACGCCCTCCTGATCGGCCTCGGCGGCTCCGACCGCCGCTACTTCCGCGTTCGCAACGGCAACAGGACAGCGGTGCTCATGGAGTGCAGGCCCGATGATGCCGACTTCGAACGCCATCTGGTGTATACCCGCTTTTTTTCAGCCCACCTGGTGCCGGTGCCCGACCTTCTCGCCGTGGACGACGCGCGGAAAAGCGCGCTTTTCGAGGACCTGGGCGATACGAGCCTGTTCTCCTCTATGAAGCTTCCGCACAGCAGCGGGGACATCGAGGACCTCTATGAGCGCGTGCTCGACATCCTGGTCACGCTGCATGGCAGGGTAACTGAGCATATCCATGAATGTCCCTTGCTCCAGGCACGGATCTTTGATTATGACTATCTCCGATGGGAAACAGGCTATTTTCTCGGCCAGTTCGTCACGGGTTTGAAGAACATGTCGCCAGGAGATCGGCAGCCGCTTGAGCAGGAGTTCCACCGGCTCGCGCAGAAAGCGGATGCTTATCCCAAAAGCGTCATTCACCGCGATTTCCAGTGCCAGAACATCATGGTCACCCGGCACGACGTCCCGCGTGTCATCGATTTTCAGGGTGCCCGTATGGCGCCGCCGGCCTACGATGTCGCGTCCATCCTCTGGGACCCCTATCACCGGATAGAGGACAGCATGCGTGAGCGATTGATCCATTATTATGTGGAAGAGATGAAGCAGAAATCGGCGGGATTCAATGAAGCGTTGTTCGGGGAAAGCCTTCTCCCCTGCCGTCTTCAGCGCCACATGCAGGCGCTCGGGGCCTACGGATTCCTGTCGCGGGTGAAGGGAAAGAAGTATTTTCTGAAGCACGTTCCGGAGGCGCTCAGGCTGCTGAGGGAAGAAACATCGGCTGCGAAAAAAGAGTACCCGGAACTGTACCGGCTGGTGCAGGGAATGGAATGAGCTGTTCACCTGAAGATCACCCCGCCTAACCTCCCCTTAATAAGGGGAGGGACTCAACTCCCCTCCTTGGTGAGGAGGGGCTGGGGGTGGTGCTTTTCATGTGTAATCGTCATTGCGCGGACCGCTACTTTCCGTCCTTCACTCCCATCAGCTTTTTAAGTTCCTCGATCGGCACAAATCCGTCAAAGCGCTTGCCGTTCAGATAGAACGTCGGCGTGCCGCTGATCTTTTTCTTCACCCCGTCCTCATACTGCGCTGCCACTATACTGCCGTATTTTCCCGAGTTCAGGCACACCGAGAATGCCATCCAGTCAAGCTTCAGGTCCTGTGCAATTTTCAGGAACGCTCCCTCGGTCATTGGATTTTTGAGCTCGAACAAAGCATCGCTGTATTCCCAGAACTTCCCCTGATCTCCAGCGCACTCGGAAGATTCGGCAGCTTTTGATGCGAGCGGATGACTGGGGATCGGGAAATGGCGGAACACCCACCGGGTGTCTGTTTCTTTTATAACGCTCTTCATGGCCTCATGCATCTTCGCGCAATAAGGGCATTGGAAGTCCGAATATTCGATGACCGTGAACTTTGCATTGGGATTACCTCGCATATGATCGGTAGGCAGGACCTTGGGTGCAGGCAGGAGAGTGACCTGGATGGTGTGCATGACATTGGGATATTTGAGTCTGACAATCAGGATGAAATTAGTAAGGATGCTTACAGCCAATAGCACAATAAGGAATTTTCTTGAAAATAATTCCTGACGAACGGTCTCCGGCATTTTCATGGATACGCTCCCGTTTCAGTGCGAATAAAACAAGGTACGCCGGGCGAAATTCCTCCCGGCGTTAGTCGAGTCTATTTTATTTAAGCCTTCACTCACTACCTGCTCGATACGAAAAGAGTGTACTCTATCCGCTGCAATAATCGTACGTCGTGCAGGGCGGGTTAGTCGGAACCTGATCGTAGCAAGTACCTGATGCACTTCCCGCATTGCAATGATAAGGGTAACCATCCGGGCAGCACTTACTCGAACTGCTGCAATAGGTATAGCCGGATGAACAGCCACCGTTTGTTATAACGTTGAGAGGATCGTCCGAGCCACATGCCGCAAAAAACATACCCGCAACCATCACCACCATGAAAATCTGAACCCCAATTCTAAATCCTGACATTTTTGTTAAATTCGACATAATTAAACCCTCCTTCTAAAACATTATCCTTTTTTATCACTACGCACATATTACAATCCAAACGCAAATTGTCAACAAATGTTTCAGCATATGTGAAAAATAAAAAAGGTGTTTTATGTGGCTGGGAGAATTACGTAAACCTGCAGCTAAGCAAGAGGGGACGAGCTCGAGCTGTTCTATCTGATTTTGAATGTTTTCAACAACAACTGAATGTTTTACTCCCCCTCGAACTCCGTCAGAGCAGAATATCTTATACCCCTTATCCAGCAGTTTCTTCCTGCCGCCCACCTCGGGCAGGTCAACGATGAACGCCATCTCGACCACCATGCCGCCGATCTTCTCGATCAGCGCGGCCGCGGCCAAGGCCGTGCCGCCCGTTGCAAGCAGGTCGTCCACGAGGATGCACCCGCTCGCCTTTTCTCAGCGCGTCCTTGTGGATCTCGATCCGGTCCGTGCCGTACTCAAGCGCATATTCCTGGGACTCGACCTCGGCGGGAAGCTTGCCCTTCTTCCGGATGGGGATGAAACCCTTGCCGAGCGTGTAGGACAGCGCCGCGCCGATGATGAAGCCGCGCGACTCGATGCCGACGATCGTATCGAACTGAAGTCGGCATGGATATACCGCTGGGTCAGCGTGTCGATGACGAGCCGGAAACCCACGGGGTCCTTGATGAGCGTGGTGATGTCCCGGAACATGATCCCCTTCTTGGGGTAATCCGGAATGGTCCTGATCTTTGACTTGATGGGCATAGTGCTCTCCTTAATTATTATATTCCTGCACAGTGATGCTCAGGTATTCAGACTGAAGATTGAAGGCTGACATTCCTAAAAACCTTCCACGCTTCAGTCTATCCACCTCTGTAGTTTCGCTTCAGCAGGCCTCATCTTCAGCATGCCGGTTTCCTTATACTGCTCCACGCCGATCCGGTACAGGTCCGCGCCATGCACGTCGTTCACCACGACGGCCGGGAAATCCTCGACCTCGAGCCGCATCACCGCCTCGGTCCCGAGCTCGGGATAGGCGATCACTTCGGCCTTGCGGATCGCCTTCGAGATAAGCGCGCCTGCGCCGCCGATGGCCGCAAAATAGACGGCCTTGTTCTTTTTGATCGCGTCCTTCACTTCCTGTCCGCGCGGCCCCTTGCCGATCATGCCTTTGAGCCCGAGATCGAGCAGATAGGGCGCGTACTTGTCCATGCGGTAGCTCGTGGTCGGCCCTGCTGAGCCGATGGCCTTCCCGGCGGGGCGGGACGTGGGGCCGGTATAGTAGAGGATCTGGCCCTTGAGGTCGAAGGGCA
Source organism: Nitrospirota bacterium (assembly GCA_963836175.1). Classification (GTDB taxonomy): domain Bacteria; phylum Nitrospirota; class UBA9217; order UBA9217; family UBA9217; genus GWC2-56-14. Next base: position 371,464 of record CAWIIS010000003.1, read on the forward strand.
GCGGCTCGCCCTTCTTGTGCCCCTCGACCATGTACTTGTGCGCCATGTCCCGGCCGGTGTAGATCACCCGGTGATGAGCACCCGGTCCCCGGCCTTGAGCTTCACGATGACGTCGTCGGTAAGGAGGATCGTTATTTTAATGGATCGTCATGTTCATATAGTTACCTGGCCATAACGTCAGACTTTTGATCCGTTTATCTCATTCCGCATTCCGCAACTCCTGCAATCCGCAATTCAAAGGATGATCGTCTTATGCCTCGCCGCATGGCAGTTGATGTTCACCGCCACCGGCAGGCTCGCGATATGGCAGGGATAGCTTTCCACATGCACTGCCATGGCCGTCACCTTGCCGCCCAGCCCTTCGGGGCCGATGCCGGTCTTGTTCACGGCCTTGAGCAGCATCTCTTCGAGGGACGCCAGTTCGAGCTTCGGCGTTGGGGCTGCCGATGGGGCGCAGCAGCGATTTTTTCGCAATGAGCGCCGCCTTCTCGAAATCGCCGCCGATGCCGACGCCGATCACGACCGGCGGGCAGGGATTGGCGCCCGCCTTCTGCACGCACTCGAGCACGAAGTTCTTGATGCCCTCCACGCCCTCGGTGGGCCGGAGCATGCGGATGACGCTCATGTTCTCGCTGCCCGCGCCTTTGGGCATGAACGAGATCTTGAGCTTGTCGCCGGGGACCAGCTCGGTATAGATGATCGCCGGCGTATTGTCGCCGGTGTTCTTGCGCGTGAGCGGGTCGACGACGGACTTCCGGAGATACCCTTCCTTGTATCCTTTCCGCACGCCTTCATTGATGGCGTCGACGATGAAACCCGTTCTTGATCCGCAGGTCCTGGCCGATCTCGACGAAGAAGATGGCGATGCCCGTGTCCTGGCAGATCGGGATGTGGTCCTCCTTCGCGATGCGCGCATTTTCCTTCAGCAGCCCGATGATCTCCCTGGCCGCCGGAGCGGTCTCGGTCTCGATGGCCCGGTCGAAGGCCGTGAGCACGTCGTCGCTCAGGTTGTATGCCGCGTCGATGCAGATCTGCGCGACGTTGTCCCGGATCTCGTCTACGTGAATTTCGCGCATCCCGACCTCACCGCCTCAACGGACTTCATGAACCCCGCGTTCTCCTCGGCGTTCAGTTTGATCTCGATGACCTGCTCCATGCCCTTCGCGCCGAGCTTCACCGGCACGCCGGCAAAGGTCCCGTTCACGCCGTACTCGCCGTTCAGCTAGGACGGAGCAGGGAAGGATCTTTTTCTTGTCCAGCAGCACGGCCTCGACCATCTCGAGCGTCGCTGCCGACGGCGCATAGTAGGCGCTCCCGGTCTTGAGCAGGGCAACGATCTCGGCGCCGCCGTTCCGCGTGCGCTCCACGAGGCGGTTGATCTGGTCCGCGCTCATCAGCTCCGTGATGGGGATGCCGGCCACCGTGGAATAGCGCGGCAGCGGCACCATGGTGTCGCCGTGCCCGCCGAGCACAAAGGCATGGGTGTTCTCCACCGACACGCCCAGCTCCATGGCGATGAACGTCCGGAACCGCGCCGAATCGAGGACCCCGCCCATGCCGAAGACCCGCTCCCGGGGGAAGCCCGTCGCCTTCATGGCAACATAGGCCATCACGTCCATGGGATTGGTGACCACGATCATGACCGCCTTGGGCGAGCGGCGGCCGGTCTCCTGCGGCCACTTTTTTGACGATCTCGCCGTTGGCGGCAAGCAGGTCGTCGCGGCTCATGCCCGGCTTCCGCGCCAGTCCGGCCGTAATGACGATGACATCGGAACCGGCGGTCTCGTCATACCCGTTGGATCCCGTGACCTTCCAGTCGTATCCCATGATCGGCCCGGACTCCATGAGATCCAGCGCCTTGCCCTGCGGCACGCCCTCCGCCACGTCGACCATGACCACATCGGCAAGCCGCGTCTCGGCGATCCGCTGCACCAGCGTCGCCCCCACATTGCCCGCCCCCACTACCGTTACTTTCTTTCGCACAAAAATACCTCCATGAATAGGTTCAACTTACACATTCCGCATTCAACGCATTCCGCAATCCGCAATCCGAAATCCGCAATTGTTACAGCTTCGTGATTTTCACTTTGCTGATCTTCCGGCCTTCGAGCTCCAGGACCTCGAGCTTGAGGTTCTTATACTTGAGCTGCTCGCCCACTTTCGGCATTCTGCCGAAAAGCCCGAACACGAACCCGCCGAGCGTGTTGAAATCGGGCGACTGGAGCGACGTGTCGAGCAGTTCGTTCACTTCATCGAGCGCCGACTGGCCCGACACGACAAAGTTCTTCTCGTCCACGATCTCGACGTCTTTTTCCGCCGATTCCAGCTCGTCGTGAATGCTGCCCACGATCTCCTCGATCAGGTCCTCCAGCGTCACCAGCCCGGACGTGCCGCCGTATTCGTCGATCACGATGGCGATCTGGAACCGCTCGCGCTGCATCTCCGACAGCAGTTCGCTCACCCGCTTGTTCTCCGGGATGAAGTAGGCGGGCCGGATGAAGTTCTTGATGGTGTCGCTCGCGCTTCACATCGCCTGCGGCCATGGCGACCAGGATGTCCTTGATGTAGAGGATGCCGACCACGGTGTCCACCGTGTCCTCGATCACGGGATAGCGGGAATAGCCGTACTCCGAGACGAGGCTGAACACGTCCTCGAGCACCGCATCGGTCGGCACGCTCACGATCTCGGTCCGGGGACGCATGGCCTCCGATGCCAGGGTGTCGCCGAACTCGAAGACCTTGTGGAGCAGTTCCTTTTCCTCTTCGTTCAGCGTCCCGCCCTCTTCGCCGAGGTTGATCATGGCCTTGATGTCTTCTTCGGTGACCACCGCGGTGCAGGTCATGCCCTGGGGTCCCGGGCCGGCAAAGGTGTCCGCAGCTGCTGCCAGCAGACGTGCCGCGGGAGAGAGCAGCGCCATGACGGCCGTCATGGGGCCGGCCACCACCAGCGCGAGACGATCGGGATTCCGCGCCGACAAGCCCTTGGGCGCCAGTTTGGCGAAGACCACCACCACGATGGTCATGACTACAGCCGTGACCGCGACTGCCGCTGAGGTGTTTTCGAACAGGTGCATGGCAAGCGCGGCGAAGATCGCAACTGCGACCGTGATCGACAAATTCTCGGCCAGCAGCAGCGTGGCATGCAGACGGTCCCGCTGCTCCAGCAGTTTCAGGACGGTCGCCGCCCGGGCGTTCCCCGCATCGGCAAGTTCGCGCAGATGCGCTTTGTTGGCGAACACGATGGCCGTCTCCGATGCGGCAAAGAACGCGGCGATCAGGATTGCCAGGCATGCCAGGCCCAGGAAGAGGCCATAGGTCGATAGGAATGTATAGAAGGTGTCCATAGTAATTCGAGGGTCAAGCAGCAAGTAGCAAGGAATACGGTGTATCATTTGCCTTTCCATGCCACTTGCTACTTGACCCTTGCCTCTGCCTCTTACTGCTTCTCCCCCGTTACCCTGATCACTTCGTCAAAGGTGGTCTCGCCCTTCAGCATCTTGCGGACAGCTGCCTCGCGCAGCACCACCATGCCGTCCGCGATGGCCGCTTTGCGCGATCATTTCGGCGTCGGCCTTTTCCCGGAGGATCGCCCGGATCCGCTCGTTGACTTCCATGACCTCGAAGATGCCGGTCCGGCCCCGGTATCCCGTGCCTCTGCACTGCACGCAGCCTTCGCCGTACTTGACCGTTATTTTCCTGTGTTTGTCCCAAGCCAGCCCCACCGCCTCCGCCTCTTCGGGCAGCAGGTCGTGGGTCGCTTCGCAGTGTTTGCAGATCTTGCGCACGAGCCGCTGTGCCATGACGCCGATGACGGTCGAGGAGATAAGGTACGACGGGATGCCCAGGTCCATGAGCCGCGTGATGGAGCTCGGCGCATCGTTCGTATGCAGGGTCGAGAAAACCAGGTGGCCCGTAAGCGCGGCCTGGACCGCATTTTCCGCCGTTTCGAGGTCGCGGATCTCTCCCACCATGATGATGTCCGGGTCCTGGCGCAGGATCGTCCGGAGCGTGCTCGCAAAGGTAACGCCGATCTGCGGCTGCACCGCCACCTGGTTGAAGCGGTCATGGACCATTTCGATCGGGTCCTCGATGGTCACGACGTTCACTTCGGGCGTGGCCACGGTCTTGAGCGCCGAATAGAGCGTCGTCGTTTTGCCGCTGCCCGTGGGGCCGGTCACCAGGATGATGCCGTGGGGCCGCGTGATGAATGAACGGAACAGTTCGTATTCCCTCGCATCGAACCCGATCTCCTCCAGGTCCTGCAGCAGGATGTCCGGGTCGAAGATCCTGATCACGACCTTTTCACCGAAGGCCGTCGGCATGGTCGAAACGCGGAGCTCCACCTCGCGGGACTTGTACTCGGTCTTGATCCGTCCGTCCTGGGGCCGCCGTTTTTCCGCAATGTCCATGCGGGAAAGCATCTTGATGCGGGATACGAAGGCCGGGTGGACCGCCTTGGGGATCTTGTGGATCGTATGGAGCATGCCGTCGATCCTGAGCCGCACCTCGCTCGCCTCGCGCTTGGGCTCGATATGGATGTCGCTGGCCCGCTGGTCAAAGGCGTGACCGGAACAGGAACTCCACGGCGTTCACGACATGCTTGTCCGTGGCCTCGATCTCCGTCACGGACTTCATTTTTACGAACTGTTCGAGGTTGCCGAGGTCGACGTCGGAGGACATTTCCTTGGCCGCTGCGGTGACGGAAGAGCGGAATCCGTAGAACTCGGTGATGATCTTGAGGATGTCCGTCTTCGACGCGATGACCCGGCTGACCTTGTAGCCCATCCGCTCGATATTCTCGATCACTTCGATATTGTACGGGTCCGCCACGGCGAGGGTGAGTTTGTCGTCGTCGCGCTCGATCGGGACCGAAACGGTCCGGCGCGCAAAAGCGCGGGAAAGGATCTGCGTTGTCACATCAGGGTTCAGCTTGAGCGGGTCGATTTTCTTGAAGGGGAGGCCGGCGTGTTCCGCGACCGCCGCGGTGATGAGGTCCTCGGTCAGGAGGTGGCCCGGTTCGCCGGGCAATTCGAAATTGAGCGAGGCGGCAACCTCGATGGCCGAAACCTCGTCTTCGAGGTGCATCCGTCCGCGCTGCAGCGTTTCACCCCGCGCTTTGAGGACCTTCATCCGCTGCACATCCTGCTTGATCTTGATCTCCCGTGCCTGATCGGGCGTGATCTTGCCGGTCTTGAGCAGGATTTCGCAGACAAGGTCTGTAGTGAGTCTGGTCATTTTTTATCGTTTCCTGGTGACCTATGCGCATTCGGACAACGTCCGCCCACCGGGCAGTAGTTGCTTTTGAAAAGAATCCAAATAAAAGGCCCCCTCGAGGGGGGCCGTGTTTACAGCATGGTCGGCAGATACACGAGCTTACTTCTTGGCCGGTTTTGCAGGTGCGGGCGCAGGGGCCGGCGCAACCGGTGCTGGTGCGGGGACGGCCGGCGGCGGCGCAACTGCAGGCTGCTCTGCCGGTTTCGGAGCTTCCGCTTTCTTTTCGCAGCCGAGGAATGCGACGGACAATGCCAATACAAGTGACAGCATAATGATGGATATTTTTTTCATGAAGGTTCACCTCCTCTCGCGAGCGAGATCATGCAGAATCAAGGTACCCATGATCAAAGCAACATGCATCGCCTGGTGATTACAGGATCCGCGTTGCCACCGAACGGGTAACCGTCAGCTCTTTCACCTTCTGGCCCAGCTTCTCATCCAGCAAGCAGCTGCTGCTCCTCGCTGAGGCGAAGCCTGAAAACTCTCAGCTTGTTCAGCGATCGTTTCGTCAGGTATATCTCGCGCAGCTCAAAGCCTATCTGCTTCTTGATCTCGGCAGATTGTTGAGGTGTCAATTCAAGGACAACGGTTTCATCCATTCAAGGCTCCCTCCATAGTTCGCAATTATAGGCGTTTGCTCTTTTGAATTCAAGTTATTTTTAAGAAAGGTGCACTTAGGGTTTCGGCGCAACCACAATTACCTGTTCCACCCAGGGAAATTCAGCCTTGAGCTGCTCCTGCAGGCCCCGGACCAGGGCCACACGGGTGATATGTCATTGCCAGCAGAACCCGGCGGCGCGATCTTGACCGTACCGCCTTCGACGCCGGTGAGAGCAACCTCCCCGCCACGGTGCTCGTATTGTTTACTCTTTTCCGCGATGATCGCCTTGATCCGTTCAATATCTTGATGCCTGATCCGAGCCGTTCATTCCGCAATCCGAAATCCGCATTCCGCAATCGCCTACCCTTCCATCACCAGCTTCTTTATGATCGTCTCGACAGCTTCCTCGATCTTTACTTTCTCAACCACGCCGGTCTTTCGCTCCTTGATCTCCACCAGACCTTCCTTCAGGTTCTTTTCGCCGATGATGATCCGGTAGGGAATGCCGATAAGGTCGGCGTCCTTGAACTTCACCCCGGCGCGCTCGTCGCGGTCGTCCATCAGCACCTCAAAACCCTTTTCCTCCAGCGCGGCGTAGAACTCTTCCGCAACCTCCATGGACCTCGCGTCCTTCACGCTCACCGGCACGATCAGGATCTGATAGGGCGCGATCGCCAGCGGCCAGATGATGCCGTTCTCGTCGTTCCCCTGCTCGACGGCCGCGGCTGCGATGCGCGCCGGCCCGATGCCGTAGCTGCCCATGACGATCGGCTTCTCCGCGCCGTTCTCGTCCAGATAGTTCGCCTTGAGCGGGACCGAATACCGCGTCCCGAGCTTGAAGATATTGCCGATCTCGATCACCCGCTCGATCCGGAGCGGCTTGCCGCACTGTCGCGCAGGCGTCTCCTGCCGCTGCGGTGTGGATGTCGGCGAACTCTGCGTCAGCTGAAGTGCTTGTCCGCGGTCACGCCCTTGACGTGAAACCCTTCCTTGTTCGCTCCGGCCATGTACACGCCCTGCTTCAGCGACAGGGTCGGCGATCTTCCTGACCTTGTGGCCCATGGGTCCGATGAACCCGGCAGGGACGCCGAGCGCCGCCTTTACCTCGTCTTTCTGCGCGGGCCGGTGGGAACCGATGAGCTTTGCCAGCTTCTTTTCATGCAGCGGTCTGGTCGCCGCGCACCAGCGCCAGCACCGGCCCCGCTGTCGCTCATGACCAGGATCGATTTGAGCAGCAGATCGGGCGTCACCTTCAGGAAGCGCGTCACCTCATCGATGGTCCGCCGCTCCGGCGTGGCGACCTCTTCGAATGCCCACTCCGGGAAGTTCGGACGTCTTGCGGCATGGACTCGCGCAAGCTCCACATTCGCCGCGTACCCGCAGCCGTCGCACAAGCGCCACCATCGTCCTCGCCTGCCGGCTGACGGCGCCATGAACTCATGGGCGCCCGTGCCGCCCATCATGCCCATGTCGCTCTGCACCACGTAGAACTTGATGCCGCACCGGGAGTAGATCTTCCGGTACGCTTCGAGATGGATGTCGTAGGACTTGTCGAGCCCCGCCTCGTCGCGGTCGAAGCTGTAGGAGTCCTTCATGATGAACTCGCGGGTGCGCAGGATGCCGCTCTTGGGCCGCGCCTCGTCGCGGAGCTTGGTCTGGAGCTGATACCAGATCTGCGGCAGGTCCCGGTAGGACCGCAGGTCGTGCGCCGCAAGCCAGGTCATGACCTCCTCGTGCGTCATGGCAAGGCACATGTCGCGGCCGCCGCGGTCCTTCAGCCGGAACATCTCGTCGCCGATCGGCGTCCCACCGGCCTGTCTGCTGCCACACCTCGGCGGGGTGCAGCACCGGCATGGTCACTTCCTGGCCGCCGATGGCGTTCATCTCCTCGCGGATGATCCGGTTGATCTTGTCCATCACCCGCTGGCCCAGCGGCAGGTAGATATAGAGCCCGGCCGCGAGCTGGCGCACGAAGCCGCCGCGCACCATGAGCTTGTGCGAGACCGCCTCGGCCTCGGCCGGCGCATCTTTCAACGTCGGGATGAAAAGACGGGAATAACGCATGAAACCTCCGATAAATCAGGAGACAGCATCCAGAATCCAGAAGTCAGAAGACAGCCTAGAAACTGTCTGCAGTCATTCTGACTTACTGACTTCTGACTTCTGACTTCTGTTTTTCAACGATCTCTTCCACTTCTTCACCAGCACATCGGCAAGCTCCTTCTTCGGACAATTTCTTTACGATCTCGCCGTACTTGAACAGCAGGCCCACGCCCTTGCCGCCGGCGATGCCGACGTCGGCCTCGCGCGCCTCGCCGGGGCCGTTCACCACGCAGCCCATGACCGCGACCGTGATCGGTTCCTTGATATGCGCAAGCCGCTTCTCCACCTCCGGCAAGGCCGATGATATCGATCTCGGTCCTGCCGCAGGTGGGGCAGGAGATGATGTTCACGCCCCGCTGGCGGATCTTGAGGGATTTCAGTATCTCGATAGGCCACGCGGACTTCCTCGACCGGATCAGCGGTCAGCGAAACCCGCATCGTGTCGCCGATGCCTTCGGCAAGCAGGATGCCGAGGCCGACGCTCGATTTGATCGTGCCCGATAGGGCGTGCCCGCTTCGGAGATGCCGATATGAGCGGATAGTCGGACTGTTCTCGAGAAAAGCCGGTAGGCCGCGACCGTGGTCAGCACGTCAGACGCCTTGAGCGAGACCTTGATGTCCGTGAAGTTCAGGTCCTCAAGGATGCGGATATGGCCGAAAGCGCTCTCGACGATCGCCTCCGGCGTGGGATGGCCGTACTTTTCGAGCAGGTGCTTCTCGAGCGAACCCGCGTTCACGCCGATGCGGATCGGGATGCCCTGGTCCTTGCAGGCCCGCACGACTTCGGCGACCTTATCCTTCCCGCCGATATTGCCCGGATTGATGCGAAGCCCGTCGATCCCCTGCTTCACCGCCTCGAGCGCAAGCCGATAGTCGAAATGGATGTCCGCGATCAGCGGGAGCATCGTGCCCTTCCGGATCTCTCCCGAGGGACTTCGCTGCCTCTTCATCAGGCACGGCAAGCCGCACGATCTCGCAGCCCGCCTGTTCGAGGTGGCTGATCTGTTCAAGCGTCTTCGCCGCGTCCCGCGTGTCCGTGTTGCACATGGACTGGACGGCGACCGGCGCGCCTCCGCCGATCTTCACGGCGCCGAGGGTGATCTGTTTTGTCTTTTTGCGGGAATAGGATTCTCATTCGATTGAAAAACCTTCATCTCGCGCAGAGCGCATCAAGACGCCGAGTAGATCGAAAAACCGGTAATGCATCTGGCCTTTCTTTACGCTTTGCGACTTTCGCGAGGCAAGGCTCTCTTATCACTTCTTATTTACTGAAAAACATCCTCATCACATCATTGTACGACACCACGACGATCAGCGTGATCAGCACCGCGGCGCCGATGCTCTGGCGAACCTCCATGACCTTCTGGCTGAGCGGCTTTTTGCGGATCGCCTCGATAGCGAGGAACAGGAGCAGCCCTCCGTCGAGCACCGGGATCGGCAGCAGGTTCAGCATGCCGAGCGAGATGCTGATGATGGCCAGGAGCGACAGGAACGCCGACAGGCCCGCCGCGGCGGCCTTGCCCGACATCTGGGCGATCATCACCGGCCCGCCCAGCGTCTTGATCGAAAGGTTGAAGCGTCAGCAGCTTCTTGAGCGTGATGAAGGTAAGGTCGATGGACTCCATGGTCTTGTCGAAACCCAGCCGCAGCGACTCGAGGAAGCCGTACTTTTTGAACACAAGCCGTCAGAGCGGCTCGACGCCGATGACATACTGGCCGTCCGTCCTCGACCGGCGTGATCGTCTTTCTCCGCGCGCTTTCCGCTCGCGTTCGACGGTGAGCGTGAGCTTTTTCCCCGCGCTTTTTTTCACCACGGAAGAGAACTGGTTCCAGTGATAGATCGTCTTGCCGTCGACCGCGAGGATCTTGTCATTCACCTTGATGCCCGCCTTTTCCGCGGGAAGCCCCGGCCATCAGCCTGCCGATCTCCGCAGGCAAATCCGGGATACAGGCCCGAGATGCCGATCTTGAGCTCCGTGCGTCCAGCTTCGGCCGGAGCGTGAGCGACTTTTTTCTCGCCGCTCCGGTCGATCGTCACCGGCAATCCGTATCGGGATTGACCGCGATCAGCATAAGCGCCTTGTCCAGTCGCTGATCGCTTCTCCCGTTGATCTCTTCGATGACATCGCCGGCCAGGAAGCCTGCCTGCTCCGCCGGCGAGTCCTTTTCCACATACCCCACCTTGGCCGGGCCCTCAGCGTATAGGTGCCGACCATGAACACGAGCGGCATCACGCAGGAACGCGAGCACGATATTGGTGAGCGGGCCCGTTGCCGCGATCTTCGCGCGCTGCCACACGGTCTTGGACTGGAATTCGTCCGCCGCGCCGGTGGGCTCTTCGTCGGGGTTCTCGCCGGCCATCTTCACGTACCCGCCGAGCGGGAGCGCCGAGATGAACATACTCCGTGTCGCCCTTCTTGATACCCGAAGAGCTTGGGCCCCATGCCGAGCGAGAATTTCTCGACCCGCACGCCGGCCCGTTTCGCCATGATGAAGTGGCCGAACTCGTGCACGAACACGAGGATGCCGATCACGATCAGAAAATAAACAAGTGTCATTGTAACTCCTTACTATTCATTGATGAACACGATGATGCACGGATGGGACACGGTCACACCGTCACCGGCTGACCCGCCTCCTACGCTGGGAAGAGGATGTCGCAAGCGCTTCGTCATTTCCGCGCATCTCGGTTTCCCACGAGCTTGGCCATTTCCTGCATATCCTCGACTTCTCGTTCACTCCGCACTCCGCATTCCGCACTCCGCAATGATCTTCTCCGCTTCCTGCCTCGCCCAGAGGTCCGCTTTGAGCGCATCCTCAACGGTCTTGATGGAGAACGGCGTATGGGCGTCCATGGACGGACCTGATCACCCGGGCGATATCCGTGATACCCGATCTTCTCCTCCAGAAAATACTTGACCGCCACCTCGTTCGCCGCGGAAAGCACGGCCGGCATGCTGCCCCCTGCCCTGAGCGCATCATAGGCGAGGCCGAGGCAGGGAAAAGGTCCAGGTCCGGCTCCTCGAAGGTGAGCGTGCCGATGGCGGCGAGGTCGAGCGCCGGAGACACGTCATGAAGCCGCTCGGGATACGAAAGCGCGTAGGCGATGGGGCCCTTCATGTCCGGCATGCCGAGCTGGGCCACGACCGAGCCGTCCGTGTATTCGACCATGGAATGGATGATGCTCTGCGGATGGACGAGCACGCTTGATCATGCTCCGGTCGCGATGCCGAAGAGCCAGCGCGCCTCGATCACTTCCAGCCCCTTGTTCATGAGCGTGGCCGAATCGATGGTGATCTTCCTGCCCATGCTCCAGTTCGGGTGCTTCAGCGCCTGGGCCAGCGTCACCTTCGCGAGGTCCTTCTTCGCGAACGTTCCGGAAGGGCCCGCCCGATGCGGTCAGGATCAGCTTCCGGATGTCCCGGTTCGCGCCGGCATGAAGGCACTGAAAGATGGCGCTGTGCTCGCTGTCCACCGGAAGGAGCCTGACGCCGCGGCTTCGGCACTCGGCCATGACCAGTTCGCCGGCGGTCACCAGCACTTCTTTGTTCGCCAGCGCGATGTCCTTGCCGGCCTGGATCGCGGCCATGGTCGGCACCAGCCCGGCGGTCCCGACAATGGCGGAGACGGTGATGTCCGCTTCTTCCGCGGCCGCCACCTGGACCATCCCCTCGACGCCGGAGAGGATCGTGACCTGAAGATCCTTGCACCGTGCTTCAGCATTTCCGCGGCGGCCGGACTCACCACGGACACCAGCGATGCGGGTTTGAACTTCCGCACCTGCTGCTTCGAGCAGCTCGACTGTTGTTCCCCGCCGCAAGCGCGACGACCTTGAACCGGTCCGGGAACTTCTCCACAACCGCAAGCGTCGAGTGCCCGATGGACCCGGTGGAACCTAATATGGAGATATTTTTCAAATTCTTATAACTCCGCACTCCGAACTCCGAACTGTCCTATCTCGCATCCTGAGATAATAATACAGCACCGGCGCGGCGAACAGCATGCTGTCCATGCGGTCCAGGATGCCGCCATGGCCGGGAATGATCGTCCCGGAATCCTTGACCCCTGCGCGCCGTTTGAACAGCGACTCCACAAGATCGCCGATCGTGCCGACCGCTGCCAGCGCCAGGGCGATCCCGATACAGCAGCCTCGCCGATCCCGATGCGAGGGCATGAGCCACAGCTGGCACAGGAGCGCCATGCCCGAGGACGCGACGAGCGCGCCGAGAAGCCCCTCGATGCTTTTCTTCGGGCTGATCTTCTCATACAGCCGGTGCTTGCCGAAGGGAATGCCGATGGAATAGGCGCCGATGTCGGATGCCCAGATCATCAAATACAGGAACACCAGCCATTGTCTGCCGTCGCTTCCCGTGCAGGATGGCGACCTGGAAGCGAACAGCAGGGCCACGTAGACGATGCCCATGAAGCGTTGACGGCAACATCCTCGATGGCGCCCTTCGACCGGCCGTCGGTGAAAAAAGCCGGGCGACCATGATCGCGAGCAGGCATACGGTGATGCAGGAGACGCACCCGCGGTCGGGTGGCAGCGGATGATAGGCATCCAGGACCATCAGCGCGCCAAGCGCGATGCCGAGACGCGCGCTCGGGCGTGATCCCGCGCGCCTGCGCCATGCGATAGAACTCGTACTGCCCCAGGACGGCGGCAACGATCACGAGCGCAAGGAAATACGCGGGCGGCAGTTTCCAGGTGAACAGATAGAAGATGGGGAGCAACAGGAGTCCCGACAGCACCCGTTTGTAGAGCATGCATTTCTCCGTTACTGCCGGATTTGTGAGACGGCCGCTACTTGCGCACCAGCTGCTCCTGGGTGAGTCCAAAGCGCCGCTGACGCCCCTGGTAGTCGAGGAAAGCGCGCAGCAGATCGTCTTCTCTCGAAATCCGGCCACAGGATATCGGTAAAATAGAGCTCCGCATAGGCCGCCTGCCACAGGAGAAAGTTGCTGATCCGTTTTTCGCCGCTCGTCCGGATAATCAGGTCCGGGTCGGGCAGGCCCGCCGTATCGAGATGGGCGGAGAAGGCTTCCTCCGTGAGGTCGCCGGTCAATCCCCCGGCCGCGGACAGCCGCTTGATCGCCTCGAGGATCTCGCCGCGGCCGCCATAGGACAGCGCCAGGTTCAGGACCATGCCGGTGTTCGCTGCGGTCTCGGTCATGGCGCGGTCGATCCATGTCCGCGCCGTCTTCGGGCAGCCGTTCTATCCTGCCGATGGTGCGGAACCGGATGCCGTTCTTTTTCATGGTCTCGATCTCGGACCGCAGAAAGGAGCCGAGCATGTCCATGAGAAAGCCCACTTCCTCCCGAGGCCGTCCCCAGTTCTCGTCGGAAAAGGCATAAAGGGTCAGGACCTTCATCCCGAGCTGCACGGCACTCCTCCGTGACGCAGCCGCACCGTATCGGCGCCCTTCTTGTGGCCGGCGATGCGCGGCATGCCGCGCCGCATGGCCCACCGGCCGTTGCCGTCCATGATGATGGCAACGTGCTTCGGCAAACCGTTACCGGCCACGCTTGCGCGAAGTTCTTCGACCGTCGGCGTTGTATTCTTCATGCGTGCTGCATCTCCATTCCCGGGCTGCGCGGACACTGCCGCGTGGCCTTTTACTTCATCGAATAGATCATCACCTGCATGGCGTCTCTGGTGAACAGCCCGCCTTTGGTTTTTACCAGGGCTGCAACCTGCGGTACGGCGGCGCCCTGGGGGATGATCGCGATATCATAGACCGGTCCGCTTATATCCCTGACGCTCCAGACCTGCTCGAGCCGCGCGCCGGTCCACGCCAGACCGTTGAGCTCAGCCCCCGTGAACGCGCCGAGCATGCTTGAACCGATGTTCTTCTGGATGACGATCTCGTCCCTGCCGTCATTGTTCAAATCGCCTGCGACGACCCGTCCCCGAATCTTGACCCGCTGCGATTTGTCCAGCGCTGTTGCCTGCCGGGACAGCACGGCATCGATCCCGGTGACCGGCTTGTAGACAAAGAGCACGGCGCCGGCATACTGTTCCGCGCTCTTCCAGACCATGGTTAGTCCGGAATAGACCATCAGGTGGTCATCGTCATCAAGCGCCACCAGCAGGGGCTGCCGGTCTCCCAGATTGGCATAGGTCCAGCCGTACAATCCCAGCTCCTTCGGCAGCGTGAACTCTGCGCCGGCAATATATTTCCCCTCAACAGCGGAATAGACCTTCGGCTGCCCGGCAAAGAAGGCCACCGGATCGTAGGCCTGTCCGATCAGCACCGCGGCCTTCCCGGGATAACTGAGCACGCGGAGGAAGCCGGGGACGTCGGCGATGCGGCTATAGCCGCCCTCCTGGAATTCGATGACGTAGGAAAAGACCTTGCCGCCGAACATGGCCGTCACAAAGATCTCTGGCCTGCCGTTGCCGTTTATGTCCGCGCTCTCGACGTTGATCTGCTCCATGGTCGAAGCCGGATCAGCCTGCGCGGACTGCCCGAACCATTCCATCGTCACGGCATCACGCTTTGCCGCGGTTTCGGTCCAGGCCTCATGCCAGCCGGAAGGTTCATTCCGGTAGAGGTGAAGCCTTGTCCCGTCGGAAAATACGTAGGCCGGCTTGCCGTTCCCTTCAAAATCACCGTACACAAAAGCGCGCGCCAGAAAGGGCAGCTCAGGCGCGGCACTGCTCTTCTGTTCCCCGGCCGGAACCGGGGCGAAAAAAGGCTTGATATCACCCAGTGCCTCTTTTTCTGTTTTTTCATCAACCAGCGCCACGATGGTATCGAGCTGCCTGCCCTCTTCGGTATAGAATATCCGCGCCATCGCCATCAGCCTGCCTTCGGTGGGATAGAGGCCGAGCGCCACGACCGCATCGGCGTTCAAAGCGCTGCCCATGCCTTTGAGCATCGAACGGTCCTTGAATTTGTATTCTTTGAGGAACGCGGCGGTCTTGCTGCTCTCGATGACCGAGAACCTGCCCGATGCGGCCAGCTGGTCCGCGAGCTGCTGCACCAGCTCAGGACGGCTTGTCGTGAGCGGGACGATCGCCAGGCTGATCTTTTTCGGCGTGATCCTCGCCCGGTCGCCCGGCTTGGGGTCCTTCTGCTTCTTCCTGACCACTGCCGTCGAGGAACCGTCCCCCACAACGGTCACCTCCACGGTCCCGATCTCCTCCTCTTCGCGTCCGAGCACGATGCCGGATACAGGATGCAGAATCTCCTTGCCATCCCGCCAGAGCGTGAGGGACATGCCGGGCATGAGCCCCTCTTTATTACCGAGCGCGATCGTGAGGCGGTCCGCCTGCACGGTCTTCACCTCGCCCTGCACCTTCGGAAAGTATACGGCGATCTCCATCGCCAGTTCATCAACGGAGCGAAACTCTTCGGGGCCCAGCGGCCTGTCCGCGGCAAACACCGGCGAACCGAGCGATGCTGCCAGCAGGAGCAGTGCGATTATCGTTCTCATACTTTTCATTTCCTCTTTTCTCATAATCCTAAGCCGGACAAGCCGGAACCAGGAAGCGGATCAACGGAGTCTCTCGCAAAGTTCGCAAAGGACGCAAAGAACATCCAAATCCACGGCCTGCCTTTTGGTTTTAAACCAGCACAGATTTTGACTCAAGGTTTCCTTTGCGACCTTTGCGTGCTCAGAGTGGCCCGTTCATCGGCCATTGCGAGAAACGACTTTGATCCTTTGCCCGGTAAAGCTCATTCCACCTTCACCCGGATTTCCGTCTCCCACGTGGCGCCCGCGCCGAGCGAGATGCGCCAGAGCGGCATCACCATCGAGCTCTGATACACCCGCTCGAACCCGGCTTCGGACTGCGATACGGTCTCGACCGGCGCGCGCCAGAGCACCGCGGGCTGCGAGAACAGGAGCGACAGCTTGAGCCTGAGCCATTCGTCGACGAGGCTTACCTGGTCCACGTTGTTCGTTTCTCCGGTGGACGCGAGGTTCCGCTTGTCCAGCGTATGGCCGGGGATGTCGTAGTACCGGTCATGGGCATTGCCGGCCAGGAGCGAGAAATTGAACTCGCTGCCGAAGGTCGTGTTCAGTTCTTCGTTGCCCAGGTTCGTGATCGCGTACCGCGCCAGGAACTCCGCGCTCGACCCGAGCGCAGGTGCAGCTCCTTCCGCAGGCTGACGGCCAGGCCGGCGACCGTGCCGCTCGCGCTCCAGCGATGACGATCGCGGAGCCGCCCGCTCTCCGGGACGCCATGCGGTAGGCCCCCAGCACGAAATCGCCGGTCTCGTAATATTCCGACCGCATGAAGCTCGCCAGGTCCACGCCCGACCCCAGGAAATGGTCGAGGAGCGAACCCCGGGCATACCAGTCATACTGCAGATGGTGCTGCAGGCCCTCTTCCTTGACCGCCACGCGTTCGTGAATGGTCTTTGCGCCGTCGCCGGAGGGCCGGCTGCCGCGTCCTTCACCGCATTCAGGATCTTCTCGTGGTAGCCTTCGCGCCTGCGCGTGAGCGTGTTCGTCAGATTGAAGGACCGCGGCTTCCAGTCGAGCTCCGTGATCCTGCCGCCCTCCGCAGGGTCGATGAAAGAGTTCAGCAGCTCGGAGTTCATCATGACCTCGTCGCTTCCGTCCCGGTCAAAGTCTCCCTGTTCGATCTCGAGCCAGGCAGGTGTTGTCTGGTCTTTTTCTGTTTCCCTGGCCCCTGGCCCCTGCAGCACCGGTGCCCTGACGATTTCAGCACACTTGTCCGCCAGATACTCCGCCTGGATCAGCTGCTCGTACATCGCCGGTGCGCAGATGCGGCAGATAGAGGCCGCCGAACACGCCGTGCCAGTAGGCGTCATTGCACTGGCGCCTGGTACAGATGGTCATGCATGCGCGCCGAGCCTCGGTCGCGCTTTTTCGCGCCCCGCTCCTCGAGCGCTGCCAATGCCGCGCTGGACCTTCCGGCTCACCATCAGCATCCGCTTGTGCATGTGGTTGCTCTCGGAATACTTGGCGAGGAAGTTCCTCCAGATGCCGCCCTTGATGAACGGCCGGAGCCCGCTGAACTCCGGCGTAGCCTTGATCGTTTCGAGCGCATCGTCATACTCTTTCATGGCGCGCGTGGGCAGCGTCCACTCGCCCATCTCCATGTACGACGCCGTGGGCAGATAGACCCTGCCGCGCGGCGGCTGCCTTTCGCGAATTCGGAGAACGTGGTCGTCTCGAGCCATTCGCTGTTCTGTTCGATGAGCGTGAAGAACCGGTCGAGCCAGCCCTCTTCGTATACGGTGCGGTAGGTCTCGGGCCAGACGCCGAACTTTTCGCCGTCGTCGGCCATGACCGCGAGCCGGTATCCGCTCGGTGAGAACGCAGCGTCGCCAGGTACTCGATGCGTCTCCTCGGGCGGGTGGAACGGGATCAGGTACCGGAGCCGTTCGCTGCCCGGGAAACATCGCGCACAGATCGCCGTTCTGCTCTTCGGTCAGGTAATAGCCGTCCAGTTCGTCATCGTGCAGGCCGGCCATCTTGAAATGAAAGTCATCGACCACCACATGGTCGATGCCCGCTTCGGCGATGAACTTCGGCAGATGGGGCTCCCAGACCCGCTCGGCGAGCCACATGCCGCGGGCGTCGTATCCGAGCTTCGTGTCGGATGTAATGCGGAGAGCGTCCGGATCTGGCCGATCTTGTCCTCGTCAGGAAGCACCGCGAGGATCGGCTCGTAGAACCCGCCGGACAGGATCTCGGCGCGGCCCTCCGGCAACGAACCGCTTCAGCATATCGATGAACTCGGGATGTTTCTCCTCAAAGAACCGGTAAAGGATGCCGCGTGTAATGCAGCGTGATCTTGATCGACGGGTGCCGGTCCAGGACCTTCAGGAACGGAAGGTAGGATTTCTGATAGGCCTCCTCCGCCACGAAATCGAAATTGCCGACCGGCTGGTGGTTATGGATGGCGAAGATGAATTGTACCTTGGGCATGTTCCAATAACCGTCTTTTCCGCGACCTGATCGCTGCGAATGGAAAGTGAAATAGTAGCCCTAAAGCCTCGAAAAGTCAACCGAAATGAGCGGATAGCGCAGTGGTGGGAAGAGTCCGGCAGTTGTTTCAGGGTCGTTGGCGACGAACAGCGCTTAAGCCGTTCTCTTGACCAGCCTTCCTGCAAGATAGAAGAACACCGCTGCATAGGCGGCAAGAATGAGCACGGAACCGGCAGCCGGCCCGCTGCCTCCTGCCAGCCCGCGAAGCAGAATGCTGGCATGCGTGAGCGGATAGAACATGATCATGCCCTGGAAGGGCTGCGGCAGCCGGTCCGGCGAAAAAAACGTGCCGGCCAGGAATGACATGGGGATGATGAAAAAGCTGTTGAAGTTCGCCATGTCTTCATGGGAACGGGCAAGCATGGCCGCGGCCACGCCCATTGCCCCGAAGCAGAAGGCGGTGAGCGCCAGTACGGCAAAGAAGGAAAATGAATAGTGCAGGTGCACTCCCGTGGCCAGGCCCACCAGCACCAGCATGAGCGCCGAGAACAGCCCGCGGCCCAGTCCGGTCAGCGTCCTGCCCAGGGCGATGTCCCAATGGCTCACCGGCGAAACGAGCACCTCCTCGATCGTCTTGGTATAAAGTTTGCTGATATTGAGCGACGTCGAGACCGGGCTGAAGCTGTTGTTCATGGCCGAGAGCGCCAGGATTCCCGGCAGCACGAATTCGAGATAGGTGCCGCCTCCCACGTTCATGCCCCGGCCCAGGCCCCAGCCGAAGGTCACGAGGTATAAAAGCGGCATGATTAGGCTCGACGCCACGAACCGCCAGGGCTTCTTGCGGATCAGCTTTATCTCTTTCCAGATGATGGGGTAGAAGTTCATAGTAAAATCAGGGTCCAGGGTCCACGATTTTGAATCCGCAATCCGAAATCCGCAATCCGCAATTGGGATTCATCCCTCGATCCTCTCGCCCGTCAGATTGATGAACACGTCTTCCAGCGTGGACTCGCGGACCACAATGTCCTCGCACACGTCGCGCGAAGCATCGATCGCTTCTTCCCGCGTGGGGAAGAACTTGCGGGGAATATCGTGCCGCCCCAGGCATTCGATGGAGTATTTTCCCACGCCCGCCTTCAGCACGGACGGCCGGTCGAGCGCGATGATCCTGCCGGCCCGCATGATCGCCACACGGTCGCACAGGGCGTCCGCCTCCTCGATATAGTGCGTCGTGAGCAGAATGGTGATGCCTTTCCGTTTCAGCGACTCCAAAAGCCCCCAGATCAAGCGCCGCGCCTGCGGATCGAGCCCCACCGTCGGCTCATCCATGAACACCACCTGCGGCCGGTGCATGAGCCCCCGGGCGATCAAGAGCCTCCTGCGCATGCCGCCCGAAAGATGCTCCACCGGAGTGTCCTTCTTGTCCCAGAGGCCGACGAACTGCAGCAGTTCCTGGGTCCGCGCGTCCCGGTCCGCGGGCTGCATTTTGTGGAGCCGACCGTGGTACTCAAGGTTCTCGGCGCAGGTAAGGTCGATGTCGAGGTTCAGCGTCTGCGGCACCACGCCGATGGCCCGCCGGACCTCAAGCGGATCGGTCGTGACATCGTGGCCCGCGACCAGCGCCGTGCCTTCAGACGGCGCCAGCAGGGTCGTCAGCATGCGGATGGTCGTGGTCTTGCCCGCCCCGTTGGGCCCCAGAAGGCCAAAGACCTCTCCTTTGCCGACGGAAAAGCTGACGGCGTTGACGGCAGCGAGCGTGCCGAAGTAGCGGGTGAGGCTGGTGATATTGATCATATTTTAAATTTGACAGCGCAGCGCAACTTGAAAGCGTAGTGCAAAGTGTAAAGTGCAAATTGCAAAGTGCAAAATGGACACGGCAAAGATATAGGATTTTACATCAATTTGCATTTTGCATTGACTCAATAGTCCCGCCTCACTCCAAAAAAGGCGCTTTCCGCGAGGACCTCTTTTACCGGTTGAACCACCCAAGCCAAGGTGCTGCGGGTGCTCGAAGGGCAGGAGTTCCAGCGTGTCGGCGGGACCAGGACGCTCAAAGCAGATGTGCGCGTCATCGCAGCATCGAACAAGGACTTGGCGCAGGAGATCGCGACTCGTTCTCTTCGCGCAGTTTACGGTCATCCAGTCCGTGCTTTACCGAGAGCACTCGATCGAAGGCTGCGCCTCCTGCAGGATATCGAGCCCCTCCTGACCGGAAGCCGCGGCCGCGATCTCGTCAATGATCAGTACTGTTGGGCCGGGCATAGGGTTTCCTTATGGTTCAAGATCAGAAGTATCAAAACTCATCTTCAGACAGACCATACGTTTGCATGTTACCGTTGCGAACCTTGCACAATGTCATGGTTATGTTGCTGAATTGAGTGCCATCGTTTGTAGCAGTTTCCTCTAAACATGCCGTCTCAGTCTTTATTCTATTATTCGTCGTGTCAGTCAATGTGGCCTTTGCTTCCAAAGTTACCTTCCAAAAAAGCTATGCATATCAGGCGAGCGAAATTGACAGTCAACAAGAGCGGCATGGACATCCGCCAGGGTCAAATCGTGTTCGGCGGCAAGTTCATCCGCGTTAATGCCCAGCCGTTCGTGCCAGATCACAATGCTTTGAACCGTAATGCGGCGCCCGGCGACATGAGGCTTCCCCCCCGCCACTCCCGGCAAAAATCACATCTGAACTGGTGGCTACTTCCCGAAGAGTGCAATGAATGAAACGCATAGTGCGATAACGGACACCGCGATCGCTGCGACGCAAAGCGCCGTTGCCCTTCTGAGCCTCGATTCGGCGATTGATGATCCTTGCCCAAGAGCAGATACCGTCACTTGCAACTGCTCGGCCAGTTCTTTAATGTGTGCCGCGTTTTGTGAGGCAGTAGATTGCAACTCGGTAATTTGCTGCTGCACGAGACTTGCCTGGGTAGCCGCCGCCTCATCGCCTTTTCGAGAGGAAAAAACTGGCAACGTAGCCGCGATGATCGGGCTTAAGTACGGCATGATCGCTTTTACTGCGGGCATGAACCACGCCATAGTTTCTCCTTTTTGGTTTGATCTTGCAAAGTGAACACCTGATTTCCGTATCTGGTCATCCGCGAATGAACTCGAATGGACGCTAATGTTTTTCTCTGAATTCGCGTTTATTCGCGTCCATTAGCGGTTCCGACGCCTCTCCATATTTGTCATTCCGCAATTACCCCTTGAGTCCTTTGCTCAGTTTGTCGATCGCGACATCTATCTCCGCCTCGGTCGTCTCCCTGCCGAGGCTAAAGCGTATAGCGCCACGAGCGAGCGAAAGGTCCGTACCCATGGCAACAAGCACGTGCGAAGCCTGCACCGTATCGCCATGACAGGCGGCCCCGGGCGAGACCGCAATACCCGCTAAAACCTCCATGACCGTTGCTGCATCGTGCCACGGGAAGCTGATGTTCCAGGTATTCGGGAGTTTCTTTTCCGGATGTCCGTTCAGATGCACCTTTATACCCGCGCTCGTCAATCCGTCGAACAAGCGCATCCCGAGCTGTATCTGGCGCTTGCCTTCGGTCTCAAGCAGCGGCATGGCAACCATTGCTGCAGCGCCGAGGCCGACGATGAAGGCCGCGTTCTCCGTACCGGGCCGCAGGCCCCGCTCGTGCCCAGCGCCGTGCATCAGTGGTTCCAGTTTCCGTCCGGACCGGATGTAGAGCGCCCCGATGCCTTTTGGCGCATAGAACTTGTGGCCTGCCACGGTCAGGAAGTCCACGCCGAGGTCATCGACCTGCACGCGTACTTTCCCCACGCTCTGCGCAGCATCCGTATGGAACGGAATGTTCTGGGACGATGCGATCCGACCAAGCTCCTTTATGTCCTGGATCGTCCCCACCTCGTTGTTCGAATGCATGATCGAGATAAACGCCGTATCCGGAGTGATCGCCTTCACGAGATCAGTGGGAGCCACCATCCCGTATTTATCAACAGGCAGATAGGTCACCTTATATCCAAGGCGCTCGAGGTATCGGCACGGTGCCAGTATGGCGGGGTGCTCTATTTGGGAAGTGATGAAGTGCTTTCCGGTGCCTTCTGTCATGGCGATCCCGTTGATCACCATATTGTTCGATTCGGTCGCTCCGCTCGTAAATACGATCTCCGAGGATTCGCATCCCAAGAGGAGCGCCAGCCGCTCCCGCGCCTGTTCGATACCCGCCCTGGTCGCAATGCCGAAGCTGTGGCTGCTCGAGGGGTTGCCGAACTTCTGCTTGAGATAGGGTTGCATCTCGTCGAGCACCATTGGCGCAATCGGCGTGCTTGCGTTATAGTCGAGGTAGATCGGGTTCATGGTTGTCCTTGCAGGTCCTGACGCATCAGGCCGTCCCCCGGGCGATCATCTCCTCGGCATGCGTGATCGTCGCGTCGGTGATGGTCTTGCCGCCGAGCATGCGCGCGATCTCGTCGACCCGTTCCTGTCTTGTCCAGCAGCCTGACCTCGGTGCTCGTCCGGTCCTTTTTCACCGACTTGGCAACGCCGTAGTGGCTCGCTGCCATGCTCGCGATCTGCGGCAGATGGGTGATGCAGAAGACCTGGCGCTTCGCCGCCACGCGCTTCAGTTTTTTGCCCGACCTCTTCGGCCACCGCGCCGCCGATGCCCGCGTCCACCTCGTCGAACACCAGCGTCGGGATGCGGTCGCCCTCGACCAGGATGGTCTTGAGCGCCAGCATGATGCGCGAAAGCTCGCCGCCCGATGCGATCTTGGCAAGCGGCTTCGGCTCCTCGCCCGGGTTCGGAGAGATCAGGAACTCCACCCGGTCGGCGCCGCGCGGACCCGAGTTTATGGCCGTCCAGCGTATCGTCGCCTGGCTCCTGCGTGATCTTGACCGTAAAGATCGTCTTCTTCATGCCGAGATGCGCAAGCTCTGCCTCGACTTTTTTCTCCAGGTCCCGCGCTGCCGCGCCCCGCTTTTTCGTCAGTCCTGCGCCTGTGAGGTCAGTCCGGACTTGATCGTCTGGATTTCCTTTTGCAGCCGCTCGATCTCTTCGGTGCTTCGCTCCATGCGCTCAAGCTCCGCTGCAGCCTTGTTCGCCGAAGGCAATGATCTCGTCGATGGTGCCGCCGTATTTTTTTTTGAGCTTCTGGATCAGGTCCAGCCGGTCGCCGATCTGCTCCAGCCGGTCGGGATCGAACTCCACGCTTCTCGGCATAGGCCGAGACTTCGCGCGCCGCTTCTTCGATCTGGGCGCGTGCCCGCTTCGCAGAGCTCCAGCACCGGCGACAAGCCGGTTGTCGATGGCTGCGATCTCGCGAAGGTTGGTGATCGGCTTTCTTGAGCTCGGTCAGCGCGGCATGATCGGAAGAATAGAGCGCTTCGTCGGCAGCGCGCGAAAGGCCGGCGAGCTTTTCCGAGTTGGCAAGCAGCTTCTGCTCGCTCGCAAGCGCTTCGTCCTCGCCGGGCTTCAGCTGGGCGGCCTCGATCTCGTTCTTCTGGAAACGAAGCATGTCCTCGCGCTGCGCCCGGTCGCGCTCCCCCGCCTCAAGCTCCGCAAGCTCTTTTCTGATCTCCTGCAGGCGTCGATAGGTCTGCGGACAGCGTTTCCCGGAGCGCATCGAGGCTGCCGAAGGAATCGAGCATTTCCATCTGGCGCTCCAGGGACAGGAGCGACTGATGCTCGTGCTGGCCGTGGATGTCGGCGAGGGTCGCGCCGAGCGTCGACGAGCGTGGCAAGGTTGGCCAGGCTGCCGTTGATATAGACCTTGTTCTTTCCCGATGTGGCAAGCACCCGGCGGACGATCAGGTCCTCGCCGGGCTCCATCTCGATCCCCTGTTCGCCGAGCAGGTCCTTGATCTCTTCCGTGCCGCGGCCGTTCAGCTCGAACGCCGCCTCCACCACCGCTTCCTGGCAGCCCGGTGCGGATCAGGTCCGCGCTGGCGCGCTCGCCGAGCGCAAGGTTCAGGGCGTCGACGACGATGGACTTGCCCGCGCCGGTCTCGCCGGTGAACACGTTCAGCCCCGGCGGTGAATTCCACGCGAAGCTGGTCGATGATGGCAAAATTTTTTATGTTCAGTTCTTTCAGCATAGGGTAGTGGCAGGGTTCGAGGTTCTACATTCCGCAATCCGAAATCCGCAATCCGAAATTGACTTACTTACTACTCACCCTTTCAGCTTTTTTCATGGCAAACCGCCCCTGCGTGGATTTGCCATTCCCGCCGGCCTTTTTGTAATACAGCAGTGCCAGGTCTTTCCGCCCCTGCTGTTCGCAGGACCGGCCTGCCCAGTAGTACGCCGTATTGACCCACATGCCGGCCTCGGGATAGAGCTCCGGGATCTTCAGGAATTCGCTCGCCGCCTGATCATGCCGACCGAGTAGAAAATAGCAGAACCCGATCCAGTACCGGGTCCCGGGCTGGGCAGCGCGGTCCTGCCCGGCAAGTGCGGCCTGATAGGCATGGATGGCGTTCTGGTACGAACCGAGCCGGTAATGACTGTCGCCGATCCTGGTATGCACATCACTGGCAGGGATCTTTTCTGATGCGAAGGAAAGGACCAGCTCGTAGAGAGGAAGCGCTTCTTTATACTGCGCTGAGGAGAACAGCGCATTTGCTTTTTCATAATGGTCTGCAGCAGTTTCGCTGGATGCGAAGGTTGCTCCGCACAGCAGGAATGCGGCAATGATCAACAGAACCAGCGCTTTTCTCATGCAGCCCCCTGAAAAAACTGTTGCAAATTTACCACAATCCATGGGGCTATTCAAGAATAAAGGGAACATCAGGTAATAAGGCTGAAGGTGGAAGGAATTGCATACACCCGTCAGTCTAAGCGCCTGATCTCCTTCAGCCGTCAGCCTTCTGCCTATTCACCTGACTTACTCACCTGAATAGCTACAGCGGATTGATGCGGATGGAGACCGTGTTTCGCAGGTCAGCCAGATATTGCTCCATCTGTTTGCCGATCTCCTGGTCCATGAGAAAGGCTGTTATCTCTTTTTGCACTTCCGGGAATTCTTTGCCCTGGAACTGGGCTGCATGGGAATCGAAGTAGCGCTGGGCTTCCACTCGGCCAATGCGGACGTACAGGCCGATCTTCTTTTCAATGAAGCGCTCCACCAAAAGCCGGTCGCCCAGCATGCGCTCCAGGTCCCGGCTGGACAGCCGGGCGTTGGACAGGAATGCTGAGAACGCCTCGGCTGACCCCAGCCGTGCCTTGAATGCCTCGACCTGGGCCTGCATATCCTGCTCGGTAACTTCGACGAACTTAAGCCGCCGCGCCTCCTGGAGCAGCAACAGCCGGTTGATCAGGCCGTCGCGCGTTTCTTCCCTGAGCCGGTCCCGGTCCTGCGCAGGTCCCGACAGGGCTTCGTTTATGCTTACCGCCTGCTCAAGGTCGCTGGCCGTGATGACGTCGTTGTTGACCGCAGCCACGATGTTGTCGATCCGCTCCGCCTGCGCAAGAATTGGAATAATAACAAAGGAGAGTCCGGCGAAAAAGGCCGTCCACGACAGCCTCTTCACTCTCCCTATCAACCGCGAATGAACGCGAATAGACGCTAATAATTTCCTTTTTCTTGATTCGCGTTCATTAGTGTTCATTCGCGCTTCCATCGCCTCTCCGATTGTTTGCATTCAATCCGCAATAGAATCATCCCTCTTTCAGGTCCGTCATCTTGACGCCCTTGAGATAATCCACGGTCTTTTCCTTCTTGATCCCCTCGAGCCGCTTCACGATCTCGGCGATCCTGAGCGCGTTATTCAGGATCGTTTCAAGGCGCACGAGCAGGTCTTTGTCCCTGCCCTCGTAGCGTTCCATCAAAAGCTCGATATTGCCGATGACCGTGGTGAGCGGGTTGTTGATCTCGTGCCGCACTGCAACGCCCACCTGGCCGATGGCCACCACCCGCTCGGCCTTGACGAGCATCTCCCTCAGGTACTTCTGTTCCGTCACATCCCGCGCGGACAGCTGGTAGCCGACCACGATGCGGTTCTCGAGCATCGCGCGCGCGCCCACTTCAACATAGGCGTGGCTGCCGTCCCGTTTGACCACCTCAAGCTCCACGACCCTCCGCATGACAGCGCGCTCGCCGAGGAGCCTCTTGCGGGCCGCGTCTGCCCCTGTGGTGGTCAGTAATTCGAAGACGCTCTTGCCATGCAGCTCCACCTTGGAGTAGCCCAGAAATTTTTCTGCCGCCCGGTTGACCGCGGTAAAGTGCCCTTCCCTGTCGATCGTAAACAGGATGTCGCGGGCGTTCTCGAAGAGGTCCCAGAACTTTTCGCTCGACTCCTTCACCTCGCCGTAGAACCGGAAGTTCTCGATCGCCATGCCGAGCTGGGCGCCTATGGAATCGAACATCTGGATGTCCGAGGGCTGCAGGGTGAACTGTGTGGTCGGGTAGAGGAACATGACGCCGAGCACCACACCGCGCGATTTGATCGGGATGATAACGTGGGCATGGTCGGTGCCCCCCGCCTTCCGGCTATGGCGCGGGTCCTTGCACCCCTGTTCGGCGAACAGCAGTTCACCGCTCTGGGCGACCATGCCGCACAGGCATTCGCCCATCTGGATGGTCTGCTCGTGCTCGATGAAGTCCGCGGGCAGCCCCTGCTGGACCACGAGGCGCAGCTGTCTGCCGTCAGGCTCAATCAGGAAAATTCCGCCCTGTGGCTGCATGTTCGTCAGGCTGCGCATGATCACGGCCAGCGAGTTCTGGAGCACCTCAGTCAGACTGCCGGCCTGTCCCAGGGTCAGAGCAACGGAATTGAGGGCGCTGATCTCCCGCGTGCGATCGGAAAGCCGCTGTTCCAGCTCGGCGTAGGACTGTTTCAGTTTCAGCGCCATGTCGTTGAAACGCTCGCCGAGTTTGCCGATATCGTTTCCCGAGTAGATCCTCATCTGATAGTCAAGGTTCCCCTCGCTGATCGCCCGGGTCCCGTTCCAGAGCTCGTACAGAGGGACCGACACCGTGCGGTGAATATAGACGCCGAACCCGGCAAGGAAGGCGACCGCCGCCGCCAGGATGAGAAGGAACAGAAGATTGATCCTTGTTTTGGTGGTGTGAAGTTTGTCCATGATGGCGCCCAGATGGACTGCGCTTTCTTCTTTATAAACGCCGATGTCCCGGCCGGTCATCGCCATGGTCAGGTCGAGTTCGCTCAGCAGGGACTGCACCAGCACCCGGTTCCTGCCGCGTGGATCGTCGATTAAAAAGAGCCGGGACGATTTTTTGTCAATGTCTTCAAAATCGGCGCTGAGCTTGGAAATATGGTTCTTTTGCCGGTCGCTGAGATCCAGTTTTGCGATATCATCGACCATCTGGTACGCATTGATGCGCGAAAGTTCGAAGCTGTTCCGGAACCGCCTATCACTGGTCGTCGCAAAGCCACGGACGGACCGGGACATCTCCTCCGCCTGTTTCTCGATCTCCCAGATCTTCTGGAACTCGACCGAGACCTGGCTGACCGCCTGCGTGGTGAGCGAAAAGATCGAGTTCATGTTCAGGAGGGAGAACACGGCGATCGTCAGGATCAACAGTATGCCGAAGCCGACGAGCCCTATGAGCCTTCGTTGTATCCTCATGGTTTGCCTGGAGAATCCTTATTATAAGCGGCCGATTGATAAATAATACCACTATTCATCGCACCCGTCCAGCACCGCACGCTAGAACATATTGCCGATATTGAAATGCAGCTCGCCCGGGCTCTCGCCGGAACGACGGTTGATCTTCTGTCCGTAGTCGAGCCGCAGCGGCCCCACGGGCGTATTGTACCGGATGCCCATGCCGTAGGAGGCGCGGTAAGGAGGCGCATCGGTCTGCACGATGACCCCGGACACTGTCGCGTCTGCAAGATTCGGCCTCCGGACCCTGCCGGCATCGGTAAAGAACACCATGCCGAAGCCTTCGATCTGATTCAGCCGGAGCTCCGCATTCGCCATGACCATGCTCTCGCCGCCCAGGGGCGTCAACGTGCCGTCGGGAGCTTTCGCTGCCGGGCCGACGGAATCCTGCAGATACCCCCGCAGCGTAGTGGCGCCGCCGAGGTAGAACCGTTCATGGATCGGGATCGTCTTCGTGTCCCGCTGCGGAAAAGCCACGCCCCCTCGTCCTGACAGGGCAAGGACCGATTTGCTCGTAAGCGGAAGGTACCAGCTGGTCTGGGCAGTCAGTTTCGTAAAGTCAGCCTGGGAACCGAGCATCTTCAGCGCCTCCTTGACCGCAAGGCCATGGAGCGACCCTTTGCGCGGATTGAAGGGATCGTCGCGCAGGTCCAGAACAACACCCGGCGTAACGCTGCTCACCCGCACCCTGCCGCTGTCGTCGGCCGACAGGATGGCAGCGGGACGGACATTGTAGTTGTCCACGTTCTCAAACTGGTAAATGAGCGAAAGCTTGAGGCCGTTGTCATAGGAGCGGGACAGCCCCGTGGCAACCTCGGTCTTCCGCGTCTGGTAATAGATCTCGCGCGTATCCGCATTCAATCGTTTTTCGTCGGACCAGGCCAGGCGGATGCCGGCCTCAAGCCGCCGATTCAGGAACCAGGGTTCCCGGAAGTTCACCACCGCCTGCTCAACGATGTCGCTTGCGGCGACGCGAAGGCTCAGGAACTGCGCCTGCCCCCAGAGGTTGCGGTAGGCGACCTCGACGGAGCCGCGAAGCCGGTCCAGGTCGCCGTAGCCCACGCCGATCTCTACAGAACCTGCGGGCCGCTCCTCGACGGTCAGGAGCATGTCCCTGCTGTACTCTTTTTCGCCTGGGCGCAGCGGCTCGAACCTGACCAGGCTGAAGAAGCCCAGGCGGTAGATGTGCTGCTGGCCCGAAAGCACCGCACCGTAATCATAGGGGTCGCCGGGGCGCACGTTCACCTCGCGCAGGATGACGTGGTCGTCGGTGCGCTCGTTCCCCCTCAGGATGATCCTGCCGATCCTGACCATCTGGTCTTCGGCAATCCGGAATGTCAGATCGATGCCGCCGCCTTCCTCGGACCGTTCCGCATCGACGCGGGCATACAGGTAGCCTCGGGACGCATAGGCCGACAGAATGCGGTACCGGTCCTCTTCCACGAGCCGCTCGCTGAAGGAAGAGCCGGGCTTGAGGCCGAGCCGGTCCTGCAGCTCAGCGCTGCTCAGAGCACTGTTGCCCTCGAAGATGATGCTTTTGATCAAGGTACGCGGCCCCTCCGTAATATCGATCGTGATCAGGGCTTCCGTGCCGTCCGCGGCAATATCCACCCTGCTCCTGACCGCAGCCGCAAGGAATCCCGCGTCGACATAGCGGTCATGGAGATATTCCGTGTCGTTGGCAAGCTGGTCCTCTCGAAAAGGCTGCGAGGTGAACCAGCCCGGCTCCTGCAAGCCCAGCTCTTCCTTGAGCTGCTCCGGGGACAGGAGGGCAGCGCCGGTGATCACGATCTTTTTGATCGTCACGCGCATGCCTTCGGTGATCGTAAACAGCAGATCGAGCGTCCCTTTGTCCCGGGCGCTCTCCGCCGCAACATCCACATCGCGGTATCCCGCCTCCCGGTAGGCAGTTTTAATCCTTTCCACGCTGCTCTCGATGATCGCAGGGGAGTCGTCATGCTCCGACCAGATGAGCAGAAGCCCGTTCAGTTTTTTGTCGCTGAAAGCATGATTGCCCGAGAACCGCGCCTGTACCCTTCGGCCCTCGATGATCTGCATGCGGACAACGGCCTTGCCGTCTCTCAAGCTGATGTCAACGGGCCCCGGCCTGGCGGCAGGGTATCCCGCCTCCGCATATTTTTCAACGATGGCAGCCCGGTCCGTATCCAGCAGCAGGCCGCTTTTCACCGGCCGGCCCGGACGGCTCTTCATCACGCGCAGCAGGTCCTTGTCCTGAAATACCGTATTTCCCGTAAAGGTGATCGCTTCGATGATGGTCGGCTCGTGCTCCTGGATGGAGATCGTCAGCTTGGCACGGTGGGGTTCCCTGGCGGGTGAGGCGGTAATGTTGACCTCGGCGGCATCGTACCCTTCGGCCCGGTACAGGGCAAGGACCCGCTCTTTGAGATCGGGCAGCCGGTCCTCCCGGAGTTCCCGGTTTTCAAGCCGGGGCAGCTCCGCCTTGATGGCATCGGTCGAGAGCGCGCAGTTTCCCGTTACCCTGACCGACTCAACGATCGTCACCGGCAGCAGCGTATATACGAGGCGCACACCCTTGTCATCGGTAAAGGCATCGACCCGGATGTCCCTGAACAGGCCCTTCAGGTACAGGAAGGCGATCCCGTCCCTGGCTGCCTTTCGCGAAAAAGGATCACCGGGCGTGAATCCCACGAGGGGCAAGAGCTGTTCAGCTTTGGGCCAGGGAGCACCGCGCTCATCAACAAGAGCGATATGGGTGACCGGAAGGCCGGCAAGATCAGCTGCTGCGGCTGAAGAAGTAAGCACAAACAGGGCCGCGCAGACGACGCATACGTGCAACAATTTCATAAAAAATTCCTAACACATTGAAGAACGAATGTAAAGGGTGATTCCCCAGCAAGGCATCGACGGTCTTCCTGGACGCTGCCTGCTACTCCACCCGCTTAAAGTCGATATACCCGCGCTCAACATCCGTACGGACCAGCTGCACCCGCAGTTGATTGCCGACGTCAAGACCGTCCTGACCGCTCGACAGTCTGCCTTCGACAGGCGGATGGAGCAGCCGGACCCACGTGCCTTTCGTAGCAGCGCCGGTGACGATGGCGTCGAAGCGCTCGCCGACCCTGCTCTCCAAGAGCATGGCTGCTGCCGATTTTCTTACCTGCCGCTCGACCTTCTTGGCTGCATCTTCTTTTTCCGTGCAGTGCTTTGCGAGCGACTCGAGTTCGCCGTGTCCGTAGGGAAGTTCCTCTCCGCCGAGCGCGGACTTGAGCAACCGCTGGGTGATAACGTCGGGAAAACGGCGATTCGGCGCCGTAGAATGGGCATAGTCCCTGACCGCAAGGCCGAAATGACCGGTCGTGCTGTCGGCGGTTGCTCCGGGGGCCCGCACCGCATATTCACCGGGCCCCATCAGCTTGATCACGGACAACGAGAGATCGGGAAAGCGCACGGGATCGGCCGCCCGCTCCCGGGTCAGGAACTGTTCCAGCGCTTTTGAGTCGGGCTCCGCCGGTAGCTTATAGCGCTTCTCCGCAGCAAGCTCGACGATGCGGTCCCACCGTTTGGGCGTCCGCACAACGCGCCTGAGCGACGGGAGCTTTCTGGCAAAAAGAAACCGCGACGTAACGCCGTTCGCGGCAACCATGAAGTTCTCGATGATGTCATGGGCCCTGCCGCCCTTTTCAGCGGACATGTCCTTGAGCTCATCCGCTTCGAACACGAGATTCAGCTCCACGGTCTCCAGGGTCAAAGCGCCATGGTCATGCCTGAAGGCTTTCATTTCCTGCGCAACCCGGTCCTGAAGCCTGAGGTTTTCAGCAAGGCCGTCAACCTCTCCGATCTCGATCGGCATCGGGCCCTTGGCGTCGAGCCAGTCTGCAAGGCTATTGTAGCAGAGTTTCGCGCGGTTTTGGACCAGCGCACCGTACACATCGGAGCGTCTGAGCGACCCGTCCGGGGCGATCTCCATTTCAACCACCACGGCATGCCGCTCTGATGCGTAATTGAGCGAGGTCAGATCGGTCGAAAGCTTCTCCGGCAGCATGGGGAAGATCCGCGCCTCGGTATAGACCGACGTGGTGTTCTGGCGAGCGTGGGCATCGATGGCAGAGTCCTTCTTGACCAGTGAATCCACATCAGCGATGGCCACAAAGATCTTCGCTGCGCCATCGGGCAATGCCTCGGCAACCGTAAGCTGGTCCAGGTCGCGGGAGTCGTCGTTGTCAATGGAACACCAGATCAGATGCCGCAGATCGCGGATCTGACCGCCCGCTGTTGCCACATGCCCCTGTATGGTCTCAAGCTCTGCAAGCGCCTGGGCCGAGAACTCCGGCAACATGCCCCGTTCGAGCATGGCCCGGCGTGCGATGCGCTGCAGAATGGTTCGGTGCTTTTTAGCATTCGGATCTGTCATTGGGAGACCTCGGAATGGATTTGCCTGCCTGGCATGAGAAACGATGAAGCATTATATAGATTCGCGGTAAAAAGCACAATGAAAGAGAAGGTGTTCCGGGCCAAAAACTTATCTGTTCTCTGCCGTTCCGGGGAAAGTGATACTGAACGCCGTGCCCTCTGCCTTTGAAAGTTCGATTTTTCCATTGATTTGCCCGGTCAACACGTTGACCAATTGCAGGCCAAGAGAGGTGGTATTGCGGAAGTCAAATGCCTCCGGGAAGCCGACGCCGTTGTCCGCAACAAACAGAACATGGTTCCCTTCACTGTTTCTATTGATCCCGACCTTGACCGTTCCCTTTTTCCTGTCCGGAAAGGCGTATTTGAGGCTATTTGATACCAGTTCATTCACGATCAGGCCGCAGGGGATGCCTGCGTTCACATCAAGGGTCAGGGGTTCCATGTCCACGGACAAAACAACATCGTGCGGTTTGTAGGTTTTCGCAATTCCGGAAACAAGGCTCGTCAGATACTCCTTGAAGTCGATATAGGCCAGGTCTGCAGATCCATATAATTTCTCATGGATAAGGGCCATGGAGTACACCCTGTTCCTGGCTTCATCGAGCAGGGAGCGGGTTTTCCTGTCGGAGATACTCTTTGCCTGGAGGTTCAAGAGGCTGTAGATCACCTGCATATTGTTCTTCACCCGGTGATGGATTTCCTTCAGCAGGACAGTCTTTTCCTCGAGTGACCGCTGGATCAAGTTCTCTGCCTTTTTGCGGTCGCTCATGTCCTGAGCGGTGCCAAAGATTCCGAGGGCTTTGCCGGATGAATCACGCCTGACAACGCCAAATGCCTCCATCACCCACTCGCGTCCGGAATCATTGATGATTCGGGCTTCTACATGGTAGGGAGTGGCGTCGCTCTCAAAAGCCGCTGCGGCAATCGCCAGCGCAGTTGCACGGTCGTCAGGATGCATCAGTCGTGTAAACTCATCTGCGGATGGCACATACCCCTTCGGGTCCCTGTCGAACAGTCTGTACGTTTGATCAGACCATTCAAGCTTCCGGGAAACAAGGTCAAGGTCCCAGTTCCCCAGCTTTGCGACTCGCTGAGATTCGCTTAATTGCCGCTCGCGCTGTTTGATCTTTTCTTCGGTCTGCTTGCGCTCGGTGATGTCCCGCAGAAAAACCACGATCCGTCCGCCTTCGATGGGACGGTATTGGACGCTGGACTCGACATCAAATGTACTCCCATCCTTGCGGCGATGCTGTGACTCAAAACGGTTCTCGCCATGCGCAACGATCTTTTGGATGCGTGCTGCTATGTCATCGGTCGATTCAACGGCCTCCAGGTCGGCAACGCGCATGACCAGCAGTTCCTGTTCACGGTAGCCGCTCATCTGGCAATAGGTCTCATTAACTTCCAGGATACGCCCCTGGGTATCCACCATCCAGAAGCCGTCCATTGCAGTCTGCAGGATCGTCCGTAGCCGTTCCTCGCTCGCCTGGATCTGCCTTTTTGCCTCCGTTTCCCTTAGTTTCTTCAGCCCCACTGATGAAATGACCTCGATCAACCCTTTAATAAAAAAAAGGTAGCTATGCAACTGTTCCATCGTCCAGATGGGCACTTTTTTTACCGCATCCAGATAGGATGCTTCATCGAATCCGTATTTGCGCGCCTGCTCCCTGAAAAAAGAGAGGTCCGGCTTTTCTAGGAAGAACTGGCCGGTAAAAAAATTGCCGTAATGGACACCTTCAATGATGATCGGCGTTGCATTGTCGATGAGTCCGTGGGGGCATTGGTAGCTGACCGCTGGAGCGGCCTCATGAAGATGATCGAGAATATACCGGTCGCTCTTGATGCATTCTTTTTCGCTCAGCTTGTTGACCCTGTGAAATTTGGTGCAGATGTCCTGCCAGCAGGTTGCTGTCAGGATATTGCCGTCATTGTCGATGATCGCGGACGGGAAGGCATAAATCTGGTTCAACCGGTCTTGCAGGGACTGGAATTGCTGGACATCGATGAGGTCTTGCAGCCGATAGTGCATATATCACCCAACGAGAAACTGAGATTTGGATAAGTTTCATTATATCAAATATGGTGACTATTTGTGTTCCGGCGTGCTTCCTGTATTGGAGACGCGGGACTGACTGAGGCCAAAAATTTTACTGCTTCTGTTTGTGTTCGCGTGATACCTGGTGAAGACAGCGCGCTCAGTCCGTAGACATAATGGTTGATAGTTGAAAAAGAGACCTGCCCCTTGCAACGTGGGTTTTGTTCAAATTCTCGAATAACGCGCGCCTAAAGGTAGGTGCAGGTTGGAGTCACTTTTTTGTTTTCCTGTTACTCGCAAGATCGAGCAAGGCATCAGGATGTTTTTCCGCAACTTGCAGTAATATGCGCGCAGGTCCTTCCGGCTTGCGTCGGCCTTGCTCCCAGTTGCGGAGTGTCGCAGTGCTTATGCCCATGAGGATAGCGAACTTATCCTGTGACAGGCCATATTGGTCGCGAATCTTCTTCACTTCGGATTCCGCGAAAGTGAAAGTTCGCGCCGGCTTCATTGTGCGCTTCATTATTGCGCCACCCTGTTTCACACTTTTGAGAAGTTCATCAAATAGTTCCTGTTTCATCGATATTCTCCTTCGACAATCTTTTTCAGCTGTTTCAACTGGTCCGGCGTCAAATTATCTTGTTCATTCTTTGGATAAGCAAACAACATCAGAACGACCTCCGGCGATACAAACCAATAATAAATAACCCTGATGCCGCCACGCTTACCATGACGACCCGCTGACCAGCGAAGTTTTCGCAAACCTCCGCTGCCGGGAATGATTTTGCCTGCATCCGGCCTCTGGACGATTTGGGCCTGCAAAAGCCGATATTCATCATCGTCAAGGATGGCTTGTATGCGGCGGGTGAATATTGGGGTCTCTATGATGACTATAGTTGATTATACGTCAATGGCGTATGGTTGGCAAGATATTTATTGGCAGGAAAAGTCTGTCGGTTGGGTAGAACGAAGTGAAACCCAACGAATTTTAGGATACGATTATGCGTCGGGTTTCGCCGAGCTATACCCGACCTACCCGTCCTCGTCAGCGATATAGGCCAAGACTCGTTCAACGCGTGTCTGCGGATTGCCTGAAACCTCCAGCACCTCCACCTCGAAGTCGAATATATTCTCCAGGACGACCTCTCGTAGTTTTTCGTCCACGCGCTGCCGGTACGCGGCGTCCTGCGACAGCGGAAGCACTATCCGATCTGGCTCTTCGATGGGTAAGAAAACGACAAGATCCAGTTTCTTGATCGCAGTTTGAACGCGAGGCAGCCACTCCTTGAGGTTAAATGCTTCGGCGTCGGTATGCGAAAGCAGATAGCCTAGAATGTCTGCGGGACATCGGTCAAAAATGACATTCAGCAAGTTCTCATCCAGGCTCTCGATGGCTCGCTCAAGCTGTAGCTCGAAGTCCTCGATAGAGGGCAGCTCGGCAAACTCATACCCTTCCTCCTGCAAGAGGTGGTATGGTTCATCTACGGTCGTATACTTCGGTAGCGCTTCGGACAGCGCCTGGACCAGCGACGACTTGCCTGAAAAATGAGTACCTGAAATGGCGATCCGCATATTGCCTCTAGAAGGCGGTCTCTTTACATTAACAGTCCGAGATTGGGCTACGCATCACAGCCCAACATCTTTTTAAATTCTGTTGGGCAAGGTGAACCAGTTTGCCCAACCTACCGGCTGATTTACAACTTAATATTGGAAAGAATATTCTTTCTCATAGTTTCTTCAGCAACTCGCTTCTCTAGAGCGGCGCGTTGTTGTTGCTCTTCTTTTATTGCACGTTCCCGCATTTGCTGAGCATATCCTCGATTCGCAGCATTTACGTATTCCTTTGCATGGTTCACAATATTTTGAATCAATCTTTCATCTTCACGCGCGCGTATGGACGCAATATTGCCTTGGATGCTAAAGCTTTCAGGTCCATACCCCACTATTGATGAATGACCACCTCGCGGATTCTGAAATTCCTGGGCCCAACCTGCAGGGACGTTTCGGTTCAATATCAATTTCAAAGTAGAGGACTCGTAGTCGAAATTGTTAATTTTAATTGGTTCGAATTCGGCAGGTTCGGTTTTGCTGACAACTTGTTTTTTAGCTTCATCGTACCTTTGGAGAGCAAAAAAAGTATTTTTACGACCTATTAATTCCATTTTGATCTTTTCAATTGAAGCAGGACGATTTGCTGGATTCTGCTGGGTCATGGCCTCCACGATATCATCCAGGTAAGCATACTGACTATTTATCTCAGCTATTCTTCTATAACCTGCTCCTTGTATAACTTGCCCAGTAAACATTTCGTTCAGGATCAAACCAAGAGCGAAAATGTCGGCTCGAAAATCGACATTGGTATTTCTGACCCTCTGTTCTGGCGCTGAATAGTGAAAATTTGCTAATCGATCTGTAGCTCTCGTCTCAACAGCAGTATATATCTCTTCTTCTTCAAAGTGCGCAATTCCAAAGTCTGCGACGCATACTCGTTTCTCACGCTGGTCATAAAGAATATTTTCGGGCTTTAGGTCTCTGTGCCATACGCCGGCTAGGTGGGCCGCCTCAACACCGTTCAATATTTGAGAGAACAGCGCCATATTATCCTCGGGGTTC
This sequence comes from Nitrospirota bacterium, assembly GCA_963836175.1. Classification (GTDB taxonomy): domain Bacteria; phylum Nitrospirota; class UBA9217; order UBA9217; family UBA9217; genus GWC2-56-14. The sequence goes on from CAWIIS010000003.1 coordinate 407,974, forward strand.
TGCTTACCCATTATCTTTCTTAGGGTGCTGGAGTAGCGAGTCATAACATAAAATGGGCACTTGGTATCTTTTAATACGGTCACACCATCATCGACGATTTTCAAGATATTCGAATGAGTATCACGACGACAAAACTGAATTTCGTTCTTAAAACGCTTCAATCGTTCTGACGTTATCCGCTCGGGGGCTAAGCACTTGAGCGCAAACTCTTCTCCGGCGCTATTGGTGACAGCATGTACACGTCCCGCACCGCCTTCACCAATAATTGATGTGGATGTATATGTATCAAATGGGGTGTCGAAAATTATTATTTTTTTGGTCATATGCTTCTCCATTCCACTAATGCTGGCGATAACTCGCTGCCCGCGCAGCGGGCGTCGATGTTGATTGCCTGGTTCCAGCGGCGCTTCTCAGCCGCGTTGTAAGGCAATTAGCGAGTTATCGCCAGCATTCCTGCGGCGCTTCCCAGCCGCGGGAACGCGGCGCTGACGCGCGACCTTGGCGCGTCGCTGTCGAGCGCCAGGTTGGTCTGTTGTCATTGTTGTCCTACTTTCCCTGTGCACTTCGATAGGCCACCACTAATTGAACGTCCATAGTTATCCAAAGAATATTTAACGCCAAGCGAGAATTCATCGTGTTTGCTTTGGATCACGTATTGAAGCTTGTATTTATAGAGGGTCGCAGAGAAAGTCGAGTACGATGCATTCTGATTTTCTTTTTCCCATCCGGTTAATGTGTCAGGGCAAACGCCTTTGTCGCAGCAGGAACTTTGAACGGATGACGCTGTATCCTTCATGTATTTATCAAGGAGAATTCTAGAATAAGCAGTCGTGCCTATGACAAATAGCGCAAATAGAGTTACTAAAATTGAGTATAGGAAGGGCAGCCATTTCTTAGTCTTGCTTCTCTCTCGATATGCAAATAGCGCATTTACGACCGAAACCGCTCCGGCAATTATCATCAAATAGAGTGGAGTTAATTGTGATAAGCCGCCAATAAGAAAAAGCAATAAGATGACGGTAGCAATTAGAAGTGACGCCATTCTCATCGTTTCTTACCTCAGGACTAACACGCCGGTCACGCGCCGCCCTTGGCGCGTCGCTGTGGACCGGCAGGTTGTAATTTACCATCCTTCATATTCGTCAAATGTTTGAATAAGAGGCTTATCAGAAATGGAGTGATAAATTTCTAATTTACAATATTCGATTTCCTCGCCGGTATTTGCTCTGAGAAAAAGTGTTTCTGTTTCGGCATTTTTAATCCCGATTAATTCGCGGGGATCAATTGGGTTTCCGAGTTCACTTATTCGATTAGACCACGTTATTCTTATTGGTACATTTTTTCGGTCGAGTGCAATGACTTTGTTAATTACTATGGTGTCTCCTGATTTATTGACAAGGCTGCATCCGAGAACGCATTTTTTGTGACTTCTCTCACGCAAATCTGGATGCTGTAATTTGCTTACAATTAAATTGGCCGCGTCGGGAAGGGTCTTTCCTTCTTTCTTCGATTCTTTGTGATGCATTAGCAAGGCAAGGAACCAGAATACAGCAGACGCAATGCCAATATAAATTGAAAGTTCGAGGTGATTAGTTTGGGATACGAGAACAGCAAGCACAGTCAAGAAACTTGCCACGATCCACAATGCTGCAGTATTCATGCCGCAGTTCCTTTTGTATGTTGCGGATTTATGATTGGAGTGAGCTTTGCGTGCATTGCTCTATTCTTTCTCAGATAACACGGAGGTGAGACGCGCGTCTTTTGCGCGTCGGACTCGACCTCCATGGTTAGGGCACATTTGCACCTACCCAAAATCAATCTCGCCTTTGTTTAAATCCACCTTCGCTGGCCGACTTTTGTACTGCCTTCCGGTCGCATCTCGAAAGACGCCGCAGATCGCCCGTGCGCCGCTTGGCGAAAACGATTTAATAAGATCCAGTGTTTTTGCCTCATCAAGGACAATGTCACAAGCTTTCCCCGGACTAAGATCAGTGGGCAGCGATGGGTCGCAGCTATTAACGATTGACGCTGAAAATATCGAACTACCCGTCATCCTTACGCCATACAACAAGTACCTGATGCTCAGTATTCTTCGAACCTGGCTGACTATGGTGTCCGGGCGCTCAACAATGTTAACAGCGAACTCATTTAGTGCCACGATTCGTTCTCCAAGATTTACTGCTCGAAAGGTAATCACTCTGCGTCCGGCATTACCTCCCAAGCTATAGGTTACAGCGACATGCCATTGCTTTGAGCGGAGTGCAAAAAGTAGCGTCAGGCTCGACAGGGCCGCGCCATAGACTGCAATACCCAGGGTAATCTTTTCGTTTAGGTTCATTTGAGAGCCCCTTTGCCGATGCGCGCTGACGCGCCGCATGGCGCGTCGCAGTCGAGCGCTAGGTTATTTTGCTTCTTAATCGGAAGCCCAGACATAAAGCCACTGACCTTTTTCATAAACATAAACGACACCCGTGGACTCGACGAGGCCAGCGACAATGCTTGTGTTTTTCGTCGTCACTTTTTCTCTTTCATTGGTATTTGATTGCTTGAACTCATATGACATCGTGTGCTCGTATGTGCCCGGCTTTGTAGTTTCAACGTAGCAACCTTGGATATGCTCATTCCATATTGGTAGCTCTGCGAGGGACCATTGCTTTCCTCGTGAAAGGGCCGCGATTAGTTTCGGGGTCTTCGCATTCTTGTGTACGAGAAAGAGCGCGAAATCCTTTTTCTTATCCCCGTCAAAGTCAGCGCTCGCAACTGTTAAGCATTGACCTTCCTTGTAACCTGTATTCCATTTAGGATCGTCGTATAGTTGGTCAGTTGCTTTCGCTATGCGGTAGTCGGGTAACTTCTTTAGCAAAGCTTCACGAAGGGAGGCGGGGATAAGCTTTTCGCAGGAATCATCAGCATATACAAAACTGTTGAAACCGACCAATAAGAGGATTGAAATGATGATTTTAATTTTTCGCATATCGCCTTCTCAGAAATAACGCGCGGGTGTAGGGCGCGTTTCTTAGCGACCCACACGACCCGCAGGTTGGGACGCCTTCTCTTGGTTCACTGTTTCAAGCTGAACCACCGCCTATTTACTTCATCAATTGCAATGATTAATCGATTTCTTCAAACGCTCGGCCAGAAACATATGATTTATTTCGTCATCGAAGCGAAAATAAACTAAGGTGACACCATTTTCGGCGCATAAATCAGCTTTTCTTTTATCACGCGCTTGTGTACGTAAGAAGCCTTCTGCACCACCAAAAAATGGCACTGGCTCATAATGCTGCCGACCTTGATATTCAATTGCTAGTTTTAAATTCGGTATAAAGATGTCGAGCCGCTGTAGACCTAACCATATTGGGCGTGCTTGATGAACTATTTTTTCATGCGAAAAATGACGCTGTACCATTTTCAGCAATTCAATCTCGGAAATCCAACCTTCGCCAATGCGATGAATTCCTAAGAGGTCTCGTATCTCATTTTCAGCTTCACGTTTATTAATACCTTTTTCAATGGCTATACGCTCAATATATGGGCCATAATGAATCATAACCTTACTTCCATAAGGCGGTTTGCAATAATTCAGGTCAGAAGGTATATCGCGGCAAAGATGACAAATACTAGATTTGAATTCTGATTGTTTGTAGGCAGATATGAATCTATGAGGCCATCCTCTTTCACTATAATGCTTCTGCTGTTCAACCGCTCTGGGATAATGAATGTCCAGTGCACGCCGGAAACATTCACAAAAGTATGACTTGCCACAAATCTTACAGACGAATCTTAAGGCCCAATCCCATGCGCCATCAATACGAGGCAGTAGAAAATCAGGATTGCAGTCGCATTCTGCATTTAAAATAGTGCTGATAGGTTCGATGACAGCAGCCTGGATGCTGACAGAATGGATATGTATTATGTACTTTTGAATTGTTTTTAAGGTCTGTTTCTTAATCTCAACGGGACCCAGCCAAAGCAAATTCACTGGCGACTCTAATTGAATTTCGCATTTAAGCGGGGTAACGATTGTCACATCAATGCGGCCCAAATCAATTATTTTATGACTTGTAATTTCTTTCAGACTAAGCTTGTATTTGTCTTCGGAATAATAGTGCGGTGAATCGATTTTGAATCGAAATATCTTGCTTGCTGCAACGAGTTCTTTTAAATGAGAATCAAATTGATCGATTACTAACGCGTTGAGTAATTCTGTAATGGTCTGTAAACCCCAAGTGTTGATTTGTAATTTCAGAGCATTTTGAATTCGCTTTTCATCTATGTCGAGCTTGAGCGGTAACATTAGGACTGTTTCGCCCTCGGGTAAACCATGGGTATCTTAAACTTGATGCGAGATTCAGTTCCGCGCGATTCGCTAATGCTGCCCTTAGCACCAAAACCGATTTGCGCTACTGACAAACCGGCCTTCCCTGAGGCTTCGCTATCCTCTTTGATTTGTATGGCTACGTCGAACTCGATAAGCTCTACGATTGGATGCATTTCTAGTGCATTCTTATTCCAGACACCGTAGACCTTCTCCCATCCTTCCGGGACAGTAATGTTACGTGGATTAACTGTGGCCTCAGAACAGTTTAGTTTTTCATTTGCAGCGTCGATGCCTTCTGCTATTTGTACAAGGGCTGCCGCTATGAACGATTTTAATTCCATTTAAGCCTCTCTTCCGGATCAACTAGTTATTGATGGGACGGAAAAAACATCTAATATTATATGCTGGTATATACAGGTATATGCTTGCATCTAATATTAGATGCTTCCAAACTATATAATATTATATGCTTTTGATCTTTCACTCGCTCGGAAAAGCATCTAATACTATTTGCTTTTTCCGAATACGTAGACACGAATATATGCCTTATCCGCGGCGATGTCAAAGATTTCTACGAAGTGTCGTAAGGAAGTATCCTTTGTTTGCAGCACGCTCAAACAATGATCCTTTTTCTCATGAGACGGAACGGGAACGGCGCGAGCACCAGCGCCATGACGACGATCCAGGCGGCGCTGCCGAGCGCATTCGAGAACGAACCGGCGGACAAGGCCCGGCAGACATTCACCAGATGGTAGAGCGGCGTGAAGACGGCGAGGTCTGAAACGATGCGCGGCATGGCATCAAGCGGGAAGAAGATCCCCGAGAAGAGAAAGAGCGGCGTCATGAAGAGCGTGTAGAAGTAGCTGAAAGAATCGATGCCCGGCACCTTGGCCGCGAACATGACCGAGAGCTCGGCGAAGATCAGGCCGCCGAGAAAGACGAAGGGCAGCGCCAGAAGGATGAGCCAGGACTGTACAAGCCCGAAGAGTGCGATCACGAGCATGATCGTGGCGCCGAAGATCACGCTCTTGGTCGCTCCCCAGATGAGCTCGCCGGCTATGAGGTCGTCGAGGTTCACCGGCGTTGCCAGGATCGCGTCAAAGGTCTTCTGGAAGGTCATGCGGATATAGGTGCCGTAGGTGCATTCGTACACCGCGGCAAAGACCGACGAAGAGGCCACGATGCCCGGCGCGATGAACTGAATGTAGGGTTGGCCGTTGATGTCCTTCACGAACGTGCCGAGGCCGAACCCCATGGCGACGAGGTAGAGCGCGGGCTCGGCAAAGTTCAGGGCAAAGCTCGTTTTGTACAGCTTGGTGTACACGGTCCAGTGCCGCTGCCAGACCCTGAATGCCCGTTTAATCCGCAAGGCTCCTCCCGGTCAGCTTCAGGTACACGTTCTCCAGGTTGCCGCCGTGCTCCGCCGTGAGCCGCGCCGGGGAATCGATGACCACGATCCTTCCGCTGTCCATGATCGCCACGCGGTCGCAAAGCTGTTCCGCCTCTTCCATGTAATGGGTCGTGAGCAAAAGCGTCGTGTTCTTCGCCTTGAGATGGTTCAGTTTGTCCCAGACGGCTCGCCTGCTGTGCGGGTCCAGGCCGGTGGTGGGCTCGTCCAGGATGAGGATGTCGGGGTCGTTCACCAGGGAGCGCGCGAGCAGGAGGCGGTGCTTCATGCCGCCCGAGAGCTGGTCGATCTTTGCATCGGCCTTGTCCCGGAGTTCGACGAAGTCGAGCAGCACGCGGGCAAGCCGTGTTGAGTCTTTTTTCGGGATATCGAAGTACCGGGCATAGACCATGAGGTTCTCGATCACCGAAAGGTCGGGGTCGAGGTTGTTCTCCTGGGGCATGACGCCGAGGCGGGCCTTGATCGCGCCGGGCTCCCTGGTCACATCCATGCCGAAGACCGTCACCGTCCCGCTGGTCGGGCGGCATGAAGCAGGAGATGATGCGCATCACCGTGGTCTTGCCCGCGCCGTTTGGCCCCAGGAAACCGAAGCATTCTCCCTCGCGCAATGGCAACATCGATGCCGTTCACGGCACGGAGACCGTTGTAATCCTTGATCAGGTTATGTGCAACAACAATGTCCATGCTACGTCCTAACTACCTCCTGACTCCTGACTCCGAACTCTTAACTCCGAACTACTGCTCCTTCAACGCCTCCAGGGACTGCAGGACCCGTTCCACTTTTTCACGAATATGCATGCGCCTGCTCTGGAGATGCTCCAGGTCCTGCGACGACCGCCTGGCCTGTGCAAGCTCGGCCTCCAGTTCGCGCACGCGTTTTTTGAGCTCCTTGTTCTCGCGCACCAGCGTCTGTACCCGCTGCTCCACGATCGCAAAATCGGCTTCGATCCTCTTCACGGTATCATCCTGCATAGACAACTCCGCACTGGTGTCCGCGCTTCAGGGCGAACGCGGCTACCTTCCCCCGATGACCGGGCTGACTGCCGGAAATCCATCAGTCGGCAGCGACCGTGCAACCGGGGCCGTCTTGCCGTAGATGCGCTTATATTCGGCGTAGTTCCTGAGCACTTTTTTGACATATCCCCGCGTTTCCGAAAAGGGGATCGACTCGACGAACACATCGCGCTCCATGGGCGCCGATCCGTTCCTGCCCAACCAGGACGTTACCGCCTCGGGCCCGGCATTGTACGCCGCAGCCACGAAGAGCGGATCGCCCTTGAATCGCCTCATCAGGTGGCCGATATACCACGTTCCGACGTTGATGGCCATGTCCGGCTCAAAGAGCCGCGACCGGTCGAAGCCCGGTACGCCGGCGTTCCGCGCTACCCATTCCCCGGTCTGGGGCATGACCTGCATGACCCCGCGGGCGCCGGCAGGCGAGAGCGCAGCGGCATGAAACTGGCTCTCTTCGCGAATGATGGCCGCGATGAAATAGGGGTCCTGACCGTACTTTTTTGAATAGCCTGCGATGCTGTCCCAATATCCCTGGGGATAAGCGAGCACCCAGAGGTCCGCCGGCGTCTCCTGCGCCTGGCCGTCGAGATAAGGCTGGTAGTTCCGGAGCACGAGGATCAGCGAACGGTAATAATCGCCGAGATCGAAAAAGGCCTTGCTCAGGCCGATGAGCGCACCGCGCGTATGCGGCGGCCGTTCCTGCAGGCTCCAGAGTTCCAGGGCAGCCTCTTTCTTCATGTCCAGGTGCATGAGCTCAAGCGTTTTTTTGAAGCTCGGCTCGGCTGCCAGCAGCTGCCTGGTCTCGTCGGTCCAGACCGGAGGAGCTGTCTCCGTGTCATATGCTGTCAGCGGACCTCGGGGCAGGGTTCTGCACCGCAGTCAGCAGCAGCATCTGCAGGAATGTCCGCGGGTGCGGCCCCCTGCGGGACATTAAGTGCGGCCATGCGCTCGGCCGCCCGGTATCCATAATAGGTATAGGGGCCTTTTTGGAGCACCCGTTCGTAATATACCCGGGCCCGGGCAGGGTCACCTTGCTTCTCCGCTGTTTTGCCCTGCCAGTAGCGGGCCTGATGCACCAGGAAGGACCGGGGATATCTGCTGACCAGCTTCTGCAGGGTCTGTTCGGTTTTTTTATACTCCCCGGCCCCGTAGTGCGCCCAGGCATTCCACCAGATCGCGCTGTCGGCAAACTTGCTTTCGGGATACTCCGACGCCAGCCTGCCGTAAAATTTGAGCGCCATTTTTGAGTCGCTCGCTTCGCGGTAGATGTTCCCGATATAGAAAAGCGCGTCATCTGCCCATTCGCACGCGGGGTAGGAGCTTATGATCATCTGGAACGTACTGAGCCCCTTCTCGCGTTCGCCCAGCTTGCTGTAGGACTTGCCGAGCCAGTGCAGTGCCTCTGCCGTCAGCTCGTGCGCGGGATAGTCTTTCACCAGTTGCTCGAGAACGGCCACGGACTCTCCCCGCTTGCCGAGATTGAACAGGGCGATGCCCATCCTGAGCAGGACGTCGGTCCGATTGGGCGGATTCGGCTCCCGATCCAGCAGGAGCCTGAAGGTCTCCACGGTCTTGTCATGCTGATTCGTACGGGAGAGGTTCTTTCCGCGTTCGGAGAGCTCCGCAAGAGTATAGTCTGAAACAGCAACGCCGGCTGCACTGAGCTCTGCCAGCGTTTTTACCGCATCCCGGTCCGCAGCCGTGCCGGGATAGGAGACCGATACCGCGCGAAAGGCGCGCACGGCATCATCGGGTCTGGCATCGGCGAGCAGCGCACGGCCGAGTCCCACGCCGCAGTCGGGAGCAAACTCCGATCGGGGATGGTCTTTCAGAAAGCGCTCAAAAGCTTCGATCGCGGGCAGCGTAGAAGAAGACGCGAACAGGGCGAGGGCCCGTTGATAGGCCGCGCGCTCTGCCAAGGAGCTTTCGGGGAAATGCTCCACGACCTGTTGATACAGCGCTGCGGCCTGCGTATAACGCGCACGGGTGAAATGGTGGTCCGCCAGGATCGAAACGGCATAATCGGCAAGGCCAGGATACTCGGTTTGTATGCGCAGCATGGCAGCATTTGCCTCGCCTGCCCGGTCCAGCTGGATGAGCGCCTGCTCAGAAAGGAACAGCGACCGCTGATACCATGCCGTGTCCGGGTACAGCTCCGCCACCTGTCGGCAAACAATGAGAACGGCCTCGAAATTGCCGGCTTTGTAGAGCTCCAGCGCGGTCCGCAGCCCCTCCCCTGCATCGGTCAGCGTTTGGGGTGAATAGGCCCCGGATGCTGAACGGGACCGCAGCAGCTCAACTGTTTCCGGAGGGGCGGTCATCGTCGGGATGCAGGCCGTCAGGAGGGAGAACAGGACCACCGAGAGGTTTTTTTTCGAAAAAGGCATTTGTCTTCCTGACAGGAAATTTCCGCAGCGTACGGGGTCATGACTGCTTTTATATAATATAGGGTGCAGTCAGGCATGTCAATAGAAGTTGTCGGTTGCCGCGGCAGACAGGTGCAGCAGGAGAGAACATCGATGTGCAGTGACGAGGTGCAGGACAGGTTATACCTGCCCTTACAACTTCAGAAACCGGGGAAGCTGTTCTTTGGCGGTCGAGAGCCGCAGTATGAAACCCTCTTCAACAGAGATGGCTGCATCGACCTGGCCGGGGTTGGGCGGCGTATCAGGACTGTAGACCAGCATGTGGAACGCCACCGACGTGACCGGTGTGTCCTGGAGCGGGAGGCGTTCGATGTCGGACACGAATTCTATCCAGCGATCGGCCATCTCGATGAACAGGGCCGTGTCCTGCTCCTGCAGATAGGCTGCAACCGTTCTTGAGGGCGCAGACACGAGGCCGGAACAGCGGTTCACTTCAGGGAGCACGATATGCGATCTGCCGTCCTCAAAGACCCTGCCGAGCGGGAACAGGCGGCAGGCAAGCGGACGCGCTTCGTAGATCATGCATCCCGTCGCGGTCCAGAAATGGCAGGCCGGGTCGCGCGGCAGCATGACGAGCGGGAAGCCGTTCGCGCGGTCCGTGTCGAGAACGTCGAGCAGGTCCTCGTAGGACAGCCCGGCCGCCTTGCAGATCCGGGCGATCTCGTAGGGGTTCAGGATGATGGGCGCAGTCGCTTTGCAGCAGGTGGAACTGCACCCGTTAGCGCCGCAGGTCAGCTGCAGCAGGTCGGATTCCGCGAGTACCAGCGTATCAGCACCGGCAACGGTTATTGATTTGACAGCCTTGCTTGACATGAACACCTGTAAAAACAGTGGACGCGGATTTACGCTGATGAACGCGGATACAACTTGATGGAGTGGGCTACAATCCCCGTTCGCATCAGATTTTAATCCGCATTTTCAGCGTAAATCTGCGTCCAAATGACTTTTCACCTTACTTCCTGATCAGCTTGCCGCCCGCCTTCGCATGCCACACCACGAGGATGGGGCTTGCCACGAAGACCGAGGAGTAGGTCCCGACGATCACGCCCATGAGAAGGGCGATCGAGAAGTCGTGCAGCACGTCCCCGCCGAACAGCACGAGCGGAATGAGCACCAGCACCACGGTCAGGGAAGTGACGATGGTGCGCGAAAGCACTTCATTGATGCTGGTATTCACCAGCTTCGGCAGGGGATCGCGCTTGGTCTTCTTCAGGTTCTCCCGAATCCGGTCGAAAACCACCACGGTGTCGGTGAGCGAGTACCCGGCGAGCGTCAGGAGGGCCGTCACGATCAGCAGGTTGATCTCCCAGTTCAAGATGTAGAAGATGCCGAGCACCGCCATGATGTCATGGAAGGTAGCGAACGCCGCTGCAACGCCGAACTTGAACTCGAACCGCAAGGCGATATACACGATGATCGCGAGCAGCGCGACCACGAGAGCCCTGAGGGCGTCTTTCTGCAGGGCCTGTCCGATCACCGGCCCGATCTCCGTGATCTGCATGTGGTCGAGATCGTAGGGGTTGTTCGGAAACTCCTGCTTGAAGATCGTCTGGATCTTGTCCGACGTCCCTTCTGTCTCACGCACCTTGATCAGGATCGTGTTCCCCTCGCCCACTTCCTGGACCGACGCGCCCGCAAAGCCGTTCTTTTCGAGCGCGGCGCGCGCCTGGTCAACCGGCAGGGCTTGCTTGAAACTGAGCTGCACCGTGGTGCCGCCGACAAAGTCGATGCCAAGATTGGCCTTCTGCCTGGCGACCTGTACGACACTCACCAGCCCCAGCGCAATGAACAGGGCGGCGATGGTGAACGAAACGTTCTTCCATCCCATGAAATCGATATTGGTCTTACCTAAAATATGAAGCATCGTTCCCTCCCGGAGAGTTCAGCAAGAGCCGCTGAACCTGAGTGCAAATTTCAAATTGCAAAGTGCAAATTGCAAAATAACGGAAATAATTCTGCAATGGTGTTTTGCACTTTGCAGTGTGCGGTTAAATGCTCAACTTCTCCAGCTTCCACTTGGAGTTGATGATGTCGAAGATCACCTTGGTCCCGACCAGCGCCGAGTACAGGTTGATCATGATCCCGAGGCTCAGTGTCACGGCAAAGCCCTTGATCGGACCGGTGCCGAACATGAAGAGCACCGCGGCGGTGATCAGCGTGGTCACGTGCGAGTCGAGGATCGTCAGGAACGCCTTGTCATAGCCGGCATCTACTGCGGCGCGCGGGGCTTTGCCGGACACGATCTCCTCCCGGATGCGCTCGAACATGAGCACATTGGAATCGACGCCCATGCCGATGGTAAGGATGATGCCCGCGATGCCCGGCAGGGTGAGGGTTGCGTTCAGGAGAGCCATGGCGCCCAGAAGCAGGACCAGGTTCAGGATGATGGCATAATCCGCGATCAGGCCGGACATGCGGTAGTAGACCACCATGAACACGACCACGACGAGCACGCCGAATAACGCGGCGCGCACGCCCTTGTTGATCGAGTCCTGTCCGAGCGACGGCCCTACGGTAACATTCTGGATGATCTTCATCGGGGCAGGCAGCGACTCGCGCAGCACGATCGCGAGCTTGGCAGCTTCCTCATGCGTGAAGCTGCCCGTGATCTCTGCGCTGCCGCCGGAGATCCGGTCCTGGATCGTGGGCGCCGAGTGCACGACGTTGTCGAGCACGATGGCCATCCGTTTGCCCACGTTCTCGCCCGTGACTCGACCGAAAATCTCCGCGCCCTGGCCGTCGAAGGAAATGGATATCGCCGGTCTGCCGCGGTCGTCGATCACGACCTTGGCCTCTTTCAGCCGGTCGCCGGTGAGCATGGTCTGTTTGTAGACGAGATAGGGAGATCGCACGATCTTGCCCGTCTGGTCGACGTCCTCGCCGTAGAGGACTTCGCTGTCCGCGGGGACCTTGCCGGCAAGGGCCTGCTGAAGATCGCCGGTCTCGTTCAGCATCTTGAACTCCAGCCTGCCCGCGGTCTTGATGAAGGCGATCGCCTCCTGGGGGTTCTTGATGCCCGGAAGCTGCAGCGCGATCTGGTCGTTTTCCTGTTTATAGATGGAGGGCTCGGCCACACCGTACTTGTCGATGCGACGGCGGGTGATCTCCAAAGCCTGTTGCACGGCATTCTCCTTCAGACGCCTAACCTCCGCCTGTTTGAGTCCGTAGACCAGCTCGCCCTTTGCCCGGGACTTGTACTCCAGGATGGCATAGGTGTCCTTGATCAGCTTCTCCGCCTTTTCCTCAAGGGCCTCGGCAAATCTGGCCGTGATCTCCTGGCCCGTCCTGGTGAACGTAGCGGACAGACCCTGCAATGCAGCCGTAGTCTGGAGGTCGGCAGCAATGTTATCGACCGACGCTTCCACGGCCTTGTCCGTCTCAACTTCCATCACCAGGTGGCTGCCTCCCCTGAGGTCCAGTCCGAGCGAGATCTTGGGCACGCTCTGCTGCCACCACTGCGGCAATTGCGCCGTCAGCGGCGTGGACGGCAGGAACAAAAACACCGCGACCACAACCGATAAGGCTATGAGCGACAGTCTCCATCGAATGCTCTTTTTCATTGAATCGCCTCCTGCTGGATTCTTACATAGTATTCAGCCGCACAGGCGCAAAGGCGGAAAGGGAAGCGTGGACCCTTCTTGCTCCGGCGGCTGCGCGGCAAAACATGCATTTATTCTTTCGGCTTCTGCTGACCTTCCGTGACCACATGGGCGACGGAGCCGCGGGTGATCTTCACTTTCGTGCCTTCTGCGATCTTGACCGTCAGGGTGTCGGAACCGGGCGAGGCGTTCTCGACCGTGCCGTAGATGCCGCCGCCGGTGATGATCTCGTCGCCCTTCTTCAGCTCGTCCACCATCTTCTTGTGCTCTTTCATCTTCTTCTGCTGCGGGCGGATGAGGATGAAATAGAAGATCGCGAAAATGACGGCCATCATGATGAGGCCTGACGCGCCGCCGCCGGCCGGCTCCCCTGCGGCGCCTCCCGGTGCTCCCATTGCATATGCTGTAGCTATAAACATAGATTCCTCCTTAAGATTATTGCAAATCTCAAAATGCAAAATTCAAAATGCAAATTGAACAGAATGCTGGTTCAACATCATTTTGCATTTTGCACTTTGCACTTTTCATTTTGCACTCGGTTCTTCCCGCTTCGCCAAAAATTCTTTTTTAAATTCCTTGAACCGTCCCTGCTCGATGCTCGTCCGAACGCCTTGCATCAGGTTCAGGTAGAAATAGACATTATGGATCGTGCCGAGCCGCAGGGCAAGCAGTTCGCCGGCATTGAATAAATGGCGGAGATAGGCCCGCGTAAAGGTCCTGCAGGTGTAGCAGCCGCAGGCCGGATCGATGGGCTGCTTGTCCCGCTCGTACTGCGCGTTCCGGATCACGACCCTGCCGAAGGACGTGAAGAACGTGCCGTTCCTGGCGTTCCGGGTCGGCATGACGCAGTCGAACATATCGATGCCGCGGTCGACGCCTTCCACCAGGTCCTCCGGTGTGCCGACACCCATCAGATACCGGGGCTTGTCCTGCGGGAGCGACGGCGCCGAAGCTGACAGCATCTCGTACATCACCGGCTTGGTCTCGCCCACGGACAGACCGCCCAGGGCATAGCCGTCGAAGCCGATGTCCAGAAGTCCCTCTGCCGACTGTTTGCGAAGCTCCGGGTACATGCCGCCCTGGACAATGCCGAAGAGCGCCTGGCCCGTGTCTTTCTTTGCATCCTTGCAGCGTTTTGCCCAGCGCTGCGTCCGTTCCACTGATTCCCGCGCATAATCGTGCGTTGCGGGAAAGGGAATGCACTCGTCGAAAGCCATGATGATGTCGGCACCGAGCGCTTCCTGGATCTCGATAGCATACTCGGGCGTTATCAGGTGCTTGGCTCCGCCGTCTACGGGCGACTGGAACGTCACGCCCTCTTCGGTTATCTTCCGGAGCTCCGCCAGGCTGAAGACCTGGAACCCGCCGCTGTCGGTCAGGACCGCCCGGTCCCAGGCCATGAACCCGTGCAGCTGTCCGAAATCGCGTATCAGTTCATGCCCGGGCCGCAGAAACAGGTGATACGTGTTCGACAGGATGATCTCCGCACCCATGCTCTTCAGGTCTTCCGGCGAAAGCGTCTTGACCGTTGCCTGTGTCCCCACGGGCATGAAGACCGGCGTCTGTACCGTGCCGTGCGACGTGGTGAGCTCCCCGCGCCGTGCCGAGGTCTCGGTATCCTTTTTAATTAACCTAAAACCGAATGACATTATATAGTACGGGTTGCAGCGTTTTCAATCCGCAATCCGAAATCCGCAATCCGAAATCGAATCACATCTTCTCCGGCGCATTCACCCCAAGGATCGTCAGTGCGCTCTTGATCACCGTCTTGACCTGCTTCATGAGAAAGAGCATGGCCGCTGTCAGGGCCGCGTCCTCGGTGATGACCCGGTGCTTGAAGTAATAATTATGCATCAGCCCCGCCAGGTCCTGCAGATAGAACGTGAGCCGGTGGGGCTCGTAGGCCAGGGCGGCTTCTTCCACGACCTCGGGATATTTTGCCAGGGCCTTGATGATGTTCTGCTCTTCTTCACGGCCCAGGAGCGAGATGTTCACCGCAGCTTTCTCGGGAATGGCGATGCCCCGTGTCTCGGCTTCGCGGAACAGGCTTGCGATCCGCGCATGAGCGTATTGGACATAGTAGACCGGGTTCTCCCGGGATTGCTCCTTGGCAATGGTGAGATCGAAGTCCAGATGGCTGTCGGAGCGGCGCGTCAGAAAGATGAACCGGGCCGCATCGCTGCCCACGTCCTGCACCACATCGCGCAGCGTCACAAAATTTCCGGCGCGCTTCGACATGGGCACGGGCTGGCCGTTCCGCAGGATCGCCACGAGCTGCACCAGCAGCACATGAAGCGAGTCTTTCGGATGGCCGAAGGCCTGGATCACCGCCTGCACGCGCGGGATGTACCCGTGGTGGTCGGCGCCCCAGATGTTCACGAGCGACTTGAAGCCCCGCGCCAGTTTGTTCCGGTGGTATGCGATGTCCGTGGCCAGATAGGTGTAGCTTTTGTCCTTCTTCACCACCACCCGGTCCTTGTCGTCGCCGAAGGTGGTCGAACGGAGCCAGAGCGCCCCGTCCTGTTCGTACATGTTCCTGCTCTCCAGAAGCTCTTCAATGGACCCCTGCACTGAATTGTCCTTGAGCAGGCTTGCTTCGCTGAACCAGGTGTCGAAGCGCACGCCAAAGGACTCGAGATCGGTCCTGATGTCAACGAGCATGGCCTCTTTGCCGAACTCGCCGAACACCTCGACGCAATCATCAAAAGAGACCTTGAGATATTTGCTGCCGTGCAGTTTGGAAAAGGCCTGCGCGAGCTCCTCGATGTAGCCGCCGTGGTAGCCGTCTTCGGGAAAGGGCACATCATTGCCCAGGGACTGCTGATACCGCGTCCAGACCGAGAGTGCCAGCAGACGGATCTGCCTGCCTGCGTCATTGATATAGAACTCCCGGGAAACATCGTAGCCCACGGCGGAAAGCAAATTTGCAAGAGCATCTCCCAGGGCAGCGCCACGCCCGTGGCCCACGTGGAGCGGGCCCGTGGGGTTGGCGCTCACAAATTCGACGAGCACCTTCTCGCCCTTGCCGATATTCCGTAGTCCGTACTGTGCGCCTTCGGCATCTATTTCAAAGAGCGTCTGCCGCCAGCGGTCCTGCTTAAAGGTAAAATTGATGAATCCCGGCCCGGCGATCTCCGTCTTGGCAATGATGCCGCCGGTGTCCTGGATGTTGCTGACAACGATCTCGGCGATCTTCCGCGGGGGTTTGGATTCCGCTTTTGCCAGGGTCAGGGCAAGCGTCGTGGCCAGGTCCCCATGGCTCTTCTCCCGCGGAGTGTCGAGCATAATCACGGGCATTTCAACGAGCTGCAGCTCGCCTTTGCTCTTTGCCCGCCCAAGCGCTTCTATCAATATTTCGGTTACGGTATTTTTCATGAGATTTCGTTTTACTGGTACCGTTCCGGAACGTCGGGCAGCGCCGGAGCACGGCGCTCTGCTGCCGAAGATATCGATCTCAAGCTGGCCGAACACCACAGTCCGGCGGCGGGAACGCGGGGACGTTTAAGAAACCTGCGTCACTGTTTCTCTTTGGTTATCCTACTGTTACGAGCATGGAAGTATATCGTATCCCGGATAAAAGTCAATAAAAATAATCCCTCTTTACTTGGATTGGGTGGTGTGGTATGTTTTAAAAAGCGGGGAGACGCGTCCTATGTGGATCCAGATGACCGTAAATACCGTGTTGTTCGACAGCAGGAACAACAGCTACATCGTGGTGCTGAAGGATGATTCGGGGAAGAAACTGCTGCCGATATGGATCGGCGCCGCTGAAGGCAACTCCATCGCCCTGGCCATGAGCAATGTCAAGGCGGCCCGTCCGCTCACCCACGACCTTCTGGTGAACATATTCGACCGGCTGGAAGTGGAGATCGCCCGCGTCGTCATCAGCGACCTGATCGACAACACCTTCTACGCATCACTCTACCTGCTCCAGAATGGCAAGGAGTTCCATATCGATTCGCGGCCCAGCGACGCCATCGCGGTCGCCGTCCGGATCGGCGCGCCCGTATTCGTGGAAGAAGAGGTGTTGTCAAAGCAGGATGCAACAACGATCGATACGTGGATGAAGAACCTCGATGAGAGCGGCGGAACGGAATATAACGCCTAGAAACAATTCAAAATTCAACACTCAAAATTCAATATTGAATCTTGTTTTTTTATTTTGAATCTTGAATTTTGAGTATTGAATCTGATTTACAACCCCCACCTTGGCGACAGATCGTTCTCGACCCCCATGCTGTCCAGCACCCTGGCAACGACAAAATCCACCAGGTCGCTGACACGCTTCGGCTGGTGATAGAACCCCGGCATGGCAGGAATGATATGGCACCCCAGGTCCGCCAGGGTCAGCATGTTCCTGAGGTGAATGGGTGAAAGCGGCGTTTCGCGCGGCACGATAATGAGCTTCCGCTGTTCCTTGATGGTCACGTCAGCCGCGCGTTCGATGAGCGTCGAGGCAAAGCCGTTCGCCATGGACGCCAGCGTCTTCATGGAGCAGGGGACCACGACCATGGCGTCGATCTTGACCGACCCGCTCGCGATCGGCGCATACATGTTGTCCTCATCGAAATACTCGATCTGCCCTTCCCTGGCCTCAAGCCGCTTTTCCAGCGCGAACATGATATCGGTCTCCGAGCCTTTGAGCATCAGCCCTGCCTCGTCATTCATGATCGAAAGCCCTTCGCCGGTGATGGTCAGGTAGATCTTGTGCCCTCCCTTGACCAGAACTTCGAGCAGCCGTAAGGCATAGGGCGCGCCTGAGGCGCCGGTAATCGCTACGGTATAGGTTGCCATGAGGTACCTCATTTCTTACATAAAAAAATGCTTGGACAGACAAATACACTAATGCTTACATCTTAACTCCGTTTCGGCTTTTTCAGGGCGTTTCTTTTGTACTTCAGATACAGCTCTTCAACCTTCGTTCTCGCCCAAGGAGTCTTCCTCAGGAACTGCAGGCTGGACTTGATGCTCGGGTCGTTATTGAAGCACCGGATATCGATGATCTGACCCATCTTTTCCCACCCGTGATGTTCCACGAGTTGGGTCAGCATCATTTCCAGCGTGACTCCGTGAAGAGGATCTTTATGTTGTTGGTCGGTCATATTAGTTTCAAGGGCGCTCTACCTGCCCTACGCGTGCTTACCTGTGGCCTCCGGCCTCTTGATCGCAAGCATCGAGAGCATCACACTTGCCAGGATCGCCAGGCCCGCGCCCATGCCGAAGGCTGCGGCAGAACCGAGCTTCTGCCAGACCAGACCGAAGATCAGCGATGCGGGCAAAGCGCCGAGGCCGACAACCAGGTGGTAGAGGCCGAAAGCGGAACCGCGGAGATGCGAGGGAGCGAAGTCGGCAACGAGCGCCTTTTCAACGCCTTCGGTCAGGCCGAAGTAGATGCCGTACAGGGCAAACAGCGCCCAGGCATGCCAGTTCTCCGTTGCCGCGCCGAAAGCCGCGTACACCAGGGCATAGACGATCCAGCCGGCGACGATCACTTTCTTTCTGCCGATGCGGTCGGAGATGATGCCGCCGGGGACCGAGAGACCCATCTTCACGATATGGAGCACGACCCAGATCATCGGAAGGAGCGCAACCGGCACACCAAGCTGCTGGGCCCGGAGCAGCAGGAACGCATCGGTCGAGTTGCCGAGCGTGAAGATCAGGATGATGACCAGATATTTTTTGAAGCCCTGGGGCATTTCGTTCCAGGCTGCGCGGAAATTGAAGGTCGATTTCGATGCGGCGCTGATGGGCTCGGCCTTTTTTTCCTTCAGCCCGAAAAGCAGCAGGCATACGGCGAGGATGCCGGGGATGACGGAGAGCAGGAAAATGGTCTTGAGGTCGTCGTGGAATACGAGCAGCAATGCGGTGGCGGCGAGCGGTCCGACAATTGCGCCGCTGTGGTCCATGGCGCGGTGAAAACCGTAGGCGAGGCCGCGGGATCCGATCGGCGTCGAGTCGGCGATGATGGCGTCGCGCGGCGAGGTCCTGAGCCCTTTGCCCACGCGGTCCGAGAACCGGAGCGCGAGCACATGGAGCCAGGACGTTGAAAAAGCGATAAGCGGCCTGATGATGTTCGAGATGCCATAGCCGGCAACGATCCAGCCCTTGCGTTTTTTCACGCGGTCCGACCAGTATCCGGAATAAAGCTTGAGGAGCGATGCCGTGGTCTCGGCAATGCCTTCGATGATCCCGAGCGCCGCCGGCCCCGCGCCGAGCACGGTGGACAGGAACACGGGCAGAAGCGGGTAGATCATCTCGGAAGCGCCGTCGTTCAGCAGGCTGACGAAGCCGAGGATGACAACATTGCGGGTAAGGCCCTTGCGCCAGCCGGAAGCCGTGGTTTTCGTTTCAGGTGTCATGGGAAGGGACTTTACCTGAAGTATGCCTTTTTTTCAAGCGAAACCCGGGGACCCGTGAGCGATTGGATTTTGTTCGTGCTGCCAGCAATACGTATACGATGCTTTTTATGGCGGCTCCTCTGTGAAACTCCGTTCCCGTTGTTCGTGAAAAGATTGCCTGAGACATTGCGGCTGAGAGCACGAAAAAGCGTTGCGGCGGCATGCAGAAACAGGTCAAAGCAGAAGGGGATATTCTTGCGGATATTTTTGAAATAGCTGGGGGTGGAACGGCCATACAGCCGGAGCAACAGCTTCGGCATACAAAGAACCTAAGTGACGCTGAAAAACACAGCAACGATCTCCGGGTCGAACTGCGTGCCCGCAAAAGTCCGGAGCTCCTGCTGCGCCTCTACTATGCTCAGCGCCTTCGGTAAGGCCGATCCGACCGCATGACGTCCCAGGCATCGGCGACGGAGACGATCCTGGAGATCAGCGGGATGGCGGATAGCCCTTCAGCCCAGCGGGGTAGCCGGTACCGTCGAAATTTTCATGATGATGAAGGATGCATGGGCAAGAGCGGGTTCGAGATACTTGAGCGATTTCAAGATCTCGACGCCCTTGGCAGGGTGGCTCTTCAAGATCGATCCATTCGGCGTTGTCGAGCTTCCCCGGCTTCAGGAGAATAAAATCACTGATGCCGATCTTGCCCACGTCGTGGAGCAGGGACGCCGAATATGAAGATGCCGTTTCTGTTCGCTGTCCAGGTCCAGGCGTCCGGCGATCAGTTCCGCATAGATTGGGCAGACCCGTTTGCAGTGGCCCGAGGTGCCTAAATCGCGCGCTTCGAAAGCCTGGGCCAGGGCCGCCAGCACGTCGAAATGCATATTTTCCAGCTCCTGCGTCCTCTCGCGCACCTTGGTCTCGAGGGTGTTCATGAGCTCTTTTTTCTGATTGTCGAGCTCGCCGCCTGCGGCTGACGAACTCGATAGTCCTCACGAGGTCAGCCATGAAGAAGGGCTTCGCTGATGAAATCCGAAGCGCCTCGCTTCAAGGCGTCGACGGCGAGATCGGTGCTGCCGTTGGCCGTGATGATCACATAGTAGAGCCGGGGATCGGACAGCCTTCATTTTCTCCATGAGATCCAGTCCCCGGTCCCTGCCGATGAACTGATCGAGGAAGACCATGTCGAAGGGTTCCTCATTGATCAGTCTGAGCGCATCATCGCCGTTTGATGCGGTCTTCAAGTTATACCCGGCATCGCCCAGCATCAGCGAAAAGGCCTGCAGGATCCTCTTTTCATCGTCTACGGCAAGAATGCGCAGATCACGCACCGTCGATGGGATCGCGTTCAGCGCCGGCAGTGCCGCATCGGGCATATGGCCGTTGCCCGTCAGATAAATGTGACTGCCGGACGTTTGATCCTTCAGAGATGCCGGGTTGCTAAAAAAATGAGCTCTCTCGTAGAAGACGCCTCGGCGCCTGTATCAGTTATTTCGAGTTTGCTGTCCAAAATGCCCCCAGTTTAGTATCTACCTTGCGGATGTGATTCAGGAACCAGTTGACCACCAGCTGGTTCGTGGCGATTACGATATGGACCCTACGCCTTCTGTTGCAACCTGTTTTTTCAACTACGACCAGCTGCGCAATGAATTCCTCGTGCAGGGCTTTATGCGCCGCATAATCGGGGTAGGAATGTTTTATCATAAAGCGCTCTTCTTCGCCGAAATGGGACCGGATCATAGTCTTCAAGGAAGGCGATCAGACTTTCAACCTTTGCTTTGCCCTTGCCCTGTTTACAGGCATCCAGCATTTCGTTGATCCGGAAAAATATCGTCCTTATGCTGCCTGTCTATTTCCGTCGATCCCGTCGCAAGGTCCTTCGTCCATTCTATTGCCATGCCTGCCTCCTCAACTTTGTTATTACATAATTAGCAAGAAACCTGCCAGGATAAAGCCCTATTGAAATAAAAGGATTTATATCTAAGGAAAAGCTGTTTATTATCGGTCATAATTACCGATTAGCAGGTATATTACCCGGCTGGCGGGCAGAAAATCAGTGTAGCGGGATGACGATGACGAAGGTAGCACCCTTTCCCTCTTCGGACAGCACGGTGATCGTACCGTTGTGATTCATGATGATCTTATGAGCGATGGACAAGCCGAGACCGGTCCCGCCCGTGCTCGTCTTCGTGGTGAAGAAGGGATCGAAGACATTTTTTTGGGCATTCTCGGGAATGCCGACGCCCGTATCACTGATCTGTATCACCGCTGAATCAGCCTCGCGGGCTGTTGAAAGTTCAAGCATCCCCCGTTCCTCCATGGCATCAAGCGCATTCGTTATGATGATCAGAAAAACCTGGCGCAGCTCTCCTTCATTGGCGAAGATGACCGGGAGATCCTCCCGTAGTTCCTGACAATATCCACATCCGTGAGCCTGCCCTGAAAACCGACCATTTCAACGGTTTTATCAAGCAGCTCGGCAAGGAAGACTTCCTTCTTTTCATAAGACGACGTGCGCACAAAGGAAAGCATGCTTGTCGTGATGCTTTTACAGCGCCTGATCTCGTCGAGGATGATATCGAAATAATTTGGACATACGTCGGCATCGCAGCGCCCGCTCTTGACCCGGTTCAGCAGCCCCTCGGTGCATCCGGCGATGGAAGCAAGGGGGTTGTTGATCTCATGGGCGACTCCCGAGGCCATCTGCCCCAGCGAAGCAAGCCGTTCGCTCATGATCAGGCGGAGTTCCTGGTCCTTTTCAGCGGTGATGTCCCGGGCGATATGCACGGACCCCTTAAACGCGCCGTCAGGCGCATAATAGGGGAACGTCGATACGCGCAATAATTTGTTCGATTTCGGGTCGCGGATCTCGTGCATGGCCGGCTGCTGGCTAGTCCATCGTCATTTTGTGCGGACAGCCTTCTATGGGAGAACACATGCCGTGAACGAGTTCGAAAGCATTTTTCCGTCGGGCTGTTTACAGGGAACCGAGGCCGCAATATTCCCGAAACGCCTTGTTCGATTTGATGATCCGGTAATCGGTGTCATGGATGGATACGAGATCGGTAATGCTGTCGAAGGTCAGCTGCCACTCCTGCTGCGATTGGGAGATCAGGGCGAGCTGGCCGGCTATTTCCTTGTTCCGCTGTTCGATGTCTTCCATCAGCAGGCGGTTCTCAATGGCCGTTGCCGCCTGATTCGCGAAGATCATGAACTGTTCTGATCCGCTTCTTCGTAAAGTACCCTGCCTGGCCGCTGTACAGGGTAAGGACGCTCAGCACGCTGTTCTCGGACGTTATGAGCGGAATAGCCATGACGGAAGCGTATCCCCGCTTCAACGCTTCGGTCTTCCAAAGGGCTTCCGAAGGATCGGCGGCAAGATCATTCACCACCTGGGGATGCATGGTACTGATCGCCCGCTCGGTCGGTCCCCATCCTTCCGCGGAATCGTTCCATCCGTCTTCGATGCTAGAGAGGTAGCCGTCATCATCACCGCACGCTGCAATGGGATGAACGCGGCCGTTCTCCCCCGCTATCCCGACCCAGGCCATGCGCATTCCCAGTTCCTTGATAAGGATGTTGCAGGTGGCCTCGTAGATGTTTTCCGTGCGCGGAACCGCGGCAATGACATTGGAAGAAACGGCAAGCGCCACCATCTCGTCCGCGTATGACTGCAGTTCCTGCTGGGAAACGGTAATGGACTCGACCATGCGGTTAAAGCCGTCGCCGAGGACAGTCAGTTCGTCGTTGCCTGACGACGGGACCCTGACCTCGTGATCGCCGGCGCTGAATTTCATCATCCCGTCGTATACCGCTCCGAGCCGCCTGATGACCACGGTATTGGACAGCCAGAACATGGCGATTCCGACGAGCAGGAAGGAACCGAGGAACAGCAGGGCCTCTCTTCCGATCTGCTGCATGAGCTGCTGCTGGAGGAGCCCTTCTGAAAAATCGATGATGACGACGCCGTTATAGGCTGCCTGTGCATTGTGACACCCGTAGCACGCCGGTTTATTCCGTACGGGCTGAACCCGGCGGTATTGCTCCGGCCCGGACCTGGCACTGCTGTTCCCCTGCGCATCGTAGCCGTAGCCCTCGATGGCGATTTTAGTCTCGATAGCCCGGGGATCGGTGCTGGCCTTGACGACCCCGTCATTGTTCACCAGCAGTATCCTGCTGATGGAGTCCACGCCCCTGAGGTTCTCGAGGGTCGCATTCAGGACCTTCATGTCCCGGGCACCCATGGAATGCGTGAGGCTTGCCTCAATGACAGGACCGACCGTGTTGCCCAGGATTTCGAGCTCCTCTGCCCCTTCGGAGACGATCACCCGGTAATGAAGCGTGAGGGATACGACGCCGACGACCAGGAGGATTTATCATCGTGCCGATGCTGAGTTTCCTGTTAATTTTCATGGTAACGCTGTTTCGCCTTCCTTCAGGTTTCGTGACGCCTGTCGATTATTGTGCAACTTTAGAATGCTTTTGTAAATAGTAAATTCTCGTTCCCCATGATGCGTTCGTAAAACGTGCGTTTCCATAAAAGCCTGAAGGTACAGAGCTGTCACAATACTGTCTGAAAGCGCGTGTGATCTTCAACGTATGCGGACGAGATCATGCAGCAGGCCGATGCCGCCCTGTATCAAGCAAAGCGGGAGGGCAGGAACAAGATCATTTCTCCGCGGGCTCAGCCTTTATTCGCATCAGCATCGGACAGCACTTTCCGCTGAAGCTGGTCCAGCGTGTCGCAGAGGCCGTCGATCTCATCACGGCTGTTCTGCCGATGGTCCTCAAAAGCATAGCGGTCGGCCTTGCCGTGGATCAGCTTATCCGTGGCAACGGTCATCGCCTTGACCCGGTCGAGGATCACTTTTTTGAGCAGGAACAGATTGAGCAGGAAGGCACCCAGGATCAGGCCGATCGAAAGAGGATTCAGCATGGGCGATGCGGCCAGCAGCGACGCAACCGGCATTTCGACCGAGATGATCCCCCGGATATCGCCCACCTTGTACCCGAAGGCCCGGAATTCGCCATAGCGTTCGACGACCTCTTTCGGCGCAGCAGAGGCATCTCCATGGCAGCGGAGACAGCGTTCTTCGATCCTGATCGGAACAGCGTACCGATACCGGCTGCCTTCGATCCGATTCGATGTACAGCTTCTGCTTGTCAACGGGCTCTGCCGCGTTCATCTTGAAAGCGAAGATGGCGCTCGATTCAAAGCCATCCGGGAATATTGGCCGGGTTCCGGTAGTTGTCGCTCGTCACCCGGAACGTGGTGTTAACATTCGACCGTTTGACGATGTTCGATAATTCACGCGTAGCCAGCGCCGGATTCTTCGAATAGAAGACCTTGCCGCCGCACTGAGAGCTGCTCAGGTAATCGGCGTCCTGCTTGTTCAGGTTGTCGACCCAGACCATGCCCGTTGCCGAGATCCAGCTGCGGAAGGCGATGACCTGCTCGGCCACGGCCTGGGCGGAACTGCGCATCAAAAAGACGCGCAGGTTGTTTGCGGCGATATAGCCGGCCGCAAAGGTCAGGCCGATCGCGAGCAGCAGGATGACCATGAACTTGACATAGATCGACTGCTTTCTTAATCCCATCATGATATTCTCCCCTCCGGCAGTCGCCATTCCTATCCGCCGATCTCCGACATGGCCGCGAACCCGGCCGGGTTTCCGAGAGCGTGTTCGAGTTGATGCCCTCCCGGTTTTGCAGCAACGATCTGTTCTACCAGCGTTTGCAACACTTCGTCTGAGGCTCCGCTCCTGAGAGGCGTCCTCAGGTCCGCCTCTGCAGCGGAAAAAAGACAGGGCCGGAGCCGGCCCGTTGCCGTCAGCCTGAGCCGGTTGCAGCGAGGCGCAGAAATGATCGCTCACGGCGCTGATGAAACCGACCACTCCCCGGGCACCTTCGATCCGGTAATTCCTGGACGGGCCCCATGCCTTTGAACTCAAGCGGCACGAGCCTCCCTAGAAACGGCTGATGCGCTGCATCATCTCGGCTTTCTCGATCCGGCCGCTGCCCCGAACGCCTGCCCCGATCAGGCATGCGTTCGATGAACCGGACATGGCAGTCCTGCTCCAGCGTCAGCGCGGCGAAGCTCACGAGCTCGTCATCGTTGATCCCGCGCAAAGGCACCATATTGATCTTGAGCGGCATCAGCCCCGCTTCCCGGGCCGCATCAAGGGCGTCCCACACGCGCATCGATGGTCTCCGCCGCGCGTGATCGACCGGTACCGGCCGGGGTCCATGCGTGTCGAGGCTGATGTTGACCCGGTCCAGCCCCGCCTCCTTCAGCTTCCCGGCCAGCCTGGCGAGCCGCATGGCCGTTCGTGGTCAGGCTGACGATCGTGGATGCCGATCCTGTGCTTCAGGGTCGAGATGAGCGGAATGAGGTCGTCCCGGAGCAGCGGCTCCCCTCCGGTCAGCCGCACTTTCTTGAGGCCGTACCGGTGTATGACGCGCACGATGCGCACGATCTCCTCCCGCGTCAGCAGTTCGGCGGCTGTTGCGAAAGGGGACCGGGCCGTCCGGCATGCAGTAAAGGCATTTCAAATCGCACCGGTCGGTCACCGAGATGCGCAGATAATCGATCCTGCGCTTGTACCGGTCGATCAGAAGCGCGGTTCGTCTGATGCAGTATGCTGTTCCACGATGCACCTCGTTCACGCGTCAGCTCTTTCCCGAAAGGGACAGACAGGATAGCGGCAGACCTCGCACTTCAGGCAGAGCCCCCCGTGCCCCAGTTCGGCCAGCTCTTTCCGCCCGATCTTCTCGCCTGCCAGCACGCGCGGCAGGATGAGATCGAAGACCGTGGTTTTGCTGTACATGCCGCAGGCGGGGATGCCGAGGATGGGAATCAGTTCAGAGTGCGGAGTTCGGATTGCGGATTGTCGGATTTACCGCATCTGATCCGAATTCCGCACTCCGCCTTCTGTTCAGGTATCCTATCAAGAAACATCGCTCCCGGAAGCACCGCCGAACCATAGGTGATGTCCGCCGCGCCCAGTTCCCGGATCGCGAACCGCGTCACATCGTCGGGATCCACGGACATGCCGCCCGTGGTGATCAGGAGATCCGCTCCGGCATTCAGCAGTTCCCGGAGCCTGTCCACGATGAACGCCTTGTCGTCAGGCGCATAATAGACGCCCACGATCTCCCCGCCGAACTCCTCGATCTTTTTCGTGATGACCGGCGCGAAGGCGTCCTTGATCCTGCCGTGATATACTTCATTGCCGGTAATGACGACGCCGACCTTGGGCTTGCGGAGTTCTTTTACTTACGATCACCCTGACCTTCATTTCGGATCGGACCGGATGCGGATTCATTCCGCACTTGCCGCATTCCGCACTTCCGCAATACTCACCGCTTCTTCAACAATCCTTTCTTCACCACCAGCGGAATCGCCCGCGTGCCCGCCACGGTCTGTCCTTTTTTCACGACCGTATTGTCATGGAGCGTCGCGCACATGACCTCGCCGAGCATATTGAAGGCCAGCAGCGCTTCGCGGTCGATCTTCAGAAGCCCGTCCTGCTCGGCGACGATACTGATCTTCCCCTCTTTCGGCTCGCCTTTGATCGCGACGCCGTCGCCCATGAGCGCCTGCGCGATCGCATATGCCGCGTCGTTCTCATGCATCTCGTCCTCGCCGACATGCAGCACGAAGAGATGTTCCTTGCCGAGCCGCTGAAGATGGCAGACATCCTCTTCCCGGATGACATGACCTTTCTTAAAGGCGCGTCCCTTGAACTCGCCCGGCCGGATCTCCGTGATATCATGGGCAAGGACCGTGCCGACGGCCTGATCCTGGACCAGGGAATCGGTCTTTCGTGCCCGGTACCTTGGCTTCCTCATGCGCATCGAATCACACATGCGGAACCTCCTTTGAATATTGTTTTGAACCGTTTATCCACGATTTCCTGAATTCCTTTTTCCAGTGCTTCGTATTTCTTCAGAAACTTCCGCGCTTCGGCTGTCAGGGTGGCGCCTCCGCCGTTCTTCCCGCCGGTCTGCCGCTCCACCAGTTTCACGCCGAGCCTCTCTTCCATGGCCTTGATATGGCCCCAGGCCTTGCGGAACGAGATATCCACTTCCTGGGCCGCCTGGTTGATGGAACCGTGGGAGTCTATGGCCTCGAGGAGAAAACGCCTGCCCCGCCCGAAGACGGGTTCGCCGCCCACCTCGATCCAGATCTTCGATCTGATGTCCAGTCGCCGTTATGGCTTTTCCGCATAACGCACCGCCAAAAAAGGTTCTCTTCACTTCATAATAGCCGCCCTCAGCACAGGGTATGCAAAGGACCTTGCCGTTTCCTGATAGACCTCCCTCATATCCTGAACATGCTCTCCGCAGGAATCGCACCGCACCCTGCGCAGGGGCCTTCCCGGCATGTCCTCGGGCCGCAACTTGCACACGGTGACTTCCATCACATCGAAAAGTTCTTCATCGGACATGACCTTGTACGCTTCAAGCTGCGCGGTATATTTGTTCTCGATTTCCGGGAAAAGACGCTTTTGCCTTCTCCCGCGAATCCTCCCGCGCAACGATCCGCACCGCTTTGCCGGTCTTCAGATTCAGGTACGTCGCCGCCATCTTGCCGTAATCCATGAATTTCATGCTCCGCTTGTCCGAGGCTGCAGCCGGTGACGGACTGGACCGCGTCAGTGGCGCAACGGTCCATCTCGACGAACACGATGAGGCTTTTCCGGTCCCTGCCCTTCGGGTCAGAGACGCCGATCTCCCTGAGCCCGAGCATCGACATCCTGCACACCCAGCACCTGACCGGGGCAGAGATGTCCGTGGACCCTGACGGATTCTTCGAGCAAGCGCTCGAAGCCAGGAAGTCCTTGTTGAATCTCTGAATGATCATCGCTCATAGAATATCCTCTGTGCCGACGTCGTTGAGCTAAAACTCACCGCTGAGACGCGGAGGCGCAGAGAAAATCCTTACTATCTGCAAATTGCAGTCCTCTGCGTCTCCGCGTCCCCGCGGTGCGATCATGACTTTTTCTAGCCCATGTTTCCGATCAAAATTTGAAGACTAGTGGTCTTTTCTTTGCTTTCATAGTCTTCACATGCCGCTATGCACTCCCCGCAATTATGGCACTGAGGATAGATCCCTGCCTTCATGGGATCCAGCCCCAGCCCGCAGGCATCGGCGCAGGCCAGGCAATTCCCGCAGACATGCTCCGCGTCTTCGGCAAAAACCACCTTCAGGGTCTTTTTCGAACCTGAAGAGGCCGAGAAAGCTTCCCGACGGGGCAGACATAATTGCACCAGCCCCTGCGGACCAGGAACAAGTTCGACAAGACGATGATCACAGCGATCAGCGCCGAGTTCGAGTCCCACCATGCCCTCGATACACGAGCTTGGCGGTTTGAACGGAAATGATCCCCGGCGCCGACAGCAGGCTTGCCAGGGGAAGCCCGACGAGCGGCGTGAGCACGAGGATGACGGCGAGGACGGCATAGCGCGGCACGGCGGTCGGTCTGCGCCGCGAAGGGCCTCCTGATCCCGAACTTCGTTGCGCGCAAGGCATCGACGATCTCCGAAAGGGTATTCTGGGGACAGACCCAGCCGCAGAAGACCCGGCCGAAGGCCAAGGCGAGAATAACCGGGATCAGTCATCGACAGGAGGAGCGCCGCGTCCACGGTCATGGCCGTCAACAGCGTCTGCATCCCGATCAGCGGATCGGTGATCCAGACGGGGCCGACGGCAAAGGAATAGAGGCTCCCTGAAAGGAACGTGATGCCTTTTTTGTTCAGGACGGGAACGAGCACCAGAAGCGCCAGCGTCAGGATCTGAACTGTTTTTCTCGCTTTCACGATCATCCGCCGTTTTCCTCCGGGTTCACGCGAATGGCCGGGGAGTCAAGGGGACAGACGTTTTCGCAGATGCCGCAGCCAACGCATTTTTTTTCATTCACGACCGGACGCAATTCACTGTCCATGATGAGCGCTTCATTATAGATCGGGCACTCATCATAACAGCTCCTGCAGAGCGTTCCCTGCCACGCGAGACACGTTCTTTTTATCGATCGGCCGCGCATGCCCATGCGGACCGCCTCCTTGTCCCTGTCGACCGTTTCAAGGCGCCCGAAGGGCAGACGGACGGGCACTTCATGCAGAGGTAGCACGGGGTCTACGCGCCTGGATGACGGGCGTGCCCATGAAAAAGAAGCCGTCCTGGAGCCCTGCAGTCCTGATCGACCCGTAGGGGCAGATCTGAGCGCATTTGCCGCAGCGGATGCAGGTGGCGAGAAACTCCCGTTCCGGGAGCGCGCCCGGCGGTCTGAGCGGAATCTTCATCATCTTCACCGATAAAAACGGGATACACGCCGATCACTTCATCCAGCATCTGCACGTTCCTTCAGGACTGTCCTGACGGCCGCCGGGCTGTCTGCCCTCGATGACCGTCACGATCTGGTTCTCCGTCAAGCCGTACACGGTGACCGACGGCATCAGCGCGAGCCGGGCAGAACAGCCTCGCCGGCACCCCTTTGAATCTCAACGACTACGCTGGCGATCGCCATTGCTCCGGACCTCCTGCAGCAAGATACCCCTTCCCGCCCGGCGTGCGGGAAAGACCCGTCGGGCGGGAAGGGTCGGGGGCATGTGGTTATGCTTTTTCGAGCTTGACCGCGCAGATCTTGTACTCCGGCTGCTTGGACAGCGCATCGAAGGCATCGTTGGTCAGGCTGTTGATCATCTTGTCGGGATAGTGCATGGGCACGAACACCAGGCCGTCCCGCGGCACATCCATGACCTTCGCTTCGAGCACGATCGAGCCCCGGCGCGAGGTGATCTTCACTTTGTCCCTCGACTTGACGCCGAGTTTCGCCGCGTCCCGCGGATTGATCTCCACGTAAGCCGCGGGCGCGGAGCGTCTCAGCTCCGGCACCTTGAGCGTCATGGTGCCCGGTGTGCCAGTGCTCGATCTGGCGTCCCGTGGTAAGCGCATAGGGATACTCGGCGTCGGGCGGCTCGGCCGCGCCCTTGTGGGGCCGGAGCCAGACCGTGGCCTTGTTCCCGTCGGCCTTGGCCCCGTAGAACGAGACGTCCGCTGCCTGGGGATCGAACTTCTTCACCAGCACGTCGCCGTGCTTTGCCGTGTAGCGGCGCATGCGTGCCCGGATGGTCTTCCGTGGGGCAGGGCCACTGGATGCCGTGCGCCTTTTTCATCCGCGCCCGGGTCATGCCCATGAAATCGTAGGCCGTGCCTTTCGAGCACTGCCGGATCTCGTTCCATACGTCCTCGGAGTTCTTGTGCGGCGAAGAGTTTCTTCGCCTCATGCTCGAGGTCGAGCGCCTTGAAGAGCTTGTTCGCGAACTCGATCATCACATCCAGGTCGGGCCGCGCTTCCGCCGGCGGATTGACCGCTTTTTCGACATACTGATAGCGCCGCTCGGACTGGCCGTAGGTGCCGTCCTTCTCGACCCACAAGGCAGCGGGCAGCACCAGGTCCGCCAGCTCCGTGGTCTTCGTCGGGATGATACGCATCGGACACGACGAGGAAGGTTCTTTGCCTTCCATGCCCTTCCGGTAGGCGTCCACGTTCGGCAGGCTCTGGCCGGGATTGGTGCAGGCGATCCACATGGCCTTGATCTTGCCCGCGCCGAAGTCCCGGAACATCTCGACCGCCGTGGGGCCGGGCTTGGGCTGGATGCGTCCGGCCGGCAGACCCCAGAACTTTTCCATGTCCTCGCGGTCCTTCTCATTGGCGATCAGCCGGCCGTAGGGCAGCAGATGGCTCAGGAGGCCGCCGTCGCGCACGCCGCCGCAGGCATTCGGCTGGCCCGGTAAGCGAGAACGACGTGGCGCCGGGCCGGTTGATCTGGCCGGTCAGCAGGTGCAGATTGTGCATCAGGTTGTTCACCCAGACGCCGCGCGTCCGCTGGTTCAGGCCCATGCACCAGAGGCTCATGGTCGCCTTGGACTTGGCGAACATGCGGGCGGCCTTGATGATCTCGTCCTTGGGACAGCCGGAGATCTTCTCGGCCGCCTCGGGCGTGTAGTCCTCGAGGAACTTGACGTACTCGTCCCAGGTCACCTTCTCGATCTTCGGCGGCGGCCGGGATCGGCCATCTTCTTGAACACCATGTGCTTGTCCACGTATTCCTTGCTGTACAGGTTTTCCTTCACGATCACGTGGGCCATGGCGTTCAGGATCGCCAGGTCGTTGCCGGGGATGAAGCTCATATGCAGGTCGGCGATGCGCGCCGACAGGGTCTTCGGGGATCGACCATGATGATCTTGGCGCCGCGTTTCTTCTGTTCGTTGACGATGCGGAAGATGACGGGATGCGCCTCGGCCATGTTCGAGCCGATGATGAAGAAACAATCGGCATGGTACATGTCGTCGTAGGCGCCCATGGGCTCGTCCTTGCCGAAGGTGGAAACGTAGCCCACCGCGGCCGAAGCCATGCAGAGACGGGGATTGCCGTCGATGTTGTTCGTGCCGAGCCCGCCCTTGAACACCTTGTTCATGAAATAGGATTCCTCGGTGAAGGCCTGGCCTGACCCGTAGAAGGCCACGGACTGGGGATCGTTCTTATAGGCCGTCGCGAACTTGTCGACCATGAGGTCCATGGCCTCTTTCCAGGAGATCCTGACGAAGTTGTTCCCTTTTCGCAGCAGCGGATACTTGCCCGGTCCGGCGCGGTCATGATCGCCGGCAGAAAATTGCCCTTGAGGCAGAGGAACCCCTTGTTCCAGTTGTCCTTATCGCCCTTGACCGCCACGACCTTGCCGCCCTTGACGCCCGCGTACACGCCGCAGCCCGCGCCGCAGTAGCGGCAGACGCCCTTGACCCATTTTTCCACATCAGCCTCGGCGGCCATCAGCTCCTTCGGGAGGGTAAGCTCCAGGCCGATGGCGGAAGCCGCGGCCATGGCGGCGGAGTATTTCAACAATTGTCTTCTGGTGATCTTCATTTCGCCCCTCCTTGCCCGTGAAATCCGGCTTTCGTCTTTGCGCGGCTCCTTCACGGCCACGGTATGGTGATCATGACAGAGGAAGCAGGTCCTGTTCCTTTGCGGGCAATTTTTTCTCCACGTCCGGCACCTGCTCTCCATGGCACCCCGGCACCGGTTCAGTCCCGGCTTCGGCGCGAAATTCTCCTCCGGTGATCCGTGGCAGACCACGCATTTGACGTTCATCAGCCCGTGTTTCCCTCAAGCCAGACCTTTTCCTGATCTGCGTGGCACTCCGAACACTCCTGGCCGTCCGTTTTCATGTGTTTCTTGCCTGCGGCGAGCTGCGGCCAACGGGAGGGTGAGCATCAGCAGAACCAGCACGATGCGTTTCATAGTGCCTCCTCCTGAAATAGATGACAACAAAATCTGCCACGGAGACACAGAAAGACGGAGGAAGGACTTCTTTTCGTTATTTGCTGCCTCCGCGGCTCTCTGTGCCTCTGTGGTTAAATGACTGTGCGTTACTTACCGCGCGCGCGGAGCCGCTGATGCCGTCTTCGGCGCCATGGCATCGTCGATCATCTTGATGCCCTTGAAGGCCTCGTCCGCCGACTTCAGCAAGGACTCTTTCGCCATGTCGGGATTATGGAAGCCGTCGGAATTCTCCGCGGTCCAGAACTCCCACAGGATGTGCGCCTTCAGGTGCTGGTCCTGGGCCTTCTTGATCACTTCGGGATCCACACCCGCCGCCTTGGCCGCAACGATCTTGTCGATCAGCGCCGAGATGCGGAACTCGGCCTTGCGCATCTTGCCCTTGATGTGGGCCTTCACGGAATCGATGGCGTAGACCGCCTCCTCCTCGGTCCACTTCGGATGGCACTTGGAGGTGAGGCAGGTCTCCTTGATCTGGACCCTGGGGGTGACCGCGAAGTGCGAGGTGAAGACCTTGCCCTGCTTGTTCTTCATCTTCGGCGTATGGCAGGAATCGCAGCCCGCGCCGGCCTTGGCGTGCTTGGAATTGTAGAAGGCCTCGGCTTCCGGATGCTGGGCCTTCCAGAGCAGGCCGCCGGTGAGCGCGTGCTTGAAGTCGAGGAAGTTCACCTGGTTCTTGTAATGGTCATAGAGGCCGAACACGTCCTTGTAGGGGAAGTGGTTCGTCAGCGGGCTGTTGTAGCCTGACGGTCTTCTTCGAGGTGTCGGGGTTTCGCGGATCGTACCCGTCGTTGCAGTTGTACTCCACATGGCACTGGCCGCACTGGAGCCGGGTGTCGTACTTCTCGAGGATCGCGATCTTGCGGGTGAAGCCGCGCAGTACCCATGTCGATGACCTTGAAGTTGGTATGCTTCGCGTCCTTGTGCCAGAGCGTGTCCGCCTCGGGCCGGGTCAGCGCCTGCGATCAGGCCGTCGCGCACGATGCGCGGCTTTGCCGCATGCGGATCGTGGCAGATAAAGCAGTTCAGGCCGTGGTTCACGTCCTTGGCCAGCTTCCACCACGTTCGAGGTGCGGTCCCAGGTCGTCTTGCCCTCGACCTTGTCGCCCAGGTAGGACCACTTCAGGATCTGGTCCTGGGTCTTGCACTGCAGGCAGACCGGGTTGGCCGCTGCCGCGCTCTGGGTCAGGAAGGCCTTGTGCTCCTTGGTCTCGTGGTGGGTGTCGGTCAGGATGTCCCAGACCTTGCCCTTCTCGTTCACGTACATCCCAGCCGTTCTTGGGCTGGAACCGGCCGCCGAAGGCGCGGTCCACCACGAACTGGTCCGACAGCATGTGTCACGTGGCTCCGGGTCAGGTTGTGCTCCTTGGTGAATCCGTGGCCCGCCATGAGCTTGTCCCAGAAGGGATTGGGCGAGCGGTTCGTGAGCTGCGACTTCTCGTCGCGGGCCGGACGGTGCTTGGCCACCTGCATGAAGCTGTCGTACTGGTCCTTGTGGCACTTGCCGCAGGCTTCCCAGGACGTGTCCGTCGCCGGACGGGTGTCCGGGCCCGGGGTTCGCCACATGCTTGGCCAGGCCGCTGTGGCAGTTGACGCAGTTCACCTTGATGTGCTTGCCCATGGTATGAAGCTGTTTGACCGGATCGTGGCATTCGTAGCAGGTCTTGACGTCCACGTCTTTTTCCGTTGTTGTTTTTGCGTGCCCCGCGCTCGCATACTGCGCTCCCGCCTTGGAACCGGCGAATGTCAGGATCAGTCCTATTGTAAAAACAAACACCACTACCGCAAATACTTTTTTCTTCATAGTTTCACCCTCCTTCTTTATTTAAAAAACGGTTTACGTATGCCTCCTGGGAGATGAGGTTTGATGTGGCGATTTTTGAATAAAAACGCGTAATTTTGTGGTTAACAGCAGTGAACTTTCTGTTAGGATATGCAATCCTTCTACCGATCCACTGCTTTTTTATATATAGCAGAAAATGCGTCTCCGCGCAGAATAACCGTCGGCAGAACCGGGCAGGCGCAGCGAAAAACCAGCATCGTTTTAAATTTTCCGCAACTCTAGATGATTTTCTGACGGGGAGATATGATCTCCGTCATACCGTAAAAATATTTTCAGGGTTATGTATGTAACAGGGATATCGACTAATTTTGAGGAGAGTGCAACATGAAAATTTCTGGAAAAAAAGGCCGGATAACCGCACTTTTGCTATGTGCGGGGCTGTTCATCGCGTTGACGCTCACGGCCGGCGCCGGTGACGAGCACCAGACGAAAGAGCATGAACACGGCTCATCTGCAAAAGGCGCCAGCGCCAATCCGCTGATCGAGGAAATGCAGATTCTGGACAACGTCTTTCGCGAGGTGGTCTCGGCAGTGTCGCTCGGCGACGGCCGGCGTGTCGAGCATGCGCTTCACTCCATGCACGGGACCATGGAAAAAACCCATGAGGGCGTTCAGCACGGCACGGTGAAGATCACGAAAAACGCGGACAAGCTCGAAACGTTTGTGAAGATGGACAAGGATTTCCACGGAGAGCTTGAAAAGCTGGCAGCGGCGGCGAAGAAGAACGATCAGAAGGCCATGCTGACGCTCAGCAAGGGCCTGCTCGACGGCTGCGTGAAATGCCACGGGATGTTCAGATAGGAAGCGCACCGTGCAGATCGGGGCCGCTTCTGCGTTCTCTTCTTTTTAGGGCTTCCGGCAACATTACCACACGGTTTCGACCAGGGTAAAGACAAAGATGGTGACGCTGATGTAACCGTTCATGTTGAAGAACGCCATGTCGAGCTTCGAGAGATCGTTCTCTTTTACCAGGGTGTGTTCGTAAACGATCAGGAGCAGTGCAATAACGGCCCCGATATAATAGAACTGTCCCAGGGAACATAGGATTCCGAGCCAGAAAAGAGCGGCCATGGTGACGGCGTGCGATGCGCGGGAGATCCAGAGCGAACGACGGACGCCGAACTGCTGAGGAATGGAGTGAAGGCCGGCCTTGACGTCGAACTCGCGGTCCTGCAGCGCATAGAGCACATCGAACCCAAGGAGCCAGAACAGGACCGCAGCGCCGAGCACGAGCGCCGCCCCTTCGATCCGTCCGGTGATCGCGATCCACGCGCCGATGGGAGCGAGGCTGATGGCGAGGCCGAGGAACGCATGCGACAGGAACGTGAACCGCTTGGTATAGGAATAGAAGAACACGACCGCCAGCGCAACCGGCGAAAGATAAAAACTGAGCGGGTTCAGCATGTATGCCGCGGCGATCAGGACTGCCGAGGAAACCAGGGTAAAGACCAGCACCTGCGACGGCGACACGAGCCCCTGCGGCAGTGCGCGTATTTTGGTGCGCGGGTTCTCGGCGTCGAATCTGCGGTCAGCCCAGCGGTTGAATCCCATGGCGGCAGACCGGGCGCCGACCATGGCAAGGGTGATCCAGAGGACCTGGCCCCCTGAGGGCAATCCGTTTGCCGCGAGCAGCGCGCCGGTGAAGGCGAAGGGCAGTGCAAACACGGTGTGTTCGAACTTGATCATCTCGAGGATGATCTTGATCTTGGTGAGCATGGGACTCCCTTAATATCAATTTTTTACCACGGAGGCACGGAGAAAGCACCGTGGTTAATTGACTTGTTTAACCGGTTGCCTCTTCCCCCACTCCTCGATCTTTTCCCTGAGCTCCGGCATGGCCTTCTGCGCAGCCTCGATCCCCGCCTGCATGCAGCGCTTCTTCTGGGTGAAATCGAGCATGGCCACGCCGCCGACCTGCGGTGAGATAAGCACATCGGCCTCTTTCTTCTTGTACCGTATGTTCTCGCTGGACATGATGTTCACGGACTGGAGCATCACGTCGATTAAGTTGGTGATATTGAAGTTCGCCACATTCTGGCTGATGTCCACGGCAATCACGATGTCCGCGCCTTTCTCGCGCGCCACCGCGATCGGGAGATTATCCAGCACACCGCCGTCCACAAGCAGTCTGCCCTGATGCTCCACGGGATTGAACACGCCCGGGATGGCGCTGCTGGCGTGCACTGCCTTCGCCACCGGACCATGGTCGAGCACAACGCGCGTGCCGCGGTTCAGGTCGGTGGCCACAGCGGCAAACGGCAGTTTCAGGTTCTCGATATTCGGCGCCGTGACCTTCGTTCTCACGAACTCTTCGAGTTTGGCGCCAGTGGCCATTCCCATGCCGGTAAAGGCATTCATGATGCCGTAATCGAAAATGCTGTCTTTCTCAAGCAGGAACGCGGTCCATTCGAGCTCGAAGCTGTTCAGGTCACTGGCATAGATCGCGCCGATAAGGCTGCCCACGCTCGTGCCGATGATCATATCGATCGGGATCTTCTCCTGCTCCAGCGCCCGGATCACACCGATATGCGCGAATCCCCGGGCTGCTCCGCCGCCGAGCACCAAGGCGATCTTCGGCTTCGGCATCTCAACAGGGGGCGGGGGCGGCGGCTGCATTGAAACGCAGGAAGCGAGCATACCCATGGTTATTATTATGAGTGATATCCGTATTATCTTGTTCATCATTACCTCATGACTTCTCACTTCTTACTTCTCACTTCTCACTTCTCACTTCTCACTTCTCACTTCTCACTTCTCACTTCTCACTTCTCACTTCTTACTTCTTACTTCTTCCCTCACAGCAGGCTATTTTATTGCCTTCTTCACATCCTGGTCAGCCTGCTTCCATCCTTTTTTGGCGGCCTTATCAATGGCCTTCACGTCCTTCTTTGCCTTCCTATGCACGGGCTTGAATACCTTCTTGGCGTTCTGGTCGACCTTCTTCGTCACCTTTTTCATGCCCTCATGGACTTCCTTGAAACCTTCTTTTACTTCATCCGCAATGGCCATGGCCGGGGACAGGAATAAGGACAGGGCAAGTATGATCGCTAATCTCCGCATGTCAGCCTCCTTACAACGCGTCGTATCGTACGTTGACACCATACCGTGGTGCGAAGAAATTGTCAATATTGAAGACACTTTTCGCGACCTTGTGCCTCCGTGGTAAATGTAGACTTTTAGAATTAAACAATGCTTCTTGACTCTCCTGTCTATTTTGCCTACACTTGGAATACAGGATGTTGACAGTACGCTCATTTCAAAGGAGACGCCATGCCGAAACTGCCGAATCAATACCTCACGAACCAGAAACGCTACAAAGGACTGATGAAAGCACTGGAGAATCTGGGCAAGGCCGCGAAAGCCGCCGGCCCGCTGAACAAAAAGACCTCGGAGCTGGTCCAGCTCGCTGCGGCAGCCACGGTCCATTCAGAAGGCTCGGTGCATTCCCATACCAGGCGGGCGCTTGCCGCAGGCGCAAAGCCCGAGGAGATCCGCCATGCCGTGGTCCTGCTCACGAGCACCATCGGCTTCCCCTCCGTTTCGGCGGCGCTCACGTGGGTCGATGATGTGCTCGAAAGGAAAAAGCTGCTGTAGCAGGGTCTCCGGCATGATGAACGCTCTGCCCCTCACGATCGCCATCCATCCGTCCGTCCTGCGGAAACACAAGGTTGGCGCAGAAACATGAAACAGCTCGTCTTCCTGGGCGACTCCTTGACCGAATGGGGCGATTGGCAGCGCCGGTTCCCTGACTACGCCGTGACCAACCTCGGCATTTCAGGAGAAACGGTCGAAGGGCTGCTGGCCCGGCGGGACCGTATCCGCGCGCAGATCGAAAACCCCTACTACATCTTCCTCATGACCGGCATCAACAACATCGCCTCGGAGCAGTACGACATCATCGAGCCGTACCGCGAGCTCGTGCGCAATCTCACCACGTGGTACAAAAAGACAACAATCGTGGTCCAGAGCCTCCTGCCCGTTGAGCTGACCTGGATAAGTGGTGACGCGATCAGGGACACGAACCGCCAGCTTGAGCAGATCGCGAGGGAATACAGCGCGGAATATCTCGATGTCTATAGCCTCTTTGTGGATCAGACAGGCAGCCCCTTGAGCGCGTGCCTCCAGGATGATGGGGTGCACCTCAGCAGGCAGGGATATGAGGTCTGGACAAAAGCAGTGGACAGGTTCTTGAAAAAGTAGTATAGAAAGCAAGCGGACTCCTGGCTTAGCGCACCGGCGCAGACCGACTGAGAACGCATTTCACACCGAAGCCATTTCACCGTGTTGGGGACAAAAATGAATACCTTGGCGTGCAGAATATGTTCCAGCACCGCGGAACACACGGTGTATAGGGTATCTGAAATGATGTTCGGCTTCAGGGACCTTTTTATCTATTTTCAATGTTCACAATGCGGGTGCCTGCAAATCAGCGAGGTCCCGGCGAATATGGACAAGTACTACCCTGCCCACTATTACAGCCTCTCGCCAAAACCGAGACGTTTTTTGAATAATCCGGTGGTGAAGTCGTTGCGTCGATTCAAGGACTATCATACCGTTTTCAATCGCGGCATTTTCGGACGCCTGGTCAGTTCACTTTCGCCGAACAAAAAAATGACCGCGCTGTCCCGCACCAACATGACCGCAAAATCAAAGGTCCTCGATGTCGGATGCGGAGACGGCTGGCGGCTGAACATCCTGCGGGAGATCGGCTTTGAAACAATTCTGGGAATCGATCCGTATATCCCCGCGGATATCACGTACGGAAACGGCGTGACGGTCAGGAAAAAATCCATCCATGACGTCACCGGAGAGTGGGATGTGATCATGTATCATCACTCCTTTGAACATGTTCCTGACCCGCACGAGCAGCTTCAAAAAGCCGCAAAACTTCTTTCCCCCGGCGGATGTTGTTTGTTAAGGCTTCCGACCGTTTCGTCCTCTGCCTGGGAACATTACCGCGAGAACTGGTTCCAGCTTGACGCACCCAGGCATTTTTTCCTGCACTCAATCGGGAGCATTACCCTCCTGGCGGAAAAAGCGGGTCTTTCCCTGCAGGATGTGGTCTTTGATTCGACAGCAGACCAGTTTCAGGGAAGCGAACTTTATAAACGGGACATACCCTTTATAGCGCAAAACAACAACTACTCAAAATCGCAGGTCCGGGAGTGGAAAGACCTCGCAAAAAAATTGAACAAAGAAAAACGAGGAGATCAGGCCGCTTTCTATTTAATCAAGAAATGACCGGCGTCGCGTGGACCGCGAGGTGCATGCCGCAGCGCCGACCGCTGCGAGATCTATGAAAGCGCATTAAACCATGGACAATACATTACTCGAAAGCTATCCCGTTCTGATCGAAATTCCTGTTGCCTGGGGCGACATGGATGCGTTCCAGCATGTGAACAACGTCGCCTACTTCCGGTATTTCGAAAGCGCCCGCATCCTCTATGCCGAGGAGCTGGGACTGCACAGGATGAAGGACGAAACCGGCATCGGCCCGATCCTGGGGTCCACCAGCTGCAAATATCGGCTTCCCCTTACCTATCCCGACACGGTCTCCGTCGGCGCAAAGATCACTGATATCGCAGAGGACCGGTTCACGATGAAATATGTCGTCGTGAGCCACAAACATCAGAAGATCGCGGCAGAGGGCGATGGCGTGATCGTGATGTACAATTACCGTGAAGGAAAGAAAACTGCGATACCTGAGAAGATCCGGGAACAGATTCTGATCTTGGAAAAGATGAAATAGATGCCGTATCCTCGTCGCCAACTCGGACAAACCGGGACCGAACCCTTGGAACCGCGAAGGCGCAAAGGTCGCAAGGAAATCCTGTAGAGCCTGTCTTAAACAAAAATATTCTTGGTTTTTGACGTCCTTGCGTTCCTCGCGCCCCTCGCGGTAAAAGCTCTTCCCTTTTTATTCTTAACGGACCCAATCTAACAGGGAACTTTTTCCGGACATCCCTTGTCTAATCACCCAGAAGCAAACAATTTCCCTTTAGACAGGAGGTCCCTTATGCGACCAGCTCTACGATCCATGGCATTCCTCTTCCTTGCAATATGCACGCTCTTCAGCACCGCAGGCTTTGCCCAACAGAACGAATCAGGTGACAAGACCCTTTCACCGTACTTCTTCGTCAAAAGCGACGATCCATCCGTTGACCGGCTTCCGCTCAAGTCCACCTCAGCAGCCGTCAACATCTCAGGCGTTATTGCCGATGTCAAGGTCACCCAGGTTTATAAGAACGAGGGCAGCCATGCCCTGGAAGCGATCTACGTCTTCCCGGCATCCACACGGGCAGCGGTCTACGCCATGAAAATGACCATTGGCGAGCGGACCGTAAACGCAAAGATCAAAAAACGCGACGAGGCACGGCAGGAATACGAACAGGCGAAGCAGCAGGGTAAAAGCGCCTCGCTCCTGGAGCAGCAGCGGCCGAACGTGTTCCAGATGAACGTGGCGAACATCATGCCCGGCGACCTGGTCAGGGTCGAGATGAGCTACACCGAACTGCTGGTGCCGACGGACAAGGTCTATGAGTTCGCCTACCCCACGGTTGTCGGCCCCCGCTATTCGAACCAGGCTGCCTCAACCGCATCCTCGTCTGATAAATGGGTCCAGAACCCCTACCTCCACGAGGGAGAGGCGCCGCCCTATACCTTTGACATCAACGTGAACATCGCTGCAGGCATGCCGATCCAGAAGCTCTTCTGCACATCGCACAAGGTGGATGTTCGTTACCACGGAACATCATCCGCCTCGATAGACCTTGAGCCTTCGGAGAATGCAGGCGGCAACCGCGACTATATTTTGAAGTATCAGCTCGCTGGCGACCAGGTGGACTCGGGCCTTCTCCTGTACCAGGGCGAGAAGGAGAACTTCTTTCTGCTCATGCTCCAGCCGCCGAAGCGCGTTACCCTGGCGCAGATACCGGGTCGGGAGTACATCTTCATCGTGGACGTATCAGGCTCCATGCACGGGTTTCCGCTCGACATATCAAAGAAGCTCCTGAAGGATCTCATCGGAAACCTCAGGCCAGGCGACCGGTTCAATGTAGTGCTCTTTGCCGGGGGCTCGACCGTGATGTCCGAAACCTCTCTTGCTGCGAACTCCGGGAATATCGCAAGAGCGCTGAAGGTGATCGACAGCCAGCAGGGCGGTGGCGGCACCGAGCTTTTGCCGGCGCTCAAACGGGCGCTTGCCCTGCCAAAAGCAGAAGGATTCTCACGCACGATCGTGATCGCAACAGACGGGTATGTGAGCGTTGAAGAGGAGGCCTTTGACCTCATCAGGAACAACCTCGCGAGTGCCAACATGTTCGCCTTCGGCATCGGCTCATCCGTGAACCGTCACCTCATCGAAGGCATGGCGCATGTGGGCCTGGGTGAACCCTTCGTGATCACGAAGCCCGAAGAAGCGCCCGCCAAGGCGGCGGCGTTCCGCAAGCTCATCGAGTCGCCGGTGCTGACCCGGGTCAAGATCGACTTCGGCAGGTTCGATGTATATGATGTGGAACCCTCAAGCATTCCCGATGTGCTGGCTGACCGGCCCGTGGTCGTGTTCGGCAAATGGCGTGGCAGGCCGGAGGGCACGATCACGCTCAGCGGCCTGACCGGTGAAAAACCGTACACAGACGCGATCAATGTCGCAAGCGCCAAGCCCGAGATAACGAACGCCAGCCTGCCCTATCTCTGGGCGCGCCAGCGGATCATGCTTCTGTCGGATTACAACCTGCTGCGACAGAACAATGAGCGCATACAGGAAGTCACCAATCTGGGGCTCACCTATAATCTCCTGACCGCCTACACCTCGTTCATTGCCGTGGACTCCGAAGTGCGCAACAAGGACGGCAAGTCAGCGACCGTGAACCAGCCCCTGCCGCTGCCTGAAGGAGTATCTGACTATGCGGTGGGTGGTGTAATGACGAGAAGCGCTGCTTCGCCTATGAAGATGAAACAGATGGCGGCGCCCGCAGAAGCAGAAATGACCCTGCCGGCAAAGTCAGAGGACAAAGCGGCAAGTCAACCTGCTGCTGTTACGCCTCTCACGGTCAAGATAAGCAGGATCTCCGTGACAGGCAGCCTGGGGAAGGATGCGGTGCGCAGCTCCGTGGAGCAACAGCTGA
Organism: Nitrospirota bacterium; assembly: GCA_963836175.1. GTDB lineage: Bacteria > Nitrospirota > UBA9217 > UBA9217 > UBA9217 > GWC2-56-14. Next base: position 450,393 of record CAWIIS010000003.1, read on the forward strand.
AAACCCTCCAGGCTTGTTTTCAGAATATGAGCTTGCGGGAAACGATTGAGGTCCGGTTTTCCATAGCAGCGAACGGCGCTGTGAAAAACATCCGGATAGTCAACAGCATCATGAAGAACGAGACCGCAAAACAGTGCTTGCTGAAAAATATAAAGGGCTGGCAGTTCCCATTGAATTCGGAAGGAAAAGATACGGCGGCTGCGGTGTCGCTGACAATAGGTTCGTAACAAAGAGATACACTGCAGACGGACCAGTACTTTACGTTGGCAGGATTACAGGATAACTTCAGGCAGATCGTGATTTTCCTGCCCATCTTGTAATCCTGTCAACAATCTATAGAGGCGGGATGTTCGTCGTGGAACAACGATGATTTGAGTCAGTAACTTATCGCCAACTTTAAAAGGACCGACACGTCGTTTTTTTATAGGGATGCAACTCTTTATGTGCTAATATATTGTTATTACCTGAATCAATGATACCTTTAAAAAGCGATAGGGAGGAGACATGGCCAAAAAGCAGGCACTGCCTAGCACTCCCACCAGAACGCCAGAAGTAAACCTCAAAAAAAACCCGATTGCGGGCAATGACGGAAAAAACGCCGGACCGACAGAATCTTCCTCTAAGCTGGCGACGTCCGTCCGTCCATGAAAACTCCGCCTGCCGAAGAAGACCGTCCGAAAGAGAAAACCTTTTTTACCGTCGGGATCGGCGCCTCCGCTGGAGGGCTGGAAGCAGTCACGAAGTTGCTGGAAAACCTTCCGCCTGATACGGGTATGGCTTTCGTGCTCGTTCAACACCTTGCCCCCACCCAGGACAGCATGTTGTCCGAACTCCTGTCAAAAGTGACTTCCATGCCGGTGCGTGAGGTGCGGGACGGCATGACCGTGGAACCTGATCAGATCTATGTCATTCCGCCCAATACGGCGCTGACTGTTTTCCACGGTGTGCTCCGGCTTCAGCCACGCGCCGAATCCCCTGCCCGGCATATGCCGGTTGATTCTTTTTTCCGGTCCATTGCCGAGGACCAGGGACAGAATGCGATCGGTATCATCCTGTCGGGGACCGGCTCCGATGGTTCTCTGGGGATCCGGGCCATAAAAGCCGAGGGCGGGATCATCCTGGCCCAGGACGAACAATCGGCAAAATACGACGGCATGCCCAAAAGCGCCGCCGCAACCGGCGTTGTTGACTATATCCTGCCTCCTGAAAAGATCGCCGCCGAGCTCAAGAGGATCAGCCGCCATCCCGCCATGGGCCTTCTCCAGACCATGAAGTCCGGCCCGTTGCTTCAGGCGGGAGAGGACGATCTGAACAGAATATTCATGCTGATGAGGACGGCCACGGGTGTCGATTTTACCTATTACAAACGGGCAACCATACTGCGCAGGATCGCCCGGCGCATGCTCCTGCACAAGATAGAGGCATTGGAGCACTACGTCCGCTACCTGCAGGAGAACCCCCCGGAAGTCGGGGTCCTGTACCAGGACGTCCTCATCAACGTCACTTCCTTTTTCCGGGATCCGGAGACCTTCACTACGTTAAAGAACATCGTGTTCCCGCGCATCCTGGAGAAGCGGTCATCCGATACACCCCTTCGAATATGGGTCCCGGGATGCTCGACCGGAGAGGAGGCGTACTCTCTCGCAATGGGTTTTTCGGAATGGAGCGAAGAGCAAAGCATCTCCCATCCGATCCAGTTCTTCGCATCCGACATCGACGAGGCGGCCATTGAAACGGCCCGCCAGGGTGTTTACCCGGAAAATATCGCGCAGGATGTTTCTCCCGAACGGCTCAGGCGTTTCTTTACCAGGACGGAGCAGGGATATCAGATCAGCAAGGCGATCAGGGAGCAAGGCGTATTCGCCAGGCAGAACCTTATCAAGGACCCGCCGTTCTCAAAGATGGATTTGATCAGTTGCAGGAATTTGATGATCTATTTCGGCCCGATGCTGCAGAAAAAAGCGCTCCCGATCATGCACTATGCCCTCAATCCCTCGGGTTATCTCATGCTCGGGAGATCCGAGTCCATCGGCGAGTTTGCGAACCTTTTTTCCCTGGTCGACAAAAACAGCAGAATTTATTCCAAAAAGACATCGTCGTCGGAACTGCACTTTGAAAGGGAGCGGGGTCCGGTGAGAGAAAAGGCCGACGTGAAGAAGAAGGCGGAAGAGCATGTCACCGGCGAGACCAACGTCCAGAAGGAAGCCGACAGTATCATCCTGAACAGATACAGTCCCGCGGGCCTGGTGATTAATGAGGACATGGATATTCTTCAATTCCGCGGGAACATCAGCCCCTATCTGAAACCCCAGCCCGGCAAGGCAAGCCTCAATCTCATGAGGATGGCGGGTGAAAGCCTCGCCATGGAGCTGCGGGTCCTTATACACCGGGCCGCTGGAAAAGATGTTCCCGTCCGAAAAGAAGGAATTAAGATCCGGCATAACAACATCGTCGCCACGATAAACATCGAACTAGTCGCGTTTAAGCCCCGCGATTCCAAGGAGCGCCTTTTTCTGGTCATATTCGAGGATACTGCCGGCCCGACAGCGAGGGATTCGAAAAAACTGGGGAAAGTTCAGGCAAAGATAAAGGGCCGGTCTCAGAAGGATCAGGAAGCCCCGTTTGCGCGCGAGCTTGCCGCCACGCAAGAGCATCTCAGGTCGATCGTCGCGGAACATGAGGCGTCCACCGAGGAACTCAAGGCGCTCAATGAAGAAGTGCAGTCCAGCAACGAAGAGCTGCAGAGCATCAACGAGGAGCTCGAAACGTCCAAGGAAGAGCTTCAGTCCACCAATGAAGAGCTGAGCACCGTGAACGACGAGCTCCGGAGCCGCAACGAGGAAATAACGCAGAGCAACAACGACCTCGTCAATGTCTTAAGCGCAGTAGAAATTCCGATCCTGCTAATCGGGAATAAACTGCAGATCAGGCGCTTTAATGCCTCCGCGGGAAAGGCGCTGAACCTTATCGCGAGCGATATCGGGCGGCCTATTTCGAACATCAGGTCCAATATCAATGTTCCGGACCTTGATACGTTGATCCTTGAGGTGGTCGAATCCCTGTCGATCAAGGAACAGGAGATCCTTGACACGCAGGGCCGTTGGTACTCCATGACGATACGGCCGTACAAGACCATTGACAACAGGATCGACGGCGCAATTGTGACCCTCGAAGACATCAACGACCTGAAGCAGGGCATGCTGCGCACCCAGGAAGCCCGTGATTATGCAGAGGCGATCGTCGAAACCGTGCGGGAACCCCTTATCATACTTACCGAAGATCTGCGTGTCGTCACCGCAAACCTGGCGTATTACTGGATCTTCGCCGTAACGCCGGAGGCGGTGGAGAACAAAGCTATCTACGAACTGCAAAACGGCTACTGGGATATCCCGAAGCTTCGGGAATTGCTTGAGGATATACGCGCGAAGAATTCCTTCTTTAGTGATTTCGAGGTCGCGCGCGAGGACGCAGGTGCCGGCCCCAGGAACCTGCTTATCAATGCGCGTAAGGTGATTTCGAAAGATCCCGGCGCCCATTTAATCCTCCTTGCAATTGAAGACGTCACCAAGCGCAGGCAGATCGAGGAGGCACTCCGGGAAAACGAAAAGCGATATCGTTCGTTATTCGAGAACATGCACAACGGTTTTGCATACTGCAAAATGCTTTTCGAGGACAACGTGCCGCAGGACTTCATTTATCTTGACGTGAACAGCGCGTTCGAAAAATTGACGGGGCTCCGGAACGTTGTCGGGAAAAAGATCAGCGAAGTAATTCCCGGTTTAAGGGAGTCTCATCCCGTTCTGCTCGAGATCTACGGCAGGGTCGCGCTGACCGGCAAACCGGAGAGCTTCGAGATCTATCTGGAGCCCCTGGCTATTTGGCTGTTCATATCGGTCTACAGTACGGAAAAAGGATATTTTGTCGCCGTGTTCGACAACATCACCGATCGCAAACGGGCCGAGAACATCACCCAAGCGAGGCTAAGAATCCTGTCAATGACCGCTTCCCCCGCCGTGTCCCGTGATAAAACTCTTCAGATGATGCTCGACGAGATCGAAAAGCAGGCAAACAGCACGATCGGTTTCTACCATTTTCTGGATAACGACCAGGAAACACTCTCTCTTCAGGCCTGGTCCACGAATACGCTGCGGAACATGTGCACTGCGGAAGGCAAGGGCAGCCATTACAGTATCTCCCAGGCGGGCGTGTGGGTGGATTGCGTTCGTGAGCGGGGTCCGGTCATTCATAACGACTATGCCTCGCTGGCGAACCGCCAGGGATTGCCGCCGGGGCATGCCGCGGTCAAACGGGAAATGGTCGTGCCTGTTCTGCGCGCCGGCCGGATCGTGGCGATCATCGGCGTCGGGAATAAGCCGACCGACTATACTGCGACCGACGTTGAAATCACCCAGTCTCTGGGCCAGCTGTCATGGGAGATCTTTGAGCGCATGCGGGCCGCGGATGAACTGCAAACAGCATATGCCGAAGTTGAACGCCGGACACAGGAGCTCGCGGCAACAAACAAGGAGCTGGAAACCTTCAGTTATTCCGTGTCCCACGACCTGTGCGGTCCTCTGAACAGGATATCGGGGTTCACGGAAGCCCTGCGCGACGATTATTCGGACAAACTCGACGACAATGGGAAAAAACATCTTGCCGCAGTCATCAGGGGCGCTGAAAAAATGCATCGGATAATCGACGATCTGCTGTATCTTTCACGGATGTCGCGGTATGACGTGCAAAGGCGGGACGTCGATCTGAGTGAAATAGCCGCCTCGTTCATGACGGAACTTCGCGAGGCGCAGCCGGACCGCGGGAACACCGTCGAAATTAAAGAAGGCATTACGGCGTTTGCCGATCCAAAGATGATCGAGGTTGCGCTTTCGAATCTGCTCGGCAATGCTTGGAAGTTCACCTCAAAAAAAGAAAAGGCCCGTATCGAATTCGGAACGTTCGAACAGGAAGGGAAAACGGTCTACTATGTGAAGGACAACGGGGCCGGTTTCGATCAACGTTGCGCCGACAAGCTGTTTTTACCCTTCCAGCGCCTTCATTCAGAACAGGAATTCGAAGGCTCGGGGATCGGTCTTGCGACCGTTGAGCGGGTGGTCCGGCGGCACGGCGGCAAGATATGGGCTGAAGGAAAAAAGGATGAAGGCGCTGCGTTCTTCTTTACGTTAACCTGAAAAATCGAGGATCTTCCGCTCGTGATCCTTGTAGACAAGATTACCATAAGGAATTAAATATGGATCTTCTGGCTTTCATGTGGGTGGAACAAGCGCCTATATGATTGATTATTCCATCCCGGAACGTCTACCCTCACCCAGCCTCCCCATCAAGGGAGGTTGCCTTTTCGTCCCCGTTCACGGCACCTCAAGGTCCTGTTCTCGTGCATCTTTCTTTACTCTCCTCAGGTTATCTGCTAAACTGAATACGGTAAACAGCAAGGAGACAGCATGGACCCGAACATCAAACGTATCCTCATCCCTTCGGCAATCGCCCTTGGCTCGGTGCTTGCCCTGCTCATCGCCAGGGCCATCGGCATCAGATTCCTGCACAAATGGGCGGCCAAGACCGAGACCATGCTGGACGACGCCATTCTGCGTTCCTTCAGGACGCCCTCGATCTACCTTGCCTTCGGCATCGGCCTCAGGATCGCCATTGACCTGTCGGAGCTGCCGGAAAAACAGATAAACCTGATCGGCAAAATCATCCATATCATCATTATCCTGTCCCTGACCTTTGCCTCCTCGAATCTCGCCGGCAACCTCTTCAAAGGGTACGTCCAGCGCAGCAACCTTCCGATCCCGACCACGGGCCTCGCCTCGGGGATCCTGCGGGGCGCGATCGTGATGATCGGTTTTTTGATCATGCTGAACGTCATGGGCATTTCGATCGCGCCGCTCTTGACCGCTCTTGGCGTGGGCGGCCTTGCCGTGGCGCTTGCGCTGCAGGACACGCTGGCGAACCTGTTCGCCGGCATCCATATCCTTGTTGAGCGGTCCATCCGTGTCGGCGATTTTGTCCGGCTCGAAACGGGACAGGAAGGCTATGTGGACGACATCACCTGGCGGACGACGAGGATCCGGATGCTGCCGAACAATATCGTCGTGATCCCGAACAGCAAGCTTTCTCAAAGTGTCGTGACTAATTACTTCCTGCCAGAACCACAGATGGCGCTTCTGATCCCTGTTGGCGTGAGCTATGAAGCGGACATCGATCTGGTTGAACAGACCCTGCTCGAGATTGCGCAAAAGGCGACCACTGAGATACCGGGGCTGATGGCTGAGCCTGCGCCGCAGGTACGTTTCATACCGGGGTTCGGCGAGAGCTCGCTGGACTTTACGCTGGTGGTCCAGGTACGCCAATTTGCGGACCAGGCCCCGGTCCAGCACGAACTCAGGAAGCGGATCTTCAAGACGTTCAAGGCAAAAGGCATCGAGATCCCCTATCCTCACCGGACCGTGTATGTGAAACGGGAGCAGTAGCAATCTACCGCTGAGGCGCGGAGATGCGGAGAAACACGTAAAGACAATAATAAAGACTTTCTCAGCGCCTCTGCGTCTCTGCGGTTAAATTAACTCATACGTATTAAAGGCTGAGACTTAAAGATTCCCTTTGCGATTTTGCGAGAGAGGCCTTTGCTTTCGGCTTTTGTTCGGTTTACGTTTTTCGGAGGAAACACATGGCAAAGAAAAAAAGCATTACCAGCGCTGGAGCTCCCGGCCCGCTCCTGACGGACCACGACACCTACCTGTTCAAGGAAGGGACCCACTTCAGCCTCTATGACAAGCTCGGCGCCCATCCGCGGACCGTGGGCGGCACCACGGGCACGCACTTTTCCGTATGGGCCCCGAACGCTCAGCAGGTCTCGGTCGTCGGCGATTTCAACGGCTGGAATTTCCACTCCCATCATCTCGCTGTCCGGCCCGACAGCTCGGGCATCTGGGAGGGTTTTCTCCCGGGCATCGGCGAGGGAACGCTCTATAAATATCACATTGTCTCGCGTCACAACAACTACGCCGTGGACAAGGCCGACCCCTTCGCGTTTTGCTGCGAGGAGCCTCCCCGGACCGCTTCGATCGTCTGCGACCTCAAGTACCCGTGGGGCGACCAGGAATGGATGAAGGGCCGCCATAAGGCGAACAGCCTGAGCGCCCCCTACTCGGTCTACGAACTGCACATCGGCTCCTGGCGGCGGGCGGTGGAGCGGGACAACGGTTTTCTCACCTACCGGGAGCTTGCCCCGCTGCTTGCGGAATATGTGAAGCAGGCGGGCTTTACGCACGTCGAATTCATGCCGATCATGGAGCACCCCTTCTATGGCTCCTGGGGATACCAGGTCACGGGCTTCTTCGCCCCCTCTGCGCGCTATGGAACGCCGCAGGACCTCATGTTCCTTATCGATCATCTGCACCAGAACGGCATCGGCGTGGTCCTCGACTGGGTGCCGTCCCATTTTCCCGGCGACGAGCACGGCCTGTCCTATTTCGACGGCACGCACCTCTACGAGCATATGGACGCGCGCAAGGGCTTCCACCCCGACTGGAAGAGCTACATCTTCAACTACGACCGCTACGAGGTCGTCGCCTTCCTGGTCAGCAGCGCGCTTTTCTGGTTCGACAAGTACCACATTGACGGCATCAGGATCGACGCCGTGGCGTCCATGCTCTACCTCGACTATTCCCGGGACGAAGGAGACTGGATCCCGAACGAATACGGCGGCAGGGAGAACCTCGGGGCGATCAATTTCCTGCGGCGCCTGAACATGGAGGTCTACCGCCGGTTTCCCGATGTCCAGACCATTGCGGAGGAATCGACCTCCTGGCCCATGGTCTCGCGGCCTGCCTATCTGGGCGGGCTCGGCTTCGGCATGAAGTGGAACATGGGCTGGATGTACGACACCCTGACGTACGCAACCACGGACCCGCTTTTCCGCAAGTACCACCACAATCAGCTGACGTTCAGCATCTGGTACGCCTTCTACGAGAACTTCATGCTTTCGCTCTCGCACGACGAAGTGGTGCACGGCAAGCGCTCGCTCCTGGCAAAAATGCCGGGCAACGACTGGGAAAAGTTCGCGAACCTGCGCCTGCTCTTCGGCTACCAGTTCGGGCACCCGGGAAAAAAGCTCCTGTTCATGGGCATGGAATTCGGGCAGTGGAACGAGTGGTACCACGAAACAAGCCTGGACTGGCACCTCATGCAGTATCCCCAGCACCAGGGCCTGCACCAGTGGGTGCGCCACCTGAACATCCTGTACCGCCGGGAGCCGGCGCTCTATGAACTGGATTTTGCGCAGGACGGGTTCGAGTGGGCCGACATCAGCGACTGGGAGAGCAGCGTGATAAGCTTCTTCAGGAAAGGCAAGTCCACGGACGATTTGTTCCTGATCGTCTGCAACTTCACGCCAGTGGAACGGTCCGCCTATCGGATCGGCGTACCGCGGGGGGGAATGTGGCAGGAAGTGCTGAACAGCGATGCCGACCTCTACGGCGGGGGCAACCGGGGAAACCTCGGCGGCGTGGAAGCGCTGCCCGTGAGCTCGCACGGCAAGGACTTCTCGCTTGCGATGACCCTGCCGCCTTTGGGCGTCATCTTCTTCAAGCATTCAGGTGGCGGCTTTTAGAATACTATCAGATCAGATTTAACCACAGAGGCACAGAGAGCACTGAGAAAAGCTTAGTCAGGTTGTCCTTCTCTGTGTCTCTGTGGTAGATTAGCTGTTACGCAGTTCAAAGCCACTTCTTCCGCCTGAAAAAAACCATCATGCCCACAGCAACCGCGCCCATCACTCCGAGCGACAGAAAATAACCCGAACGCCATTCCAGTTCAGGCATGTACTTGAAGTTCATGCCGTACACGCCGGCGATGAACGTGAGCGGCATGAAGATCGTGGCAATGATCGTCAGTACCTTCATCACCTCGTTCAGGCGGAAACTCACGCTCGACAGGTACAGATCAAGCATGGTCGAGAGCATGTCCCGGTAGATCTCAACGCTGTCGATGACCTGCACCACATGATCGTAGACGTCCCGCAGATAGGGCGCGGTGGCCTCGTGAATGATCGGCGACTCCCGCCGTTCAAGAGCAGCGATCACCTCCCGGAGCGGCCAGACCGCCTTGTGCAGGAACAAAAGCTCCCGCTTCAGCTGGTAGAGCTGTTCCATGATCTCTCTCCGGGGACTCGCAATAAGCTCCTCCTCGAGATTGTCGATGCGCTCGCCGAGCTTTTCCAGGATCACGAAATAGCCATCCACCAGCGCGTCGAGCAGCGAATAAGCGAGGTAGTCAACACCTCGTCTGCGGATCGTCCCGCGGCCCGTCCGCAGCCGCTCGCGGATCAGCTGGAACACGTCTCCCCTGATGCCTTCCTGGAAGGAGAGCAGGAAGTTCTTCCCCACGATGATACCTACCTGTTCGGGAACGACCTTTTCCTCCTTGTCATCATAGGTCAGCATCTTGACGACCACGAAGAGATAATCGCCGTAATCCTCCATCTTCGGGCGCTGGACCACGCTCATGAGGTCCTCGGAAACGAGGTGGTGCAGGCCGAAGCAGTCGCCCAGCTTCCCGATCATGTCGGGATCGTGTACGCCGTCCACGTTTATCCACGTGGCCGTAGGCTTGTTCCGGTAAGGAACGCACTCCTCCGCCGTCTTCAGCAACCGCTCTTCGAAGACCTGCTCGTCGTAGTCGATCAGCGTAACGTCGATCGTCCCTGCCGCCTGCTCGCCGGTATACACCAGGGACCCGGAAGGGAGCCCGACCTTCTTCATTCTGCGCTTCGACATTCTCGGCATAGCACCTGTCCTTTAATTGATAAAAGCTTTTGGGACGCGGATTCACGCGGATGAACGCGGATAGGGCACGACAGAGAGATGAAAGAAACTTACAACATCGTAGAGTATTGTTTTATCACTCAAGAGGTTGATTTATCAGCGTTCATCCGCGCTAATCCGCGTCCAACTCTCGTTGTTAGTTGATTCTTCATACATATGAAAGGGAGATCAATAAAATTCCTTCAGCGCCTTTTCGATCCTCGCTCCCGGGAAACTGCTCCTGCCTGACCAGCGGCTTTTCGGCAATGACCGGCAGCCGTTCCTCGAACGTCGGCCGAGTGTTCCGGTAGATAATGCCGATAGGTATGCGGTCCCCCCACTCAAGCGCTTTCATGAACGCTTCTTTCCTGTCCGTGGGATCGTAGCCGGCCTCAAGATGATAGACCCGCTGCTTGTACCACTCATAGGTGTTCACCTTGTTGAAGGAGACGCAGGGCTGCAGGATATCGACGAGGGCGAATCCTTTGTGCTCCATGGCCGCTTTCATGATCCCCTTCAGATGCTCCGTGTCTCCGGCAAAGGCCCGGGCTGCAAAGCTGCAGTCGAGCGCCACGGCAAGGGCCATGGGGTTGAACTGGCCGGAGAGCACGCCAAAGGGCATGTTCTTCGTTATCGTTCCTTCACCCGTGGTGGGCGAAGCCTGCCCCTTGGTCAGGCCGTAGACCTGGTTGTCGTGCACAAAGAGCTTCACGTTGATGTTCCTGCGCATGGCTGCCATGAGGTGGTTCCCGCCCTCGCCGTAGCAGTCGCCGTCGCCGGTCGTGACGATCACGGGCATGGCATGGTTCGCGAGCCGTATGCCCGTGGCCACCGGAAGCGCCCGGCCGTGCAGGCCGTTGAAGGTGTTGCACTTCGTGTAATGCGGGAGTTTCGCGGCCTGGCCGATGCCCGAGACGACGGTGATCTGGTGCGGCTCAAGACCGAGCTCGACCATGACGTCCTTGAAGGTCTTCAGGATCGGGAAGTTGCCGCACCCCGGACACCAGGCCGGGACCTGCCCGCTAAACGTTTCTAAGGTGCTCATGCAGTTCTCCTGTCAGATGCTCGACCGTAAACGGTCTGCCGTCGAACTTGTTGATCTGCGATCCGAACTCATACCCGGTCTCGGTCTTCATAAGCCGTGCGAACTGGCCGGTTGCGTTCTGCTCGATACAGATCGTGTGCTCCGCTTTTTCGAGGTAGGCAATGTAGTCGAACCGGTCCCGCAATGGGAAGGGGAACAGTTCGCTGAAGTGGAGCATGGCAATGCTGTAGGACGAGGCCAGGACATCGACCGCCTCCCGCATCAACCCGTACATCGACCCCCAGCCAACGATGACGATTGCGGGATCCGGCTCTCCATAGAGGAAGGGCGGGCTGATCTCGGACTGGATCTGCGGCAGCTTCCGGAAAAGCCGCTTTTCCACCATGGCGCTCCTGTGTCGCGGCATCCTCGATGATATGGCCTTCTTCGTCATGCTCGTCGCTGTCCGTGACCACAAGATGTTCGGCATCGCCCGGCACCCCGAGCGGGGAAACACCGGTTTCGGTCAAGGCATGCCGCTTGTATCCGGAAAGGCCCTTGAACGCTTCTCCGCGCAGCCGGTGATCGATAGAATCTAGCGTGCTCAGATCAAGGCCGTCAAGGGTCCACTGGGAATCGGAGAGGTACGTATCAAAAAGAATGAACGAGGGGATCTGGTATTTCTCCGCCAGCTCAAAGGCCTTGTTCGTAAGCGCAACGGCCTGGCGCGGCGTTCCGGGCGCAAAGATGACCCGCGGGAACTCGCCGTGGCCAGCTGCGAGCACCATGGAAAGGTCGCCCTGCTCGGTCCGGGTGGGCAGTCCGGTCGCCGGGCCGGGCCGCTGGCCCAGGGCGATCACGATCGGCGTCTCGGTCATGCCGGCAAGCGAGACGCCTTCCACCATCAGGGCAAAACCGCCGCCCGACGTCCCGGTCATGGCCCGCACGCCGGCAAAGGAAGCGCCGAGCGCCATGTTGATGGCCGCGATCTCGTCCTCGGCCTGCTCCACCACAATGCCGTATTCCTTTTCTTTGGATGCCAGGTAGTTCATGATCCCCGTCGACGGGGTCATGGGATAGGCTGCATAGAACTTGCAACCCGAGGCGAGCGCGCCGATAGCAATGGACTCGACGCCACCGATAAGCAGCTTCTGCTCTGCGCCCGGCGTTACGGAGAAGGGACAGAGAGTACAATGTTTGAGCGCAAAGTCGTACCCTGCCAGCGCCGCATTCCTGTTCGCCTCGATGACGGCTTCACCCTTTTTATTGAACGTGTCCGTTATGATTTCGAACAGCCGGGTGAGCTCCATGCCGAGCATGCCGAGCACGGCGCCGATCGCGACCGTGTTCGCCATGATCGCACTGCCGCCGCTGCTGGTAGCCAGCCCCGCAAAGGGAATGTCGAGGAACAGCTTTTTTTCCGGTTTCAGTTTAAGCGTCGCGAGATCACCGATGATCCTTCCGTTCTCCCTGAGCTCGGCTTCGTGGAGCATGATGCTTGCTCCATCGAGCGCCACAATGATATCGACCTGGTCCCGGGGCGCTGAAACCGGCTGATCGGACAGCCTGATCTGGTAGAAGTTATGACCGCCGCGGATGCGCGACTCATAGTCCTGGTGGCTGAAGACGTGATGACCCGTGCGCGAAAAGACCCGGGCAAGCGTATCGCCGATGGTCTGGATGCCCTGCCCCGCCTCACCGCCTATTTTGATCGAATAGTCCATGATCGTACGCTCCGTAAGTCCTTCTTATTAATAAAGCAGGTGCACGTTTAATGCAAAGAGCAAAATGCATAAGTCAAAAGCCCTGCTCTATTTCCTCGCTTGCTATTTCACGTCAGCGATCGAGATATCGTTTGCCGCCAAAAGCTGCGCCAGCAACAGGAATCCGCCGCAGGGGGGTAATGCGCTGTTCTCCATAAAGTCGCAGTCCTGTTCGTGAAAGGGACAGGCCATGCAAAGCGTGCGAACCAGGAGCTCTTCACCGGCCCTGTCCCTGAGCTCCGTTTTTTTGCGGACCATCGGAATTCCCTGCAGCGCGAGGCGTTCCAGAACAAGATATCCCCGGCATGCAAGCTCCTCGTTCCTGCCGGGCTTGTAGTAGGAGCAGAAACGCAAACAGACCGCCTGCTCCAGATCGGGTTTTTGATCCCTCTTCATAACCAAGTATAACAAGCTTCCCAATCAAATGCCATTTTTTTATGGGTCCGGACAGAGCAGCGACAGCGGTGGTATAATATGAGCCATGAGGTGCTATCTTTCAAAACGGGCGGTCATCAAATGGCTGGAGACCCCGTCGGTCTACCAGCTCGCTACGGATGAACTGCACGAGCTGGATCAGGATTCGTTCCGGTTCCTGCAGGACTGCGCCGGCGAGGACGGATGCACGAGCCGTGACGGGGCCTTCATCGACTATTGCGTCGACGAGGGGCTGCTCACGACCGAGCACGTCCGGCAGCGGCGCCCGCCCGTCGTCCCGTCGCCAGCACCGTCTCTGCGCTATCTCAAGCTGCAGATCACGGACGCCTGCGATCTTCGGTGCCGTCATTGCTATCTCGGAGACCACAAGGCCGGCGAGCTGCCTGTTCCCCGGATCCGCACGATCCTGACCGAGTTCGAGCGGATGCAGGGGCTCCGCGTCATGATCACCGGCGGGGAACCCGCTCTTCATTCAGGCTTTGACGAGATCAACAATATGCTTCCCGATTTCATGCTGCGCAAAGTGCTGTTCACCAACGGCGTGTCATTCAATAAGGAACGGCTTCGAGCACTGAAGGTTGACGAGATACAGGTCAGCATCGACGGACTCGGAAAAGCACATGACGCTGTTCGGGGCGACGGGACCTTCGAACGCTCGATGCAGACGGTCAGGCTGGCCCAGGATGCGGGGTTTGACGTCTCGATCGCGACCATGGTCCATACCGGCAACCTCGGCGACTTTGATGCCCTGGACTCGATGTTCAGAACCATGGGGATCAAGGACTGGACCGTGGATGTGCCCTGCATCGCCGGACGGCTGGAAAAGAACGCCGGACTGCAGGTAAGCCCGGAGCTCGGCGGGAAGTATCTGGGATACGGCTATGGTGATGGCCTGCACTCCTCGGACTCGGGTTACGGCTGCGGCCTGCACCTGATGGCTGTCATGGCGGACGGCACGGCGGCCAAATGCAGCTTCTACGGCGAGCGCGGCGTGGGCAGCGTGGAGGAGGGCCTCACCGCATGCTGGAGCAGGATCGCTCCGGTCCGCCTGGATGAGCTTTCCTGCAATTGTGAGTACCGGGAAATTTGCCGGGGCGGATGCCGGTACCGTGCCGAGCTCAGCGACGGCCCCCGCGGAAAAGACCGATACCGGTGCAGACTCTATGGCATACTGGATGAAAAGAGCTGATCGGGGACAGCAAAAAAATCCACAGAGAACACCGAGAATGCTCTGTGTTCTCAACTGATAAAACAAGCAGAATGATTTCTCTGCGTGCTCTGTGGTTAATTTTTAGCATTGCGTATATGAAGAAAGGAGGTGCTTCTCTATGACGATCAAGAAGGTCACCCGAAAAATGGCGACAACCTGCAAGTGCAAAAGTTCCTGCTGATCCGGCGTCGCTATCGCATAAAAATGTGGGCCCGTGAAGAACGCCTTCCGGGCTCTGTCACTTTTCCGCCCTGTCTCAAGGCGCAAAGCCATCCAGCAGTCGGTTGAATTCATTTCTTGCCATTTCGCAGGTCAATATCCCCTCATGCGTTTCATTGAATCCGTAGATTTTTTCCGCAGCGGACTGCAGGGAAGGAGGAAGCTGGCTTTTAAGGGTGACCACTCCGTCTCCGCTGTCTCCCAGTTTTACTCGTGACTGGTCCTGATAGGTAAAAAAGAGATGGAAAGGCAGTTTTTCCGGGAACGGCTTCCGGTCCAGGTATATGAGGAAATCGCTGCCGGTCGCAATGTCGCGCCATGCCGGGACCACCATCGGAGCATTTTCAACTCCGGTCCGTGCGGAATCATTGCCGCCATAGGGTGCGGAAAAAGACACGTAGAGGGCCAGGGAGGAGGACATTCCTTTCGCACCGAGCTTGTCTATCGCCGACCGTGCAACAAGCCCGCCCATGCTGTGGGCCGCCAGAACGATCCCGTGCCTGTTTTTTTTCGAGTCCGCCGCAAGGTTCTCGATGACCTGCGCGAGCAGGGCGCCGAGCTTGTCCAGCGGCAGTCCCGATGGATAATAGAAAAAGAAGGGCTGAAAACGGTTCCGGTCCAGCCCCTCAACCATGAATTTCCAGTCGCGGGGGGTGCCGGAAATGCCATGCACGAACAGAACAGTGGTCTTTCCGCTGTCATACTCCTCGAGACCGAAAAAAAATCCCTGGATATGGGCGATCAAGGCGGTCGGGTTATAAAGGCCTGCGGCGCCGAACCGGGGGTCGAAGAACTCATCGTCAAGCGACGCATAGAGGTAGCTGGCAGGCCGTACCCTGACAGCGACACGAAAATCGGTCCTGCCCGGATTTTCAAAATCCAGGCCCAGGGACGGCCCGTCGACGATCGTTCCGTCCTTTGAGCCTTCCGGGCTTACCTTCGCTGTGGAGCGCCCCACCAGTTCATTTCGCTCGAAATCTCCATCGTGGTTCAGATCGGCAAAAATGTACAGCGTATACTCCCCCTTGGGGAGGAAGGCCATGTAGTAGTCTGCGGAGTTTTTGAGCTGCAGTACCGCCACTTTTTCTTCCTGTCGATACTGACTGCTTGTGGCGATGAGCAGGAGGGACTCCTGCCGCTCACGTGGCTTGTTGAGCGGACCGACGAGGACCAGCGAATCCTCGGGCGCGACCCTGTTCAGGACAGACATGGTCGGAAGCCTGTCAAAAGTTTTTTTCCAGTGTGCCTTGCGGGTATAGAATCCGAAGTAGCTGCAGCCGGACAGGATCAGGACGCAGGATAAGAGCGCTGCAAGGACAAAAACATTTTTTAGCGGTCTGGAAGTGTTCTGCTCCATGGCAAGATTATAAAGGATGTTCCGGAGAAGAGCAAGAGTTTCAGGCTCTTCGCGGAACCGGCACGGGGGCGATATGGTGGTGTCGGGATGAATATCGCGACAGCAATCAGATAAAATAGAAACCGTCATGCGGTCTCTATCCGCTCCTGCCGCGGCAGTCCCTGATCGCTTCCCATATCCGGCGGTTTAGGCGGCTTTATTCTTGAACGCCAGCCGCTCTTCAAAATTCTTGATGAACTGCGCGACCTGCACCCCTAGATAGACGCACTTGATATTGTTCATGCACTCGTCGGCGTCTTTTTTCTCTATGAGCGTCTTCAGTTCCTCTCCGCCCCGCTTGAAGGTTACAATGTAAGCATTCTTAGGCGCGTCGAAATCAACTGCCGCTGAAAGATGATGCTCGATGATCTCGGGATACATCTTCAGGATCTTATCTTTTAATGCAACCGTGGTAACCATATTTGCCTCCTTCTTCCGTTCGTTCCGGTCTGTAATTTTCTTCAACCGTCAACCTCCCTCAACAATGCCCCGCTCCTCCCACATGAACCAGTTCCCGGTGTCGGAGAGAAACTGATAGGTGTTCGCGAAAATTTCATAGTGCTGCTTCTCCTCACGGATCAGCCGTTCAAACAAAGCTTTTTCCTTATCGGTTTTTACCTGGGAAAGCGCCTTTTCGTAGAAAGCCTTTCCCTCCCGTTCCATCGTCATGGCGATCTTGAATGCCTCAAGCTCATCAGTGGTCGCTTCGACCTTTTGCATCATTTCGTCTTTCAATGCCGCGAACACGGTTTTTACGTTCTGCAGAGGGCTCACGTCTGTATGGGTCACGCCAAGCCCCTTGATGATCCGGGAGATCATGTCCAGATGCCGCTTTTCGTCCTCGGTGATTGTCTGGAACATTTTCTTTCCCGCAGGATACCTGGTCTTTCGCGCAGCCTCGGTATAGAACGATATTGCATCGGTCTCCATTTTCAACGCCAATTCAAGAGCATCCATGAACTCCTCCTTGTCCTTCGATATGGCATTCACGAGGGCATCCGGTAATGGGCACGGTCCTTGCCGATTTCGCATCCCGGAACTCATACCGGACGGTTGCAGTCCTGAATAAACCTGCCTATTGTTAGTATAGCACACATTTATCACCTCACTTCATCCCAAAGGACCACCACCTCTTCAATTACCGATGCGCCATTCCCTGCGCGACGCAAAAAGGGCGACGCGTTGTTCCGCATCGCCCTTTATTTTCATGGTCCCGTTTAGGTGCCTATTTTTTTTCTTTATCGCCAAAAACTTCCCTGACCTTGTCAAAGAACCCCCTGGTGATCGGATGGGTATTGTCCACGCTCAGGCGTTCGAATTCCTGCAGGAGTTCTTTTTGCTTTAACGTAAGTTTCGATGGGACCTCGACCGCGATCCTGCAGATCTGTTCGCCTGTGCCGGAACCGCGCAAATGGGGAAATCCCTTGCCGCGGAGCCGGATAACATGTCCGGGCTGGGTGCCCGCCGTGATCTTGATCTTGGTGGCGCCGGTCAGCGTGGGCACCTCGATCTCGGCGCCGAGCGCCGCCTGCACAAAGCTCACCGGCACATCGCAGATGATGTCCTGCCCTTCCCGCTTGAAGATCGGGTGCTCCTCCACCGTGAGATAGACGTACAGATCGCCCGGCGGCCCGCCATAGGTTCCGAGTTCCCCTTCGCCGGTCAAACGGATCGTGTTGCCGGTCTCCACGCCTGCCGGGATCTTGATCTGGAGCATGCGTTCGCGCTCGATCCGTTTCCGGCCTTTGCAGGCCGGGCAGGGGTCCGTGATCACCGTGCCCTCACCTCCGCAGCGCGAACAGGTGCGGCTGATGCTGAAAAACCCCTGCTGGCTGCGGATCTGGCCCGCGCCCTGGCAGGCCGTACAGGTCACCGGTTTCGTGCCGGTTTTAGCGCCGGTCCCTTCGCAATCCGGGCAGCGCTCCCAGCGCGGGACCCGTATCTTGGTCGAGGTGCCGAAGGCCGCATCCTCAAAACTGATCCGAAGATTGTACCGAAGGTCGTCCCCGGCCGTGGCCCGCGAACCGGTGCGTCCTCCGCCGAAAAATTCGCCGAAAATATCTCCGAAGATGTCGCCCATGCCCATGCCGGCGCCGAATCCGCCCGGTCCGGCGCCCTGCGTTCCGGGCGCGACGCCGTACTGGTCGTAATAGGCCCGTTTCTGGGGATCGGACAGGACCTCGTAGGCCGCACTGACCTCTTTAAATTTGTCCTCGGATTGTTTGTCACCCGGGTTCTTGTCGGGATGGTACTGGTGCGCCAGCCGCCGGTAAGCGCGCTTGATCTCGGCATCCGTTGCATTCCGATGCACGCCGAACAGTTCGTAAAAATCCTTCGCCATAATGTCCTTTAGTCCGGTGCAGAACCGCGCCTCGTCGATCAGATGCAGGCGCTCTCCGTGAGATTCCAGGATTTTCCCTGGCCGCATGACTCATGTCCGGGACGCTCCGCCAGGAGAGCTCCGTGCTGTCGTAAAAAAGAGGATAGCGAACGATCCGGAAAACTGTTCACCCGGCCCGGCGTCCGCTATCCTCTGTCACCATGCTCGCGTGCACTTACTTCTTGTCCTTGTCCACTTCTTCGAACTCGGCTTCCACGACTTTTTCTTCCGGCTTGCCGTCGCCGCCCGGTGAGCGCCGGCAGTCTTCGCCGCCGCCGGCCTGTCCCTGCGCTGCGTTCGTCTTGGCATAGACCTCTTCGGCGATCTTATGCGAAGCCTTGGAGAGTCCGCGATGGCCTTCTTGATGGCGTCGAGGTCCTGGCCTTCCTTCGCTTCTTCGTCTGCCTCGATACGCTGTCTGGATATCGGCGCGCTTCTTGTCGTCCGAAGTTTGGTAGCCGTAGTCGGCCAGGGATTTCTCAACGGAGTAGACAAGGGTGTCCGCCTCGTTCCTGGCTTCGGCGAGCTCCCGCTTTTTCTTGTCTTCGGCGGCGGATGCATCTCGGCTTCCTTCACCGCCTTGTCGATCTCGTCCTTGCTCATGCCGCTCGATGCCGTGATCTTGATGGACTGCTCCTTGCCCGTGCCGAGGTCCTTGGCCATGACATGCACGATGCCGTTGGCGTCGATGTCGAAGGTCACCTCGATCTGGGGCAGGCCGCGGGGCGCCGGCGGGATGCCGACGAGCTCGAACCGGCCCAGGGTCTTGTTGTCCCCTGCCATTTCGCGCTCGCCCTGCACCACGTGGATCGAGACCGCGGTCTGGTTGTCCGACGCCGTGGAGAAGACCTGGCTCTTCTTGGTCGGGATGGTCGTGTTCCGCTCGATAAGCCTGGTGGCCACGCCGCCCAGGGTCTCGATGCCCAGGGACAGCGGCGTCACGTCAAGGAGCAGGACGTCCTTGACCTGGCCGGTCAGCACGGCGCCCTGGATAGCGGCGCCGATGGCGACGACTTCATCGGGGTTCACGCCGCGATGCGGCTCTTTCTTGAAGAAATCCTTTACCGCTGGCGATCACCCGGGGCATGCGCGTCATGCCGCCCACGAGGACCGCTTCGTTGATCTGGTCGATGGTCTTGCCTGCGTCGGCAAGCGCCTTTTTGCACGGTTCGATGCTCTTCGTCGACGAGGTCGTCCACGAGCTGCTCGAACTTGGAACGCGGAAGCTTGTACAGCAGGTGCTTCGGCCCGCTGGCATCTGCGGTGATGAAGGGCAGGTTGATCTCGGTCTCCGCAACCGTGGAGAGCTCGATCTTGGCCTTTTCCGCCGCTTCCTTGAGCCGCTGGAGCGCCATCTTGTCCTTGCGGAGATCGATACCCTGGTCCTTCATGAACGAATCGGCAAGCCAGTTGATGACCCGTCTCGTCGAAATCGTCGCCGCCCAGGAAGGTGTCGCCGTTGGTGGACTTCACTTCGAACACGCCTTCGCCCAGCTCCAGGATGGAGATGTCGAAGGTGCCGCCGCCGAGGTCATAGACCGCGATGGTCTCGTCTTTCTTCTTGTCCAGCCCGTAGGCAAGCGACTGCCGCCGTGGGCTCGTTGATGATCCGCAGCACATTCAGACCGGCGATCTTGCCCGCATCCTTCGTGGCCTGGCGCTGGCTGTCGTTGAAGTAGGCCGGCACGGTGACGACCGCATCGGTGACCTTTTCGCCCAGGTAATCCTCGGCGGTCTGCCGCATCTTCTGCAGGATCATGGCCGAGATCTCCGCCGGGCTGTAAACCTTGCCGCGGACCTCGCACATGCGCGTCGCCGTTCGCCGCCTTCACGATCTTGTAGGGCAGATGCTTCATCGCTTCCTGCACCTCGGCGGTGTCGTACTTTCGTCCGATGAGCCGCTTGATCGAGAAAATAGTGTTTCGGGGTTCGTGATCGCCTGCCGCTTGGCGATCTGTCCCACCAGCCGCTCGCCGCTTTCGGTGATGGCCACGACGGACGGGGTCGTCCTGCTCCCTTCGGAGTTCGGGATCACGACCGGCTCGCCGCCTTCCATGATCGCAACACACGAGTTCGTGGTTCCCAGATCGATTCCAATTACTTTTGCCATGACTAACCTCCTCGACAATGTTGGGAGGATGAACGGACGTGTCCTGTGCTGCACCCGGCTCGCATCCCCCCGCTCTGATCTATTGATTTTTCTTCTGACTGCTACCCGGACAACGGTTGTCCCTCGGACATCGGCTCCTGCGTTTCTTCCGTCGGTCTTTTGGACACGCCCACCTTGGCATGCCGCAGCACCTTGTCGTGATACAGGTAGCCCTCATTCAGCACCTGTACCACCATATTCTGCCGGCACGTCGCCCGTCTCCACCTGCATCATGGCGTCATGCTTCGCGGGATCGAAGGGTTCGCCCTCCGACTCGAAGGACTTGATGCCGAACTTTTCAAGCACATCCCGCAACTGCTTGTAGACGAGCTCCACTCCCTGCTGCAGTCCCTGAACGTTCTCCTGCCCTCGTTCCGGCATGCTTGAGCGCCAGCCCCAGATGGTCGATGACGGGCAGCAGCTCCAGCGCAAGCTGTTCGTTCGCGTAGTGCCGGAAATCAGCCAGGTCGCGCTGCATGCGTTTGCGGTAATTATCAAAATCCGCGTAGGTCCTCAGGTATTTTTCGTTCGCCTCAGCCGCTTCTTGCGTTTTCTGCGCAAGCGCCTGCATCAGCTCCTTCATCAGCGTTTCTGCGTCCGACGCTGACGGCTGGAGAACGCCTTCACCTTCGCCCTCGCCCTCGGGAGCCATCACTTCTCCATCCTCCTTGCGGGCCTCATCCCTGTGTTTCTTCATCGATCCAAGCCTTTCTGCAGGCGTTCGTCCCAGCAGCCTCGACAGAAGCTTCGCGGTATAGTCCACCACCTGTATCACCTGTTTGTACTGCATCCGGGTGGGGCCGATCACGCCAAGCGTACCGACGACATTCGCCCCGACCTGGTAATTGCTCACCACCATGCTGCAACCCTGCACCTCAAAATAGGGGTTCTCCGACCCGATAAAGACCTTTATGCCTTCCGCCCTCACGCTCCGGTCGAGCAGCTTGAGCAGCTTGTACTTGTCCTCAAAAGCCTTGAACAAGGCGCGCATTTTTTCGACATTCGCGAACTCGGGGCTCTCAAGCATCTGGGACGCGCCGCCGATAAAGACGTTCTCCCCGTCCCGCCCCTGGACCTCCTGGCTGGCCCGGTAGGTTTCCTCCATCAGACGGATGAACACCTGCTTCTGCTCCTGCATCTGCTCGACCAGCCGTCTCCGCACCTCGGGCAGGGACCGCTGCTCAAGCTCCTCATCGAGGTAGGAGCTGAAATAGTTCAGTTCATGCTGCGAGATCTATTTCGTCCAGCTCGATGAGCTTGTTCTGGACGATCCCCGAGGTGGTCACGAAGATGATCAGGACATCCCTGCCCCGAAGCCGGACAAATTCGATATGTTTATACTGCCCCTCGGGCTCGTTCGGCGCGATGACCACTCCGGCGCAGTGCGAGAGCGTGGCCAGGAACTGGCTCGCCTCCGCCATCAACTCCTTCACATCGCTTCCGCTCAGCGACGGCGCCTGACTGATCTGGCCGTCAATTTCATCGACATCACTTGAGGTGCTGATGAGGCCGTCGATGTAATACCGATACCCCTGGTCCGTGGGGATCCTGCCTGCGGACGTATGGGGATGGCTCAGAAAGCCTCTCTCCTCCAGTTCAGCCATGATGTTGCGCAATGTTGCCGAACTGAGCCCGAAATTATAGCGTTTACAAAGTACATTCGAACCGATCGGAGCGCCGGTTGAAATATAGCTGTCTATAACAGCCTGCAAGACCCTTTTATTTCTTTCATCCAGATCCATTCAACGGCCTTTAGAACTTCATTTTTTCCAGCATCTTCCTGTTAGCACTCACCGTAATAGAGTGCTAATAATCTAACATACGCCTTATTTTGTGTCAAGCGGTTTATTTTCCATGGGCATGCCGGGCGCGTGGCGCCATCCGGTCCGAAGACCGGGAGCCGTGACATAAAAAAACCATCCTGCTCTTGCCAAAACTCACAGGATGGTCATCGAGAGTGGATTCCCTTGCGCTATCCACAGCATTTCACTTCGGCCCCTGTTTTTCATGCCGCGATCTTTTTCACGTCCTTCTCCTCTTCGGCCTTGGCTTCGATCTCGATCTTCCGGGCCTTCGCGATCGCAGGCGCGGGGACCGTTACCTCGAGGATACCGTTCGAGAACCTGGCCTTCAGCTGGTCGGTTTTAACTCCTTCGGGCAGTTCGAAATGACGCTCAAAGGAGCCATAGGCGATCTCGCGATAGAGATAATCCTCGTCCTTTGCCCCTTTTTCGGTTTTGCGTTCGCCTTTGATCGTGAGTCCCCGATCGGTCACCGTTACCTCCAGGTCCTTGGGATCGATCCCCGGAAGCTCACACCGGAATACCAGGTTGTTGTCTTTCGTGAAGTTCTCCACACGAGGCATCCATGTATAGCCACGCCTTTCCGTTGAAGTAATGTCCCTGCCAAGGAATCGATCGAAGATCCTGTCCATATCAAGCTGCATTTCGCGAAGCTCCTCGAAAGGATCGATCTTCCTCATCAGCCGGAACGGGTCCAGCCTCATCAGGCTTTTCATATTACTCCCTCCTTCCCTGCATATTTGCTGGCCTCCATTCAGGAGGAAAAGGCCCATGCAAGCAGGGGGATGGAATAAAGGCCTTTATCCTCCCAAATAGAATCTGGAGACCATTTCGCAACCTAACCACAACAGAAATATAACACGCTGCTAGCACTCTGTCAAGTAGAGTGCTAGAGTTACAATAAGTTGATTTTTATAAGTTTTTTGCTTAATTTTTTGATTTTTTAACGGAAACTTCTCAGGAATGGAAATACAACGAGGACCGTTTTTAGAACACGCTACCGTTCGAACGTGCCGCTCTTCCCGCCGCTTTTCTTCACAAGGCGAATGTCAGTGATCGTCATGGACCGGTCCGCGGCCTTGCACATATCGTAGATCGTCAGTCCGGAAGCAGACACCGCGGTCAGCGCCTCCATTTCAACACCGGTCGGGCCTGTGGTCCTTGCCGTTGCCACGATGTCGATAAACGATCCTGCTTCACTGGGTTCGAAAGCGACCTCGACGGACGAAAGGACCACCGGATGGCAAAGGGGGATGAGTTCCGCTGTCTTTTTTGCGGCCATGATGCCGGCGAGGCGGGCGACACCGAAAACATCGCCCTTCGAAACATTGCGGTCCAGGATGAGCCGGAGCGTTTCAGGCATCATGGTCACGCGTCCGGCGGCCACTGCTTCACGCAGGGTATCCGCCTTCCCGGAGACGTCAACCATGCGCGCCGCGCCGTCGTGGTCGAAATGGGTCAGTTTTTCCATGCGCAGTCCTCTCCTTCCCGTGCTGCTGAAGCATTCTATCCGCCGATGCGGGACATGATCCGCTGGCTGCACGCCTCCGGATTTTCGCTCACCCGGTGCCGTTCAGGTTTGATCTCGAGAGAGAGCCTGAGCAGACGCTCGAGCTCTTCGTCGCCGCAGCCGCCCCGCATGGGTGTTTTAATATCGATCTCGGTATCGGACAGCAGGCAGGGCCTGATCCTGCCGTCCGCGGTGAGGCGGAGGCGGCGGCAGGAAGCGCAGAAGTGCTTGCTGATGGGGCTGATGAAGCCGATCACGCCGTGCGCGCCCGGGATCTGGAAATTGTCGGACGGGCCTGCCGAGCCCTTCGCCAAAAACGGCGCCAGCGGACCGAACTCTTTCTCGATGATGCCACGGACCCGGTCGGAGGTCACGCAGGCTTCGGTATGCCATCGGTCATTGGCGCCGATCGGCATGAACTCAATGAACCGGATGTGGAGGCGCCGGTCGAGCGTAAGCCGGGCGAAAGCGGCGATCTCGTCGTCGTTCACCCCTTTGACCGGGACCATGTTGAGCTTGATCGGCGAGAACCCGGCTTCCTCGACCCTGGCGATGCCCTGCCACACGAGGTCCCAGGCATCGCTGCCCGTGATCTCCCGGAAGCGCTGTGGCTTCAGCGAATCAAGGCTGATATTGAGCCGTTTGATCCCGGCATCACGCAATTCCCGCCACATCTCCCCGAGCAGCACGCCGTTGGTGGTGAGACTGACGTCCTCGATGCCCGCCACCCCCCGCAGCGCCGCAATGAACCCGAGCACGCCGCGACGGACCAACGGCTCGCCGCCGGTGATACGGACATGGGAAATCCCCAGCGGCACCGCGATCCGCACGATCCGGAGCATTTCCTCATAGCGGAATATTTCCTGGTGTCGGACCATCCGCACCTGTGTCCTCGGTTTACAGTAGATACAGGAAAGATTACACCGGTCGGTGACCGATATCCGCAAATAGTCGATGGTTCGGTTGCTGTGGTCTTTGAGCGGCATGGAAAAAATCTACCATAGGGATTGTACAACTGCAAGTCAAATTATGGTCTTGACCCCCTCTGGTTTTGACAGTATACTATTTTCATACCGTGATGCATTGCTGAGCACGCCGATCGGACAAGATCACACCGCACCACCGGCCACCCACATATGAAAAAAATGGGAAAAAGGATAGTCCTGGGCAGGGGCAAGGGGTACATAAGCGCGGCCGGGCCGCAGTACCGCTTCATCGTCTTCCTTATTTTCATCCTCGTTGCCTACACGCTGCTCCTGCGCGTGTTCCAAAAACTGGCTGAGATCCTGCAACTGCCGGTCTTTCTGCCCATCTCCCTGGTCACCTTGCTGGTCTTCATCGGCATCATCGCCACGCTGTACTCGCATAAGTTCGTCGGCCCCATGGCGCGGATCCGCCGCGCCCTCGACCAGATGGCGGCGGGAGAGAACTCGATCTGCCTGCGGCTCCGGGAGTCGGACGACCCCATGTTGAAGGACATTGTCGCATCCATCAGCCGCCTCTGCGAACATACCAGGAACGAACACATTCAGATCCAGGGCCAGGCCCGCGACCTTTTCAGCGCTGTTCAGGCGTTCCATGACGAGGCCAGGAAGTCCGGCGCCTGCGGCGCACAGTTTGAGAAAAGCCTTGAGAGCATCTTGAAAAAACAGGAGCAGCTCGAACTGACGATCAAATCCGTCCACAAGGGATAACGGGGATTATGGCTGAAAGCGGGTTCCGGGGAAAAAGCATGAAGGCGGTGGCCGTGGACGTGGCCGAAGGGTTCATCTCGGTAAATCCGCTGTTCCTGAAAAAATTCGACAAGGACATGCTGAAGGAACTCTATGAAACGGTCAACAAGGCCATGACCTTTACGCGCAATGAAAAGCTGCTGCCGAACGACCCGGTTGCCCTGCGCATGCGCAACATGAAGCTGCAGCGTCTGCACGCCGCTCTCATAGTCATCCGGAACTCGGCACGCGAAAAACGGATACCTCTGTAAACAAAAAGCGGTGAACGGCCCCTTCGGCCGCTCACCGCTGTCAGCATCCTGCTCAGTAGTTCCGTTTTCCCCGCTACTCCACGGCGATCGACAGTCTCTTCTTGAACTCCTCAGGACCCAGCTTCGTTACCGATGCCAGCTTTTTGAGCTCCTCCCCTGCAAAATCCTCCTTCTCCAGCCGGATCATGTAGCGCCGCGCCATATGATAATCGTCGGAATCGATATCCACGGTGCGGATCCGCGTTTTCCCCGACTTGGGGTCCATGAGATCGGCGAACCTGATCGGGATGCACTTGCCGTCCTTCAGCATGATCATGGCGCCGGTCCCGCCGCCCACCAGGAACTGGACCGCGCTGAATCCCAGGTAGCGGGTGTATTCCCGGTCGTAGGAGATGGGAGGATGGCACCGGAGCTCATACCCGATGTCCTTGGCAATGAGCGTGGTCTTGACGCCCAGCGCGTCAAGCTCGGCTGCGACCCCCTGCTTCAGCATGTCGCCCAGCGGGAATTCGGCCAGGCGGATGTTGCCGTGTTCGTCGAGTGGCACGTCTTTTAAGATCGTGAGTTCCTCGGGATCAAGGCGGATGGCCACGCCCTCCGCGATCACTGCCACACCGTGCCCTCTGCCGAGGGCAAGCCGCTTGATGATGGCGCCGGTCAGGATGGCGATGACCTTTTTGAAAGAGATCTTGCTTCCCAGTTCCTCGGGAATGAGGGTCAGCGTCGCGCCCGCGCCCATACCGATGCCGAGCGCCAGGTGTCCGGCGGACCGGCCCATGGCGATCACGAAATACCAGCGCCACGCGGTCTGCGCGTCCTCCATGAGGTTCTCAACGAGCTGGGCGCCGAGCTGGCGAGCGGTCTCGAATCCGAAGGTCGGAACACCGTGCGGAAGCGGCAGATCGTTGTCGATCGTCTTCGGCACGTGGCACACCGCGATCTTCCCCGCTGCCTCCTGCTCCACGCGGGTCGAGGTGTAAGCGGTATCGTCGCCGCCGATGGTCACCAGGTACTTGACACCCAGGCTTGTCAGCGCTTTGATCACATTCGCCATCTTCTCGGGACTTTTCGTCGGGTTCTCGCGCGACGTCCCGATGATGGACCCGCCGCGCGTGTGGATGCGCGAGATGTCCTCGGGATTGAGCTCAAGGACATGCGAGGTATCGCCCTTCGAGAGCCACTTGAAACCCTCCCGGATGCCGATCACGTCAAGACCCTGTTTCCAGGCCTCAAAGGTGACCGCGCTGATCACGCCGTTGATACCCGGGGCCGGTCCTCCGCCCACAACCACCGCAAGCTTTTCCGCCATAGCTGCCTCCTGCTGAATTATGTTAAGTAAGATAGTGTTGCTGGGACCGGTGACGAACAGGGACATCCTGAAGCGCGGGGCACTGCTGAACTTTTCAAGCCTCGGGAGTAACCTTTCACTGCCGTGTACCGCGCAACTGTATCAAAACAGGGCGTGGTTGTCAATATGATTGAACCTGCACGGTGCGGATTGCCGCATCGCCAAAAACTTCGAGTTGACACCGTTCATCCGGGACGCTATTATTTTTATAGAGTCAGGCTGCGCGGCAAGGCGCCTTTTATGGGAAAAGGGAGAAATCATGAACAATTATTCGATCAATGAAGTAATCGAGATGGCGATCCAGACGGAAAAACTCGGGTACCAGTTCTATACTTCGATCAGCGGGAAGTTCGCGAAGGACGACGGCCTGGTCAAGCTCTTTACCACGCTTGCAAAAAAGGAACAGGTGCACGAGAAGACCTTCACCGACCTGAAAAGCATGGTCGCCAAGAGCGGCACGGAAGCGGTGGAGTGGGGAGAGGTCTCCAATTATATGCGCGCTTTTGTGGAGTCCCAGTTTTTCCTGGGAAAAGGCAAGTCGCTCCCGTCCATGGACCATTTAAAGACCGTTGCCGACGCCGTCAACTTCGCATTGGGATTCGAAAAAGAGACCCTGCTCTACTTCTTTGAACTGCGGTCCATTGTGAAGGAAAAAGAGATGGTCGACGAGATCATCAATGAGGAAAAGAGCCATATCATGTGGCTTGATGCGTTCAGGAAAACGCTGGCAGGAAAATAACAAGCCAAAGGACATTTTGAAGGGGCCCGCCGAACGGCGTGCCCCTTATTTTTTTGATACTAGGCGACCTGATGTCTACCCTGCTGTTATGCGGATTTCAGCGTCAAGACACGTACTTCTTTTTGGAGGCGTAATTCAAGTTTGTCTTTTTCCATTTCAAGGTCGTAGCGCGCCTGAAGATTGAGCCAGAAACGCTCAGAAAGTCCGAAATAACGGGAACGCCGCAGTGCCGTATCAACGGAAATTGAACGCTTACCTTGCACGATTTCATTGATACGACGAGGCGGTACGCTGATATCCTTGGAAAGTCAGTCTGTACTGGCTGATTCCCAGTGGGTCGAAGATCGTTAATGACATGGTATCTTTGAACGCCGTGGGCTTCGTCAAAAGTAACACCATTAACTCGAATATTTCGCTTTGCCTTCGTCGGACCAGCAACGTTTGAGGATCAACCATGTTTTCATCGGAGCCTCCGTGAACAACATTCCTGTTCATATAATTATGCACGGCACGGTGAACAACTTTAGCATCGTTCCTTGTTTTTCGCAACACAGAACTGAGCGAAAACGATACTGACCAATCCGCTGCCGTATCGTAATAACACCTGCATCATCATTGCGATTCATCGGTACTTCCTCACCACCGCGGTCACGACCCCCGCGATCTTGAGCTCCACCTTCGGCCTGATCGGCTGATACTTGGGGTTCGCCGGCAGCAGGACCACGTCCTCTCCCCGCTTCCTCAGGTACTTCATGGTCCACTGGCCGTCGACCTCGGCGATCACGATGTCGCCGCTCTTCGCCACCTGCCCCCTGTCCACGATCACCATGTCGCCCGGCATGATGCCTGCGCCGGTCATGGAATCGCCCGAGACCTTGACCAGGAAGCTCGCTTCTCGGTTCTGGATCAAGAGGTCGTCGAGGGAGATGTTGTCTGCGAGGGACTCTTCGGCAGGGCTCGGGAACCCGGCCTCGACAATGCCGAGCATCCGGAGCGGTGCTGCGGTCGAGAGCGGGATGAGCCTGAATTTCGCGTCACGTTCCAGAACATCGGGACCGACGAGCGTTCCGAGCCCGGGCAGGAGCTGATTTTCCTTCTCGTTATTAATCATGGTCCCAGTATATGTGAACATTTGTTCACTGTCAAGGCTGATTAAAAGACCAAGAACGTTTCTCGCAATGGTCCCAGACCACGATGAGCTCGCAAAGAACACAAAGGGAACCTTGATTTGTGGGACGCGCGGGATTTGGGTAATAATTTGATTCGACGTTTTTTGCATGGTTCACGGTTCCCATGCGGAAATTTAGCCAGGCGACCGAGTCCGAGGGTGAAGCATTTCGGACTGTCTGAGCCCGAAGGGCGAGTTTCCGAAATGTACCGAGGACGACCGAGCATGGCGTAAAGAATTTTCGCCGGGTGCCCTTCTTTGGGTCACCTTTCTTGGGCACGCAAGAAAGGTGACAAGGAGCGCATGTGCCATGGAGGGAGAAACAGATCAAAGAGAATCTTCATTCCGGGAAGAGCGGTTTGTGCAGGCTACCGGTTCCGTCTGTTCGGGTTAGGGTCACCCGATCTGAAAACAGCGCATCGAGATCGATCCGTGCTGAAACCCCTCATGGATGAATGTGACCGGCTCGCCCTTTTCCTGAAGTGCGATGGCGTAGATCATCGGCAGATAATGGTCCAGCGTCGGCACGGACAGGGCGGAGGCTTTTCCGTTGTTCCGGTACTGAATAAGGTTTGCGTGACAAACGTGCCGTTCGTGAGCCAGTGTGCGGAGACGACCATGATCGCTTTGGGTTTCGGCAGGCTTCTTCCGAGTGCAGCAAGACTTCGTGTGAATGTATTATCGAGCACGATGTTCATCGGCGAACCGTGACCGATGAACAGGACCGGCATTTTCCCGACCATTATCGCTCCTTATTGTTCCAAGATTATATTCTGCTCTTTCGCATTATTTAACTCGAAGGAAAATCTTTCAGGAAAAATGGAGAAGGATGGTGAAATGGGGATTAGCTCTTATTAAAAGGCGGTTACCCCTTTTCTCCCAACCTCCCCCTTTCTCCTCAAAAAAGGTTTTGATCTTGGCTTTTATCTGATACGGACTCTGCCGCCATCATGCACGGTATCATCAGGGTGGCTGATAACGATCTGGCCTTCCGTCAGCCCGGACCGGATCTCCGCGACCAAACCATTGCGCTGGCCGACCTCAACACCGCGCTGACGCGCGGTCTTCTCCTCGACTGTGAAGAGTGCCCAGCCTTCTCCCGCGCGGAACAGGGCGCTTGCCGGGACCTGAAGTACGTCAGCTCCCTCCCAGACAATAAAGCTCGCGTCGAGCCGGTATCCGTCTCCGAGCCCCTGCCATCCTTCCGCAGGCGAGGTGAGGTCGGCGATCACGAGGACCCGCTGCTCCTCCACGCCGAGGCTCGAGATCTTCGTGAACCCGGCTGGCTCCACGACCCGCACGTTCCCGCTAAGGGGCTTGTCGCCGCCCCAGCGCTCGAAAAATACCGGCGTTCCCTTTCTGAGCTTCACCGCATCGGCTGAGAGGACCTCGATCTTGACCTCCAGGCTGCGCGGATCTCCCAGATCAAGAAGCGGATCGCCCGCGTTCACCACGCCCTCGCTCTCGCGGTGAAGCTTGAGCACCCTTCCTGCCACGGGGGCCCTGACCGGGATGGGCTGTTCTCCATTGCCCGTCCGTTCGGCTGCGGAAAACCGGAGCGCGCTTTGTGCCCGCTCCAGGTCCGCCCTGGCAGCGATCACGGCAGCCTCGGAAGAAAGGCGGTTCGCTTCCGCTTTTTTGCTCCCTGCCATAGCTTGATCCAGTTCGTCCTGCGCAATATAGCCGCCAGCGGCCAGTTTTTTCATGCGCGTTTCGCGCTCGCGGGCGTAGTCCGCGTCGGCTGAAGCGGCCCGTGCATTCTCTTTTGCAGCATCAAGCGCTGCCTCTGCGGCCGCGATCGCCGATCCTGCCTCCGCCCTGCTCCGGGGATCGAGGACCGTGGAGCGGAGCGGCTCAAGCATGGCGACCTGCTGTCCCTTGCGCACGACATCTCCTGCATGCAGGTCAATGCGCTTCAGGTACCCGGCAACGGGCGCTGAAACGATGAAACGGTCCTTCACCCGCGTCCGACCCTCTTCCTCCACCGTAACGCGGAGCGGCCCGCGCTTTGCCGTCACGACCTCGACAGGGACCGGCTTCGGCATAAATCCGTAGACCAGGCCGAGCGCGACGACAACCCCGACGGTTATGACCAGAATCCTTCTTCGCACCTCTGCTTTCATGATCACCTCTGATTCACAACGTCAAACGCAGTCCTTTTTTGCCGCGAATGAACACGAATTTTCACGAATGACTGCCTAAAAGAACCTGATTCTGGCCTTTTTGAATTATTTCTGTCGTTTTAAAATTCGCGTCCATTCGCGTTCATTCGCGGCTGATTCGCTTTGAATTTTTCCATTCCGCAATCCGAAATCAAATCATTCCCTCGTCTTCAGCACCGCGACCAGATCGAGATGGTCCAGCCGGTGTCGCACGATCAGACCGGAGAGGGACGCCGAGACCAGCACCACCGCCGCTCCCAGGGCATAGGTCTCGTTTTCGAGCACCATCGGCACCCGGAAGAGGTCCGACTGCACGGCAGTCGCGATATAGGCGCAGAGCCCGCGGCCGAGGGCAAACCCCAGGGGCAGGGCCGCCAGGGTAAGTACCCCGAGCTCGCCGAGAAAGATATAGGAGATCTCTCCGCGAGTATAGCCCAGCACGCGCAGGCTCGCGAGCTCCCGGCTCCGCTCGGAGAGGGAGATCCGGGCGCTGTTGTACACAACGCCGAAGGCGATGGTGCCGGCGAGGATCGTGGCGATGAAGGTGAAAAAGAGCATGGACTCGGCCTGCGTTTCGTAGAAATTCCTGATCTCGTCCATCCGCACCGCGGTCCCGGCCACGCGCGGCATCTCGACCAGCTTCCGGTACACCGTGGGCTGCTCCCGGCTGTCCACGGTCAGATAGGCGCCGGACACGAGGTCGCCCTCGCGCATCAGGCGGTTGAGCGCGCTCCGGTCCATGTAGCCCATGACGCCGATATACTGCTTTACCAGGGAGACCACCGGGACCTGGCGCACGGGACGGCTCCCCTCCAGTACCTCGACGGTCAGCTGGTCGCCAACCTTGATGCCGAGCATCTCTGCCAGATAATCGGTCAGCACGATCCCGGACGGCGGGAGCTCGATGGGCTTCAGCCTCGTATCGAGGAGATAGTGGAGCCTGGTGTCCGGCTCGAAGCTCTGGATGACGGTCCGGTAGGTGCGGTGGCCGTACCGGAACCGCGCCGGCACGGTCCGGAACGGCTCGACGTGCTCCACGCCGAAAAGCCCTTTCAGCTCGTGGATCGTCTTTCGCGCCGCGGGCTCGATATAGGTGATCGTCATGTCCTCGCGCTGGGCCTGCCGGAACTGCACGTCGACCATGAAATCAACGGAATCGCTGAAGAATCTGGCGGAGATCATGACCGCGCAGCCGAAGGATATGCCTACCACGGTCAGCAGGGCGTTGAGCGGCTTTCGCTCGATGTTCCGGAGAACGATGCGCGTGGGCTGCGAGAGGACCTTCTCCAGGCCGATCTTTTCAAGCGTTGTTTTCTTGTAGCTCATCGGCGGCTCGGGACGCATGGCCTGCGCCGGCGGAAGGAGCGCAGCCTGGTACACTGCCCGAAGCGTGCCCAGAAGGGCCGAGCCCGCGGTGATCACGACTGCGGCAACAACCACCGAGGGCCTGAGCTCGAAGTCGAAATACGGAAAGCGGTAGAACTCCATATAGATCCCGCCGAGCCCCCTTGCCGAGCCACACGCCGGCTGCAGTGCCGGATACGACGCCGATAAGGACGATAACAAGCACGAGCTTCGTGTAGTGCACGCCCACGGCGAAGTTGCTGTATCCGATGGCCTTGAGCGCGGCGATCTGCTCGCGCTGGGTGCTCACCGTGCGGCTGATGACCACGTTCAGAAGAAAGGCGGCGACGCCGATAAAGATCGCCGGAAATATCCCGGCGAAGCGCTCGAGCTGCCGGAACTCTTCGGTCAGGAACCGGTGGGACATCTGGTCCTTCCTGCCGACGGCCCCGAACCCTCCGTAGCGGTCGAGGACCGCGTCGAGCCGGGTTATGACTTCGCCGAACTCCGCTCCCGGCAGGAGCGTGAGCACTACGTCGTTAAAGGCCCCGTCCATGTTGTAGGCCGTGCCGAGCGCCTCGCGGCTCATCCAGAGGATGCCGTAGCGTTTGAAGTCCGGGCTGATGCCGCCGGGCTTTACCTGGAGAACGAATTCCGGAGAAAGCGCGATGCCGGTGATGACGAGCGTCTTCCAGCGGCCGTTGATCACCGCGCCGAAGGAATCGCCGGGCTTGAACCGATGGGCCTCGGCAAAAGCATCGGAGACGACCACCTCGTTGTCCTTCGATGGATCGCACCATCCTGCCGGTCTTCAGATAGAGCCGGTTCAGGAGCGGGCGCCCGTTGTTCGGAACGGACATGAGCCTGGCCGTGACCGGTTCGTTGAACCCCTCGATGTCGAGCTTCACGTCGGCGGCCACGCGCGTCTCGACCAGGTCCACGCCCGGGATCCCGGCGATGCGCTCTCTCAGGCTTTCGGGCGCGCGCTTCAGCGATCCGAAGACCTCGGCAAAGGCGAAGTCGCGGTAGAAGGCATCGCGTGTCTTGTTGAGCGAATGCATGACGCTGATGAACATGACGAAGGTGGCCACGCCGCTCACGATCACGAGCACGATCGCCAGGGCCTGGCCCTTCATCAGCCAGAGGTCGCGCCAGAGCTTTTTGTCGAGAGCAGTCATGTTTCATTTCGGATTGCGGATTGCGGATTTCGGATTGAAGGCAACCGCAAAGACTTCATCACGCAATACGTAATGCCTCCCTCGGTTGTGTCTTTTTTAAATCCGCAATCCGCAATCCGAAATCCGCAATAGAATCACCATCTCAGCTCACCCGGCGGTTTCCTGGCCGCGTTCCTGGCGACTTCGGCGATCAGGCCGTTGCGCAGATGCACCACGCGGTCGGCCATGCCCGCGATGTCCACGTTATGCGTGATGATGACCGTGGCGGTCCCCAGCTCGCGGTTCACCCGTTCCAGGGCTTCGAGCACGACCACACCGGTCTGGGAATCGAGCGCGCCCGTGGGCTCGTCGCAGAGCAGGACCTCGGGGTTCTTCGAGATCGCCCGGGCAATGGCGATGCGCTGCTGCTCGCCGCCCGAAAGCTGGGCCGGGAAATGATCGAGCCGCTCGGCAAGGCCCACGAGTCCAAGGGCGTCTTCGGGCCTCATCGGGTTCCGCGCGATCTCCGTCACGACGGCAACGTTTTCCCGCGCCGTGAGGCTGGGAATGAGATTGTAGAACTGGAACACGAACCCGACATGAAAGCGGCGGTATTCGGTAAGTTCTTTCTCCGTGGCCCGCGTCAGGTCCTTTCCGCAATAGGTCACCCGGCCTCCGCTCGCCGTGTCGAGCCCGCCCAGGATGTTCAGGAGCGTTGACTTGCCGCTGCCCGAGGGGCCGAGCAGCACGACCATCTCGCCTGCGGAAAGCTCCAGGTCGATGCCGCGCAGGGCCTGGACCTTGATCTCCCCCATATCGTATATCTTGGTCAGCCCCTGCACCTGAAAAACAAGGCCTTTTGTTGCTGCCAGCTGTCCTGTTTCCGTCTGCGCCAGAGACCTGTTCATGTTTTCCCAGTCCTTTGCTCTCAATTCTTATTCAAGTATATCTTAAATATATGCATTTCATTGTGAAAACAGCTAGTTGTCCGCGGCCTGCGCAACCAGAACACGGCAAAGTTTTGTCTCCCTGAACGTAGTGAAGGGTCTGCCATCACCTAGTAAATGCGAGATTCTTCGCTGCGCAGAATGACATTTTAGTCGTAAAGTCATTTGAGCAACAGCCCGACAAGATGAGACGCTATAGGTTCCCCTACCCTACCACGCGTTACCGGCGCTGGACATTCGCGCTGGACAGCTATATAATAGACTTTGTTCATGAAATAAATTCGGTTTCCTGCGGTGGCGTTTTTTTCACGAAACTTGGTTCTCCGCGCAGGGAAGCTCACGGGAGACATATGATTATCAGATCTGATTTTTTTAACCTTAGATGGGCAGCGGGACTTCTCGTCGTTTTGTTTATTCCCTTTTATCTGGCCCCTGCAGAGGTGAAGGCAGCCGAAGCGACGCCGCAGGACCGGGTGATTCAGAAACGCCTGGCCGAAGGGATACGGCTTGGAAAAGACGGCGATTATGAACAGGCAATTGCTGAATTCAAGGAAATTCTCAAGATGGATCCGAAAAATGTCCATGCGCTGAACAATATCGCTGCAGCTTATTTCAAGCTCAAGGATATGGATAAGGCGGCATCCTATTTCACGAATGCGATTGATTTAGGCGTCGCAAACTCCACAACCTATTTTTTCAGAGGTATCATTTTCGATAGACACCGACACGATAAGGCTAAAGCTATCAAAGATTTCTCGAAGGCCATTGAACTCGAGCCGAAATTCTCAAAGGCCTATCTTAACCGCGCGTTGGTTTATTCATCTCTCAAAAAATATGACAGATCTATCGCTGATTACAACAAGATCGTTAAAATAAGCCCGGCCAGCTTAAAATCGATCATTAAAAATCGGGCAACGGACTACTATAAAAAAGGCGACCATGAAAAAGCGTGGGCTGACGTGGAGAAGGCGAAGAAGCTTGGCGTGACGATCGATGACAAGTTCGTTGAAGAGCTAAAAAAAGCCAGGCAGCACAAGCAGTAAACTCTATTCGTTGTGTACCACGCTGGGTTGACGCTGGGGGTGTACATGGGCGCAGCGCATCAGCTCTCGCTCATGTCCGTGCATTCCCATCTGAGCCTGCTCGGGTGGGTGACTCTCGGTCTCTGCGCGATGTACTATCAGCTGGTTCCCGGGGCCGCGACAACAGCGCTGGCAAGGTTCCATTTCTGGACAGCCAATATCGGCCTGATTGTACTCGCCCTGAGCCTCGTGCTGAAGGCCCAGGGTGTTTCAGCAGCCGAGGCCGGAGCGGGAATCGGTTCCGTGATCTCCTTTGCCGCGCTGGCGATCTTCGCAGTCATCGTGTTCCGCACGGCGGGAACGAAGGCGGCCTGATGGCCTCGGGAACGAAGAACCGATGCAACCATTCAGGCCGGAGAGGCGATCTCTCCGGCCTTTAATTTTGGCTTTTTGAATAAGGGATGGCGGAGCATCGCGCTCTGAATGATTTATAGGATAACAAAAAAACACCTACTGCTATCCCTACTCCACGTCTGGATGCCGCTAGTCAAGCGCCCCATGTTCTTTTGCAGTCTTGATCCAGTGTTCGGCCAGTTCGGCAGGATTTGCGCCCAGACCACGGCCAAGGTGCAGCGCCAGTCCCATCAATAATTCCGATGCTTTGCAGAAATCGGTGACATTGTCCAGTGTGCCAAATGATTCTTGAGCTTTCAAGAGGAGTAGATCGTGATGCTGGCGGGAAAAAGCTATGGAATCATTTAAGCCATCCGTTAACTCAGGGAGCATCAGCAGGTCGATCCACTCGGGACCAAGCCGGTCCTGCAATTGTTCGGGCTCTTCTCTACCCATCTCTCGCCAGAGACGCAATGTCTGCCGGTCACCCGATTCGGCCAAACCACTTTCCAGCAGAAGGGCGAAAGCGCTATCAGCTAAATTTTGCATCAGTTCGAGATACTCATCCTGAGCAACTTCGAAGCGCTTCGTGGCCTGTCCTTCAATGTAGGCGGCGACACTCAATTGAGGTAAATCTAAAACTTCCGGACACCCTTCCATACAGGGTAAATCACTCCCTTGGTACATGTAGTGCAGTTCCTCGCCCTGCCTTTGGCGGCCAAGAGGATATAACCGGCAGGCCAATGGGCGCCCCAAATGCACGCTGCATCCAAAATCAGGTACATACTGGCTGCACGCCGGCTGCTGTCTCCAGCCGGGTGCACCATCAAAACGCAAATGGATGCCGCCAAAATCGCAGTAACGATCACGAAACGCCCTCGGGGTCAGTCCTTTTGCTTCAGCCAGACACGCCAGTTCCCACGGGTTCAGCCTGACAGTTTTGCCATGACAGCAGGTGCCTGAACGTGAACAGGTAAGTGGCAGATTATCAGTAAGGGTGAGTTTGGTCGTGACCGACATTGTGGGTTTTCCTTCTGTATTCCATTTGTTCAAACCTTTTAAGGTAGAACCTTTTAAGGGTCAGGTCTCTTTTGTTGCATTCTCATATTCACGCAACCATCGGCTTATCGTCGATCGGTGGACTGCTAGATGTCGTGCAAGCTGACTTTGATGATAGCCGTACTTCTCTACCGCTTCCATCAGTTTCTTCTTCAGCCTTCGCAGATCCGCGTTTATCGATTCAGGCAACAGCTTTGACAATGCGGGCCGCGTTGAGTATCGCTGGCTCCGAGGAATTTCAGGGATATCCTGGTGTTTCCTGAGATGATCCACCAACGTCTCTACAAAGTCATCCTCGCCCAGGAGCGCCTGCCCCCTCACCGCTGTCCAGAGCGTGTCTTGCCCGATCCCCCATTTGACGAATTGCCGATACTCGCTTTCCGTTTTTCCACGCTTTCCACTGAACTGCCCAAGCACCCAATCCGTAGTTAGGCAAGGGTGGGACTTCGCTTGACCCGCTGTGGCCAGATAACTGGACCACTTCCAGAGCTCCGGTCCATCAACCATCCTGGCTCGCACTGGATTCAGGACAACATATCGGCATACTTCCAGAAGATGGCTGTCTTTCTGGATCAGTATCGCCTTGTAGCGACCTTGAAACAAGTGTCCGTTCCTGCCGTGATATTTGTTGAACAGCTGCGTGTAGACGCCATTGAGCTGCCGCATGCCGAGGGACAGATTGCCCTCGGGAGTCTCGATGAGAAGATGGTAATGGTTGGTCATGAGGCAATAGGCGTGACAGTTCCAATTGTACCGTTTGTTGACGTGCTGAAGAGTATTCAGAAAAACTTCCCGATCATGATCATCCTTAAAGACAGGCTTCCTCTCATTCCCGCGGGAAGTGACATGGTAGACAGCACCTGCGTATTCTATGCGGAGAGGGCGTGACATGGGGTGAGCTTAGCAGAAACCGGGACATATTGCAACAAAAGAGACCTGACCCTAAGAGTGACCCTAAGAGAGTTGTGCTTCTATGGGCTTTGATGTCGTGACCGAGGATTATTTGAAAAGGTGTTAATGCGTTTCAATCACGCGCTGGGAGGAATTAAGATTAGAACGCTGCAATGTCAAGCCGCAAGACCCTAAGAGGTCCACGTTACGAAGGCTGCAATCCGCGGGTTTTATCATTTTATTGGATTATCTGATGGATCCAGTCGTTTGTCAAACTGAAAATCTTCTATTTTGGTAATCTTAACGTACTTCATATCCGGATGTGCCGGGTTGATGAGCATATTGAACTCTTCCGGAACAACAGCTGATGGCACCTGCAGTAAAAGACTTTTCATGCTTGCTGCCCATTGAGTACCGATATCCGACAATTTAAAAAACGGTGGATACTGACGCCAATTCCTCGGCAAGCTGGACTTGTCAATTTTTTGGGGAGCGATCGTCTTGGGTATTGCAATCAAAACGATCTTCAATCAGCCTGTGCACGAGGGAAGGCAGTCATCACCCCTCCGGCGGCTGCTGCAGATTGATATTCATGGGGCGCCCCTCCCTTGCGAGACGTTTCCGAATCCCCACCTGGTCGAGACCAGTTCTTCGAACATCTCTCGGCAAACCATCGAGTCCCGGCGCGGGCTGTGCTGCGGATACGGTGTACTTGACGTAGGCCCGACCTCGGTGGCTGCACGTAGGGCCGGGGCGGCAAACGTCGTCGGGGCTGTGGTCGAACTGCCGGGAGGGTATGCTCTGCACCGTGAGCAGCGATCCGCCGGAGGAGGGCGAGGCGACCCCGACCCGACCCCGACCGCGACCGCGACCGCGACCGCGACGCCGACGCCGGCCGGACCGGGCCGGGCTGCTCAGCGAGTCGGCAGCGGCAGGAACGGCCTCGTCGTCCGATGACCCGGACAGCCTGATGACCGACGCGAGGCGCGGATGCCACGGTCACGGGCACCGGGGCTGCCGAGGCCTTCGCGAACCGGCGCCGCCGGGGCCGGGCCATGCCGCGGCGACACCGCGGTCGCCGGCGACGCCGGGCGCAGCCGGCGCGGCGCTGGCGCGCGCCGGCTCGACCGCCCCGGTCGCCGCGCAGCTCAGCGGCCCGCAGCGGGCGCGCTACGAGATTGAAGGCGAGATGGCCGCGGCGGCATGGGCCGGGTGCGTCGCGGCCCACGAAAGCAGCTCGGCCGCCCGGTCGCGGTCAAGGAGCTCCTGCGCGCGACCCGGACGCACGCGCGCCGCGCGTTCGAGCGCGAGGCGCTGGATCACCGCGCGCCTGCAGCACCCGGCGATCGTGCCGGTCTACGAGGCCGGGCGCTGGCCGGACGGCGAGCCGTTCTACGCGATGAAGCTGGTCGACGGGCCGCTCGCTCGAGCGGCGTCATCGCCGAGGCGCGCGACGCTCGACGACGCGGCTCGCGCTGCTGCCCCACGTGATCGCGGTCGCCGAGGCGATCGCCTACGCGCACAGCCAGCGCGTCATCCACCGCGACCTCAAGCCGGCCAACGTCCTGGTCGGCGACGTTCGGCGAGACCGTCGTCATCGACTGGGGCCTGGCCAAGGACCTCGCGCGGCCGACGACGCGCGAGGCGACGCGCCGGCCGCGCGCCGGCCGCGGAGCCGGCGTCGACCGCAGCGGGCGCCGACGGACGGTGGCCGGCGCGGTGATGGGCACGCCGGCCTACATGCCGCCCGAGCAGGCGCGCGGCGAGGCCGTCGACGAGCGCGCCGACGTCTACGCGCTCGGCGCGATGCTCTACCACCTGCTCGCCGGCGAGCCGCCCGTACCGGCGCCGACAGGTCGACGCCGTCGCGCGCGTCGCGGTCGCGCGGACCGCCGCCGCCGCTCGCCGAGCGGCGCGCGGCGTGCCGCCCGATCTGCTCGCGATCGTCGGCAAGGCGATGGCGCCGCGGTCCCGCCGAGCCGCTACCCGACGGCGCGCGAGCTGGCCGAGGATCTGCGAGCGCTTCCAGACCGGCCAGCTGGTCGGCGCGCACCGCTACTCCGCCGCGCGAGCTGCTCGCGCGCTGGCTGCGCCGCCACCGCGCCGCGGTCGCGGTCGCCGGCGTCGCGCTCGCCGCCGTCGCCGTGCTCGCCGTGTGAGCTCCCGCGTCGTCGCCGAGTACGAGATCAGCCGGGGGCCGCGCCGTCGCCGAGCAGCAGCGCGGCGAGGCCGAGCAGGCCCGCGGGGCCGCGGAGCAGGCGCGCGGGGCCGAGGAGCAGGCGCGCCTCGAGGCCATCGACAGCACGACCTCTTGCTGTCGAACGCCCGCGGCGCGCTCTTCCGCGACCCGACCGAGGCGCTGGCCTGGCTCGAGCAGCTCCCCGTGAGCGAGCGGACCCTGCAGCGAAGGGCCCGCCGCATCCTCGCGGAGGCGGTCGCGCGGGGGATTTCTCGCGCCATGTCTTCGTCGACATCCGCACCGGCGTGGTCGGCCTGGCCTTCGTCCCCGGGGGGCTGCTGCGGCGACGTCGGCGAGCACGTGCGGGTCGGACCTCACGACCGGCAAGGCCCGCGAGTCGGCAAGCACGACGATTGCCTGTACGGCTTCGGCCCCGTCGGCGGTCGGGTCCATCCTTCAACCGCGACGGCAGTTTGCGTCTGGGACACCAGCACCGGCGAGGTCCAGTCGCTCGACGCCCCGGCCGGTGCCCGCGCCTTCGCCACCACCCGCACGGGCGATCTCGACGCCATCGGCGACGGCACGCCGCGCGTCGCCCTGTGGAACCCCGCGACCGGCGCCGCCGAGACCCTGGCCACGGTCTCCGACGGCGTCGACCCTCGCCTTCTCCGACGATGGACGCTGGCTGTTCGCCGGCTGCTACGACGGCTCGGTCTGGCTGTTCGATGCCGCGGTGGACCGTCCGCCGGGCTGGAGCATGCCGGCAAGGGCGCCATCACGTCGTACGCCTTCACCGCCGATTGCAGGTCCCCGGCGACCGCCGGCAGCGACGCCTTCATTCACGTCTGGGATTGGCCAGCGGCCGCGAGCGCCGCCTGGCCGGACACCAGGGGGACGTGCGCGCGATCGGAACTTCACCGTCGATCAGCGTTGGCGATCAGCCGGCAGTGCACTGCAACTAGCGACTCCCGGCATCTGGATCTACGGCAAGAGCGAGCAATGGATTGGAAGATGAGGCGCCCATCTGGATGATGGCCGTGTCGCCCGGATGGACGCTGGCTGGCCAGCGGCGACTCCGACGGCGGACTGCGGCTGTGGGAGCTCGCCACCGGACAGGCGAAGACGCTGCCCGGCTACCGCGATGCCATCGTCACCATGGAGTTCCTCGGCGACAGCCTCGCCGGCGACCAGCTGAGGACGTGACGGTCAGGGGACGGGAGGTCGCGCAGGAGGAGCATCGATTACTGGTCGGCCACACCGGCAGCCGAACTATGTGGTCTTCTCCGACGATGGCCAGTGGCTGGCGAAGCTCACTTACTACGGCTTCCGTCCGGGAATGGAACCTGGCGACCGGCATCGGCCGTCGCCTGGCGTCTGCAAGGCCCCTCCCGACGAGATGGTCTACCTGCCGGGAAGCCGGACGCTGATCACCCGCGGAGCCTGATGCGATTGACCCGGATTCCAGGCCGGCTCGCCGACGACCACCCCGGCCTCCGCCGCTACAAGGCCGCGCTCTTGCTGCCGCAGCCCGATGGCAGCGTCGTCGTCGGCAGCGCCACGGTGCGATTGGCCTCGGCACCCGGGCGAGCCATGCGCCCGATTCAGCCGCTCCATCATCAGGACGCGCCGGTGATTGGGGTCGAGCTGGTGCCCCGATGCATGGCTGGCCAGCCGGGCAAGACCGGGTGG
This sequence comes from Nitrospirota bacterium, assembly GCA_963836175.1. Taxonomy (GTDB): domain Bacteria; phylum Nitrospirota; class UBA9217; order UBA9217; family UBA9217; genus GWC2-56-14. Next base: position 492,184 of record CAWIIS010000003.1, read on the forward strand.
TGCGGCTGGAGCGCCGGCGCGGCCGCTCCGCAGGCTGCGCGGCCATACCGACACGGTCTGGAACCTGCTGGGTATGCGGACGGCAAGCGCCTGGTGACTGTGTCGCGCGAGCACCACGGGCCGGATTCTGGACCTGGCGACCGGGACCTGGCGACCACTCGTGGTCCACGTCGGGAGCGTCTACACGGCAGAGCTGTCCCCACGGGCAAGCGGCTCGTGACCGCGAGCAACGACGCCAGCGCCCGCGTCTGGGATTCGGCGTCGGCTGCTCGATTCCGCCTCGATTACGACGGCGGCCTGTTCGACGCCGGTGTTCAGCCGGAAGGGCTGCTGCTGCCGTCTGATGATGCTGCGCATCTGGTCGCCGGAGGAAGCTCTTGGCGATGCACCGCGCCGGTCTGGTCGCCTTCGACCTGATCCTCGCCCCGGACGGCAAGAGCATCGCCGTGAACGACCAGGAAGGCGACCGCATCTGGCCGGTGCCCGGACGGGCCGATGCCCGCCGCCGACGCCGATCTGGCCGCCTACCTCGAATCCTACGTCGGCCGTGATCCTGCCCAAGGACGTCGTTGGAACCCCGTTCCGCTACGCCGCGCCCTCGACGACCTGCTTTTCGATGGCGTGTCGAGCGCTGCGTGCGACGAACCGGATTCTCGGCGTAGCTCGCGAAGCTGGATCAGGCTGCGCTCGCATGGTCGCCGCCCGCACGACACCTCGCGCTCGGAATCCGCCGGATCAAGGCCGCTCGACTTCCGCCGCGGCTCCATCCTCACGGCCCTCGAGCGCCTGGTCACCCAGGGCGTGCGGTCGAAAGCGCAGCGCTTCGCCGCGAGGGGCACGGCCAGCTTCTAGGCTGCTGAGCGTGCCGCACGGCTTTCTTGCCGCTGCGGTCGCGAGGCTCACCGCCGTACGCACAGCGTCGCAGGCGAAGCCGGCCGCGAGGCGAACGCCGTGGTCCCGGTCTCGGATTCCTCACCGAGCTCAGGAAGCTCGATGCGGCGGGCGTGCGCATCGTCCCGAGGGCGCTCGGTCGAGGCGGCCATGAATCCTTGTCGGCGTGTTACCGGCGCTTCGCCTCCTTCGGTGCTGCTCGGGGCGGGGCGGCCGGATTGCCAAGCCCTCTCCGCTGCAACGACCGCGCGATGCGTCTCGGAATCCTTCAGTTTCCGGATTATCTTACATTGACATGATATACAGAAAGATAAAATAAATTGTTGCAATAGGTCGTCAAGAGACTATTATACTTTTATATCAACAATGTAAGTCACCCTTGAGAGGTCGGTAAGACCATAATTTGTATGGATAACAAAGCATTGTTACAGCATGGTATCACAAAAGAATAATTTATTGGTGGAGTTATCCAGAAGACTTAGAATAACTTGTTAAAATATGATTTCAAATAAAGACATAGGTCAGATATTTGTAGAAGACGCGCTTCAACAAGAGGATGCTCAAACATTACAAGTTCGAGCACAGCGTTTTCTTAAAGTAAAACCACAAGACATAGTACCATATACTCCATTTGCTCCGG
>CAWIIS010000004.1:0-363208 GCA_963836175.1 Nitrospirota bacterium
TTCGTGCCCGCGTCGCTCCGGGAATGCGCTGCGGCAGGAATCAGGTCGGCTGTCGTCATCAGCGCAGGGTTCAAGGAAGCGGGCAAGGAAGGAACGCTGCTTGAGGAGGAGCTGAACAGGATCGCGAGAGAACGGAACATCCGCATCCTGGGGCCGAACTGCCTGGGGCTCATCAATACCGCGAACGACATGAACGCCACCTTTGCCGCGGACATGCTGCCCAAGGGCACGATCGGCTTTTTCTCCCAGTCCGGCGCCATGGGCATCGCCATCATGGACTGGGCCATCGGAAACGAGGTCGGGTTCTCGAAGTTCATCAGCCTCGGGAACAAGGCCGACCTGTCGGAGATCGACTTCATCGAGTACTTCATGAACGATCCTGAAACAAGCCTCATCCTCGGCTATATCGAGGACGTGGTGGACGGCAAGCGGTTCATGGAGATCGCGTCAAAAGGCGACGAAGGTCAAGCCCATCGTCCTGCTCAAGTCCGGCGGCACCGAGGCCGGCGCGCGGGCGGCCTCGTCCCACACCGGCGCCCTTGCCGGCTCCGACGTTGCCTTCGACGCCGCCTTCAAGCAGACCGGCGTGATGCGGGCCCAGGGCGTGCAGGACCTCTTCGATACGGCCATGGCCTTTTCCGAAGGCAAGATCCCGGCCGGGAACGGCCTGCTCGTGATCACGAACGCCGGCGGCCCGGGCATCATCGCGGCGGATACGGCCGAGCGGCTCGGCGTCGCAGCTTCCGCACATGACCAGGGAGAGCATCGACGGCCATGGCGCAGAAGCTGCCGCCGAACGCCACGGTCTTCAATCCCGTGGACGTGATCGGCGACGCCACGTCGGAGCGCTATGCGGCCGTGCTCGAACAGGCGGCCAAGGACCCGAACGTGGACGGCATCCTCGTGATCCTGACGCCCCAGGCCATGACGGACATGGAGAAGACCGCCGACGCGGTCATCACGGACGGCGCAGACCACGGACAAGCCGATCATCACGTCCTTCATGGGGGAAAAGCGGGTGCGGCCGGCCATCGACAAGCTGAAGGACGCGTCGATCCCGAACTTCTCCTACCCCGAGCTGGCGGTCAAGGCCTTCAAAAGGCTTGTCGGACCAGCATGCCTGGAAGAACGTCGTCCCGGAGGAGCTGTCCACCTGCTGGTATAATTTCGATGCCGCCGCCGAGACCGTCTCCTCCATCCTGAAGCAGGGCATCTACCAGGTCGGCGAGGAAGAGGCGATGCAGATCCTCACCTACTACGGGTTCCAGTTCCCGAAGCGCGCGCTCGCCAGGACCTCGCGTGAAGCGGCCGAGCAGGCCGCCGCGGATCGGGTTCCCGGTGGTGATGAAGATATCTGTCCCCCGACATCCTGCACAAGACCGACGTGGGCGGCGTGCGCGTGAACGTCAAGACCGCCGCAGGAAGCGGAGGACGCCTTCACGGACATCACGACCAACGCCCGGCGCATCATGCGCGATGCCTTTATCAAGGGCGTGATGATCTCCGAAATGGTCAAAGGCGGCAAGGAAGTGATCCTCGGCGTGACCTATGACCGCACCTTCGGCCACATGATCATGTTCGGCCTGGGCGGCATCTATGTCGAGGTGCTGAAGGACGTGTCCTTCCGGATCGTGCCCGTGGCGCGGCGCGATGCCGTGGCCATGGTGAACGAGATCAGGACCGCGGCGCTGCTCCGCGGCGCCCGGGGCGAGCGGCCGGCGGACATCGACGCCATCGCAAGCTACATCGTGAACCTCTCGTGCCTCGTGTCCGACTTCCCCGAGATCCAGGAGCTGGACGTGAACCCGCTGGTGGTGATGGAAGAGGGCGCCGTGGCGCTGGATGCGAGAATAATTTTTAAACAATGATTCAATTGCGGATTTCGGATTGCGGATTTCGGATTGTACGACAGCGACTGAGCACGAACAGAAACATTATAGCAATATCACAGATTGACGGTGATCGGCATCGCAGTTCAATTCCGCAATCCGAAATCCGCAATCCGAAATTACAGGAGGAAGTATGGTTCCCATCTTGGTAGCATCCAACACCGGCTATGCCGGCAGAACGTTCCTCTCCCTTGGCCTTGCCATGAAGCTCAGGGAAATGGGCCACACGGTCGGGTTCATGAAGCCCATCGGGACCGTGCCGGTAAAATCGGGCGCCAGTGTCTATGATGCCGACGCCCTGTTCATCAAGGAGGTCCTGGAGCTGGACGAACCGCTCGAAACGATCACTCCTTTTATGCAGACCTACGAGAACCAGACGCTGCTGTATCAGGGGAAGATCAAGGACACGCAAAAGGATGTCCTCACGGCATTCAAGTCACTCAAGAAGAAGGACTTCGTCATCCTCTGCGGCGGCAGCGACTTTTTTGACGGTTCGCTTCTCGGGCTCGATACGCTCTCCCTTTCGGCCGCAATAAAGGCGCAGGTGCTCATGGTCGAACCCTGGCGCGGCGATGATTCGGTCGACGCGCTCTTCGGCGCGCGCACCCTCCTGGGAGACCGCTTCGCGGGCGGCGTGCTGAACAAGATACCGCGCAGCCATGCTGGACCATATCAAAGAGACCGTGAAGCCGTTCCTGGAACAAAAAGGCGTGCCGGTCTTCGGCGTGATCCCCAGGGACAAGTTCCTGGAGTCCACGACCGTGGCCCAGCTGAACGAGATCCTGAACGGCAAGGTGCTCTGCTGCGAGGACAAGCTCGATGAGTTCGTGGAGAATTTTCTCATCGGCGCCATGGATGTGGACAGCGCGCTCAACTATTTCCGCAGAACGCCGAACAAGGCCGTGATCACCGGCGCCCACCGCTCCGATATCCAGCTTGCCGCTCTGGAGACCTCGACCAAGTGCATCATCCTGACCGGCGGATTCCAGACCAACGAAGTGGTGCTCGGCAAAGCACAGGCGCGGGGCGTCCCCATCCTGTCCGTGCCGGACGATACCTTCAGCGCCATCAACAAGATCGAGCTCCGCATGGGAAAAACGAGCATCCGGGAAAAGAAAAAGATGGACCGCACCAGGGAGCTGATAAGCGCCGGATTCGACATGTACGGGTTCTTAAAGAAACTGGGTAAGGTCTAGGTGTACGCTTACAAAAAATCTTTGACACGGAAGAGGCTGATAAAAGCTATGATAGCGGCGGATACAGCAAGGCCTTATCCGGATTTTTCATAATTTAATCCGCCCTGATCCGTGTCAAAGGTCCTTTTGCCTGTTTTATATTTCGCCCAGCTAGAAATGACATCATATGTCCAGATCAATGACCCTCCCCATCGTTCATGTCGACGCCTTCACCGACCGCGCCTTTTCCGGCAATCCAGCCGCGGTCTGCCTCCTCGACGCGCCGCGCGATGACGCCTGGATGCAGCAGGTGGCGCGCGAAATGAACCTGTCCGAGACCGCATTTCTGATGAGACGCGCTGATGGTTTTGATCTGCGCTGGTTCACGCCTGAGGTCGAAGTGGACCTCTGCGGCCACGCAACCCTGGCAAGCGCCCATGTGCTGTGGGAAGAGGAGATCCTTGACAAAAAGGAAACAGCGCGCTTTCACACCCGCAGCGGGCTTTTGTCTGCGGCCAGAGTCGAGGGATGGATAGAAATGAACTTCCCCGCTGAAGTGCAGAAGCCGGCCATAGCCCCTCCTGCCTTGACCACCGCTCTCGGCGCGACACCGGTCTACATTGGCAAAAACCGTTTTGATTATCTGCTGGAGCTTGAGTCGGAAGAAGTGCTTCGCAATCTGAGGCCTGACCTCGCTTTGCTCAAAACAATCCCTGCCCGCGGTGTGATCGTGACGTCGCCGTCCGATTCGAAGGACTATGACTTTGTCTCCCGTTTCTTTGCGCCGGCTGTCGGGATCAACGAGGACCCGGTCACCGGCTCAGCTCACTGCTGCCTCGGCCCCTACTGGCAAAAACGACTCAAGAAGGACTCCTTCAATGCCTACCAGGCTTCCGCGCGCGGCGGCATCGTGCGCCTTGCCGTGCAGGGTGACCGCGTCATGCTCAGTGGACAGGCGGTCACAATCCTGCGTGGCGAATTGCTGGACCTGCGGGAAAGGTGAACCTCTTGCATAAGGCGACCGCACTCATCACCGGCGCATCCGGCGGCATAGGATATGAATTCGCCAAACTGCTTGCAAAGGACTGCAGCACCCTGGTTCTGGTCGCGCGAAGTGAAAAGAAGCTTTCCGAGATAAAAAAAGAGCTCGAGGCCATTGCTCCCGTGAAGATAATGGTCCTTCCCAAGGACCTGTCCCTTCCCGGCGCCGCAGACCATCTCTATGAAGAACTTGAAAAAGCGCAGATCACGGTGGACATCCTGATCAACAATGCGGGCTTCGGCGGCCATGGCGCATTCGTTGACCGGGACTGGCAGAGCGAATCTCACATGATCGCCGTCAATATCACGGCGCTTACGCACCTGACCAAGCTCTTTGCACAGGGCATGGTCGCGCGCAAAAGCGGCAGGATCATGAATGTGGCGTCCACTGCAGCATTCCTCCCCGGGCCGTTCATGGCGGTCTATTATGCTTCAAAAGCATATGTACTCTCTTTTTCAGAGGCACTTGCCTGCGAACTGCAGGGGACCGGCGTCACGGTTACGGTCCTCTGCCCAGGTCCCACAGCCACGGGCTGGGCTTCGACCGCTGGGGTCGAACGATCAAGGCTCTTCAGGTATTTGAGACCCGCGGCGGCGGCTGACGTGGCGCGCTACGGTTACGACGCCATGATGAAGGGAAAGGTCCTGGCTGTTCACGGCATGCTGAACAGGCTCACGACCCTGAGCCTCAGAACAGCGCCAAGAAAGCTGCTTCCCGCCATTGTACGATGGCTGCACTGGACTGCCCCCTGACGTCTGCCCCTGCTGTGCCCTCCGGCTTGCCATTCCGCCTGTCCTCGGTATCCCACGGGGCAATCCGCAATCCGAATTCCGCAATGGTTCTTCTTGACACCCCCCGTCATTAATGATACTTTTCCGAAATGATCGTATACTTGGATGGTCATTTTGTTTCCCGGGAAAAGGCCCTTGTTTCCATCTTCGACCATGGCTTTCTTTACGGCGACGGCATCTATGAGACAATGCGCGCCTATGGGGGGGCCATTTTTCTGCTCAAAAAACACCTTGCCCGGTTAAAGCACTCGGCAGCAGCCATATCCCTTAGGCTTCCGTTACCCCTTGAAAAGATCGAAGATGCGCTGCAGGAAACGCTGGTAATAAACAAGCTGATGGACGCATATGTCCGCCTCCACATTTCCCGGGGACCAGGCGAGATCGGGCTCGATCCAGCACTGTGCGTGGCTCCGACCATGGTGATCACGGTTAAACCCTTTCACGAATATCCCGCTGAATACTACGAACGGGGCGTCCGTGTAGCCATCGTGAAAACGCGGCGCAACCACCCGCTTGCTCTCGATCCCTCGATCAAGGGGACCAATTTCCTGAACAATATCCTGGCCAAGATCGAAGCGATCAAAACCGGAGCCTATGAAGGGATCATGCTGAACTGGCAGGGCTATGTTGCAGAAGGGACCATCAGCAACATCGTCATGGTCAAAAAAGGCATCTTGTACACGCCACACGTTAAGACCGGCATCCTCAAGGGCGTAACGCGCGATTTGGTCCTCCGCCTGGCGAAAAAGAAGCATATCCCGGTCAAAGAAACACTGCTCAAACCGCGGGATTTTCTGGCTGCTGATGAATGTTTTATCACCAACACCACCATGGAAGTCATGCCCGTAACCAGGATCGGCCGCAAAATCATCGGAACGGGCAAGCCGGGACCGGTCACCGCCCTGCTGAGCCAGGCGTATACCAGGGAGGTCCGGAGATGTATACCGATGCAAACCAGCTAGCCCAGCTCATCGACCACACCCTGGTGAGGCCCGACGCAACGCTGAGCGACCTTGAACGAACCTGCGCCGAGGCAAGGAAGTACGGATTTACCTGCGTTGTGGTGAGCAGCTCCTATGTTGCCCGCGCCAAGGAACTGCTGAACGGCTCGCTTATCAAGGTCTGCGCTGTCGTGGGATTCCCGCACGGCGCATCGACCACAACGGTCAAAATCGTCGAGGCCATGGAGTCGATGAAGAACGGCGCGGCCGAACTCGACATCGTCGCGAACATCGGCATGATAAAATCCGGCAAGTTCGACTTTGTCGAGATCGACATCAAAAACGTCCTCGCCCTCACCCCCCAGAAGGTCCATAAGATCATCATCGAGACCGGCCTGCTCACGCCGGAGGAGATCACCCGCACCTGCCAAATCGCGGCAGGAGCCGGAGCCGAATTCGTCAAGACTTCGACTGGCTTCGGTCCCCGCGGCGCAACAATCGAGGACCTGCTGCTCATGCGCAAAGCTGTCGGCTCCCAGTGCCGCATCAAAGCCTCGGGCGGGATCAAGGACCTGGCAGCGCTGACCACGCTTGTCGAGGCGGGAGCGGAACGCATCGGAACGAGCGCGGGCGCGGCGATCATGGAAGAGTATCTGAAAAGGAGGTAGTGGCCGCCCTCATCGGTATCGGCGGACATCCGGACCGAACACGACATCCCCTCTGCCAAAGCATGGACCTGCTAGCGGCGGTTGTCACGGATTGGTGCGGATACGAGGCGGGTATGTTTGGTCAAGCGAGAATCCTGTAAACGGCAGTTAGCCACATAAAGCACAGAAGCCACATAGAAATCAGCCCTTGTTGTCAAAAGTAAACCCCTGTTTCCTCGCCACATGCTCTTTTCAGGATTGTCCTTCCCTTAAGATCTTCTCATCACCAGCAGCAGCCAGACAAACAGGACGCCCGCTCCAACAGCGGTCCAGGCGCTTTCTACCGGATAATGGTTGAGGCGCAGGAGTAGGGCGCCTGCGCCGAGCCCGGTCGTCAGCATGGCAAGGATGAACCCCTTGCCGATGCGATAAATGTTGCGGAGCTCGCGCACGACATCCTCTGAGGTGATCTCTACGCGCGTCTCTCCCCGGCCCGTCGTCACCAGAAAGTCCGCAAGGAGCTTCGGCAGTTTGCCGAGCGCGCGGACGGACGTGCCTGTCTGCCGCAGGATCCCGGCAGCGGAATATTTCTCCGCCGTAATGAACCGTTTGGCGAAGGGCGCCGCGATCTCGATGATGTTCGTTTCCGGATCGAGCTGCGAACCGAGGCCGTTCAGCATGCCGACCACCCTGCCGAACAGGATGAAGTCGTTCGGGATCTGGATCGACGGGCTCAGCCGAAGCGCCTCCATGATGTCGTTGCCGATCTCCTCGATGTCCATGGCCTTGAACTCCGATGGCGAGATGTCCCGGTACTTCTGGAGGATGCGGTCAACGAACTGGACGAGCGGCTGGATGTCGCTGGGTGAGCGGAATGAACCCCATGTCCACCAGCGCGCGGACGAGTCCCCAGGCTGTCGCGGTCCACGACAGCGCTGAAGGCGCGCCGCAGCCCGTCGCGCTTCGGCGCCGAGATGCGGTCCACCATGCCGAAGTCCACCAGGATGACCTCCGGCCCGGGCGTGACGAAGATGTTGCCGGGGTGGGGATCGCCGTGGAACAGGCCGTCGCTGAAGAACATCTGGGCATAGGCCTCGGCAAGGATGCGCGCCACCTCCTTCCGGTCGATGCCCTGCCGGTCGATCTCGTCGAAGTCCGTGATCTTGATGCCCTCGAGATATTCGAGCGTCAGGACCTTGGACGTGGTGAAGGGCCAGTAGACGATGCGGGATCCTGATCTTCGGGTCGTCGGCGAAGTTCCGGGCAAAGGTCTCGGCGTTCTTGCCTTCCTGGAGATAGTCCAGCTCCTCCAGGATACGATGCGCGAGAACTCGGAATAGATCACGTCGAGATTGATATGGCGGTAAAGAACGCGCAGGATGCGGATGACGAACTTGAGGGTCCGGATGTCCGCGGCGATCACCTCCTCGATGCCGGGATACTGGACCTTGACCACGATGCAGTCGCCGTCGCGCAGGCAGGCGCGGTGCACCTGGCCGAGCGAGGCGGAGGCGATGGGCATCTCGTCAAAGGACGAAAAGACCTCGTCCATGGGCCCCAGTTCCTCGGTGACCCGCTGGGCGATATCGCGTGAACGGCGCGGGCGGCACCTGGTCCTGGAGCTTCGAGAGCTCGTTCGTGTACTCTTCGGGCAGGATGTCGACGCGCGAGGACAGGAACTGGCCGATCTTGATCAGCACGCCGCGCATCTCGATCATGCGCTCCCGGAGCAGGATGGCATTCTTTGCATGAAGCCGCTTGAGCCGCTCCTGTCTGAGGCGGCGGAGAGGCGAAGAAGTTCCTGAGCCCCAGGAGCTTGTAGCTCATGAGCACGCGCAGGAAAAGGGGAACACCCTTGAAGAACCTGCCGCGATAGTTCGTTGAACGCATACTTGATTATACCAGATAAGAAGATTGAAGGGTATCAGTCGAAACCGGAAACACCTGAGGCAGAATTACCTGCCATGACTACGTAAATATCCCGATCACCGCGCCGGTCATGCAGGTCGCGAGCGTGCCGGCCACCAGCGCTTTCATGCCGAGCCCCACGATCTCGTCGCGCCGCTCCGGCGCCAGGCTGCCGAGCCCGCCGATCAGGATGCCGAGGCTGCCGAAGTTGGCAAAGCTGGAGAGCGCATAGGTCATGATCAGGCGGCTCCGGGGGTCCAGCGCTTCCGCGGGGAGCCTTGCCAGTCGAGGAACGCGAGCAGCTCGTTCAGGATGGTCTTGGTGCCCATGAGGTAGCCGGCGGTCTGCGCCTGGGGCCAGGGAATGCCGAAGAGCCAGACGACCGGGGCCATGACGAAGCCAAGGATCCGCTGGAGCGTGAGCGGTTTGCCGCCCGCATCCGGCAGCAGGCCGATGATCAGGTTCGCCAGGTACACCAGCGCGACCATCACCACGAGCATGGCGATGATGTTCAGCAGCAGGTGCAGTCCGTCCATGGTCCCCTTCACCACGGCGTCCATGGAGCTGGTAGCGGTCTGCGGCGGCGCCAGGCTCCCCGAGGTTTCCTCTCCGGTCTCAGGCACCATGATGCGTGCGATCGTGATCGCGGCTGCAACATGGATGAAGGACGCGATCAGAATATGGCCGAGCGGGTCGGGGATCACTCCGTGTCAGAAAAGTCGCATACAGGATCATGACGGTGCCGGCGATGCAGGCCATGCCGACGGTCATGAGCGAAAAGAGCTCGCTCCTGGTCATGCTCCGGAGATAGGGTTTGATCAGCAGCGGCGCTTCGACCATGCCGAGGAAGATCGTCGTGGATGCGCCGAGGCCGAGCGCACCGCCGATGTTCATGGTCTTCTGGAGAAGGAACGAGAAGGACCGCACGATAACGGGAAGGACCCTCCAGTAAAAGAGCAGGCCCGACAAGGCCCCGATCACGAGCACGAGCGGAAGCGCCTGGAACGCAAGGATGAAGTTCGACCCGGGGTCGGTCAGCAGGAACGGGGGAGCGCCGCCGCCGACATACCCGAACACGAAGGAGGTGCCTGCCTTGGTCGCCGATTCAAGGGCCAGCACGACCGAATTCAGCAGAAGAAAGAATTTCTTGAAGAAGGGAATATACAGAAGGATGGCCGCGATGCAGAGCTGTACCGCAACACCAATAAGCGCGGTCGCATACTTGACGCTTTTTCTGTTCTCGCTGATGAGCCAGGCGATCCCGGTGAACACCGCGAGGCCGAGCAGTGGTTGAAAGAACATGACGACTCCCCTCCTTTAGTCAGCCTGCCGAATGCGCGCTATTATGGCATGTGAAAAAATATTTTTCAATTCAAAAGAACACTGCTGCTTCCGCAGGACGGAGCTGTGCCAGATCAAAGGTCGAACGTTGACATATCAGAATCACTGTGCAATAGTAGCCCATGCGCGGCATTCGATTGTTCAAAATAAGATTGCAGTTACCTCAACCCGCATGTTCCTCATGAATATGACAACGCGTTATATACAATGGATAGAGAGGATTATCGGGCTCTCCCTGATAGCGGCATTTACTTGTGCAGCTTTTACAAGAAATTACGCATGGCATGATGAAATAACGCTCTTGGAAGACACGACGAATAAAGCTCGCCATAAAGGCCGCATGTATATCAATCTGGGTATCGCGTATCAAAATAAAAATCGTATTATGGAAGCCATTCATGCATTTCAGTCTGCGGCTTCGCTCGCGCCTGACAATTTTGGGATTCAGACCACGGCCCATTGTACTCTTGGTTTACTCTATAGTCAGATTGGTTTATTAAATGATTCAGTCCTTGAATATCAAGCCACATTAAGGATCAAACCTGACCATGAAGATGCCCACAATAATCTTGGCGTTGTATATCAACGATTAGGTCGTTTTGCCGATTCTTTTAATGAATACCAAACCGTCTTAAAGCTCAATCCGAACCATGTTGAAGCGCACAACAATCTCGGCAATCTGTATATAGCAAAAAACTTGCCCTATGAGGCGGCCAGGGAATATCAGGCCGCATTGCAGCTGGATCCTAACTTTATCAATGCGCAACAGAATCTTAAGCAGCTTCTTTTAACAACATCCTTTCCCGAGAAGCAATACTAGGAACTTTGCGTCGATGCTGTTTATGCGAAAAATTTGTCCCGCTGGCAAATAATAACACTTGACTTCCTTGTGCCAACGTGGCATGATTAACTCCAGAAGTTCCGGATGTACTTGTAGGGAAACCACAAAGACAGATCGACTTTGTGGTTATTTTTTTTGTCCTTGTCCGTCGCTTCAATTCACGAGAAGGAGGTAGCTCATCATGGAAAATGGTACGGTAAAGTGGTTCAATGATGCCAAAGGTTTTGGCTTCATTACCCGTGAAAAAGGCGGCGATGTGTTCGTGCATTTTGGCGACATTCAGGACAGCGGCTTTAAGTCGTTGGCCGAAGGCCAAGCGGTGCAGTTCGACGTTGTCGACTCGCCCAAGGGCCCCAAAGCAGCCAACGTTGTAAAGCTCTAAGCTATTGCTTGAACTTTGAAGCAGGCCCTGCTCGTCAGGGCCTGCTTTTTTTATTCCTTCTTTCCCGCAGGCTTCACACCCTCCGGTCTTATCAGTCCCCGTAAAAATACGCACGGTTGTCCCTGTTCCTGGAGGCAAAACAGCTGTTGCTATTGCTCGTGTAAAGTGTCATTATATACAATAGTTAAATCGGCAATAAGAAGAAGCTCATGCCACAAAGAAAGGCGCTTTGTGGCTTTTTGTGTTTTAGGCGTGAAAAACTGAGGAGAAAAAATGCGGTATAAACAGAGCTACAAGGAAAAGATGGAACTGCAGCAGGCCGCCATGGCCGCAGCCGGACTCGTTTCCGAACGCTATGCAGGGGTTTCGAACATCGAACTGCAGATGACCTATTACCAGCGCGGCCTGCATCCGGTCCTGATGACACGCACGCTCAGTTTTTTGCCGGCTAATTACGCCAGCTTTCACATAAAATGTTTGCAGGACGGCTGCACGGACGGCGGGTATGACCTTGCCCCGGTGGTGGACGGCCTGGCAAACTCCCGCAAGAAAACAGTCAAGGGAAAGATCTTTTGTCACGGAACGAACGATACCGTCGGCCACGCAAGCATCGCCTATGAGGTCAATATCCTGTACTGCAAACCGGATAAACCTAAAAACATCCTTTGACACTGATCAAATCGGATAAAAGTCGGATAACGGCGGATTTTTTCCTGATACATGTTTCACCCAATAGGTGAGTGCGTTGTTTATGATTTGTCCGCTGTTAATCCGCTCCTTCCGTGTCCAAATGCTTTTTCAGAATAAATAGAGCTCTGCCGTTCTGAATCATTCTCTTGCGTTCTGAATCATTCTCTTGTGACGTGCCCTTCTTCACCGCCCCCTCTGTGTCGCTCCTGCACCATCCGCCAGGGAAGTAGTCAAGTTTCCCTTAATTAAGAACCTGTCTTATCCGATTCTTCCTTGCATTGTACCGCGCCAGGATAATACGTGGCTTTGAAATTACGCACGGGTTGGCAGGAGAGGGGGAAGCCTGATGACGTGAATGCTGTCTATACCTTCGCCACGCGCACGAGGGTGTTGTTCTCGTTCAGTCCGTCGATGATGGCGCCGAGGCCAGCCATGTTCCGGAGGTAGTTCAAGGCGTCCTGGGAGATCTCTTCTCCCGGGACCAGGAGCGGGATGCCCGGAGGATAGACGGTCACGATCTCGGTCGAGACCCTGCCGACAGAATCGTTCACATCAACGAGCTCGCTGTCGGAATAGAAGGCGTCGCGCGGGGTCATGGCAAAGCGGTTGTCCAGCACCGGCGGGTGGACCTTGTCGAGCGGCAGCAGCGCGCCCTGCAGGCCCGTCTCGGCGGAGATCACCTTGAGCGCGTCAACCAGCCGGTTCAGGTCGTCCTGGCGGTCGCCGATAGAGACGATAACGAGCACATGGAACGGGTCGGCCATCTCGACCTGGATGCCGAAGCGGATGTTCAGCATCTGGGAAACCTGGTAGCCCGATAATCCCAGGTCCGCCACGGTGATGGTCAGCTTGGTCACGTCCATGTCATGCATGCCTGCCTGTTTTGCCTGGTCCTTGGTGAAACAGGTGATGCCCGGTATCTTGTTGATCTCGGTGCGCGCTTCCTCGGCAAACTTGATGGTCCGGGTCAGGAGCTTTTTGCCTTCCGTGGCCATCTGCATGCGCGCCAGGTCAAGAGACGCCATCAGGATATACGACGGGCTCGTGGTCTGGAGGAGCTTCAGCGTGTTCGTGACATCGTCCAGGTTGACCCTGCCGGCGTTCGCGTGAAGCATGGACGCCTGGGTCATGCCGCCCACGATCTTGTGCGTGGACTGGACGCACATGTCCGCTCCGGCCTCTAAGGCGCATTTGGGGAGCTTGGGGTGGAACTTGAGGTGCGGGCCGTGCGCCTCGTCCACGAACACCAGCAGGCCCTTGTCGTGGGCGTAGGAGATGATTCGTTTCGATGTCCGCGCAGAGGCCGTAGTAGTTCGGGCTGGTGATGAGCAGCGCACGTGCTCCGGGATTGGCGTCAACCGCTGCTTTGACCGTGTCAAAGGTCACGTTCAGGGTCAGCTTGAGGTCGCGGTCGAATCGGGGCTGGAAGAAGATGGGCTGGGCCCCGCTCATGATCAGCCCCGTAAGCACGGACCGGTGGCAGTTCCGGGCGATCAGGACCTTGTCCCCCGGCCCGGTAGTGGCGGCAACCATGGCGTGGTTCCCGACGGTGGTGCCGTTCACGAGGAAAAAGGAGCGGTCGGCGCCTGCTGACTTGGCAGCCAGTTCCTGGGCTTCCTTGATGACTCCCGTGGGGTTCTGGAGCGAATCGACCTCGTCGAGCGTAGTAAGGTCGATGGAGAAGACGCGCGGCCCCACGAACTTGCGGAACCGGGTGGCAATGCCTTTGCCGCTCTTATGCCCGGGCGTATGGAACGAGACCTTGCGGCTTTCAGCAAGGTTCACCATGGCGTCGAACAGGGGGGTGCGGAACTGCTCGTCCTCGGGTTTATTGGGAGGGGGGGTCATGGTGTTTTATCAGTATAGTCTTCGAACCCCGCGAAAGAAAAGGAATTCGAAGCAGTGCTCGCTCCAAAAGAATAAGGCGTACAGGAATGTACGCCGTGAAGTCGTGGGTCTGCGGCGCAATGCCGCGGACAGGTCTGCTGCCAGACCGCTAATGATAGGTGAAGAGCGGTGCATTATCTTCGATGATCTTCGTCTCTTCCGCCATGGCCTTGCGGATGTGCTTCGGCAGAGAATACATGCCCTGGTTCGTGATGCCGTCGTAGTACCGGTTCTCGCCCTTGATCCGCTTCTTGATCATCTCGTCCAGTTCCTTCGGAGTGAACTTCCTGGGATCGAGGTTCTTCGATGCCAGGGTAAAGCCCCAGGGAAGGCCGAAGGACGGGATCGAGACCGCATAGGGCGCGACGACCGGGAATACCGAGTTCAGGGTCTTGTCGACCGCCGTGAAGTTCAGGAGCTGGTGCAGAGCGGTGGTGCCGGCCTGGAGCGAGATGGTGCCGTCCGGGCTTAAGCGCTCTTTCACGATCTCGTAGAACTCGCGGGTGAACAGGAGGTATGCCGGACCTTCTTCAACCGGTTCGGAGATATCGATGATGATAACGTCATAGGTGTCGGTGGTTTCCTCGAGGTACTTGCGCGCATCCATGTACCGGAGGTCGGTCCGGGGGTCGTCAAAAGCCCCCTGGTGCCACTCGGGGAGCAGTTCCTTCGACTTTTCAACAACTTCCTGATCGATGTCCACCATCATGCAGTACTCGACGCTCTTGTGGCGGAGCACTTCCCGGAGCGTTGCTCCTTCGCCGCCGCCGACGATGAACACCCGCTTCGGGTTTGGATGCGTAAGCATGGCCGGATGGACCAGGCCCTCATGGTAGATGAACTCGTCGGTGACGGTCGACTGCATCTTGCCGTCGAGCACGAGGCACCGGCCATAGCTCCCGCTGTCCATGATCTCCATCTTCTGGAACTTGGTCTGGCTGGCAGTAGTGGATCATCTTGATGCCGTGGATATGCCCTTCGTCAGGGCTCGTGTACTCAATGAACCACTTGTAGCTCTTGGGCTCTATCATGCTGAAACCAATTCTCCCTGAACGTACCGGTTTATGCGGAAGCTTTTCGTTGCCGAGGATCCCCCTCTTCATTTCAACCATGGAGGGGTTCTTTGACTGGAACTTCTCGATGAGGTAGTCTGCGGCGACCCTGGGATCGATCAGGTCCCCGCAGGTGAAGACGTCGACTGCGGCGTAGCCGTATTCCGGCCAGGTGTGGATGGCAAGGTGGGATTCGGCGATGACCACCATCCCGCTGATGCCAAAGGGGCTGAACTCGTGGAAAGCGACTTCAACAATGGTCGCTTTAGCCTCAAGTGCTGCATTTTTTAATGTTTCCCGTACAAACTCTAGGCTGCCTAGTGTTTTGGGGTTGCAATCCTTTAATTCCAAGAGCAGGTGAGTTCCTAGTGCGTGCAACCTGTTTACCTCCTTCTCAGCCCGCTTCGCAAGCTTCCCGAGGTCATCGGGATCTCAGCAGGACAGCCTCCCGATCTCTCGAGAGGGCTCGTTGACCAAATCCAATCCGCCTCGACTTCTGACGGGCCCAGACACTGTAAAATTGTAATGTGATTTATCAAAATTACGCTTCTTTGTCAAGAATAAAATGGATCGCGCTTCATTTTTTTCCCGCGAGCCGCGAGAACGACCTCAGCATGACTCCCAGCGGAGATTTTTGACTTCGCATCGCAGTTACGGCACGCTTTTTGTCGCCGATTTCACGGCTCAAATCGGGCGATGAGAGTAGACATCTCTCTGTTTGAGCGAGAGACGCCGCACCTGCGACAAAGTAGGGAGCTTTTTCTCCTCTCGCGACCCAGAAATCTCGTCCAGGCAAGCGCAGAGGATCTCCCGTTTTCGCTATTCGCCACTCACGGCTCGTCCCGGAGCTCTCCGGCGGCCGTCTCCACGTCCGCTGCTCTGCCCGGTCCGTCAAAAAACACTTTACATCCAGTGTAGATAGTTTTAATATTGTCCCTTAAATTGGCGGTCAACCGCCGAGGAGCCGGATGAGCACCGGGGTTTCACCCTGACCCTGTCGTTATTTCGGCATCTAAACCCGGTTCTGGAGGTTTTACCCGCATGTCTTCCAAAATGTTCGTTGAGATCGGCTCCGTGCTCGTCAATCCCGAGATCTTCACCCGCCCCTACACCTGCGACGTCGTCGGCTACGACTGCAAATCGCAGTGCTGCTACCGCGCCTGCATCGTGCCGGAGCACGAGGTTAAAAGGATCGAGGCGAACTTCGACGAGATTCTGTCTTATCTTAGCTCAGAGAACCGCGACGTGCTCAAAAAAAACGGAACGATCCTGGCGGACTGCAAGAAACAATGCCCCAAGGGTTGCGAGATCCATGAGGACGAGGCCCAGGCCATCAAGCGCGCCTTCGGCGGTAAGGAGTTCCGGTGCGTCCTGATCCATAACAACATCTGCTCCCTGCTCTACACGAACAAGGAAGGGCTCAAATACTGCGCCGTGCATACCTATGCCATGGACAAGGGCCTGGTCTGGGAGGAGTACAAGTTCGCCGACTGCGTGCAGTATCCCCTCGCCTTCTACACCACCGGGGAAGGCAAACAGGTGCTGTCCATCCAGGACACTCCCTATCTGGACCACATCCCGTGCATGAAGAACCCGAAGGGCGAACCCATGTACAAGAGCCTCAAGAAGACCATCGAGACCTACCTGGGCAAGGAATTCTACAAGAAATTGGAAGCTTACGCGAAGAAGAAGTAGCAGGACAAACCGAACTAAACGGCATCTCGCGCAGAGACGCAGAGGCGCTGAGGAGGACGGAAACGAGATCGCCTCAATTGGGATTGGGATTACCCCGTGTGTGAGTGGCTTTGAAGAATGATTTCTCTGCGTCTCCGCGCCTCTGCGGGAGAAGAGAATTTCATTCTTTTGCCTTGTTAATTCCCTCTTATTAATTATTAAGAAAACTCTATGGGAAACCTCTTCCTCAGCTTTACCATCGCCATTTCCGGCGCGGTCAGTCTCGTGGTCATGAGCAGTGTTTTCGAGCTCGAGAACTACACCAGCAAGGCATTACCGCTCATTCCGATCCTCTACGCCATCGTCTACGAGGTCCTGGAGCACAAGAAAAAGGGCAAGTCCAAGACAGTGGTGCAGACGCCCCGGGAGAAAGAAGAAACAAAGAAGCGTGAAGCACTCACCGCCGAACCGCTCACCTTCGGCAGGGTCGTCACGGACGTGGGCGTCATCTTCATCATCAAGTTCTCCGTCGAGATGTTCCTCGTTGCGCTCTTCCTTCGCTTCAGCGGCCAGACCTTCAGCGAAACCTACGGCATATTCTCCATCGATACCGTGGGCAAATTCCTCCGGGGAGACCACCCCTGGCTCGCCGGCAGCGAAGGCATGTACCTGCTGGCGCTCATCGCCCTCATCACCTGCTTCATCTCCGGCCTCTGGATCGGGTACACCTCGAAAGGGATGGCGATCCTGGAAGGCGTGCTCGCCGGTGCAGCGGTCACCGTGGTCATGGCCATGACCAACATGCTCTCCCTCTACCGCAAGCTGGAGGACGTCACGGTCCGGTTCGCCGATTCCCTGGGCTACGTGATAAGCGCGGGGTTCCTGGTCGGGATCGCGCTCCAGGTGCTGCTCTACGGCCTCTGGAGCGGACTGGTGCAGCGGGGGAAGAACGAGCGGGCGCTGCTGGTCATTGCTGAGAAAGCGGCGAAGAAGTCGAAGAAGTAGGCTCCTCCGGCACTTCACTGCACAACTCACCTGAATAATATCTTTGCCTGCCGTGACCTGCAACTGCCAGGGGAAGTCCATCTAGCCCCCCGGAGCGCCTGCGGGCTAGGATACGCGGCGGGCGCCGAGGAAGTGTTTTTTCCAGTAGGGGTCGTCGAGGCTCTCCTCGCGCACACGCTTGCCGCTGCTCGGCGCATGCACGAACCGATTTTTGCCGGTGAGAATGCCGACGTGGGAGTATTTCCTTCCAGACTGATCGAAGAACAGAAGATCTCCTTTCCGCATGTCACGCGACAGGACCGGCACGGTGCGCTGCTTCAAAAAACCGGTCCCATGCGGCAGGTTTATACCTGCGGCAAGATAGCTGTAGCGCACGAGCCCGCTGCAGTCGAACCCTGCGGGACTTTCCCCCCGGTACTGATAGGGCCTGCCGACCATGGCGAGGGCAGTCTCCGCAGCTGTATCAGCGGCGGTAGCGGAGTAGTTTCCGGACGGTCGCGGCGGTGCCGACACGCAGCCGGAGACCAGGCCGATGATGAGCCACAAAGCCCCTGCAAACTCATACCTTCGCACGATCTTGCTGCCCGTGGTCATGGATCCGTCCTCACCCCGTCACTCATAGTTGATGCCCTTGTATAACCTTCAGTCTTCAAGCCCCAACACCTTTATTACCTGCCCTCCGAACCATCACGCGTACGAAGGCGGCGTATCCTTGTAGTGTTCATAGATCTTCTCAAAGGACTTGTGCGTGTCCTCGAAAACTTCGAGCACCCGGGGATCGAAGTGATGGGGACCCATGCGTTCATTCCCCTTGACCATGATCCGGTACGCCAAGATATAGTCGAAAGCAGGTTTGTAGGGCCGCGTGCTCCGGAGCGCATCATACTGGTCGGCAAATGCCACGATCCTTCCCTCTGCCGGGATTTCCTCGCACTTCAATGCGTTGGGATAACCGGTCCCGTCCCAGCGTTCGTGGTGAGTGACCGCAATACTTTCCGCCATCCGGAGAAACTCTGAGTGGGACCCCTGCAGAATCTTGCCTCCTATGGTCGTATGGGTCTTGACCAGGGCAAGCTCCTCCGGCGTGAGCGAGCCGGGCTTCAAAAGGATGTCAGAGGGGATGCCGATCTTTCCGATGTCGTGCATCGGGGACGCGTATTTTATCGTTTCCACCTTTTCTTCGTCCCATCCCAGTTCCCGCGCAATGTGAGCAGCGCACAACCCGACCCGCTTGACATGCGCTGCCGTGGCCTCATCCTTGTACTCGGCCACGATGGTCAGCCGGAAGATCGTGTCCAGGTAGCTTACCTTCAATTTTCGCTGCGATTTGACGATGTCCTGCAGGGCCGCATTGAGCTCGGCGGTCTTCTTCTCGGTCTCGCACGCGAGACGGGCCGCGTGGTCTTTGAGAAAATCCTCAAATTCCTTGATCCTGAGGAGGTTCCTGGTCCGGATCATCACTTCGGTGCTGTCTACCGGCTTGGTCAGAAAGTCGTTCGCACCGGCCTCGAGCGCTTTGATCTTGGAGGCCTTGTCGTCAAGCGCCGTCATGACCAGGATCGGAATGTGCCGGGTGTCGATGTTGTCCTTCAGCATCTTGCAGACGGCGTACCCGTCCAGCTCAGGCATCATGATGTCGAGGAAAATGAGGTCCGGGTTGAACTCGACGGTCTTGAGAATGGCGTCTTTGCCGTTCTTCGCCGTTTCGAACACGCAGGACAGGCTTTTCAGGATCGCCATGATGAGCCTGAAGTTCTTTTCCTCATCGTCAACGATCAGGATCCTCGGCTGCTTGTTCACTTCGGTCATGTTCTCTCCTTCTCGCGCACACTGGCAATTTGCGGGATCGTGAAACTGAAGCAGGCGCCTTTGCCGGGTTCGCTCTCCACCCGGATGCTGCCCCCATGCAGCTCCACGATCTTTTTACTGAGGTGGAGCCCGAGCCCCGTGCCCTCGAATTTTTTTGTCAATGAATTGTCGAGCTGCACGAACGGCTGGAAGAGCCGCCGGCACTCCTCGGTTGTCATGCCGATGCCGGTGTCCTGAACGCTGACTTCGATTAGATCAGGGGCCAGGGCCTGCCCGGTCCTTCGCGCACTGATGCTCACGCGACCGCCCCTGGGCGTGAACTTCACCGCATTGGCGAGCAGGTTCAGGGCAATCTGCTTGACCTTCGTTTTGTCCGCCGTGACCAGGTCGATCTCGTCGCCGATCTCAGCGGCCAGGGTGACCCCCTGCTTCTGCGCCTTGTCCCGGAACAGCGAAAGGCTCCCTTCGAGGAGTTCCTTCAGATAGAAGTCGTCAAGATCGAGCTCCATCATGCCCGCCTCGATCTTCGACAGGTCCAGGATGTTGTTGATGATCCGCTGCAGGTGCTTGCCGCTCTCCCAGATGTCCTTGAGGTAGAGCTCCTGGTCCGGCGTAAGCGGCCCGCTTGCGCCGTCCCGCAACACCTCGGAAAAACCGATGATCGAGTTCAGCGGCGTCCGGAGCTCATGGGACATGTTCGAGAGGAAGTCGGACTTTGCCTTGTTCGCGGCCTCGGCGAACGTCCGCGCCTCTTCGAGCTCCCGGGTCCGCTCCCGCACCTTCTCCTCCATCTGTTCATAGAGCGTGGCGTTCTCGATCGCCACGGCGATGTGACCGGCGAGCACCTCGAGGAGATCGATGTCGGTGGGCGAGTAGGGCTCCCCGTTTTTTTCCGGCCCAGGGTCAGCACGCCGAGCAGCTGTTCCTTAAAGAACAGGGGGAGGACCGCCGCGGCGTCGATGTCCCTCAGGTATCCGGTGATGAACGCGGACCCCGGTTCCCGGCTATCCACTTCGAGCTTCTTCCCGGATCAGGATTTTCCCGGTCCGGGTGAGCCGCTGGACCAGGTCTCCGGCCAGGGACCAGCTTTGCGCAACCCGCTCCTGCAGATCGCCCCCCTGCCGCAGCCGGTACGACCCGTCCGCGGTACTCAAATAGAGGTGTACGCTTTCCACCTCCAGGCTCTTTCTCATGCTGGCGATAATGTACTCCAGCAGCCCGTCCAGGTCAAGGATCGTGGAGATCGCCTTGATCGAATCCCGCAGCACCTTCTGGTAATCGTACTTGTGGGGCACGATCCTCTGCTGGACCCATTCCTCCGCCGTGCGGCTGAACCGGGTCCCGAAGAACACCAGGCCCACGATCGGGAGCGAGACAACGTTGGCGGCTATTGCGCCGAGGGCCGGCTCCAGCAGGGTGAACAGGATGATGTGCATCCCGATGAACAGGACCGACAGGAGCACAACCGTCAGCATCCGGAAGATGATGAACCGGATATCGAACAGCCGGTGACGACTGACCGCGTAGGCCGCAAGAGCGACCCAGGGAAGGCTGAAGTAAGAGCTGAGGCTCGGCTCGATCGCAGAGCCGCCGACCAGCGGCAGAATGCCTGCGATCAGCGTGCCGCCGATGGCGAAAATGAACATGCCGTGAATGAAGTAGTTCAGCTGGATCCGTTTGATCCCGCTTACCTGCCGTCTGAGCCGGAACAGCTCGAACATCGCCCAGACAAGCTGGACGATCCCGAGGAGCCGGAGTGGTTTGGCGAGGGGGCCGGACCGGTCAACATAGGGAATCAGCGTATAATTGCCGCTCTCGATCAGGTTGGTCGAAACGCTCACGTACAGAACGATGATCCAGAAGGGGTAGAGCACGTTCCCGGCGATGCGGGCCGCTCTGCTTTCCTCGTTCCTGAGATAGAAGGTGAACTGCAGCGCCGCAGGTATTATCAGCCACCCGACCCAGCTGGCGCGGGCAAGGAAGGTGACGTCCCTGCCAAAGGACGCGAGGACATACATGAGGCCCGTGATCAGGGCGAAGGCGCCGGCAAACAGGGAAAAGAGCGCCACGGACCTGTTCACGGGGCTTTTGCGCAGGTTGTGCCTGAACAGCACGGTCCCCAGCAGGATCTCGAAGGCCGCGATGATCAGCAGCGGATAGCCGATGATTTCAAACAGGTTCATGCCGCATCCCCTACGACCGGATCTTGAGCGCTGGGCATCCCACGGAGTGAAGCCTTTGAGCCCGCGTGTCCGCCCGGTCGCCGTAGGGATTGTACCACAATAATGCTCCCCTGTAATCAAAAAGCGCTACAAAACTCCTTGACCCCTGTTCCCTCCCCTGTTATATTCCCCTCATGAAACATACCGTCACCTTCCTCCCGGACAACGTCACCGTCACGGTCGACGACAACACCAACCTCTTCAAGGCCGTGAAGGCCGCGGGCGTCTACGTGCTCTCGTCCTGCGGCGGCAAGGGCAACTGCGGCAAGTGCAAGGTCATCATCAAGGAAGGCACGGTCGAACCCGGCAAGTCCCGCTCCTTCCTGACCGCCGAAGAGGCCGAGCGCGGCTACGTGCTCGCCTGCCATCTCCCAGGTCAAGAGCGACCTCGTCGTCGAGATCCCGCAGGAATCGCGCATGCAGGCCAAGCACAAGATCGCCACCGGCGCAAAGACCGACGAGCTGCTGAAGCTCATGAAGCAGGCCGGCGGGTGCCTCGAGTCCCGCATCAGCCGCATCTATCTCGAGATCGATCCGCCCACCATCGACGACAACATCGCCGACTTCGAGCGGCTCCGGCGCGCCCTGGACAACGCGGGCTTCGACGCCTCGCACCTGCACATGAACTACATGATGCTGTCCAAGCTCGCCCATGTGCTGCGCGAGGGCAACTGGAAGGTCACGGTCTCGGTCTTCAACGTCACGGCGAAGTGCTCGAAGTGCTCGACATCTTCCCGGGCAACGCGACGAAGACGCGCTACGGCGCGGCCGTGGACATCGGCACCACCACCGTGGTCGTCTACCTCGTGGACATGACGAACGGCCACATCATCGGCACGGCCTCGACCTACAACAGCCAGGTCAAATGCGGCGACGACGTGATCACGCGCATCGTCTACGCCACGGAGCGGAACGGGCTCAAGGAGCTCCAGGACCTCGCCGTGGGCAACATCAGCACCATGCTGGCGGACCTGGCCGAGAAGAACAGCATCCCTCCGGGCATGATCGACTACATCGTCGTCGCCGGCAACACCACCATGAAGCACCTCTTCTACGGCATCGATCCCGCAGCATATCCGCGAGGAGCCCTACATCCCGACCGCCACCTTCTTCCCGCTCATCCGGGGCAAGAGCGTCGGGCTTCCAGATCGACCCCCAGGCCATCATCTACTCCATGCCGAACGTGGCCAGCTACGTGGGCGGCGACATCACCTCGGGCGTGCTCGTCTCGCAGATCCACAAGCAGGACAAGGTCTCGCTCTTCATCGACATCGGCACCAACGGCGAGATCGTGCTCGGCAACAAGGACTGGCTCGTGACCGCGGCCTGCTCGGCCGGCCCGGCCTTCGAAGGCAGCGGCATCAAGTTCGGCATGCGCGCCATGGAAGGGGCCATCGAGGAAGTGGAGATCGACCCGAAGACCTACGAGGTGAACTACCGGGTCATCGGCGACGTGAAGCCCATCGGCATCTGCGGCTCGGGCATGATCGACGCCCTGGCCGAGATGTACCTGACCGGCGTCATCGACCAGAAGGGAAAGATCCGGGAGGAGATCGGGTCCAAGCGCATCCGGCGGGGCGAGAGCGGCCTCGAGTACGTGCTCGCCTGGCGGGTGGAGAGCGCCATCAACAAGGAGATCGTGATCACCGAGGTGGACCTGGACAACCTGATCCGCGCCAAGGCCGCGATCTACGCGGGCTTCGCCACGCTGCTCGTCGCACATGGGCATGAGCTTCGGCGACATCGAGAAGCTCTACATCGCCGGCGGGTTCGGCCGGTACATCGACGTGGAGCGCGCCATCACCATCGGCATGCTGCCCGACCTGCCCGTGGAGAAGTTCCAGTTCCTCGGCAACACCTCCATCATGGGCGCCTACTACGCGCTGCTCTGCGACCGGCTGCGGCACGAGGCCGAGGAGATCGCGCAAGAAGATGACCTACGTGGAGCTCTCGGTCTCGCGCAGCTTCATGGACGAGTACATGTCGGCGCTGTTCCTGCCGCACACGAACCTGGATGCGTTCCCGACGGTGAAGAAGGAGCTGGAGAAAAGGAAAAAATAGGCCGTTGCCTATTCGCAGTGCGTCCAGAGGCGCAGAACTTTGACGATCCGCTCCTTCTTGAGCACCTGATAGACCACGCGATGCTGGATGTTGATCCTGCGGGAGTACGCGCCGGTTGATACGTTGTCGGGTCCGCACGACATCACCGTAATTTATAAAGCTTGTTGTTCCCAACGCTAAAGAGGATCGTAGTCACGATAATCCCATGCAGAGTGCGAGTAATTGCATGGATCATCATCTAAACAGGTGCGCCCTTCATCCTTGGCACACCTTTGAGTGTGCCATTTCAATTCACGTAACCAGCAGTCACTGCATTGTTTCCACATTCGAGGGGTCCCAAAGGATTCTCTCAGGGATTGCATGCTTACGCCATTCCACAGATCCATAAAGGCGACTTCTCCACTCAGTACTCCTACTCTTTCACCATAGTGTTTACCGCAGGTAGTCACCTCGCCGTCAGACATGATGATTCCAGTTCGGTGCATCCATGCGCATTTTTCCATGTCTTTCGATATCTTTGTGTCGGCATCCTGTTCAACAGGTTCAGCTTTATCGTCACGGAGCACTGATTCATTCATCATTTATGTCTCCTTGCTGGTTCTTCCGGAAGTATTTTGCCGGCATCATCTTCATGCATCAGAGGAGGAGCCTCATATTGAACGCCCTGTTTTCTAAGCTCTTCGTAGGCTTCCTTTAAATAGGGATTCGTTAGTTTTGGCTGCCCTAATAGGCACAACGTACGAACGTTATCATGAAAAACGACCAGGTGCCGGATGGCAAAGTAGTCAGGTTCAAGTTTAGCCGCGCTTCTGATAAAATCAGGCAATTCATGGATATTGTTGCTCATAAGTGTCCAATAAAAGTTCAACTTCGGCCTTCGTGCTAATTTCAGGCTTTGGCGAGCTTCATGGAAATACGATACGTTGTCGAGGACCTTGTACAGCGAGGAGCCACCACGGTTGACACTGTGTGTTTCGGGTGTGTTGCCGTCTATTGATATGCATAATTCATCAATATAGGGAATCAGTTCCCGAGTGAACCTTTTTCGAATATAGTGACCGTTCGTTACGCAGCTAATCTTGACGTTGTAATATTTTACCAACGTCATACATTGTTCCCATATGGCATCGCTTGCTAACGTAGGTTCACCGCGTCCGACCAAACTGAGTGCAGTAATATGCGGAAAAACCTCCTGCGCGATTTGCTCCAGGAGTTTCGGTGAAATCTCATCTTTTCGGTTGTGGTAATCATGCAGCTCAAGAGTACCGTGCGCGCTGCAATGAGGACAGCGCAGGTTACACCGAGAGGTCAGTTCTATGGATAGGGATTCCGGATAGTGAGGAAGCACGACTCTCTGTTCAGCTTCACTCTGCAAAACCTGCTTACGTACCCATTGGCGATGGCTGGCAAGGTCGGCAAGTCTCGACAATTCAGGATTCTCCTGACCCGCCGTCAACTTTAAGCCTTCAATTTTAAATTTTCCCGGTGTGTAGGGCAGGCCATCCACGCGAATGTTTAAAAAACCAGTCCGCAGTGCAACTTTTGGCAGCACAATGCGGATCTGTTCAGAATGTTGAAGATATACCGGATGGAAGCAAATTACCCGTGACTCATGATACGGCTCCTCCGGATGCGTTGCATAATACAGTTTGCTGTATTGATATTTACGTGATTCTTGTACGGTGCAGTCTATCGTCAGGATAAAATCAAGGTATTTATCTTTCTTCCTTGGTTGAAAAACAGCGAAATAACTATTCGAGTCACGCCACATGTTTCTTGGATAACCCAGGAGATATCGCATTTGGTTTTCCACGATTAAAAATATATTTCTAAACGCCTGATTCAGAAAGAACCTTATTCTTGCCCCATCATCCCCGTCACGCCGAATCATATACTCATCTTCAATTTAACACCGCCGTGTAGGGCGCGTTTCTCAGCGACACTCTCGGCGATGTCAGTTCCTCGCTGTTCTGGCAGATCTACATAACCATCAAGGGACGTCGCTCTCTTCCCATGTTACTTCTTTCATATCAGGAATAGCTGATAGACGTTTAACGATATCAGACCAGTGTTTTTGACTTTCGTCACTGTGATGCAGCCGCATGCGATAAGTCACCGTATTAGCTGAAATGTCCCTATGATAATTAACGAACTGGAGAGATAGATCGTGGTATTCGGAAAGTAGCTCTTTGATTTTACCCAGGAGTCCTTCTGTCGTAACCGCTTTCACGGTGAGGCTCGTATATATCCTCCGGTGAGAAAGGGTTTTTACCGGATAGGCGAGGTAAAGACTCGCAAGAATAATCGCGGTCGTTACGATAGCCGTAATAATGTATCCGGCACCGATGGAAAGGCCGATGCCGGTTGCCAACCACAGCCCCGCGGCAGTGGTCAATCCGCGCACCGAACCCTTGCCCTTGATAATCGCACCAGCCCCTAAAAAACCCATGCTCGCAATTGCATATGAAGCTATTCTTCCGGGATCAAGGCGCACCACGGATTTATCTGAAAGCGTTCGATAGAGTTCCTCCCATGTGCAGTGAGAGCATCATCATCAGGCAGGAGGCCACACCGACGATAACGTACGTTCTGAACCCGGCCGCTTGTCCGTGGGCTTCTCGTTCAAATCCTATCGCACCTCCAACAACGGCTGCGAGCAATAGCTTGCCGACATCATAAGTGATCGTATCCATAGACACCTCTTCTAAAGGTTATAGCCGTTCTCAACTCCCATACGAATTAACGAGTCGCAGGAAAAGTACCTTTTCAAACACCAACGCACCAGGCTTCGTTTAACGAAGTTTAACCGTGTGTGATGTCGCTGATGATGGCCAAGTGAGGAAAAACTTGTCATCCGGGCCTAGAGTCATCGCCATTACTATTCTTATTAAAATCAGTTATGCTGCTATTTTCGACAGCATTATATCTTTTCTTCTTTTTGATTTTTGTACGTTGAGCCGCCTATCGGGGCGGCCCGAACTGCTGATTTGACAAATTCAACCGGTGATTTTGTCTAGTTAGGGCCAAGTCGTAAACAACGGATTTTCGATGTTAGCGACTTTGGCAAGGAACATGCCAAACTACTCTCGGTATCTCGGATGAATATATGCTTGATGCTATGTTTTGTCAACGACAGCGATGGGGGTTGTCAGCGATGGGGGTATTTTAAGGGGGTTTCAACGATTACAGAATGTAGTATGATGTGGTGCAGAGAAAGGCAACTTCAACAATTACAGGGATAACCGATCGCCACACGCTTTTTTTGAAATCTTGTGAGGCGCAACTGCCGATCTCTAGAGCCGCTATAGGTAAGTAACAAACCATAAGGAGCAGCCTGACACTGCAAAGATCTTCTCGAAAATATTGAGCCGGTCAGTATCTCACAATAAAATAAATACTCAATGGAGAAGTAAAAAAGCATGCGGTAAGGTAAATCCATTTCGGCAAGACATTTTGTCCGCCTGCTTCTTCGAAAAGCGTGCAAAATGGACATTCGATCTCGTCTTCCAGCCGATGTCCGCACCGAACACATCTGGTCACGCCCACTATTTCGTCAAAGTTCTGTTGACCTTCCATTGTTTAAGGAAAGAGAATGGTCGGGGTTTTATGGATATCAGCTTCAAGTCGTCTTGCAACCTAGCCCTTCATAAAATAAGGCAAGGCCATCAGCACTATGCCGATAAGGACAATTAAAAACCCGCTCGTTACAAAATAGGGGAAAATCATCAGCACCATACCGGATAGGAGCGCAATGAACCGTCCTTGTCTCTTCCCGTAAATGAAGTAGCCCATGCCTATCGAGCCGAATAAAAGACCCCAGAGCAACGATGCCGAACTATCCATGGTGTTTTCCTTGAACGAACAAATGGGTCACTTTTCGACCTTTGTTCTTCGGCCAGTCCGGCATTATTCTTTTTTCTTCAAATAGGGATACCATGTGGCCGCACATTCGGGACAAAGACCGTGGCTGAATTCCGCTTCCGAACGTTCGGAAATATAGGCTTCCATCTGGGTCCAATAGCCCTTGTCGTCCCGGATCTTCTTACAGTACATGCAGATCGGCAAAAGCCCCCGTAGCGTTTTAATTTCGTTTGTGGAATGTTCCAGTTGAACGAGCAGTTTCTGGCGTCCGATGGCATAGCGGATAGAGCGCCCCAGCATAACGTCGGTGATCTGGCCTTTGACCAGATAATCCTGGGCGCCTTTCGCAACAGCCTCGATGGCGAACTCATCATTATCGTAGCCGGTCAGGACGATGATGGGGACGTCGGGCGCATGCGCATGGGCCCTTTCAAAACCGTCGAAGCCCGCCGCCGCGTCCGGCAGGCCGAGGTCCAGGAGCACGACGTCAAAACCGCCTTTCTGCAAACATGCCAGCCCCTTGCTCAGCCGGTCAACATGCGTCACGTCATAATGAACGTTCAGCTTATTGGTCAAGTACCGCTGGATAAGGATTGCGTCACCAGGTTCGTCTTCTATGAGCAGCACCGCAATCGGCTTCGTGATCATATCGGTTCTTCCAATCAGGGAGAAACTAGGGCCTCCCGGTCCTTTCTTTCAGGGACGAATAGCTCCACCGTGGTCCCTTCGTCTTTCCGGCTCGTCACGGTGATCGTGCTGTTCATCATGGTGAGCATCTTTTTTACGATCACCAGACCGAGGCCGGTGCCGTGAGACTTGGAGGTATGAAAGGGTTTGAAAAGGTCTTTCAGGCGTTCCTCCGGTATTCCGCTTCCGTTGTCCCGTACCCGGATCCGCACCATCGACCCTGACGAGGACACGCTTGCCGAGATCCTGGGGTCCTTTCGCTCTTTCAGGGCGTCCGCGGCATTCGTAAAAACGTTCAGCAAAACCTGCTGGAGCAGCCGGGGGTCCGCGTACACCCTTTCCGCGTCCTGCTCGATATCGATCGCAATGCCCTTTTTCTCGAAGTCTTCTCTTACCAGGGCGAGGAAATTCCCCATAAAATCCTTCATGTCCACGTCCTGGAGCTCGGGTTTCTCGAACATATTGAAACTTCTGAGGCTTCGCAGCAGATATTCGACTTTTTCGCAACTGTCCAGGGCGCGATCGATGTATTTTGCGATAGTCGCCTTGTCAAAGGTGTCTATTTTGGCCTTGAGGAGACTCAAACCCATCATGACCGCGTTGACCGGGTTGCCGATCTCGTGCCGTACCCCCGTGAAGATGTAGCCGATGTTATTCATGGTGTCTACGGCCTGGGCTATCGACTCGAGCCTGAGCTTGTCGGTGATGTCGCGCTTCAGAAACACATAATTGAGGACCTCGCCCGATGGAGCTTTGATCAATGAGTAGGTGCATTCTTCCTCATAGGGCGCGCCGTCCTTCTTCGTACTCGTAAGGCGGCCGGTCAAGGCCCCGTCCCGTTTCATCGCGTCCCGCATCCTCCGGGGAAACGGTTCATCACGTTTGCCGCTGTCGAGAATGTGGAGTTCCTGTCCTTCGACTTCCTGCCGGGTGCGGCCCGAGATTTTTTCGTATGACGGGTTCACATACTGGATCATGCCGCGCGGGTCGGTGATGACCACCGCATCCGCCGCAGATTCGACTGCGGCCGCCAGGCGAATGCGCTCCTCCTCCGCCCGTTTTCTTGCCCTCCGCGTCTCCGCCTCACGGAGCTCCCGTTCGATGGCGGGCGCCAATCTCGCCAGGTTCCCCTTCAGGACATAGTCGTGCGCTCCCGCCCTCATCGCTTCGACGGCGACGTCCTCTCCAATATTGCCGGAGACGATGATGAAGGGGAGGTCGAGCCCGCTTTCCCTGAGCACTGACAAGGCGTGGAGACCGCTGAACCGGGGCATAACGTAGTCGGACGTTACGACGTCCCATGTCCGCTGATCAAGCGCTGTCAGCATCGATTCACGGGTTTCAACGCGCATGAAGTCGGGCTGGTACCCGCTTTTTCGCAGTTGGACAAGCAGCAACAGCGCATCGTCCTCAGAATCCTCGACTATCAGTATCTTGAGCGTTTTGCCCATAATGAAATACAGCGTACAGAGCTTCAGATTCAAACGCTGTACGCTGAACGCTGTCCTTACCTCACGTTAAGGTCTTTCATTCAAAAGCAGCCAGTAGAGACCCAGTTGTCTCACCGCTTCCGTAAACTGGTTGAAATCAACGGGTTTGCGGACAAAGCTGTTTGCGCCGAGTTGATAGCTGGTAATGCGGTCCTTATCTTCGCTCGATGTTGTGAGGATGACCACGGGAAGAAGCCTAGTCCTCTCGTCCGCCCGAATGCGCTGGAGGACTTCCAGTCCATCCACTTTGGGCATCTTTAAATCGAGCAGGACCACCTGGGGCTGCTCCTCGCTGTTTCTGCCCGTGTACTTGCCGGTGGCGAAAAGATAGTCAAGCGCTTCGGCCCCGTCCTGCGCCACCACAACTTTATTCAGGATATTGCCCTTCTTCAGCGCGCGTTTCGTCAGCTCTATATCGTCCTGATTGTCTTCAACTAATAAAATGACCTTGTTGTTCATTCTGCGCTCCTGACTTTTTTATATGCGGTCCCGGACATGATTTCTGATGCGGATTTCATCCCTATTATAATCATTTCTGGTTTCAATTCAAAACTTTTTTGAGGATGCTCAGGACAGCGTAAAGTAAAACGTTGCGCCCTTCTTCACCTCGCCCTCAGCCCAGACACGGCCGCCATGACGGTTGATGATACGCTGGACCGTGGCCAGGCCGATACCCAACCCCGGAAATTCCTCTGTTCCATGGAGACGCTGAAAGGCTGTAAACAGTTTATTCGAATAGCTCATGTCGAAACCCGTGCCGTTGTCTCGGACGAAGTAAGCGGTTTTTCCGTCGACCTGCCGGACCCCGAATTCGATCCGGGCGGAGTCAGAATGTACCGTGAACTTCCATGCGTTCGCAAAAAGGTTGTCCATGACCGCCCGCAGCATTATGGGATCTCCCTGGGCGGTTGCACCTTCTGCGACGATAAGCTCCACCTGCCGGCCGGGATCCGCCTTTCGCAACTCGTCTATCGCGGCCTTCGCCAGCGCGCCCAGGTCCACCGGTGCGCGCCTGAGTTCGCCTCGTGTCAGACGGGACAGATTGAGCAGCGCATCGATAAGCTGCCCCATTTTTGTGGTGGCCGCGCGCACGCGCTGAAGATAGTCCTTTCCCTCGGCGCCCAGTTTATCGGCGTAATCTTCCAGGAGGGCGAGGCTGAAGCCATCGATGCCCCTGAGCGGCGTCCTCAGATCGTGGGACACGGAGTACGCAAAGGCTTCCAGTTCCCTGTTGGCGGCCTCGAGCAGGGCCGTGCGCTCCACCACGCGCGCTTCGAGTTCCTGGTTGAGCTTTTTTATTTCCTCCTCAGCTTGTTTGCGCTCGACGATTTTCCAGACCGAATCCATCAGGAGCGTCATTTGGCTGACGTCCCGGTCGGTGTAATCGGTGGGCCTGTTGGCAAAGCCGACAACCGCAACGATACTCCCTTCGCTGAAAACAGGGACGCTGAAGAACCGAAACAACGGCGCATGGCCTTCCGGGTAGCCTTTCTTCAAGGGGTGGGGAGCGTGAAAGTCATTTACGATGATGGGCTTGCGCTGCCTGACCACTTCGCCCCAGATGCCGGTTTTTTCAAGCTGGTAATCCGTCTGCGGGTCGGCGATCGTGCATTCAGCCATTACTTCCTTTGACCACGCGTGAAGGATAAAATCCCGTGTATCTTCACGGTAGAAATAGAGATAGCCGAATCTGCTGCCGGAAAGAGCAATCGCCTCATCAAGCGCAAAATCCAGCAATGCTCCTAATGATGCGGCCTGAAATTGTGATATTGCTAAAATACTTTTGTTGCGTGCCTCGTCCAGCTTCTCGATTTCTTCCGCCCGCTTGCGCTCGGTAATATCGCGGGCCGCGGCAAACACGCCGAGGACGCTCCCGGCTTCGTCGCGGTACACCGCGGCATTGTACAGGACCGGCGTAATGTGCCCGTCCCTGCGTCTGATCTCGAGCGCGTAGTCCATCACCGAGCCTTGCTGAAACACCAGCTGATATCCGGCCCTCGCCTTCGCCGGCTCCGTGAAGTAATCGGAGAATTCGGTGCCGATAAGCTCTTCGCGGGAACAGCCCGTCACGTTCTCCGTGGCAACGTTCACGTCCGTGATCTTGCCGTTTACGTCGATGGTCACCAGCGGGTCGAGGCTGGCCTCGATAAGGCTTCGGTTGTAGGCGTTCGCCAGCGCCAGGACTTCCTCAGCTCGTTTGCGCTCCGCCACGGCCATTTGCAGTTCATAGGTCCGCTTCCGGACCCGCCCATCAATTGCGTCCGTCATAGTGTCAAAAGCCCGTGAAAGCCGGCCGACCTCGTCTTGCGCATCGGTGCCGACGCGGTGGCTCAGGTCGCCGGCTGCGATGGCTTCGGCGCCTTTTTGCAAGGACAGTATGGGATACGTGATCCTTCCGGCGATCATTCGCGCCAAGAACAATCCTACGAGCGCCATGAAGATCCCCAACGAGATGATGATGTTTTTTAACCGCCCAATCGGCGCATAGACCTCCACCGCGTCGATCTTGGCAACCAGCCCCCACCGCAGGAAGGGGAGATAACGCCATGCGGCAAAGACCTCCTCGCCATGATAATCATAGGTAATGCCGGACCCGTTTTCTCCCTGCGTCGCTTTTATTGCGGGGACCGCGATTTTATCGCGAAGATCCACGTCCCTCTTTAACGCGGCGTTCGGGTCGTGCCGCAGGGGGCTCACGAACAACGTCCTGTCTCCTTCCCTTCGTGCAATTAAGGCTTCGCCGGTTGTTCCCAGGCCGGTCGTGTCCTGAATAAAGGTGAAGATGGGGTCCATATCAAATACAATGGAGACCTCTCCGGCAAAAGCACCCCGCAAATCCCGTACCGGCGCCGTGCCCATCATGACGAATTGTTCCCCCATGGTGAACACATCGGAAAAATAAATATCACTCTTCCCGTCAGTAAACTCTTTTTTGCCCGGCAGAGGCCTGTCCAACTGCAGGGCGGCATGTTCGGCATTACTGACATACACGACCCTGCCCTGCCGGTCCGTGAGCATAACGTCCATGTAGTCAGATGCCTCCTGAAATGCCTTTATCTGGTCGTCCAGCATTTTTTTTGCCTTCAGATATTCAGGGTTGGCCCTGCCGTTCTCATGCCTGCTTAATACAGGCAGGTTAAGCTTGATATTGTAATAGTTTTGGGCCGCCCTGATGTCGGCCTTTCGTTCTTCAAAAAAAGTCTCGATCTTGTCCTTCTTTAGATCAGCGATGCTGTTCAGCTGGTTGATACGGACAATCTTCAAAATGTGTTTGCCGTTAAAAAAAACAACCACGCCGAACACAACCAGCGGAAGGAGCGTGAACGCGATAAACAGGAAGATCAATTTATTTTTGAGGGGCATGGGACTGTCTATCCTTTCGGAAATATCTTTAGCCACGGCAACAGAGGGAGCGCCGTCCGTTCCCCCAAACGAGCGGATCCGCTCTTACTTCAGGTAGGAGGAAAAATAAGGAGCCATCTCTTTCAGCATTTTTTCGGCTGCCATGGGGACCATGATGGCGAAGATGTTCAGGTTCACCAGCGCATGCACGTTCGCGTCACTCCGCGCCGCCTCGATCATCCGGTGGCTGAAATCCTTGTTCAATATTTTCACTTCCCCGTAGATCTTCGCCAGCCCCTCGATCCCCCACTCGGGCTTCTTCCCGGCCTGCTCCCGCATGAGCTGCGCCACAAGGAACATGGCGACCGTCCGGTAGGCCGTCTCATCCAGGCTGGCGAAAGGAAGATGATAGCGGGCCATCGGCTTGAGGGGCTCCATGATCGGGCAGCCGCTCGTGGCCATGATGATGCCGAGCAACGGGCTCAACCCCTCTTTGATCGACGTGGCCTTGCTGTATGACCGCTCCTTGACAATGACGGTCACGTCAACGCTGTCCCGGGAGGTGACCCCCCGGAACTCCTGCACGATCCCGGGCAGATTCGCGGCAACGGGACAGTAGGGATGGAGGGCTTTGTCGAGCGGGCAGTTCGAACATTGCTTATATTCCAGCCGCGCCCAGGCCGGCAGGTCCTGTTTCCGCTCGGTCACGAGCAGCAGGTTTTCCATGTCAATCTGGATGTCGAATTTCTTTGACGTGTAGTCCTTAAACTTAAAGTCATATACGATCTTGATCTGCTCAGCCACGTTTTACTCCTCGTCGTCGGAATCCGTTTCTCATATCGTTGCGACCGCTCAGGCCTCTTGCACCCGGCTCATCAGGGAATCGATCTTCTCCCAGAGCGTTTTGGACGGCACATACCAGTCCGCGTGCGTGACCGTGATGTCCAGGGTCGCGGTTTCCTCGCTCCATTCTCCTTGAAGCCGTACGCCGTGCTTGCGCGTGTCAATGGACCAGGGGTTCCGGCCGGTCACGGTGGAGCCGTGGGCCTCCAGCGCATTGATGATCGCGTCCATCTTTTCCCGCTTGATGTTGCCGTAGGAATGCGTTCCGTGTTTGGACATCTGTTTTTTATCTCTCGATCAGGATCGCACTGCCTGTTTCGGCTGGCTCGTGATAAAGGTGCTCAAGGCCTTCTGGAACGGGACCGGCTCGATCCCGAAGGCGTCGCGGATGTCCTTCATGCTGCAGACGTTGTCCTCCTGGAGCATGATGAGCTGGTCCGTGGTGACCGGCGGCTTCGGCAGCACGGTCTCCATGACCCGCGCCATGGACCGCATGAACAACAGCGGCATATGCAGGGCAGGCCGCGTAAACGCCCATGGCCGCGGCAATGGCCCGGGTCACCTCTTCGTAGGTAAGCTGCTCCGGCCCGCCGATCTCGTAGAGCTCGTTCAGATAAGCGTCGCTGGTCACGGCCTTCACGATGCATGCGACCACATCGTCGATGAAGATAGGCTGGACCTTCGACCTGCCCGAGCCGATGACCGGCAGGACCGGCGAGAGCCGGATCATCTCGGCCAGCCTGATCGTGAACTGGTCGCCGGGGCCGTAGATGAGCGACGGCCGCAGAATCGTGTAGGGAATGCCGCTGTGCGCGCACCAGCTCCTCGGCCTCCCATTTGGTCCGGTGGTATTCGCTCTTGGCGTTGGCGCGGGTGCCGAGCGCGCTCTGGTAGAAGAAATGGCGCACGCCTGCCTTTTTCGCCGCCTCAACAAGATTCCGCGTGCCGTCCACATGCACGCTCTGGAAGGTGGCGCCCGGGCGCTTCCTGGATGATGCCGACGAGATGGACCACGCGCTCGATGCCCTGGGCCGCTTTTTCCAGCGACGCCTTGTCGGAGATGTCGCCCGGCGCACGACCTCGACGCCGAGGTCCTGCAAGCCCTGTCGCCTTTGCCGGGTTCCTGACCACAGCCCTGACCGCCAGTCCTTCCTGCCGCATTCGCTTGATCAGATGACTGCCGACAAAGCCCGTACCGCCGGTAACGAGTATCATGAAGGACCCTCCCAGAAGGGTGTTTTGATGCAACACCGGTCTACTAAACCGCGAATGAACGCTACATACACGCTAACTATTTGTCCGCGGGTACTGTTTTGACCTTCGGCCTTCAGCCTATCCACCTTCAACCCCTGCCTAGAACAGCGACGGCATCCAGAGCCCAGATAAACCGGCCCGACTCTCGCCCTTTTCGTCCAGCCCTTTCGCAAGCACGAGCCGCAGCGTAACGGGCAGATTATAGGCAACAGACATATCGAGCCGCAGCTCGGCGCCCACCGCGCGCTTCAGCTCCGATGAGCGGTACTCGCCGTCCCAGGCGTTTCCTGCCTCGGCAAAGACCGCGCCGTGCAGCCTCCGCAGGAAGAACGGCGTCTGGCCGCCGCCCCGTTCGATGTTATCAAGCGGGAAGCGGTACTCAAGGCTGGCAAGCCCGGCCTTCCGGCCCCGGAACGCGTTCTCCGGATAGCCCCGCGAGATACACGGACTGATCGCCAACCGCCAGCGTAACATCGCCCGGCATGTCGCCGCCCAGCTGGAAGGCGCCCTGCGGGAGGGGCTGGCCGGTCGAGATGCCGCCAAAGGCGCGGACCACGAGCACATGGTGTCTCCAGGGGAAGGTGAGATATTCGTGCCAGTCGGCCGTATATTTGTTGAACTCAAAATCGCTTCCCGAGCGATTTGTCGAACCGCTCATAGCCGAGCTCGATGGTCCGGCCGTCCTCGGGGCTGATCGAAAAGTCGTACCGCTGCGCATTGTTGTACAGATAGCTCAGCCTGTCCCGAGCCAGAACTCCTTCGGCCGGATGCGGCGCAGTACGACCGACCAGGGCAAGTGACGGCAGAGCTTCGGTAAGCGCAGAGACCTCCTGCCACTGGTAGCCGAGCGAGACGATGTGCTGGGTCTGCGTCTTGATGAGCGGCACGATGAGCGAAACGCCGTAGGTCCTGCTGCGCGTTCGACATAGTCCCTGGCTCCCGGACGCGGTCGAGCAGCAGGTCGCTGTAGGTCTTATCCTCGTCCGAGGCATGAGAGATGGATCGTCGGGTAAAGACCGTCGTAGAGATAATCGAGGCTGTACCAGATGCGGCCGTCTTTCGGGCCGTAGAGACCGCTCACGACATATGCATGGCGCTGAACCGCGTCCTGTCCGAAGGTGAAAAACCCGCCAAGCGTGCCGCTCTCATAGCTGTAGCCGAACCAGGGAAGCCAGAAGCGCGGTGCGAGCGTCGGGAGCGGGTTGTAGGGCTTTGTCGCGGTTTCGAACGGCCGTGTCTTCGTACTGCACAGCGGGATAGACGTCCTGGTACGGCTCGGCAGGCTTCCAGGACGGCCGTCGACCGGCATGCGTATGGACGTCGTAGCCTTTCGCACTGTAGGACGTGAAGACAGAGACTTGTCGTCCGGCGAGGGATCCGGCGAGAAGGCGCCGCCCAGGACGTTCGTGATCTGGAAAAGCTTCTTGGTCTCGAGTTCACAGGCAAAGAGATTGAAGATGCCGGTGCGGTCGGACGAAAAATAGAGATACTTCCCGTCAGGGCTCCAGGCAGGCGCGCCGTCGATTGCCCTGTCATGGGTCACCTCCTCCAGCTTCTTGCCCTCGGCGTCGAGGATCCAGATGTCCTTGTATCCGCCCGGCTGCCACACGCTGACGGCGATCTTCGACCCGTCCGGGCTCCAGCGCGGCGCTTCGTACTGGACCACGCCCTCCTCGGTGAGAAAGACAAGGTCCTTCGTCTCCGGCGGGAGCTTTCCGGTCGGACGAGATGTCGAGCAGCGCAAGCCTGGTCATGCCCATGCTGTTCACGACGAAGAGAAGCTTCTTCCCGTCCGGAGAGGGATGCGGATCGCGGGCGCGAACATCCTCGGTCAGCCGCACCTCCCTGTTCTTCTCCAGATCGTAATAATAGAGGTCATCATAAGGTTCGTGTTCCGACGACCTCGATCTTGGTATAGTAGAGCCTGCTGCCGTCGGGCGACCAGGCAGGCGTCATGCCGGAGGCGCTCGAGGGGAACACGTTCTCCGACAGCTTGCGGTCGCCGGTGCCGTCGGCGTTCATGACGTAGATGCCCGGGAACTCGTCGCCGTTCGCTTCGAGATAGGCGATCGCGCTTCCGTCCGGCGAATAGACCGGGGAGAGCGTATCGATAGCCTTTGCGCGTAAGCGGCGTTGAGGCGGTCAGCCCTTTGCCTTGACCGCGTCCCGCTGCTTTTCGTATTTTTCCCTGAGCGCATGCCCTCCACTCCCGGTAGAGCTTGCCGTAGTACTCGGCCGAGGGCCCGCTTGGCCGTGGAGTTGACCAGGAAGGGAAAATCCCTGCCGCTGTACGTCATGCTCAAGTCCGCAAGCTTGTCCCGGCCGTAGGTGTCGGCGATAAACCGGGTGAAGGACCCGCCGAAGAGGTACGGCACGTCTCCCGGACGGCCAGGAATCGGGAAACACCGTCATCTGGCTGAGCAGCGGGAACGGGCCTTCGAGCGCGGCCATGCGGAGCACCATGTCCGCGCCGGCCGAGCGGCCCCGGCCGCCCGGAGGTCTGCTCGGTCTCCTCGTAGACCGCGAGGCCCTCGATCAGCCAATCGGCTGGAGCACGTTCGGGAAATAGAGACCTGCCGAAGATCGTGCTGGATGACGCCCCCCAGGCCGCCGTTGACCATGTCGAGCTGAAGAATGGGTGTACTCGTGCGTGATCAGCAGCCGCATCCAGTCGTCATAGGGGGTGGTGCCGAAGCCCGGTTCGCCCATGGGCTGGGTCAGAAAGAGGATCATCTGGTTGTAGGGCATGGACGTGGACATGCCGTTCGCCTCGTCCATGGCATCGACGAGCACGACCTGGGTCTTCTGCTTTCGGCTCCCACTTGATGCGCGGTACGAGCCGGGCATGCACGTCTTCGGCGATCTGCGGCCGTCTTCCGCGCAAGCGCCTCCCCGCCCTGGTGATAATGGATCAGGAAGTGCGGGGTCTCGAGCGTGGTCCAGGTGAACGAGGGATCGAACTTGGCGAACGACGGAGCTGCGAGGAGCATGAGAACGAGGATGGTAAAGATCGTCTTTTTCAACGTGACCTCCGGAAAAGGAACATGCGTTCCATCGTTTAAATCATAGCAGCGGCAGCAGGCGCTTTTCAGCGAAGTCGGATTGAACTATGATACTACCTTTGCTGTATCCGCTTTTCAGAGCTTTTATCTGATTTTTCCGTGTCAAAGGTTGTGACCGTGGGCACCTTATGATGATTCCGTGATCTCTGCTGCCGCACCCGCATTCGCCTGCTTCGCCATGTCCCGCCTGAGCCAGAACTGCCCGACGCCAAGAACGCCGGCTGCAAAGAGAAGTTTGAGCGCATAGGTGGCGGTTGTGCCCAGGGCAACATGGGTGGCCACAACCGGGTCCGTCAGGATCATATCACCGCCCACCACCCCGAGGATGGCCGCGCCGATATAAATGATCGCGGGGTATTTTTCCATAAGTGTCGAGAGCAGGGTGCTGGTGAACACGATGAGCGGAATGCTGAGGCCCAGGCCGAAGAGCAGCAGGAACAGGTTCCCGTGCGAAGCGCCGCCCACGGCAAGCATGTTGTCCACCGACATGGTAATGTCGGCGACCACGATGAAGCGGATGGCGTGTCCCAGGGAGGCCGTCTCATGGTGGGTTTCTGTCGCCTCCTCATCCTCGACAAAGAGCTTGACCGCTATCCAGAGGATCACGATGCCGCCGATCAGCTTCACATAGTTCATGGTCAGCAGTTCGGCAACAAAGAACGTCAGGACCACGCGGAGCAGCACAGCCGCGCCGGCGCCGTAATAGATCCCCTTGATGCGCTGCTCCTTCGGCAGCGATCTGACCGCCATGGCAATGACCACGGCATTGTCCCCGGCCAGGACGAGATCGATGATAATGATACTGACCAGGCTTGAGAGAAAAGCCACGTCCATGCTGATGGTGCCAAGTTCTGCGAAATTCATACGCCTGTCGTCCCTCCTGTGGGGCACTGCGATCGGTACTCAAGTGCAAGTGTATATCAAAAAAATAGTGCGGTAAAGGACTTCTTTACGCCGCCCTCGGGCCAGCCATCGGGTCTGCGCGTTCCGGGCGACGCTGCCGGATGGTGTGAAATGTCAGGCCCGGCTCATGAAGCAGGTTATTAATTTTTTCAATGAATATATTATTCACTACCCATAAAATACCCCGGCAGGGTGATTTACACTTTCAGTATTTTAGAATAGTATCGGGACACGTTTTGAGCGCAAAGGAGGTGATAAAAAAGTGTTGCCTGTTTGAGAAGAACCGAAATCATTACAGTTTTATTTTTATTAATTCTTTTACTAAGGGAGAAGGTCATGAAGAGAGTCAGTATTGCTGTACTGGTAGTGAGCTTTTTTGCGGCAGTGTCCATGCCGTCGGTCTTTGCGGCAGACATAGATGTTTTCAAGTCACTGGTAAAGGACGAGGCGCGCATTGTCAAGGATTACCCGCTGGACAAGCAAATAGATGCAGTGGCTGCGAATCAGATGGTAACTGCCGGGAAGGCCGTTATCGTGGACATACGGACCGCGCAGGAATACCAGCTGATCGGGCACGTTCCCGGCACCTACAATATCCCCGTATCGTTCTGGGGCAAGTGGGACGGACGGAAGAAGTCCTTCGGCTGGGAGTCGAACCCGGAATTCGTAAAGTTGTTCACGACCGCATTCCCTGACAAGAACGGGACCTATATCCTCATGTGCCGTTCCGGACACCGCAGTGCCAAAGCGGTCAAGACCTTACAGCAGGCCGGGTATACCAACCTGTACCAGATGTGGGACGGGTTCGAGGGCCTCGCGGTGAGCGACATGGCCTCGCCGAACTTCGGCAAAAAGATGGTTGACGGGTGGAAGAACAAAAACCTGCCGTGGACCTATGATATGGATCCGCAGTTGGTCGTACTAAAGTAAGGATGGTGGCCCTCTTTCATATCGAAAGAGGGCTTTTTTAACGACTCTCTGCGATCAAAGAGCAGACGCCTGCCCACCTGCATTTATGCTTCTTCTCTTAAAGAACTTCTCGATCTCCACGGCAATGAAAACCACTGATGACAGTGCGAGCGTAAAGAACAGCTCACCCGCCGACAGTGGCTCTGTTTTAAAGATCGGGTTCAACACGGGCACATAGATGGTTGCCATCTGAAGGACGAACGTTAACAGAAAAGCGCCCACCAGCGGTTTGTTCGAGAAAAAACCCTGGGTGAAAATCGATTCCCGTTCAGACCGTATCGCAAGCACGTGCCCCATCTGGCTCAGACACAATACGGTAAATACCATGGTCTGCCAGTGGGCATGCCCGGTCTTCAGGGACCATGCCTGGGTGAACAGGGATACGGCGCCCATCAGCAGTCCGACCCAGATAATATGGACGCCGAGACCGTTGGCGAAGATGCTCTCTTTGGGATGCCGCGGCGGTCTTTCCATGATGCCCTTTTCCGCGGGTTCGGCAGCAAGGGCAAGCCCGGGCAGGCCGTCGGTCACGAGATTGATCCAGAGGATATGAATCGGCAGCAGGGGGATGGGGAGCCCTAAAAACGGCGCAAGGAAGATCGTCCAGATCTCGCCCGAGTTGCTCGTCATGGTGTACTTGATGAACTTGCGGATATTGTCGAAGATCCGCCTGCCCTCCTTCACGGCCTTGACGATGGTGGCGAAGTTGTCATCCAGCAGGACCATGTGGGACGCT
Source organism: Nitrospirota bacterium (assembly GCA_963836175.1). Taxonomy (GTDB): domain Bacteria; phylum Nitrospirota; class UBA9217; order UBA9217; family UBA9217; genus GWC2-56-14. Next base: position 40,505 of record CAWIIS010000004.1, read on the forward strand.
TCTTTTGAAACGTCCGTTCCGGTAATGCCCATGGCAACGCCGATATCGGCCCTCTTGAGCGCGGGGGCGTCATTCACGCCGTCTCCGGTCATGGCGACGAACTGGCCCTTGTCCTGAAGCGCCTTGACGATCTTCAGCTTCTGTTCAGGCGCGACCCGCGCGTACACGCGTATATGCTCGACCCGCTCCTCAAACTCCTCCAGCGACAGCTGATCGAGCTCTCTGCCGGTGATCACCGCCCGGGAGTCCTGCTCGAGGATCCCCAGTCTTTTGGCAATGGTCGTTGCGGTAAGGGGATGGTCGCCGGTTATCATTACCGGCTTGATCCCTGCGGTCTTGCATAAGCGCACGGCCTCTTTGGCCTCTTCCCGCGGGGGGTCCATCATGCCGACAAGGCCCAGGATGGTGAGCCCGGCTTCAACATGCTCCGGGGACATATCGTCGGGCAGAGCGTCCCAGATCCGCATGGCAATGCCGAGGACCCTGAGTCCGTCGGCGGACATCCTTTCGTTGACCTTCCGGATCTCCCCGGCGTCGACGGCCTTCAACCCCTGCGTCGGTCAAGATGTCCGCTGATTTGTCCAGCAGAACATCGATTGCGCCCTTGGTAAAGGAGACGAATTTGCCGCACCTCCCTGACCCCGCATTTGTGGAAGGTCGTCATGCATTTTCTGTCGGAATCAAAGGGGATTTCTGCCACTCTCGGGAGATCCTGCTCAAGGGCCTTTTTGTCAAAACCCTCCTGTTTTCGCCATGACATACAAGGCGACTTCCGTCGGGTCGCCGATCACCTTGCCTGATGCGTCCCCCTCCGCGTCATTGCTCACGGCAAGGGCGGTCATGAGACAGCGGATCGCGTGGTTCGATCCCGCGACTCCTAACTCCTTTGCCAGCTCAGCACCATGTTCCCGTTCACATACACCTCTTCCACGGTCATTTTGTTCAAGGTCAGGGTGCCGGTCTTGTCGGAGCAGATGTAGGTGACGGAGCCGAGCGTTTCGACCGCCGGAAGTTTCCGTATCAGGGCATTCTGCCTGACCATCTTCTTTGCGCCAAGGGCGAGGGAGATGGTGATCACCGCGGGAAGGGCCTCCGGGATCGCGGCAACGGCGAGCGAGATCGCCGTAAGAAGCATGAGCAGCGGCTCCTCCCCTCTCAGGATGCCGACGCCAAAGACAATGGCGCAGATGGCAAGCACGGCAAGGGCGAGTTTCTGGCCGAAGGCCGCGAGCCTTTTCTGGAGCGGCGTCTTTACCTCCTCTTCCTCCTGCAGCATGGTGGCGATCTTTCCGAGCTCCGTCGCCATGCCCGTTGCCGTGACCATTCCCCTGCCGCGGCCGTAGCTCACGATCGTGCCTTTATAGGCCATGTTCTTCCGGTCGCCGATGGACAGGTGCTCGTCGTGCAGCGGCTCGGTGTGTTTTTCAACGGGCAGGGATTCGCCGGTCAGGGCGGCCTCCTCGACCTTCAGCTGGGCCGTCTCGATCAGTCGCATGTCAGCGGGAACGATCTTTCCCGCCTCCAGAATAACGACGTCGCCGGGAACAAGCTGCGCCGCCGGGATAGTTGACGGGGTTTCCGTCCCGTATCACCAGGGCGTACTGGGCGGCCATTTTTCTGAGCAGCGCCATCGCTTTTTCCGCCCGGTATTCCTGAACAAAGCCGATGACGGCATTCAGCACCACGATCACGATGATGGCTATGGTGTCGGAGGCCTCTCCGATGACGCCGGATATGATCGCGGCGGCAATCAGCACGAGGATCATGAAGTCCTTGAACTGGTCAAGGAACATCATGAACAGGGTTTTTTTCTTTTTCTCCGTCAGCTCGTTGGGGCCGTGCTGTTCGAGGCGCAGATCTGCTTCAGCGGGCGTGAGCCCGGAAGCGGAGCTTCCCTGCTGCTTCAGCGTTTCATCAATGCCCAGGCGATGCCATACTGTTCGTTCTTCCATCGGCTTGCTTCCTCTCTGCGGTGCGTGATCGGGCTATCGGACCTTTTTTATAGATATCACGGGGCCGTTCTTTTGTAAAAAAGGTGTCTGATGGGCAACGAAAGCTTGGAGGGTCGGTTCAGAAACACCGCTCGCCCGGTTTTTTGTCCAGGGCCGCGCGGACGGCAGCGACCAGCTCCTCGGGCAAAAAGGGTTTGGAAAGGAACCCATGCTCTTCGGCATGAACCCGTTTGCCGTCAATAATGTCGGCGGTGTAACCGCTCATGAACAGCACCTTGACGTCCGGATTGGCAGAGATTGCCGCATCGTAGACCTCACGTCCGTTCTTCTTCGGCATGATCACGTCGAGCAGCAGCAGCTGGATCCGGTCTTTGTTCGCGGTATATTTGCGCAGGGCGTCATTGCCGTCCACGGCCTCGATGACCTGGTACCCGGCATCCTGAAGCGTGCTGCTCGCCATGCGCAACACTTCAGGGCTGTCCTCGGCGACAAGGACGGTCTCGGTCCCGCGTGCCGGGAGCGAAGCTGCCGCCGGCTTCATGGCGCTGGCAGGAAATTGGAGCATGGGCAGATAGACCTTGAAGGTCGAGCCGTTTCCGGGGTTGCTTGCCACATCGACAAAACCGCCATGCTGCTTGACGATGCCGTACACGATCGACAGGCCGAGGCCCGTTCCCTTGCCCACCTCCTTGGTCGTATAAAAGGGGTCGAAGATCTTTTCCCGCGTCCGATCGTCCATGCCCGTGCCCGTGTCCGTGACCGAAAGCAGGCCATAGCTGCCCGGCGAACCGATCTCTCCGACCGAACGCTCGTCAAGGTCCACCCGTTCCGTGGTGATGGTCAGTGTCCCGCCGTTCGGCATGGCATCCCGGGCGTTGGAGCAGAGGTTCATCAGGATCTGCTCGGCCTGGCCCCGATCAGCCAGGACGATGAGCTCTCCCGCGGCCGGGACCGTGACCAGCTCCACATCCTCGCCGATGATCCGCAGCAGCAGCTTCTCGACGCCCGACACGATCTCGTTCAGGTCCACCGGCCCGGGTGAAATCGTCTGCTTCCGGCTGAAGGCGAGCAGGCTCCTGGTCAGGTTCGCCCCCCGTTTGGCCGACGCCGCGATGTGGTCGGTCACCGTTGCCAGTGCCTCGTCGTGCTGCAGCTTTTTCTTCAGGATCTCGGCATAGCCGAGCACGGCGGTCAGAATATTGTTGAAGTCATGGGCGATCCCGCCGGTCAACGTTCCCACCGCCTCCATTTTCTGGGCCTGATGCAGTTGTTCTTCGAGCTTGCGCTTGGCCGTGATGTTATGAATGATCTCGATGGCCGATACGACCCTGCCGGCCTTGTCCCGCATGGCAAAGGACTTGGTCTCCACATAGACCGCCTCCCCCCGGGTGTCGCGATGCGTATGCACGGCAGTGTAGGAGTTCCCCGTTTCAAAGGTCTTCCGCACCGTGCACTCCTCGCCGGTCTCATAACAGGGCTGCTGCTGTTTGTGTGAGACCTCGTAGCAGTGCCTGCCTATGATATCGTCCACGTCCATTCCCACCTGGGCTGCGTAGGCATGGTTCGCCAGGAGGACCCGGAAGTCCCGGCCGATGACAACGAATGCTTCGTCCACCGCCTCCAGCACGTTCTTCACAAATTCCTCGGCATGTTTGCGCTCGGTGATGTCCAGGAGCATCCCGGAGAGCGTGCCGTTATCCAGGGTGGCGCTGATCAAAACGTTCTTGGTCCCTCCCGAACGCGTCTTCAGCTCAAGCTCGAAGTTCGTCACCCTGCCCGTCTGCTGCAGCGCCGCAAGCAGGGCTTCCCGCTGCCCCGGTCTGCTGTAGTGGCTTGCCGCCTTGCCCGCGGCCGTCAGCTGCTCCGGTGAATCGTACCCGAGCATGCGCGCAAGCGCTTCATTCGCGTAGAGGAATTCGCCGGACACCGTGGTCCGATAGATCCCCACCAGCGCCGTGTCCACGAGGTCCCGGTATTTTTTCTCGGAATCCCTGAGCGCCTCCTCGGTCCGCTTGCGTCCCGTGATGTTCCGGGCGATCTCGATGCCCGCTACGATCCTGCCGTCCGCGTCACGCACCGACGATGCCGTGATCTCGGCGAACAGCGTTCCCTTGTCCGTCACAGCGCTGCGCTCGACCGTATGGATGCCGCCGTCCCGGTACGACAGGGCAACAGGACAGCCTTCACAGATATGGTCGCCATGCTGGTATGCCGCGTAGCAGAGCTCGCCCTCGTGGTCGCCCACCAGGTCCTTGTGTTTCTGGTTCTGGAACAGGATGCGGAAATCCGCGTCCTGGATGCTGATAGCGTCTCCCATGGCGGCCATGATCGCTTTGGTCCGCGCCTGCTCCTCCTCAGCCTTCTGCATCGCCGCCCGCAGCGCTTCACCGGCATGGCGGCGCTCTTCGGCAAAACGCCGGATGAGGACGTAAACCAGCGCGGCAGTCACTGCAACGAAGAACCAGCCTTTATAGGTTTGCAGCCGGGTCAGGACAAGGGGATCGGCAACGAAGAAGGCCAGCACCGTGTCCGAGAACAGGATCCAGAACCCGCCGAGCAGAGCGTAAATTGCGGCGATCCTGAACGGAGTGAGGCGCATTCGGGGGGGCGTTGGGGCTGCTGCTGGAACCGGAAGGTCAGCCATAGGTCGTTCCTTTTTTTCGTGCCTGCAACCGGTAACTATTCAGGTTGAAGGTTGCAGGCTGAAGGTGGCAAAACAGATGTTTGACCTGTCTGGTTCGGATTTCCTTGTGTGATTGAACACAATGGTTTAGCGCCGCGGCGCTTGTTGAGCTGGAACTCAGCTCATTCTTTATTTTCACGTGGAGCCGCAGTTCAGGGAACAGCTGCTCGCTGTTTTTTTCTTGTCGTCCGCGGGAAGATGGCATTTCTTGTACTTTTTTCCGCTCCCGCACCAGCAAAGGTCGTTCCTTTCCGGTTTATTCGCCGGCCCGGTCATTTCGGTGCTGCCGAAAAGTGTGCCTATTTTTTCAAAAAGTCCCATACGATGGTACTCCTTTTCGGCATCTCATACGCTCAGCAGCATGAAACGACTGAAGAGAGTATGCCGCGATTATACCGCACCCGTAACCATGGACACAACGAAAAAAGCCGCCACGTACCGATGCCTGACGGCTTTTCAAGGTGAGAAATCTTTTTGTCGCTCCTGCGGCGGGAGACTGCGGGAGAGGAGCGGGTTTTTTCGGCCCCGGCTGCGCCTACCCGCGAACTCTTTTGAGCGTGCCATCGTTGAGCATCTGATGAAACTGCGCAAGCAGCGCCGTTTCTTCCTTGTCCAGATGACCGTCTTCCTGTGCGTGGTCCATAATCTGCTGATATTCGCTCGGCGTGATCTCAAGGTCGCTTATGGCGCGGTTGATCAGCTCTTTCAGACTTACTGCGGATTTGCTTGGTTTCTCCATCGATGTCCTCCCGGATACTTCTGTGTGATTGATTAAGTGTGCTGTAGTTTACCTGTCCCCAGGGCCGCTGTCAACCCCTTCCCACGGGAAAAAGAAATCCTTGGCGCCGCTAGCCGATCGAGAACATCGGAGCATGGACCGACTCGCTCCTGCAGACGGGGCATCTGCCGGGCCTGGTGAGCCGTCCCCTTTTTTCGAAAACGAACCCGCATTTCGCGCATTCCGCCGGCCGGACAATGAATTTCCTTCCCGTTCGATGGAGCGACGTCCGGATGTGCTCAAGGTGGCCCGCAACCTCTTTTTCCGGAATCCCGACCTTTCCCGATACATCATTTGCCGACAGCAGCCCGTCCTCAAGGGCATGTATGATCGATTGTCTAATGGTATCGTGCGCGGCGGGAAGATCGCGGTGGTCTCGATGCATCCGGAGAACCGATCGAGGTCCCGACTTCTTTTCGCGAGCGTCACTTCGCATAGGTTGCCAGTGACAATGGTTCCAGGATGGCGCGCCTGTCTCCGCTCCTGGTCGCGCGTGCGGACGGATTTCCCGAGCGCAGCAGGCCATAGCGGGTAAAGTAGCTGGTATAGCGGGTTGCATACAGCCGCTTCACTGTTGAGTATTCCAGCAGGTGCTTGACAATCGTTGAGCCGATGCCTTTTCTTCTACTGTCTTCGAACAAAGAAACGCACCCCGTCTCGTTTTCTTTTTTCAGGATGCCAAAACCGATAATGCGCCGGTCTTCCGACGCGACCACGACTTCGGCATTCTGGAGGTCGGAATCCGTATGGTGCTTTCTGAGATAGTCTTCGAGATCCACGAGGTCGCTCTCCGTTGCATGCCGGATGGTTACCATTTTCCCCGTGATGCCCGATATTCCTGTTTTCCGAGGATCTGACATGATATCCGCCCCCTTTTTTGATCATACCACGCCGCCGTCAGTCGGTAAGGGACCGAAGGCCGGCATTATCGGGGACCTTTATACTCCTGTATTAAGGATAACACCTCGTTTCCGTGCTGTCAAGAAAGTGGAAGCGCCTTATTCGTTGCGAGAGGCGAATATAACGGCAGAAGCCTGATCGCAGGATCTTTCGCGTCGGCCGGATTCCAAAACAGCAGACTTGCCCTGACGGTATCCGGCGCCGATCAACACCCCGCGGGTTTCCTGAAGAAGGTCGCCACGTTCTTGCCGTCCCTGGTGATATATCTCACCTTGACATCATCGTCCACCCTGACGCGTTTCTCTTTCAGTTTATTCAGGGTAGAAGTGTCTTCCGGGTTGATCGTGATCGTCACCTCCTGCCCCTCATAGGTGGTCACGACAACGGTCTTCGTTTCAAGGTCGATGCTCTTTACCCTGCCGCTGATCTTTTCTTCCGCCCCGGAAGCGCCTGCCAGGAATATCAAACACAGCGCGGCCAGAATGAACGCGATCTTGCTTTTCATTTCTTGTCCCTCCTTTAGTGCACGAACGCACCATCTTCATAAGCCTTATGCGCGCGCTCGTACCGCTTTTTGTCCTTTATCCCGGGCAGGGAAAAATTTCCCTTGAGGCTCCACGCATCCTTGAGCAATGCGAGCCCTTCCGGTATGGAGCATGACCGCCATCATCAGCAGAAACCAGGTTGACCTTTTTATCAGCGCTACCGTACTTTTTTATTCTTGGAATGAATGACCTTGAAGCTTAATGGCCGAAAAGATCGCGGTGGTCCGGACCGGGGGATTCAAGCGCCCGCTCCAGATCCGGATCCAGCCTGATATAGGCTCTGACAGTCCCGTTCCGCAGGGAGTAGGAAACGAACAGCACATCGCTCCTTCCGAACTCCAACGGGGAATAGAGTGGCCTCACCTCATAACCGATCGTTCCGCCGGCGTCATCGATGATCCTGCGGAGCTGCGTCTGGGTCGCGTGCCGGACGCTGCAACGAACAAAAGAATCAGCTTCCTTGAACGCTTGCGGTCCGGTCAGTCCTTTTTTTACCTGGTACGAAGTCGGGGTATCGTAGATTTCAACGGGATACCTGCTCCCGTCTTCGAGCAGAACCGCAAGATTCTTAATGTCATCGGGATAATGACAGCCATAAAGCAGAAGGGTGTAGGCGCCTTTCAGAGCGGCAGGGTCCGCCGAACCGGTGGTGAGCTGTTTGCCGGCACCGCAGGCTTGCAGCAAGAACGCGAGGAGCGGAATAAGGAACAAGGGCCTGATCATTTCGAGTCCTGCTTTCTTTAAGCCAGATCAAAACGTTGATCCGAAAGAATAAAAAAGGGCATGACGTTAGTCATGCCCTGTATTTTCATCCTTTCGGCTGCCTCCGCTTCCGTTATGCGGCTTTCTGATGGAACGAGCGGATCATCTCCGGGGTAAACTTCCCCACTTCCACGATCCTGGCTTTGCTCTGCAGGAAGGTCGGAACGATCTTTACGGCATCTTCACGGGTATTGGCGTCAATGATCGCATAACCCGTATGGTCGCCTGCCATGCAGCCATAATCAAATTTCCCCAGGACTTCCGGTCCTTTTGCAAGTTCCTCATCTAATGCTTTGAGGCAATCTTCCGCATTGTGCGGTGTCTGGACCAAATAGCGCTTCATAGCATCCTCCTCTTAAAGTCCGAAGCCGCATTGCCATTAACGACCTTCGGACTGGATACAGGATATCTGCGGTCCTGTTACAATTTCACTATAGCACCCCGGAAGGACCTTGTCAAAATGAGGAGGGGAATCCTTTAGCCTCAGGTTTTTTTATTTTTGGAGCCGCGCTTTCGCCTTGTAGTAAGCACCCTGTGTGCATGACCGGAAAATCTTCAACTCCCTGCCGGACACCCGGGATACCCCAAAAATACCCCATCGAAAACCTTGCAAAGGCGGCTTGTCTACAGTAATATCGTTCAGCGAAATCATTTTTTTTCCCGGGTGCGGTGGGAGGGAGTATATGAGCGAGACAATGCCACAGAGCGCGTCGAAGGGTAAGGGCTCTCAGCAGCAGATCGTTTTGGTCGTGGATGCCCGACCCATGCGGCAATTCTATACCAGCATCTTCCTGCAGCGGCTCAAGTACCAGGTCATTATGGCCAGGACAGCGGAGGACGCTCTGCTCTTTCTGGGGCTGACCGTTCCGCTGATCATCATCACCAATTACGACCTTCCTCAGATAACCGGGCTTGAGCTCCTGAAGCGGGTAAAGCACGACCGCCGGACGCGAAGCGTCCCGCTCATCGTCTACACGTCCAATCGGTCGCCGGAGGTCCGGCAGGTTTGCGAGGAAGCCGGGTGCTTCGCCTTCCTGCGCCATCCCTGCAGCCTCGAAATACTGTATGCAGCGGTCCAGAAGGCCACCCAGGCGAAGCCCCGTCGCTTCGTCCGCCTTACCACCGCCCTGAACGTGGTCGTGGGGAACGAGCGACCGGCGACCGGCGCACCCGGAGAAATCATTACCGCCATCTCGGAGCGGGGGATGTTCGTGAGTGCCTCTGTCCCTCTCGCGCTCGGCAAGATCCTTCCCTTCGCGTTTTCCCTGCCGAACGCGCCGGGCTGGATCATCCGGATCGAGGGGCAGGTCCTGTTCAGCAACTTCGGCGAGAACAAGGCCATGATCCCGGGCATGGCCGTGAAGTTTTTGAAGATCGGCGATTATGAGCAGTCGCTCGTGCGGGAGTTCATCAAGCAGGAGCTGATGGAGGGGATTGTAATCCCTGAGAACTCATAGCGCGAAGTGATATTTTTTTCTGCTGCTCGAAGCTGCCCGGAAGGTGTCATAAAGACTAATTCACTTGCGGGTCGTGAAGTTCCAGGAGTAATCCTTCGGCATCGCATTGCCTGCCAGGTCCCTCGCCCCCGCTTTCACCCGGGCAGTGAACTTCGTATCTTTCTTAAGAGCGCTGGACGGCGTGAAGATAGCCGTGGCATTGCCGTCGCTGTAACTCACCGTGCCGGTAACGATAGCGCTGCCTGCATTGAGTGTAAATATGATGGTTGTCGGGTCCACCGGCTCGCTGAAAGTCACGCTTGGTGTTATGTCCACGGCCACGCGTGTGGCTCCTGCCGCAGGGGTAGTGGCCGTGACAACGGGTGGCGTGGTGTCCTCAGAGGTGACAATGGTCGAGAAGCTCCAGAAATAATCATTCGGCATCGTGTTGCCTGCCAGGTCCCTCACCCCGGCGCTGACGGTCGCCAGGTACTGGGTACCGTACGCCAGGACATTCAACGGGGTGAAGACAGCGGTCGTGCCGCTGTAGCTCATGGCGCAGGGAACGGCAGCGCCACCGGTGCTGAGCGTGAATACGATGGTTGCAGGGTTTACCGGCTCGCTTAAGGTAATAATAATCGGTGCATTCGGCTGAACATTGACATTCCCGTTTCCCGGCGTGATGTCCGCCACGCGGGGAGGTGTCGTGTCCGATGATGCCGTCCCCGTGACGAATGAGCTGAGGTAGGGAGCGGCCAGGGGAATCCCGTACAAATCCTTTACACCGGTGTCGACAGTGATTTTATAGAGAGTCGTTGGATTCAGGATGGATGACGGTGTGAAGACGGCGGTGGGGACACCGGCGCTGTCCTTGTACGCAATAGATCCCGGGACATTGTTTTGGCCGGTAGCAAGCGTAATCGCCTGATCATTAATGGTTGAGGCGTCCATCTTTTCGCTGAACAGTATCGTGATGCCCTCACTCTGGTTGACCGGGACATTCACCGATCCGTTGAGAGGAATGGTGGAGTCCACCTGGGGCGGCGTCTCGTCTTGAGGCGGAAGCGGCCCCTCGCGGCCGCATGCCCCGGGCAATGATGCCAATGCGAGAACAACCGCTAATAGTATTGACGATTTTTTCATACCCTTCACGCTTTTTACTTATGCCCGGTGAGGCATTGCCGATGGACATGCGTCAGATCAGCAGGAAGGTACACCAGACAACCAGGTAGTGTTCATGATTTCACTTTTAACTAATATCTAGCATAAGGCAACGGCAAAGTAAAGGCTTCGAAAAGACGTACCGAGGGAACTCTTCCGCTGTCGTCCTTTTCATTGCTACATTGGTATTAGGATCATCGTCTCGAAGTTCAACCTTCAGACCAGATACAGGACACATATTGTCTCTTTTGTAAAAGTTGTGGTATAATTGAAACTGAAAAAGGAAGAAGTTTACCGTGAAGTGAAAGTGAGGTGGCAAAAATGAAAAGCATCGTATCGATAATTACCGTAATCGGGTTCGTTCTGTTTCTCGGAACGGCCTATAACGAAGCTGCTGGTTCCCTGTTGGATGCGCTCGACCCGAGCAAAGTTCCCGGCTATGTAGATCCTGAGACCGGGTTCGTTACTCCGGAGTCACAACCGTTATTCATCATCGAACGGGGGTCGGCGGCAGGCGGCATCAGCACGGAGCATGACACGTTCCTGAACTATATCGACCCGAGCAAGGTTGCCGGTTGGGTTGAGCCGGAGACCGGGGCGGTCAGCACGGGGCAAATGACATTTGCCGCAAGCGGATCGGCGGCAGGCGGCATCAGCATGGAGCATGACACGTTCCTGAACTATATCGTCCCGAGCAAGGAGCGCGGTTATGTTGATCCGGGCACCGGGGCTATTATTTGGTGACCCTGAGAAGGAGATCGTAGTGCGTACCGCGGAATGAATAGCAGCCGGGCGGCCAGCACTGCTGGCCGCCCGGTTTGCTGAAAACATTCAAACGTGCTTACATGAAATGATAGATGACCCCGAAGTCGACTGTTTTCACAGCGCCGTCGCTTTTAGAAGGAGTGTCAAAAGAGACCGTGGTTTTTGTCCACCCCGCATGAACAGAAAGTTCCCTGAAGAGATACAATTCGACACCGAACCCCCACTGCCCGCCGTCGCTCTTGGCCGTGGATACAGCTGTATCAATTTCATAGTGCCCATAGCCAAAAAGGAGATAGGGCTCAACGGTCATTATCTGGGCGTTGTCAAGGCTCGTCAGGGGGAAGTTCAGCTTCAGGTCAGCCGAGAGGCCCGTGAGGTCCACGGATGGACCTCCGGTCACATCGTGACTGGTCGCGCTGTAGTTTGCCTCCAAAGCAACATATCTGTTAAAGCCCATGCCCGCGCGCAGCCCCCAGCCGGTTCCTGAGTCGACGTCCGTGCCGGCGTCTCCTGAAATAGTGTTGGTCGGTATGAATGCCCCGAGGTAAAATCCCTCCTTCGCCATGACCGGCGAAACCATGAGTGCCAGAACAGCAGCTGCCAGCAACAAGATCCTTTTCATATCAACGTCTCCTTTCAAAAATTACTCGCAATGCATCCCGCCAATAATAGCAAAACTTCCTCTGATGTCAAGCGTAATACCTGCCCTTTTCGGCCGCGCATGCTACGACTCCAGAACCGCCCTGATTTTTCCGGCAAGATCGACCATGCTGGCCGGCTTTGACAGAAAATTTTTTCCCTCATCCATCAGGTCCTTCTGTTCGATGACGTCGGCGGTATAGCCGCTCATAAAGATGGCCTTGATGGCCGGTTTTATTTTTTTAATTTCCTCGAGCGTCTCCCTGCCGCTCTTTTTCGGCATGATGAGGTCGCAGAGTATGAGCTGCACGCGGTCCTTGTTTTCCTGAAAGACCCTGACCGCATCTTCTCCGTCCGCCGCTTCCAGCACGGTATAGCCAAGCTCCTGGAGCATGTCCTTCGTCGCGAACCTGACGTTCGGGTTGTCCTCGACCAGAAGGATCGTTTCGGTCCCCGAAGGATGAAGGGCCTGGTCCTCCTTCGGGGCTTCGCCGCAGCCCGATGTGCGGTGAGGGGGAGGTAGATCCTGAAGCTTGTTCCGCTCCCGGGTTCGCTTTCAACTCTGACCAGGCCGTTGTGTTTTTTGATGATCCCGTAGACAATGGCCAGGCCGAGGCCCGTTCCCTTTCCAACCTCCTTCGTGGTGAAGAACGGCTCGAAGATGTGCTCCCGGGTGCTCTTGTCCATGCCGCTTCCGGTATCCGAAATAGTTATGGTTGCATAAGGTCCGCTAGCCATTTCCTCTGTATCTTCCGCCAGGGTGGTCCGCTCCGAAGTTATCGAAAGCTTCCCGCCATGGGGCATGGCATCGCGCGCATTGGTGATAAGGTTCATCAGCACCTGCTCCAGCTGCCCGGCATCCGATTGCACCATGAGCTCCCCGTTCGCGCAGGTTACGGAAAATTCCACGTCCGCGCCGATCAGCCTGCTCATCATTTTTTGAAATCCCAGGATGATCTCGTTGATATTGACCGGCTTCAGCTCGAAGGCCTGCATTCCGGCTGAACGCGAGCAGGCTTTTGACCAGCGCCGCGCCCTGTTTCGTTGCCGTCAGAATGCGATCGACAAAATGCTTCCTTTCATCGTGAGCATCTAATTTCTTTTGCAGAATGCATGCATAGCCCATGACAGCGGCCAGGACATTATTGAAGTCGTGCGCGACGCCCCCTGCCAGGGCGCCGATCGCCTCCATCTTCTGCGCCTGCCGCAGATGTTCTTCGAGCTTTTTCTGCTCGGTTATGTCACGAAAATACCAGACCCGCCCGTAATAGTGCCCGCGGTCCCCCATGATCGCGGAAGAATACCGGTCGAAGATGCGGCCGTCCCGCAGGTGAATGAGGCCTCTGCTCGTTTCGCTTTTGTGTTCATACAGATACTTCACTTTATCAAGGAATTGCGCCGGGTCCGCGATTTTATCCAGTACGAACCTCAGCGCTCCTTCGTCGGATTTCCGGGAAATAATGTCAGCGGGAATTCCCCACATCTCGACAAAGCGTTTGTTGTAAGAGACCATGTTCCCCGTTTCATCTACGATCAGAATTCCGTCAAGAGATGTTTCCTGCTGGGTCGCAAGGATCGTGTTCCGGTAGAGGAGTTCCTTCTCGATGCGCTTTCTCTCGACGATCTCCTGCTTCAGTGCCTCGTTCGTCCGCTCCAGCTGCCCCATTTTCTTTTCGAGCTTTCGCTGCAGGGTCGCATTGTAGTCCCGGAAAAACACCCCTTCGTCCGTTTGCGGCTGTTGACCGGGCACGAGCGTGCCCGCATGTATGTCCTTCAGGACCTCATGCAGCATCCCGATCATTTCATCGGGCCGCGTCGGTTTTACGATGAACCGGTCCGCGCCAAGACTGAGGGCGAACTCCTCGTCTTTGGGTTCGGTGTAGGTGGCCGTATAGAACACAAAGGGGATTTGCTTCAGCCGCTCGTCGGCTTTCCACTGCTTGCAGAGCGAAAATCCGTCCATGACGGGCATCAGGATATCGGTGATAATGACGTCAGGCGGGCACTTTCGTGCCAGTTCAAGGGCCTCGGCCCCGTTCACAGCCGAGCTCACTTCGTAGCCGTTCCCTTTCAGGAGCGTTTCGAGCATATACCGGTTTTCGGCGATATCATCGGCGATCAGAATGCGGGTCATAGCGGTGTTCCTCCGGAGGGGGTCCGATGGGCGAGATGGGATTCGATCTGCATGAGAAAGGTTTCGGGATTGATCGGTTTTTCGATATACCCGGTACAGCCCGAGGCAAGCGCGCGTTCCCGGTCGCCCACCATGGCATAGGAGGTCACCGCGATGATGGGAGTATGGGCAAGGACGCTCGATTCCCGGAGTTTTTTGGCCACGTCATATCCGTCCATTCCGGGCAACTGGATATCCAGCAGAATGAGCTCCGGTTGGATGCGCGAGGCGGCCTCGATACCCTCCTGCCCGTCACGGGCCGCGATCACCTCATAGCCGTTTTTCTGCAGGAGATAGGTTATGAGATAAAGGTTCTGTTCATTGTCTTCGATATAAAGGACTTTCCTGTTCATGACTTCCTTTCTTCCATTGGCAGCGTGAACGAAAACGTGCTTCCCTTCCCCGGTTCGCTTTCAGCCCGGATCGTTCCGCCCAGCAGCTCCACCAGCCGCTTGCAGATCGAAAGGCCCAGCCCCGTGCCTTCGTATCTTCGCGTGATGCCGCTTTCCACCTGGTAAAAGGGCTCGAACAGCTTGGGCAGGTCCTCTTTCTTGATGCCGATCCCGGTGTCGGCGATCGTGATCTCGATGCGATCAGCGTCGAGTTCGGAGCTATGGGTTTGTAGTTCGGGGTAAGCACTTTGCTGTTCCGAACTCCGGACTCCCGACTCCGAACTGTCTTTACTCCCGACTCCCAACTCCGTACTCCGAACTCTCAGTGCATTGATATGCACCGAGCCCCCCCCGGGCGTGTACTTGACCGCATTACTCAGCAAATTGAGAAGGACCTGCTCGACCCGCCGGTGATCGCTGGTTATCGTGCCTATGGTGTGGTCGATCTCGACCGCGATGTCCAGGCCTTTTTTTTCCGCCAGCGGGCGCATGGTTTGCACCGTCTTCAAAACAGCCGTTCTCAGGTCAAAAGGCGTTGAAGCGACTTTCAGCTGTCCTGCTTCGATTTTTGAAATATCCAGGACATCATTGATGAGCGCAAGAAGATGGTCCGCGCTGTTTTGGACCATTTCCAGCTGCTTTTTCTGTTCATCGTTGATGGGTCCGGGCAGGCCCTGACGCAGAATGCCCGTAAAACCGATGATGGAATTGAGGGGCGTTCGCAGTTCGTGGGACATGGTGGCCAGGAAGGCCGACTTCAGGCGGTCCGCTGCCTCGGCGCGGTCCCGGGCAACGGCAAGCTCTTCCAGCGCGGTGCGAAGTTCATTTTCAGCCCGCGACCGCTCCTCGATCTCGCTCTGCAGCTTCGCATTCGTGTCCTCGAGGGTCGTCGTCCGGTCCTTGACGAGTTCCTCAAGGTGGTCCTTATATTCCAGCAGCTCGTGCTGGGCCCGTTTGCGTGCGGTGATGTCAATGGCGCTGCCGACCACCAGGGGAGTTCCCTCCGCATCGACCCGTCTGCCGGTAAAAAGAAAACATCTCTCCCCTTCCCGGGTATTGATCCTCGCTTCCGCTTCGACCTCGCCGGTTCTGAATGCTTCCCTGATGGAACGCGCGATGATTTCCTTGTCTTCCTCATGGATATTGCGCAAACTGCTCATGCCCTGCAGTTCCTCGGGAGCCAGTTGATTGAGATTTTGCAGATAGCGGTTCCAGCGAACGAGGCGGCCGGCAGTGTCGATCACATAAAAGGCCCCGGGCACGCTGTCGATGATGATCTCCGCGAACGCCTTTTCCTTTCTGAGGGCCGCTTCCCGCTGCTCCATCTCCTGATTGATCTGTTTCAGTTCCCGGGTGCGCGCATCGACCCGGTGCTTCAAGACGAAGCTTCCGGCCAGGCTCATGATCAGCACCACCCCCGCCACCGGGCCGAGGATCTGCACCCATGCCGGCAATTTGAACTGCACCTCTTCGGAAGTCCATCGTTTGAGCGACGCATAATACACCGATTGATGGTCATTTTTTAAGCTCAGAAAGGTGACGGTCGATGGCGCCGAGCAATCGTTTGGGGTCGCTTTTAGGCGCCGCGAAAAAGAGCTCGGCCGGGTCGAACATGACCGCGGTATCTTCAAGTCCGGCCTTTTTTGCGTGCATCAAGCCGTAGAAACGGTTGGTGATGGCGGCGTCGGCCCTGCCTTTGGCGACCATCTCAAAGATGGTCTTGTAATCCGGTACGGAAATAAGCGTGACGCTTAATCCGAAGCTGTTTGTGAGCCGTTCAAATGTGTTCTGCTGAATCGAATGCTCCAGAACGGCAACGCGTTTTTCATTCAGGTCCAATATTGATTGGATCTTGCTGCCTTTTAAGGCATAGACCTGCGACCAGGAGGACAGGACCGGGACCTCGTGAAAAGAGTACATCTTTTCCCGGTCCGCCGTATACGCCACATCGGGCATGAGATCGATCTCCCCTTTTGCCAGGCGGTCCAATCCCTCCGCCCAGGTGCCGGACAAGTAGCGCAGTTCCCATCCTTCGCTTTTCGCTATGTGCTCGATGATATCGATAAAGATGCCTGAGGCTTTGCCGGACCCGGAGGTGAAGACCTTCGGGGGATTTTCATAGACGCCGACAGTCACCGTCCGGACATCGGCTTGTGCGGGAGTGGTTGCAAAAAATGAAACAAGCAGCAGGGCGGAAAGGGTCAAAGAAAAGACGGGAAGCAGAGAAAGAATACGAAGCAGGAAAAAGGGGGGGCCCGTTCTGTGTTTATTGTTCCCCAACATGGGAGTCCTTTCAACCGAACAGTCATCGCGCAGGCCCGCTGACAAGCCGGTACCCACCATAAGACTATACCAGATAGGCTATTAGTTGCAATAAGAAATGTTTGTCGGTAATCGTGATATGAAGGCTCTGAGGCAAAACAGCCAGTTCCGATTGCCGGGCTTTTATTTTCCAGTCTTTCATTTCTGCATGAGGTGGCGACACGATAAACAGCGGCGCGATACTCTGTGCGAAGGGGCGGAACTGGCAGCAGTTTCCTTGCGATTTCGCTTACGCCCCCTCCCTTGACAGCCTTTCCGCCCGGTGCTAGCTTTAAACCACAATATTGCCGGGTTTCCTGCAGCACAGGGATTGCGGAGAGAAGAGCCGGACTGCTAAAGGATGATCTTTGGCAGCCGGTTTTTTGTTTTCAATGTAAGGAAGTAATTCCAATATGCGGCATTAGTCCGGAACAAGGAGGTGTGCCATGTTAGTTCGCAAATCAACTGCAATGTGGGAAGGCGGTCTGAAAAACGGCAAGGGGACCATGAAGATCGGTTCGGGCGCATACGAAGGAAAATATTCCTTTGCCTCGCGGTTCGAACAGGGAGCGGGGACCAATCCCGAGGAACTGATCGGAGCGGCCCACGCCGGGTGCTTCTCCATGTTCCTGTCCATGGTCCTGGAGCAGGCGGGCTTCAAGCCCGAGCGCATCGACACGACCGCCCGGGTAGGTCTTGATAAATTGCCTCAAGGCTTCAAGATCACGACGATCGAGCTGGAGACCGAAGGCAGGGTGCCGGGCATTGACGAAAAGACGTTCCTGGAAAAAGCCGAAGCAGCCAAGAAGGGATGTCCTGTTTCCATGGCGTTGACCGGCGTTGAGGTCAGACTCCGGGCTCGGCTCGCACCCGCGAAAGCCGCCTGACGTGCTTGCGAAGCCGGAACGATGATCCGGTAAACAACAATTGGCCGCAAACCAGGAACGCAAAGATCGCCGAGAAAGATCAAGCGTCAGGTCATTGCCTGAAAGGAGTGTAGAACCGTGAAACAGAATACAAAAAACATAGTGATGGTCCTTGGGCTTTTCCTTGTAATGTCGATCGCGTTGTATAACTGCGGAGGAGGAGGAGGCGGTGGGGGCGGCGGCACACCGCCAACGTCCACGGTAACGGTTGTGACCTGTCCTGTGAGCGGAACCACCGACATCTCGATCGTGAACAGCACGGCTTCGGGCTTTAGTCAGGGCGGTGTGACCGTGCCGATCGATGCCACGGTGAAGTGGACCAACAGTGATTCGACACAACACACGGTGACCAGCACGACCGTGCCGTCCAATGGCACATTCAATGCCGTAGTAAACTCCGGCTCATCGGTCTGTCTGAAGTTCACCGCAGCAGGCGCGTTTAACTATCAATGTTCAATTCACCCGGTCATGCAGGGATTGGTGACGGTACAGTAGACCGGGTCAGGGGGAGATAACAGATTATCAGCTCGAGGAAGTGATACGAGACGCAGAGGTTTGCAATGGGTGGCGGATAAAGAACAAAAAGACACGGCAAGAAACGTGTAGTTTCTCGCCGCAAGACAACTTTTTTCGCTTTGCCGATGCCTTAGCCGCTTATGCTCCTAATCCTTAAAGAAACCTTTCCTCGGTTTCGGCTCCGGAGACGAAAAAAAACCTCTCTTCGGCTTCGGCTCCTCTTTTTGCTCGGGCTTTTGTTCCAGTTTCTGCTCAATTTTCTGCTCGATTTTTTGCTCGGCTTTCAGTTCGGGTTTTCGTTCCAACACGGGCATCCGTGCCGCTTCGCCGCCGGCACGAGTGACCTTGCCTTCCATTTTCGCCCCCTTTTGTATGCAGAGCGTCTCCTTGTAGAAGATCTCCCCCGTGCCTTTCGCGGCGGACCCGAGCTCCACGTCGTTGCTCTCAAGGCTGCCGGTAAACTCGCCGTTTATGTGGATCCTGTCCTTTGCCTGGATCTTGTTGCCGAGGAACTTGCCGGTCACCTTCACGTACCCTCCGGCGCTGATATTCCCGCCGCTCATTTCGCCTTCGATCTCGACGCTGCCGCCCTTGGCATCGATGTTCCCCTTGTACGTGCCTTTGATGAAGATGCTTGCATTGTTCTCGGCAGTGATGTTCACCCTCGATGTCGCCGTTCATCTGCAGGTCCTGGCTGACGACCATGTTGCCGGTAATTTTGCTTCCCTTGAATATCGTGTTAATTCCCTGCTCCACGGTTTTGTCCGCGCTTGCAACGACATTCTTCTCTGCTACCCTGACCTCGATCATCTCTTCCTGTTTCAGCATTTTTTTACCCTCCGAGATCTGAATTTGACGGCTCCGCCGCCATATCATGCAAACTTTTGTCGCATATGAATTCTGTCTCTTCTTTCATGATGAGAATAGAACAATATGAGATAACAATATGTGACCGAGATCACCTATGGCCGAAAATGTTATTTGTCAGGCTCGACCGTCGCCAGGGCAGACCCCGGATGGTCTCTGCAATGACGGCAGGCAGAATCGTCTTATCTCAAAGCCATTGGGGATTTTTGTTTTCCTGGGCCGGGGAGGTGAAGACAGGATACTCTTGAGAAAAAGGACTAAATGTCAAGTTGCTTACTTCTGCAGCCTCGGTTGATTTGAATCACCAATCTGAAGCGAAGATCACTTTTATTTTTGTCCGCCGCAAGAGAACGCAGAGAGCACAAAGAAGGAGGAAGCCGCAGTGGATCCTGCCTGCAAGTAAATTTGAATAGACGTTTCTTCTTAGCAGCGCCGCTTCCGGCTGATTCGCGATCATCGCATGCTGCGCTCCTGCTAAAGGATTAGTTAGAAACGCAATTCTTTCGTGGGGCAGAATCTTCACTGTTCCGCGCGTGGTACACTTAAAGCAAGGATCGTTGCCCCGATTTCCAGGTCCGCATCATGGAGTACCTCGGACTGGTCACTCCCGGTCTCATCGTGATCAACGATACCACGATAGCAGCAGACCGCGTTCAAATCCTTTGCGCTGTGCGTCACGCGGAGTGCCGAGTGCAAAAGGAGATAGGACGGCCCGGTGTGCGGCATGCGCGTGCTTTCTGATTGCCGGTTCCATGGTTATGCAGGAGAACAATGAAATTTTCCGAACTTGTCGACATCAGCAAATTGCGTGAGCTCTGTGAAAGCTTCACTTCCATTACGGGGGCGGGGACCGCCATGCTCGACCTTGAAGGGAATATCCTTACAGCCACCGGATGGCAGGAGATCTGCACCCGTTTTCACCGGGTCCACCCCGCAACGGCGAGGTGCTGCCGGGAAAGTGATACTGTCCTTGCCGGTAGTTTGGAGAAAGGAGAGCGCTACAAAGTTTACAAGTGCCGGAACGGTCTGATCGATGTCGCCGTGCCCATTATCATCAGCGGCAAGAAAGTCGCCAACTTCTTTACGGGCCAGTTTTTCTTTGAACCGCCGGATAAGGAATACTTTATCCGGCAGGCGGAAGAATTCGGTTTTGACAAAGAATCGTATATTGAAGCGCTGAACAGGGTCCCGATTTTTTCTGAGGACAAAATAAGCTCGATAATAAAGTTTTTTGCCATCCTGGCCCAATTGATCGGGGAACTGGGACTTGCCGCGAAGGACCTGGAGGAGGCCAACGCGGAACTACGCAACCATCAGGAGAGCCTCGAAGAACTGGTCAGGGAACGGACGGCAGAGCTTTCAAGGATAAACACGGAATTGCAGGCGGAAGTTTCCGAGCGCAGGCGGGCGGAAGAGGACATGCGGGAATCTGAAAATCGTTACCGCACGCTGTTCAATGCGATTGACGAAGGCTTCTGTATCATCGAAGTGATTTTTGACGAAAACGAAAAGCCGATCGACTATCGCTTTCTGGAGATCAATCCGTCGTTTGAGAAACAAACGGGACTCGCCGATGCGCTGGGTAAAAGAATGCGCGAGCTTGTCCCGATGCACGAAGAACATTGGTTTGAGACTTACGGGAAAATCGCGCTGTCCGGACAACCGGCCCGCTTTCAGAATCGCGCCGAACAGCTGCATCGCTGGTATGACGTTTACGCATTTCGTTTCGGCCAACCGGAAAACCGGCAAGTCGCCATTCTTTTTAACGACATCACCGAGCGCAAGCTCCTGGATCAGGAGATTGCGCATATGGCGCAGCACGACGCCCTGACCGGGCTTCCGAACCGTCGGCTGTTCATCGACATTCTGCAGGTCGAGCTGGCAGAGGCCCGGCGCCGAAGAACGAAACTTGCGGTCCTGTTTCTCGACCTCGACCACTTCAAGGAGATCAACGATACGCTCGGCCACGAGGCCGGGGACAATCTGCTGAAGGAGGTCGCCGAGCGCTTCCGGGGAACGATCCGCGAATCCGACACAGCCGCCCGGATCGGCGGGGACGAATTCAACATGGTCCTGGCCGATATCAACCATATCGAGGACGTGAGCGACATTGCGGCCAAGATCGTCGATTCCCTCAGGAAGCCGATCGTCGTCGGCGGGCATGAACTGCACGTTACAACGAGCGTCGGGATCAGCATGTACCCGGACGACAGCGACGATAGTGAAACGCTGCTCCGCTATGCGGACATCGCCATGTACCACGCAAAGGAAAGCGGCAGGAATACGTTCCGTTTTTATAACCCCTCGATCAACGTGAAGTCCATCGAGCGGATGAGGCTGGCAGGCTGGCTGCGCCAGACGATCCGCCGCGGGGAGCTCTCGGTCCTCTATCAGCCCCAGATCGACATCAGATCGAAAAAAATATTCTACGCCGAGGCGCTGGTCCGGTGGAACCACCCGCACAGAGGGCTTCTTGAGCCGAAAGACTTCATGCCGCTTGCCGAGGAGACCGGATTCATCACGTCGATAGACGAGTGGGTACTCAGGACGGCATGCACGCAGGCCAGGGGCTGGAAGGACACAGGTCTTGATTCCGTTTGCGTTACCGTGAACCTTTCCTCCCGCCAGTTCCAAAGCGCGAAACTGGTGAATATGATATCGACAATTCTTAAGGAAACCAGGATGCCTCCGAATTGTCTCGATCTGGAAGTGACCGAAAGCACCGCAATGAGCGATGTCGAGCAAAGCGCCTCGCAGCTCCGGGAACTGCGGGAGATCGGAGTGCATATTTCGATCGATGACTTCGGGACCGGCTATTCGTCGCTCAACTATCTCAAGAAACTGCCGATCGAGCGTCTCAAAATAGATAAATCGTTCATTCGCGACATCGTGACGGACCAGGATGATCGGGCGATCATCGGTGCGATTACCTGCATGGCGCACAAGATGGGAATCAAGACCGTTGCCGAGGGAGTGGAGACCGAGGAGCAGCTCGCCTTTCTGCGCGATTCGGAATGCGACGAGGCGCAGGGATTTCTGTTCAGCAGGCCGGTGCCGGCGGAGGAGTTCAGGGAGCTGGTGGAGGCGGGGAACCGCATATAAGGAGTAAGAGCTTCCGCAAGCAGGGGCTCGACTGACGCTGATTCTATGAATGCTTTCAACAGACCGGCATGAACGTGACCCCGCTCCGGATAATGCTGCGTGACCAGGGTCTTGAAAAAACCGAGGCCGGGTTCGATCTGGTCCTCATTCCCGCGCTATAGTTGATCCAGGACGCGATCTGTGCGATGTGTGGGTATCGGAGGAAAGGCTTATGAAACGGGACCTTGGTATTCTGCTTATATTTTTATTCGCCTTTGCAATTTCATGCCAGACCGTTCCCATTACCGGACGGGAACAGCTCTCTTTTGTTCCGGCGAGCCAGATTCTTCCCCTGAGCTTCAATCAGTACAAGGACTTTCTTGCCAAACACGAGGTCGTTGAACAGGGAGAGCAGGCGGAGATGGTGAAGCGCGCGGGTCTGCGGATCCAGCAGGCCGTGGAGCGGTATCTTTCCGAGCACAACATGGCGTCCCGTTTAAAAGGGTATGAGTGGGAATTCCACCTCGTGGCGGACAAGGAGGTAAACGCCTGGTGCATGCCCGGCGGAAAGGTGGTGGTCTACACGGGGCTCCTGCCTGTTGCCGGGGATGAAAACGGGCTCGCGGTGGTGATGGGGCACGAGATCGCCCATGCTGTTGCGAACCACGGGGGAGAGCGCATGAGCCAGGGTCTTCTGGTGGAAATGGGCGGTCTTACCCTTGATGCGGCGCTTTCGCAGAATTCCGGGAAGACGAATGATCTTTTCCTTGCTGCCTACGGACTGGGTACACAGGTGGGTGTCCTGCTCCCGTACGGCAGAGTGCAGGAATCCGAGGCCGATCATCTGGGGCTCATCTTCATGGCAATGGCAGGCTATGACCCGCGGGGCGCCGTGGCGTTCTGGGAGCGGATGATGGCGTCCAAGGGCGGCAAAGCGCCGCCGGAACTTTTAAGCACCCATCCCGCTGATGCAAAAAGGATCGAGAATATCAAGGGGCTCCTGCCCGAGGCGCTTGGATATTACAAGCCGGGAGCACCATAGGCCGGAAGGCATCTGGGGATGCGCTGAAAACCCGGGAAAGAAATTTAAATGGGAAATACTGGAAGATTTTGTTGAAAAATTATAATAATATTGATCAAGTTGGTTTTTCTTGATTCGAAAACGGAAAATGATAGAATTGCGTTTATGGAAACAACCGGTACACATGAGTCACCGCACCAGCCGGAGGAAATGCCCGCTGTAGAGTATCTCAAGACCGCGAGAGCCCATCTCCGGAGCGGCCGGCGCAAGGAAGCTTACCGCATCCTGCTCCAGGCCAGCGCGATCTACCCAAGCCAACCCCTCATCCTCTCCTATTGCGGCTGGCTCCAGGCCGTTGTGGACAAGAAGTACAAAAGCGGCCTGGCCGCCTGCAGGAAGGCCTTTGTCCTGTTCAAGACCTCCGATCCCGAGCTCGCGGCAAGAGTCTACCCCATCATCTTCCTCAACCTCGGCAGGACCTTCCTGGCCACGGGCAGGAAGAAGGATGCTGTCGAGAACTTCCAAAAGGGGCTGCAGTATGACAGGGGAAATGCGGAGCTTAAAAAGGAACTGCAGCTCCTCGGCACACGCAAAAATCCTCCTATCGCCTTTTTCTCCCGCTCCAACATCCTCAATCTGATCATTGGCAAATTGTTTCACGCAAAACCGCTGAGCAGGCAAGCCCGCTGATTTCACCACGCCAACTGCAAACCCTAACCCGGACAAGCCGGAACCAAAATTCGCCACGAAGACTCGAAGTCGCGAAGAAAAACGAAAATTGCTTAAGATACTGTTTTAATAATTGGATTAAGGCCGTACTTTGTGTCTTCGTGCCTCACCGTGGTCTGTGACCATCGTGGCAAAATATTCTTGCCGTTTTGAGTAGAATTTGATTCGTAACTAACTAAGGCCTCCCGGCATCCGGGAGGCCTTCTTTTGGCCAGGAGGCAGCGGACGGAGCTTTGCTCACTTCACCTTCCCGCGCGTGGTACACTTACAGTAAGAATAGTTGATGCTCTGTTATCGAGAACGGCCCCCCAGGAGGCAGAAAATGAAGATTCCGGTCGTCGTACTGTTGGTCGCAACGTTGATGTTCGCAGCGTGCGGTGATAGAAACAGTTCACCGCCTGTCATTGTCACCCAGATATTAAGCGACGTAACGTACGACGGAGACATCGCCCGGGACCCCGTGTCGGGGGCGTACACAGTGACGCAGGCTTTAGACACGCAAAGCGTATTCGCCGGCATTGACCCCGCGACAAACGTGGAATACCGTGCTTTCCTGGACTTTTATCTCGGCGGGCCGGGCGGCGTTCCGCTTGATGCTGCCATTGCTTCAGCGACCCTCGATATCTTCATCGACGACATCCTTCCCAACCCGCTGATCGGAACGATCCCGATCCGCATCGACCTCGTTTATTTCCAGCCTCCAAATCTTCGGGATACGGACTTCGACCCTTCGGTGCTGCGCGCGCTGGCTAGCCTCACCATACAACCGCCGATCTCGGAGGCTGACTTCGGCAACCACGTTCCGGTGGACGTTACTTTCCTTATGAGGGAGGCGCAGCGACTGGGGCTGCCGGATTTCCAGGTCCGCATCATGAGGACCTTCGGATCGGATTCCGGTCTCATCGTGATCAACGATACCATGGGACCGAACCGGGACCTCCTGGCGCCGTTGCTGGAGGTGAGGTATTATTGATCCATTCGTAAATCGAGATTGCCGCGTCGCTCCACCCCATCAGAGCTGCAAACTATCTTCTCCAAAGGAGCGTGCCATGATATCTCCCGAAGCAAAGGCGCTCGCGGCCCAGTGCCGCCACTATGCGATGTGTAAGATCGATTTTCTCGGAACAGGGCTCTGCCCGGCCGGATCCACGCGCCACTACGTCGCCTATTATCCCCAGGGCAGGATGGACATCTGTCACGCCCTGGCGAACGATCTCATCCCTGTTACGGAAGGGCTCGTCGACATCGCAGGGAGCTGCACGCTCTGCGGCATCTGCGACCGCCAGTGTCACTTTGTTACGGAGATGCGGCCTCTGCGCGTCATGCGGGAGCTTAAGGAGCACGTCGAAGCCTATGTGAAGGCCGGGAACAAGGTCGAGAAAGCCCCGGAAAGCGAGCTTCTCCTGCGGCTCCGGGAGATCGTGGGCGAAGAGTGGGCAACGAGCGACCCCGCCATCCTTGCCAGTTACTCCCACGATCCCTGTCCAGTGTCATCCGTGAAGGTGCCGCGCTGTGTGGTCCTGCCGAACTCGACGGACGAGGTGGCCCGGATCGTCCGTCTCTGCAACGATCAGGGGGTGGCCTACGCGGTCCGGGGCAACGGGTCGAGCGTCATGGGGTTTGTCCTGAGCGAAGGGGTCGTGATCGACATGACCCGGATGAAGTCCATTGAAGTAGATCGCGAGAACTGGAGCGCCGCGATCGGGCCCGGGGTGGCTGCCTTCGAACTCCAGCAAGAGGCGTTTCAACACAACATGCGGACGAATGTGGCCGAGCCAGCCGCGCTCGTGGCAGCGAACATCATGTGTTCCGGCATTTTCTCCACGTTCTCCCATGCCTACGGAACCGCGGCGGACAACTACATCGACGCGGAGTTCGTAGACCCGCAGGGGAATGTCTTTAACCTGAGCGAACGGGGCGCGCCGAACCTCTTCGGTTTCACGAAAACCGAGTACATGCCCTCGCCGGGGATCTGCACCCGGCTGACCGTGAAGCTCCATCCCAGGACCGCGGACGAGGAAGGCGTCATGGTCCCCTTCCCGGACTTCGATGGCGCCCTGTCTTTTGCCCGGGAGCTCGGCATGAGGCGGATCGGGGCCGCCGTTGCGGTCCTCGGCGGGGAATATCTCTCCACGTTCCTGTCGCCGTCCAAAGACCTGGCGGACCGGCTGAAGGATTTTTTTACGGCCACGCTCGGGATCCAATACGCGGTCTTCGTCGTGGGCGACCAATACGCTCTCGACGCGGTCAAAAAGATGAAGACGCCGGTCATCGACAACCGCCTGCTGCGCATGTTCATGCTCGGGCTTCCCCGACTTGCAGGCGGCGAATGGTCCGACTTCCTCAAGGGCTTCGAAGGGGACCGCCCGCTCTACGAACTGCTCCTCCGGGAAGAGCTCTATCCCCTCATCGAGGCCGTGCTTTCGCCCTCCGCCCAGACCCTCGCCTCGGCAGTTGACGAGGACCTCCGCGACTTCTATACCCGGCTCTATACACGGCCAGAGATGACCGACATGGTCTGGATCAACATGTTCCGGATCATCAGCTCCCGCATGGGAAGGAGCAAACACGTTGTTGCCTTCATCGTCTACGTCCCCCTGGACCGGCCAGAAGCGGTCAAGGAGATCATCTCCGATTTCCGGCGGATCGCCGATAGCCGGGGCATCAAGAACGACTTCGGGTTCATCACCCCCCTTGACCTCGGAAAGCGGGGCGTCCTGGAATACGACTATTACATCGACCACACAAACCCCCGGGAGATCGAAGCCGCGCAAGGGGCGATGGCCGAGGCCGGAGCGATGATCGAGGAGCACTCGCGAAAAACCAGGGGGGTGAGGGGCATCCGGCACACGTTCAATCAGGGATTCAGCAGGAGCGAGTATCTCCTGTACTCATGAGACGGACCGCTGAGGACATAGCAGGCAGGCGAACGGCGCGGGAGACGACCTTTCTTGTC
The DNA here is from genome assembly GCA_963836175.1 of Nitrospirota bacterium. Lineage (GTDB taxonomy): Bacteria > Nitrospirota > UBA9217 > UBA9217 > UBA9217 > GWC2-56-14. The sequence continues at coordinate 67,088 of CAWIIS010000004.1, forward strand.
ACGGGCGGGACCGGTTTCATCGGGAGCCATATCGCCGCCAACCTGCTGGAGCAGGGGCATGCCGTCGTGCTCCTCTGCCGGGGGGCAGGCAAACTCACAGCCCCAGAGCGGGTGGAGCGCGTTCTGGACTGGTTCGGCCGTGGCAAGGCGAAACAGGCGCGGCTCGATGTCGTCGAAGGGTCCCTTGAGAAACCGGACCTCGGACTCGACCGGGAGCGCTATGATGCCCTCGCCAGAAAGACGGATGAGCTCATCCACTGCGCGGCCTCCACATCCTTCTCGGAACGGAAGCGGCCCGAGGCCGAGGCAGCGAACATCGAGGGCGCGAAAAACGTCCTCGCCCTGGCAGCCCGGGGCGAATGCGCATTTTTCCATCACGTGAGCACGGCCTATGTCGCGGGAGACCGCACAGGCGAGTGCGCAGAGGAATTCGTCGAGACCACCCGCTTCCTGAACGTGTACGAGGAGACGAAGCACCGGACGGAACGGCTCGTCCTTGACGCGTGCCAAGACGCGGGCATCAGGCTGAACATATACCGGCCGTCGATCATCCACGGCGATTCGAGGACCGGCCGGAGCCTCCGGTTCAACGGCCTCTACTATCCCCTGAAATCCCTCGTGTTCCTCAAGGACCTCTACGACCGGGACCTGCGGGAAAACAACGGAGAAAAAGCCCGGGCCATGGGGGTGACAAGGGTGAACGGCAGCCTGCACATGCCGATCAGGATCGAGAAGTCCGGGGACGGTTCCCTCAACCTCATCCCGGTCGATCATTTCGTTCAGGCCTTTACGGCGATCATGGAGGACTGCCTGGAAGGGGACATCTTCCATATCGTGAGCAAAAGGCCGAAAACGATCGAAGATCTCATCGAATTTTCAGGGCAATACTTCGGCGTCGAAGGAATACGCGCCGCAAGTCCGGAGGAGTTCGGGAGGAAGCCCAGGAGCGGTCTGGAATCGCTCTTTGGCGGATACATTTCCCTGTACCTCCCCTATATGAACGACAAGAGGACGTTTGTGAACAGAAAGGCCGCGGCCATCCTTCGGAAACGCTCCATTTCCTGTCCGGACTTCGACTATCAGGCCCTTTCCCGCTGCATGAGCTACGCATTGTCGGTCGATTGGGGAAAGAAGCTCTACACCGTGATCTCCCGCACAAAGTGATAGGCGATCGGGTAGCCGTTCCAGCTGAGGGGGATCATCTCCGTCTCGGCCGTGAACGTCTTGCCGTTCTTTCGTACGGCGGTAAAGCGGAACGTAACGGGCCTGCTCAGGGTCGCAATATGCGTCTGGAAGTTCGATGCAACCAGATCCCGGTCCTGCGGCGCAACAAAGCCTTCCAGAAAATTCGGTACCCTGCTCCACTGCTCTACAGTCATGCCGAACATGTCGGCCAGCCGCTTGTTGCATACCTTATGGTTGTCGTCCAGATACAGATAGACCCCGTCAGGACTATGCAAAAATACCGGAGTCAACTGTTTCAAAAGCGCGGTCAGTATCTGTTCATGCTCTTTGTCCGTCCGTTTACGGGCGACATCATTATCCACTCTCACTGATTTCATTGCCATGGATACCACCTCCCTGCACCCGACAGGCGCTCGTGAGCGCCTGATCAGGCCGATCTCGATCAAAATGTTCTGCTTTAATTATATCTCTTTCGCTCTGGTCGGGATAAGCATGCGTACTTAAGGATGAGATGAGAGCATCAAGGTCGGCCCATCTCTCCAGTTGAAAAAACCGCTTGAGCCTGATATCATCAATTCGTTCATAGCCCCAGAATGAAGTGAAGGATCTGAAGCAGTTGTAAAACCGAGATTCTTCGCTACGCTCAGAGTGACCAATAGTTGGTATTTCGATTTTTTCAAGGAAAGGGATGCGCTATGCCCAAACACATTGAAGCTCCGACCGTGATCACCGCCGCGGGCAATATGCCGAAGAGGATCGAGGAATTTGTGGGCCGCATCAATTCAAAAACAGACGCGGTAAGCATTGCCCGGATGAAAAGTCCCTCCGGCTGGGTCGAACCGGGACAGACGCCCGAGTTCGACGAATATACCGTGGTCCTGCACGGTCTTCTTCGCGTGACCACGCGGACCGGAAGCATCGATGTCAAAGAAGGCCAGGCCATCATTGCCGAGCGCAACGAATGGGTCCAGTACAGCACCCCGGGACCCGACGGCGCCGAATACATCGCTGTCTGTCTGCCGGCATTTTCGCCAGGGGCGGTCCATCGGGACAGTTGACGAAAGGAGCACTCGAACATGGACGAAAAAAATATGAAGACCATATTAAAGGAAACCTTTGACACGGTATCAGGCGGGTACGACGGCAGTGCGCTCAGGTTCTTTCCCCAAAGCGCCGATAACATGGCTGCCCTCCTCGATCTCAAGGGTGACGAACAGGTGCTCGATGTCGCCTGCGGCACCGGACATGCATCCCTTGCTATCGCGCGAAGGCTGCCGAAGGGCCGGGTGACCGCCGTGGATTTTTCGATCGGCATGCTCGATCAGGCGCGCAGGAAGGCCGATGCTCTCGGGAGCAGGAACATCGAATTTCGAGAAGGAGACATGCAGGACCTCGGCTTCCCCGATCGGACCTTCGACGCCGCGGTCTGCGCCTTCGGCATCTTCTTTGTCATGGACATGGAAACGCAGCTTGCGCATATCGCGTCAAGGGTAAAGCCCGGAGGAAAGGTGATGATCTCGAACTTTCAGGAGAGTTATTTCCATCCGCTCAAGGACCTGTTCGTCGACAGGCTGTCAGGCTACGGAGTTCAGAATCCTCCGCAGGCCTGGAAACGCATCGCGCACGCAGATGGATGCAGACAGCTCTTTGAAGCAGCGGGGTTGACCGGTATTCGCGTCGTGCAGAAGAACGTCGGCTATCACCTCTCCGACGCGAACGAATGGTGGGACATCGTCTGGAACGCGGGTTTCCGAAGACTGGTTGCGCAGCTCCCGGCACAGGATCAGGAACGGTTCAAGCGTGAGCATCTTGAAGAGGTTGATAAGCTCAAAACTTCTGACGGCATCTGGCTCGATGTGGGCGTGCTGTATACCATCGGCGCTAATCCCGTTTAAAGGCCCCTGCATACTATTTAGTATATTCAACAGTTGGAATAGTGGGCTGGACTCGCGCGGACGCGGAGGAAACAAAAAGAGAGACAAAAACAGTTGCTTGGTGAGAAGAATTTCATCTGTACTGAACTGTTATCAAAAATGATCAAAGGGAGGGCAATGATGATCGCGCCATTGGAAGTTACGGTTCACTCTACGAACCAAAAGCTGGGCTACACCGGCGGGTTGAGGGACCATCCACCGATCCCGATCGACTACATTCCCCCGTTCGGCGACGGGAAGGGATACACTCCCCTTGAAATGCTGCTGATGAGCCTCGCCGCGTGCAGCGGCGGAACGATCGGGATCCTGCTCCGAAAGATGGGGAGAACAGTGTCCGGGATCACCGTGAAGGCAAAAGGGACGAGGCGACAGCAGCACCCGACGTCATTCGAGAAGATTCTCCTTGAATTCACCGTGGCGTCGAGCGACGCGAAGGATGACGACGTTCGGCTGGCGCTTCGGCAGGCAGAGGAGTCCCTCTGCCCGGTCTGGGCGATGGTAAAAGGCAACGCGGAGATCGCGGCGGAATACAAAATTCTCACTTCCTGAAATACGGCGCGTTACTCCCACCCGCAAAAGAAGAGTAGAACCCCGCGACTTTCTCGCAGAATCATTGCCTTAAATTACCCTTCTTTTATTCTTTACCTATTTGGTCAATGTTGTATATAGTCATAGGTGGTCCGCAGTGAAAATTAACGTCTCTACTCGCGGGCACGCAAAGTTACCTTGACACCCCGCACGCTATAAAATATACTCGCCCCACAAGAGTTAGGGCATCATTCTTGCTAAACTCGTAAAGACCGGAAATCCGTTCTTTACGACTTGGGCCCTAACTGGACAACCACTGGTTGATTTGTAAAAAAGCTATTACATATTTGTCTTGACAATGATGCCAAACGATGAAAAAATGTTCTCGGACCTGTGGCCTAATATGGTAAGGCAGCTCTATTTTTATAGAGAATATCCCGGTTCGATTCCGGGCAGGTAAAGAGCATTTATAATATGGTAAGTGCTTTTTACCTACCTTGAATCCATTATGGATAGAAATGCACAGTTGGACGTTTTTAAAGCACAAACGGAAAATGTCCGTGAGCTAGAAAAAGCTTGGACGCATGTACAGCGGACAATTAATAGAGAATTAATAAACGACAACACCACCTCTGCCTTATTGCACACAAAATTGTTAGCTTTAATATTTTGTGCTTGGTCTGAAGCAAACTTCTCCAAATTAATTCACACACCTTATGGTTTTGAGCTCGAAGAAATTCATCAAATTAAGCGGGCTGCCAAAAAAGACATCGTCCGGGGATGGCAAAAATGCCTTGAAATCGGTTTAAGCCGCGTGTCGAAAAAACCTAAATCAAATTACATTCCTAATATCAAGCAGGCGGTTGAACGTATTATTGATAGCTATGTTCATGAACCCCGACTGTTGAGAAATAAAATCGCACATGGACAATGGCGTACTGCGCTCAATAGTGATAACGATGCTGTAAATAATGATTTGAGTTCTGAAATAGCCGGCATAGATATTGTTAAACTATCTGTCTGGAAAGAAGCGTATAATGGCCTTTCCTCAATCATTGAGGCACTAATTGAATCTCCAGACAGCGCTTTTCATCGCGACTACTGGCAGGAAACAGTAAGAATAGAAGAACATCTTAGAAATACAAGTACGTGGATATTAGCAGGTTGTTGAAAAAGTCGCTTTTAATGTTGAATTTTCTGGCATAGCTTATTTAGCTATGCTATAACCATCGCGCAATCATCACACATTCGATCAAGGAGCGATGCATGCGCGGTGACGACGTCAAAACAGAGGCTATGTTCTACTATCTATCGCCTGAATCAATGATTCCTCAGGACCATCCGATACGCCCCATCCGGAGGATGGTTGATCAAGCCCTTGCGGAACTTTCACCAGAGTTCGACAAGATGTATTCCCGCATTGGTCGTCCCTCGATTCCGCCAGAAAAACTCCTGAAAGGGCTTTTGATCCAGACGCTCTTCTCTATCCGGAGCGTTCGTCAGCTCATGGATCAAGTCAAATTTAATATCCTCTTCAAATGGTTCTTGGGCCTTGCCATTGATGACAAGGTATGGGACCACTCGACATTCTCTCAGAATCAGGACCGGCTTATTGACACTGACATTGCCCGGAAGTTCATGGAACGTATCCAGGCGCAAGCCGAGAAAGCGAAACTGATTTCAAAAGAACACTTTTCCGTGGATGGTACGCTGATCGAGGCCTGGGCCTCCATCAAGAGTTTTCGTCAGAAGTCAGAAGCCACCCCGCCGCCCAAAGAAACACGGAATGATGACGTAGACTTCCGGGGGACCAAACTTAAGAACGATACTCACGAGTCCAATACCGATCCGGACTGCCGCATCTATAAGAAAAGCTCCGGCAGCGGCGCCAAGCTGTGCTATATGGGCCACCTCCTTATGGAAAACCGGAATGGCCTGGTTGTTGTTCCTACCGTGACCCATGCCACCGGAACCGCTGAACGAGAAGCGGCCGAGGAAATGGTGGCCGAGGTTGACGGAGACCAACGTATTACGCTCGCTGGAGACAAAAACTATGACACCAGCGATTTTGTCCTCAGCTTGCGCTCAATGAACGTCACACCCCATGTCGCCGCAAACACCGAGCGCAAGGGCGGCTCCGCTATCGATGGCAGAACAACCCGTCACTCAGGATATGCCGTAAGCCAGAAATGCCGAAAGCGCATCGAAGAGGTCTTCGGCTGGATGAAGACCGTCGGCAATCTCCGAAAGATCAAGTACCGAGGTGTGCCCAAGGTCTCCTGGCATTTCATCTTCACTGCTGCCGCTTACAACTTGGTTAGAATGCGAAATCTCGGAGTAGCGGCAACATGATGCAGCAGAGGTGTGCCCTTTTCCTCGGCAGCGAGTGAAAAGAGGCAAGCAAAGCACCATAAACAATGACAAAGATCAATAACAACCGATTTGAGCCGAGAATTATGAGTCTCAGCCGCTTTCAAATTTCAATAAGGGCGCTGGTTTTTCTTATATGAAGGCCTTTTTCAACGGCCTGTTAGAAGATAAAATCCGGAAATTGAAAACTAAAAAGGCCTATTACAACAAAAATTAAGAACGCGTTAGTTAGCACCGAACCTATAGGGACAGAAAGATAATCTGGAGGTTTTATCGTGCTCGACGATGACAACAAGGAATTTGCCTATGCTTTTTTAGCGGATCGCGAGAGCTACCACTCGCAAAAGGAAAACTCTGTGTACGCGATATTTCTCGTCGAGGCGGGCTTGTTCGGTGCTCTTTGGACGACAAGTGTATTGGGTGACTTTATGAAAGTCGTATCCTGCCCGCGCCTGATCGCCTCAGTGTTAGTTGTCTTTACTTGGTGCCTCTTTCACGTGCTTCTTCGCTGGCAACTTCGAAATCGTCGTATTGCAGCTTTACAGGTCGCCACTCTGCTCCGCGCTATCACAGATCATCTTGCCAAACAGCCAGAACCCGCGCCGCAACTGGACGGCATGGCAAGCTCGCTCGATTCTTTCTTAGACTACTTCGTCCCTCGACCAAACTCGACAAACATTGGGGATGTAAATCTCCAGCAGTTCCCTCTGTGGTACCGCGTTCGCTACCTCATACTCCAGAAGGAAAGCAAAGAAGCCAGTTTTGGGGAAATCTTTCCGACGTACGGCAGTATAGTCATGTTAGTTGTGACTCTGGTGTATGTCTTTTTTAAGTAAAGGCAAGCGCACAAGGAATGGCATCCGGCAGAAAAGCGCTTCCACTTCATGCCGATACCAACCATGCGGATCGTGTGGGACGCTGAGAAACGCTCCCTACATCCGCGTGTTATACCTCAATGGAGGGGCAATGGATAAGACTAAAATAACAGTCGCAACTATCGGGCATATGCCTGCTGATTTCGACAAAAGAAAAATTACCAATTGGAAGTCGGATATCTTCTCTATTGCAGGAGAAATTGAGAGCTATTCCCTCAATAAAGATTCTGATGGTCATGATTGGACGTTTACTGACTCAAGCCTTGAAGAGGTATTGCCCGAAAACTTCAGTGGTGACTATTTAGTTGCTATCGTGAATGTTCCTATTGAACTCAATTGGTATTCTCGTCGTCTCAGGAATAATCGCGTTGTCTTCACTTTTTACGAAATTAAAGAAATACTTAGCCGGTCAAATATCCCCTTAGAAAACATTATTTGCCGACTTCTATATGCATACACACTGCTTTACAAAAGAAGTGGCAATAGAATTCCAATGACTGCCGAGCATACTAACTTCGCGCATGATGAAACTCGTGGCTGCCTTTTTGATATGAACGGTATTAAAACTGATGTCATTTACTCATGTCACAATCCTATCATTTGCCCCAACTGCGTAGAAAAACTAAAACAAGAGAAGGTATCAAACGAAGTAATATCTAAGACTCAAAAGGATATTGCGAAAATTAGAAAACCACTTTTCTACCAGATTACAGAGTTTGTAAAAAAACATCCCATATGGTCTTTGCTAATTTCCGCTGTTACAGCAATTATTCTCGGAGCAATAGGTTCTTATATTGCCACTATAATTTATGAGGCTGGCAAAAATGTGGTATAACAAGGCACACGAGCGGCCAAGCCGCTCAGCCCCGCAATTTAAAGGAGGCCATCGGATGTTTAATTCCAAATTTCATGCTTTATTTTTCCTGATTTCTATTACGCTATTAACGAGCTGCAGTATCAATTTGTCTAAAACTAGCTTGGCTGGGTATGACCAAAATTACAAACTTGGGGAACAAATAACAGTTACTGTTGGGTCAGCAATGTTATCCAGGATTAATTATAAGAATAGCTGCTATGATTATATTGCTCTCATAGACTATGAAACACCTGGAGCAGCAGCTTTAGGCCCAGCTACCATAAAGAAAGGAGATCAGCATCCCGCCTGTTTTCAGAACCAGTCGGATGAAAACAATGTATTTATACAAAGTATACATGCATATAGCAACATATTTTTGGGGATAGATAAGAGTGGCTTCATTGGTGATAAGGGCGGATGGTACAATTCAAATGGGGGAATAAAGATGTTTCAGCATTCATGGACACACGAACAATTATTCGCCTTGAGTGGAAGTAAATACTATCCCGGTTTTGATTCAAGACGTGAAAGGCTTGTCTACTTAGGAGTGAACGATGGCAAAATCAGGATTGGTTATAGACTAGAGAACCACAATTCATCAAAGCCAGATGAATCAAATGATATTATTCATGATCTTAAGGATGGCGATACAATATCGTATCAAAATTTTACTCTAAAAATATTGAATGCTGATAGCACAAAAATAACATTTCTTGTCATTAATGACAATAGGGACAAATAACATATCGCTTTATGATCGAGTGTCTACAGTTTGGAACCCATCACGATGTCCCAACCTGTTGTTCGAGCCCCGCGCTCTAAAGCGCGGGGCTCAACTCGTCGTTGATCGCGTTCTGCGCCAATGATACATAACAAAAGGAGATTACCTTGGACTCCAAGTTCGATCTAGAGGCAAAACCTCTAGCCAGAGCACTGATTTCTTCCGCGGTGAAATCGATAGTTCCTGCCGCAGCGCCGGATACTGTACGTGCGCCGATAAGTCACCAGGACCTGCTGGAACTCGGAATAACGCAGTTTGCGCAGGCCATCACAGATAAAGCACTTCTGTTGCTGGGACGAAGCAGTATCTCTTCGAGCGGCGTACTGCCTGGAGATGCACCTGTTATAATCGGCTTCAGCTTGTTCGTAATGCTTGGGATAATACAAGCGGTGAGCAAGGAGGGCATCACGGTCGACGTAAAGGAACTGACTGAAAAGTTGATCGAGCAGCATCTTTATCAGAAGAACTTGGCGGCGGACAATGATCAAGCCGCAAAAAAAGAAATTCTTGAAATTTCCCGGATAGCGACGCAAATACCAAGGCAAATTGTCGAAACTGCAAAAGGGGAAGTGGAAGAGCTTTTCAGCAGGTGCTATTCAGTGATTCCCGGATTCGTGCAGGGCGATGATGAAACCAGGGTACAGTTAATGCCGATATTCGGAACGACCCTCCATGTGCTTTTACAGTCGCAGGTCGTACCGAATTGTTAAGCCTTTCTTGAAGAACCGGGACACCGGGCAAATCGAAAGACAAGAAGATGCTTTAACTTGTCCCGACGCGCATAAGGCGCTCGCCCCACGCTTAAAGGGCACCGGCGAAAATTCTTAACGCAGTCAAAAGGAATCGCTCGCCGTCATCCGCCCAGATAACCGCCGGAAAAATCCGGCCCCTTTGTCAAGTCGGGCTGGTTGACCGAAACAACGGTCTCGACTTTCTCACGTGACCCTGCCCAGTCGTGGGGGCATGCATGCGACAGGATCTCGAGCCGCCACCCAACCTGATCGGCAAGCTCCTGATATGCCGTTTATAGGTTTTGTAGGGATCGCTGTCCTCTCCGTAGGTCAAGGCCAGTTCATCGTTCATCGTGAGCAGCCGGAGCCGCATCTCGGTCAATTCGAAGTACACGTCATCGCAGAACGATTTGGTCAGGATATCCTTTTCATACCGATCGCTTTCCATACGTCCCCTCCTGTGCAAAGCTATCTGACCGGCGTCACCAATTGACGAGGTCCCTGTGAATGATCGGCAGACTACGCTCGTTCACAGGGAAACTGCAGGACCCGAAGGGCTCCTGCAGCTTTGTAAGGTCCTCTATCAGCTGGCCGACGCAGATGTCGGGGTGCCTTTCCATGCCGGTCCGCAGAGACGAAAGGCTCCGGCCCAGCAGCTTCCTCGCCCCGACGCTACTCGCGCCGCGTGTAATGGAGAAACGCGGCAGCTGCATAGATCAGCCCCTGGAAGAAGGTCTTCTCCTCGCCATTCGCCATCAGACGCCACTGTTCCTCCCACTCCTCGTGGGCCTCAAAGAACCGCTGTTCATTGAACAGATTGATGCCCCGGTCCAGTGCTTCCTCTTGTTCCCTTACCATAAACGCCTCCCGACCCGGCGGGCCGGTGTACGGTGATCGGGAAGGGAAGGTCCCGGTATGGAGCCGGAACCAGTGCCCTTCCGGACGGGCCTTCCCGGCGGTAAGGAGCCGCCGTTTCAGCAGTTACGTCCTGTCACCGAATCCCTGATTGTAATACGTACCGATTGCGGCAGGGGTTCCCTGCCTCTTATACAGGATACTACTAATCCTGTTTACAGTCAAGTGAGCGTGTCGGGTCAGACTTAAAGATTGAGTTGTAGACACGTGCCGGGATATTTGCTATTCTCTGGCATGTGCTAGGAAACCACGTATTGACAGCGTTGTTTGTAGCTGATAAGAATCTCGATAAATTTGCGGAAATTGAGGGGCCCTTCAAAAATCTTCTGTTTTTCCAGGGCAGGTACACCTCATGCGGTTCCATGCGGTTGCCCCATACGGTTAATTAAAACTAGCTTATGAATTTTATTCGTCACAATATCCTGCATTTTTTAATTATCGTACTGATAATGAGTTTGATGGTTATTACGTATAAGAGAAATATTGTTTGGCAGAACGAAGTAGTTATCTTGAAGGACGCTATAAGCAAAGGCTCTGAGAAAGTGAGATTGTACAACAATCTGGGTGCGGCTCTCTTCACGCAAGGCCGATTTGAAGAATCAATCAGCGCCTATGAAGCGGCCCTGAAGTTACAGCCTGATCAGCTAGAGGCACATATCGGTATCGGCATTGCCTGCGTGAGCCAAGGACTGTATGAGAAGGCTTGGCAGCATTATCAAAGGGCCTTAGAGTTGAAGCCATCAGCTGCCTTAAGAGCATCGATACATTATCATCTTGGATTAATGTTCCTTGTGCCACAAATCGAAGATGAGGAAAGGGCCCTTAGGGAATTCGAGATTGCGTTGGAATATGCGCCGAATGACAGATTGGCTCGAATGATGCTAAATTATCTCTCAAATTCTAAATAATCCGTAAGCGAGTAAAAGGCGCCGGCAGTCGCCGGTGGCTCGGGTGGGCTATTTCCTGATTTTTGATTCGAGCAGAGCAACCCGTTTTGCGAGCGCGTCGAATTCGTCGTAATCGACTTTTCTTTTCAGCTGACTTTTAAAAATTGAACATCGGATTTGATGATTTGTACGTCCTTCATCAAAGCTCCGATCATTTCGGTTTGAGTCTTCCGCGCAGCCTTGATATCCTGGTATTGTTCAGCGATGAGATTGATCTTTGATTCGAGAAGCGTATGGGGTCAGACTTAAAGATTGAGTTGTAGACACGTGCCGGCAGCCTCGCCGTGGGCATGTTTTTCGTTGTGCTGTCAATTATCGTCAAATCACTGAAGCAGATCGAAAAGAATACAGCGAAGCAAAACACACCCGCACAATCTACGACAGTTTTTAAAAGCATAATATCTCTTGACGGTAATATCCTTTTAGGATAATATAGCTCTGTGATCAAATCGTTCAAAAGTAAGGAAGCTGAAAAGTTATTTCATGGCTGGTTCTCCTCGAAATTGCCGCAAGCAATTCAACGGAGCACTGCAATAAAACTTGAACTGATTCATGCCGCGACCATGATCGAAACACTGCGAATCCCGCCGTCAAATCATCTTGAGGAATTGAAAGGTGAAAGGAAGGGGCAGCACAGCATCCGCATCAATAAACAGTGGAGGATTTGTTTCACTTGGAAAGGCAGTGATGCCTACGACGTTGAAATTGTCGATTACCATTGAAAGGAATGAATATGAAAACAAAAAAACGCGACTTTTCTCCCATCCATCCGGGCGAGATCCTGGTATCGGAATTTTTGGAGCCGATGGGTATCAGTCAATACCGCTTGGCAAAAGACATCGGTGTAACACCTCGACGCATTAACGAGATTGTACATGGACGACGAGCTATTTCCGCAGACACGGCGTTGCGGCTGAGCCATTTTTTCGGCATGGAAGCGCAGTTTTGGCTCAACCTGCAATCAAGATATGATATGGAAGTAGCCAGAGAGCTACTTCACGATAAAATCATCAAACAAGTCCGTCCCTTTTCCCGCGCAGCATAATATCATCATAACGAAAGGCTCGGCTTCGTCTGGGGCGATTAACCCGCCCGGCGGGTCAGCCTTGCGTTCTCGCCGTCGCTTCGCGACGCCAGAATGGGGCACCGCGCCCTCAGCCGAGCCGTTCTCCGGTCGGTCGGATAGATCAAGGGGATATTTGATGCCAGGCCCAGGGAATTTCTTTTTACACCACTTAATAAACCTTCCCCAGTAGCACTCCGCGTCACCGCAATCCCTCTCTTGCTTTTCCTCCCCTCCTGGTCTATGTTTTAATTGAGGAAACAAGCACATGCCGGAATCGAGCCTCTCACTATTTCATCCCCTCATCCAGAAGTGGTTCTCGGAGCAGGTCGGTAAACCGACCGACGTTCAGGAGAAGGCCTGGCCCGAGATCAGCCAAGGAAAACATGTGCTCGTTACCGCGCCAACAGGCTGCGGCAAGACTTTGGCCTCTTTCCTGTGGGCCTTGAACCAGCTCATCAACGGGACCTGGTCCGGTGGCACAAGTCCGCGTTCTCTATATCTCGCCGCTTAAAGCCCTGAACAACGACGTCCAGCGAAACCTGTTGAAGCCTCTCGCGGAATTGCGGGAGACCTTCACTCGCGCGGGCACGCCTTTCCCGAACATCACCGTTCTGACCCGGAGCGGCGACACGCCGGGCGAGGAGCGGCGGAGAATGGTCCGCAAGCCGCCGGAGATCCTGATCACGACGCCCGGAGTCCCTGAATCTGCTGCTCACTTCCCGGAGCGGCCGCGGCATGCTCATGGGCATTGCAACGGTCATTCTCGACGAGATCCACGCGGTCGTGGGCACCAAGCGCGGGACCCATCTCATCACCGCAGTGGACCGGCTTGTTCCGCTTTCCGGCGAGTTTCAGCGCATAGCGCTTTCTGCCACGGTCAATCCGGCGGAGCGGGTGGCTGAATTCGTGGGAGGGTTCCGGAAGACCGGCATTGGCAAGGACAGCATTTTTGAAAAGCGGCCTGTGACCCTCATTCAGTCCAGACAGGCAAAGGAATACGACATCACCGTATCCTTCCCTGCCTGATGCGCGGGAGAAGATGGTCGAACGGCTCCTGGTGGCCGGCGCTCATCGATGCTTTCAGGGAGATCATCCAGCAGCAGCGCTCGACGCTGCTGTTCGCGAACAGCAGGAGGACGACGGAGAAGGTGACGCGGATGATCAATGAGGCCTCGCCCCTCCCCCAACCCCTCCCATCAAGGGAGGGGCTACAGCCTCTTCCTTTAAAAGAGGTTGGTTTCACGCACCCTCTCCCCTCTGTGGGAGAGGGCTGGGGTGAGGGGGCTAAAGCTCTCGCCTACGCCCACCACGGGTCGCTCTCGCGCGAGATGCGTCTGGCGGTGGAGCAGAAACTAAAGAACGGCGAGCTCAAGGCCATCGTTGCCACGAACTCCCTGGAACTCGGCATCGACATCGGCGGCCTCGACCAGGTGGTCCTGATCCAGACGCCGCGTTCGGTCTCGTCGGCCCTCCAGCGCATCGGCCGGTCCGGCCATTCCGTGGGAGAGAAAAGCCGCGGCCTGCTCTTCCCGACCCACGGACGGGACTTCATCGACGCCGCGGTCATGGCGCGGGCGGTGCCTGGACCAGGACATCGAAGAGGTCCATCCGGTTGAAGCGCCCCTCGATGTTCTGGCGCAGGTCATCCTGTCCATGACCAGCCATGGAGACGCTGGGACATCGACGAGCTGTATGCCTTCCTCAGAACCAGCTATCCCTTTCCGCGTCTGTCGCGCAAGCAGTTTGACATGGTGCTCGAAATGCTTGCCGGCCGGTATGCCGACACCCGCTTGCGGGAGCTGAAGGCGCGCGTCTCCCTCGACCGGATGGACAACACCGTCCAGGCGCACAGCGAAGTGCCCTATCTCCTCTACACGTCGGGCGGGACCATCCCCGAGCGCGGGCTACTTCGATCTGCGGCTGAAGGACACGCGTGCGAAGATCGGCGAACTGGACGAGGAGTTCGTGTGGGAGCGGTCGGTCGGCGAGACCTTCACCCTGGGGACCCAGCTCTGGCGGATCGAGAATATCACGCATAACGACGTGGAGGTCGTGCCGGTCGCGGTCCGCAGCCGGCATCTTCCCCTTCTGGAAGGCGGAGGAGCAGAACCGGGATTTTCATCTTTCCGAGAAGATCGGCCTGTTTCTCGAACATGCGGACGACCGCGCTCGACAGCCCCGATTTCAAGCAGGAGCTCCTGCGATCGCTACATGCATGGAAGAAGCCGCGGCCGATGAGCTGATCGCGTTCCTGAAGCTGCAGAAAGAGGCGACCGGCAGCGCGTCTCCCGCACCGGCATCATCTCTTGATCGAGCACGTCGAAGAACCGGTGCAGCCGCGGAGACTGCAAGCAGGTGATCCTCCATACCTTCTGGGGCGGCAGGGTGAACCGGCCTTTCGCCCTGGCTCTTGCCGCAGGCATGGGAGGAGAAGGAGCGAATGCCGCTCCAGATCATCGCAGGACGACGATGCGCTCCTGCTCATGCTGCCGCACGGCAGTCAGCGGCCGGCGATCTCTGGGCGCTTCTGTCTCCGGAAAACGTCGAGACCTTTCTGCAGAAAGAGGCTGGAGCAGACCGGCTTTTTCGGCGCCCGGTTCCGGGAGAACGCGGAGCGGGCGCTGCTGCTGCCGAAAGCGAGCTTCAAGCGCAGGATGCCGCTCTGGCTCATCCGGCTCCGGGCCAAGGAACTGCTGGAGGCGTGTCGTCACTACGAGGATTTCCCGATCGTGCTCGAAACCTGGCGCACCTGCCTGGAGGACGAGTTCGATCTGGAGAACCTCAGAAGCGTGCTCGAGGAGCTCCGCGACGGGCATGGTGCGCGTGAGCGAGACCGTGACCGCGCGGCCTCTCCGTTTGCAGCGCAGCCTCGTCTGGAAGCAGACGAACAAGTACATGTACGAGGACGACACGCCGATCCTCGCCAAAGAGTCGGCGCTGCGGCCGGACCTGATCAAAGAGATTCTGTTCTCGTCCCACCTGCGGCCGAAAATTCCCGCGGAGGTCATCCGCATCCTGGACGACAAGCTGAAGCGCACAGCCCCCGGCTACGCGCCGGGCCACGGCGCTGGAGCTTCTGGACTGGGTGAAGGAGCGGATGCTCATCCCGGAACCGGAATGGAAGGAACTGGCAGGCGCGATCAGGCGCGATCTTGATGCGGACGGAGCTGCATGGCTTGCGGCCCAGGCAAAGAAGCTTTCTGGATATCCTGGCCGGGAGTGAGACATCCGCTTCTGTGCGCTCTCGAAACCATGCCGAAGGTGCTCGTTGCCTTCCGGCTGCACCTGAGATGTTCTCACGCTGCGGCCTGCGGGCACTGAAGAAAAAGCGGAGACCCTTACGAAACGCGTGCTCTCCTTTTTGCGCGAACCGTCCCGAGTCTGCGAGAATAGCGGAAGAATATGATCTCGCGAATTTCCTTTCCGAGTGGCTCTCCTTCTACGGGCCGGTCGAAAAAGAAGAGCTGGACCATCTCCTCGGCGTCACCGCGGAGCGGATCGATGAAGCGATCGAACCTTTGATCGAGTCGCAGGACCTCGTCATGGACCGCTTCGGCGAGGAGAGCCGCGGCATCGAGATCTGCGACAGCGGAAATCTCGAAGTGCTGCTTCGCATGGCGCGAAAATACCGCCAGCCGTCCTTCGAACCCCTTCCCGCTGAACAGCTTCCGCTGTTCCTTGCTGCTTATCAGGGCATTCTCCCGGCCGGACAATCCCTGGACGATCTCAAGCAAAGGCTGGAGCAGCTCTTCGGGCTTCCCGCGCCGGTGGCGGCCTGGGAGGAATACCTCCTTCCCTGCCGCATGCGGCAGTACCGGGGCGAGTGGCTCGACCGGCTCATGAGCGAGAGCGATCTTGTCTGGTTCGGCTGCGGACAGAAGCGCATCAGCCTTGGCTTTAACCAGGACCTTGAGCTCTTCCGCCCTGCCCGGGAGCGAGAGCAGGAGCGGCGGCGAGCTCGATCAACTGATCCCCGACCGCCGCGGCAAATACAGCTTCCTCGACATCACGGGGTTTTCCCACCTGGACACGACCCATGCAATGGAGCTTCTCTGGAAGGAGGCATGGAAGGGGAACGTGACGAGCGATTCCTTCCGCGTCATCAGAAAGGGGGTCCTGACCGGGTTCAGAGGAGAGGCCTTCGGGACTGACGAGCGGCTCATGTCCCGGCGTGCCGGCTTCAACCGGTGGAAAGTGTCGAGGCCGCTGGAGGGGCATTGGCTCAGGATCGATCCCTTGCCGCAGGAGCAGGATCTCCTCGAAACGGAAGAACTGGTTAAGGACCGCGTCAGGCAGCTGCTCAAGCGCTTCGGGGTATTGTTCCGCCCGCTGCTTGCGAACGAGCTGCCGCCCTTCCAGTGGCGCGCAGTGTTCCGGTCGCTCCGCATGATGGAGCTTTCGGGCGAGGTGCTGTCAGGCTACTTTTTTGAAGGGGTCCCGGGCCCGCAGTTCGTATCGCCTGAGGCGTTCCGCATGCTGCAGGAGCCGCTGCCGCAGGACGCCGTCTTCTGGATCAATGCAGCGGACCCCGCATCCCTTTGCGGATTGGGGCTTGCGGGAGTCCCGGGACTGCCTTCCCGGATTTCCTCGACGCAGCTTGTCTATCACGGCAGCAGGCTGGTCATGATCGCGAAGCGGCTGGGCAAGAACATCGAGCTTCTGGTCCCGCCAGACGACGAGCGTCTTACCGAATATTTCATTCTGTTCAAGGACCTCCTCGGCCGGGAGTTCAATCCCGTCAGGAAGGTCGTGATCGAGACGATCAATGGCGAGCCGGCCATGAAGAGCCCCTATCAGGAGCCTCTCCGGCAATTCGGGTTCCGCTCTGCGAGGAATGCGCTGGAGTTGTGGCGGGAGCTTTGAGCAGAAGGCAGCAGGCCGTACCAAAGCTTTGGTGATATAATTACAGAAGAGGAAGATATCCTGAAGGAAAAGAGGTGAGTCTCTATGATCGTCGACCTGGATAAAAAGGAACGGGACCTGCTCGTTCACGAACTGGAGGAGACCACGATCCCGCAGATCAGGGAGCTGGTCGCTTCGGGCATGCGGAAAAACAACCGTGATGAACTGAAAATAGACGAAGAAGCTCTGAAGAGCGTGCTCGAAAAACTGAAAAAGGCGGCCTGATCCGCCACTGCTGCGGCCCTGGGCCGCATTCCACTCCGTCGCCCGGATGCCAAGAGGTGCAGTGAATCTGCGCCTCTTTTTTGTTTTTTTACATCCTGCTGACCCGTTCCCGTCAGTCAGAGGTCCTGACCTGCGTGTTCCCACCTACGCTGAACCGTTCGACGATCTCCAGATTGGCAACACCATTCGTTGAGAATTCCTGGATGTAGCGCTGCCGGATGGGCCCCTCCGCAACCTGACGCTCGCTCTCGCTCAGCGCGTTGAGGCGGTCGATCCCGCCCGCGAGCTGCACCGCGTCCCGCAGGGACAATCGGCCGATCAGCTCGTCCCAGAAGAGGTGGTCACCGAACTCGTCGAGGACGGCATGGGCCATGCTTTTTTCCTCGAATTCCGCTGTCGGGAGGTAGGCCTGCGCCTGCTCGTTATAGTTGATAAGCTGGTCGAGACCTTCGCCCCGCGCGAAGGCATAGAGCTTCTGGATAAGCGCCCGGTGCCGCATGCTGCGCATGTCCTTTTCTTTCCGGTGGCCCGATAGTATGACATCGGAGATATGCAGGATGTCGAGCAGGTCGCGGTATTCATTATTGGAAAGATCGATATTCATGGCATTGGCCTTTCCATCCGGCTTCCCGGCATTCCATCGTATTCTGCGATCCATTCAGGTTTATCGCAGAAAGCAAAACTCATGTTCATGTGGTCGCGTTCATCCAGGCCGATGCGTCTGAACACATCCGCCCAGTTTGGCAGCTGTCCGCGTTCTTTCACGTGTTCATTATTGACAAGTTGTTGTTCCCACTCCGGATGCTCTTCAACAAATTGTGCGTACACGTGTTCGGCATGGTCCTCGAACTCCGCGTTGAACAGGAACGCTCTGCGAATCCCGGCCAATGCCATTACGCGCGTGAGTACGGAATAGAAGCTGGTCATAAGAAGGGGGACAGGAAAAAACAGATACCACGGGTCCTTGATCCCATCCTCCTTCATCTTCTCGTTGACAACCAGCAAGTGCCAATATTCGCCATCCTGGGCTTCGCGGGCCCAGAGCATGATTTTGCGCGCTTCTTGTACCAGTGTCTGGTCCCGGTAACCTCGCGTCATGCGCGCATACTGACGGGTTTCCCAGGCGCGGTAGGGGATGCCGGCCAGTATCTCTATGAGCTTGACCTTGGGAAGCGTTATTTTTTCTCCCGTCACCAGGTCCATGGATAGGAAAAAAACTTTTGCCGCAAGCGAATACCGGTATCGCGGCCTCTCGATGGAAGCTTTCTGTTCTTTCTTGAGATCAGGGGTCATAAATATAGGGGTTGTTGCCAAAATCAGTTTTAGACGAAACTGTCATTCTGAGCGCAGCGAAGAATCTCGCATTTGCACCGTCGAAAAACGATCGAGGACATCCAGTACAATACTTTTTTCATAGCGCACCTTAGGCTAACAGCTGTTTTTCCGGAATAAAGCCCTTCCGTCTTCAACCTCAGCACCTCAGTAGTTAGTATAATTTCTAAACCTACCACAGCAACTCCGATTGTCAAGGAGAGCGGACCAGACCGTGGAATTGATGCATACTAAAGAACGGCATGGTGGAAGACAGCGTTCTCTCGCGGGTTTCAACTCGTAGTTTGTTGAAAGAACGGGCTTGCATGTTCATGAAAAAAGTAGTAAAATCGAAAGCGTTAAAATTTTACGTGCCGTGCATCTCATTGGGTTGAGTGCTCCGGTACTACCAACAAGGAGATTACTGATGAAGAGCGCTAACGTGGTATTTGCAGCAGGTGTCTTGTTATTTGTCATGGCCAGTGGCTGTAATCCAACCAAAAAAGATGTCCCCGCGCCTGCATCTCAGTCCCAGTCCGCTCCAGATACGGCGCAGACTATTTCCGGGAAAGTGGTGGAAACGATGAATTCCGGCGGCTATACCTACGTTTCCCTTGAGAATAACGGGGAAAAGACCTGGGTCGCCGTACCGGCCATGAATGTCAAAGTCGGACAGGAGTTGAAGTGCCAGCCCGGCGTAGTGATGAATAATTTCACGAGCAAGACCATGAAACGTACGTTCGAGAGCATCATCTTCTCCGGTGGTATTCTCTGATACGGAGTACCCGGGACGTTACAAGTCGGAGGCCGCTGAGTTAAACTCAGCGGCCTTTTTAATTGACGAGGACACGAGCGCAATTGCGATCAAAGTAAAAACGGTTCCCGGAAACGGCTGTGAAGAAGGAGAAAAACATGGACACCCATAACCCAGGTGAACAGAAAAGGTACCCGTCATCGGAAGAAAACTATCTCAGGTATCTTCTCTATCTTCCTTCCCAGTTCAATGCTTTACCTGAAAAACGGTGGCCGGTACTATGCTTCCTTCATGGAGGGGGAGAAGCAGCTAAGGACAAGGCTGAAAAAGAACAGCCCATCGAGGCGCTCATGAATCATGGGTCCCCGCCCTGGCATTGTGAAATTAATTCACCGCTGATCCAAAATTTTATCGTCGTTTCTCCGCAGCTTCCGGCACGAGGCAAATGGAGCCAGCCGGACTTCGAGCAGATGGAAAAAATCCTGCGGACGATCTACAGCAACTACCGTGGCGACCCTCACAAGACCTGCCTGACCGGCTTCAGTTACGGCGGCAAAGGCGTCTTTGATTTTGCCCTCTGGGCGGAAGAATTATCAAAAAAGGACCCTTCGAGAAAAGTTTCGTGGGCCGCCCTCTGGCCGGTTGACGAAGCCAATGATCAAGCGCGAACTGCTTGTTCTGTAAAGCGGGTCTGGCTCCATTTTGGGACGTGGAGACCCGACCTTCAGAAAAGTACTGTTGCGAACCTGGGGCTAAAACAAGCGGGAACTTTTCGTAACGGATATCCGAAAACTGATGGTCTTTACACTGACTACACCCGTTTTGGTTATGATCACGTTACCACGTGTGCAGTATCTTATGCAGATTGGCGGGTTTATGAGTGGCTGCTGAGCTCTTGAAAAGAGCGCCGGCGTTCGGGTCCATACTGTTGGACTTTTGTTCAAGCTCCTGCTAAACTCCCTTCATGGCTAGACCTATCCGTAGAAAATACTCAGGCGCGGTATCTCACCGAGAAAGCTATGATCCAAAATCCAAAACGTTCCTTTGTTCCTTACTTATTGCCGCTGTTATAGTTCTTTCAATTGCCGCGTATCAGAGAAACATCATCTGGAAGGATGACGTGCGTTTGTGGGCGGATGTGGTGAGAAAATCTCCGAATAACACCAGAGGGTATAATAACATTGGTAATGCTTATAAAGATAAGGGCCTGATCGACAAAGCTATAGAGCATTATTTGATTGCCTTAAGTTTAAAACCTGATTATGCAGATGTCCATCATAACCTTGGACTGGCCTATTATGAACAGGGAAAATTCGAGAAGAAATTCGAGAAGGCTATCTTAGCATTTCAGACCGCACTGAAGCTGAGGCCTGACTATGCAGACACTTATAACAGCCTCGGGAGTGCTTACTATAAGCAAGGGCGATTAGATGAGGCTATGGAGGCATTTCTGACCGCAATAAGGCTGAAACCCGATCTTTCTTCGGCTCATAACAATATGGGACTTCTCTACGCAAGGAAGGGAATGTTGGGAGGGGCTAAGGAGGCATTTCAGACTGCAATAGGGCTGAAACCTGATTATGCAAATGCCTATTATAACTTAGCGGTGGTATACGAAAAACAAGGATTAATAAACGAAGCAAAAAAGCACTACCGTATCGCATTAAGGCTCGAACAGGAAGATAACACGAAGGGATCATCTCTATAGGATTCTTCAGCTAAAGGGTAATATGACGACTGTTCTCTGGATTCTCGCTGTTCGTACAACTACGACGAACTCGTAAGCCACGACAAAACCAGCCTCGACATCTTCTGGCTCAAGGAAAAAGGCCCGGGAATCTCCCGGGCCTTCGTGTTTACTCCTGCGCCTGATATACTTTTTAGGCGGTCGATCGTCAGCTTAAGGACCAAGAAAGGCCTTCGGTGCCCTATATTCATGGCAGGTCGCACAGATTTTTTTGGCCTGCTCATTCGATACCTTCCAGACATGGGGCTTGTGGCACTCGTTGCATTTCATACCCGTGTCCTGAACATGGGTCTTGTGTTTGCCGATCGCCATGATATTTTTATGGCAGGAGAGGCAGTTGCCCCAGTCAGGCCGTGAGGCTTTGTGAGGCTTGTGGCATTCATAGCAGTTGAACTGCATGGGCCCGTTTTCCGGCCTGTCGATCTTGATCGCGCGGCGGATCGTTTTTTCGTCGGGTTGGAAATGGGTGACATCGAGTGTCGCGTCGGCCAGCAGTTCTTTCCGGTATTTTTCGGCGCCATGGCAGTAGAGGCACTTTTTCACCCCTGGTTTGAGGTCTTTTGTCCTGTCCGTATGGCAGTTGAGGCATGCAAGCTTCTCCATCCCTGTTCCGTGCACTTCTCTGTCCTGGTGGCACGTCAGGCAATATCGTTCCTCGAGGCTGAACTGATGGGTCCGGTAGCCGTGGCATTTTGTACATTCGATCTTCTCGTTAAAGACATGCTTCGCATGGTATCTTGAATTGCTGATGCTTGGCGCGTCCGGGAATTTATCGTTCTTGTCCCAATGGCAGGCAAAGCATGTCTTCCACGGCACGATAACTTCACCGTGCCGGGGTGAAACCTTGTTATGACCGAGCACGACAAAATTGAAGAGCTGTCTCATCTGGTCGGCCTTGGTAGAGTGGTGGCACTCATGGCAGTTTAATCCACGATGTACACTGGTCTCCCATGCCTTGTTTGCTTCATCATGAACATGACAGGCAGAGCATGCCTTGGGATCGTTCTCGAAGTAATCGTTTACCAGGTAGGCTGCAAAGAGGGACCCGAGTGAAAACAGGACCAAGACTGCGATGATAATGATCCTGGCCCTGCTTGAAATATCCGTGCTGAACCACGCACCTATTCTTTGGAAAATTGAAAACGGACTAAACATGGAAAAAGCCTCCCTTGAAATCTGCTGTATTTTTTATAGCGGTGCTAGTCTTTCGAACTCAGCTTAACGTTAATGGAATTTTTCGTGTCGTACTAAATAAACCACCTTGGAATAAAATGCAACTAAAATCTTAAAAATGACGATATTTGTCAGTTACGAGAAGCTAAATGATATTTTTTGCATGCATTTTGCAACAGTTGTGCCGCTAAGGGAATGGGAGGCAACTCATGAGAACTGCTTTTCAGCAGCCTGTTGGTTCACTAGGAAGGACACAAGGGCCAGAAGCGGATTGCCGATGACTTCTTGTATTTGCATTAAACGGGGAATAAGGTCAAAAATGAACAAGCGGTTTAAACCTGATGGATAGGTTCGGTTCTGGCGACGTGGTTTCACGGAAGGCCGGCAACGATCAGCGTGAGAGTACGCTTAAAAATACGGACGATATCACGTAAGCGAATATCGTCCGTTCGACGGTCAGGCTGCGCGTTTTGAGCCTGCAGGTTTCAGGTTTAATCTTTCCCTGATTTTACTTGCCGGGGCACTCGTTGCATACACGGCGCTTCCTACATCGAACAATTTTGATGTGCTCAGGCTTCCGACCACAACCGGGTCAAGACCTGCCTTCTCCACGAGTTCGCTGACGATCTTTAATCCTTCCGAATCGTCGCTGGCTATCGGGACCCCGATCTTTTCACCGCGTTTGGTCGTTGTTTTTTTGAGGTCCTCGAAATAGACCGTGTTGAACGCCCTTACTATCCTTGCACCCGGCAGAAGACGGGCCACAAAGGCGCCCATACCGCCAGGTTCTTTTCTTGCCTCTTCTGCGACCGCCCCGTCTCGCTCAGGATAAGGATTGGATGTGTCAATTACGATTTTGCCCTTCAGGCCCGCCTTCACTTCTGCGCCAAGCTCCGGTATGGCCTTGAACGGAACCGACAGCACGATGACATCACCAAATGCGATCGCTTCGGCGACGGTCCCGGCGCGTGCATTGGGCCCGGAGGTCTTGACAAGGCCCTTCAGTGTATCAGGATGTCGTGAACTATAGAGAACCTCGTATCCTGCCTTTGCGAGCAGAATTCCAAGGTTTCCCCCGATATGGCCTGATCCGATGATCCCGATTTTATGTATTTTTGTATTTATTTTCATATCGCCACCTCCAGATATACTTCCCTCCTCTTCGCATTTCACCGCTCCGAACATGGACAGGAAAAGGAACTCCTAAATAAATTATACCACCGGCGTTTCTTTCCAACAGGCCCGGAGGATCCGCCTGCTGAAGCGGCAAATGCATGGGTATAGTTTCTCCTCCCTTTTCCTTCCGCAGTATTTTCTTGCGCCCCTTCATGCAGTAAAAAAACTGCGCCTCTTTGCGTAACCCGTTGATAAACCATGATCACTACTTCTGGCACGGCCCGTGCAATATGTCAGGCAAGGTCGCACGCAAAAAAATAAAAAATCTAAAGGGAGGTAGTGCAATGAAGATCATGGTTGCTTATGACGGGACACTGCAGGCGAAGGAAGCTCTGGTATACGGTATGGACAAGGCGCGTGAAAAAGGCGGCGAAGTGGTTGCGCTCCATGTGTTCAACAGCGGGATGTTCGTTGATTACGATGCAACGGTCGGCGCAGAGGGCGCTGCGCGGGCCGAGGCCGCACGGTTCATCGAAGAGGCAAAGACCATCATCCGCGAGAAGGGCAAGGGCGTGAAAGCAAGCCTCTTCAGCACCGAAGGGAACCCGACCGACGAGGTCGTCAGCTTTGCCAAGGCCGAGAAGGTTGACGTGCTGCTCTGCCCCCCGAAGTTCACGAAGATCATCAACAAGTACCAGCAGGCTGTGGGGGCATCGGAACTGGCGAGCGAAGCGGCGAAGCTTCATGTCGCAGCAGTATCAACGAAAACGATGTAAGAACAATGCGGGTTTTGTCAGCGGACAGGAGACGGGCCTCTGCGGCCCGTGTAGGCTGCAGCTCACAGTTCAGAAGGGATGGAGACGCGCGATGGAGCTTGAACACGCATTTTTACAATCGAATTTATTTACGCTGTTCCAGATGATGTTCCTGGGATCGCTCATGGTGCCGAGCATGCTCGGCCGGCTGGACATCTACGGGAAGGCGGCCCGGACCGCAGCCACCGTGGTCGTGACCGTGGGGCCTGTCGCCATGCTCGTGTACGTCCTTTTTGAAGTGTCGCTGTTGAACTAAGGGGACGGCAGGCTTCAGGGTTCAAAATCGCTCATGTCGATCTCCCAGAACTTTCCTGACTTATGGTTGGGCTTGTTCGGCTTTTTCCAAAAAAGCGGAGCCTTGAGCGTCTTCCAGATCCGAAGCAGCTCCTGCTGGAGCCGGGGAGAATTTCCGGCAAGCGTAAGGGCCATCAAGAACTGAACCAGCAGTACATTTCTGAGCGCTATCATTATTGCGTCGGGTTGCATGGTTGCCTCCTCTATCAGGCTATCTAAGCAGCATGGATGCGGACCGGTTCGGCGGTCCGGGGCTGCTGCTCAAGCGACAGCGGGGCCTCATAGATGCCTTCTTCTGCAAAGGCAATTGCTACCCAAAGATCTTCAAACATCATGGCGAACTTTTTCATTATGGCCTCCGTTGGATTTGATGCATGGTTTTTGGTCGCGTTCTTGAGCTTGATATTGCAATGACAATGCCTGTTTGTAAGTAATTGAATTAATGGCACATATAAAATGCAAACATTGCTAGGTGCAATTTATTATTGCATGACATTTCGGTTTTTGGCGTTATAGCGGTAGTAGCTTCTGCCAAAGCAGTTAATTGCTAGTGCAGTTAAATGTTGCGTTAATTTTTTATGTTGCACTTGTTGTTTCTCTTGAGATAAAATGATCCTGGAGGTTGCTATGAAGATCCTGACTATTTATGACGGAACGCTCCAGTCCAAGACCGCCCTTCGATATGGGCTTCGGAAGACAAAGGAAAAAGCAGGCGAGTTGCTCGTGCTGCAGGTATTTCAGAGCAGCCTCTTCGTGGATTATGACGCCGGACCGCGGGCAGAGGAGATCGCCCGTGCAGAAGCAGCGAGGCATCAGCGGGATGCAGAGACCATTATCAACGAGGCCGGACGACATGATCTTCGCGTACGTGTACTGTCCGAAGAAGGCGAAACCGTCGAGGAGGCCCTGCGCGTTTCAGCAGCTGAGAAGGCGGACCTGGTCCTTGCCTCGCCCCGCTACAAGGCCATTGCGAAGAAGGCTTCCTGCCCGGTGTACATCATGCCCGGCCTGATCCTGGTGCCGGTGGACAACTCGGAAATGCCTCTCCTGGACCGGGAGAACTGGTCCTTGCAGAGGCCCGGGCCACAGGCTCGAAGATCCTGCTGCTCGGCATCGTTCCCATACATCTCTACAACGCAGCGGAGAAAAAAGAACTTGAGCAGGTGAGCAAGGGAACCGCTGCAATGCTGAAGCTCATGAAAGCATCACTGGCCGGGAAGGGAGTCGAGGTATCTGAAGTGCTCCGGTCCGGGTATCCTGACGAGGAGATCCTGAAGGCAGCTGATGAATATGCGGCATCGCTCATCATGCTTCCTGCGGGTGGCAAGACGCCGTCGGAGCTGACCAAAGCGGCTTCGATCCTGCTCGACGAGCCCGAACGGGCGCGCATGCCGATCGAGCTTATGCAGACAGCTGAAGCGTGATGCTTTTAATTCCGCCTCTTCCGTGTTCAAATGCTGTTTTTATCGCGCTGCTCCTGACTTGTCCAAATAAAAAGGCCCCTTGTTACGGGGCCTTTTTCTGCTACCAATCTGGTCATCCTATCCGTATTATTTGGTGTACTCCTGAAACAGCCAGGTCGACAGATAGCGCTCCCCGGTATCAGGAAGCACGACCACGATGAGCTTCTGCGCGTTCTCCGGACGCCGGGCCACCTCGAGCGCGGCCCAGAGCGCCGCGCCTGAAGAGATCCCGGCAAGAATGCCTTCCTGTTTTGCAAGCTGCTTCGCAGTTTCTCCTGCCGCTTCGTTCGTCACCTGGATGATCTCATCGATAAGCTCGCTCTTCAGCACGCCGGGAACGAAGCCCGCGCCGATGCCCTGGATCTTATGCGGGCCCGCGCTGCCGCCTGACAGCACGGGCGAGTCCCGGGGTTCGACCGCGATCGCCTTGAACGACGGCTTTCTTTTTTTCAGCACGTCTGCCACGCCGGTGAGCGTGCCGCCCGTGCCAACGCCGGCCACGACCATGTCCACCTTGCCGTCCGTGTCCGTCCAGATCTCCTGGGCAGTCGTTCTGCGATGCGCCTCGGGATTGGCCGGGTTCTGGA
The DNA here is from genome assembly GCA_963836175.1 of Nitrospirota bacterium. Classification (GTDB taxonomy): domain Bacteria; phylum Nitrospirota; class UBA9217; order UBA9217; family UBA9217; genus GWC2-56-14. Next base: position 93,663 of record CAWIIS010000004.1, read on the forward strand.
ACTGCATGGGGACAAAACTGTTCCTGTGCTCGACGGAAAGCTCTTCCGCTTTGGCGATGGCGCCTTTCATGCCTTTTGCCCCTTCAGTGAGGACCAGTTCAGCGCCGAAGAGCCGCAGCAAGGCGCGGCGTTCCATGCTCATGGTGTCGGGCATGGTCAGGACCAGTCGGTAGCCTTTTGCGGCACAGCAAAAGGCGAGCGCAATGCCGGTATTGCCGCTCGTGGGTTCGATGATCACGGTTTCTTTGTCGATCAGGCCGGCCGCTTCCGCCGCTTCGATCATGGCCACGCCGATGCGGTCCTTGACGCTCGACAAGGGATTGAAACTTTCCAGCTTTGCAACGACCTCGCCGGCCGCGCCCTGTGCCATACGATTGATCCTGACGAGCGGTGTGTTGCCTACGGTCTTTGTGACATCGGAAAAAATTCTCATGCTGTTCTCTCCCTCGTTGCGGTCCGCGACTACTTCCGGGTGTAGTGCCCGACCTGTTCGTTTTTCGCGAGCGGCGGGTTCACATCATCGCCGTCGCAGGTGTATCGGGAAGGAATAGGACCGTTCATGCTGAATGCCGGACTCGTTATCTTCAGCGTGTTCATAACCGTCTTTGCACCCGGTGCAGGATTTGTACGCTGAGCGCAATGAAGAATATGGATTTTGCAACTAATTCAGATCCAAGGCATGAAAAAATAATATCAGGTTTGGACTTGAATGTCCATCCGAAGGAGAATAAAAAAGGAACGTACGCTTTTAGCGTATGTCCCTTATCAAGGCAGGATCTATTATTACCACTGGGTAGGACCCTCTCTTACTGGCGGAACAGCTCCTTATCCAGGTATTTGTTCCTGCCGCCGACGCTCTGTTGGATGTAGGAGCCGCTCAGCGTTTTACCGTTCTCTGACATGGTCAGGTCGTAGGTCTCGGTCTTCCAGTAGGCCGGCATGGTCTTCATCTTCCATTTGATCTGCACTTTGAGGGTCTTTTCCGTGATTTCAAACTCCCGCACCGTACCGACATTATTCTCGCCCCGGTTCGGGGGAAGGACGCTCAGTTCACCGTTGTTGTTCACGATCTCGAAACCCTGAACGACCGTATCTTCCGTGCCACGGAGCTCCTTAAAGGACCAGCTCCCGACAAAGCTCGGTATCTTTGACTTCTTGTCCTGGGGCAGCTTGACCACCTTCAGCGGCAGGTCTTTCTCGATGTCAAGCTCCGGCTTGGTGCTCATCATCGGCGCCGGTTTGGAAACCGTCACACCCGGAGCAGCGGCTGACGGAGCGGCGGCTGTTTCGGGAATTGCCGCAGAGCTCGTTTCCTGCGCTTCCTCAACAGTCGCTTCAAGCATATAGATCTGGTTTCTCACTTCCCGGATGTTCTTTGCGCGCGGGTTTGCCAGCAGATAAAGTTTGAGGCTCCTGATCGCCTCTTTGTACATCGCTGCTTTTTCCTGCGCCACGCCGAGATTATAGTATGCCTTGTCGAGCCAGGGCGCGGCATTGGTTGCAGCCTCGAATTCGACAATGGCTTTTTCATAACCGGCGTTGTCCGTTGCTTTGGTAAAGAAAACGACTCCGCGCGCCATGTTGCGTTCGGCTTCCTCGGGAACCGCGGGCGCGGGCTTCATGGTCAGTGCAAACTTGATGATCTTTTCGCGCAGGGCCTTGTCGCCCGGATTTTTCTGAAGGTCTGCAACATACTGGTCGAACGTTTCCGCAGGTGCGCCGGAGGCCTTTTTGGGTGCCGCCGAAGCAACGGTCGGAAGAAAGCACGCGAGGAGCAGCATCGCGATAAATACCCTGGTTTGTATCACAAAGGACATATTTTTCTCCTTAATCTTTAAACAGTTGTATCTCGCGCAGGCCGCTATGCAAAAGTATGAACCTGTGCAATAAAAGACAGGCAAGCCCGCTACTTACGCGGCGAGCTTCGTAACCTGCTGATATTATGGATCAATTTTTATCGCGTCTCATATATTAACTGAAATGCACGGGAGAGTCAAGAGGTGTTTTTCAAAGATGATCGACAGACTTCTGAGAAATGGCATTTGAGAAGGGTAAAATCTGATAACAATCGGATAACTATGGATTTTATTTGATTGTTTCAGCCTTTTGGATAGAACTGTTTTTTGTTATTATCCGTGTAAATCCGCTTCGATATCACATGGCTCACAACCACCAGGCGCGGAAGCGCGGGCTTCGCGACCGCAGAAAGCGCGCCTACCCCTTCATGGGCGTGCCGGACTCGATCCAGATATCGACGGCAGCAGGGTCCATGGCCCGGGAGAAGAGGAATCCCTGCCCGAACTGACACTGGAGGTCCTTGATGCTCGAGAGCTGGTGGTCGAGCTCGATCCCTTCGGCAATGACCTCCAGGTTCAGGCTTTTGGCCAGCGTAACGATGGAAGTAATGATGGCATCGTTCTCGCCGCTCGCCAGAAGCTTTGCGACAAAAGCGCGGTCGATCTTGAGCGCCGTGATCGGGAAACGGTGCAGATGGCTCAGCGAGGAATAGCCGGTGCCGAAGTCGTCTATGTGGATCTGAACGCCCATTGTGCGCAGGCGGCCCATGGTCTCGATGGCGCTCTCAATGTCCCCCATGATCATGCTCTCCGTGATCTCGAGGGCCAGGCACTCCGGTTTGAGGCCGGTTTCGAGCAGGATCCGCGTTACGATCTCGGCCAGGTCGGAGCGGGAGAACTGCTTTCCCGATATGTTCATGCTCATTTTGAGCGGCGGGTCCTGGGGGTACCGTTTTTGCCACAGTTTGAGGCGGCGGCAGGCCTCGAACAACACCCACTCTCCGAGCGGGCCGATCAGGCCGGTCTCCTCAGCGAGCGGAATGAACTCCATGGGGTAGATCAGTCCCTGACGCGGGTGGTTCCACCGGATCAGGGCTTCGAAGCCGATAAGCCGGGAGGCATGCAGATCCATGATGGGCTGATAGTGCAGGACGAACTCCTGCTGGTCCACGGCCCTGCGCAGGTCCGCTTCGAGCTGAAGGCGGGCGATGACCCCGGCGTGCATCTGTGAGTCGTAGATCTCATAGCAGGACCCGCCCCGCGCCTTGGCCTGATACATGGCGATGTCGGCATCGCGCAGCACCTGCTCGGGCCGCTCATAGCCGGGGGCGCTCGGGGCGATGCCGATGCTGACGCCGGTAAAGACGCTGTTCCCGGCGAGGAGGATGGGGAGCGCCAGCTCCAGGCGGATCCGTTCGGCGATGTCAACGGCGTCGCTGACCGTGCTGATGTTCTCGAGCAGGATCGCGAATTCATCGCCGCCGAGACGCGCCACGGTATCGCCCGGCCGCAGACAGCCGGACACTTTTTTGCCGACTGCGATGAGCAGCTGGTCGCCGGCAAGGTGGCCCAGGCTGTCATTGATGACCTTGAAGCGGTCCATGTCGAGGAATAGAACGGCAAAGAGCGCGTCCCCGCGGCGCTTGGTGCTGTCGATGAGGTGCTGCAGCCGGTCCATGAACAGCGCCCGGTTCGGCAGCCCCGTAAGCGCATCGTGGAAAGCGTCGTACAACAGCTGCGCCTCGGCGCGCTTCCGCGTCGTAATGTCGGTCTGGGACCCTGCCATGCGGTAGGCCCGTCCGGTCTTGCCGCGAACAGCTATCCCGCGGTTCAGCACCCAGCCGTAGGCGCCGTCCTTGTGGCGGATGCGGAACTCTCCCTCGAAAGGCTGATTATCACCGATGACGTGGGAGGCGATCATCGCCTCCAGCGCGACCCGGTCGTCGGGATGGACCCTGCCGAGCCATTCCTCGGGTGCGTTCGATATTTCCATGTCGCTGAAGCCCAGCATGTTTTTCCAGCGGGGTGAGTAGTGGATCGTATTGGCCCGCAGGTCCCAGTCCCAGAGGCCGTCGTTGGCGCCGCGTGCGGCGAGGGCGTAGCGCTCCTCGCTTTCACGGAGCGCCTCTTCGGTCTTCTTGCGCTCCGTGATGTCGCGGGTATATTCGACCACGTGCGAGATCCGCCCGTCCTGGGAAATAAGAGGGTATGTATAGATCTCAAGCCACATCCTGTGGCCGTCGGGGGTGCTCACGAGCTTCTCCTTTGCGCAGGAGTCGCCTGATAAAAAGGTCTTCTGGACGATGCAGTTGTTGCAATGCGCCGTCCGGTCGTAGAGCACGTCGTAGCATTTGTTGTTGACCAGCCCGGAAAGCTGCACGTGCTTCAGCTCTGCATAGGCTTCGTTCGCCCGGACGATCCGGTAGTCGCGGTCGAAGATGCAGAACGGGTCGTGGATGCTGTTAAAGATGTTGTTCAGGAACGACTCGGAGCCCATGAGGGCGGCTTCGGTCTGCCTGCGCTCGGCAATCTCGTTCTTAAGCTTGGCGTAGCCGTTCTTCAGCGCCGCGCTCATGGTGTTAAAGTTGGAGGAGAGTTCGCCGAATTCCGTCTTGTCGGAGACCACAACCTGGTATCCCAGTTCGCCGGCCGTGATCCGGCGCGTGGCCTCCACCAGGATGCCGATCGGCCGCGTAATGGCAGCGGTCAACTGCAGGGCGACGGCGGCTCCGAAGGCAAAGGTGGCGATCATCATGCCGAAAATGATCATCCCTGTCCTTTTGATCTTGCCCATGACGTCGCGTGTCATGGTTTCGAGCCGGCGGCTGGCCTGGATGGACATCTTCTCGGTCTCCATCAGCAGTTTGTTGCCGGTTACCGCGGCTTGCATCTTCAGCTTCAGGATGTGCGGATTGTTGGCTGATGCGGTTATGTAATAGCTCAGGTCTCCCTCATAGGCGAGGACCATGGACCGGATCATGTTGAGCTGCGCGGTGATCTCGGGCGAGTGATGACAGGTTATGCAGTTTGACGACGCTTTGTCCAGGCGGTTGACCCTGTCCGAGATCTCGTCGAGCTGGCTGCCCAGGGCGGTGTTAACGGTGTAGAGGTCGGACTGGACCGCCTGGATGGACATGATGAGGTCCTTCCGGAGGTCTTCGATCTGGTGGAGCGTGACCAGGCGGCTGAGCGTGCCGGTGGTGTTGACGATATACAGCGAGGCGAAGCCCGCGCTCAGGACCGTGAAGAGAAACAGGGCGAGCAAATACAGCAGGATCTTTCGTTTCATAAAGAATCAGCTCCTGCTGCTATAGCGGCCCCGGCTGCACAGAGGCGACGCCCCTGCCCGTTATTTGTTCCGGTAGTCATATTGTTTTATATCGATCCCCGCTTTTTTGGCCATATCATAAACCGGCTGGTAGTCGCTGACGTTCGTACCTATGAACCGGAGAGCGCCGAACTGCTGCAGCACGGCGGCCCCCTCGGGGTCCTTGTCCAGGCCCAGGAGTGCCTGCTTGAGTTTCCGCTTCAGACCTTCATCGAGCCCCTTGCGCACGCACAGCCCGTTCGAAGGCACCCAGGGCGATTCGGCAATGATGACCAGATCTCGGGCCACGCGCGAATCGTCCGCTTTCATCCTGTCGTAGATGCTGTGCTTTGCCGCGCCGATATCGGCCTGGCCTTCCAGCACCGCATAGATGGCCGCATCATGGCTTCCTGCAAAATAGGTGCTGCTGAAGAAATGGTCCATGTCCTTGATGCCGCGTTCATTAAGATAGGCGAGCGGAAAGAGGTAGCCGGCGGTTGTCGCCTTTTCAACAAAGACCATTTTCCTGCCTTTCATGCCGCGGACATCACGGATCTTGCTGTCCTTGCGCACGAAGAGGTACCCGCGGTACGAGGCAGTGCCGTCGAGGTTCACCGGACGGGCAAGAGGGACGACCCCCAGTTTCTCGATGGCCAGTGCGCCGGTAAAGGAGCCGAAAAAAACACCGTCCATGTTCTCGGACGTAAACCGGTCGATGATGTTGCCGTAGCGGCTCAGGATGGTGAATTTGACTTTCACGCCGGTATTTTTTGAGAGATAGTCTCCAAGCAGGCGGAAGCGCTCCTTCTGCTTGAATACGTTCATCTCCGGAATGAGGCCGATGAGGAGCATTTGCTGGGAAGCCTGGGGAAAGGCGAGGAGTGGGACAAGCGCGAGGATCGAAATAAAGAAAACCGAACGTACGATCCGTTTCATCATTACCTCCATCAGCGTCCGCAAAAAATAAGGATTTACAGCTTCGGTATTGTAATATAATGCGACTGAAAGTCAACAATTATGTGCTTTGTTTTGGTTGTACAAAACTAATTGTGTGGTTGCCGGAAAAGGACGACGTCGGCCACGGAGGAACAGCAGACTTCGCGCCTGGCGTCTCAGCGGTTAAAATCGACTTCCAGCGGGCCCGCCAATTTTAATGCGGCTCTGATAGGAACAGGTCTCCGTCAAGGTTTTCCAATTGCCCCAGATGCGATAACCGGTTATACTGGTACCCGTGAGCATGATAGGCTTGCGACCCGACTGTAGAGCAAAGGACCAAATGTCAAAGATCGAAACCATGGTTTGGCGTCGTGCCACGCTGTTCCGCGTTCTGCTGGTCATCGCGCTGGCGGCAATATCATTCCTGGCACACCGCCACCATCCCGGTTGCCGGAGAATATGAACGACAAGGCCGGCCACCTGATGGCTTTTTTTGTGCTCGCCCTGCTGGTCGATCGTTCTTTTCCTGCGTGGACCTTCAGGACCAAAGTGCTTGTGCTGATCGTCTACGGACTTTCCATCGAGATCGCGCAGGCCTATCTGCCCTATCGCAGTTGTTCGCTCTTTGACCTTGGAGCCGATGCCGCAGGTTTGGCCCTCTACGGCATCTGTCAGCCGGCGCTCAGATATTTGCCTCTGCTCGGGAACGTACCTGAGGAAACGAACAGGTAACCCATAGCGCGCGGCCTGAAGGCCGCAGCCAAGATTTGCACTAGTGCAGGGGCGCATCGCAATGCGCCCCTGCTTTTTAGGAAAAATACGCCTGGAGGTCCTTCCATGAAAAAAAGTTCAGCGGTCCTGATCATCGCCCTGCTGTTCTCAGGCGGCTGCATGTCCCGCCACGACAGGGAAGCAGGAAGCGTGCCCCGCTTCGAGGACCGGCAGATGGAGAACGTGACCAGGCTTACCAATGACGGCGACAACGGCGAGGCCTACTTTTCCCAGGACGGGAGGAAGCTTATTTTCCAGTCGAGCCGCGGGGGCTATGCCTGCGACAAGATCTGGACCATGAACATCGACGGTTCGGACAAGCGGATGGTGAGCCCGGACCACGGGGCCAATACGTGCTCATTCTTCTTTCCCGATGGACGGATCGTATTTGCCTCCACGAACCACCAGTCCCGGCGACTGTCCTCCCCGGCCCGAGGCGCCCAAAGGCGTCCGCTACGTCTGGCCGCTCTATCCCTACGATATTTTCACGGCAGACGCCGACGGCTCGAACCTCAGGAAGATCACCGATAATCCGAAATACGATGCCGAACCGGTGGTCTCCTCCGACGGGAAGCAGATCGTGTTCGGGTCCCAGCGGGAAGGCGATTTCGACATCTATCTCATGAACGCCGACGGCACGAACGTGCGGCGGCTCACGGAGCGGGTGGGCTATGACGGCGGACCCTGGTTCTCGCCCGACAACACAAAGATCGTCTGGCGCGCCTGGTATCCCGGGACGGATGAAGAAAAGGCCCGATGGCAGGACGCCATGGACAAGGACTACATCATCGCCGTGCCGCTGGACCTCTGGGTCATGGACGTTGACGGGTCGAACAAGAGGATGGTCCTGCATAACGGGGCAACCAACTGGGCGCCGTCATGGCATCCTGACGGCAGAAGGCTCATCTTTTCGAGCAACATGGACGACTGGCGCGAGGACATCAAACAGTATGGCCACAACTTCGAACTCTATTTCATCAATATTGACGGCACGAAGCTTACGCGGCTCACCTTCAACACCACCTTCGACAGCTTCCCCCTGTTCTCGCCTGATGGAAAGAAGCTGGTTTTCGCTTCGAACCGGGACCCGCAGAAGCCGCGGCAGACGGATATCTTCATAGCGGACTGGGTGGATTGATACTTTTCTGCTGTCAGCGTGTCAGGGAAGGCGATCAATCCCGGGTGTACTGCTCCAGGAAAGAAACCAGCGGCAGCGAAGGATATTTTCCCGCCGGCCCGCCCCAATTCAGTTGCAACCAACTTTTTGCGCTTTTCTGCTATACTATTGCTTAAATATTACATGACAGTACCTGAGTAAATCCTGAGCTATTTGCGTGGTCGGGAGTGCAGGCATGGCGGATAAAAAGAAACCAACCGAAGGGAAAAAGGCGAAAACGAAGAGTTCCAGGAAGAAGGCCGCATCTTCCCGGTCCCGGACCGCAGGCCCCGCCAAACCAGCTGGTCACGAACGCAAACAGACGGAGGAAGCGCTGCGCCGAAGTGAGAAGAACCTCAAGAAAGCTGAAAAGATCGCCAAGATCGGAAATTGGGAGTGGAACATCCTCACGAACGAGCTTGTCTGGTCCGAGGAGGTGTACCGGATCTATGGCGCTGATCCGCTCAAGGATAAGCCTTCTTACGATATTGTTGTGAAGACCGTTGCACCCGAGTGCCGGGACCGGTTCGTCAAGGCAGTGGAGGACGCCGTCAGACTCGACAAGCACTTCGAAGGCGAGTACCGGATGATCGGTTTGGATGGCAGGGAGCGCTTTACCCATACGAGCGGAGAGGTCGTCCGCGACCGCGACAATCGGCCCGTGTCGATGTTCGGAATCGTGCAGGACATCACCGAGCGCAAACGTGCGGAGGAAGCGCTGCAGGAAAACGAAGACAAGTTCCGGTCCATATTCGAACAGGCAATCGACGGGATCATGATAGCCGATCCCGCGCAGAGAAGGAACATCGAGGCGAACAGGGCCATCTGCGCCATGCTCGGATACACCCGCGACGAGCTCATCGCACTCAGTGTTGAGGAGACGCATCCGAAAAAAGACCTGCCGCGCGTCCTGGACCTTTTCGAGCGCCAGGTGCGGGGAGAGATATCGATGGCGCCGGACGTCCCTATGGTGCGGAAGGACGGCTCCGTTTTCTATGCAGACGTCAACGCCAGGCCGGTGATCATCGGCGGGAAACAGTGCCTCATCGGGGTCTTCCGCGACATCACCGAACGCAAGCAGGCCGATGAAGCATTGCGCGAGCGCGAGAAGCAGCTTGCCGAATCACAGCGCATCGCGCACATCGGCAGCTGGGAGCACAACCTGACGACCGGCAGGGTGTTCTGGTCTGACGAACTGTTCCGTCTTATGGGGCTTGATCCCCGGAAGGACCCGGCCGACTTTACGATGTTCTTCAACATGATCCATCCCGACGACCAGCCTGTCCTGAAAAAGGGAATTGAAGAGACGGTGAAGACCGGAAAACAGTTCAGCGTTGATTATCGATTCATCCTCAAGGACGGCACGACCAGGATCCTGCATGCCCAGGCGGAGCTCAAGCGCGACGAGACCGGCACCCAGGCCATCCTGAGCGGGACCGGGCAGGACATCACCGAGCGCAAAGAGGCCGAGAAAAAGATCCGGCAGAACGAGGAGTTTATCAGGAGCATCCTCGACACCGTGGACGAAGGGTTCATCGTCATAGACCGCGGCTACCGCATCCTGACCGCCAACAGGGCCTACTGCGGCCAGGTTGCGCGGTCGTGCGACGACATCATCGGCAGGCACTGCTTCGAGATATCGCACAACAACAGCCGGCCATGCTTCGAAGAGGGAGAGGAGTGCGCCGTCCGGCAGGTCTTTGCGACCGGGAAGCATCACGGAGTGCTCCATAAGCATCGTGATCATGAGGGGAACGTGCTTTATGTGGAAACGAAAGGATTCCCCATCAAGGACGCCGAAGGCAACGTTACCTCGGTGATCGAGACGGTCAATAATATCACGGAGAAGCATCTCCTCGAGGAAGAGCGGCTCAAGACCCAGAAACTCGAATCCATCGGCATGCTGGCCGGCGGGATTGCCCATGACTTCAACAACCTGTTGCAGGGCATTTTCGGCTACATCTCCATGGCAATAATGAGCTATGATCAGAAAGAAAAGTCGCTCGCCATGCTCGGGCAGGCGGAAAAGGCGCTCCACCAGTCGGTGAACCTCACGACCCAGCTCCTGACCTTCTCCAAGGGAGGCAAGCCGGTCAAGAAGCCGATGTCCCTGGAACCCGTGGTCGAGAATGCCGTAAAGTTCGCGCTCAGCGGTTCGCGCACCGGGTACCAGTTGAATATCGACCACGGGCTGTGGCACGTGAACGGCGACGCAGGCCAGCTGGGTCAGGTGATCCAGAACATCGTGCTGAACGCAGACCAGGCCATGCCGAAGGGCGGCGTGGTGAAGATCGTTGCGAGGAATGTTGCCGCCAACGACAGGTCGCTGCCGTCCACGCTTGCAGCGGGCAACTATGTCGCTCTCACGATCGAGGACAATGGTGTCGGCATACCGGAGGCCTATCTGAACAATATATTCGACCCCTATTTTACCACCAAGGAAAAGGGCAGCGGATTGGGGCTGGCTACATCCTATTCGATCATCCGGAACCACCAGGGACAGCTTCTGGTCGAATCAGAGGCCGGCAAAGGGAGCCTGTTCTCACTTTTTATTCCCGCATTTACGACCAGGACTGCGGCTGAGACCATCAGTCAGATGACGCCTGCAGTCGTACCGAAATCGAGGATCCTGGTGATGGACGACGAAGAAATGATCAGGGGTCTCGCCATGGAATTGTTGCGCGAGCTCGGGCATGAGGTGGAGGTTGCAGCGGACGGCGAATCGACAGTGGCCCTCTATAAGGAAGCGGTTGCAGCGGGCAAGCCCTTCGACATCGTCATCCTCGACCTTACGGTCCGCGGCGGCATGGGAGGGGCGGAGACGATCCAGAAGCTGCGCGAGATCGATCCACAGGTCAGGGCTGTGGTATCGAGCGGCTATTCAGACGGCGCGGACGTTTCCGAATATCGGCAACAGGGATTCCGGGCATATTTAAAGAAGCCCTATGATATCGCGGAATTAAATAACGCACTGCAGACGGTATTAGCTTGAACTTCGCGAGGATGAGGATTCTTATGGTCGGCATCGGCAATCGTGTTTTATGAGGCATACCATCCCGATCCGCTTTTTGCTATATGCTGTACTGGCTGGTCTGATACCGCTGTCCGGACAGGCCTTTGGACGTGACGCTCACATCCACCACGACCTCAAGGTCACGCTCCAGCCTGCCGCGCACCGCCTGAGCGTCATCGACACGATCACGCTGCCTGCCGGCACTCCGGATGAGATCATCGTTGTACTGCATGCCGGTCTCAAGCCCCGGTCAACGACACCGGGGGTAAAAATCACGAAAGAGGCGAGCATCACCCGTACCGTTCCCGTCGAGGTCTATCGGGTGCGGCTTCCGGCCGCGGTTCGCGCCTTCACGCTCCGGTATGGCGGTGTCATCGACCATCCGCTTGAGGCCGCAGGCGCGGAGCAGGCGCGGGGGTTCCAGGATTCGCCGGGGCTGATCACCAGCGACGGCGTGGTCCTGTCGGGGAGCACGAACTGGTATCCCGATCCCGGCCCAGGCCTCACGACCTTTGATCTCGAGGTCGCGCTGCCGGAAGCATGGGACGCCGTGAGCCAGGGCGAACGGACGCTCCACGAGCTGCAGAAAAAAAAGTCCACGGTCCGCTGGCAATCTTCGGAGCCGCAGGAGGAGATCTACCTTGTGGCGGCGAAGTTCATTGAATACGACAAGCCCGCCGGCCCCGCCCGCGCCATGGTGTTTTTGCGCACGGCCGATCCCGGCCTGGCCGGCAAGTATCTCGACGCCACGGCACGCTACCTCGCCCTGTACGACAAGCTCATCGGGCACTATCCCTACAAGAAGTTCGCGCTGGTCGAGAACTTCTGGGAAACGGGCTTCGGCATGCCGTCGTTCACGCTGCTCGGGCCGAAGATCATCCGTTTGCCCTTCATCATCAACACTTCCTATCCTCACGAGATCCTGCACAACTGGTGGGGCAACAGCGTGTTCCCGGAGTATGAGAACGGCAACTGGTCCGAAGGCCTCACCGCCTATCTTGCCGACCATTTGATGAAGGAGCAGCAGGTCGGCGGGGCCGAGTACCGGTTGAACACCCTCCAGAAGTACGCCGACTACGTGGTCGGCAACAGGGACTTTCCGCTCACCGGGTTCCGTTCGCGCCACAGTTCGTCCTCCGAAGCGATCGGGTACGGCAAGTCGCTCATGTTCTTCCACATGCTGCGGCTCATGCTGGGCGATGAGGTCTTCCGGCAGGGGCTTCAGGGTTTTTATCAGAGCTACCGGTTCCGTTCTGCAGGCTTTGACGATCTCCGCGCGAGCTTCGAAGCCGTCTCGAAAAAAGATCTGGCGCGGGAATTCGAGCAATGGGTCGCGCGAACAGGCGCCCCCATCCTCAAGGTAAGCGGGGCCAGTGCGCTGGCTGTGCAGGACGGGTTCCTGCTCACGGCCCGGATCGAACAGACGCAACCGGGCGAAGCCTATCTTCTTCGCGTTCCCGTGGCGATAACCATGGGCGGCAAGGACAAGGCATTCCAGACGGTCGTCACCATGTCGGAGAAAAAGCAGGACCTGGAACTTCGCGTCCCCGGCCGTCCGGTGAGGCTCGATGTGGACCCCGAGTTCGACCTGTTCCGCAGGCTCGATATTTCTGAAATGCCGCCCGCTCTGTCACAGGCGTTCGGCGCAAAAAAGATGCTGGTCCTTTTGCCGTCGTCCGCGCCAGAGGAACTGCTTCAGGCCTACCGCGAGCTTGCCGCGTCCCTCGGCAGGTCCGGGCCGGATGAGATCGAGATCAAGCTTGATGCGGAGGTCGCGGCTTTCCCGACTGACCGGGCCGTGACCGTTCTCGGCTGGGAGAACCGGTTTCTGAACGAGACCACGGCCGCCCTGGCAGGATACGATGTGCTCGTAAACCCGCAGGCCGTCCGCATCAACCAGACCGAGCTGGACCGGAGCGGACATGCGTTCGTCTTTTCCGCACGGCTTCCGAAGAACAAGGACCTCGCCCTGCTGTTCATTGCAGCGGACCGCGCAGACGCCCTGCCCGGCCTCGGCCGGAAGCTGCCGCACTATCACAAGTACAGCTATCTTGCCTTCGAGGGAGCAGAACCTGCCAATGTGGCAAAAGGCAGATGGACGGTCGCAGATTCCCCCCTCACCGTGCTGCTGCCTGATGTCGATGGAAAGGTGCGCAGGGTCGAGATGGCCAAACTGGCTGCGCGGGAGCCGCTGGCTGTGCTGCCCGCGGGTTTCTTGAAAGAAGCGATGAGCGAGACAGTGCACTACCTGTCGGGCAGGGAGCTCGAAGGCCGCGGCGGCACGCGCGGGCTTGACAAGGCAGCTGATTATATTGCAGAGCAGTTCAAGCTGGCCGGGCTGCTGCCGGCAGGCGATCAGGACACCTGGTTCCAGGCATGGGAGGAAAGCGGCGGAGAGCCGATGCGCAAAGCAGTCATGAAGAACGTGATCGGCATCATCCCGGGAAAGGACCCGGCCATGGCCGGCCAGAGCGTCGTGGTCGGTGCGCATTACGACCACCTGGGGCTCGCGCAGGAAGGCAGAAAGGGAACGGTCCATCCCGGAGCGGACGACAACGCAAGCGGCGTGGCTGTGCTGATAGAGCTTGCGCGCGTGCTGGCAAAAGCGCCGCCCCCGGATCGCACCATTGTTTTCATCGCCTTTACCGGCGAGGAAGCGGGAAAGCGCGGCTCGCAGTTTTACGTGCTGAACGAAAAGAAGTACCCGGCAGCCAAATGCATCGGCATGGTGAACCTCGACACCGTCGGCAGGCTCGGCAAGGGGAAGCTCCTGGTGCTCGGCGCAGGTTCGGCAAAAGAGTGGGTCCATATCTTCCGGGGGGCGGGTTTCGTGACAGGCGTTGATATCGAAACCGTGTCGCAAGAGCTGGATTCCAGCGACCAGATGAGCTTTCAGGAAAAGGGGGTGCCCGCGGTCCAGCTCTTCTCGGGCCCCCATCCTGATTATCATCGCGCAACGGACACCTTCGACAAGATCGATGCGGACGGGCTCGTGAAAGTGGCGGCTGTTGCCAAAGAAGTTGTTGAGTATCTTGCGGGCAGGCCGGAACCGCTGACCGGATCGGGTGCAGCCCCGGCCGGCGCCGGGGCTTCAGCGAAAACGGAACGGAAAGTGAGCCTCGGCACGATCCCGGATTTTGCGTATCAGGGCAAAGGATTCAGGCTTTCCGGCATGATGTCCGGCTCTCCGGCGGAAGCCGCGGGGATGCAGGAGGGCGACGTGATCGTCAGGATCAACGCTGTCCCGATCAGCGGGCTCAAAGACTTTTCCGATCTCCTGAAGACCTTGAAGCCGGAGGACCGGGTGGGCGTTCTGTTCCTGCGGGATGGCAGGGAGATGAAGGTCGAAGCAGTGGTGAAAGAGCGGTAGGATTACCCTGTTTGGATTATTCGTTTGTCCGGGAACAGAAAGGGAGCCCTCGTGTTCAGGTTATAGGACAGCACACGTACCTCCCGGGGCAACCCCGTGCGTTGAGTTGCGCATCTCTATACATTTTTGAATACCCTGAATATACCCCGCCCGGGCGATATGCAATGCCCCCCTCTTCATATATACTGCACTCACCTGCCAGCCGCATGCCCGACCAGAGACGAATAGATGAAGCAAGGACGCAACAGGCTCGCCCGAAAATTCCCCTGTCAGCATGGTCAAGCTGGTGCGGCGGCTTTGCGCGCCTGCCGGTTCAGAAAAAATATCCGGTTGCGGCCGGAGGCCGCGATATGAAAAGGAAAGTCACTCCCCTCGCCAAAATTGCCCGCCCGAAACTCTCCAAAATATTCGGACGCGACCGGCTCTTCCGTCTTCTGGATACGGAAACACGGAAACCCGTTGTCTGGGTGTCGGCGCCTGCCGGCTCCGGCAAGACGACCCTCATCGCCAGTTGGCTCGATTCCCGCAAAATTCCCTGCCTCTGGTACCAAATTGACGAAGGCGACGGCGACATCGCATCGTTCTTCTACTATATGGGCATGGCCACGCTGAGGGCTGCGCCACGCCAGAAGAAGCCGCTCCCCCTCCTCACCCCCGAATACCTCATGGGAATTCCCGTTTTCACCCGGCGCTATTTTGAAGAGCTTTTCCGCCGCCTCAAACCGCCGTCCATCGTCGTCCTCGACAATTATCAGGACGCGCCGCTCGCGTCCCACTTCCACGACATGATTGTCCACGGGCTCGATGCGGTCCCCGAAGGGATCACGGTCGTCATTCTGAGCCGCACTGCCCCCCCGGCCCAGCTCGCCCGGCTCCAGGCGAACAGCCGGCTCCATCTGATCGGGTGGGACGAGGTCCGTTTTACCCGGGAAGAGTCACGGGGTCTGCTGGAGGCGCACGGCCACGGCAAACCGTCGCCAGACGCGCTGGAGCTGCTGCACAACAAAACGGAAGGATGGGCCGCGGGCCTGATCCTCCTGACCGCGGGGGCTGGTTCGTCCGTGCCCGCATCACAGCCGCTTGACGTCGTTACGGCAGGCGGACTGTTCGACTACTTCGCGAGCGAGATATTCAGCAAGACCGATTCTTCCATCCAGGATGTCCTGCTCAAGACGTCATTCTTTCAGAAAATAGACCCCGTGGCTGCGGAAAAGCTTACCGATAACGGGGCGGCCGGACAGATCCTGGAGCGCATGAGCCGCGACCACTATTTCACCCAGAAGTACGGCAAGACCTACCAGTATCACCCGCTCTTCCGGGAATTTTTGCAGACCCGCGCGAAAAACGGATTTTCACGATCCGACGCTGTTGCCGTTCAGCGAAAAGCGGCGGAACTCCTGGAGCAATCGGGGAGCGGAGAAGAGGCAGCCGGGCTCTATATAGACGCGTGCGATTGGATCGGGGCGGAGCGTGTAATTCTCAACCAGGCGCCGATTCTCATGTCGCAGGGCAGAAGCAATACCCTCGAAGGATTTCTGAACAGGCTTCCCCGGGAGCTGATTGACGGCGCACCCTGGCTCCTTTACTGGCGGGGAATATGCCGGATGGGTTTCGATCCGCGCGAGAGCCGGGAATGGCTCGAAAAGTCATTCGAGAAGTTCAGAACCGACAACGACATGACCGGCGCGTTTCTTTCATGGTCGAGCATCGTCGACACCTTCGTCTATGAATGGGGAGACTTTTCCCCCACGGACCGCTGGATCGCCGTTCTGAACGAGCTTCTTGCAGCAGAGCCCGTATTTCCGTCTCCTGAAATTGAAGCGCGGGTGGCCGCCGGCATGTTCAGCATATTAATATGGAGGCAGCCGCGGCATCCCGAACTCCCGGCATGGGAAGAAAAGGTGATGAGGATCGCTTCCAACAACAGTTACGGTATCCAGCTTCGCATGACGCTCGGAAATTCTCTTGTCTTTTATTATCTCTGGATAGGCGACTTGCCCAAAGCCGCCGTGCTTATCAACACGCTGCGCCAGGCAAGCCGTTTATCGGGGCATGATCCCCTGACACGGCAGATGTGGCTGGTGATGGAGGCGATGCATTCCTGGTTCATGGCTGATCAAAAGACCTGTCTTGCCGCCGTCACCGAGGGTGCCGCGCTTGCCGAATCCAGCGGCGTTCACCTCCTGGACCTATTTCAGACCGCACAGGGAGTATACGGAGACCTGACCCTCGGTAATCCCGCGCACGCAAAAGCGTTGTTGCGGACGATGGCGGGTTTCAACACTTCGCGCCCGATGGACGGCTCCCTTTATCACTATATGGCTGCCTCGGAGCTATGGTACGCCGGAGATCTTCAACGCGCGGTCGAACATGGAGAAGTAGCTTTGAAACTGGCCGATGCGACCGGTTCGCCGGTGTCTATCGCCCTGTGTCAACTGGAACTGGCGATGACGCTTTTCGATCTCGGGCGGCATAACGAGGCCGCACTTCTTCTGGATAAGGCTGGGGACACGAGCCGCGGCATGAAACATCTGGCGTACCTGTGCGATCTTCAGGGCGCCAGGTTCGCCCTGGAGCAGGGGTATGAAAAAAACGGATTGAAACTGCTTCGCCAGGCGTTGCGTACGGCCGCGGAGCAGGGATATGTAAACTTCACGCGATGGCATTCAACGGTCATGTCACGTCTTTGCGCAAAGGCATTGGAACACGGCATCGAAACGGAGTATGTGCGCAGGCTTATCAAGGTCCGGGGCCTGGCGCCTCCGGAAAATATGACGGCTTGCGACAACTGGCTCTACCCGGTCATTATCCACACCCTCGGCAGGTTTGAACTGGTCAAGGATGGAGCGCTCATTGCATTCACGGGCAAGGTGCAGACAGAAGCCGCTCGCACTTCTGAAGGCATTGATCGTCTTCGGCGGAAAGGACGTTGCCGAAGAGCGAATCACGGACGAGTTGTGGCCCGATGCCGACGGCGACCTTGCGCACCGGTCCTTCGAGATGGCCGTGCATCGTTTGAGAAAACTGATCGGACTTGATGGGCTCGTTCAGCTTCAGGAACGACGCCTGACCCTGAATACAAACATCTGTTGGGTGGACGCCTGGGCGTTTGAACACCTGCAGCGCGACGGGGAGAAGAGAACTACGGGAGAAGAAACCCTCCGGAAGCATGCGAGGGCGATCGATATCTATAAAGGACATTTTCTGCCAGGTGACTCCGCATACCCATGGGTGCTTTCCTGTCGCGAGCGATTGCGGAGCAAGTTCATGGGCCTTGTCGTCGCGTTGGGAAATCACCGTGAGGAGACGAAGCAGTGGGCAGCATCGGCCGATATATTTCTAAAAGGACTTGAAGTGGACGACTGCGCCGAGGAATTCTATCAGCATCTCATCATTTGCCATCTGCAACTCGGCCATCGGGACGAAGCTATAAAACAGTATAATCGCTGCTGCTCATTTTTATCCTCCACGCTCGGAATCGCTCCCTCTCCCCGCACCAAGGAATTGTATCAATCCCTCAAGAACGATCAATAGTTGATTGCAGTACTTGAATTTCCACATGCTCTTCACGGCTTTCGTACGTGGTGATAATAGGAGTATCTGTGATGTCTGCGTAATGACGGGTAGACCGTCTTAAAGCTGCAATTATAGATATTCTGACAATCACTTCTTCGCTGCGTCAATCCCGCTTCATTTTGCTGCATTATATCAAATGACTTCATTTTATCGGCGCGCAGCTCTCTTAATGTACCGATCACGCCATCCAACAATGTAAAAATCCGTGAGCAATCCGTGAGTGTCCCTCTGGTACTGTGTCGCCACAACAGGAAAGCCGCATTCGGGGGGAACGCTCATGGAAAGTTATGTCGTTCGGATCTACCGGAGAGATGCCGCCAGTCCTCAAAGTCTTGTGGGGCTCGTGGAACTCGTCGAGGTCGGTAAAGAGAAGGCTTTTGTCAATTTTGCGGAACTTCGGGCGATTCTGGACAGCAAGCAAGGGCATGGGGCTCGTGAGGAAAGAGCAGGTAGCAAAGAATGACTAATGACCGGCACGATAGTGTTGATGCCGCAGAGTTTTGGCATGCTTTATTCGATAATTGAATGAAGTTATCACGGGAGGATAACATGAGCACTTCAAGACACACACGGTTCACCATTATAGCAGTCGCGGCGGTTGTTCTGCTCTTTTCACTGATGCTCGGCGGCTGCAAAGGAAAGGACGGCGGCGGTTCCGGGTCAGCAGCGACATACACCGCGCCGAAGGAAGTAACGGATCTGGTCACGCAGATCACGGGAAGCGCCACCGCTGAGCAGGTCATTACGGCAACGCAAAAAGCGTTGACCCTCGGCGGAACACCCATCGGGGACCTGGACCAGGTATATTCCCCGGCCACTGAGCCCGCCAACATCGGGTTCATTTCCCCCCGGGCCGCATTCAACATGGCGCTGGAGGAACATCAGCGCGCTACATCAGGCCGTCTGACCGTAACGGAACTCGGCCAGATGCTGAAGGACTTCGGCTGGCCCTTTAAAGCAGAACCGTCCCCCGGCGAGCAAATGATGCTGTTCTTCAGCATTTGGGTGACCGAAGCGCAAAAGGACCCTACGAATGTCGAAAGTTTCGCTCCTCTCTTCATCGCTGAAATGGCGAAGCAGCAGGTCCCCCCGATCGACCTTGCAAGCGGAACCGGCAACCCCGATCATATGCGTTTGACGCTGCTGGAACTCGAGCTGTTCTCTTCGGCGCTGGACCGGGTTTCAAGCGTTACACCGCCTCCGCCTGCCCCCGCCAAGGCCGGCAGAATATACAGCGCCGTATCCGTTACCGCTACCGATCCTTGCACCCAGGTGAAAACCTCCTTTGGGGATTGGGGAAAGATCGGCGGGGTTGCCCTGGAGCAGGGAACCGGCGAGGCTGTAGGTCGTGCGCTCAAAGCGACGCTTGGCGAAGGAGTCGCCTCAGGGATCAACGATGCCCTGGGAGCGCTCGGCACGGCCAGCCGCATCTGGAAACTGGTGCAGATCTATAGCGACGCTCAAGTCTCCGTAACGATCGCCGGAGGCAATCAGGCGCATAAATCATTCGATGGCGCCCGCCAGCTGAAAACAATAACCGCCACCGCCGGTATTCCGGCCGCGGACTGGCAAGCCTACGAGACAAATATGATTGCCCGGGGCGATGGGGGGAAACTCGAGCAGGTGGTGAAAGACTGTATGCAGACCTTCGGCTTTCCGACCATTTCCGATCTCGGGAACATGGCCTCCTCGATCGACAGCTGGAAGGTCGGCTGGGAATTGCGAGGCACCGACTCCTGCGGCAACAGCATGTTGACGAGCGATTATAAGAATTTCCCTGATTGCCTTGCCTATTTCAGTCAGGACGTTAATCCACCATCGCTCTGGGTCAATTTTAATCCGCCCTATAAAGAATTAACGACAAAGACCGGACCGGCCAGCGTTGAGGCCGTGCTCAAACTTGACATCAACGAGGAATACCCCGCGGACCACGAGAACGGCAGCGCAAAAACTGGCACGGTCTTCGTCGAAGCCTTCGCTCTTACGCAGGAAACGCCCTCGCTGTCCACATTCATCAATGCGGCAAAAGGCGGGCTCGGCCTGATCGACGCGCTGGTCGAACTCGGCGGAGGGTGGCTGCAGACCATGTTCCCGCCCGGCACGACCATTCCCCTTACCGTGTCCTATCACGTCCCGAGTGACGACAAGACCGCACCCACGGTCCCGAAGAATCTGACCGCGACCGCGGCATCGGCAAGCCGGATCGACCTCCTCTGGAGCGCGTCAACCGATTCCGTCGGGGTGGCCGGATATAAAATATACCGTGGCGGCTCCTATGTGAAGTCGGTTACCGGGACCTCGGCACCGGATATCGGTCTGACCGCGCTGACACCGTACTGCTATCAGGTAACGGCCATTGATAAGGCTAAAAACGAATCCGCGAAAAGCGCGGAGGCATGCGCGACCACTTTGGACGGCACCCGGCCCGCCGTGGAAGCCACCAGTCCCGCTGCCGGTGAAACCGAGGCCGGCATATCTCCGACCATCATGGTCACCTTCTCCAAGCCGATGGACTCAACGACTATTACCACCTCAGCTCTGACCATGAACAACGGCGCAACAGTGCTCTTTGCCAATTATCACACCTTGACCAATACAGCGGAATTTACCCTTTCGACGATCCTGGACAGGAGCACGGACTACACCGCTACCATAAACACGGGGGTGCGGGACACCTTGGGAAATGCACCGGCAGGCGCATACACCTGGAACTTCCGAACAGCGGCAACACCCCCGGAGATCACCGCATTCTCGTTCAGCAATCCCGCGGTAACAGGGATCATCAACGAGAGCGCAAAGACCATTACCGTAACAGTGCCGAATGGTACAAGTACATCCTCCCTGATCGCTTCGTTCACCACAACGGGCATCGGCGTAAAAGTCGGCAGTATTTTCCAGACGAGCGGAGCAACGCCGATCGACTTTTACCGGCCGGTCGTATATACCGCTGTTGCCGCGAACGGTACAACAGCGTCATACACCGTGACCGTCACGTTCCCGAAAGCCATTACCGCGTTCTCGTTCCCCACAAACCCCGTTTCCACAGGGATCATCAACGAAAGCGCTAAGACCATCTCAGTGACCGTGCCCGCGGGTACGAATGTCGCTTCTCTGATCGCTTCGTTTACCATAACCGGTACGAGCGTGCAAGTAGGGGGCGCTGTGCAGACGAGCGGGGCAACGGCGAATAACTTTACGAGTTCGGTGGTCTATTCCGTTATTGCGGCGGACGGTTCGTCAGCGGCATATACCATAAAGGTATTCGTAACTGGAGCAATATTTACGGACAACGGCGACGGCACCATAACTGACAACAGGACCGGCCTGATGTGGACCCAGTCGCTGGATCACAGGGTAGGAGGTTGGCAAACTTCCATGGATCATTGCGATACGCTCGACTTCGCAGGCCATACCGATTGGCGAATGCCTACTTTAGAAGAGTATCAGGCGGTAATACAAGGCTCGGGAACCTATCCTCTCGATTGGCTCCAACCGCAAGGTTTCATCCATAGCTATTCGTCGCCGGGCACTTATTGGTCCTCTACAACGTATGCTGGTGATGCGAGCTACGCATGGTACATCGGTATGCTCTTCGGCAGCGTGGCATATAATTCTAAAACGGGTTTTGGAAGTAGTATGTTCGTATGGCCCGTGCGTACCGGACCGTAGGGGATACAATGGCGGAACGCCCCGTCGCCGCTGGTTCAATCATTCTGATTGAACCGAACGTTAAGGGATGGCTGAGCTCGCAGGTTGTGCAAAATGGTTACGCTGCCCAACGCTTTCGATGATGTTGCAGAGAGGCGGGGCACTAACTATTCGGTAATTGTTGGGCAGAAAGCGTTGCCCAAACTTTCGACTTTAGTGCAAACTTTGGGGACGTTGTGTCCGAAATGGACATAACCCTCGCAGATTGGGAAAAACTTCGTCTCTGTTCAGGGAGTAACCTGGAAACTTATGGGACATTGTCTCCTACGGTGCAAAACTGTGTTGAAGAATCCGTGAGTGTCCTTCTGGTACTGTGTCGCCACAACAAGAGAGGCACTATACAAGGAGAGCTGGCTATGGTTGAGCCATGTCCGGGGACCTATAGGACCTATAGGGTCAGGAAACAGGGAAAAGCGGTGCAGGAGTATCGGCAGTTCGTCCGATGGGGGATAGGGGAGAAAACCATCTGGACGGGGGTGCGGGGCCAGGCGCTTTTGGGCGAAGACGACTTTATGGATACGCTGGTCGATCACCTCAAGCGACACCAGAACGTCCCCGAGATCCCCCGGAGCCAGCGGTATGCGACAAGACCCGCGTTGCCGGTCCTTTTCCCGGAAGGAATTGTGAGCGATCATCGGAGATTGATGAAAAAGCTTTCCGAAGCGGTTGAAAAACACGGCTACCGCCAGAGTGAGATCGCCCGGCAGGTGGGGGTGCATTACTCGACGATCAGCAGGTGGCTTCGTGAATATGATAATGCACGGAGAAAGACTTGACCTAATCCTATTTTGCACCGTTACAAGTGACCTACCGTTTTTTGTCCGTATGTCCCAGAACCGGCTAATGTAATGCTTGTAGATGTCCACAAGGTACAGAACTTTCCCCGATATACTTTATAGATGAATCAATTTCGCCAAGGAGAAGACCATGATTTTCAATGCCTATTGTCCGGTCGTTCGCAGTACCAGTACGTCGCTGTCCCGTCTTCTGTTGTGGGCAGCCGCCATTTCATCATTGTTGCTGGCGGGCTGCGCCGGTGTCATCAATCGTGTCGAGCTCGATCCGGCCACGCCTATGGTCTGCAATGATGCGCACGCTGTTTGCGGCATCGAGTCGAACCACGAGGTCACGTTCAAGGTTTGGGGCCGTGGAAAATGCGGGTCGGTCGGTCTGAACTTTGGCGATGGCACACCGGTAGTGTTCAGCGGTCCGGTTGATTTTGGAGATCAAGGCACCACGCCCTGGGAGGTCAAACACACCTATAGCTTCAGTTCGTGGCCGGGTGCCAAGACCGTACATGCCTACTCCGCCCAAAACTGTTCCGGTCTGGCCACACTGCCACAGAATATCTTGCATAAGAATTTAAATAGTCCAGGGTATAGGGCTGATTTCTGGTTGGCGTTCTTTCAGCCGGGTGCGCAAGCCTGCGGGCATGATTCTCTTTCGACTTATGAGCATCTATATAGTTCACCCGTTCCTCCCAGACCTCAAGTTACTGTGCCCCCTCTGCGGCCCAATAGCAGAGTGTACGTGACCACTAATCCCGATCCAGCTATCAAAATTAATTTTGGCTGTGTATTCAGTGGCTGTATTTACGATGCAAACGGTGAACCCAATTCCAGTGCCCCGGCAAACTACCCATTCCCGAACTTGCGAAAATATTCGTTGGTCTTTCGTGTCGGCGGACAGGTGGTCCAAGGTGGCACCTCAATGAACTTTACAGCCGCCAGCGGTGGGACCCTTGAAGTCTGCGTCAATGACGACAACTGGTCCGATAACACGGGCGCTTGGGGTATCAAGTTCATCGTCGATGAGACGCAATCCCCGTGAGTTTAGCGCCGGGTCTTCAACGGCCCATCGACGGTCGGGCTTGCTTCGCTTGAGAATTTTAGGGACGTTGGTTCCTACGGTGCATAACTTTATGGACCGCAGCTCGTAGGTTGGGCAAAATGTTTACCTTGCCCAACGCTTTAAAACCTGTTGGGCAGAGAGGCGTTGCACAACCTACGAAGCTTGCTTCACGCGGGTTGAGGAATAGGGGAAAACAGGAGAAATGCGCTGACGATTCGGTGGAGTGTTTACGCACAAGGAGCTTATTTTTTCCAGTTGTCCAATCGTAAACCTTCGATGCGCGAGAAATGGGCGGTGTTATTACTGATGAGTACGCGGTCGTTTACCATGGCGATTGCCGCGACAAGAATGTCCGCATCGGAAATGAGGCTGCCTTTTTCCTTCAATGCGGCGTAAATGTCGGAGGATTTTTCAATTACAGCATCGGTTATCGGGAGGACGTCATTGAGAGAGCAAAACGACTGAAAAGCGCTGATTTGTTTGGCGGCTTTCTTGGCCTTGAGTCCTTTCAGAATCTCATATTTCGTGATGGCCGAGATGGTGATATTCCCATGCTGGCGGATATATGAGGCGGCCTCGGCGGCAACATGCTCGTGACCTTTAAACAGTTCCGACAGAATGTCCGTATCGAGGAGTGCTTGAGCATGCATGTCAGTCTCTTGAAAAATGGTTTCTGTCGAGAGCAACCAGTTCGATAGCGTCAATATCCGTTTTGGAAAGGCCCGCATAGATTGTGGATGCAAGAGAGAGGATATCGGCGGTTGTTCCGGGATACTCTTCTATGGTGAGAGTGATCTTTTTATGCTCCGGCAGGCAGATCGGCGTGATCGGCTTCAGGACGCCATTTTCGTATATCGCTTCTACGGTTTTAATCATGAGAATTCTCCCTAAGTGAGGATGTTTTAATAATAGAAGGATATGCGATGGCTGTCAAGAATAAAGGAGTGGATGGGGGGGAGGTTCATATCAATGAGGAGCTTCATGCGGTGACGAAGGGCAGCCAGGTCGGGTAGAGAGCATCGAAACCCGACGCATCGCAATGGACATGTTGGGTTTCACTTTGTTCTACCCAACCTACGGATCTGGACAGCAGGCAGGGACATGCGGTCCGTGAAGGAACGGCAGAGAACAAAGAAAAGAAATTATCGTGATGCCGGGAAACCGGCAATGACGGCGGAATAGCGTTGCAGGCGCAGCGTGTTGGGAATGCAATGTCCGTATTGTTAAAGGAGGTCTGCATGGGTACTTCAATATACAGACGCTACAGTTTTTCAGCGGTTGCAGCACTTGTTCTGCTCGGTTTGCTTACGCTCGGCGGCTGCAAAGGAAAGGACGGCGGCGGTTCCGGGTCAGCAGCGACATACACCGCGCCGAAGGAAGTAACGGATCTGGTCACGCAGATCACGGGAAGCGCCACCGCTGAGCAGGTCATTACGGCAACGCAAAAAGCGTTGACCCTCGGCGGAACACCCATCGGGGACCTGGACCAGGTATATTCCCCGGCCACTGAGCCCGCCAACATCGGGTTCATTTCCCCCCGGGCCGCATTCAACATGGCGCTGGAGGAACATCAGCGCGCTACATCAGGCCGTCTGACCGTAACGGAACTCGGCCAGATGCTGAAGGACTTCGGCTGGCCCTTTAAAGCAGAACCGTCCCCCGGCGAGCAAATGATGCTGTTCTTCAGCATTTGGGTGACCGAAGCGCAAAAGGACCCTACGAATGTCGAAAGTTTCGCTCCTCTCTTCATCGCTGAAATGGCGAAGCAGCAGGTCCCCCCGATCGACCTTGCAAGCGGAACCGGCAACCCCGATCATATGCGTTTGACGCTGCTGGAACTCGAGCTGTTCTCTTCGGCGCTGGACCGGGTTTCAAGCGTTACACCGCCTCCGCCTGCCCCCGCCAAGGCCGGCAGAATATACAGCGCCGTATCCGTTACCGCTACCGATCCTTGCACCCAGGTGAAAACCTCCTTTGGGGATTGGGGAAAGATCGGCGGGGTTGCCCTGGAGCAGGGAACCGGCGAGGCTGTAGGTCGTGCGCTCAAAGCGACGCTTGGCGAAGGAGTCGCCTCAGGGATCAACGATGCCCTGGGAGCGCTCGGCACGGCCAGCCGCATCTGGAAACTGGTGCAGATCTATAGCGACGCTCAAGTCTCCGTAACGATCGCCGGAGGCAATCAGGCGCATAAATCATTCGATGGCGCCCGCCAGCTGAAAACAATAACCGCCACCGCCGGTATTCCGGCCGCGGACTGGCAAGCCTACGAGACAAATATGATTGCCCGGGGCGATGGGGGGAAACTCAAGCAGGTGGTGAAAGACTGTATGCAGACCTTCGGCTTCCCGACTATTTCCGATCTCGGGAACATGGCCTCCTCGATCGACAGCTGGAAAGTCGGCTGGGAATTGCGAGGCACCGATTCCTGCGGAAACAGCATGTTGACGAGCGATTATAAGAATTTCCCTGATTGCCTTGCCTATTTCAGCCAGGACGTTAATCCACCATCGCTCTGGGTCAATTTTAATCCGCCCTATAAAGAATTAACGACAAAGACCGGACCGGCCAGCGTTGAGGCCGTGCTCAAACTTGACATCAACGAGGAATACCCCGCGGACCACGAGAACGGCAGCGCAAAAACTGGCACGGTCTTCGTCGAAGCCTTCGCTCTTACGCAGGAAACGCCCTCGCTGTCCACATTCATCAATGCAGCAAAAGGCGGGCTCGGTCTGATCGACGCGCTGGTAGAACTCGGCGGAGGGTGGCTCCAGACCATGTTCCCGCCCGGCACGACCATTCCCCTTACCGTGTCCTATCACGTTCCGAATGACGATAAGATCGCACCCACGGTCCCGAAGAATCTGACCGCGACCGCGGCATCGGCAAGCCGGATCGACCTCCTCTGGAGCGCGTCAACCGATTCCGTCGGGGTGGCCGGATATAAAATATACCGTGGCGGCTCCTATGTGAAGTCGGTTACCGGGACCTCGGCGCCGGATATCGGCCTGACCGCGTTGACACCGTACTGCTATCAGGTAACCGCCTTTGATAAGGCGAAAAACGAATCAGCGAAAAGCGCGGAAGCCTGCGCGACCACTTTGGACGGCACCCGGCCCGCCGTGGAAGCAACCAGTCCCGCTGCCGGTGAAACGGATGCCGGCGTAAGCCCGACCATCATGGTCGCCTTCTCCAAGCCGATGGACTCAACGACTATTACCACCTCAGCCTTGACCATGAACAACGGCGCAACAGTGCTCTTCGCCAATTATCATACATTGACCAATACTGCCGAATTTACTCTTTCGACGATCCTTGACAGGAGTACGGACTACACGGCCACCATAAACACGGGGGTGCGAGACACCCTGGGGAATGCGCCGGCAAACGCGTACACCTGGAGCTTCAAAACAGGGGCAAGACCCCCGGAGATCACCGCATTTTCGTTTAGCAACCCCGCGGTAACAGGGATCATCAATGAGAGCGCAAAGACTATTACCGTCACGGTGCCGAACGGCACAAATACCTCCTCCCTGATCGCCTCGTTCACCACAACGGGAATAGACGTAAAAGTCGGCAGTATTTTTCAGGTGAGCGGGGCAACGCCGATCGATTTTTACAGGCCGGTGGTCTATACCGCTATTGGCGCGAACGGTTCAACAGCGTCATACACCGTGACCGTCACGTTCTCGAAAGCCATTACCGCTTTCTCGTTCCCGACAAGTCCTGTTTCCACAGGGGTCATCAATGAAAGCGCAAAAACCATTTCCGTAGCCGTGCCCGCTGGTACGAATGTTGGCTCTCTGATCGCTTCGTTCACCATAACCGGTACAAGCGTGCAAGTAGGCGGCATTGTGCAGACGAGCGGGACAACGGCGAATAACTTTACGAGTTCGGTGGTCTATACCGTTGTAGCGGCGGATGGTTCAACTGCGGGGTATACCATAATAGTGACCGTATCTACATCTACAACAAGATTTACAGATAACGGCGATGGGACCATGACCGACAATAGAACCGGACTGATGTGGGTCAAGTCGCCGGACACCACGCCGAGAAATTGGCAAACATCCTTGGATTATTGCGATGCACTTGACTTCGCAAACCATATCGACTGGCGGGCGCCGACCATTGATGAGCTTTCCGGATTAATACAGGGTTGGACGGGAGCTTCCCCTGCTGCCTGGCTTACCGCGCAAGGTTTCAGCAGTGATCTGTCGGGCTACAGTTGGTCGTCTACTACGCATACCATCTATACGGACATGGCATGGGGCGTCTTTATGAGCAACGGCAGCAACGGCAACGTGTACTACGACTATAAGTCCTACGTCTTCTACTACTACGGCGTATGGCCTGTTCGCTCCGGACAGTGAGCCCCGTTAGAGAAAAAAGCTCTAACGGGGTGAAGGGACGATGGGTGGTGTGGGAAGACGAATGAGAAACGAGGGATAGGAACATTCGGGAGAAAAAGCTAATCTATCGGCAGGGGGCATCGCCGGATGCGGGTTTTGTCCACCACGGTTATCGCGTGCAATAGTTTCTCCTCGGGCTGCCGCTCCAGGACCCGCTTAAGCAGCGACTGCATCTCCTGGTCGCTGTAACTGCCTCCTCGAAACAGGATGATCCCGGGGTCTGTTGCATGGCTCAGGGCGAGAAGTTGAGGAAAGTCGAGGTCTGCGGTGATGATCACGCGGTTTTGTTTCTTTGCAAGCTCGGCGAGGTCTTGTCCTTTGCCTTGTGAAGCCCGATTTCCGAGGCGTGGACCGCATGATGGCCGTTTTGATTAAGCCATGCGGCAAGCTGATAGGAGACAGGCATGTCCACGAGGAAGTTCATGCAAACTCCATGATCTCCTCGTCGGCGAATGCAGCAGCGTATGCAAGCGCCTCATCAATGTCCTGAGGTTCAAGATAGGGATACGCTTTCAAAATGGTTTCTTTGGTTTCGCCCGCGGAAAGGAGACCGAGAATTCGAGACACGGGGAATCTCAGTCCTCTGATGCATGGTTTCCCGAAGAATATTTCAGGATCAACGGTTATTCTCGTAAATTTCATGGCGTTTTCTCCTTCTTTCACTGCTGTATATACAGTAGCAAAGGATGACGCGAATTGCAAATGAAATATGATTTCACACAGGAGGTCCACATGCACACTTTAAGACACAGACGTTTCAGCTTTTTAGCGGTCACATCGATTGTTCTCGCTGTATCGCTTCTGGTGCCGGCGGCGCGGATCAAGGTGAGTCTCGATCCTTCAGTTTGGAAAATAACAGGTTGGGCAGAGAGGCATTGCCCAGCCTGTTGATCTTCGGCTGGTCACGTTTATTTGAATTCGTCACAAAAAAAAGGGAGAAATACATGGCGCCTCAGACGGCCGATCTCAACAAGTTCGGAACAATATGCGTTGGTTCCTACGGTGCATACCATGATGAAGAGCGGAATCTAAGCTTTCACCAATTTGATGACCCTATTATAAGGAGGTTCACATGAAGACCAATAAGTTGTAGATTGGGTAGAATGAAATGAAACCCAACGGTATTTGTCGGGTTTCGCTCCGCTCTACCCGACCTGACCGACTCTTGTCCATAGGTTTTGAAGAAACTACGGAGTATCCTACGGTTCCTTTCGCCGCAACAGGACGCGGAGCAGAACCGGCACCCACTGGAACAACGAGGTAAGATTGACGCCGCCAAAGTCCAGAAAGCCGGTCACTGCGGTACGAATCCCCTTGATATCGTCCTGCAGTTCTGCGATCTGGGTCTTTGCACGCTCCGCATCCGCAGTAAGCTCCGCCAGCGCGGCATCGCGCAGGGCCTTCACGGCATCAACTTCGGGGCCAAATTGCAAACGGCCGGCAACAGCGACCGCCGCCACGGCCAGCACGATATCGACCAGGGCAACCGCGAGAGCAGCACCTGCATTATCAAGACGCGGTGCGAGATACAGATAGAGGGCGATATTCAGCATCCCCGCGGCCAGAACGGCCAGAAGAGCGGCGGCGAGGTAGAACGCGGCCTGCTGGACAATGCGGCGCAGCTGGAGGCGGAACAGGATCATCTCCGCCTTCAGCAAGAGGCGCATCTTTATCAGGAACTCATCCATCCTTCTACCCCCTGCGGCTGAGCAGCCGACCCATCAGGACGCCAAGCGAAAAAATCACGAGTGCGGTCTTAGCGGGCACGTCCTTGAACTGAAGGTCCAGACCGCCCATCAGTTCCTCGGCCTGTTTGATCAAGTCCCGGAGCCAGGTTCCCGTTTCTTCCCCGGTCTCTTCCCGCGGTCTCTGTTCCGGACCCTCCGAGGAGGCCTGCGCGCCTGCATGGCCTTTGGCTGCCTGGAGTGCCTGCAGCTGTTTTTTCAACTCCTCGATCTCCTGCATGATGTCAGGGTCTGCCATCGCTCATCCACTCCTTCCTGCATCTCTAAAGTTTCTTTATCAAGGGTATCACAGGTGATGATATTGTGGCAAGGAAATCTCTTTCTTTTTGATGATCTTTTTCGCTTTGTTTTGCGATGTTTGTCTGCATTGCCCGTTGACAATGTTCCAACGCCCTGCTAGAGTGCCGCCATGATCGCCATCTCCCTCCAGTCGGGCAGCAGCGGCAACTGCATCTACGTCGAGACCTGCGGCGTCAGGCTTCTGCTTGACGCGGGCATCACAGGCGTTCAGGCCGCAGAGCGGCTGGCAAAACACGGCCGCGACATCCGGAAGGTGGACGCGGTCATCATCTCGCACGACCACGGCGACCATATCGGCCATGCCGGCGTGTTCCAGCGCAAGTTCGGCCTGCCGATCTACGTCACGCCGGCAACGCTCGCCGCTGCGGCGTCGCGCAGCAGCACGCTCGGCAAGCTGAAGGATGTCCGCTCCTTCCGGTCGGGCGACCGGCTCAGGTTCGGGGAGGTCCAGGTCCACACCATCTCGACGCCGCACGACGCCGTGGACGGTTCGGTCTTCGTGATCGAGGCGGGCGCAAAGCGGCTCGGCGTCATGACCGACCTGGGCCATGTGTTCAAAGACCTCATCCACCTTGTTTCCTCCCTTGACGCGGTCTTCCTCGAAAGCAACTACGATCCGGACATGCTTGCCAACGGCCCCTATCCCGCGTTTCTCAAGCAACGGATCACGGGCCCCAAGGGCCACATTTCGAACCACGAGGCTGCCGAGGTCCTGCGCCGCGCTGGCGAAGCAGGCCGTCTCAAGTGGGCCTGTTTGTCGCATCTTTCGGACAAGAACAACCGGCCCGATGTGGCGCTCAAGACCCACCGCGCGGTTGTGGCCGGGCACATCAAGCTCTTTACTGCGGACCGGTACGCGGTGTCCGACCTGTTCTCCCTCTGAGCTTTCCCCTGCTCAAAAAAGGAATGCAACACGCTGCGCCAAACAGCGTTCTTTTTCTGGTATATTTTCAGTATGGTCAGGCCCCGCAGGGAGGGTTTTAAACCCGCCCCTGCCATAACGGACCAGCACAGGACTTTCGTCTATGACGCCGAATGAACAACAGGACACGATGACGAGCATCGAAAAGCAGGGCCGACTGATCGACGCCGAGACGCAGCTTGCGCTTACGATCAAAACCATGCCGCTCGGGTACCTTGTGTGGGACCGGGACCTGCTCCTGCTCGAGTGCAACATGACGGCCGAACGCATCTTCGGCTGGTCCGCCGACGAGCTGCGGGGAAAGCACGCGTCGCTCCTGATGCCGTCCCTGGCCGAGGACACCGCCCCGGACCCGCTGCAGACAGCGCTCCTCCCGAACGGCGATTCCGGCGCGGTGCTGAAATGCGTCAGCAAGAACGGCGCTGCCCTGGTCTGCGACTGGCACACGTCCGTGCTGCGCGACGCCTCGGGTGCGGTGCAAGGCTACCTCTCCATGGTCAAGGACATCACGGCCCGGGAGCAGACGGAGCGGGAGCTGCGCAACAGCCGCGCTTTTTTGCAGACCATCATCGATACGGAGCCGGAATGCGTGAAGCTGGTCGCCGAGGACGGCTCGCTGCTGTTGATGAACCGGGCCGGGCTCGACATGATCCAGGCCGAATCGCTGGAGCAGGTCCGGGGGCATGCTCTCGGACCGTTCATTGCAGCAGGACATCGCGAGCCTTTTTCCTCGCTGCTGCACGAAGTGTTCCAGGGAAAGACCGGCAGGCTCGAATTCGAGATGGTCGGCTTGCAGGGAAGAAAGCTGAGGCTCGAAACACACGCCGTGCCGCTTCGCGATGAAAAGAACAAGATCATCGCGCTTCTGGCCATCACGCGCGATGTTACGAAGCGCCGCGAAACCGAGGAGGAGCTCAAAAAAGAGCGTGACTTCATCGCCAAAGTCCTGGACATTGTAGGCGCCATGGTCCTGGTCCTCGACCGGACCGGAACAATCGTCCGGTTCAACCATGCCTGCGAAGAGGTGAGCGGATACACGGCAGCGGAAGCGCTTGGCAGGCACGTCTGGGATTTCCTGATACCGGCCGAACAGGTCCCGGAGATCAAGAACGTTTTTGCGAACCTGTCGGCCGGCATGTTCCCGAGCAGGTACGAGAACTGCTGGGTCACGAAGGACGGGAAGCGCAAGCTGATCGCCTGGTCAAACACGGCGCTTTTGAACAGCTCGAACGAGGTGGAGTATGTGATCCCCACCGGCATCGACGTTTCGGAGCGCGCGAAGCTCGAAGAGCAGCTGCGCCAGTCGCAGAAGATGGAGTCCCTCGGCACGCTGGCCGGAGGCATTGCCCACGATTTTAACAATATCCTGACCGCCATCACCGGCTATGGAAGCCTGCTGCTGGCGAAGCTGGCCGGCAACGAGCCGCTGCGGGCCTATGTCGCGCAGATGATGACCGCGGCGAACCGGGCAGCCACGCTGACGCAGGGCCTGCTGGCCTACGGCCGCAAGCAGCTGCTCCACCCCGTGCCAACGGACCTGAACGAGATCGTGGGCCGGGTCGGGGATTTCCTCAGGCGGCTGATCGGCGAGAACATCGAGCTGAAGATGCTACTGACGGACAGCGACCTGACGGTCCTGGCCGACGCGGTCCAGATCGAGCAGGTGCTCGTGAACATAACGACGAACGCCCGGGCGGCCATAACAGGCGGCGGCTATCTTTTTGTCGAGACCGGACGGGAGGACGTGGATGCCGCGTCTGCCGCGGAGCACGGTCTGGACAAAGCCGGCCCCTATGCCGTGATCACGCTGACCGACACGGGCAAGGGGATGGATGACGCGACCCGGGCGCGCATCTTCGAGCCCTTTTTCACGACCAGGGAGCGGGGAACGGGGACCGGTCTCGGCCTGTCGATCGCCTACGGCATCATCAAGCAGCACAACGGCTCGATCAGCGTCGTCGGCGCGCCCGGCAGGGGGACCACGTTCAAGGTATATCTGCCCCTTGTGCAGGCCGCGGACGCGGGAATTTCCGCACCAATCGAGGCCGCGATCATCGGCGGCACCGAGACGGTGCTGGTGGCGGAGGATGATGAGGTCGTCCGGCAGGTCATGACCGCCATTCTTTCGCAGTACGGCTACAGCGTTATAGAAGCACGCGACGGTGAGGAGGCGGTGAACAGGTTCATGGAACACCAGGACCGGGTGAAACTGCTGCTCCTGGACGCTGTCATGCCGAAAAAGACCGGCCGCGAAGCTTATGACAAGATCAGGATCTTTCGCCCTGAGGTCAGGGCCTTGTTCCTGAGCGGCTATCCGGCCGATGTCATGGTTTCGAGGGGCCTGGTCGAACCGGGGACGCCGGTCATCGTCAAGCCGGTCCCCATGGAAGAGCTTCTGCGGAAAGTGCGCGCGGAGCTGGACAGCTGAAGCGGCAGGATTCAGGTGTTGCGACTGAAGGCTGAAGATTATTCTTGGAAAAAACAACGGTGCAAAAAAATCCAATTTTAAGTGTCCCGATCTCCTAGCAGTCTTCAGCCTTCAGTCTATCAACCTGAATAGTTCCCCGGAACCCATCCATGAGGCCCTGGTCTCTCCATCCCCGCTATCTCGATTCCCGCAGACATGGACTGCCTAAAGAAGACAAAAAACATTTGCATTTAACATAAAATATGGTAAGATTGCCCAGTTTGTTCCTGTGCGCAATTTCTTTCAGGAAGGGCAGCTTTTTATGTCTCAGGTAAAACAGGGCGATCTGTTCGAAGCCCCGGGGGTCCATATTGTGACTGCCAGTTCCTGCATCAGCCAGGACAACACGCTGGTCATGGGCCTGGGCGCATGCTACGCTATGAAATGCCGGCATGCCGACACTCCAAAACAATTCGGCATGATGATCAGCAGCTACTGCGGCCACCTGGGAGTCTACGGTCTGTTGCTGCACGGCAAGAGGGGTATTTTACAATCCCGGCGTCATTTCAACGACAGGATCGATGTGCCGCTTATCCTGTATGGATTAAAAATTCTCGCTGCCGTTGCCGAGGGGCAACCGACCATGGCTTTCAATCTCATTCACCCGGGAATGGGATACGATCGTTCCATGAATCCTGAAATAGAAACAATGCTCAGGAATCTGCCGGACAATATTCACATCTGGACAAGAGGCTAGCCTGGTTCAACAGGGATAGCGCTCATCAATTGTGTCCTCAGACGTTCAATTCCTCTCCCAAAGCAGGGCCTGTCCTGGTTCCCTCGCCGGCACAAAAAATTGCTTTCCACTCCCTGCAAAAACGTGATATATTTCTCATCACGTGTCTTCGCGCGCTCCATCCAGCAGAGCACGACAGACCTTGCGCCAAAAAAAAGGACCACAAAGGAAGGGCTATGGGAGTTCTTGACTGCATCGGCAACACCCCGCTTGTGAAGCTCGAAAAGCTGAACACGAATAAAGCGGTAACGGTTTTTGCCAAGCTGGAAGGCAATAATCCCGGCGGTTCGGTCAAGGACCGGATCGCGCTGGCAATGATCAGGGATGCCGAGCAAGCGGGGCAGATCAAAAAAGGCGACACCATCCTGGAGGCCACGTCGGGCAACACGGGCATCGGCCTCGCCATGGTCGGCGCTGCCCTGGGTTACAAGGTGGTCCTGGTCATGCCCGAGTGCGTAAGCCAGGAGCGGCGCAAGATCCTCGAGGCTTTCGGCGCCGAGCTGATCCTCTCCCCGGGGTGCGAGGCCACCGACGGCGCGATCAAGCGCGCCACGGGCACTGGTGGAGGAGCGGCCGGGCCGCTACTTCATGCCGAACCAGTTCGACAACCCCGCCAACATCAGGGCGCACTACGAGACCACCGGGCCCGAGATCATCGACCAGACGAAGGGCGCCATCGACGTGTTCGTTGCCGGCATGGGCACGACGGGCACGCTCATGGGCGTGGGCAAACGGCTGAAGGAGTTTCGAAGCAGCATCCGGGTGGTGGGCGTCGAGCCGCTTTTGGGCCACAAGGTCCAGGGGCTCAAGAACATGCAGGAGTCCATTGTCCCGAAGATCTACGACCCCGAATTCCCCGACGAGATCGTCAACGTGAATGACGACAACGCCTTCACGACCACCCGGCGGCTCGCGCTGGAGGAAGGCATTTTCGCGGGCATGAGCAGCGGCGCGGCCGTGTACGGCGCGCTCGAGGTGGCCGCGCGGATGGAGCGGGGCACCATCGTGGTGATCCTGCCCGGACCGCGGGGACCGGTATCTCAGCACCGCGCTCTTCACCTCGGTCTGCGCCAAATGCCCGCCTTGATGAATCAACGTCCAAACTGAAAAGATTTTTTGGACGCGGATACCAGAAGTAGGCGCTTCTAAGCGACATCTGATGAACGCGGATTAAGACAGATAAAAAAGTTTTTTAAGATGTATCTCCTTTTCCTGCTTCGTTTTATCCGCGAAAATCCGCGTAAATCCGCGTCCAACTGCTGTTCCTTTGCTGAAATTCTTTGCCCAATCTTCGCAAGCATAGTATAATCCCCGCATGTCCCGAAAGCTCCTCGAAAAGACCGATGCCCTGCTCGCCGCTGAGCGCGGGACCATCTACAAAGCCCGGGATGTCGAAGTGGCGATCGCGCTTGCCTATCCGAACACCTACCACGTGGGCATGTCGAACCTCGGCGTGCACCAGATCTACGCCATCCTGAACCGCCGCGCTGACACGGCATGCGAACGCGTGTTCCTGCCCGATGAAGAAGATATCGAAGAGTACGGCAAGAGCAACACCAGGCTGTACAGCCTGGAGAGCAAGCGGCCGGTCCGGGAGTTCGACGTCCTCGCCTTCTCCGTCTCCTTTGAACAGGACTATCTGAATATCCTGGAGATGCTGCGGCTCTCCGGCATCCCGCCGGACAAAAAGGAACGAACAGAAGACGATCCGCTCGTGATCCTCGGCGGCATCTGCTCCTTTTTCAATCCCGAACCGCTTTCGGATTTTTTCGACGTCGTGATCATTGGCGAGGGAGAAGAGGTTGCCGGCGAGTTTGTTCAGGTCTACAAGGAGAACAGGGAGCAGGGCCGGCTTGCCCTGCTTCGGGCCCTTTGCCGGATCCCCGGCGTCTATGTCCCGGAGTTCTACGAAGTGTCCTACCACGAAGACAACACCATTAAGGAGCGGAAACTGCTCGAGCCGTCCGCGCCGGAGACGATCGTCAAACGCAGGGCTTCACGGATTTCAACCGGCTGCCGGCCGCAACGGTCATCCTGACGCCGAACACCGAGTTCAGCGACATGTACCTTGCGGAGATCACGCGCGGCTGCGGCAGGCACTGCCGGTTCTGCATGGCCGGGTATATCTATCTTCCACCGCGGAACCTCGGCATCGACGAAGCGAAGGAGCAGGCGGCAAAGGCCGACGAGCGATGCGGCAAGATCGGGCTCGTCGGGGCCGCGCTGTCTGACTATCCCGCCATCGGCGAGCTCTGCTCCGCCATCGAGGGCGGCCTGTCGGTCTCGTCGCTTCGTGCGGACTCGGTGAGCAAGGCGCTTATCGACCGCCTGGCAGAGAGCGGGCATAAGACCATTGCGATCGCGCCGGAAGCGGGGTCCGAGCGGCTCAGGAAGGTGATCAACAAGGGCGTGACCGAGGAGGATATCCTGCGCGCGGCAGACCTGGTCTTCGGCAGCGGCATCCCGAACCTCAAGCTCTATTTCATCCTGGGCCTGCCGACGGAAACGCAGGAAGACGTGGACGAGATCATCGCGCTGGCGCTGAAGGTCCGCGACGTGCAGCTTAAATATGCGCGGCCCGCAGGCAGGATCGGCAGGATCACGCTCTCGGTGAACTCCTTCGTGCCGAAGCCCTTCACCCCTTTCCAGTGGGACCCCATGGAGGCCGTCGAAAGCCTGAACAAAAAACAGCGGTTGCTCGAAAAGGCAGTGCGCAAGATCGGGAACATGAACATGATCCATGACCTCCCGAAGTGGGAGTATGTCCAGGCCTTGCTTTCGCGCGGCGACCGGCGGATCGGCAGACTGATCCGGCTTGCCCACGAGAAGCGGGGCGACTGGAAGCGGGCGGCCAAAGAGCTCGGCATGGACATGGACTTCTACGTCACGCGGCAGCGCGCCTTTAACGAGGCCCTGCCATGGGATTTTATTGACATCGGAGTGCGGAAAGATTATCTTATGAACGAACACCAACGGGCGCTGGAAGGCAAGTTCACGCCGCCCTGCAGGGTCGGTTCGTGCACGGCCTGCGGGGTGTGCAAGTAGGCACGATGCATTACTCTGTAATTAGCTCACGGTTTTTCATGAAAACAGGCACAGAAGAAAAATCATTAATAACGCTGCCCGCGCTTAACAGTGTCAACAGCATACAGCATTTTTTCACCACGAGGAAGAATGGTCTTGGCGCACGGAACAGCGGCACCAAGTCTCCTGACGACTGGAATGCCGTGGCCCAGGCCTTCGGCATCGCGCCGGACCGGCTGGTCACGGTAAACCAGGTGCACGGCGAGACCATCGTCACCGTCGACGGCCACAATTATGCGAGCGTGCGCTCCATGCAGGCCGACGGCCTGATCACGGACCTGCGCGGGATCGCCATCGGCATAGAGACCGCCGACTGCGTGCCGGTCCTGCTCATTGACCCGGTCACGCCGGCCATCGGCAGCAGTTCATGCGGGCTGGCGCAGCACCGTTCAGAAGATCGTGCAAAAGGCAATAACAAGATGCAGGACGAGTTCGGCTCCGACCCTTCCCGCATGATCGCAGCCATCGGCCCGGCCATCGGGCCGGAATGCTACGAAGTCGATGAGCCGGTGATGGGGCCGGTGCGGCAGAACTTCCCATTCTGGAACGAGGTCGCCGTTTCCCACGGCAACGACAAATGGGGCCTGGACCTGGTGAAGCTGAACCGGCTGGAGCTGATGCAGAGCGGACTGGCTGAAAAGAACATTCATTCGCTCGGGATCTGCACGTGCTGCAGAAAAGACCTGTTCTATTCGTTCCGTGCCGAGGGCAGGACCGGCAGGATGCTGTCGGCGGTGATGCTGAAACCTTAATACCTTTTTACCGCGGAGACGCAGAGACTCAGAGAGAATCTTTAGTTTCAAGGAGCCTTCCTCCGCGCCTCTGCGTCTCGGCGGTGGATAGTCTTATGACTATTGCGGACAACTTTACATCGGTCATGGACAGGATCGCAGCAGTAGCGAAGCGGGCGGGCAGAGACCCCGCATCGGTCACGCTCGTCACCGTTACCAAGACCGTCGGCATCGAGAAGAATTAGTGAAGCCCTGACTTCCGGCGCAAAGGTCCTCGGCGAGAACCGGGTGCAGGAAGCGAAGGAGAAGATCGAGCAGCTCGGCCCAGGTGCTCAGTGGCATCTGATCGGCCACCTCCAGACGAACAAGGCGAAATACGCGGTAAAGCTTTTCGATCTCATCCATTCGGTCGACAACCTGGAGCTTGCAGCCGAGCTCGACAAGCAGGCGGCGAAGATCGGAAAAGTCCAGGACGTACTGATCGAGGTGAGCATTGCGGGCGAGGCAGCCAAGGCAGGGGTGGATATTGACGATGCGGTAAATCTGGTGAGGCGGGCAGCTTTGCTCAGGAACATCAGGATCAAAGGCCTCATGGCCATGCCGCCCTATCCGGACGATCCCGAGGACTCGCGGCCTCTATTTCAAAAGACTGAAGGAGCTTTCATCCATTATAGATAAAGAGAACATTCCCGGTGTCTCAATGGCAGAGCTTTCCATGGGCATGAGCGGCGATTTCGAGGTTGCCATTGAAGAAGGCGCGACCCTGGTGAGGGTCGGAACGGCGATATTCGGGGAACGGTTGTTCTGATTGCGGATTTCGGAATGAACATCTGAAGACCACAACCACAGCGGAATGCGGATTGAAGTCATGCCAGGAAGTCCATGATCCTGTGTTTATTTCTGCGCCGCCACTCACAGATTCGCGCAGGAAAAAAGGTAACAAAGTGAGAATAGCGGTGCGGGGAAAGCTTCCTGTTTTTTTGCATATCCCCTTCGTGGCCTGAATGAATTTCTTGACCCGTCTAAGGCCACGTCCGCTCGCCCGCGCAAACTCGGCCTCCCCGACGTTGTCGGGGCAAGTCGGCCTCAGACAGTGCGCATTCGCCCTGCGGGACGCTACCTTAGGCCAAGACGGGTGCCCAAAAAATTCATAGGGCCGCTCCGGGAATATGCGGGTTTGGGTGAGTCAGACCCTCACAGCAGCCCCATGCGAAAATTTAGCCAGGCGACCGAGTCCGAGGGTGAAGCATTTCGGACTGTCTGAGCCCGCAGGGCGAGTTTCCGAAATGTACCGAGGACGACCGAGCATGGCGTTAAGAATTTCCGCCGGGTGCCCTTCTTTGGGTCACCTTTCTTGGGCACGCAAGAAAGGTGACAAAACCTAATTTATATCTATCGTGCCCAGACGAATGAACTAATGGAGGGTTCATGGCAATAGATAAAAAGATCGCTTTCCTCGGCGGCGGGAACATGGCCGAGGCGCTCATCAAGGGGATGCTGTCGGCGGATGTAGCGAAGTCCCGCCAGATGGCGGTGACCGATGCGTCTCCGGCGCGGCTCGTTTATCTTAAAAAATACAAAAACCTCAACCTGGTGAAGAGCAACCAGGAGGCGGTGCGGGGTGCGGATATCGTGCTGCTCTGTGTGAAGCCCCAGGTGATGGATGCCGTGCTTGCGGAGATCGCGGGTGTTGCCGATTCCTCGAAGCTCGTGATCTCCATTGCCGCAGGCATCACGATCAGCCGCCTGGAACAGGCGCTCACGGCCAATCCCCGCGTCATTCGCGTGATGCCGAACACGCCCGCGCTGGTGCTCTCCGGTGCGGCTGGCCTGGCAAAGGGAAACAGAGCGACGAACGAGGACCTGGCGCTGGCGCAGGAGATCTTCAGCGCCGTGGGCAGGGCCGTCGTTGTTGACGAAAAATTGATGGATGCGGTGACCGGGCTCTCCGGAAGCGGACCCGCCTTTGTGTTCACGGTCATCGAGGCCCTGTCCGATGCAGGCGTGAAGGTCGGCATTCCCCGTCCGCTGGCACTGGAGCTTGCCGCCCAGACGGTCTTTGGTTCAGCGAAGATGGTGCTCGACACCAAAGAGCACCCCGCCAAACTCAGGGACATGGTGACCTCTCCCGGCGGCACGACCATCGCCGGCATGCACGAACTGGAGAAGGGGAAGCTCCGGGCAGTGCTGATGAACGCTGTGGAAGCCGCGACCAGAAGAAGCAGGGAGCTCGGCGGGGCGGGGATCTCATTACAAAAAAAGACGAGGCAGAAGAAGGCGAAGGTAAGAAGATAGGAAGTTGGGAATATCTTACCCTCCTACCCTCTTAACATCTTAACTTCTGGTGTTATCGTAGTGTACAAAAGGAGAACACATGGGCAATATCATACTCGGTTTAGCCAGCGTGCTGGGAGTCGTTCTTGACATCTACAAATGGATCATCATCATCCGGGCGCTCATCTCATGGGTCAACCCCGATCCCTATAACCCCATTGTGCAGGCACTGACCCGCTTGACCGAGCCGGTGCTCCGTCCGCTCAGAAAGCTTGCGCCGCCCTACAAGATCGGGCTCGACCTTTCGCCGCTGATCGCCATCCTGATCATCCTGTTCCTCGACTATGCGCTCATTGCGAACCTCAAACAGTTCGGTTATAGTTTGAGATAGCCAGGAGGTTTCTTCATGAACATTACGCCGATCGATATTCAACAGAAACGGTTCCATGTGACCTTCCGCGGGTTCGAACAAAAAGAGGTCGAAACGTTCCTCGACCAGGTGCGCGAGGAGATGGAAGCGCTGATGCGCGAACTGACCGAGCTGCGCGAGTTCCGCCAGGTCTATGAAGACCGGATGGCCGAGGTCCGTCAGAAAGAGGAAACGGTCAAGAACACCATGGTCATGACCCAGAAGCTCATGGAAGACCAGAAGGACAATGCCCGGCGCGAGGCAGCACTCGTCATCAAGGACGCCGAGATGCGCAGCCAGCAGATCGTCGCAAGCGCGCACGAACAGAAGGTGAAGCTCGATGCCGAGATCCAGAACCTCAAGCGCATGCGGCATCATTTTCTGGAAGACCTGAAGAAGGTCATCCAGATGCACCTGGAGATGGTGAACTACGAGGAAGGCGGCAATGCGCCCACAGAAGAGCCGGCCAAAGGATAAGGACTCCCCGGGCGTTACCCTTTCGGTGCGCATCCAGCCCCGCGCTTCGAAGAACGAGGCAACCCGGCTTGAGGACGGCAGCCTCAAGATCAGGCTTACGGCGCCGCCTGTTGACGGAGCTGCGAATGAGGCCCTGGTCAAATTCCTTGCGAACCGCTTCTCGGTCGCCAAATCCCGGGTCGAGATCGTCTCGGGCCACACGTCGCGCGACAAGATCGTGAGGATCAGCGGAGTGAGCAGCGCCGACGCGGAAAGCCTGTTGTATAAAGAGAGTAAATAGCGTATTATATAAATAGGAGATGCTGGACAGCAGATCCGCATTGCAGAATGTTTGTGGTCTTCGGATTTTTAATCCGCATTCCGCAATCCGAAATCCGCAATGGTTTACGAAAAGGGGGCGACAGGCTTCGACGGGGACACGGAGGTCAGGAGTTGCATGCCGAGGTACCATGGGGCTCGTTAAACACATGGTAAAGATCAACTGCCAATAACAACGAAATGGCACTCGCCGCCTAAATAGGCAGCGCGTTTCGCGGCCGGCGCCTGAACAGCCGCAGAGACGTTATAACCAGGCTGGTTTTCCCGACTTCGTCCGGGGCGGGAAGACAAGAAAAACCGGGCTGGCTGAATCCAAAGCTTTCCCTGAGGCGCTGGATGAGGCGAGAGCTTTAAATGAGGGGACAAGCATGTAACGAGCTTCTGGCTAAAGGTTTTCGGACGCGGGTTCAATTCCCGCCGCCTCCACCATTAAGTAGTTGATTTTCCATCGATATTTAAATTTTTCTGAAAGTCTCCATCGAACGTAGGTGGGCACCGGAGCTAAGTCTTTTAAAAGATTTAGCTCTTTTTTTGCTTTCCAGCATTCAGGCGATTGGACAAACTTCCCGGATCCGTCCTGCAGAAAAACGCTTGATTTGCATTTTATAGTGGTCTATATTTAGACCAGAATAATTGTCTAAATAAGGAGCTCTCCCCATGAAAACCATATCCATCAAGAACGATATCGTCCCCATTGCCGAATTTAAGACAAGTCTTTCCAAGTGGTTCAAAAGCCTCCAGAGCACAGGTCATCCCGTGATCATTACCCAGAACGGCAAGCCCGCCGGCGTGCTCCTGACGCCGGAAGACTACGATGAACTGGTATACCGGAAATCTTTTCTTGATTCCGTCGGAAGAGGAATAACAGATGCCGATAGCGGGAGAACGTACACTCCGAAAGAGCTTAAATCGGCATTGACGTCCAGAAGGGCCAGAGAATAATAAAACATGAAAATACTCTGGACCCGTGAAGCCCTCCGGCAACTAACGGAGATCGAGGATTTCATAGCAAAAGATAGCGCGGAGCGTGCAGCACAATTTGTCGATGAGATGGTTGCGCATGCGGAATCCCTCTTGCCCGACCCCCGTATCGGGAGAACGGTGCCAGAAATTTCCAATCCCGATATACGGGAATTGCTCTTCAAGAAATACCGGATCGTTTACCGGGTAAACAAGAACACTGTAGAAATACTGACCGTGTTCGAAGGACACCGGTTGTTGCGGGTGGACGAGATCGGCGCTGGCGGAAAAGTCGAAACAAAAAAATAAAAAACCTGACAGACTCTGGCAGGAAAGATGGAAAAAGTGGCATTTCAGCTTGTCATCACGTGTTGAATCGTGATATTGTATGTTCAGACTGATTCCTTTGGTATTTGAGTATGAGACGACGCATTAAAATATATCTGGATACCAGCGTGTATAACCGGCCTTTTGACGACCAAAGCCAGGCCAGAATCAGGCTTGAGGCGGAGTCCTTCCTGTCTATTTTAGAAAAAACGATGACTGGTGCGGTCAGCATCATCAGTTCATCAGTGCTGGCTTATGAGAACAGCCTGTCACCTTTTCCTGAGCGCAAAGAACGGGTTTCCCATTATGTTGCTCTGGCGTCGCGGTCCGTGAAAATGAGCGATACGATCAAGAAGAGAGCAACCTTATTAGAAAAGTCCGGTTTTGACTCGCTCGATGCAATGCATCTTGCCTGTGCTGAATCCGGCGGCGCGGAATACTTCATCACCTGTGACGATAATATCATTAGAAAAGCCAGGAAAGAGCGGAATGCGGTTTCCTTGTCGGTATGCAGTCCCCTTGAATTTCTCGTAGAGGAGGTGTTTAAGAATGCTTAAAACACATCAGAAAAACCTAAGCGGCTATGCGTTGAGAGATGCAGGCTGGGAGGCATTGGTAAATAATCTCGGCTTGGTCAATGCAACGCGATTTATCATGCAGTCTGAAACCGGATACGGAGATTACGCAAAAATCAGGAAGGGTGCCGTAAAGGGTAAACGCGTTGCCGAGCTTTATAAAGAGATAGCTCTGTTCGAGAAGAAGCATTAGTAAGGTGCGGTTTCTTACACGAATTTCTTGATCATGTCCGACAAGGTCGAGCACCTTGCCCTTGATCACTATCCTCTTCTCAACGCCCCTGTGACGCCTCCCTCAACCTGTTCGTGGTGTTCTCGCCATTCCTTGACTGGAGAATCAATGTCTGATAAGAAAGCACTTCTTCAGGTTATAGCACAAGAAAGAAGCCCAGCTTTCCAGGTTGGACAGTGAACGCGAACAGGCGCGAGCTGGATATTATCCATAAGAGACTGAAGGAGATCTGATCATGGCATGGAAGGAAGTGACCGTAGAGGAACTGGCAAAAACGCTGGGCGCCAATGTTGCCGAGGTGCGCGAGAAGCAGCGGCTGGTAAAATTGATCGTCAAGACGCGGAAGGACAAGGACCTGTCGCAGGCCGCGCTTGCAAAGAAGCTCGGGATCAGCCAGGCGCGGGTGGCGCAGAT
The DNA here is from genome assembly GCA_963836175.1 of Nitrospirota bacterium. Taxonomy (GTDB): domain Bacteria; phylum Nitrospirota; class UBA9217; order UBA9217; family UBA9217; genus GWC2-56-14. The sequence continues at coordinate 137,527 of CAWIIS010000004.1, forward strand.
CGAGTCCGGCGTCGGCACGGCGAAGGTCACCTTTGATGTGCTCTTCAACATGCTGGTCGCCCTGGGACTTGATTATAAAGTGGTGACGAGGAAGGCGGCATAGGGGGAAATGCAACAAAGGAGACCTGGTCCCTGACCCTATGAGGTCCTTTCGACTGGTGACATCGAGTGCACAATCAGCTATACTCATGCAGCACAGCAAATTGTCGCGGGCGTTCCCTCTGCCGATAACAACGATCTATGATGAGAACCTGATGCAATCAGGTGCGCAGATCGGACAGAAGCAGGGAGATGGGCCAGGGAATAAGGACCTGTGTTGGCGGAAAAGTCGAAACACCAAAATAAAAGACCTGACACAATAGGCTTGTGACAGGTGACATCAAGAGCCAATTCATGTACACTCATGCAGCAAATTGTCGATCTTGACCCTGCGAACGTTACCCATTGGAGGTTCCCATGAAAAAAACAGCGATCAGTTTCCTTGTAGTCTTTCTGCTCCTGGTTCTGGCGGGTGCAGCGCTTGCGGGCGAGAAGCTCGGGGCCGTAGCGGCTGTTGATGTAGAAAAAGGCGTGATAGTACTCAAGGACAGTACGCGGTTTGACGGCGTGGCGGCATCGCTGCTCAAGGGGTGGAAGAGCGGCGACAATGTAATGGTGATCTACAAGGAAGAAGGCGGAAAGAAGGTCGTGACCAGGATAATGTCGCCGCCGATCGGCTGCTGAGCCGGAGAGGCTATTGGGGATCACCGCATGACATTTTTGCCGTAAAGTCATTTGAGCAACAGCCCGTAAAGAAGTGCCCCCAATAACTGACGAGAAGGACCTGTCTACAAGGGGGCTGAGGTGCTTCCGGGAAAATGGTCAGGAGGAAAGATAAACTGACTAGGGGTTGGGTCGAGTGGGTAGATAACTCATGTTTTAAGTCTGACCCGCATCAGCCCCGAATCGGCCCGAGTCGGCCGCCCTGTAAGACTCATCGGAGAAGTGAAAAAATGCCAAGCGGAAAATCATGGACAAATGATGAACTCATGATTGCGATGAATCTTTATTGCAAGCTCCCGTTTGGCCAGCTTCGTCACGGGAATCCCTTGATAATTGAAGTTGCGCAGAAGCTAGGAAGAACGCCGAGCAGTCTTTCGATGAAGCTTTGCAATCTTGCTTCTCTCGATCCATATCACCAAGCACGCGGGATAAAGGGCCTTAGCAGCACAAGCAGAGCGGACAGGGAAATATGGAACGAGTTCAACTCTGATTGGGCAACGGTTCGGTGTGGAGAGCGAAGAGAAGTTGCAGTTGCTTCTTGGGAAGATTGTAGAGGAGGGCCGGTATTTCTGCGAGCAAAAAGAAGACTCAGAAAACAACCCGCCATAAAAATGCCTACGTAATGAGCCTACCGGCCCAACGGAAACGTTCATGACAGCTAAAGCACGTTTAGGCCAGCGATTTTTTCGCCAGAGCGTGCTTGCCTCCTATAACTGCCGGTGCTGCATTACCGGCAATCCTATTCCGGAACTGCTTGTTGCCAGCCATATTCTTCCTTGGGGGATTATCCGGAGCATCGACTAAATCCCAGAAATGGACTATGTCTTGCACAAACACAGGATGCCGCCTTTGACAAGGGGCTTGATTACCTTTGACGAAGACTATAGGCTCGTTCTTGGTCCATATCTGAGGGAATTTCTTCCGAACGAAGCTTTGGAACGGAATTTCCTTGCCTATGAGGGAAAACAGATCCAGATGCCGGATAAATTCTTGCCGGAGTCAGATTTTATGCAAAAGCATCGTGAAGAAGTATTTCAAAGGTGATCGTGGCAGTTTATGCCCCTCGATAATCCTACATCAACCGAAAGGAAGTCGACTGGTCGTTAGTCCGCAAGGGGTTGATGCGATCAATGGAGTCATCTTATAAGATTTTCGTTCACGGTATTCTTGTGGTTTTGAGATGATAAGAAAAAAAAGCAAGTCGAATACAATAAATCTGAAACCTATCGGTATAGATCTGTTCGCTGGTGCTGGCGGACTGTCTCTAGGCTTTGAACAGGCGGGATTTAACATCGCATATGCCATCGAGCACGACAAGAGCGCAGCGGAAACATATGCAAAAAATAGGAGACGTAAAGGAGTTTACGTCGATACAAAAGATATAAATACAATATCACCAAGCAAAATAGTCAACACATTTGGCTTTAAGAAAGGTGAGCTTGATATTGTAATTGGCGGCCCGCCGTGCCAGGGTTTCTCAACGTCGAACAGACAAACACGAAATCTTCACAATCCGAACAACCATCTTGTCTATAAATTTGTATCCTTCGTAAAGCAGATGCAGCCGAAATGGTTTCTTATGGAAAATGTGTCTGGTATGGAAACGTTTGAGCAGGGTTCTGTCAGAAACGAACTGCTGGAGAATTTTAAAAAATTAGGTTATGAGGCAGTCAGTCTCATCCTGAATGCTGCGGACTTTGGCGTTCCGCAGAATAGGAAAAGAATCTTTTTTATCGGAAATCGAGTCGGACATGCTATGTCATTCGTTGACCAACTTAGGAAATCATCAATTCCCAAACCCGTAACTGTTCATGATGCCATCAGTGATCTCCCCTCCTTGGAGAACGGCGACCTTGTCTGCAAAGTGCCATATAACGGCCGCAAGCGTAAGCTTACTGCATACCAGTCGTCGATGCGCAGGGGTATGAATGGTTCAGTTCGGAATAATTTGGTCACGAAGAATCAGGAGCCTGGCAGTTACACGATTCAAGCATATCAGGCAGGGTGAGAACTTGATAGCGCTTGCTCAAAGGGCTCCTAAGCTGGTTGCCAACTACTCAAGGACGTTATAGGGTCAAATCTTTACGGGCTGTTGCTCAAATGACTTTCCGCAATCGGTTAAGCGCCTTAATGCGAAAAAAGTCCTAAGCTAACGACAGGGAAATACCGGTTCTGTCTCAGGGGAAAACTCAAACTGAGCGACCCGAAAGCCTTTACCACTGTTCTTTGAACAACGAGCAGCCGTGCCGCAGCTGCTTTCTTCGGCTTGGAAGCATGCGCTATCAACACTTGGATGTTCTGGATGGCACAGGTCAGATATTCCTGAATCCGCATTCGCCAAAGCCCTCGCCAGCGTGCTTGATCAAAGCCGTATCGGGTGCTCCTGGCAAAGGAACGCTCCATCAGGTGCTGTCTGGTTTTGATGTCATATCGTGCATTGGCTGATCGACTTATTGCACGCATGCGCTCCAGGACATCCTGCCGGAGATGACGCTTGATCGTTCTGCCGGATTTGTTCTTCGTACATTGCTCCCTGAGCTGACACGCTGCGCATGCTTTCTTCGGCGCACCGTAATCCCTGCTCTGTCTTGCTATATGCAGCGACTTCGGCTTGAGCTGGACACCTGCCGGGCAGGTATAGGTGTCGGAGGCCGGATCATAGGAAAACCGATCTTCCAGAAAGATGTCGGTTTTCGCTATGCGATTGATCGCCACGTCTCGTAAATCAGGGATATGCGCCTTTATGCCTTGGTCATGGCAGGCAAGGAAGTTGTCGATGGTTCCGTATTTACTGTCTGCGACAACCGTTTCGGCCTTTGATTTCTGTTGTTGCCTCATGCTTCTCAAGCAGCGGAAGCATCAGATGGGCTTCGTTCACATCGCCGGGCGCTGCGTCGGTTGCCGTGATGATCTCGTGCTTGCCGTCAACGGCCCGATGCACCTGGTAGGAAAGCTTGGCTTTTCCCCGATTCACCAGTGCCGCGTCCGGGTCGGTGGTGGAGATATAGCGATTGTTCTTTTTTTCGTAGGTTCTGGAAGAATCGGTGCTTTCGGTGCGTTCTTCCAGAGCGGGCTTCGAGCTTTTTATAGTTCTTGTGCAACTGATGCTTCAGGTTCCGGGTGTCGAGTACCGAATTATTGGAGGCGTTCGCATCCACCAGGCTGGAATCGACGAAAGATCTTCCGGCCGTCAACAAGACCGGCTTCCACGCATTGCCGGACAATGCGTTCAAAGAAGCCTTGAAAGATATCAACGCCCCATTTCTTGCGGGCCTTGGATAATACGCTGTGGTTCGGAATTTCGGAATCAAAGTCATAGCCGAGAAACCAGAGCCAATCAATACGCTCAGGAAGGGTATCCATCAGTTCCCGCTCCGAGCGGACGTTGTAGAAGACCAAGAGCAGCATCAACTTCAAGATGACAGGCGGAGGGACGGAAACATTGCCGTTGTTGCCGTAGAGGTCTTTGACTTCGTTATAGGCGAAGTCAAAATCGATCAGTTCATTAACTTTTCGTAAGGGATGGTTCGAACGAACGCGTTTCTCGATATTGATGCCGATATAGAACAAGCTGCTTTGCGGTGGTTGCTGCACTCCCATCATGGCTATTGGCTCCTGATGTCGTGATTAACGTCGCAGCAATATAGCACTACTCAGAATCTTTATCTATATGATTTGGGCAACAGCCCGTTGTATTTTGACATTCTCCTTTTCAGTGCTAATTTTGCTGCATGACCCGCCTCCTCCGCATAGAATACGCCGGTGCCGTTTATCACATCACCTCCCGCTGCAATGAAAAAAAAGCGGTTTTCAAGGACGACCAGGACCGGGGAACATCTTCAGGGTCAGGTCTATAATGTTTGACTTTGCCTGATTCGCCTGCTATTTTTTCTTCAGAACCATTCATTGCCACATTGTCGATGCAATCCACCGACTGACACGGAGGCGCGCAATGGAATATGACAAAGATAAAGTCGACGAAACGACCCTTGCCTTGCTGTATCTCGTTCTGCACGGAAGGGGAGGGCGAGGAACGGGCCTGGAAGGGATTTGACTGGGAGACCATGAACCGGCTTTACGAAAAAGGCTATATCCAGCGACCCCCGATCAAAGGCAAAATCGGTTATGATGACGACAGAGGGTGCGAAACGCGCTGCAGAATTGTTTGCAGAAAAATTCGCTTGCACGAGCGCAGCTCCGCTCACGCAAGCTTGATGACCAACCGTTTCCCGCAGGCAGAAGCATATTTCCGCAGCGTGGACAGGCTCGGCGAGTGCTTCCGATCACCCAGCGACGACTCAATTCGCGCCAGCGAAGACGGTTTGATGCCCATGCGTTTTGCGATCTCCGCCTGGGTCAGCCCTGCCTTCGTTCTTGCCGTCAACAGCGCATCGAGTGCGGCGAATTCATCATCGAGCGCTTCGTAGGCTTTTTCAGATCAGGATCAGCGGTGAGCAGCCGCGCAGTCTTCTCCCTGGTGTGCTTCACGGGTTTATACTTCTGTTTATCCATGTTTTACCTCCTCCAGACGCCGCCGCGCAATGTCGAGTTCTTTCTTCGGCGTCTTTTCCCTCCTGCTCGCTATAATACGTTACTGTCCATTTTACGGATGAGTATTAACATACATGTTAATAGTTGTCAAGGAGCTCTTAATGGCGTATCAGATCTATAGGGTCGGGTCTCTTTTGTTGCATTCAGCCCGTTTCGCTGTTATACAGACGACAACCTCCTGAAAGGGGCAAGGGGGCACATGGAGTCAGACTTAAAGATTGAGTTATGAAAAAGGGCCCCGAAATATCGGGGCCCTTTTCCGTATCGTGTGTCTACCTGAGGTTCGTTCTCTCAGGCCTGTCGAAGTTGTGGCAATTGGAGCACTTGAGCTGTTTGGAATCGACGTGCCTGCTGTGGATCGAAGTGAAGTCGCTGCAGCTGCTGGTATACGACTTCAGGCTGTGGCAGTCGTTGCAGAGGTCCGAGGCGGGCTTCTTGAGGCCATAGCCGAGGCTCTGAAGATTCATCTGGGTCGCCGTGGTGGGAGGACGAACGCTGACAGGGCGAGAAACTTTTTCAATTTTCATCTCCTTCGTTAAAAAGTTGGGGGAGATAGGATCCCCTGCTTCAGGTTAGGAAGCTCATGAACTGCATCTGTCTCGCAATACTTTCGTAGCACATAGCAAGTGAAATGCCATAAGTTGCGTACATGCGATACTCTCATGTTTTTATGGGGTAATTTTATTTTCCTGTTTCTCGAGGGCAGTTCATGACCGAATAAGACTGTATGGATTTTACTGCAGTAACACTTTGGTTGCAGTGGTTACAATAAAGGTTTAGAACATACAAACAAACGGTTAAGGCAATGTATGGAATTCCCTACTGCACAAATTCGGATGATGCGAATTTCGCAGTCTTTCTTTCAATTGTTACGGGTTTATTTTGGGGGAACTATTGTAGGCAGGACCGTGAGATTCTTTATTTCGAAAACTCGCTGATAGGAATATCTATGTGTCCTCAAGGCAAATGTACGAGTCAAGGACATAGGTAACAAAAGAGTTCACCGACATAGGTCGCTGTGTATAGTTGACAGGATTTTCTCGGGTCACCCATAAAAGGGCTTTATGAGAAAGAGTGCGGGATTCAGCAAGAAATTACTCCTTACGTTCTGTCCCCCGCAATAACCTGCTCGCGAAGCTGTTCCGGGGGCACCGGCCTGCTGAACAGAAAACCCTGCGCCTCGTCGCATTCCGAATCGCGCAGAAAGGCAAGCTGCTCCTCGGTCTCCACGCCCTCGGCAACGGTCCTGATGCCCATCTTGTGCGCCATCGAGGTGACTGCGCTGATGATCGCCCGGTCGTCGGAGTCCTGTCGCAATGTCCTGGATGAAGGATTTGTCTATTTTGAGCCGCTCGATCGGCAGCTTCTTGAGGTAATTGAGCGACGAATAGCCGGTCCCGAAATCGTCGATCGAGATATGCACTCCCATCTCCCGCAGTTCCCGGAGCTGCGAGGCGCTCCGCTCGACATTGCTCATGGCCGTGCTTTCGGTCACCTCGAGGTCGAGGCAGCCGGGCGGCAATCCTGTTTTCGTCGAGGACCGACGGATACCATCTTCGACGAGGTCCGGGCTCTGGAACTGGCGCGCCGAAAGGTTCACGGTAACACAGAAACGAATCCAGTCCCGCCTCCTTCCATGCGGCGAGCCTGCGCGCAGACGGTCCTGAGCACCCATTCGTCGATCGCCGTTATGAACCCCGTCTCCTCGGCAAGCGGGATGAAGTCCGTGGGCTCCAGAAGACCGCGTCTCCGGGTGGTTCCATCGGACCAGCGCCTCGGCATAGGATATTTTTTTCGACTTGATGTCGATCTGGGGCTGATACATGGACCGACAGTTCCCCGCGCGCGATCGTCTGGCGCAGCCAGCTTTCGAGCTTCATCCGCTCGATGGATCTGACATTGATCGAGGGATTATAGAACCGGAACGTGTTCCTGCCGCTTTCCTTCGCGTGGTACATGGCGATGTCCGCGTAGCGGAGCAGGGTCTCGATCTCCTCGCTGTCGTCCGGGATAAATGCTGATGCCGACGCTGGTCGTGATGTGCAGTTCATGCCCGCCGATGATGACCGGCTTCCGGCAGGGATTCACGATCTTGACCGCGATCTCGCTCACGTCTTCGGCACGGCTATGTCCGGCAGGACCATGTTGAATTCGTCGCCGCCGATCCTGGCGACCGTGTCCGATTCGCGGATCGTTCTCCGGAACCGGTCCGCGACCTCCTTCAGCAGTCGGTCGCCGGCCTCGTGCCCGAGCGTATCGTTGATCTCCTTGAAGCGGTCGAGGTCGAGAAACAGGACCGCAAGTTTGTTCTGTGCCTGCGCGCCTGCGCGAGCTCGACTTCAGGATGTCGATGAACAGCCGCCGGTTCGGAAGGCCGGTCAGCGCGTCGTGCTGCGCCATATGCCGGATCTCTTCCTCCATCCGCTTGCGGTCGGTGATGTCCCGCGCGATCCCCACGGTCCCGATGACTGTCGCCCTGCTTCGTTATAGATCGGCGTCTTGATGGTCTCGATCCAGCGGATCGCGCCGTCGGTTGCGGCGAGCGGTTCTTCGACCCGCTTCGGCTGCCTGACTGCATGACTTCCCGGTCGTCGGTCCGATATTTTTCGGCCAGATCCCGCGGCCAGACATCAAAATCCGTTTTCCCGATCAGGTCGCTCCGGATCCTTTCCGGCTGCGATGCCAAAGGCATCGTTCACCAGAATGAACCGGCCCTCGCGGTCCTTGAGCCAGGCCATATCCGGGATGCTGTTCAGGAATCGCATTGAGCGGCGCTCGCTTCTCCTGCAGCGCTTCTTCGGCCCGTTTTCGCTCCGTAATGTCCTGGACCACGATGTTCACCCCGAGGACCGCGCCGGTCTGGTCCCTGACCGGATAATAGTCAGCGAAAACGGTCAACTCCGCGTCTTTGGTTTTTCGGGCGAGTTCGACATTTTCGACCGGCCTCCCCGTTTCGATGGCCCGGTTGCAGAGACTTTCCATTGGGCTGGTCCACCTCATCCGGGATGACCTCGCGGATGGTCCGGCCGATGGTTTCCTCGATAGGGACATTGTTCATCTCGGCAAGTCTTCGGTTGATCTTGACATAGCGCATGTTCCTGTCGATGAAACAGAGTCCGACCGGAGCTGTTTCGTAGATTGTCCGGAGTTCGGCAAACCGGGTTTCCGACAGTTTCCGGCTTTCCTGCAAGGCCTGGTAAATTCCGCGTTTTCGAGCGCGAGCGAAACGGATCGCGGCAAGCTTTCCGGGCGAAATCGAGATGCTCCTCGCCGAATTCGAACAGTTTCGAAAGTTCGTAAAATACCATGGCGCCGACGATCCGGTCTTTTGTCATGACGGGAGCCACCAGCAGGGACCGGATCCCGATTTCGCGGAGGAATTGCATGTTCAGCCGTTCGTCATTGAAGGCGTCGTTGAAAGCGACGGCATCCTTTGCCCTCGCCGCGTAATCCATGGCCCGGAATTCGTTGGAGGTCAGGATCCGACGGGAAAAATCTTCCGGCATGTTGTAGACGTAACGGACACGGAAGACGCCATCCTCGAACACTCCGATCATGGTCGCATCGACCTTCATCGCCTTCGCCGCTCCTTTGACGACGCGCTGCATGATCTCGTCGATGTCGAGGCTCGAGTGAATGACCGTACCGAGACTATTGAGCGCATCGCTCAGCGTTTTTGATTTTCTGATCAGGTCCTCGGCCCGCCTTCGTTCGGTGACCTCGATGATCAGCTCTTCGTTGGTTTTGGCCAGTTCACGCGTGCGCTCCTGCACTTTTATTTCGAGTTCCGCATACGCTTTTTTAAGGGTTTCCTCCACGCGCCGGAGGTTCGCCTGAGATTCAATGAGTTCATGCTCGATCTGCTTCCGTTCGGTGATGTCCCGCATGATTGAGGCGTACCCCATTACCCTGTCCCCGGTTTTCAGCGCAACGGCGCTCAGCTCGATGAGAATTTCCCGGCCGTCTTTCGTGAGCCTTACGGATTCGTAGGCGGACATTTTCCCGTCCCGGTCCAGCGCGGTGACGCAATGGTCTATTTCCCGCTGCGCGATCTCCGCCGGAATGATTACCGATATATGCTTCCCGATGATCTCGTCCGCCCGGTACCCCAGCATATCTTCCGCGCCATGGTTCCAGCACTGGATGATAAAATCCGTGTCCATGAGACAGATGGCGTCCGGGATGTTCTGGACGATGGTGAAAAACGGGCGTTCAAAATTGATAGGATTCATCGTGATTCCTGACTGAACATTGCGTCCTGTCCACCGCGACACAGGTTACACTGATGACGCTCTGCGGTCAAAATGACCGATACAGCTTCTGTATCAGATTATAACTCTGTTTCAGAGCAACAAAAAAGTGGCGGTGCAGTGCGCGGCTCATTCCCCAAAGTCGTAACGATCAGCCTGTTTCGGCTGATTGTAGCGCCCCCGCTTTCTGGACGAACGGCGGTGCTCCGATGAAAAGGCAATGGTTGTAATACTTTTGTTCGTAACGACCTTCGGGGATTTGACGCGAAGAATAAAGCTCGCAATGATGAATGGAGGAGGGAGAAACCCGGTTCGTGCTCATCCTTGCCCGGGTTTTTTTCTTACGCCGCCACTACAATTCTGTTCCTTCCCTTTGCTTTCGCCTCGTACATGGCGACATCGGCCGCCTGGATCAACTTGTCCGGCATGTCAATGCCGGGTCTGGATATGTCGGAGACCCCGATGCTGACGGTTATTTTTTTTCCGCCGATCCCCGTAAAACCATGATCGGACACGGAGTCCAGTATCCTCTGCGCCGGAAGCATTGCCTCGGTCTTTGCGGTCATCGGGGACAGCACAATGAATTCCTCGCCTCCCCAGCGGGCCACGGTATCGACGTCCCGAACGCTCCGTTGAATGGTCTCCCCCACGTCCTTGATGACCATGTCTCCGACTGCATGACCAAAGGCGTCGTTTATCGCTTTAAAATGGTCGATATCGATCATCATGCAGCTGAGCGGCGCATTGTATCTGCGGCTCCTGATAAATTCCAAATGCAGGACCTCCTCGAAATGCCTTCTGTTGAAAAGCCCGGTCAGCGGATCCGTTAAGGACAGGACCTCGACTTGCTTGAGCATCACTTGTAATTCTTCGTTCTTTCGGCTCAGTTCGTCCCTCAGGTTCTTCGTCCTCAATGCGGCGTATACCCGGGCGGTCAGTTCTATTTCGTCGTACGGTTTGACAAGATAGTCGTCGGCGCCCGCTTCCAATCCCTGGACTTTCTGGGCCACGGTATTCATGGAGGTGAGCATGATGATCGGGATGCCCCTGGTAGCCTCATCCTGCTTGAGCCAGCCGCATACTCTGCTGCCGTCCATATCCGGCAGAACACGATCGAGCAGGACAACATCAATGGGCTCGGTTTTCGCTGCGCGAAAAGCCGCCATGCCGTCGAGGACCCAGGTCACCTTGTATCCGCTTTTCTCAAGGAAATCCTTTGTCATCTTTCCCTGCGCCTCGCTGTCTTCGACTACGAGGATATTCGCTTTTGCCACCAGGATCTCCTTTTCAGCCGCGTCAACTCAACAAAATGCATCATGCCGCCCTGTTGGACCCCCACGTATCCCCGGCCGGACTTCGGCATGAAAAAAGTACGCGATTGACAGATTATACCATGTAATACATTTAGGGACAATGCTAGGACAATGTCTACCAAATTTCGTTTTCAGAACCTCGTTTACTTTCGTCTTTGCGGAATGCATCGGTATATGCATCAAGATACCCGGGTAATACTGCTATACTTATGCAAGCCTGTTCAGGCGGGGATCAGCGTCGAGATCAGCGAATTTTACCCGGCTGAGTGCACGCCTGACCAGTGCATCGTGAACGCGGCCCGATCGTCGAAGGCGGACCTTATTGCCATGGGTGTGCGTGGCATCAAAGGAATCTCATCATCCTTTCTCGGGAGCGTGACGCGCCTGGTCGCGGCACATTCCTCGCTGCCGGTCCTGGTGGTCAAGCATGATGAGCGACGTTCTTCGGGGCCGCTCAAGATACTGTTCGCGGTCGACGGATCGGCCTCTTCCCGCTCAGCCGGCGAGTTCCTCTTGTCCCTTCCTTTTCCCGACAACGCTGAAGCGACGGTCCTTCATGTCATCGCGCCCGCCTTCTCCGACTTGCCGGAGCGGTTTACCCTGGAGCTCAACGACCGCATCAAGGAGGTCGTTGCAAACGCCAGGACCCGCGATTTCGCGGAATCGGAAAAGCTCCTCGCTGAGGCGAGAACGTCCCAGAAAAAAAAGTTCCGTTCCCTTTCCACCCTGTCGAAGGTAGGAGATCCCTCTTCGGAGATCGTGAGCGCTGCAGCGTCCCGGGAGGCGGACATCATCGTGGTGGGCTGCCGGGGAATGCGGGGGATAAAAAGCCTGATGGGAAGCGTGTCGAAGAACGTTCTTATTCATGCACCGTGCTCGGTGCTGATCGGAAAGACCGGCGAAAAATAGGCCGCCATGTCAAAAATCTGTCACAGACTTTGCCTCTTTTTTCATGAAACTTTTGACTGTATTCACCCCTTCCCCCACTCTTCCAGAGACCCTGCGAGCCCTTGCACGACCTTGGCCATTCGCCCATAATCCAGGGTCTCGGGCAGATCGGTCGGCCTGTGGTAATGGGGATTGCGGTAAAAAGCGGTGTCCGTGACCATAAGCGCCGGGTAGTCGAATTTATTGAACGACCAGTGGTCGGAGAAGTCGATCCCCACAACGATTGCCGGCGCGTTCAGGGTGACCACGGGAAGGTCGGTCGCTTTTTTAAAACTCGCGGCGATCCGCTCGGTAAATCCCTTTGACCTCAGGTTGCCGACGAACGCGATAAAGTTGCCGGCCTTCGGGAAACGGCGGTTCATAAACGGGAAGGGGTAGTGCTGCGAGCCCTCCGCGTCGCTGTAGAAGCCGAGCATCTCGAGACAGATCATGCCCTCGACATCTTCGTTCAGCTCTTTTAAGCTCCGGGCATATTGGTAGCTCGCCATATTGCTGCTGCGGTAGACCGGCCATTCTTCAAGCGCAAAAGCCGCGAACTTCAGCGTTTTCCCTGACTTCTTTTCGGACAAAGCCTGCGCAAGGCAGAGCAGTCCCGCCACACCGCTCGCGTTGTCATCCGCGCCCGGCGTGGTGATTACCGCGTCGTAGTGCGCGCCGACGATAAGGAGCTTTTCCGGGGAACCGGTCCCGCGAACTTCGGCAATGACATTCTGGTAGGTATTTCCCGCAAAGTAAACGGGCTGCTTCGTAACGTGATAGCCGAAGGAGGCAAACCGGCCGGAGATGTAGTCAGCTGCCTGGTCCAGATGGTCCCGGTCACGGAACGTGCGGACCCCGATCCCGATGGCAAGCGTGGTTACCGCCTCGCGGAGCTGTTCGGCCATACCCATGGAGGTACCCGTTTCCAAATGCCTTTAGAATGACACCTGATGCGGCCTAAGCCGCCATGCTCGGGGCCACGCTGATGACGCAGTTCGTGCTGCCCAGGTTGTTCACAACCAGTTCCCTGCAGTGCGGGTCCGTGATCCAGGATCCGTCCGCGATGAACTTGTACTCGTACTGCCCCGGGACGAGCATGACGGTCGTTTTCCACTGGCCATGCTTGTCCTTCTTCATGGGGAGTGCGCTCGCGTCCCAGTTGTTGAAGCTGCCGGCAAGATACACTTTCTTCGCCTGGTGGGCCTGATCGGAGTCCTTGTACACGAACTCGACGGCCGCCTTCATTTCCACCGGAGCCTTATGGGTTTTTTCCCTTCGCATCTTGTCCAGTTCTGGCATGGCATCCTCCTTTTTTCATCTCATAAATCTCACAGGTCAATGGTTTAATAGTAGCACCTTCTCAGGAACATGCAATACGACTTGGCTCTTACATTCTAAAGGAGCAGGCCTTGCATCGCTGACGAAACACCCGGCCTGTTCTGCTGCAACCTTCGCATCATAATCGCGGCATGACTCCGACGGCACCGTTGACGCCTGTGCAAACCGGTGATATCATATTCATAGAGGATTTAATTTGTCTCTTTTTTCACAATGTGGATCAATAATATCAGGGACTTGCAAAGTATGGGAGAATATGCAATGGCCGGGGCAACGATCTGGAAAGGAACCATTCATTTTGGGAATACGAACGTAGCCGTAAAGCTGCATTCCGCGGTCAGGGAAGAACGTATCCAGTTCCATCTCCTGCACAAAAGCGACCAGGTGAGATTGCGCCAGCAGATGATCTGTGCCCTTGAAAAGCGACCAGTGCCCGCGGGAGAGCAGTCCAAGGGGTTTGAACTGGAAGAGGGGAAATATATCATCGTCGATCCGGAGGAGCTCGAGCAGACCGCGGCGGAAAAGAACAGGACGATCGAGGTCCATGAATTCGTCAAAACCGCGCAGATCGAGCCCCTCTTTCTTGACCGCGCCTACAACCTGGAGCCCGATGTTCTGGCGAATGGCTATACCGCGCTGGCCAGTGCTTTGGAGAAGATGGATGCGGCCGGCATCTGTACCTGGACCATGAGAAAGCGGTCCTATCTCGGGGCGTTGCAGGCGAGCAGAAAGGCCCTTCGCCTGAATACTCTGCGGTATGCCGACGAAGTGGTCTCCGCGGAATCCCTGGAACTCCAGGACGTTTCTTTGTCGGAAAAGGAACTGCAGATCGGGAGCGCGTTGATCGACCAGTTGACCGTTCCTTTTGATCTGCGGAAATTCGAGAACGAACATCAGAAGAAGCTGCTGCACCTGATCGAGCAAAAGACCCGCGGAGAAAAGCTCGCGGTCATGCCCCCCAGGCGCCTGGTTCCCACAGAACCAGACAAGCTGCTTCAGGTTCTTGAAGCGAGCCTGAAGAAAGCCGCCTGAGGGGAAGACCCGCGTTTAGATAAACCTTTGACACGAAAGGGTCGGATGGACGTCGGCTCTTAACCGCCTTGATCCGTGTCAAAGATGTTGTGTGAATACGCAATTTCAGGGGAGGATACCATGGCTGTACAGGGAATATGGAGCGGGACGATCAGTTTCAGCCTGGTGGCGATACCGGTGCGGCTGGTTACGGCCGTCAAGCCGGGCCGCGTGTCCTTTCATCTGCTCCACAGCAAAGATTACTCCCGCCTCTCGCGTAAAATGTTCTGTCCGAAAGAAGGAACGACGGTGCCTCCGGACGAGATCGTCAGGGGCTATGAGATCGGACCGGACCAATACGTGCTGATGACGGACGAGGAACTGGAATCATTGTCCCCGGAACGGAGCCGCACCATCGAGATCCTCGAATTCATCGACCGGAAGGAAGTGGACCCGATCTATTATGATCACCCGTACTATCTTGTTCCCGCGAAGGGCGGTGAAAAGGCGTATCAACTGCTGGTCGAGGTAATGCTTCGGACGAACAAGGCCGGGCTTGCCAAATTCGTGCTGGCTGAGCGTGAGTATCCGGTCGCGGTCATAAGCAGGGATGGAGCGCTGGAGCTGGTCACCCTTCATTACAGCGACGAAATTACGGCCCGCTGAAGACCTCTCACCGAAGAAAGGCGAGATCGACGTTGACGAGGAACAGCGAATGGTGAAAAGCATCGGGGACATGATGGTCGATTTTGATCCAGCGAAATATGCGAACGAGCGCCGGACAAGGATCATGGACCTTCTGATGCAGAAGGCGAAAGAACAACCTCCGGTTGCAGCGCCTGCAACGGCGGAAGAAGAGGGAGAAGGTCCGGCAGACCTGGTCGCCGCGCTGGAGGAGAGCATGCGGAAAGTGAAATCGGCCAGGGTTAGAGACTCCGGGCTGGCCGGTTATCAGGAGGCTTGGCCCAGTTTTTGGATGATGAGTTCTTGCGGCACAGCGTCTCCGCGGGGAAAAAGGAAATTCATATAGAGGGGGAGCAGGTGAACCGGACATTCGTTGAAATAGCCGGAAGAAGACTCTCCGTTATCGAACCTGGAAAAGGACCTCTATCCCTCCTCTGGTTTCACCAAGGCCCAGATCCTGGAATATTACCGCGGGATCGCACCGTTCATCCTGCCCCATTTGAGAGACCGGGCAGTGACCTTCAAGCGCTATCCCGAGGGCGTGGAAAAGGGTTCCTTTTTCGAGAAGCGCTGCCCGTCGCACCGTCCGGCGTGGGTGAGAACAGCGGAGGTCGCCAATCATGATGCGGGGCCGATGACGTTCTGCCTGATCAACGATCTGGAAACCCTGATATGGGCGGCGAACCTTGCATCCCTGGAGCTCCATGTGCCGCTGGCCAGGGCCGGATCGCCGGATACGCCCGATTCCATGGTCTTCGACCTGGATCCCGGCGATGGGGCAGGCATGCTGGAGTGTGGCCGGGTGGCGCTGATACTTCGGGACCTGCTCTTCCGAATGGGGATTGTCGAGCTTTCGTAAAGACCTCGGGCAAGAAGGGGCTCCATGTCTTTGTCCCCTTGAACCGCGGCGAGACGACCTTTGAGGATACCAAGACATTTTCAAAAGCCGTGGCAGAGATCATGCAGAAACATTATCCGGACCTGGTGACCGCAAAGATGGCAAAAAATTTCCGGATCGCAAAGGTTTTTATCAACTGGTCCCAGAACGATGCTTCGAAGACCATGATCAGCGTTTATTCCCTGCGCGCCCGGGAAAAACCTTTTGTTTCGTTTCCGCTTGCATGGAGTGACGTGGAGAAGTGCGGGACTCGGAGAAGCTTCAGGTCATGCATTCGGAGGCTTTAAGCAGAGCGGAAAGAATGGGCGACCTTTTTCATGAAGTGCTCGTGAAAGAACAGAAGCTGCCGCATCTGTAAAGAGAAAAAAGTTTTCTCGCGCGGAGCCGCTGCGACCCTGAAAGAGCAAGGCGAAATGGCACTGGTGGTTGTTGCATGATCACCTGTCCTGGGCGCGCACGGACGGAAAGAGCGATATGAAACTTGTGGAATATGCATCAAAGCGGGAGTTCAAGAAAACACCTGAACCGGGACCCGCCCTTCGGCCTGAGGTGGACCGCCTCAGGTTTGTTGTTCATAAGCATGCGGCCCGGGCGATGCATTATGATCTCAGGCTCGAAATGGAAGGGGTGCTGAAGAGCTGGGCTGTGCCGAAGGGCCCTTCGCTCGACCCTTCCTTGAAAAGGCTGGCTGTCATGGTCGAAGATCACCCGCTTGATTACAAGGATTTTGAGGGCGTTATTCCGGAGAGCAATTACGGCGCGGGAAGCGTCATCATCTGGGACCGGGGTTTTTATCACCACCCTTCCACGCGGGATGAGAAGGAAAGCGAGAAACTACTTCTGGACGGCCTCGGAAAAGGGAATTTGAAGTTCGTGCTCGAAGGGGAAAAGCTGCGCGGCGAATTTGCGCTGGTAAGAACCGGAAAGGACGGGAAGTCATGGCTTCTCCTGAAGAAAAAAGACCGGGATCCGGTCAAAGAAGACATCCTCACGCAGAACCGCTCCGTCGTGTCCCATAAAACCCTTGAAGAAATGCTCGAAGCCGACAGTTCCGAAAAATCATTTCAGCAAAGCAAACAGAACCAGATCCGTCTTCACGAAGCAATGGAAATGGAAGACCTGAAGGATGCGCCGCTCGGACCGATGCCGCACGCCGTACAACCGATGCTCGCGACCGTTGCCAGGGGACCCTTCGACCATCCGGATTGGATCTTTGAGGTGAAATGGGACGGATACCGGGCTGTTGCCGAGATCCGGGACAAGGACGTTTCGCTCTATTCCCGGAACGGCATCTCCTTTAACAGGAAGTTCTCTCCTGTTGTGGACGCTCTTCGAAAATTCGGATTTGACGCTGTTCTGGACGGCGAAGTCGTCATGGTGGATGATCAGGGACGCCCTGATTTCCAGATGCTGCAGCATTACCAGGAGTCCGGGAGAGGCCATCTGCTCTACTGCGTCTTCGACCTCCTCTACTTCCAGGGACATGATCTGACGAACCTGCCCCTGCTCAGGAGAAAAGAGTTCTTAAAAAAGATCCTCCCCTCCTCCCCGAGGATACGATACAGCGATCACGTGCGGAAGGAAGGCATCTTGTTCTACCGGGTAGCCAGGGAAAAGGGGCTGGAAGGGATCGTGGCCAAACATTCACAAGGTGCGTACGAAGCGGGCACAAGGAGCGGGCAGTGGCTGAAGATAAAGACGCGGCTCACGCAGGAGGGAGTTATCGCGGGATTTACAGAACCCGGAGGGGCAGAAAATATTTCGGCAGCCTTGTCCTGGGCGTATACGAAGGGAAAGAGCTGATCTATATCGGCCACGTGGGCGGCGGATTCACGACAAAACAGTTAAAGGATATCGCCGAAAAAATGGGGCCTCTGATCCGGAAAGAATGCCCCTTTACCCTGAAGCCGAAGACCAATGCCCCGGTCACGTGGGTAAAGCCGGAGCTGGTCTGCGAGGTCAGTCTGTCCGAATGGACCGAAGAGGATTTTATGCGGCAGCCCGTTTTCCTGCGGATGCGCGAGGACAAGACCGCCCGCGAGGTGGTGCGGGAAAAGGTCGAGGGACAAGGGTAAAAGCATTTCTCGCAAAGCTCGCAAAGTGCGCAAAGTGAACCTTGGACCAGGGTCTTTTTAGCTTAAAAGCAAAAAGCTGGCAGGGCTGAGGCTTTTCTTTGCGAGCTTTGCGAGAGATGCCTTTGCTTCCGGCTTGTCTCAGGGAAGAGGAGGAGATGGATCATGAAAATATATACCGGCACCAGCGGATACTCATACAAGGAATGGAAGGGAGCGTTCTATCCTGAAAAGATCTCGCCCAAAGAAATGCTTCGCTCCTACGCCGAACGACTTAAGACGGTGGAGATCAACAATACCTTTTACCACATGCCTACAGAAAAGGTGCTCAGTTCCTGGGCGGAACAGGTGAATGACGACTTCGTGTTTGCGCTCAAAGCTTCCCAGGTCATAACGCACTGGAAGCGGCTGAAAAAGGTGGGGTTGGAAACGGAATATTTCTTCAGAACTTTGTCAACGCTGGACAAAAAGCTCGGGCCGGTCCTTTTTCAGTTTCCGAAAAGTTTTCCCGCGGACAAGGCTGCGCTGGAGGCGCTTCTCTCTCATCCCGGACACTGCGTCATGCGCCTTCGAGTTCCGCAACCCCTCCTGGCTGGCTGAAGAGATCCTGGACCTCCTTCGAAAAAAGGGATGCAGCTTGTGTATCGCTGATTCCGATGAGGACCCGGCGCACGTGATCATGAGTACGGCAGCCTGGGGGTACCTGCGTTTGCGCCGTTCCGATTACACGGATGCCGATCTCTCAGAGTGGGCGGAACGGATCCTTGCGCAAAAATGGGGGCGGGCCTTCGTGTTCTTTAAACATGAGGGGGATGGGGCCAAAGGGCCTGAACTGGCGATGCGCTTTCAGGGCCTTGTCGATTCACGGGGACAAGAGAGCAAGACAGCGGGAATGCGGAAAGCCGGATGAGATGCCGATCGAGGATTTGCGAAAGCGATCCCGGAAGTGATCGTGCCTGCCGAATATCCCGAGGATCAGCGGTACGATTAAGATGCGGGTCCAAAGCAACGCCGTAATTTATTGTCAATAACGAAAGCCGGCAGGGGTCTTGGTGTTCCTGCCGGCTTTTTTCGTTGCCTCAAAGCGAACTCTTTTGCTGCTTGTCTCCCTTCCTTATTCAATCCGGGTCATTATGGTTAAGACTTTATTTCTCGATCATTCCGTTAAGCGCACTGACGTAAGCCTGTAAATCGATTTTTCTTTCCTGTTCCCGGTGATCTTTTCGCTCGTCGAGCGGGCCACCTGTGACTAAAATCACAGAAAATACTTGCAGTCTTTAATATATTAATTACATTGGCATTCCCTTGTAGACAATAATTTGTCGCAGGCACCCCCATTACTACGTCGACCACAGTCTGCACTTGTTTTTAATGCTTTCATAAGTAATGTTATCCGGTCCCGCAGAATAATGGCACCGCCGAGGGAGCCAATGAAGAACGTGAATATTAGTGTGCTCGCGATCGATGATAATCCAGACGGTGCGGAATTGATTCGGCTGATGCTGACAACGGTGCGAGAGCCCTCTTTTACTTTCGTCCTCGCGCCACGGCTGTCCGAGGGGCTCCAGGTCCTGCGCGAGGGCCTATTCGACATCGTGCTCCTGGACCTGCGGCTTCCCGACAGCGAGGGAATGGACTCGGTCCTGAAGATCAGGAGCCAATCCCCCACTATCCCGATCATCGTATTCACCGGGTTTGAAGACGACGAGGTGGCTCTTAAGGCCCTTCACCTGGACGTTCAGGACTACTTCACGAAGGGAAAGATCGACCGCAATCTCCTGGTGCGCTCCATACGGTATGCCATCGAGCGAAAACGGGCCGTCGAAGCCCTCCGTAACAGCGAAGCGCGCTTCCGCCGCCTGAGCGAGAGCGGCATCATCGGCATAGCGTACTTCGATGCCGATGGGCGGATCACCGACGGAAACGACAAATTTCTCGCGATGGTCGGCTCCAATCGCGGGGAGCTCTCAGCGGGCCGGGTGCGGCGCTGGGGCCGTCTGGTCCCGCCGGAGTGGCGGAAGAGAATGAGAGAAGCGTCCGAGCAGTTCAGCGCGACGGGTCGCATCACGCCCTACGAAACGGAATATCTCAGCCGGGACGGGTCGAGGTTCTGGGGCCTTTTCGGCGCGGCGAAACTCGATGGGCAGCCGGACGGAATCGCCTTCATCGTGGATATCACCGAACGCAAAAGACTCGAAGAGGAGATCACGCATATGGCCCATCACGATGTATTGACGGGCCTGCCGAACAGACGGCTGTTTATGGAACTGATCCGCTTCGAGCTCGCCGAAGCCCACCGCAATCGAACGAAAACAGGACTCCTCTTCCTCGATCTCGACCACTTCAAGGAAGTCAATGACACGCTGGGGCATGAGGCGGGCGATCAGCTCCTGAGGACGGTGGCGGAGCGCGTTCGGGCCGCGATCAGGGATTCGGACGCCGTTGCAAGGATCGGCGGGGATGAATTCAGCATCCTGCTTGCCGGTATCACACGGCCGGAGGACATGACGCAAATTGCCCTGAATATCCTGGACGCCTTGCGGGAGAAATGCGTCATCGCCGGCCGCGAGTTCACCATCACGACCAGCATGGGCATCAGCGTCTATCCCGACGACGGCGACAGCATCGAATCACTGTTCCAGTACGCGGACATTGCCCTCTATCACGCGAAAAACCGGGGTGGGGACACGTTCGACTTCTACAATCCGGACATCAACCGGCGTTCAGCAGAGCGGCTGAAATTTGAAAACACCATTCGCCGTAACCTGGTGCGCCGACATCGGGACAGTTAAGATCGTCTCGCAAGAAAAGTTACGGATAGACCGTTAGGAAACCATGGAAATAGGGGCGGGTTTGAAACCCGCCCCCTACTTGATTACCTTACCTGGACCCCGGACCCTGAACCCCAGACCCTGCCACTCCCTTTTTACGCTGCCTTGCGAGCGACGGCTTCCTTCCGGCTAACCGTCATCTCCATCATTTTCTCTTTCTTGCCGCCCTCGGGGGTGATAAACATCTCGAACTCCAGGGTATTGTCGTCCTTGATCCTGGTCACACTGCGCCAGACAGCCGGGCCTTTGACCGGGTCGTCGTAGCTGCATTCCTGCGTAATGGTCCTGCCATCCGTGCTTCCCTTGCCCACGAAGTAATAGATGGCTGTGCTCATAGAGTCGAGCCAGACTGACTCATACTTCCTGGTATGGTTATTGTACCCCAGGATGTTTATGCCGGTGAATGGCGCTCCCATCATATCGCCGGTATAGACCTGCTGCAGGTAATGGCCGTTAAGGACCAGCTTTTGCTCGCACGTGCCGACCGATTCCATGACCTGCTTGCCTTGCTCCCACCCAATGGATTTGGTGGTCCAGCTTCCCTCCAGTTTCGCCAGCAGCTTATGAGGCTCGCCCGGAGTTCCCACTTTTTTATATATTTCCATGATCGCCTGCATGCCTAATTTTTCTTTTTGCCTTTTCATGGTAATTCTCCTTTTAAAGAAAATTCTTTAGTCGGTACTTAAAAAAACATTCTCTGGTTAAAGAAAAGCTCACTTTTGCGTTAATGTCAATATGATGAAGGTATTACTAATGATTTCCGCATGAGTAGCGATGTTATCGTAGGGCGACGATTGGGTCAGGCTGACAGTCTTACGAAAACGATAAACTGAAAAAACACAGGAAGTTATTTTCAATTTTCCAGGATCAAGCCGATCACCTTTTCCTCTGCAAATTGCTGGCTAATCTGGTAGTTGATACTATTGTTGCATTGACCCACCAGATTATTGTGTCTATACTTTTTCTGTATACGAAACAGTCAAACAATTATTGTGAACGTGGAGACCAATGAAAACATAATGGGGGGCGGCGTAAAGACTCCTCCCTTTCGTCCCGAAGCTTAGAGCGAGGTTCCTTATTTCCCCGTAATTATCCCATCAACAACCTTGACAATAAAACGCATATCCTTATAATTAACGTATTCATCCGCGACAACTCCGGTTCTTTAGGGAGTGGTTGCAGCACCCTCACCGGGTGGTTTTTGCCATCGACAATGTCACATATACCAGCGGCGATCTCACCGAGGTCGACCTGCGCTTTGAGCGGCACGGTGAAGGTGTTTCTCCCGCTCTTTACGGCTGGATTCACTGGACGCAGTATTGTGTCAATAGCATTGAAAAAAACATTGAAAAATAAAGGAACCGGAAATGCCCAATTACACGTTTCTCGTCGTTGATGATTCACCCACGATGCGTCAGCTTATCTGCTTCTCCCTAAAGCGGATCCCGGACAGCAAGATCGTCGAAGCGAACGACGGCGTCGATGCCCTAAAAAAGCTTTCGGCTCAGGAGTTTTCCATGGTCCTGACGGACATCAACATGCCGATCATGGACGGCCTCAAGCTGGTCTCGATGATGCGAAACGATCCGAAGTACAAGGATATGCCGATCATCGTGATCACGACCGAGGGTGCCGAGAATGACCGAAAGGCGGGGATGGCGCTCGGCGCGAACGCCTATGTATCGAAGCCGGTCAAGACCGGGGACCTCCTGAACACGGTCAACCGGCTGCTCAAGCCAGCCTAGGACAGGAAGCCTTCAAAGGTGACCCCATACCGTCCTGGCTAATGGCCACCTTTCGAATTCCTTCGACAACCACGGCGGTTCCCTGGTGTCCAGGGTTGATTCCGAGGAAGTAGAAGCTACGGTCCCAATGAATGTCAATGAAGCAAAAGTATGAAAAAACAAAAGAATGAGGGAACTTTGCTTTCCTATTCCGACGCTTAGTTCTGAGAAATTACAGATAGAAACACCGTCCGGAAAAAGGCCCCCAGAAAAAATTTTTAGGGGCCTTTTCCTGTCTCTGCCTACCCGCCAACATAACCAGGAGAAAATTCAACATCTCCAAATTTCTCTATCGTAGCAACTTCCGCAATCTCCTCATAATCCATAGAGCCTTTCCAGTCAACGGGGCAGGAATGCGACAATATCTGGAGTTTCCAGTCGATCTGGTCCGCGAGCTCACTCAGGTGCCGTCCGAACATCCCTCCTTCGATGTCTTCCCCCGGACTTTTCGCGACTGACCGACCCTTCAGTTCAATAAGCTGTTTTTTCATGTCTGCCAGCTTGGCATAGACTTCATCGCAAAATCCTTTGCTCTCTTTTACATTCATAAGGCTTGCCATAATACACCTCCTTGCAACGAGCTTCTTTTACATTTCCACTTTAATTATACCACCTAAACAGGAGTGCAATGGTATTGTTTTCGTGCAGAAACGACGGGAACTTAACCGTATTTAAAACATTGGGATGGGGTTGCCGGATTCAGAATGCATATTATATCGCAGGGATATTCGAAGTCGAACAAACGTAAGGTTTTGACAGAGAGGGATACTACAAAAGTCAGCGACTGCATCGTTGGTCCATATTTCTACTGGTGTGCGGACAGCATCCCTAATTGCGCCAGATTCTCATCGCGCAGTCCGGTAAGGATGCATTCGCCGTTGCCGGCAACGCGGAACTCGCCGTAGCGGGCCTTGGCATAATCCATCGCATGGCCCTCCTGGAAAAAGAAGGCATTGGTGGCGAACTTGGGTTTATTCTCCCGGATGCGATACTGCATTGCGACTTCATCCGCCGCCAAAGGGGAGGCATCATCGAGGCGCTTGAATTTTGCCACGTCGTTCTCTTCGACGGTCAGCACGACCCTTCCGTCACTCGGCATAGACCGCTGATCCAGGCGGGTCCCGAAGACTTCATTGGTAATCTTGAAGCGCAGTGCCATGTAGTCGCCCTGCATAAGGGAGCGAGGGTCTACCGGCGCGAGTTCCAGGAACACGACCCTGCCGCTTACCAGCAGTTGCTCCTTGCTCGAAATTGCAACGGTCACGCCGACAAGGATCAGCAGCCCTGCTATCAGCACAATGGCCTTACGCATGGCTCACTCCTTCATGTGCCGTCGCAGGCCAGAGTCTGCTCAGCACGAACCGCGCGACAAGCAGCACTATTCCCGTGGCAATAAGCGATGCGGATTTTACAAGAAGCGTCGCCTGCAGCTGATAGTAGTAGAGGGAGAGGTATGCAATGAGGGAGAACAGGCCGAGCCCGGTAAGCACCCGGTTGGCGTTGGCAAAGCCGAGCAGCACGATAACGAGGCCGGTGGCAATGCCGGGCGCCTTGTAGGACGCGATCGCTATTGCCGCTGCGGCAATGAGCGCTGCCTGCGTCGGCCGGTCATTGATGCCGAAACCTTCGCGCGCGACAAGGCGAAATACCGTATAAAGAAGGACAGCGCCGATCACGAGAATGCCTGCCCAATAGGAAAGCCTGGCCAGTATCGGGCTGCCCCCCGCTCCCCGGCCCAGCAGCCATGCGTAGCCATGCATGAGCAGCGCTCCGTTCGCAGTAGAGCGCGGCAAGGACAAGACTGTAGCCGATGGGCCTGAGGATGGAGCCCCGGTCCGCCCACGTAAATTCATGCATCCAGACCACGGCGACTGCCGTGGTGATCAGGGCAGGAGCGAGATAAGGGACGCCATACCACCACAGGGCAAGGCTGAGGCTGACCGCGGCTGCGAACGCGGTCGCCGCACGGTGGATCTCATTGACGACGATCGCGGCAAGGACGGCCTCAAAGACCGCTACGGCAATGTAACTAAAGCCGTTCCCCCATCTGAACGTTTCCATGAGTCCGAAGATGAACAGGGCCTGTCCTGCGAAGCTCGTTGCAAGTCCGAACTGGACTGCAAAGTTTTTTCCGCGCGAAACGCGGAATATGACCGCGGCGCCGGCGCAGATAAGTCGCCCCGGCGATCAGGGATGCCGTACTGCTTTTTATTATAAAGGACAGGGACGCGCCCACGAAACCAAGCATAAAAAGCGCGCCGATCCAGCCGGCAAAGCCAAGCATAACGCGCACGAACCACGGCGAATGCCGGTCAGGGGTCGGCGCCCTCTCTCCGGTGACAAGGTTTTCTTCTGCAAGACGGTCCCAGAGCTGCTCCGTGGAAAGGCTGTTCATCGTAAACCCTCCCGTGCGAGTTTTTTGAGCCACATTCCGCCGAGGGCGGAAAGACCGATTACAACGAGTCCGATGAACAGAAAAGCCGCGCCGCTCGCTTCCGGCATGTTCCATCACCTTGCTGAGCAACGACGCAACGACAATGACGATGCTCAGAACGCCTCCTGCCAGAAAGAACAGGTCGAGGATGAAGCGCCGGTAGCAGACATAGATCGCTGCGAGCCACAGGTGATAAGCGATGACTGCAGCAAGGACGAACTCTTCGTTGTGGTCGAAGATCGCGAACAGCATCAGGGTGGTGATCAGGCTGCCGCTCGCGAAACCCAGCAAACGTGCGGCCCAGCGTTCGCGCAGCCATTCCGCACTTCTGCTGAAACGCTCCCACAGGACCAGTGCTGTTGTGTTGAAGGCGAACAGCAGCCAGAGCTGTTTTTCCGTGCTGAAGAGCAGGCCGAACAGGCCGGGAAATACCATGAAATAGAGCGTGATCGCGGTGTTGACGAGCACGATCAAGAGGACCCAGAGGGCAGGCAGGCGGCCGACGATCGTCCAGGGGAGAATGAGGACAGCCCAGGTGATGAACAGCTCGAAGGTGTCCGCGCCGGTCTGGTAGGTCTGGCCGAACAACGCGAGCAGCGCCCCGGTAAGGACGGCGGCGGTGAAGAGCGACGCTTTGCCTGCCGGACTTTCCGTGCTGAACCACCCGCAGCAGGCAACGGCAACGGCGAGGAGCAATTCGGCAAGGCCGAGCCTGGCGACCCTGCTAAGCTCGCTCCAGTTGTAGGCAAAGAAGAAGATGACGCCGACTGCAAGCAGCACCGCGCCGCCCCAGAGCAGCAGACGGTCGATGAAGCCGCGCCAGTCCGACCTGCCCGGGAGTTCGCCCGCCTCCCGCATTGCCTGCTCAACATTCTCTGCTGCGAGACGGCCCTGCCGAGCCCAGTAAAGAATGGAATTTCGATGATCGGTCACGGCATTCCCCTTTTTTACGTTCTTAAGGTTCTCTCTCGCTGCCGGATGGTCTGCAACCGGTATCAACACTGCGCATTGGTCAATCTTTTCGCGAGACAGGTCTTCAAGGCCAATTGGCATTGTTAAAAGAATAAGCAACAATCGAGGGATGGGCATTAATAACAGGATGAGAATAGGGGAATTGAGCGAAAAAGGCAAGCTTTCCTTATCCTGAGACACGGATCAAGGCGGATCAACATATGAGAAGGGCGGAAAGATCAATGTTGTATCCTGCCTTTTCATAATGTTATCCGCAGTTATCCGTGTCAAAGGTTCCTTAATCTTGGTTCATTCGTAATAAAGTTGAACGTCATCTGCAAACGGCTGTCTCGCGCAGAGCCGCAGAGGGCGCAACGGGAGAGGGGGTTGGTCTTCAGGTCGATCGGTTGATCGCGCCGCTAGTTCAGTTCGATGTCATCGATCCAAGCAGCATCGCCTGTCGCCGAACTTGATTTCCTGTAGCACCATTCATAGGTGTACGAGTTCAGCTTCGGGATGTAAACCTTCCGCTGCCAGGCTTTATTGCCCGAAACCAGTTCCGGTGAATCGACCCACGCACCGAGCGAATCATACACATAGAGGTCCAGGGCATCGGTTCCTGTTGTTACAATCTTCGTTGAGTAACCGATCCATTTCACGTTTGCCGCGCTGAACTTGTAGCAACTGCGGTAGCTGCTCCAGTTACCGTTCGGCTCGGACGACTTAAAGCTTTGAGCGCCCGTCCCGGTACTGCTGGAATCCAGCCCCCAGGAGGAGTCGCTGACCAGGGGAGTCAGCGGATTGGGATCGATCGACGCGGGAATGCCCGATTCAAAATCATAACAGGTGGCGCCCCCGCCATTGCACCCGAGCGAAGGGGCATAGGGCGTTATGCTGATCGAATAGGTGTTTGCGGTATAGAACTCGTTGTTTCTGATCTTGATATAATAGGGCGTTCCCGCAGTAAGCGAAGCCAGGTTGGGCGAGGTAACGCTGTTTACGGCGCAGATGACATCGCCGGTAGTGGTCGTATAGTACGAGCGAGAGCTGCAATTGCCGAGGGACGTTACATAACCGGCGTCTGAATAGAGGTGCATGGTCATGCCCCAGTCGCCGGTCGTGTCCTGCAGGTTCGTCAACCGGATAAGATAATTCGTGGAGAGCGAAGGGGTAAAGGCGTAGAAGCTGCTTAGGTCCGCGCCCACCCGGCCCCCTGACCACGCAATCCCTTCCGTCAGGACCACCGGATCGTTGATGGACCCTTCGCTGTCGTCTGTTCCCGTAGCTTCGGTAATGGTGAAGGCGCCGGATACAGCCGAATCGTTCCTCACCGTGAGGTAATAGGTCGTGTTGGCGTCGAGATTATAGTATGTTTTGCCGCCGTCCTGATAATAGTAGGTAGTGCAGGTAGTGCCGCACTTGTCATTCACGAGCGTACCGCTGTTGTTCGGGTGAGAGATGGAATAAATGGGCTGGGTGAGATTCTGGTCCTTGTACAGCGACCAGTAGGTCGAGAGCAGCGCGGTGTTCAGGGTGATCTTATACGAGCCGCTTTCCGCCGTGGTGAAGGTGTAATAGGATGTTCCGTTCCCGTCGATCGTGCCCGAATGCGTCTGGCCGAGGGTGAGCGCGACCGGCTGGGAAAGGGTGCCCTCGTTGTTGCCCGCGCTTACGTTCACGGTGTAGTTGGCGCCGGACGCCGCATAGTTGGTGACCAGCAGATAGTAGTGCAGGCCCTGGTCCACGTTCGAAACCGTGCAGACGCCTCCTCCTGAAGTCAAGTGGCACAACTGCATCTGGCCGGAGCTGAAGGCCGGGTCTGAATAGACCGTAACGGTCAAAGCGGAGGTCGTGGTCAGCGTAATGATGCTGTTACCGCTATTGGCAGGCGTGAAGGTGTAATAGCTGAAGCCGGATCCTGATACGGCGCCTGCGTGGTCGGCCCCGTAGGTCAGTTCGACGGGAACGGCAGCCGATCCTTCGCTGTTGCCCTTCTCGACCTTGATATTGTAGAGGGCGTCATACGTGCCGCTCTGGGAGACCCGGACGAAATAGTACGTATTCTGCTCAAGTCCATTCACGGTGCAGACAGGGTCAGCTTCTACGCTGCACGATTTTACCAGGTGCAAGGCGTCAAAGTCCGTTTCGAAGACGTCGATGCCGAGCCAATTGCTTCCCATCCCGGGAATGTTTGTGATAGAGATCCTGTACTCGCCCGCTGACGGCGCCTGGAACGTGTAATAGCTGGAGCCCACGGCATCGATGCTTCCGGAATGAACGGTCCCGACGGTAAGGAGGACGGGGCTGATGGTCGTGCCTTCGCTTTCCACGCGGGATATTCCGAGCGTATAAGTATCATCGGAGAAATCAAATTCACTGACTTTTATATAGTAGTCGGTATCGGGAGCAAGATCGTCAGGAATTTGCGTAAGGCAAACGATATCGCCGCCGGTCCAGATATTATTGCAGCTCAAGATCTGACCGGACCAATTAGCATTTGAATAGAGTGTCAGCGTCAGGTCCGAATTCGTGTTCGTCAGACTGAGTCTGAACTTTCCCCCGTTCGGGTCGGTCCTGAAGGTATAATAGCTTGTCCCCAGGGAATTGATCGATCCTGCATGCGATACCGGCTGGCCGACCGTGCCCAAAGCGACCGGGCTTGACGTGGTCCCCTCTCCTTCTCCGAGTTCAGGCAGTTCCGGCGGACTTCCCGGTGCGCTTCCACCGCCTCCGCATGAACTGAACAAGAAGAGCAAGAACAATACGAATATCAAACTCGTAGATCTTCTCATGACAGATCCTCCCGTTGCGTTGCGTGAAATAATATGTAGTACTTAAGTATTCTAATGTGTGAGCAGTTTAAATACAAGGGCTTTTAAAAGAAAATCTGCTTTTTAAGTCTGCTGCAATAATCTGCAATCAAAAGCACATTGGTCCGGAATACGATTGGCGTTAGATCACGCTTGTTCTATCTCGTTTTTAGGATGACCTAAAGTTTTTCCTCCGTCACAATTTTTCTTGACATTATGTTGCACATGAATATAATTATCCCATCTATTCAAGAATCTTGTCTGCCGCAAAATATTACCTTTCTTTACTTTCTTCAAGAACTAAAGCCGTAGAATTAACTTTTTTGGAACATCATTCGGTTAACTGTTTTTCTGAATTGCCGCAGTGCACCGCGGGCGCCTCAGCGGTTTTTCCCACTTACGCGAATTCTCTTAGAAAGGAACACGTTTATGGCCATGAAACGAAGGGATTTTTTAAAGAGATTCGGAAGCCTGGTAGGAGGTGCGGTTGTCCTTTCCTGCGGATCAAGCGGGGGGGGCGGAGACGCACCCCCTCTTCCCAACGGGTACAGGTTTTTCCGCATTGCCGAAAGCGGGGGAGACATGCCTGACGGGACCGCGGCAAACGACTTGCCCGGTGCGGTTAAAATCAACGATAACCATGACATTCTCTTTGAGGCGCAGGACTCCGCCGGTGCGGACGGCGTATATGAATACAGCATGGATTTTTCCGGAGAGACCCCGGGCATCGCGGCAAAAAGAAAGATTGTACGGGTCGGAGACACGCTCAGCGACGGTGTCGTGGTCGGGGGCCTGAAACTCGGCAGCCCGAACAAGCTCGGTTATTACGCGGCAATTCTCACGAGCGCCGACGGCATACAGAGCGTTTATATGGAAAAGGACAAGCAGGGTCTGTCGCCGGTTGTGAAGGCGCTGGAGAACTTGCCGGGAGGCAAAGGCAAATTCGGGGCCAGCTTCGGCGATATCGAGCTCGATGACACCAACTCCATTGTCCTTGTCAGCCACTACAGCCCGTTAAACGGGTCACAGCCGAAAGAAGGGTTGTTCTACCTGTGCGGGGGCATGGTCAGCGACGCAGGCAGGATGCTGGCAAGCTCCGGGGACCTGCTTCCCGAATCGAGCACAACGGTCGGGAGGATAGGACTCGTAGACATCGGCAAATCCAGCGGCGAATACGTGGCGCAGATCAATTGCGGGATAGCCGTGACCCAGTATTCTAAAGGGATGGCCCCTGGATACTCTCCTGTTACCGCTCTGATGGGCGGCTCGGTAAATGATACCCTGCCCCGGCGAAAGCTACTGGGAGCTTCCCTGTCGATCGGCATTTCAAAGGCGGCCTCAAAAAGCGCGCTCCGGGGAGACATTCTCTACGGCCCCCGGATAGGTTCGGGTGATAAAGTGGCACAGGTCGTCCATACCGCAGCCAACACTCTCAGCCTGTATTTTGATGAACGCGAGATCGCGCATACGGGCGGTTTGTCCCCTTCGGGAAAGGTCATCAAGAGCTTTTCCGGGCCGGCGGTGACGGACAGCGGCCTTCTCTACTATCTGCTTTACACCGAGGAGGGCGAAGAAATGTGCGCATACAACGGCGCCTATTCAAAAACCATCCTTAAGTCCGGAGACAGCATCTCCGATCAGGATACCGGGGTCATCATGAGCATGGGCTTCGGCATTGTCAGAAATATGGTGGACAAGGACGGGAGAATCGTGTTCATGGGAGTTTTTGACGACGGATCAAAAGCGATCGTAGTCGGCATACCGGTATAAGGGAGGATACGACTGTGGCAAACATTGTAAAAACCGATATCGGTACATCAAGGCCGGCGAGCATCTGCAAGGGCCAGCCCCTTATTCCGGCGATGGGCGCCTTGAAGCTCGGCGTGGACGGAGCAAAGACCATATGGAGCACCAGTCCGACGATACTGGCCCTGAATCTTCACTTCGACGTCGGCTACGCATATTTTTTCGGCTTGTGCGGCCCGGGCTGGGGGGTCTGCATGAATGTCGAGGGAAGCACGTCAGGCAACAACGTCAATCTGACGGTAACCGATGATGAACTGGCCGCCGGATTGGTCCTGGGGGCCGCGGTCAGCTTGAAATTCGATATGAGCGCCGAGTATTACAGCTGCTGGATCAGCCAATGGAATTGGTGGGGGCCCTCTGTTTCGTGCGGCTACAACACGGCACTGGATGTATCGCCGACATTGAGCCTTGATATTATCAAACTTGCCTATGAGGCCGCCAAGGCGATTCTGAAAAAAGAGCCCGCGATAAAACCGGCGGATAAACCTGAAGACAAGGAAACCGTTGTAGATTCCCCGATCGCGGTGCAATCCTATGGAGTCAGTGATTTTCAGGCCGGGACCTTCGGCGACAACGACGGCGAACTCCAGGCAGTGCCTGTTTTTTCGATTCCTGTCAATATCTGGAACGTACTTGTTAATTCGAATCCGGCAGCCAAGGCCCTGAATGAAACGTTGAAAGCCTCCAAGATAAGCATCGGTTTCGGGCCATCTTTCGGCCTGGCATTCCCGGTGAACGTCCAGATGCACGAAATCTATCTCGATAATGTTAAATATGACAGGCTCACCTGCGTGGGCAACGCGGTGACGGGAACGACCGACGGCACACCCCCTGCCGGCGCCACGATCAGCAATATCAACGTCAAGTTTGCCGAATCCCCGGGGATAGATTTCTATTTCGGGATATTCGCCTCCGTGTCCGCATTCGAAGTGTTTTCGCTCGCCTATGAAACGGGGTGGGGCCTTCTCGATCTGATCGGTGTGCGGGCTTCGCTTGGCCCCTATTACTTTGATATGGCGAGCACGGCCGGCCAGGTGCTCGCCAAAACATGCAACACCTGCGGCGTCAACAACGGTCTTTACGAAGTAATTTTTGAGTAGGCGGGATTGACAGAATGACCTCAGAGCAAAAAACCGCTGCACAGGAACAGCCGAAACTGCGAATCAGGGAAGCACAGGACATTTTCGCGGCGCTGAGCTCCGACGATTTCGGGGTGCGCCTCTCGGTAGCCAGGGCCATCGCCGCGGACCCGGGAAAAGCATCATCCTACGGACCGTATAACGGCATGGAACTGGTCGATTACCTGTTTCAGCTTCTCGGTCGTACCAGTGATTCGAGCTACCGGTCAGTGCTGCTCGCGGCGCTTGCCGCTTTCAGGGATCCGCGCATACCGGACCTGTTCATGACCGAGATGGCGGAGTCCCGGGATCCGGAACAGGTCATTACCGCGGCGGCCCGGCTTGCTGCAGAAAAGGGAGAGAAAGTCCGGCGCTTCCTGGCCAGGATGCTCAGACGAAACGCCGAAACGCCGCAGGCACGGATGGCCGCAAATATCATGGCAGGCTACGGCGACCTGCAGCCCGAAGAGCGCGTCAGGATCGCCGCGTTGACCGATGTCCCCTTTGCAGCTCCCCCCCTGGACAATACGAGCGAGCGGGCATGGCTCGCGGAACTTGCCGGCGATGCGACAGCGCGCGCGCGAATTCTGCTCGAGGACTTCGGATTGGATGCCTTCCTGAGGCTGCGCGAAAAATGGAGCAGCCTTGACGAGAATTCCCGGAAGTGGCTTGTGCGGTGGGGTGCGCGGGACCATCAGCTCTATTCGATCGAGTTGCTGACCGACGCGCTCAATAACGGTTCGACAGCCCTGGTTCTTGAAGCCCTTCGTGCGATTCGCGGCCTGGGACAGGCCGGGACGCTCTTCCGGCCCGCTCTTGCCCCTTTCGTCGATCATGCCGAGAAGGCCGTCCGCATTGCCGCGATAAAGGCAGGCGCCCCTTTGACGGGAATCAAGGACCGGATCATTGCCGAAGAAGACACTGATCTTCGGCTGGCGCTGGTTCCGCGGCTTGTTGAAGAAGAGGGGGCGCTGCAGGCGCTGCTGAACTTGCTTGCCGATGATAGATGGGAAATCAGGGCAGCTGCGACACGGACGCTCATCAACAGGGGGGAGCCCGCGTCAAATGCGGTTAGACCCCTTCTTACCCACAGCAGCGAAAAGGTGCGCGCCTCGGCTGCGCAAGTCCTTGCCGCAATCTGCGGGGGCGTATAATTTCACTGACCAACTGGCGATCAAAAGAACGAGTGTAGTTAATTTCTATAGTCGGGAGATAAGAATGATGAAGATGACCGGGATAAAAATCATTGTTTTGATTTTGGTTTTGGCTGCATGCTCGGATGATAAGAACGATGCCGTAAATGGCGATAGCGCTCCGTCAAACACCATTAGGATCGGCGTCTTGCAACCGTTCTCCGGCACGCTGGTCTGCACGGGAAACTACAGTAAAGCCGCCGCGCAACTTGCGGTCGAGGAGATAAACCAGACGGGCATCTTCGATAAGCAGCTCGAGCTCGTGGCCGAGGATGATGAGACGGACCCGGATAAGGGCGTCGCGGCAGCGCAGAGGCTGCGTCAAAGCGGGGTCGTTGCGATAATAGGCTCCGCGGCATCGAGTGTTACGATAAAAGCCGCCGAGCAGGTTGCCATACCCAATAACATTCTTCAGATATCCCCCTCATCCACGTCCTCGCTGATTACGTCCATTGCAGACAACAATCTCCTGTGGAGGACGGCCCCGTCCGATGTCTATCAGGGACAGATTGCAGCCAGTTATGCCACGGGCACGCTCGGAAAGACAACGGCAAGCATCATGTACGTGGACAATGCGTACGGGCAGGGCCTCGCCGGCTCTTTCAAGGCGGAATTCGAAAAAGCTGGCGGAACAATCCTGAATTCGGTGCCGTACCCGGCTTTAAAGGACACGGAAGTCGCTTTGCACGATTTCAGCTCCGCGGTTTCCACGTTGATGACCGGAGGACCCGAACTCGTGTATCTCATCAGTTATTATCTGGACGGCGCAAAGATCACGCTTGCCATGAAGCAGCACATTACGGGGACGTACAAGCCCCTGTTAATGGGTGTTGACGGCAACTACGGCAGCGTCTTTCTTGCCAACGCGGATGCGGACGTCGTAGAAGGCATGGTAGGCACCGCGTCCAGTCCGCCGCTTGATGAAGTGAATTACAAAACTTTTTCCGTAAATTATAAGGCCCGGTTCGGGATCGATCCGCCGATCTATACCGCAAACGCATACGATGCCGTGTATCTGATCGCCTACGCAATGCTGAAAGCCGATTCGACCGCGGCAACGGATGTAGCTGCAAAGCTTCTGGAAGTTTCAAAGGACGGCGATACCGTTAATGTGGCCCAGTTCGCCGATGGAAAGGCAAAAATAGCCGCGGGGACCGACATAAACTACGAAGGCGCTTCGGGCAAGGTGGATTTTGACGCCAACGGAGATATTACGAGCGGATCCTATCTGATCTGGAAGATCACGAACAATGAGTTTACGAGCGAAAGCACGGCAACCTTTTCGGAAGCCGGCATCGTGATGTCGAAGGCAAAAATGCCGGTCGCTTCCGCGCCAAAGTGGAGTTCGGCGCTTTGCAGCCAGCTGTGATTTCTGGATTAACCCGGGACAGTTTTTTATGTGTCCTCAGCAATGATGATCAGGAGACGCTTCTACGGGTTGAACATCCCGAACCACTTCATCTGCTCGAACACCCATTCGTCGGAAGCCAGTTCGTCGCCTGCCAGATCAGGGATACTCGATGCATATTCCTTCAGAAAAAGATAGGAAAGCTTCCTGGTCGCTGAATTGAGCAGGTCCGCCCGGTCGAAAGCCACACTCTTGAGCTGGTTCCGCATCCGGAGGGCGTTGATCCTTTCCTCTATGACCTGGTCGGGTATCATCGCGGCGATGAGCATGTGCGTGCCGGCGCCGTTCCCGGACACGAGCTTGAGCGGTTTGTCCCTGTCCCGCTCCTGGATGCCGTGCTCCGTGCACCACGCTGCGATGTCCTCCACAATAACAACGTCCTCGGGTCTCATGCGGACGTGCTCCGTCAGATGCCTGACGTACCATTCGTAATCCCGAACAAACATAGTGCATCACCCCTTTTCCTGGAGAGCAGCCGGTGCGCCGATCGTACCGACCGCGCAGCCCCCTGCGCATAATGCGCTGAATAGTTACTCAGAACTTCTGGGGGAACTGCTTCACGATGCCGTCCGCCAGGGCATCGGCTATCTTGTAAATGTGTCTCTTCATATCATCCCAGGTCTTTGCCTCGGCAGCAACGTCCTTGCTGTTGACCTGGTCGATCTGGGCAACATGATGCACGCCGTGGGCCATGAGCAGACCCATCAGCGTGTCCTTGGGCCAGATCTTCGGGTTGGCCGAATTCAGGAATGCGGCGATCTCCTCTGCATTCGCCTTGATCTTATCCACAGATGCGCCCTTTGAGCCCTCATCTCCCGCAAAAGTCGTGGTCATGTAGCCTTTGACCGCCCCGTAGTGGCCGGCAAGAAGATCAAAGAGCTTGTCCCCGGCTTCCTTTCCGTAGACCGGAACGATGGCATCGGCAATGGCCCTCGCGTTCTCCACCACGTTGGTCTCTGCTGTCTTGGCGGCTTCAGTGTTGCCCGCCCTGGTCTCCAAAACCACGTTCCTGATCCAGAAGATATGGCCGACCCAGAGGTCCCGCATAGCGAGCTTCAATTCGAACGCCTTCGGCGTCACCAGAGCGCCTCCCGCTTTTTTCGCCGCGAATGTGGCGGGGCAGGTGAAGAGCACGAACATCCCCAACAATAACGCTGCTGCTTTAAGAGCTCTGCTTTTCATGGTCATTGCCTCCCGTGGTGATGGTTTGCGGATGAGCACTTTGTCCTCTTGATCTTTAGCATGGCCCCAAACCACGCAGACAAAGCATCTTTTCCGGCTGAAACACAAGTGTTGCCTTAGCTTCTATACCACTGTCGTACAGGTCCTGGCCGCGTGCGCAAGCACCTGCTGGATATGGACGTCCACCTGCCGGAGGATCGAAGGCGAAACCGCATAGCCGTCGCTCTCGTAGGTCAGCACCGGCATCCCCTGCCTGATGCTGAGCGGTTTCAGGATCGCCTCGGAGATGCGGAACGGCAGGCAGTTGAACGGCCCGATGATGATGATCCCGTCGTAGCCGTCGGCCTCGGCCTCCAGGCCCCGGCCGATCGTCGGGGTGATCTCGCCGTAGATCCCCGGCGACACATGACCTGCGGCCTTCTCGAACAGAGACGCCGCGTTATTGGGGCCGGCCACGAGCAGGCCCGTCTTCGCAAAGAGGCTCCGGTAGTTGTCCTCGATCCGCTTCCCCAGCTGGTAGGCGATCCAGTGCTGCAGATACTTCTTGCCGTCCCGCTGGAACATCCGCGAACAGGCCTTGGCAAGCGTCGCCAGGCCGCCCGGCTTCATGCCCCAGTTGCTCGCTGTATCCGCCACGCCGTAGTAAGTGTGATACTGGAGAAGATCGGTCATATCAACGGGCTTCAGGATGATGCCCTGCCCGGTATAGAGGTCCCGTACGCCGTCCATGAAGAACGGGCTGAAGCGGGTGAAAAAGTCGCCCATGACAAGGACCTTGGGACAAGCGCGCGGCTCACCGATGCGCGGCAGCGCCGCGATCTGCCGGACCAATCCGGGAAGGTCTGCCTGGAACCGGGCCTCCGAATCTGTTGCGACAGCGAACTGCCGCCACAGCTGCCCGAGCCGGTCAAGGCTGCCTTCGTCGCCGGCAACGCGCAGAACGTGCTCGATCTCCACCAGGAGGTCCGCCACCAGAAGCGCGAGCGCGGTGTGCTTCGCGAGCGTTATTCTGTCGATGGCGCTCCTGCCGTTCTCCTCCGTCGGAACGAACAGGAACAGGTCGGCGAGCTGCTGCTCCGCGATGAACCGCCTGAGAAAACCCAGGTAGGCGTCGAGCACGCAGGGAGCGCCGCCTTTCAGCATGTAAAATCCGGCAAGCTCGCCGGGCCTGCGCTGTTCGTTGATCTTCAGCAGTTGTCCGATGCAGAGCGGCAGGGGAAGGCATTCGCGGCCCGACGTATATTGGAGGCCCCGTTCGAGCTGGCTCCGGTCGAGCGGAGCGAGCTCGCCGGTGTGCAGCCCCATCCACCGGAACGCCATGGCCATGGCCTGCGTATGGAATTCGGAAAAATTGGGGAAATAGAAGGTAACGCGCGGGTCGTTCATGGATACCGACTCGCCGTTGGTCCCGATGACCTCGTTGTTGCCGCCGATACGGCAGAGGGAGAAGGTTGCGGCCTGAACGACCGGCGCGGCCTGATAGTTGCGAACGATGTCAAAAAAGGCCTCGATGCGGGTCTGGATCCCGGCGTCGGCCGTGTGCGCGTCGATCTCGAGGATCAGGTAGGGCTTTGCGCCCATGCCGGACGCCACCTCGGCGTGGGTAAAAGCGTCCACGGTGCAGCTGAAATTGCTGACGCAGACCAGGAACAGGTTCGGATGTTTTTTCGCCAATGCCATGGCGTTCAGTATCTGGTTCGAGAAATGCCACGCAAAGGGCCCCTCTTCGATCGGCGCCAGGCAGTCTGCGGGGATGGCTGCCACGCCCATGCTCGATAGCTTCCTGCCGATCGATTGGGAAGCCTCGGCTGCGTAGGCATTGTAGCTGCGGCCGGCAAGCACGATCGTTGGCTTTCCTTCGGAGAGCGCGAGGGCAAGCGCCTTCTGTCCCAGCTCGCGCATGGCCTCTTCTGCAAGCAGCTGGGCACTCTTTGCCGCCTCCCAGGCGTGCTGGACCCGTTCGCGCCGCATCCCGAACTCCTGCGCGAACAGCTCCTCAAGCTCAGGACCGCATTCGTAACCCTGCGTGAGATCGAGGACCGGCGAAAGAAAGCGGACTTCCGGAAAGGCCGCGGCAAGGAAAAAGGGACTGGCCTGGGTGATCGGGCAGAGATAGGAATCGCGGCAGGGTCCGGATTTCGGCATGCGCTTCACGTGCGGCAGGAACACGAGGTCCACCTTTTGTTTGATAAGGTCCAGGATCGCTCCGTGCGCTGTCTGCGCAGGAAAGCAGAACCCGGAATAGGATTTCAGCTCGCCCCGCGGATCGACGTCGGACAGGACCACGTCCATGCCGAGGCTGTATAAAAAGATCGAATAGAGCGGGAAGAGCGAGTGCGTTAAGAGCGCTCGCGGGATCCCGATGCGCTGCCGTGCCTGGTTCAATCGCCTGCTTGTCTTTTGCTCCCGGGTTCGTGCCGAAGATCAGTTCCGCCCGCTGTCCCACCAGGTCCGGCGCAGGAACAACATGAGCGTTCCGTTTCCATGCGTTTTCGTACAGGCTGCAGCGGCCGCCAAAGGGGAAGCGCCGGCCGGCTACCTCGAAGCGGTCGATGCTGCAATGCATGCCGCAGGCCTTGCAGATGAAGCGGCCCGGCGACTTCATCTCCGCAGCAGCCAGCGAAAGCAGGTCTGTTGCGAAGTCAAGTTGTTCTGGGACCGCGTGAGGGCCAGCAGTGCCACGCCGAGCGCCCCCATCAGTTCCGGGTCGGGCGGGATCACGACCGTGCGGTCCACACTCTGCGCAAAAGCGTGGCCCACGGCGCGGTTCAGGGCGACACCGCCCTGCAGAAACACCTTTTTGCCGACGACGCGCGGGCCCTTGACCTTGGTGAGATAGTTTGCAGCAATGGCATAGACCAGGCCGGCGACAATGTTTTCGCGCGACTGGCCCTGCTGGAAAGCGATGCGGATGTCGGAATTGATGAAGGCCGCGCAGGTCGCCTTGAGCTGCACCGGAGACGGCGCGGAGAGCGCCGCACCGGCGATGTCAAAGACCGTGATGCCGAGGTCGCCCTGGGCGCTCTCTTCCAGGAACGAGCCGGTGCCGGCGGAGCAGGCGTTGTTCATGGCGTAATCGATCGGCACGCCGTTCCGGAGCAGGATGTACTTGGCGTCCTGGCCGCCGATCTCGAAGATGGTGTCCACCTCAGGGTCGAAGTGGGTCGCGCCCGCGGCATGGGCCGAGATCTCGTTGTACACATGGTCGGTGCCGAGGTAGGCCCCGATAAGCTCCCGGGCCGAGCCGGTGGTCCCGACCAGTCCGATGCGGAGATTGCCGGCCTCACCTGCCATGGCCCTGAGGCATTCGCGCGTCGCAGCAACGGGATCGCTTCGCGTGCGGGTATAGTGCGAGGAGACCACCGCCCGCGTCGCGGGATCGAGCAGGACCGCCTTGGTCGTCGTCGATCCGGCATCAAGGCCGAGCACCAGCAAGCCCTCTGGAGGGGCCTGGCGCGCGCGGCGGCGCAGATGACCCGCACCCGGTCCGCATAACGGCCGAGCGGAGGAGCACTGTCCAGGACCGGCTGGAGCGAAATCTCCGGCGAACGATAGCGCGGGTCGTCCCGGGTGAGCAGGGCACAGCCCCAGGCTTCAAAAAACAGACTTTCGGCAAGAACGACGAATTCCGCCGCGGGAAGCTTCTCCCGGAGCGCCGCGAGCATGGCTGCATTCCGGGACAGACCGCCGATGACGAGCACCCGTTTGAGCTCTCGCTGTCCCTGTTCGAGCAGCGAGACCACCTTGTCGGCCATGCGGTCATGCAGCGTATGCAGGATGTCTTCGGTGCTCGCCTCGTTCCGGTTGAGCTTGTGCGTGATGTCCGATTTGCAGTGGACCGAGCACCGGCCCGCCAGGGGCACGACCGTGCCGAGGAACGAGCGCTCGATCGCTTCCTCCATGCCGAGCCGCATCCGCCCGATCTGCTGCACAAAGAACTCGCCGCTTCCGGCAGCGCATTTATTGTGCGATAGCACGTTCGCGATCCTGCCGTCCGTCAGGAGGTAGGCCAGGAAGGACTCGCCGCCGAGCGAAGCCACGGCGTCAAAATCGTTCCGGGTCTCGGCCAAGGCCCGCTGAATGGCGGCAACCTCGGTGATGTGGCCCCGGCTGCCGGAAACGCCGAAGTAATCGGCTCTGCCGAAATCCTTCCCGCGCAGCAGTTCCACAAGCGCCTCCATCGGCCGGCCCTGATGCGTCACGACCCGGGAGAAGACGTCGTCCCCGCGGAAAGCCACAGCCTTCACCGTTATGGCGCCGATGTTCACGCCGACGAAGCATGTCTTATTCCGCGGCAGGCTGTTCAATATGGTTCTCCTTTATGTGTCACAAGGCGAGATGACCCGTCTTAGGACAGACAGGGCTTGGCGAGCTAAGACTAGTCGGAGGCACAGAGATAAACCTTTTATTTTCAACATGCTTTTCTCGCGTCTCAGCGTGGTGAATTATTAGTTTTTACGACTTCATCACTAGTATAGCTCGCGGAAAAGACCGGGAGAAGGGACCCGGAGAAAATCATTTGAACAGATGACCCACAGGTTAATTCCGTTTTTCGCATCTTTTGCTGTCTGTCCTCCTCTGCGCCGCGTCTCTGCGCGAACCCAAGCCTTTAATCCAACACAATACAAGGCATTGCCGCACAACGCAAAGCCTATGCTAGAATAGAATTATGGAACCCCGTCAAGACAAAACAGGCCAGCTCAAGAGCCCCCAGGGCCGCTTTATCATAGCGATCGTCCTCGTCATCGCGGCCATGTATATCTGGCAGGTATCGTCGCTTCCTTCCGGCCCCCGGCGTTCTACGATCTCCTACAGCCAGTTCATGGAGCAGCTCAACGCATCAAATATAAAATCCGTCTCCATCCGCAATCTGCGGGTGAACGGCGAGTTCGTAAAAAAAACGGAGCTCGCCCTCGCCACTTCGACAAAGTCGGCTGCGATTCAGTACTTCACGACGCACCTCCCGACCTTCCAGGGTCAGGACCTTTTGGCCCGGCTCGACGCGGATAAAGTCGCCATCACCATAGAACCCGAGGAGGGCTCGCTGATATGGAATTTTGTGCTGGGCCTGCTGCCCTGGGTGCTCATCCTCGGATTCTGGTTTTTCATGATGCGCCGCGCCCAGCAGCAGATCCAGGGCGGAGCGGGCGGTCTTTTTACCTTCGGCCAGAGCAAGGCCAAGCTGTACGACGTCAAGCGGCCGAAGGTGACGTTCAAGGACGTGGCGGGGCTGGACAATGTCAAGCAAGAGCTCCGGGAATCGATTGAGTATCTGAAGGACCCCTCCAAATATGCAAAGATCGGCGCCAGGGTTCCCAAGGGCGTTCTGCTCATCGGTCCGCCCGGCACCGGGAAAACGCTCCTTGCCCGTGCCGCGGCAGGCGAGGCGGGGGTGCCTTTCTACAGCATCAGCGCCTCGGAGTTCATAGAGATGTTCGTCGGCGTCGGCGCCTCCCGGGTGCGCGACATGTTCAAGAAGGCGCGCGATTCTCATCCGAGCATCATTTTCATCGACGAGATCGATGCTGTGGGACGCACACGCGGCGCGGGCCTGGGAGGAGGGCACGACGAGCGCGAGCAGACGTTGAACCAGCTTCTGAGCGAAATGGACGGGTTCGACCCCCATGAGGAGGTCATCGTCATGGCCGCGACGAACAGGCCCGATGTGCTGGACCCGGCGCTCCTGCGGCCGGGCAGGTTCGACAAGCACATTGTGGTCGACCGTCCGGGATGGAAGGAGCGCAAGGCCATTCTCGAGGTCCACGTAAAGGGAAAGGTGCTTGCCGCTGACGTGGACCTTGAAACCATTGCCCGCGGCACGCCGGGCATGACCGGTGCGGACCTTGAAAACCTTACGAACCAAGCGGCTCTCGTTGCGCTTCGAAAGAACGAGAGCATGGTCGCCATGAGGCACTTCGAGGAGGCGCGGGACACGATCCTCATGGGCGGCGTGCGCGAGGAGACGATCACCGACGCGGAAAAGAAGATCACCGCCTATCACGAAGCGGGCCACGCACTCGTTGCCAGGGAATTGCCGGGCACGGACCCGATCTATAAGGTGAGCATCATCCCGAGGGGCATGGCCATGGGCGTCACCCAGCTTTTGCCGGAGGAGGACCGGCACTATTATCCCCGCGCCTATCTTATGAACCGGCTGGCCGTCGCCCTCGGCGGCAGGTGCGCCGAGCAGCTTGCGTTCAACGACATGAGCAGCGGGGCACAGAACGACCTGAAGGAAGCGACAGCGCTTGCGGAGAAGATGGTGGCCCAGTGGGGCATGAGCGACAAGATCGGGCCGATGAGCCTCGGGCGAGGGGAAGAGCACCCCTTCCTGGGAATGGAGCTTGCGCAGCCCAAGCGCTACAGCGAGGAAATGGCCTGGATCATGGACCAGGAGATCCAGCGGCTGATGCAGGAGGCCGAAGGAAGGGCCATGGACATCCTCACCCGGAACAGGCAGGTCCTCGAACTTCTTGCTGGGGCGCTCATGAAAGAAGAGGTCCTCGACAGAACGGAAGTGGAGCGCATCATTATGGAAGCGCTGGAAGAGACGCCTTCCGGAAAGCCGGAAGCTGGTCCGCGGCCCGGTCCGGTCTGACCATTCGTCACGTGAACGAAGCGTATACGCAACTCTTGAACAAACTGCACGGGAGATACACGTTGGTCCTGCTCCGGGATCAATCGTCCATGGCGGGAAGGATGCCGAAGGAAACCTCGTCGTTGATGAACCTGCGGATGATCTCTTTGGCGCCGGGAGAGGTCCTGACGAACTGCACCCCGATGCCCCACATGCCGGAGGAATCGTCGTCCGGAGACTGGCAATAGACGACCCGGGCTTCGGCGCGGACCGTTTCCTCCTGGAGGCTGACCCGCAGCACGACCTCGGAACCTT
The DNA here is from genome assembly GCA_963836175.1 of Nitrospirota bacterium. Classification (GTDB taxonomy): domain Bacteria; phylum Nitrospirota; class UBA9217; order UBA9217; family UBA9217; genus GWC2-56-14. Next base: position 179,742 of record CAWIIS010000004.1, read on the forward strand.
CGGGATAGGGCTGGAGCGTTCGCAGGTACATGCCGTTCGCCGAGAGGTTCGTGGCGCATTCGCCGTCCACGCAGTCGAGGGGCCGGTCATTCACGAGCACGGACAGCCGGGTGGGGATACGAACGTCCCTGCGGCGCGATCCTGGCTCGAGCACGGGCTGAAGGGCCTCGTAGAGTTCGTTGGCCTGGACGGGCTTGCTGATGCAGGACAGTGCCCCTGCCCGCCGGCACTGCTGTTCGATCTCGGGCGCCAGGTCGTGAGTCATGACGATGACGGGTACGGCAGCGGTCCGGTCGAGCTGCCTGACATGCTGCAGCAGGTCCAGGCCGCTCAGTCCCTTGAGGTGCAGCTCGGTCACGATCAGGGAAGGGGCGGAGGCTGACGCGATCTCGAGGGCATTCCCGACGCCAAGGGCGGAGCAGGCATGGTACCCGAGGCGCTGGAGGATCATGGACATGAGCACGAGGTTCCGGGCGTCGCAGTCAACAACAAGCACAAACCTGTTCAGGGGCTCCAGGCTTCCGGGTGTGCTCCGGGTTCGAGCTTCCTCCATGATCGTGCCTCCTTGATGGTGCGGTGCCGGGTGAGGTTCGTTGCAGTCAAATGCATCGACATAGCGTGATTGTATAAGAAAGAGGCTGTCTGCGCAAGAGCTCTTTCCGGAGCGGGGAGCTCGTTTAGCGGATATGCCTTAAGCGCAGGCTTTCCCGGATTATAGCGTCAAAGGATTACAGCGTTTCGGAAGGTGAAGAACTTCGGAAAACCGTGAGCGGGAAGACCGCATTCACTGTTTGATGAGGGAGGGCTGGTCATACGACCAGCTCTCCCCTCGCTCTTTTTCTTTCGGCACTTGTGCCAGCTAATATTTTGAATACTCCGAGTCCCGATGGTCACCGTTCCCTTTTTCAACCCCTTTGTGCGCTGTTGCTGCTACGGCCGCTATCGCTTTCTGTTGAGTGACAAACTGCCCGCCATGTGACGGCCGCCCTCCAATCAACTTTTTCATCGAAGCCGATCGCGACGCAGCGTCCGCACCTTCTTCCACCTTAAAGAATGCGATCGTGCCGCGGAGCTGCTCGGCCTGGGAGGATAGCTCCTCGGCTGTGGCCGATATCTCCTCTGTTGCTCCCGCGTTCTGCTGGATGACGTGGTTCAGCTGCTGTATCGCGGAGTTGATCTGGGCGGACCCCACTGTCTGCTCCTTTGATCCCGAGCTGATCTCCTGTACCAGTTCAGCCGTCCTCTGGATGTCCGGGACGAGCTTTGCCAGCATGTGCCCGGCTTTCTCGGCAACCTCCACGCTCGTGATCGAAAGCTGGCTGATTTCGCCGGCCGCGGCCTGGCTTCTCTCCGCAAGCTTTCTGACTTCCGCTGCCACCACCGCAAAGCCCTTGCCGTGCTCGCCGGCTCTGGCCGCTTCTATCGCCGCGTTCAATGCCAAAAGGTTCGTTTGACGGGCGATCTCTTCGATAATGGAGATCTTTGCCGCAATCTCCTTCATGGCGCCGACCGTCTCGGACACTGCGTTGCCGCTTTCTGTTGCGTCCGCGGCGGATTTAATGGCGATTTTTTCTGTCTGGTGGGCGTTGTCCGCGTTCTGCCTGATGGTTGCGTTCATCTCCTCTATTGAGGAGGAGGCTTCCTCGGCCGATGCCGCCTGCTGCGTCGTGCCCCGCGACAACTGGTCCGCGCCGGACGAAAGCTGCATGCTGCCCGCGTTGACGTTTTCCGCCGCAAGCTTGACGCCGGTGATGGTTTCGCGGATGTTTTCGATCATGCTGTTAAGTTTGGTCGCGATGTCTCCGAGCTCATCGTCGGTTTTTACAGCAATGCTGTTCCTGAGATCGCCCTCCGATATCGTGGCGACCCAGTTCGATATGGAGGAGAGACTCTTTTTGAGAGGTCTCGCCAGAAAAAAGGTCGTTCCGACAAAAAGCAATCCCACGACCCCGGCAAAGACGGCAATAAAGATACGCTCCATGGTGCGCTGCGCTTTCTCCATATCGCCCAATACCCTCTCCGAAATGCTCTTCGCTTTCTCGCTTAATTCCGTGAGGATTTCGTGGGTCTCTTTCAATGCGGGGACTGTTTCGGTCTCGTACGTGTCCATGGCGATATCGGCCCTTCCATCTTTGAGGGCATTCGTTATCTTTGCAGCTGTTGCATGGAGGTTTGCATGCGGCTTTTCGAGGGTCTTGTAAAGGCCCTCCAGTTCCTTGTCGGGCGTATAACTGTAGTACCACAAACCAAGAGCGCATTTTGTGTGATCGAGCTGCCCGGTAAACTCCTTTCCGAAAAGAATTGAGTCTACGGCAAGCGCGTCCGCCCATTTGAAATGATCGAGCACTCGCTGGTTGATCAGGGACTGGAACAGGGTTTGATCGCTTACATGCGCAAGCCCACGTTTGGTTTCGCTGATTTTAACCTCGACGAAGATAGCCAGCCCTATCAGCACTACGCTCAATATGGCAATGGCTATGTACGTCTTGTTAACAATAGTCAACCTCATCGCTGATCCTCCTCTTCGTATCATACTAATGTTGCGCTTAATACTTTTATTGGTAAATCTGAATGCCCGGCTTAAAATGCCGGGGTCCGGCAATTTTAAGAAATTAATTTATGCATTCACCATCACTCCTGGATCTGCTTGCGATACAGCTTCCAGAGATTGGCGCCTTCCCGGAGGTTTACCGTCCCCTGCTGGCTGATAATTTCCTGGCCCTCTTTGCCTTTTGCGAATTCAATGAATTTAGCGCTTGCCTGGTCCGGCGTTTCGGTTGTCACGAGATAGAGGGGACGATACAGAAGATATTTCCCGGATGCGATATTTTGTTTCGAAGTATCGATGCCATTGAGGCGAAGTATCTTCACATCTCGTTTTCTCGCGCTTGATATCCCGGTGATGCCCACTGCCCATTTGTCCTTTTCAATGGCCTTCTCCATGGGGCCGCTGTCCTCGAACTGCGCGGCAGTGACGAATTTCTTATTGGGATCATGGAACAGGATTTCCCGCACCATTAATGTCACACCCGCGTTTTTTTCGTCACGATCGTAGTACTTGAGCGGCGTATTGGACGGCCCTCCCAAAGCGCCCCAGTCCTTTACCCTGCCCTCCAGCACGGCTTTCAGCTGTTGCACGGTAATGGAATCCACGGGATTTGACTTGTGGACGATCACCACCAGCGCGTCCCATGCAACGTGATGCAGGGTCACTCCTTTTTCTTCAGGCTCATCCACAGCATGTCGGCATGTTCCACCCAGGTTTTTCTTACGGGAAGCAATGTCCCTGATGCCGAGTGTAGCGCCGCCGCCCTGTACGTCCACCTCTATTCCGTGCAGCTCCTTGAATTTAGCCGCCAGTTGTTCCATGAAGGCAAGCTTCACGATACCGCATCCCGTATAACTTATTTTTTGCGCAGGAGCCACCCCGAGCAGGAACGCGGTAATAAGAACCACACTGCCTATCAACCAAGTCTTTTTCATGATTTTTCTCCTTTTATCAGTTTTTTTATTTTTTAAAATCCGCTTCCCGTTTCACTGTTTTATTCATGGTTCCGGCCATCTGACATTTCCACAGCCATGGCTGCAATATCCCCTGTCAGGCGGGCGCGTCACTCCGTTGTTTTATGTGCCTGTAAAATGGATAGCTCCTGTCCTGAAAAAACTTTTTCTATGTCCAGAATGATAACAAAACGGTTCTCCCGCTTGCCCATGCCCTTGATGAACGAGGTGTTCACCAGCGTCCCGATGCTGGGCCGGGGCTCAATGCTGTCCTGCTCAAGATCCATCACCTCCTGTACGGAATCAGCGAGCGCACCCAGCACTGTCGGCTGATCATCGATCGCCACCTCCACGATGATGATGCAGGTGCTGACCGTCATCTTGGTCCTGGGCATCCCGAATTTAAGACGAAGGTCCACGACGGGCACCACTCTGCCTCTGAGGTTTATCACCCCGTGCATGAATTCCGGGGTCCTGGGAATCCTGGTTATCGACGTGAAATCGAGCACCTCACGGACTTGTGAAATATCGATCGCAAACGTTTCAGCATCCAGATTAAAGGTCAGATATTGCGTAGTCTCCATGGTCCCCGCTGTCGTCATGGCATACCTCCTGTTTCCAGCATAGGATTTTTCAGTTCTGAGACAGTATCGGCGTTCGGCAACACCGGCTGTCGCGGCTGTTTTGAGTAAACGAAAGCACGATAATAATCATCAGCCTCGTGGTCCACATTTAAGGCCGTCACAGGTTGCATCCGCCGCGAGTGACTGCCGGCGTTATGTGAACACAATGCAGTATGATAATTCGCTGGTAGTGATGAGTAACACTGTGCCTGGGAGGCACGGGAATGCGGATATGCAGGAATTCTGAAATACGAAGGAGCAGCTTTAATCCAGAATGGTCAGATGAACCAATGCATTTTTTTGTTCAGTGCGACAATAATATAACCATGTTTTACTGTCAAGAAATTTTTCTGCGTTGTTTTAAAACTGCAACAAAGAGTTACTTTTGCGTATAGTTTGGCTACTTAATGCAGCAATCTGGAGGTCGATCCGGTGCGACCTCGTCGGAGTTGAACGGTGCCTTGATCAAGACTGTCCGCACATCATAACAGATAATCACAAGTTTATAGCGATCTGCCTTGCATAATTTTGCAATTTTTATACCATCAATTGATTTTTTTTTATCATGTGAAATCAAATGGTTAATTTTTATGAAGTTAAGAAACTGTCCGAAAACGCTACGGCCTTAATGAATCGATAGCCATAATTTGGCAGTTGGAAATCAAAAAGAGTTTATAGGCCACAATGATTTTTAGAATACAACCTTTTTCAATATAAGGAGCATTGATTAGTATGAACAACAAGTTGCGGTTAGTTGCAAGCACTCTTGCCTCGAAAAACGAATCTCAGGCTGAATTAATGAACAGGTAGGGGTGAGGCGGTGTTGTGGCAGTAGTCCGCGAGGTTCGTCACGAAAGACAACTCATTTCGGCCGATACCGGTGGGCCAGGCCTTTCAAAAAGCTCCTGAGGAACTGGTCGCCGCATTCCTTGTAGTTTTTGTGGTCTTTTTTCCTGAAAAAGGCGGTCAGTTCGGAGCTTGAGATAACCACCTCTCCCAGCTTCAGGATGGCGAGCATATCGCCCTCTTTCAGCTCCAGGGCGATCCTGATCTTCCGCAGAACGGCATTATTGTTCAGCGGCTGGTCAGGCCTTTTCATCTGCCCCGGTTCAGCTTCTCTCCTGCCACGTTTATGAACAATGAGCCCGTCCAGAAAAGCCCCCAGCACCGTATCGCTGCAGGCCACATATCCTGTTTCGTCCTCCTTTTTCAGGAGGTTCTTCAGACCGGCCAGTTCGATAGTATGCCCGCCCTGCTTGAATATTTCAAGCATGGTCGGATCGTTGAGGTTCAGGGCGTAGCGCACTCTTTTGAGAACGTCATTCGGTGTCATAATGGCATTACTGTATATCGCATTGAGCTGCACTGCAAGGATAATTTTTTCCGCATTCGAATTCCCAATGTGTCGAAACTCGCTTTAACAGGCTGTTAAAAAAGACCTCACTTGCAGCCTGATTCGTCATCCCCGTGAAAACGGGGATACTGTAACAACCTGAGAAGCCTGGATTCCCACTTGCGCGGGAATGACGGGAAAACCGAAATCGAAAAAGGGTAGCCTTTTCCATTTCTCCAGATAAGGTTCTTCTTCGCGTTCTTGAAGATAAGTCTGTTTCCTCAACTATATTACGAAGGCGCTTTCCTTTGCGACCTTTGCGTCCTGGCGAGAGACGCCCTTGACTCTGCCCGGTGACAGTCATCAGCCTTACACTTGAAATTGCCGCGAGAACCCGTTATGATAGCGCATGAACGAGAACGCGGGAAATCTCTGCGGAATTTGTGACACCAGCCGCCAAAGGAATGCGTCTGTTTTTGTGGCTGAAGCCACGTCTGCCCCCTGGACCAGGGGGAACCATACTGCCCGATCTGTCTGCCTGAGCCCGGCTACCAGGACAGAAAGAACTGATGAGCTGTACAACTCAATTTTTTTCTTTCATCTTCCCGCTCTTTCTTATATTATGTTAGCGGTATAGCGACGAACGCTTTGGTTGCGGGCATATACATCTTATAGACGAAAGAGGTGAGGAACAATGGCACAGTCGCGTCAGGGAGCAAAAAAGGAAGTTAAGAAGCCGAAGAAAGATAAAAAGAAGTAACGATCGCATCGCCTGAAAAAGACGAAAGGGAGCTATCGGCTCCCTTTGTCTTTTGATGCACGGTTCATGAACGAACGATCCGCCTGCCGCCCTTCCCTCAGAAGAGCCAGAACACCCTGTATCTTTTCTTATGCTCAGGCGTGGTTTCCACGCCGAACAGCCCCCCCAGGATCGCCCAGTATGAGCCCTTGCCCTCTTCCGACTCAGTATAATAGAAGGGATTGAACTCAAAGATCGAGGACGTAGGCGTAGCGCTCTTCCTGATGACCCTCCAGAGGAACCGGAAATCGCTCGTCTCGGCGTCCTTCCGCTCATAGGAGACGACCTTCCAGAGGAAGCCCGTCTGCTTCACGAACTCCCCCTCGCTGCTGTACGAGAACAGGAACCACAGCACGGACCAGCTCATGGCGTCCTGTTCCCGGTCAAAGGAATAGGAATAGAGCGGGAAAAGCCTGTGCTGCTCAACAACTCCTCTCCGGTTATAGTGGAAAAGACTGATCTTCGGCGGCACCAGCCACAGAAGGGACAGGTCGGTCTCATCGCGCATCTCGTCCCGCTCATACCAGTGAAGCAGGAGCGTCAGGTCCCGCTGCCTGTTCTCGTCCTTTTCCTGGTGCCACCACACGGGAAAAACCGTTGACAGGGAGGCAGTGCCCTCGCGCTTGTGATAGTAGAGCAGGAACTGGGCGAGCGTAACGTCCCGCTCCGGGTCGCTGCCGAAACGGATGAGCGGCCAGAGGAGCGCGTGCTCCTGATAGGTCCCCGCTTCGTGCCACCGGTAGATCGGCCAGACGTACAGCGTGTTCGTTCCCGGCTCGCGCCTGTGATAATAGAACGGCGCGAGCGTCAAGAGCGAGTCCGCGTCGCTCTGGCTGTAATAGAGCGGGATGAACCAGGTCTTCTTCTCTGCCCCTTCGACTTTTCTACCGTAGAGAGGAAAGACCGCGGTGAACGAATCGTTCTGTTCGCGCTTATGGTAGTACAGCAGGAACTGTCCGAGCGTGATGTCATGTACCGGATCACGTCCATAGCGGACCAGCGGGTAGAGGGTCCCGTATTCAATGTAACTCCCCTGTTCCTGCCTGCTGAAGAGAGGCCACAGATGGAGTGTATCGCTTCCCGGCTCCTTGTGATGATAGTAGAGCGGAGCGATGGTCAGGAGCGAATCCTCGTTCTCACGGTGGTAATAAAGCGGGATAAGCAGCTGCTGCTTCTTCGCTCCCGCTATCGTGCTCCAGAAAAGTGGAAAGACCGTGGTGAATGACCTGTCCTTCTCCCGGTTGTGGTAGTAAAGCAGGAACTGGGCGAGCGTAACGTCCCGCTCCGGGTCCCGTCCGAAGCGGATCAGCGGCCAGAGGAGCGCATGTTCCTGGTAGGTCCCCTGTTCGTGCAAGCGGTAGATCGGCCAGACGTACAGCGTGTTCATTCCCGGCTCGCGGCGATGATAATAGAGCGGCGCGAGCGTCAGCAGCGAGTCCGCGTCCTCGCGGTGGTAATAAACCGGGATGAGCACCTGCTGCTTGTTTGTTCCCGCTATCGTGCTCCAGAAAAGGGGGAAAACCGTGGTGAACGACCTGTCCTTCTCCCGCTTGTGGTAGTAAAGCAGGAACTGGGCGAGCGTAACGTCCCGCTCCGGGTCCCGTCCGAAGCGGATCAGCGGCCAGAGCACCCCGTGCTCGCGATAGCCCCCCGCTTCGTGCCACCGATAGATCGGCCAGACGTAAAGCGTGTTCATTCCCGGATCACGCCGATGATAATAGAACGGCGCGAGCGTCATTAGCGAGTCCGCGTCCTCGCGGTGGTAATAAACCGGGAAGAGCACCTGCTGCTTGTTTGTTCCCGCTATCGTGCTCCAGAAAAGAGGAAAGACCGTGGTGAATGACCGGTCCTGTTCCCGCTTATGATAGTAGAGCAGGAACTGGTCGAGCGCGAGGTCTTTTTCCGGGTCTCGTCCGAAGCGGACGAGCGGCCAGAAGGAGGAATGCTCGGTATAGGTCTTTTCGCGGCGCATGCTGTAGATCGGGAAGACGGACAGCTTCTCTTTGTCCTGCTCCTTGCGGTGATAATAGGGCAGCACCGGCAGCGCGAGCGTCAAAAGCGAGTCCGCGTCGCTCCGGTGGTAGTAGACCGGGAACAGCCAGGAGAGCTTTTGCTCGTTCTCCACCCGCCTGCTGTAGAGCCAGAGCAGGGCGTCCTGCTGCGAGAGCCCGGCGCGGCTGTCGCGCGTATCCATGAAGAGCGGGCCGAGGACGAAGGTTTTTTTATACCAGTCCCCTTCCCGGTGCACCCCGTAGAAGGGGATGAGGTGCCGATAGCTGTTTTCGCCCCGAGTCGAACGACCAGTAGAGCGGGAAAGAACAGTATAGGCATTGTCCGGCCTGGAGCCGTGCCAGTAGAACGGAGGGATCCTGACCGAGCGCGTTGTCGGCGAAGCTTCATAGTGGAAGAACGGCCAGAGCACGTCCCACCCGGTGAGCTGCTGTTCCTGGTCCGCATACCGGGAGTACAGGGGAAAGAGGAGGAAATGCCGAGAAACAACATCGCCTCGCCGGTACTCGCCATAGAACGGGAAATAGTAGGTGAAGGCGGACTGCTTTTCCTTGTCCTCCACGTTGTAGTACAGCGGAAAGACTGGTTTTGAAGCTGAACGGCCCGCTTCGATACCGCAGGTAGACCGGCGACCCCGACGGTGACACCGAAGTCCTTCCTCTCGTAGTCGTAGTAGAGCGGCAGGAGCGTCGTGAACGCGGCTCTCTTCCGTTTTCCGCCTCATGTACAGCGGGGTGATGGCCGAAAAATCGACCGTGGGGCTGTCGTACTGCAAGTAGAAGGGAAGGAACGTGCGCAGCCTGGTCGTCCCCGTTACTGACGAGAAATAGGTCGGGAAAATATACCGAAAATGTCCTTCCGGCTCCTTTTTACTGTAATAGAGAGGGATGATCGTCCTCACGCCTGATCTCCGGCGTTTCGCGCTGGTAGTAGAGCGGCGCAACGATCCGCATCGACTCCTCCGGCGTTTTCCGTCCAAAATAGAGCGGAAGCAGTAAGGTCCCATTCCGCCCGGGGTTTTCGCGATGAGAACCAGAAAGGGAAGAGAGTGGTGAATGAGTGTGTCCTGTTCCCGTTTGTGATAGTAGAGCAGGAACTGGTCGAGCGCGAGGTCTTTTTCCGGGTCCCGTCCGAAGCGGATCGAGCGGCCAGAACACCCCGTGCTCGCGATAGCTCCCCTTTTCATACAGCCGGTAGAAGGGCCAGAAGTAAAGCGAGTCACTGCCCGGCTCCTTGCGGTGATAGTAGAGCGGCGCAAGCGTCAAAAGCGAGTCCGCGTCCTCGCGGTGGTAATAAAGCGGGAAGAGCACCTGCTGCTTTTTTTCGCCCGCTATCGTGCTCCAGAAAAGAGGAAAAACCGTGGTGAATGACCTGTCCTTTTCCCGCTTGTGGTAGTAAAGCAGGAACTGGTCGAGCGTAACGTCCCGCTCCGGGTCCCGTCCGAAGCGGATCAGCGGCCAGAGGAACCGCATGCTCACGGTAGGTCCCCTGCTTCGTGCCTGCCGGTAGAGCGGCCAGACGATGACAGCGTGTTCGTTCCCGGTTCCTTGCGGTGATAGTAGAGCGGCGCAAGCGTCATGAGCGACTCTTCGTCCTCACGGTGGTAGTAAAGCGGGAAGAGCACCTGCTGCTTCTTTTGCTCCTGCGATCGTGCTCCAGTAAAAGCGGGAATACCGTGGTGAATGATTTGTCTTTTTCCCGCTTGTGATAGTAGAGCAGGAACTGGCCGAGCTCGATGTCTTTCTCCGGGTCCCGTCCGAAGCGGATCAGCGGGTAGAGTGCCCCGTATTCGCGGTAGCTCCCCTGCTCCGCGCCTGCTGAAGAGAGGCCAAAGATGGAGTGAATCGCTTCCCGGCTCTTTGCGGTGATAGTAGAGTGGCGCAAGCGTAAAGAGCGAATCCGCGTCGCTCTGGCTGTAGTAGAGCGGGATGAGCCAGGTCTTCTTCTCCTCGTCTTCGACCTTCCTGCCGTACAACGGGAAGATAGTCGTGAACGAGTTGTTCTGTTCGCGCTTATGATAATAGAGCAGGAACTGGGCGAGCGTGATGTCATTCACCGGGTCCCTGCCGAAGCGGATAAACGGATAGAGTGCCCCGTATTCGCGGTAGCTCCCCTGCTCCTCCCTGCTGAAAACCGGCCACAGATGAAGTGAATCGCTTCCCGGCTCCTTGCGGTGATAGTAGAGCGGCGCGAGCGTCAGGAGGGAATCTGCGTCGCTCTGGCTGTAGTAGAGGGGAAAAGCCAGGTCTTCTTCTCCTGGCCTTCGACCTTTCTGCCGTACAGGGGGAAGACGGTCGTGAACGAGTTGTTCTGCTCGCGCTTGTGATAGTACAGCAGGAACTGGCCGAGCGTGATGTCTTGCACCGGGTCCCGTCCGAAGCGGACCAGCGGATAGAGGGTCCCGTATTCGCGGTAGCTCCCCTGCTCCTGCCTGCTGAAGAGAGGCCACAGGTGCGTATAGGAGTAGTCTTTACCCTCCCCTGCCCAGTAAAGCGGAAAAAAAACGCTGTAACTTCTCTCGGGAGAGCTTTTTGCCAATAGAAGGGGAACAGGTGAGACGACGAGTGTTCCCCTTCCCGCTTGTAAACGCCGAGGGGCCAGAGCACGCTGGTCTTGCGAAAGTCCCTTGCCGGATCGCCTTCCGTGGCAAAGATGAAATAGCCGAAGGAATACCTGGTCCAGCTGTCCTTGCGCTCGTAATGGTACAGGGAAAAAAGCGCATCCGTCTCCGCCCGACCCTGCTCCTCATTGTGATAGAGCAGCGGCCACGCCGTGATCGGGCGCGACACCTCCTCGGCGCCCGCACCCGATGCGACGGCCAGGATGAACGTGACGATGGTGAGGAGAAACAGAAATGCTTTTTTCATAGGTTGCCTTATTATCATGGGATGATCCTATGCGAAGTAGACTTTTTGATCGAGCGTCATCGGTCGGAATAAAGAAAGATCGAAGCCGACTTGCTGAATACGCGGGTGACCCTCGATTTATAAATCCAACGGGGGTTCGTAATTTCAGAAAACGTAATACTCTAGGATTTCTATTCGATTCATACGTTCAAAAGTCAGGAAAATAAACAGCAGCGTCATGTATATAGTTACATCATTACATAATAAACAGGTCATCGGCTTTTCCGAGCCTCCGGATAATTATAGCCCGGCCTTCCGGCGGGGCCGCGCGCAAAAAAAGGCAAAGAAAGCGTCCTGCTCCCTTTGCCTTTTGCATGCCGGTTGCCTGATCCGAAATCAACTATGTTGCCTTAGTAGCTTCTTCATGGTCGAGACGCCAAGCACTGAATAGAGCGGGCAGAAGCCCACAGCGCTCGTCAGCAGGAAGACCACCGCAACAACACCCGCGACGATCGCAACCGTACCCGTGATCTGGTTCGCCAGAAACAGGATCCCGATCGCCACCGCCACGGCAACCCTGATGCTGCGGTCCATATTTCCCATGTTCTTCTTCATGGCGCGCTCCCTCTCTTCGACCCGGCGCAGTCCGTATACGTTGACCATCTACGTGCTGCCGCGGATGCCTTATGCTGATTTGAGATGGCGCTCCTTCTCCTCGGTGTAAGCGGCTTTGCCCGCCTCGATGGCGCCGGAGAGGGCGGTCGTGCTCTCCTTATACAGCTCCTTGCCTTTTGAACCGTAGAAGCGATCTTATCCTTCGTCTTCTCGGCAAGGTCCTTTATGTCCGCCCGCGTTTCTCTTCCCGATTTAGGCGCCAACAGGAGCGCAATACCTGCTCCCACGAGACTGCCCACCAGGAAGGGGACTACCACAGAACGTCCTTTTCTCCCAACTTCCATTTTTTCCAGTTCTTCTTTCATGGTCATCTCTCCTTTCTTTTTTTGAGATCCTTTACCAGAGTTGCTACTCCGGTCCTGATGCCTGCCTTGAGGCTCGCAAAGTCCGCCCTTGCTTCAGCGCCGGCCGTGTCTCGTATGAAGCCGTACAATGTTCTCACCTCCTTCTGGAGATTGGCGACCGACGAGGTAATCTCCCGCACGTCTTCGGTCACGACCGTGACATTATCGCTGATCTTTCTGAAGTTCTCGAGCGTTACCCTGAGCTCAGCCAGCATTGCCAGCAGATCCCCTGACGACAGCGTGACGAACTGCCGAACAGCAACTGCGGTGCGATAGGCGCTCACCTGGTAAGCGATCGAGACTACTGCGTAGATGATGAAAACCACCACACCGGTGTTTAAAAGCACGTTGTTCATGCTCACCTCTGATTCTCGAAATTGCGCACCTGTCCCTCGCGGACCCCCGACGAAAGTTTTTCTGATAAGCAAGAACAAAGGTCATACTTCAACGAGATCGTCAAAAGCCGCTCCATGTTATCCCGTTTTTTTGAATTTGTCCTTTGCTTCGGTAAAGGCATGCTTGAACTCGTCCCAGGCTGCTTCCACGCCTGCTGTCATGGATTCCCAGGCCTCGTGCCCGCGCCTTTCAGCTCCTGAAGCCTTTTGCTAACGGCTTCCCGTTTGGCCTTCATGTCCTGGATCCGGTTCTCATAGGTGATCCTGGCGTCTGCCTTGGCAGCGCGCGCCTTGAACTCCAGTTCGTCGATCTTTCTCGACCAATCCTTAAGCTGGGCAGTCATCTTGTCAATATACTCTTCTCTTTTTTCATGACCGGGTCCTCCTTTCACTTCGAAGGAGAGATACGTGACGGTTTTCATTGCCTGCTGTTTGTTCTGCTTCCTCCGGCTTTCTACTTACTAACTATAGCACCGGTGGAGCGGCACGTTGCGGAAATCCGCCCGCCATCGGCGGCAGATGCAAGATACTCATCATAAAGTATTAGTACCGTCGGTATTTGCCTCTTCGCAGCCTTGAGATCGCAGGGCAGGTTTAAAACCTGCCCCTGCTGATGACTGCCAAACTGCACGCAACGCGTTAACCCCCGAAATTTGACTCGGAACAGTGAGCGTGATAGTATTGCTTCCATGCCGATCCTTGAAACGCGCAGCATCTCCAAGACCTATACTGCAGGCAGCCGGAAGATCGCGGTGCTCGACTCGGTCTCCCTTGCCGTGGCGGACGGCGAGTTCCTCGTGGTCCAGGGCGAGAGCGGCAGCGGCAAATCGACGCTGCTCTCGATCCTGTCGGGCCTCGACAGCGTTGACAGCGGCAGGGTCCTGATCGACGGCAGGGACATTACCGATTGTTCGGAGGACGAGCTGGCGCCGCTCCGGAACAGCTTCTTCGGCTTCGTGTTCCAGTCCTTCCACCTGGTCCCGTCGCTCACGGCCCTGGAGAACATCATGTTCCCCGCCGAGCTGCGGGGAGACCTCCGCGCGCGGGAAAAGGCGGAGGAGCTCCTCCGCCGCGTGGGGCTGTCGGACCGCGGCAGCAAGCTTTCCCCACCAGCTCTCGGGCGGCGAGAAGCAGCGCTGCGCCATCTGCCGCGCGCTGGTGAACGACCCGCGGATCATCTTTGCCGACGAGCCCACGGGCAACCTCGATTCCATGAACGGCGCCGCCGTGCTCGAACTGCTCCTGGAGCTCCACCAGGAGCGCAACACCACACTGGTCCTGGTCACGCACAGCCGGGAGATCGCGGCAAAGGCCGGGCGCGTCGTGCTGCTGCGCGACGGAAGGATCGCTTCGGGCAGCGGCCATGCGTAAGATTCCGTCTGGTCCGGCGCCAGCTCACCGGCTCCCTGCACCAGGCAGCGATCTTCGTTCTCTGCGTGGTCCTCTCGCTCGTGACCCTCGTCTCGCTCAGCGGGTTCAGCCAAAGCGTCCACTCGTCCTTTCTGAAGGACGCCCGTGCGCTCCATGCCGCCGACATCATCATCCACGCCCATTCCCCGCTCTCGGAACCGCTGCTTCGGCAACTGTCCGTCCTGGAAAAAGAGCGCCTGGTCGCAAGCGCGCGCGTTCATGAGTTTTACTCCGTCGTTCGGACCTCAACAGGTGACGCGTCGCTCCTGTCGAACCTGAAGGTCGTTGATCCGGGCTATCCCTTTTACGGGAGCGTGCAGCTTGCGTCGGGAAGACAGTTCAGGGACGTGCTGACGCGTGGCAGCATTGTCGTTGAGCAGGCCTTGCTCGACCGGCTGCACCTGAGGATCGGCGACCGGGTCAGGATAGGCAGGGCCGCTTTTACGATCAGCGACGTGGTGCTGATGGAGCCTGACCGGCCGGTCAACTTTTTCTCGCTCGGCCCGCGCGTCTTCATCCCGGGCAGCGACCTCGCCTCACTTGATCTCGTGGGCAAGGGCAGCCGCGTGAACTATACGATCCTCGTCAAGGTCATGGACGAGAAGGACCTGGACGAGATCGCGCTCCGGCTCAAGGCCGCTTCACTGCCTGACCGCGAACGGGTCGAGACCTATCGCACCGCTGATTCGGGAGTAAAGCGCTTCTTTGACAATTTTCTTTTTTTCCTGAACCTCATCGGCATCTTTACGCTGCTTTTGGCGGGCATCGGCATCCAGAGCTCGCTCACCGCCTTTCTTGACGGAACAGGAGCGGACCATTGCCGTCATGAAGGCAGTCGGCGCCGGAAGCTTCTTCATCATCAGGAATTATTTTCTCCTGGTCTCGGTCCTCGGTCTGATCGGCACGCTCCTCGGGCTCGGCGCAAGCATGCTGCTCGAGCGGTTTCTGCCCGGCCTGTTTCACGGATTACTTCCCGCCGGCATCGAGCTTGCCATATCAGGGGCGGCAATTGCCGAAGGGGTCGTTCTCGGATGTGTGGTCGTGGTCCTCTTTACGATCATCCCCCTGCTCCGGCTGAAGGAAGTGAGACCGCGGGCAATCTTCAACAAGACCGAACAGGAGGGCCGGAAGGCTTATACCTGGCTATTAGCCGGCGCCATTGCTGTCTTCTTTTCCGGCATGGTGCTCTGGCGGCTGCAGGAGGTGAAGACCGGGATCTATTTCGTGCTCGGCGTGGCGAGCGCTCATTCTCGCCTCCCTTGCCTGCGCTGCCGCCATCCTCCGGCTGCTGCGAAAGCTCCGCCCAGGGAACCTGGTGCTGCGGCAGGCCTTGAAGGGGCTGTTCCGTCCGCGGAACGCCACCCGCGCCATCATGGTGACGCTCGCTGCCTCGCTTGCCGTGATCTTCTCGATCACCCTCGTTGAAAAGAACCTTGATGCGACCTTTGTCAGCTCCTATCCCCCGGACTCGCCGAACGTTTTTTTCATCGACATCCAGCAGGCGCAACTGGCAAGCTTTGGAGAAGAGCTCGGCATGCCTGCCATGTTTTATCCCCTGGTTAGGGGAACGGTCATGGCGATCAACGATGTCGCGATCGACCGCGAACAGGAACATCAGAAGCGGGGCGACAACCTCGGCCGCGAGTTCAACCTCACCTATCGGGACAGCCTGCTGGATGACGAACGGATCGTATCAGGGAAATCGCTCTATCGAAAGGACTGGACAGGGCCGCAGGTCTCGGTCCTCGACACCGTGCTCACGATGCGGGATATGAAGGTCGGCGACAGGATAACCTTCCGCATCCAGGGCATACCGGTCGAAGCGCGGATCTCGAGCATCAGGACAAGAACAAAAGCGTCGCTCCAGCCCTTCTTCTACTTCGTCTTCCAGTCCGAGGTGCTGCAGGACGCGCCCCAGACGCTCTTCACCGCCCTGCGCGTCGAAAAGGGGCGCGTTTCCCTGCTCCAGAACCGCATCGTTGCCGCCTTCCCGAACGTGAGCGTCATCGATGTAACCGGGACCATCGCCGCCTTCTCGAAGATCATGGCGCGGCTTTCGACGATCGTCAACTTCTTCACCCTCTTCAGCGTCGTGGCAGGCATCCTGATCATCATCAGCTCCGTGTTCGCCACGCGCTACACCCGGATCCAGGAGGCGGTCTTTTACACCATCCTCGGCGCCCGGGGGAGGTTCGTGCTTGCGGTCTTTGGCGTGGAAAGCCTGCTTATCGGGCTTTGCCAGCGCCGGCATCGCCGTAGCAATTGCCCAGACAACCGGCTGGATCGTCTGCACCTATGCGCTCGATATTGAATACCAGCCGTTCGTCGGCACCAGCGTGGTGATGGCTCTGGCGACCATGCTCATGGTAGTGGTCGTGGGACTGGGGGCGGCGGTCCCGATCCTGCGCCAGAAACCGGCGGCGTTCCTGCGGGAGCAGGCGGAGGAGTGAAACGGGGAAAGGTATTTATTCAGGTCAAAAAGCAAAGCGTCTCTCGCAGGTGCAAAGGAAACCTTGAGTAAAAAATTTTTTGATTTAAAACCAAAGCAAGCCGTGGTGTAAGATTTTCTTGGCGTCCTTTGCGCCTTTGCGAGAGACGCCGTTTGTTTCGATCTTTCGGGGAGGGAAATTATGAAAATCTCTTTGATCCGGTATATGCAGCTCATCCTCGCTCTGTGCATGCTGCTCGCCGGCATCGCAGAGCAGAGCAACGCCGCGCCTTCTTCGGAACCGCGGTCCAAAGGCACCATCGTTGCCGTTGGCGACAGCCTTACTGCCGGGCTCGGCGTGAATGAAGAAGTGGCCTATCCCGCGCTTCTCGAAAAAAAGCTGCGGCATGCGGGATATGACTGGAAGGTCGTCAACGCGGGCATCAGCGGCGAAACGAGCAGCGGCACGCTCTCGCGCATCAAGTGGGTGATGAAACTCCGGCCGGACATCGTCATCCTCGAGACCGGGGCCAATGACGGCCTGCGCGGCATAGATCCGGCCGTGACCAGAAAGAACCTCGACGAAACCATACGCATCCTGAAACAGCAGAACGTAATCGTGGTTCTGGCCGGCATGCGGATAGTCAGAAATCTGGGCCAAAAGTTCACGCAGGATTTCGCCGATATCTATCCCTCCCTTGCAAAAAAACACAGCCTGATCCTGGTGCCCTTCTTTTTGCAGGGTGTGGCCGGCGACCCGTCGCTGAACCAGCCTGACGGCATCCATCCGACGGCAGAGGGCTACCGCATCATAACGGAAAACATCTACCTCTTTGCGCGCAAGGCGATCGACGGGAAGCAGTAGAATACAATCATCTGAATACCCTGTCATTACTTCATCGAAATTCTTGACAATTCGTATAATATATCTATAATCGAACCACTCCTTTTTAACCTGTTGTATTCTTTCCCGGCAGCAGTTTTCGTATTTATTTCGCAGAATTGCTTTCAGATACCGTTACCTTCTTAAAGACCTTGTCAAGCCTGTCATCCGAGAGGGGAATGCAATCTGAAAACTCGCCTGAAGCTGAAACCAGGGCAAAAGAGAACAAAGAAACTGCTTGCTGAACATGGCGACGCGCTCATCTGTGTGCGCTACCTGTATGATGAGGCAAGCTGCACTATTCCAGATTATCTGATCTACACCAAGATGCGGTTGAAGCTGGCCGCGAAAGAGAGGGTTCTCGATGAAATTTTGGTATTGTCGGATAGCAGTTCTCATCTGTTTGCTTGTTGTAAGCTGCGGCAGCGGAGGTGGCTCGACCTCGACCACATCCGTTGTCATATCAGGCGCGATCAAGCTGCCTAAAACGGGCCAGACCAACTGCTACGACAGTGCGGGGACGACTGTATCGTGCGGAACGCCATCTGCCAGCGTCCAGGATGGGGCTTTGCAAAAGGGGGTCGCCTGGCCCGGTCCGCGATTCACAAATGCCGATGGCACATCACCGGTCAGCGGGAGCGTGGTCATTGACCAGTTGACCGGTCTCATGTGGACCAGAGACGCCAATGCACCCGGCCCGGCTGCCTGTGGCCTGGGTGGACAAGAGAAATGGCAGGCTGCGCTAGACTATATCGCCTGCCTCAACACGAATGCATTTCTCGGATACAGCGACTGGCGCTTGCCGAATCGCAAGGAGCTTTGGAGCCTCGCTCACATAGGCCAGACAAACACCACATCCTGGCTGAACACACAGGGAATCGCTGCACAGTCCGGCTACTATTGGTCTTCCACCACCTCTGCATACATTCCGGGCGCCGCATGGAGGGTCGCTCTGTACAACGGTGAAGTGCTCGGCGGCAGTAAAACCGGCACCACCAACTACATGTGGCCTGTGCGGACCGGACAGTATCACGCCGCTACTGACATGCCAAAAACCGGCCAGACAACCTGCAGTGACAGTTCTGGAAACCAAATAGCCTGCGCAGACACGCGCCAAGATGGAGAATTACAGAAGGGTGTTTCATGGCCCAATCCTCGATTCACGAATCCTGATGGCACGAGCCCGGTAAGCGGAAGCGTTGTCATAGACCAATTAACCGGTCTAATGTGGACCCAAAACGCTGATGCGCCCGGTCCTGTTGCCTGCAACCCGGGTTCATCAAAGAATTGGCAGACTGCCCTTGACTATGTCGCCTGCCTCAACACCAATTCCTATCTTGGGTACAGCGACTGGCGGTTGCCGAATATCAACGAGCTCGAAAGCCTCTTGAATCTGGAAAAGGCGAACATGCCATCCTGGCTGAGTACGCAGAGCTTCACAAATGTGCAGGCCGACTACTATTGGTCGTCCAGTACATATGCAGGCTATCCGGCGTACGCCTGGTTTGTCTCTATGGTCGATGGCGGCATACATTACACCAGTAAGGCCAATACCCAATACGTGTGGCCCGTGCGTTCTGGACAGTAGGTTATTCAGTTATTGATGATATCTAAAATCTTTAGTGTCACCCAGTGTCACCTGATGGTCGGTCGCCCTTCCGCCATTGCCATTGGCTCGTACTTGTGGTAGCATCGGTTCTCGTACAGGGGACTTGCACCCCATAAGCTCACGCCCGTGCCGGGCGTACACCACGCCGTCGAGAGGGTCGCTGAAAGACGCGCCCCTCAAGGCGTTATCGGAGGAAAACATGAGACGAATAGTAATCTTCATATTAATGCTACTCTTGTTTCTGTATGGAACTTGCTGGGCGATTGACGAGAAGGCTTCAATAAAAATTGCTGAAAATGCTGCGGGGTGTAGTAAAAAAAACCCCTGTCTGACAAACGCAAGGATTGTAAAAAATCAATGGGTCGTAGTTGTCTCCTTTATATACGGATATCAGCAAGACGGTTCACCAATTTTTAAACCAGGTGGATGGACAGGTTTTACAATATCTCAAAAAGGGAAAATCGTTAACAAAAAGGAAGGTCGTCGAAATTAAGCCCCATCACATAATCATAAGCGCGAAATGAAATGATCTGCGAAGAAATCTGACGCGGCAAAGCCCTCCCCGCAAGTCCAACCTGGATTGCCCGGCTTTCCTATGCTATACCCTGAAAATACCCTGACCGGGGTATTTAATTATTTTTGTTTGTACCGTATAATCGTCAAAAAATTGGAATACCCTGATAAGGAGGAGTACTATGGAACGGGTAGAATTCATCCAGCACAAGGGGAAGCAGATACTGCACCTCAATTTCACCCATGCGAAACCGGAGGAAGTGGTAGAAGCCAGCAAGGCGGCAATAGGCTTGATCGCGAAACAGCCGGCAAAATCCCTAAGGACACTGACCGATGTTACGAACATGAACTTCAACACGGCGTCAACGCAGGCCTTGAAAGAACTGGCGAAACATAACGCGCCCTACGTAATAGCGGGCGCTGTCGTCGGGATTACCGGCCTCAAACAGATCATCTACAACGCGGTCATCAAGTTCTCCGGCAGGAACCTGGTGGTATTCGATACATCCGACCTGGCCAAAGAGTGGCTGGTCACTCAGTAATTATCGCTTCTTTTCATTCCTGAAACCAAGGGTCTCACCTCCGTGTTTAGACGAGGCGGAATAACAACCGCGTGCGGCTTGCGACGCATGTCGTAATCGAAGTATTGATACTCGCCTATATTATCGTCATTATCGTCCATCAGCATCGGAAACCCTTGCCCTTGTAGGTCATACAGGACGCTCCTGTAAATCATCACCATTACCCGCCGACTTCTCTTTGATACCACTCGCACGATGTTCCGCCTCATTCCCGAAAAACCCGCATATTACTGCACTCATCTGCATGCCTCGTCTCGCCCCCCCGTCTTCCGAAGTAAAAAATGCCCCCAAAGTATACAGATAGTCAAAACCGGTCCTCGTATTTTCAGCTACTTGTAAAACGCGTTGCTATAAGAGACAGTTTTATCATTCGAATAAACAGAATACTTGAAGGCATCTGTTTCCTTAGGGAGCAAGTCGTACGATTGTGCGGTTTCAAAAAGAGAAACTGACTGAAAACTTGAGCTTTCCGTCCGCGGCATGGAACTTGCCTTATCAGACACAGAACAGAACAAGACCGACACCGTCAAGAAGCAAATCCTGAATCCTTAAGTATGAGGAACTCCCATGGCAATGAATGAAAGTACGCATAAAATTGACATTGGCAGGTTGATGATCATTCCCGTATTCTGCCTGCTCATGCTCGCGAACATGGCCGAACTTCGGGTGGAGGTGAAAACCTTCGAGCCGCTTAAGTTTGGGAAGCTGATACACTGTCTGCTGGCAGCAAGTTTCTATACCCTGGTGGTGTTCCTTTACTTTATCAGAAGCTCCGCCAGGTCGACCACAAAATCGCTCTTCGTAAAAAGCATATCCGTCATCGCCTCCTTCCTGCCTTTTGCCATACCGTTTGCAGGAAGTCCTTCAGAGGATATCGACCGAGTGCTCTTCGCCGACCTCATCACCATGGTTGGTATGACCGTCGCGTTTTTTTCGCTCGCCTCGCTCGGCAGAAACTTCAGCATTATTCCTCAGGCGAGAACCCTGTCCGCACCGGGCCCTACAAACTTGTGCGACATCCCGCGTATCTCGGCGAGCTGATCGCCACGCTCGGCATCGTCATGGCGCGGCCATCGGCTTCCGCATGGGCCGTCTTTTGTCTGATCGCCGTATTGCTGCTCTACAGAGCGATACAGGAAGAAAAACTTCTTGTCAGCGCCTTCCCGGAGTATGAGTCCTACTCCCGCAGGGTGGCCCGTCTTATTCCGGGGATATTCTAGGATCCGGGAGCAACGATTGCCCGCGGAAGTCATACAGGGAACAAGCGTCGGTCGTCCGAAGCAACATTGTATCCAAAGTTTACAATTTTTTTTACGGTTCTTCTGTTTTCCAGGAAGTTTATTAAATTGGTCCCCGGCGGACACACAATTGATGTTAAAAATGCGAATATAGCAGCATCTGTTTCCGGAAGAAGCAGGCCCGATCACAACGGGAACGGGCGAAGCAACCAACGTGCTGATATATCGAGTTTCTCCTGCATGGCATTGAACTTGCTAATTACTAGCGTACAGATGAATACAGGAATAAAGAGGAGCCAAAGAAACTCTTGCACTCCCGATGACCGTCAGAGAATTTTCACTGCAGGTTGTCGCGAACGTATTACAGGGTTCACAAGGCCCTTGTTCGGGATGAGCTCATATGTCAACAAATCGAATAGCGCACGAAATGGACAAAGGCAAAATGGTAATTGTCCCCCTCTTCGGACTGTTCATGGTCGCGCAGATATCCGGCCTATACGGGGAAATTATTGCGCCGACGTCGATCAGCTTGATCAAAGTTGCCACGCTGGTGCATCGCCTGCTGATCGTATGCTTCTACGCCTTGTTCGTACTTCTTTATCTCATGCGAAGTTCCGCCAGGGCGACCACGAACTCGTTCGCCGCCAAAACCATAGCTGTCATCGCTACGTTCATGCCGTTTTCGATACCGGCGGTAAGCCAGCCGATAAATGATCCCGGCATCATGCTCAGCGCCAACGTGGTTACGATACTCGGCGTTGCCATCACGCTCTGTTCCCTCAGCGTGCTCGGCAGAAGCGTCAGCATCATTCCCCAGGCAAGATCGCTGGTGCAAAACGGGCCTTACAAGTTTGTTCGCCATCCGGTGTATCTGGGTGAATTGATTGCTATCTTCGGCATCGTTCTGGCGCGATTCTCTCTGCCAGCTATGGCGGTATTCTGTCTGCTCACTGCAGCGCAGATATACAGGGCCTTGCAGGAGGAAAGACTTCTGGCTGGTACGTTCCCGGAGTACGAGTCCTATTCCGTGAAGCGCGCCCGCTTTATTCCGGGGATCTATTAAGCAGCGCATTGCCCACATGGCCGGTGGCTCACAAAAAAGCTTCCATGGGATCGTACAGGTAGAACCATTGAGCCCGTGAAAATTCGAGATCTACACGGCATCGAGGCAATTAACGCCATATACGAAAGGAGGTGGAAAGAGATGAAAGATATGCTGAAGAACATCCAAAAGAAACTGAAAGAGGAAAAGGGCGAAGTGAGTGTCGAGTGGTCGCTGGTCGCGATCTTCATGGCCGTTGCTATCGCCACAGTATTTAGTCCGGGAATCCAAGCGGCACTTACTGCTGCGATTGGAACCATTTCGGGCTATCTGACAGCGGCGTAACAATTCTCGGGGAGAGATGCAGCGGTGCATCTCTCCCCCATTACTCGCAACGAAAAATTTTTAGGTGATCCGGGGGTGTGACGTGAAAAAATATAAACCCGTAATTCTCATCGTTTTGACCGTCCTAGTCGCTCTGGCCACGAGCGCCATGTCCTACAATTGGCTTAAGTACAGGTCCGTCGCGTTCGCAAAGCAGCGAGGGGAGATCGTGAACGTGGCCGTGGCCGTGACGGACTTGGGCTGGGGGACGGTC
Source organism: Nitrospirota bacterium (assembly GCA_963836175.1). Classification (GTDB taxonomy): domain Bacteria; phylum Nitrospirota; class UBA9217; order UBA9217; family UBA9217; genus GWC2-56-14. The sequence goes on from CAWIIS010000004.1 coordinate 202,570, forward strand.
ATCAAGCCGGAGATGGTTAAGATCGTTCCATTTCTCAAGGGAAGCCTGACCACAGGCGGCTTCTATCCTGACCCGGCCTCCATTACGGGGCGCGTAGTCATCACGCCCATAAAGGCCGACGAGCCCATATTCGAGTCCCGTCTGGCGCCTACGAACATTACCACGGGCGGGGTCGCGGCCGTGATATCCCGGAACAAGCGGGCCATGACCGTGAAGGTCGACAAAGTGAAGGGCGTTTCGGGCTTCATCCACCCGGGAAACAGGGTGGACGTCGTCGCAACCTTCAGGCCCAACTTTTCACAGATGCCGGTGACCTTGACCGTCCTCGAAAACATCTCGGTCCTCGCAACCGGGACGGAAACGGAGATCAGGAGCAAGCAGGAAAAGCCCGTCGAGGTGGATGTGATCACGCTCGAAGTGTCGCCGAACGAGGCCGAAGTGCTCGCCCTCTCCTCCACGGAAGGGAAGCTTCAGCTTTCCCTCAGAAATTCCAGCGATACCACGAATATGGCCACGCAGGGAGCCACGGTGCAGTCGCTCGTCGCGCTTTTAAGCGGCAAGCGCCCGGCCCAGGAGAGAAAAGGCAGATATAACGGGCCCGTACGCGAATATTACTCGAAGGTGCAGCTGATAGAAGGACACAAGGTCAATGACGTGAAATTCAAGGAAGGGAGTGAATAGGGTCATGATGAAAAGACCATGCCGGGGAGTTTTACTAACATTCGCATTCATTGTCTTAGCATACAGCATACTTGTCAATGAGGCAGCGGCGAGCGATTCCGTGATCAGGCTCGATGCCGCATCGCCCCAGAAGATAAACCTCGCGGTTGGAAAATCCGTTGTCATTGAAAGCCCCTCCGCGGTAAAGAGGGTCTCCCTGGCCGCGCCTGCCTTTGCAGACGCCATCGTGCTTTCGACCCGACAGGTTTATCTCACCGGGAAAGCGCCGGGCCTGACCAATCTGACCCTGTGGGAAGGCGACACGGTCCTAACCACGGTCGACGTTGAGGTCTCTCCGGACGTCGTCCGCCTCAAGGGGAAGCTCCATGAGCTCCTTCCCGGGGAGGAGAATATAAAAGTCTCAGCCATACACGACAGCATCAGCCTTTCGGGCACGGTCTCGAACTCCGCAAATCACTCAATGGCGCTTGCCGTGGCCAGTCCGTTCGGCAAGGTCATAGACCTTCTCGAAATAGGCGGCGTTCAGCAGGTGATGCTTGAGGTGAGGATCTCCGAAATACAGAAAAGCACCCTGAAAAGGCTCGGCTTCAATTTCAACGGGGTATCGGCGGACGGTGGCAAGTTCGGCGTGTCCGTCCTCAACAACCTGACTACCTTGAGAACCCAGCCGGCCCTGGCTTTTCCCTTTGGGAGTTCGGACATATCCTCTCCGGGTGGAATGGGCGTGTCCCAGTCAATCAACGCAGTATTCAGATTTCTTCACGACGGTTCAACATGGACGGGATTTATCGACGCGCTCAAGGACAACGGTCTGCTTACCGTGCTTGCCGAGCCCACGCTCACGGCCTTGAGCGGCCAGACCGCGAGCTTCAACGCCGGCGGAGAAATACCGATCCCCGAATCCGCGGGGCTGGGCTCCGTATCCATCAAATACAAGAAATTCGGCGTGGGGCTTAGCTTCACCCCGACGGTGCTGAGCCAGGAAGGAAAGATCTCGATGCAGGTGTCGCCGAGGGTATCGGACATAGATTTTTCCAACGCCATCGTCTCGAACGGTTTCCTGATCCCTGCTTTTACTGAAAGAGAGGTCTCCACGGTCGTAGAACTTGCCGATGGCCAGAGTTTTGCCTTGGCAGGGCTTTTAAGCGAGAAAGTGACCGAAGATATTGCAAAATTTCCCGTTCTCGGCGACATACCGATCCTGGGCGCGCTTTTTCGCAGCTCCGCCTTTAAGAAAAACGAGACGGAACTCGTGGTCATCGTGACCCCCCATCTTGTCAAGCCGCTTGATCTGAGCAAACAGACGCTGCCAACGGACAAGTTCGGCGATCCCGGCGATTTCGGTTTCTACCTCATGGGCGACCTGTCGGGAAAGCCGAAAGATCACACACCCTTAGTGCCGCTCAGCTCCAAGGGCTTTGACGGCGAAGTGGGACATATCGTACCCGAGTAATGAAGCAGCTCGCAGCTGATGGCTCATAGCGGTGAGCTATGAGCCAGGCCGGGCAAACGGAGGAAGTCATGAGAAAGAGCATATTATGCAGCAGCCGTCCTGGTAATTATTTTTACGACCGGATGCGCCCATTATGGAGCGCTTGAGGACGACTACGGCAAGTCTTTCAAAACGGCGAAGTACGGTCAGATCCTGAACCCCGGCGCCTCGAAGAACCTCGCGCCAGTTACGGGGCTTAATGGCAAGGCAACGGAAGCGGTCATGCAGAAATACATCGACAGTTTCAGCAAGGGCGGTGAACAGTCTGCCCAGCAGAGCTGCACACAAACGCCCGTGAGCAAGACAGGAACGGATACGTATGGAAAACAATAAGAATAAAAACGATAAAGGGACGGCGGCAGTAGAGTTCGCGCTCATTATGCCGATTCTCCTTTTCGTACTGTTTGCGATCATCGAGTTCAGCATCGCCTTGTATGACAAAGCCGTTATCACGAACGCAAGCAGGGAAGGGGCGAGGATGGGGATACTGTCGTCGCTGGACCCCAGGCCAAGTGCCGCTGCGATCACGGCCACGGTCAACACGTACGCCGCAACCAACCTGATCTCATTCGCCCCGGCATCGCCGATCACCACCGTGACCGGGGCACCCTGCGGCGCAACGGGCGACTATATAACGGTAAGCGTAGCATACACGTTTAATTTTTTTGTTCTGCCCAATTTCATGTCAAGTTTGACCGGCCCGCTTGTGCTTAACGGCGCCGCGGTCATGAGATGCGAATAATCCAAGGAGAACTGGCATGAACAGAAAGACGCTTGGTGACATGGTAAAAAACAAAAAAGGGAGCGTGACCGTGGTGGTGGCTTTGATGCTGATCACGCTCATCGGTTTTGCGGCCTTCGCGATCGACGTGGGCTATATGATGGTTACGAGGAATGAGCTTCAGAACGTCGCCGATTCCGCGGCGCTTGCGGCAACGAGAAAGCTCGCACTCCTGTACAAAGATCCGGCATACGCAGCGCTGCCACTGGCGGACCAGCCCTCCTATGCAAACGAACACCGGTCCGAGATCGTCTCCTATGCCGCAACCGTAACGACCTTCAGCCCTGCAGTAAAAGTGGCGGGGCAGAGCTTCACCTTCAGCGATGCGGACTTCGTGCTCGGTCATTGGGACCCGGCTGCCAGCACTTTTACACCAGCTGCGATATCGCCTGCGATATCACCGAACGCCGTGAAGGTAGCTGCCCGGAGAGACACCGCGGAAAACGGCCCTGTTGCAACGTTTCTTGCGGGCGTAGTGGGTGTATCTTCTTTTAACGCCGGGACCATTGCCACGGCGGCTTTGACCGGCCCGCCAGAGCTCCCCGAGGGGGCGCTCCCCATTCCTGTTGGAATATCGAAGGCCTGGTTCTCGGACCCCGCGGTCTATTGCGACAACCCCATCAGGCTTTATCCCACGAATGTGCCGGGAGGATGCGCGGGTTGGCATGTGTACGACCAAAGCCCGTCGAGCGCCAACATTCTCAGAAATACCATAGACGGTCTGACTGACGGGAGCTATACCAGTCCCGAGACCACCGCGGGCGTGACGCAATACGATTTCAGCGGCGGAAACATAGCAAACGCACTGAACGATTTGACCGCACTGTTCGATGCCAAGAGGGTGTTGAATGACGGGGTAGTGGACATGGATACCGACTCCGCCACCTGGACGACCTCGGTGCCTGTCTACGATTCTCCTGATTGCAGCAATCCAAGCGGGACCATGACTATTGTGGGTTTTGCCACGATCGCCATAAACAAAGTAACCGCTCCCCCCCTTCCCCAGGAGGTCACCGCCAAGGTTGTTTGCGATAAAATCCTGGATGTCCCCGGGGGAGGACTTGATTTCGGTGCCCCGGGCGGCATACCGAACCTGGTTCAATAAAAGAGAGAGGTCAGTGAAATGTCTGAAAAAACGCTTGCCGTCAAACTGAACATAAAAAATCCCGAAACCGCAGCCCGCCTGAAGGAGGTTGTTTCGGCTGCCCAGGGTTTCTCCATCAGCAGCAACGGCGCTCCCTGCGACGTCATGATGTTGGAAATAGGCCATGACCTCGATGAGGAGTTCAAGCAGATAGAACACGTCAAGGCAAAGGGACTGGCCAGGGAGATCTTCCTCACGTCTTCGAGCAGGGACCCGGAGGCCCTTTTACGGGCATTGAAAACAGGGGTAAGGGAATTTTTCCCCCAGCCCGTCAACAGGGAAGAAGTCGCTGCCGCTCTCGAAAAACTTAAAAAGAGTTTCGAGGCAGAAAGCACCGGAAAGGCGATGGGGAAAAAGGGCCGTCTTATCACCGTCCTCGGCAGCAAGGGGGGCGTGGGCGCAACGACAGCGGCCGTGAACCTTGCCGTAGCTCTCAAGGAGACCGGCGGGGAAAATTCCGTTGCGCTGATGGACATGAACCCCCTCCTGGGCGACATCCATCTTTTTCTCAATATCAGGACTTGTTTCAGTTGGGCCGACGCTGCCAGGGACATTGCGCGGCTGGACTCCACCTATCTTTTAAACACCCTTCACAAGCATCCTACGGGTATCCATGTCCTGCCCGCTCCTTCGAGACCCGAGGGTTCCGGCGTCGCGACCCCCGAGGCCATGGAAAGGCTGATCGGCCTCATGCGGTCCGCTTTCGACCTCATCGTGGTGGACGGCTGCAAGTCCCTTGACGATCTGTCTCTGAGGATGCTGGGCCTCTCGGACACGATACTGGTCGTTACCGAACTGAACCTTCCCGCACTCGTTAACGCGAGAAAACTTCTGGATACCTTCGAGGGCCTGGGGCTCTCCCGCGGAAAGGACATAAAGGTCGTCGTCAACCGTTACCAGAAAAACAACATGGTATCTCCCGAGGAAGCGGAAAAGACCGTCGGCAGGAAGATCGTCTCCATGATCCCGAACGATTACGAGACGACCATGTCGGCCATCAATACCGGAAAGACCCTTTCGGACGCGGGCCTGAAGTCCTCCCTCATGGAGTCTTTCCGGAAACTTGCCGCCCTGCTCCTGAACAAGGAAGCAGTCAAAAAGGAAAAGTCCTCTTTTTCTCACGTGATGGAAAACTTCAGGGATTTGGCCTTGCACCTTCATAAGGGAGACGTCAAGAACAGAAGACCTTTCTCCCTTTGACGCGTGGTGCTCCGTGCCTGAAATTTATTTGTAATTTGATTATTGAGATCCGGAAATCGTCTTTCGCGGAGGTCCACAATGCAGGATATAACAGGATTGGATAAGGCGCCGCAAGCCCCGGGGTTCAGAAGGGCATCTCATTCAGTTGCCAACCACGGCTTTGTTGCGACCAATGAATACCAGGAGCTGAAGATCTCAATCCAGAACAAGCTTCTGGACATCATCGACCTGAAGCTCATGGAGACCGTCGAAAAGGGCCAGCTCAGGCAGGAGATACAACGGCTCGCCGAACGCGTCCTCTCAGAAGAGAAAAACACGGTGCCCCTTAATTTCCAGGAGCGCGAAAGACTGCTCAAGGACATCGAGGACGAGGTGATGGGCCTGGGCCCCATCGAGCCGTTCCTGCACGACCCGACGGTATCGGACGTTCTCGTCAACACATACCGGCAGATCTACATCGAGCGGTTCGGCAAAGCTGGAGAAGACCGAGGCCCGGTTCAAGGACAACGCACACTTGCGGCGGATCATAGAGAAGATCGTTTCGGCCGTTGGACGGAGGATCGATGAATCGAGCCCCATGGTGGACGCCCGGCTTGCCGACGGCTCGCGGGTGAACGCCATCATACCGCCCCTTGCGATCGACGGCCCCATGCTCTCGATTCGGCGTTTCTGCCGTGGATCCCCTCGAACTCGAAGACCTGATCGGCCTGCGGAGCCTTACACCGGAGCTCGGCTCCCTGCTCAAGGGCATTGTGCGGGCGCGGCTCAACGTGATGATATCCGGCGGCACCGGCACGGGCAAGACAACGTTCCTGAACGTCCTGTCCCGCTTCATCCCGGCCGAGGAGCGGATCGTCACCATCGAAGACTCGGCTGAACTGCAGATGAAGCAGGAGCACGTGGTCCGGCTCGAAACAAGGCCGCCGAACATCGAGGGCCGGGGAGAGGTCACCGCACGCGATCTCGTACGGAACAGCCTCCGGATGCGGCCGGACAGGATCATCGTGGGCGAGGTCCGAAGCCACGAGGCCGTGGACATGCTGCAGGCCATGAACACGGGCCACGACGGCTCTCTGACCACGATCCACGCGAACACACCACGCGATGCCCTCATGCGCCTCGAGACGATCGTGTCCATGGCAGGGCTCAACATCCCGAGCGAAGCGGTACGGAAGTACATCAGTTCCGCCATCAACGTCCTCATCCAGCTGGCGCGTCTCGTGGATGGGACGAGGAAGGTCGTGAGCGTCCACGAGATAACGGGCATGGAGGGCCCGGTGGTGACGATGCAGGAGATATTCGCCTTCAGGCAGACCGGTATTGACGACAAAGGCATGGTCAGGGGGAGGTTCGTCGCGGCGGGAGTAATGCCCAAGTTCATCGAGAAGTTCAAGGTCATGAACATCCCCGTGCCCTATGAGCTTTTTGACGAAAACAACAGCATGGATATCTGAGAGAGGGCCTGAAAAATGGAATTGCTGATCGGAGCGGGAGTATTCATATTGACGCTGCTTTTGGTTTATGCAGGAAGCTTTTTCGGAAAAAAAATATACAAGCCGGAGCAGCGTCAGGTGCACAAACGGCTGAGATTTCTCTCGATGTCAGAACGGGGGAATTCAGCGATAGACATTGTCAAGAAAAAAATCTTGAGCGACATCCCCTGGCTCAACAAAAAGCTGATCGAATTCCGTTTTTTTGCCCGGCTGGAACGCCTCCGCAGCGAGGCCAACGCCCCTCATCCGATCGGGGTCTACGTGATCCTTTCGGCGGCGCTTTTCTTCGGCGGGTTTCTTATGACAAATGTGATGAGAATAGAATTGTTTGCCATGGTGATCCCGTCCCTTCTTCTGGCAGCGGCCCCCTTTTTCCACCTCTCCCACAAGAGGAAGAAGCGGATGGAAAAGTTCGAGAGGCAGCTGCCCGAGGCCCTCGACCTCGTTGCCCGGTCCCTCAGGGCCGGCCATGCCTTTACCGGGGGGCTGAGAATGGTGGCAGAGGAGTTCGATGACCCGGTGGGCACTGAATTCAAACAGGTGCTCGATGAGATCAATTTCGGAATCGGGGTGCCTGAAGCCCTGATGAATTTAACGCGCAGGATCGAAAATGAGGACCTCAAATTTTTTGTGGTCTCCGTAATCTTACAGAGGGAGACGGGAGGGAACCTTGCTGAAATACTCGAGAACTTGAGCCGGCTGATACGGGAACGCAGCAAGTTCCATGGCCGCGTGCGGGTCCTTACCGCCGAGGGGAGGATGTCTGCGAAGGTGCTCGTGGCGCTGCCCTTTGCCGTAGTGGGATTCCTTTTCATTACCAGTCGTGAATATATTGAGGTGCTCTTTACCGACCCCCTGGGGACCATCGTCATCATAGTCGGCCTCATCATGATGTCCATCGGCAGCATCGTGATCAAAAAAATAGTCTCCATAAAAACCTGAGGAGGGAAGAAAAAATGGACAGCAATCTGTTGATAGCAGGCTCCATATTTATTCTGGTCATACTGGTCTGCCTGCTGGCGTTCTATTATTCGGACCTTTTTAAAAAGAAAAAAGACATTAGAGAACGGATTAGAAAAGAAGCAGCGTCCGCATCGAACGAAGAGGGCCCGGGGGATTCGATGTGGACAGCGTTTCTTCGTCAAGTGGCGGCAAAGTTCGGCAAATCCTTGATGCCTGACAACGAGGGAAAACTGTCAAAGCTTAGGATGAGGTTCATGCGGGCCGGGTATCATGGAGAAAATAACACTGTCGTCTACTACGGTGCAAAAATTTTCTTTGCCGCCCTGCTTCTGGCCCTCGCCGTGGTGGTGAAATTTACGGCGCTGAAGACTATTGCGCCTCAACAGTTTCTGTCACTGATTTTATTTTCCGTTCTTGCGGGTTTTTACCTTCCCGATTACTATCTTTACCGAAAAACGCAGTTGAGAAAGAAAAAGATATTCGAAGGGTTTCCCGACGCCCTGGATCTTATGGTCGTTTGTGTTGAAGCCGGCATGGGGCTCGATTCTGCCATCAAGCGGGTGGGCGATGAGATGGATCTTAAAAACAAGGAGCTGAGCGAGGAGTTCAGTATCCTCAGCCTTGAGCTCCGGGCCGGTAAACCCCGGGTCGATGGGCTGAGGAACCTTGCCATGAGAACGGACCTTGAAGATGTGTCGAGCCTCGTTACCATGCTCATCCAGACCGATAAATTCGGCACCCGGGTGGCGCAGGCCCTGAGGGTGTATTCCGATTCGATGAGAACCAAGAGATTTCAGCGCGCGGAGGAGATGGCCGCAAAGATGCCCGTAAAGATCCTCTTTCCCCTGGTTTTCTTCATTCTGCCTGCTCTCGTTATGACGCTTGTGGCTCCCGGGGTCATAAGATTCTACAGGATGATGCAAGGAGGTTTCACGTCATGAGAGAAAAGACCATGAAAGTAAAATATTTATTGGCTTGCTTGGCGTCAGCGGTCGCACTTTCCGGCTGCGCGACGAACAATACGACGGCCATCCCGAAGGCAATGAAATATGAGAGCGCCCCAGCGCAAGCTCCTGACCACCGAAGGCAAAAAAGTCAAAGAAGCTGAAAAGGCCTTGGACACGGCGGATGATTGCGAGCATCTGGGGGACCTTAATCTCCAGAAGGGCGATATCACCGCCGCATTTGTCAACTATTCAAGAGCGCTCCAGTTGGAGCCCGACAGGCTCTCGGCATCGTATAAGATGGGAAGATTGTTTTTGCTCAAGGGTATGACGGCCGAAGCACGAGGAGAATTCGAAAAAATAATCAAGAAGGACCCGAAGAACGCACTTGCCCATGAGGCCATGGGAAGGACGTATCTGCGCGACAATGACAGCGAAAAGGCCATTGAGTATTTCACGATGGCCCTGGACATGAACGAGCGACTCTGGGAAGCGTATAACCTGCTGGGCATTGCCTATGACCGGCAGAGGAAATTCGATCGGGCCATATATCATTACCAGGCCGCGATCACAATAAAGCCGGATGCCGGCGCGGTCTACAACAACCTGGGCGTTTCCTATTACATGAACGGGGAGTATGACAAAGCGAAAGACGCCTTCATCACGGCATGGAAAAAGGTGAGGAAGGAAACAGGGTTTACAACAACCTTGCGTTTACGTTTGGCCAACTGGGCAACTATCGCGCCGCGCGCGCGACCCTGAAAAAGATGGGCAACGAGGCGACGGCGCAAAACAACATCGGGTATCTGTACCTGCGCGACGGTAAAAACAAAGAGGCCGCTGTGGCCTTTGAAAAAGCCATTGAATTAAGCCCAGCTTTTTATCGAGAAAGCTTATGAGAACTTGAATATGGCCACTGATGCCCTGCAAAAATGAGCACCGTAGGGGAGGGGTGTATGGAGCCTGCTTCATTGCCTCCCTGCATGATCCGGATGGTTTTTTGGCTTATCTTTCCGGGTCGAAAGGAGAAGACCTTGAAGATCATAACACATACAACATTGTCGTTGATTTTACTGGGGGCGGGTTTTGCCGCCGGATTTCCTGTTGGCAAAGACGCCGGATTCAACACCGGAAGCGAGTGGGCGCTCATGCAGGCAAACCTTCTTGCCCGGGAGGCCGGCGTGTTCATGCCTGTTTATCTGGAAGAGGGACAGTTCCGGGTCGTCATCAAGCAGCCGAGAGGTCTTTACAAGCGGGCATGGCAGCTTGCTGACGCAAAAGAGGAAAAAGTGCCCTGGCTGAACAGCGGGGAGCTGGCCCTGTCCAGGGCCGTACAGCGAGGCGGCAGGATGTCCCCGACACGCTAGGATATTCCGGCGCATTTGAAACGCCGTGCACATTAGTTCGTTGTTTATGATTTGTCCGTTTTTATCCGCTGTTAATCCGCTCCTTCCGTGTCCAAATGTTTTTTCAGGTTGATGAATCGAACTTTTTCTGCTCTTCGCGACAATTTTGAATTATTCGTGTTCATTCGCGTAAAACACCGTTTCCATCGGGGAACGGCCTGCCCTGTTTATCCACGCATATTATTGACAGCATCCGGAGGATTTGGTAATATGCCGCACTGATTTTGCAACTCATGAACAAGGAGAACACTATGGGCAGGATCCTCGCACTCGTATCACTCATTGCAACACTGCTGACAACAGGCCTGGCTTTGGCCGGCAATCAGGCGGCGCCGCTCAGCACACAGGAGCTCAAGCAGGTCATCGGCTCGGGCAAAAAAAGCACGCTCGTTTTCTTCCAGAACCCCCAGGGCGGGCCCTGCAAGGCGCAAAAGGAGGTCCTGCAGAAGCTCCAGCAGGACAGAAAAAACAATTTCAACATTGCCAACGTGAGCACCATGAAGCCCGAGGACCAGAAGGCTTTTTACGATTACGGCATCAGGAACCTGCCGATGCTGGTGCTGGTGGACAAGCACGGCAAGATCAGCCGCGTCTTCCCCCCGGGGATCCAGAGCTATGAGGCCCTGGCACACGGCGCTGGACGGACTTCGCTAGTGGAGCTCGGCCTGGCGAACCTTCTGCTTGCGGGGAGTGCGGGGCTGGCGAGCGTGCTCTCGCCCTGCGTGCTTCCCGTCATCCCGGTCATCATGGCGGGGGCGGACCAGAAGGACCGTCTCCGCCCCCTGCTGGTGGTCCTGGGGCTCTCCCTCACGTTCATGGCCATGGGCGCGGTATCGTCCCTCTTCGGCTCGCTGCTGATCGGCCGCACTCGGTACATCGAAGTTGCAGGCGCGCTCGTCATCATGCTCATGGGCTTTATGGTGCTGTTCGACGTCAGCATCTTCAAGCGCCTCTACCGCCTTTCCAATATACCGGTGAAGGCCGAGGGCAGGTTCGGCGGCCTGGTCCTCGGCATGGCCCTGGGGCTGGTCTGGGTCCCCTGCATCGGGCCTTTCCTGTCAAGCATCCTCACCATGGTCGGCACCAGCGGCCAGCTCGTACCCGGCATCATTCTGCTCGCGTTCTATTCCCTCGGCCTCGGCATCCCCATGCTGGCGGTGGCCTACTCCTCCCATTTGCTGCAGAGCAGGCTCAGGGGGATGGCACGGCATGAGGCGATCCTCAGGTATGCTGCGGGCAGCATCCTCATCGCGTACGGCCTCTACTCGATCCTGGCGGGAAACCTCGCTTTTTAGCACACGGTTGGGCACTGCCTTCCGCCGTTATACCGTCTCGTCCGCATGGATAGTTCATCAGCCTTATAAAAACTTCGCCTTACACGTATCCACATGCTCTTTTCAGCTCACTGCCCTTCCCCTCCTTCTCATCATGTATGCTGACGACCGCAGATCGGTTGATGCCTTTTTTCACATTGCTGCGAAAAGATGCAGCGGCATGCGCTATATTTTATAGTACGCTCCAGTTCATAGTTCTTGCGCAACAGATGCAGCATACCCGACGAGACTCAATAACCTTGATATGTGCATTGTTCCGGATGATCGGCATAAGCATTGTCTTTACCGGTTGATCTGTCGGACACGAGGTTTATTCGCAACCTTTTCGCCAATCGAAAGGAGGGGGCCTTGAAGATCATAACACGGACCGCATTGTCGTTGGCTTTACTGGGCGCGGGGTTTGCAGCCGGATTTCCTGTAGGTAAAGACGCCGGCTTTACCACCGGAAGCGAGTGGGCGATCGTGCAGGCGAACCTCCTTGCCCGGGAGGCCGGTGTGTTCATGCCTGTGTATCTGGAACAGGGACAGTTCCGGGTCGTCATCAAGCAGCCGAGAGGTCTTTACAAGCGGGCATGGCAGCTTGCTGACGCAAAAGAGGAAAAGATGCCTGCCCTGGCTGAACAGCGGGGAACTGACCCTGTCCTAAACCGTACAGAGGGCCGGCAGAGTGTCCCTGACACCCTCGGGTTTTTCGGCGATATTTGACCTGGTTGTATGAATGTTGGAGCCGTTCATGATGCAGAATCGGTCATTACATCCCGACCTTCCGTTGATCCAGGATGCCGACCTGCAGGGCAAGATCGTCCTCGTACGGTTCGATCATAATGTCGTGAAGAACGGCGCCATGCAACGATCCCTTTCGCATCGACCGCACCATCGGCACGCTCTTCCACATCGTGGAACGGGGCGGCAGGCCCATCCTGATGACCCATGTGGGAAGGCCGAAGGACAAAAAGACCGGCGACATCACCTGCAGGCCCGAGGAATCCGTTGAGCCGGTGGTGCGCTATCTTGAGCAGAAGCTCCATACGAAGCTCTATGTTCCCTCCTTTCCGCATGATCCGGACCAGGGCATTACCGGCATCGACACGTCCATCAATCTTGCGGTGCGGGACCTGCGGGAACGAAAGATCGGCGGGATATACCTTCCGAATACGCGGTGGTTCCAGGGCGAGGAGGCTGATGGCGAGCTCCGGGAGCGCTTCGCGCTCCAGCTTGCCGGCCTGGCCGACATCTATGTGAACGATGCCTTCGGCTCCTGGCAGCCCCATGCGTCCACGTTCAACATCACCCGGCACTGCTTCCTTCCTACGCCGGCTTTTTGCTGCAGCAGGAGATCATGCATCTTGACGGCGTCATGGCGCCCGAGCGGCCCTTCCTTGCCGTGGTGGCCGGCGCAAAGTATGACACCAAGATCAGGCCCCTCAATGCCCTGTATGACAAGGTGGACCGCCTGGTGCTCGGCGGCGTGATCTACAATACTTACCTCTGCGCGAAGTACCAGGTGCGGATCAAGGGCGTGACCGACGAGGACCGTGACCTGGCGCGGGAGCTGGTTGAAAAGGACCGCGGCCGGAACAAGATCGTCGAGCTGCCCTGCTCGTCGAATCGGATGCGGCCGAAGGAAGGACCGAGGGGAAATACCGGACCATCTCCATCAGGGACTTCAAGCCCGGCAACTCCTACGGCTATGTTCTGGACATCGATCCCCGGTCCTTCGAGGAACAAGACGTTGCCCGGGCAATCGGCACGGCAAAGACCATCTTCGTCAATGCGGTCATGGGATACACGCCGCATTTGTCCGCCGGCTCCCAGGCGCTGGACAACACCATCGACCTGAACCGGAACGCCATGAAGATGTACGGCGGCGGCGACACGCTCCAGGAGTTCAAGAGCCTTCTGCCCGGCCTGTACCTTTCGGTCATGGATGACGCAAGCTATTATTTCTTCACCGGCGGCGGCACGGTGCTCACGGCCATCGAGCACGGCAGCCCCTACAGCCTCGAGCCGGTCCAGGCGCTGATGGAAGCGAAGAAGAGATGAGGGAAACTTGCGGGGAAGATCTTTAAACCCAAAAAGAAACCTTTGACACGGATCAGGTCGGATGAGAACCGGATAACGGCGGAAGGTTCTTTTGAACTTATCCGCCCTTATCCGTCGTTGATCCGATTTGATCCGTGTACAAATGATTTTGTTTAGATCTATCGGCCCATCGGATCTCAGCGTCGGCGGGCCAGCTTCAGACGCCTGACCCCTTTTTCTGCAGCCTGCTCCACCAGCCTGCCACAACCCTCACCGTAAACAAGCTCGATGGCTGCCGTAAAACTCGGGCTTAACGGGCTCGATCCTTTCCGCTTCAACACATTGCAATGAAAAAGAAGCGCATCGTCAGTAAGCGACAGGGCCTCCGCGCCCTCGGAAAAAGTCATAGGCCACAGCAGGCAGGCTTTCGGCTTCACCTGCGCAAGCGGAATCCCGCGCTTTACGGCGACCGTATGCAGGGCGCATTGGGTCCTTCGTTGGGCCGCATAGGCGAACAGACAGAGCCCCTCCTCGCTCGTGTCGATGGCATAGAGGCCGGGCTCCACTTTCTCGAACACATTGTCGTATCCATCGTCCGTTACAAGATGGGGGCAGAGCCGCGCAGCCTCGGGCAGGACCTGGATGATCCTGCCCATTTCAGCGCCTGTAACGCAGACCTCGTAGGTCGAACAGCAGCAGGGCCCGCCCGCTCCGCAGCTCGTGCAGTCATGCTCAACTGAGCAAAGGGACGCGATGTCGATGTCCACTGGGGTGAAACCCTTGTCTTTTGTTTTCATCAGTCCTTATCAGAAGTGAATCCGGTATTTTCGTGTCCAAATACTCTTGTGGCGAATCAGGTTTGCAGACTGAGGGCTGGAGACGGTTAGAAGAAGAGCACCGGAGACATAAAAATCAGAACACTTGAATTGGATGACTAAGTATCGCGGTTGTTTTTCCTGAATAACCTTCAGTCTTCAGCCTCAGCGCTTTGAATAGTTGCCTGCCCTCGTGAACCGCTTTCACGACTCCCGGGGCTGCCGCTCCTGCCCCATGATCCGCTGCAGCTCTTCGCTCAACTCATCCATGGTATAGGGCTTGATGATGATGCCGGAAAAACCGTACCCGGCGTAATTCGACATGACCGCGTCATTGGAATAGCCGCTCGAAACAACGGCCTTTGCGGCCGGATCGAACTCCAGCAGGTCCCTGATGGCATCCTTGCCTCCCCTTCCGCCGGGAATGGTGAGGTCCATGATAACGACGTCGTACGGGGAGTTCGTGGATCTGGCCTTTTTGTACATCTCGAGCGCGCTTTTCCCGTCCATGGCAAAATCCACCGAATAGCCAAGGAGGTCCAGCATGACGCCCGCTGTTTCCCTGACGATCTCGTCGTCATCCATCAGCAGTATCCGGCCCGTTCTCTTTTCATCCGGGGCGGCAACGAACGGCGGGACACCAGGCCTGGCATGTTCGGAAGAGGCCGGCAGGAAGATCGTGAAGGTGGTGCCGGTCCCCGGGTCGGACGCCACCTCGATCGCCCCTTCATGTTTTTTTATGATCGAGTACGTCGTTGCAAGCCCGAGACCGCTGCCGCCTTCTTTTGTCGTGAAGTAGGGCTCGAAGATCCGTCCGATCTGCTCCCTGGGGATCCCCCGCCCGGTGTCCTGGACAATGATGTTCACGTAGTTTCCCGGCTTCAGGTGCTGAAGCTCGGCCGGCCCTACCGTGGACGTTGCGGCCGCTGATACGGATGGCGCCTCCCTGGGGCATTGCCTGCACCGCATTGATGACCAGGTTATTGATGACCTGGCTGATCTGGCCCTCGTCGATCTCGGCGTCCCACAGATCTTCCGGCAGGGAGAATTCGCAGCGGACAGCGGAACCGCGCGTGCCGAAGTCGGCGGTATCGCGGATAAGGTCGCCGATGGCGGCCAGTTTTTTGACCGGCGCTCCTCCTTTTGAAAAGGTGAGGAGCTGCTGCGTCAGTTCTTTCGCCCGGATCGATGCTTTTTCCGTGCGCACCAGGCTTTTGTACACCTCGCTGTCCGGCGCGGAGAATTTTTTGCCGATATCGATATTGCCGATGATGGCGTTCAGCAGGTTGTTGAAGTCGTGCGCAATGCCGCCGGCCAGCACGCCCAGCGATTCGATCTTTTCGGACTTGTTGATCCGGTCCTCCAGCCTTCTCCGCTCGGTGATGTCGCGAAAGACCAGCACCGTGCCGGACATCACGCTGTTCTTGTCCATAATGGGGGCGACGCTGTCCGTGATGCTGCACCGTGAACCGTCCCGCGCAACGAGGAGGGCCTGCCCTTCGAGTTCGCATGCGCTGCCGGTCCTGAGCACCTGCTCAACCGGGCTGATGCGCACCGCGCCGGTCTTTTCGTCCAGCAGGGGGAAAACATCCTTGATCGGCCTGCCCCGGGCCTCGGCCTGCTTCCAGCCCGTAAGCCGTTCGGCGACCTTGTTGATCAGCACCACGTTCCCGTTGATATCGGTGGTGATGACGCCGTCGCCGATGCTCCGGAGGGTCACGGCCAGCTGCTCCCGCTCGGCGGCGACCATGGTCTCGATGCGCTTGCGCTCCGTGATGTCGCGGAAGATGCCGCGCGTGCCCATGAACTTGCCGCCCTCGGTGATGGCGCTCACATTGCCCTCGACCACGATCCTGCCGCTCTGCTTCGTGATGAACGTGGTCTCGAACCGGCCGTCCTTGTCCCCGCAGACCACGCTCTTGAACTCGGGGCCGCAGTCCGTGCATTCCGGATGGAGCAGATCGAAAATAGAGAGGCTGCTGCAGCTCTTCTTCCCGGTAGCCCAGCGTGTCCATCCAGGCCTTGTTGACATAGCGTATGGTGCTGTCCGCGCCCAGGACCTGGATGAGGTCCGTCGAGTTCTCGAACAGGTCACGGTAGCGTTCCTCGCTCCGCTGCAGTTGCTCCTGGGCAAGAATGCGCTCGGTCATGTCCATGTACACCAGCACGATCCGCGATACGGCGCCGGCCTTGTCCTTGATGGGCGTGGCCACCATATTATAATGGCGCCCGTCCAGGTCCATGTCCTGCTGGCAGCTCCTGCCCGTTTCGATGGCCTTCCTGCCCGGGCAGTCTTCGCGGTGTTCAATGTGGCAGAGCAGTTCGTGGCAAAACCGCCCCGCGCCGCGCTCCGGTCGAACTGGAACTGGTCTTCGATCTTTTTATTCCAGGCAATGACGCGCATGTCCCGGTCCAGGACCAGGATGCCCATGCCCGCGGAATCGAAGATGGCCGTGATCTCGTCGTGGGCCGTTCTCAGCTGTTCATTCGTTTCCTTCACGTTCCGCAGGATCTGCAGGAACGAGTCGCTCACAATGCCGATGGGGTCAAGCTCGATCAGGGTCGCGTCGTCCAGCTCCTCGGGCCTGAGCTGCGCCGTGCCCATGACGGTCAGCAGCTGGTTCACCTTCCGGCGGATATACTGCGTCGCGTTCGCGTATTTTTCGCGCAGCTCCCGCACCTCCTGCTGGAGCTCCTCGCGGATACGCGACTCTTCCTGCTCCCTTGCCGGTCTCTTTTTTCGCTTATCGTCCGCCACGCTGTTAGTCCTTCTTGCCTGAGATCACGATGCAATAGTATCCTTCCCTCTTTTCCACGGACACGCCATAGCCCATATTGGACGCTGATTCGGGTATGGTGATCGTGGCATCCCGGTTGTCGGTGAGGAAGCAGAGCTGCACGCTTCCCTGCCGCAGGCTTCGGCCCGGCTGTTCACTTCCTTCAGCGCGACCAGAAGGGATGACGGGCAGATCTGCCCGCGGATGTCAAATTCGATGGTTTCCACTCGTACTCCTTACGTGACTGGACGTTCCGGACCGTGTCGATCAGTTCAATTACCTGACCCGGACAACTCGGAACAATCTTCGACTTGCAATGGCCGGTTTAAAATCCGCCCCTATGGCATAAAATCCTGTCAAACAGTATTGATTCCCCTTCGGTTCAAACGGTCCTGCTTTGGCCTGCTGCAAGGACCTTTTTCAGGAGCATACCACCGATCCATGCGCCTGCAAGCATGCTGAGGAAAAAGAGCAAGCTCGACGCGGACAGGATCGGCAGCCCCCCCATCAGGTG
The DNA here is from genome assembly GCA_963836175.1 of Nitrospirota bacterium. Taxonomy (GTDB): domain Bacteria; phylum Nitrospirota; class UBA9217; order UBA9217; family UBA9217; genus GWC2-56-14. Next base: position 220,136 of record CAWIIS010000004.1, read on the forward strand.
CCAGACATTGCAGGACGGCGCCATGCGCGACGCCAGGCCCATGATGGTCCCGCCTGCTGCGGCCAGCACGTATTGACGGGCCGGCACCTTGTAATAGAACTTCAGCTCTCCGAGCAGGGCTGCCGAGATGGCGCTGCCGGCAATGATGCCCGTAATAAGCGGGACCTGGAACGCTGCCTGTGCATCGAACCGAGGCGCTCCCCCGCCGGTCAGAACAGCGCCGGTCCAGAGGTGGGTGTAAGTTGAGCGGGACGGCCTTGAAAGCGGCAAGACCGTCAAAATGCGCGGGGAACAGGGCGCTCTCGATGAAACCAGCGATCTTGGTAAAAGTCGTGGTCACGCCCAGGGGCATGCCGACCAGGACATAGGAAAGCGCGCCGAACAGGGAAAGTGCCAGGGCCGCTTTTGCAGGCTGCAGATAACCGGCGGCAAAGGCGGACCGCGCCAGTTCGCCTTTCCGGTGCCACGAAAGCAGCAGCAGCGCCCCGGGGAGCACGACCGCCAGCACCGGGAGCAGGGGATCGACATCGAAGATCTGGGCGATCGTGATCTTGTCCGGGGCAAGGACCGTGCTTTTCGCAAAAGCCGCCCAGGCCGGGTGGAACTCGACATAGAGCCCGCTGCCGAAGACCAGACCTGCGAAAGCCGTCAGGCTCAGGACGCTGCCGGCGCCCATTTTGTACAGCGTGCCGACGACGCAGCCTCCGGCAAAGACCATGCCGATGCCGAAGAGAAGTCCTCCGATCAGGTTTGCAGCCGTGGGGGGGTAGAGGAGCGGGAAGGGGTAGGCGGACAAGCAGCCCGGCCTGGCGCGCGGCTTCAAACAGCAGCATGCTCGACAGGACCAGGAGGACAAAGGACTTGATCATTGCCGTACGCTTGAAAAGAAACAGATCGCGGAACATGCCGGCCATGCAGAAGTCCGACCGGTGCATCACGAACCCCGCGGCAAGGCCAAGCACCAGGGAAACGCTTCCGATAAAGATATAGGGATGGGTGAGCATCAGTGGGGTCCCTTCATGCAGGAGCCGGAGGATTTCCATTCGAGACCTGCCGACCTTTTCGCGATCATGGCGAACATGCCCGTCCGGTCTTTTGCAGTAAAATACAGCAATTTATCCGCCGGAGCAAGATTTTTTATGCAGAAAGTTGCATAGTTTCATAAGTATCTTAAGGCAGGCGGGAGGCGCAAACGGGAATGACCGGTGCTCCATGCCAACTATTCCATGGAACAGGGCATTTTGGAGATATTGGTTAAAAGTTTTTAAAACAAGAATAAATATGAAACCACAGAGGGCACCGGGGAACGGGGAAAAGACTTAAAAGGGTCATTCAGGGAGGGCACTCTGCGAACTCGGTGATTAATTTTTGATATTATACACGCGCTGTTGATGAGAGGCGTATGAAAGCAGTTGAAATGAACGGTTGCCAGGTGTTTTTCAGGGCTCGTCCCATGCGTATAACCCGGCCCAGCTGCAGCCGACGCAAGTGAATTCGCCGCGCCCGTTCAGCTCGCGTTTGCGGAGGATGCAGATGTTTTTCGACACTTCGTCAGCAAAAAGCTTGCAGTAGAGGCCGTCGGTATCCTCCTGTTTCTTCAGGTTCGGGTCAACGACCTTCTGTTGCCATGGCATCATGATGGTCCTTCTCTCCAGTTGACGGCATTATTGATTCTGTGCACCAAAATGTCAATCACCCGGCCGGGGTAATTTCAGGGGATGCCAGATTTTCTGTCGTTGAGAACGGGCTTGGCCCAAAGACATCTGTCCCGGCTGCCACAGTTTACCTTGACAAAATAACAGGAATCGCCATACTATTATACGTTTATCAGGTTCCGGATCTGAAGTAGTTACAAATCCAGCTACTTTTTCAGCGACCGAATGAATAACGGTGTCAGCTTTCTTCGAGTCTTCGCGCCTTCGTGGCAGAAATCAGGTGTTATCCTATGAACGTAATCGACTTCCACACCCACCTCTTCCCGGACAAGATCGCCAAACAGGCCATGGACAGCCTGGCCGCGGACTCCGGCACACACCGCCCCTGCACTGACGGGACGCTGAAAGGCTTGCTCGACTCCATGCAGCGGGCGGATATTTCGACGAGCGTGGTGGCGAACATCGCCACAAAACCGCGCAAATGTTCCCCATCCTGGAATATTGCACCGAGATCCAGAGCAGCAGCATCCACCCGCTCGTCTCGTTCCATCCGTCCAACTCCCCGGAGGAGGTCGAAGAGATGCTGGGCCAGGCGCAGCGCGAAAAGATCCGCGGCGTCAAGCTGCATCCCCAGCGCCAGAATTTCAATATCGACGATAAATGGATGTACGGCTTTTATGAACTGATCGCAAGCTGCGGCCTCTTCGTCGTCTTCCACAGCGGCTTCGACATGGCCTTTCCGGGCAACACCCAGGCGGACGTGGAACGCATCAAAAAAATCGCCGACTGGTTCAGGGACCTCACCATCGTCTGCACCCATGTCGGGGGATGGAAGCAGTGGGAACGCATCAGCTGCCTCAGCAGCTGCGCGAACGTGCATACCGAAACATCCCTGACCCTGACCGAGGTGGGCGACAAGGAGTTCATCCGGCTCATCGACCATTTCGACGAGGACCGGGTGCTCTTCGGGAGCGACAGCCCCTGGACGGACCAGCAGGAGATGCTGAAGCGGACCGCGGAACTGAAGATCTCCGATGCGCGGAAGGAAAAACTGCTGTATAAGAACGCCGCTGAGCTGCTGAGGCTGACGTAGCAGCCGGGTCGCGCCGGAGAAAGAGAGGGCATCGTGAAAAAAGTGCTCATTGCGCAGGAACTTCATGCGTTATTGAAGCTCGAAAACAGCGTTCTCAACCGCGCGGATTTTGCCCTTTTCACGGCAGATTCGAACGATGACCTGCTGGGCCTTCACCGGGCAGAGCAGGTGAACCTCATCATCACGCAGCTCGATATGCCCGGCATGCCGACCGAACAACTCTGCTCCGTCATCAGAGACGAGCCAAACCTTCGGTCAGTCTCGCTTATCATGGTCTGCGAAAACAATGCTGCTGCGATCGAACAAACCTCACGATGCAGGGCGAACGCGGTCCTGCTGCGTCCGGTCCATCCCCTTCTGTTGGTCGTAAAAGCGCAGCAGCTCCTCGAGATAGCTTCCCGGGACACTTTCCGCGTGGTCTTGAGCGCTCGCATCGAGGGACGCTCCAGGGATGACAGCTTCTTCTGCCAGACCAGGAACATCAGTGCAACCGGCATGCTTATCGAGACCGACAAGACCCTGGACGAGGGCGCGCGACTGTCCCTCTCGATCTTTCTCCCTGATGCGAAACAGCTTGAGGCCTCGGGCAAGATCGTGAGGACCCCTGCCCGGACGCCGGGTGAAAAGACCCATCAATATGGAATGATGTTCACCGAGATCTCTCCAGAAGCCAAAAGGCTTCTTGGCGAGTTTGTCGAAAAAAAAGCGTTGCCTTCCCCTCCTGCTGCTTCGTAGGAGGTTCACCAATAGGTTTATCCGCGTTCTTCAGGTGTTCATCCGCCTTTTTCGTGTCCCGTGCTGTTTTAACCTTTTCCTGGAACTGGTGTCTCAATCAGCAAGAAGCATACTACTTTCCCAGGAGGAGGAATGATCCGTGAGAACCCTGTTCAGTCTTGTAGTTGCCGTGCTGTTCCTGGCGGCCTTTTCACCGAACACCTTTGCCCAGCAACAAGACCGCATCGGTCCTGGCCCCGATGACCAGAAAATGATGGGAAGGGAAATAACGCCTGAGAATTTTAACGAAGTGAAGGCCCGCATGCTTACCATGATCGAGAAACGCAGGACAATGCTCGACACGGAAAAGACCTGTGTGGAGGCGGCGAAGAGCGCTGATGAACTGAAAAAGTGCAGGCCCGAACGGCCTATGGGGAGGGGCGGCATGCGTCAGAACGGTCCCGGTCGGCAGCGGGAGGGGCAGCAGTAAGGGTAAAAGCGGCGAAGGCGCGGGCAGTTCGTGAAATAAGAAGCAACTCATTTTATGAAATACAGTATCTGCGAAAACAGGCACACCGACCATTGCCGGTGTGCCTGTTTTTTTACTTCAGCGGCGCATCTCTTATCCGATTTGATCGATGTCAAAGGATGTTTTTAGACATAATGAACCATGGGATGCATTTCAAATATGTTATATTAATATCTACGGTAGTAATCGCTATTTCTTTAAAATGAGCATTCCGGGAACTTGCGAGGTGTCCATGTTTTTCTCAATGGCATTAAGTAGTATGTTGGTCATGATTTTGCTTTTTACCGCGACTGTGCGGGCTGAAAACAGCGTGACCATTGCGGATTTTTCTTCCGTTGCCGGTGGAGTGCCTGCAGGGTGGGAACTCAAAGAGAAATCAGGCAAGGCAGACTTTGCCGTTGTGAAGGACGGTGATATTGCCGCTGCCCGTTTCCGGAGCGCGAACACATCTTTTTCACTTCAGAAAGAGGTGAAGGTGGATCTGAAGCGGTTCCCGCTTCTCACCTGGAAATGGAAGGTGACCAAATTGCCCGCTCAGGGAGATTTCAGGAAAACCAAAACAGATGACCAGGCAGCGCAGCTTTTTCTGGCATTCTCAAAAACCAAAGCTATTGTATATATCTGGGACACCACAGCCCCCCAGGGACTCATGGAGAGCACCTCCCCGGTGCCGTTCATGACGGTCAAGGTGGTCGTGTTGCGATCGGGTACTGCGGAAATGGGTAAATGGATTACCGAGAACCGTAACGTGCACGAGGATTATAAAAAACTTTACGATTCTGAACCGCCGATGGTGAACGGCGTCAGGCTCCAGATAAACTCCCAACACACGAAGACCTCGGCCGAGAGTTACTTTGCCGATGTCGTATTTAAGAAACGATAACAACATTTAATACGCCGCAACTCACTGCGACGGCATTACTGCGGTCGTCACACTCACGCCGGCAACAGCATTCCCCGTCAAGTCCCCCACGATGGAGGACATTATCGAAAAGTCGCTTGCCGTCGGGCTGACCCCCGCTGCGAGCTCGCAGGTGATCGTGACGAACTCCCCGTCCCCGAACCCATCCTGGTTCCCGTTCACGAGCACGACCCGCACCGTGCCGGGTGTTGCGCCCACAGCCGGCGAATAAGTCCCGGTGACCACGGAATTGGCCGCAGCCACGCCGGAGGCAACCACGACCCCCGCATCGGTCTCCGGCGCATTGGTGCTTTTGACTGTCACGCCCGCGGGAAGCTGCACGGTCACATCGATCCCGCCGATCTGGGACCCGGCGCCGGATGTGGAGAGCGTGAGGAGCGTCTGGCTGACGATAGCTGACTGGAGCTCAACGCCGACGGTCACGCTTACGCCGTTCTCCACAGCGCCGGTTATGCCCCAGACGGTCTCCGAAGTAATCACGAAGTCCGCGGCCGAAGGCGCTGTTCCGTTCGCCAGGTCACAATTGATCGTAACAAACTCTCCAATGTCGAAGCCATTCGTATTGCCGTTGACCAGCCCTACCCGGACGAAAGCCGGAGCTCCGCCGGAGGCCGGGGTATAGGTGCTGGTCACCAGGGAGTTTGATGCTGCCTGGCCCGAAGCAACCACGACGCCGGCGTCGGTCTCGGGCGCATTGGTGCTTTTGACTGTCACACCAGCGGGAAGCTGCACGATCACATCGAGCCCGCCGATCTGGGTCCCGGTCCCCGTGGTAGAGAGCTTAAGGACCGCTCTGGTCGGCGTTGCAGGCGGCGGGCTTGGAGCTCCCCCTCCTCCTCCGCCGCAGCCGGATAGGGCGGTCGTTGCGATAAGCACTATGGCCATGATCCAAAGATTTTTTTTCATATTCATCCTCTCAAGGTTTATTGTCATCAGCGACGTAAAGTGCCTTGTGACTCTCTGTTACCTTACCAGTTCACCAGCCCCACGCTCTTGCGCAGGATCACGATCACGTCGCCGATATCGATCTTTCCGTCGGGCTGCGGCACGCTGTTCACGAGCGGCGCCACGTCCCCATGCGCAAGATCGTTCGCTGTCGGCGCGATCAGGCCGGTTGCGATTCGGAGGGCCCGCAGGGCGTCGGCGATGGTGACGGTGGTGCCGACAAGGCGGCCGTCAGGAATTGCGGGTATGTCGGTAAAACTTGCAATAACCGTGCAGTTCGCGGTAACAGCCCCTGTTGTGTACGTATTTCCGCTGAGCGTTCCGCCGCACCCCGTGACAGAGCTGATGTGGTAGCCGGCGTTAGGCGTGACGGCAATGGTCGCTGTATTTCCGTGATTCACCATCTGGGTCGCTGGGGTGACCGTGCCGCCTGTGCCGCCACTGGCTGTTATTGTGTAGGAGTTCGGCGTAAAGCTCGCGCTGATGGTATGGTTTGCCGTAACTGCGCTGAACGTATGGTTTGTTGCTGTGCCGATGCTCGACCCGTCCACAAAAACCTCGGAGATCGTGTAGCCCGTGTTCGGGGTGATGCCGCAGACCGAGTTTGCTCCATGGTTGACGGTAGAAGGCGTGCAGGTTATGGTCCCGTTCGTGGCCGCTGTTCCGATGGTATAGGTCTTTATGGTAAAACTCGCGGTAACCGCGCAGTCTGCTGTAATGGCTCCGGTGGTGTAGGTGCTGCCATCGAGCGTTCCGTTGCAGCCAGTGACAGATGCGATCTGGTGTGAAGCATCAGGCGTGATGGTGAAGCTCGTGGTATTGTTTGCGTTCACAGTCTGGGCGGTGTTCGGGCTGATGCTGCCGCCTGTTCCTGCCGAGGGTGATACCGTAAAGCTCGTTGGTGCGTTCACGGAGAAGGCGGCGGCCACGGTCTTGTCCGATGCCATGGAGATAATGCAGATCCCGGCGCCGGTGCAGGCGCCGGACCAGCCGGTAAAGCTGGAGCCCGCGTTTGCCGCTGCGGTAAGCGTAACGGATTGATTGGCAGTATAGGTCTCGGTACAGTCTGTGCCGCAGCTGATGCCGGTGCTCGTTATCGTGCCGCTGCCGGTTTTATTGACCGTAAGCGCATACTGGGTTGGGTTCGTTGGTGTCAAGGCGATGTTCGCGACCCGCTCCGCTCCGGCCACGGCGGTGACGGAAACAGGCGCGGAGTCCAGGTACCCTGTTTGCGTGGCTGTCGCGGTAAGGTCGGCCCCGGACGTGAGGACCAGGACATATTTGCCGGCAACGTCCGTGGTCTTGTTCGCGCCGTTGCTGAAGCTGACCGTTGCTCCGGCAACTGCCGTGCCGGTGGTCTTGTCGGTCACGGCGCCGGACACGACCGCGGGCAGATCGAAGTTGGTGTTGTCCGTATGGAAGCTCCAGGTCTCAAGGCTTGTCTGAAGCTTTCCAAAGGAGTCTACCGCGATCACGCGCCAGTAGTAGGTCGTCTGGTCGGAAAGGCCCGCGGCGTCTCCCAGGAACAGCCAGGTGTCGGTCAGTTCTTCCGCCTGGTACTTTATATTCGTGAATCCGCTGTCTGCTGCAACCTGGACCGTGTAGGTCAGGCCGTCGGGATCTGTGGATGCAGCCCACTGGAGAAGCAGGGCTGTCTTTGTTTGCGTCGCGTCAGCCGGCGCCAGGAGATTAAACGCTGCCGGCGCTGTGTTCCCCACCGTGTCCTTGTACACCACGGACCGCTTCATCTCCGAGATCTGAGCATTGGTGCTCTTAGTAAAGTAGTAGACCTCGTATTTGCCTGGGTCAACGAAGCTCTCCAAAGGCTTTAATGGGTCTGACCCGTAGGTCGACTCCCATTTGTGCGTAGTCCCGTTCAGGGTCATGGGCCATCGCGGGATGTTGAGGTCGAGCTGGCCGGTGGCCGTTCCGGTGGGGCTGGTCGAAAGCGTGGTATTCGGCGACTTCACCTCGAACCAGGCGGAGCTTACCGCGTTATCGCTGTAGGCCTCGGCCAAGAGCTGGGCCTGGTACGTGTTTGTGCCAAGAGAGAGCGTACCGGTCACGGACTTAAGGTCCGCGGGACTGAGCGAGGCGTTGGTGACGCCGATGCCGAGCCAGAGGCCGGCTGCCGCAACACCGTCGCCCGATCCGTCGGACAGGGCGTTGCCGCCGATACTGTCGCCGTCGTCATCCAGGAGCGGGTGCTGCACCGAGCTGTCTCCATGGACATTGACGGCGTTTGCGGACCCGCTGCCCTGGCTGGTGAAGGCCTCGGTAAGGGCCGTGGCATCGACAAAGGCCGCGCGGAGCGATGCGCCTTTCTTGAGCTGCTTGAAGAACTCCTCAAGGAAGAACTCGCCGCTCCTGATGCCGTCGGGCTCGTTCGGGCCTTTGTAGGACTGCTCGTCTGCCGCCGCGGAGGAGATCACGATCCTCCCGCCGTTGGTGGTGGTCGGGCCGGACGAGAGTGCTCCGATGAAGCTGCCGGAGTAGCAGGCGCCGAGGACGACGATGCGCTTTTCGAGCAGTGCCTGCTCGTTTAAGCTCGCTTCGAGCGTGCTTAGCCACTGGTCCAGCTCCGTGGGCGTAATGGTGTCGGGATGGATATAGAAGGTGTCCTGGTTGCCGTGGTCCACAAAGATCACATAGAGCGGCGCGGGCGCGCCGTTCATCCGGCCCTCTGCCCAGGTCGTGACCGCGTATTCCACGCCGGTCTTGGTCGTGGGCGCGTCCACGCCGGAGACGCCGTCGTTGTAGTTAAGGTAGTAGATGTTGTCGTCTTCGAACCCGCGGTCTTTCAGGGTCTCATACACGCGGTTCGCGGTCTTGTTGTGCGAAAGGAGGCCTTCGTTGTTGCTTACCTTGCCTTCCACGATCACGGCATAGCCCGCCGAGGACCCGACCAGGAGCGGTTCCAGGGTTGAGTCGGAGGCCTGGTGCAGGCCGGTTTCCGCGAAGGTGGCCTTGATGCCGTATGCGCCTTTGTAGCTGAAGTCGTCGAGGCCTTCGAACTGGTAATGGCCGAGATCGCTGTAGGTGGTCGTGGTCCGCTGGCACCCCGCGGCGCAGGTGCTGCCCGCAGGACCGGTGATGGTGAGCTCTATGGTCAGGCCCGAGAGGTCCATTCCGTTGTTCGGGATTGCTTCGCTGTCGGGATACCGGGTGAGCTTGCCCGAGGCGTTCAGAAGGCCGTTCTGCAGAAGGGTGGGGCTGGCCAGGTCGAGCGTCAAGGTCGTGTACCCGGACACGAAGGTGTAGGTATCGGTCTTCGGGGTCTCGGGATTGCCGAGGGCGTCCACGGAGAAGTACTTGAGGTACACCGGGCTCTGGGCGCCGCTGATGGTGATCGTGCCGCCGGTGTAGAGGGTCGAATATATGTCCGGCGGGCTCCCGTTCGTGGTGTAGTACGTGTTGCCGCACGCGGTGCCTGAACCATCGGCACAGGACAGGGTGACGCCGACTGCGCCGGTCTTGGCGCCGCCGCCGGGTGTTGCCGTGGTCACCGGGGCGAGATTGTCGAGGATAATGGTGTCGCTGTAGGCGCTTGTTTTGCCCGCGGCGTCGGTGAACCGGACGTTCACGGTGCGGGTGCCGTTCGTGGTTGACAGGGTCCATGTCTTTGACGCGTTGAAGGCTTCAGGCGTTGACCAGTTTACGGCGGCGTCATTCTTGAACTCCATGGTGGCGCACCCGCTGGTTGTGTCGTTGCAGGTGAGGGTAAGTTCTACGCTCGTGGTCGTGGCGTAGGTCGCGAGGTTATTGATCGTGATCGATCCGCTTGGGGCAACCGTGTCGAGGATGATCCCGTCGGTAATAACGGCGCTCGACAGGTTGCCGGCAGTGTCCTTGAACCTGGCGTATACGGTCTTCGGTCCGTCGCCGGAGGCAAGGATCCAGGCCGTCGTCGTTGCATAGGACGAGAGCGAGGACCAGGTCGTGCCGTCGTTCGAGAACTGCATCTGCGCGATGCCGTTTGTGTCCGATGCCGCCACGGTTAATGTAACTGAGGTCGAAAGCACGTACTGGGCGCCCGAGTTGATCGTCACCCAGCCCGTCGGCATGGTCGTATCGAGCGTGATCGTGTCCGAGATCGTGGTCGTGGGGCCGGACCACAGGCCCGCGTTGTCCTGGAACCGCGCGTACACGGTCTTTGGTCCGTCGCCCGGGGAAAGCGTCCATGATCTCGGCGTCGCGGTCTGGTACGGCTCGGTTGCGGACCAGCTCGCCCCATCGTTGCTGAACTTCATGTTCGTCACGCCGTTCGTGTCCGAGGCAATGATTGTCAGGGTCGCCGATGTGCTGAGCGCGTACTGCGCGCCGCTGTTGACCGTGAGCGATCCCGTCGGAACAGTGTTGTCGTAGATGATCGAGGCGCCGGCAGGCGCGGTCATCCATTTGCCCGCCGTATCACTGTACAGAACCATGATGGTGTTGGTCCCGGACGAGACCAGCGTGACGGTCGTTGATGTTGCATAGGAAACCACCGCGGACCAGCTGGTCCCGTTGTCCTTGCTGATCTGCATCTGAGCGCACGGCGGCGACATCGCGTCGGTGCACGTCAGGGCCAGGGTCACGTTCGCGTTTGTGGAGTAGGCCGCGTTGTTGTTAATCGATACGCTGCCGGTCGGGGCCTGTGTGTCGAGCGTGATCGTTTTGAAGATGCCGGTCCCCGTCGACCAGTTTCCGGCCATATCCCGGAACTGCGCGTACACGGTCTTGACACCGTCGCCCGCGGCGAGGTTCCATCCCGTTGAGGTGAGATACGAGACTGGCGTGGACCACGTCGTGCCGTCATTGCTGAACCGCATCTGGCCGGCACTGCAGCCGCTTACGCCGTCTGAACAGCTGAGATTCAGCGTCACGGTAGTGGATGTGGTATACGTGGTCAGCCCCTGGAACGACGTGATCGTACCGGTCGGCGCGCTAGCGTCGAGTGTGATCGTGTCCGTCAGCGGCGGGTCGGTCCAGTTCCCGGTATTGTCCTTGAACTTCGCGTATACCGTTTTAATTCCATCGCCGGCGGAAAGCGTCCAGGTCGTGGACGCGCCGAATGTCGCCGGTGTGGACCAGGTGTTATTGTCGTTGCTCAGCTGCATCTGCGAGCAGCCCGACCCACTTCCGTCAGAACAGGTAAAGCTCACGGTGACCGACGTGGAGAGCGTATGCAAAGAGCCGGCGTTGATGCTGATGCTGCCGCCGGGCAGCACATTATCGAGCACGATCGAGTCCTTGATCGCAGCCGTAGACCAGTTTCCCGCATTATCCTTGAACTGAACATAAACGTCATGGGTCCCTGTGGTCTGGCTCAAGAGCGTGTACAGTTTATACGTAGAGTAGGCTTCGGCGCTCGATGAGCAGTTTGGTCCCGTCTCACTGAAGCACATCTGGGCTACACCGGCGGGATCGGTGGCGCTGAGCGCGAGGCTGAGCACGGTGTTTTTCGTGTATTTCGTCGGGCCGCTCGTGTAGTCGGCGGCGATTGATATCGTTCCGGCGGGCAGGCCGACGTCGTTGAACTGTGCCGTGATCGTGGTTTGAGCGGCTGTAACGTCGACCGTGCAGACATTTCCTGAAGGATTCGGGCAGTTGTACCATCCGCCGAAACTCGAATCCGGGCTATCAGCGGCGGCTGTTATCGATAAATTAACGCCGTAATCATACGTTCCCGAGCAGTTGCTGCCGCCGCAGGTGAGCCCCGGGGCCGAAATCGTGCCTGAACCGAGTCCTGTTTTCGATACGGTCACGGATGCGAGTATCTGGCTGCTGCCGTTCGATCCCCATGTCCAGAGGGAGCCGTCCAGTTTCACCGCATTTGTATTGCTCGATCCCGCTGCAACAACCATCCAGTTCGTATCTGTCCCTATCTGTTGGGGGAACCTCGTGTCTGAACAGGACCCTCCGCAACCGATCTGGCCCCAGGTGTTGCGACCCCAGGCCCAGAGACTGCCGTTCGTTTTTATCGCGACGACATGCATGCTAAAACATCCTGAAGCAATCGATCTCCAGTCCGTATCAATTCCGATCTTCACAGGTGTGGAACGATCTGTTGTATCGCCAAGACCAAGCTGTCCGTAGGTGTTATATCCCCATGCCCAGAGCGTGCCGTCGTTCTTCAAGGCGATCGTGAAATCGTATCCGCCCTCGTTAAAATCGGAACCAGCGGCGACCGCCGCCCAGTCGGCATCAGTCCCAACCTGCACCGGCACATTAGTAGCTGAACCTACTGGGACAAGTGTCGTACCGAGCTGTCCATTGGTGTTGCTTCCCCATGCCCAAAGCGTGCCGTCGGACCTGAGAGCGACCGTGTGGCTCACGCTCCCCGCAACGGACACCCAGTTAGTGGCCGACCCGATCGGCACCGGTGTGTTCCTCGCTGTGGTCGTCCCGTCTCCCAGCTGCCCCATCCAATTGCCACCCCAGCCCCAGAGCGTTCCGTCGGACTTGATCCCGAGCGTATGAGAATCCCCCGCCGCTACCACCGCCCAAGTGTCGGTCCCTATCTGGAAGGGAGTGTTGCGCGCGAATCCTACCCCATCACCCAACTGGCCATTTCTGTTATCCCCCCACGTCCAGAGCGTGCCGCCGGAGTTCAAGGCCACTGTATGCGATGCCCCTGCGGCAACAGAATCCCATTGTCCGGACCCTATTTGAGCTGGTGTTGAATGACTGGTATAGGTCCCGTCGCCCAGCGCGCCACTCCAGTTGTTTCCCCAGCCCCACAACGTCTTGTCGCGCTTCAATCCGATGCTGTGATAACCTCCGGACGCGACTGATATCCAGTTGTTGCCTGCAAAGAGCTGCTCGGGAGAAAGTTGATTGGTCGTGATCCCGTCCCCCAGCTGGCCGGCGGCATTATCGCCCCATAACCAGATGGTTCCGTCGGATTTTATGGCAACAGTGAAATCAGCTCCTGCGGCGATCCGCACCCAGTCGTTGTCAGCTCCTATGCGTACTGGCACGGCCTGCGCCGCGGTGTCCCCCATACCCAGCTGGCCGGAATCGTTCTTTCCCCAAGCCCAGAGACTACCATCCGACTTGAGGCCGACGGTATGATATGCTCCCGCCGTTACGGCGACCCAGCCGTTTCCGGCTCCGGTGATCTGGACCGGGTCGCTTTTCGCAAGCGTAGAGCTGTCTCCCAGTTGTCCGTGATCGTTATTTCCCCAGGCCCAGAGTGTACCATCTGATTTCAGCGCAACGGTATGGTACGCGCCCGCGGCGACCTGTGTCCAATCGACACCGGTCGAAATCACAATGTCATCGACCCAGGCTGTGTCCGCGCCGTGTGAAAGAGATACATCCTTGGAATACGTCCATTTGAATGTATGCGTTCCTTCAGGGAACCAATAGGTCGCACGACGCCAGCCAAGAGGAACTCCTGTATCCGTAGACGCCCACTTGCCGTATTCCGTACCATCTATGGAGAAGCGGAGATAATCATAGTTGGGCTCTGAATCAACGTTGTACCAAAAACTTATGTTGCCTGCTTTAACATTGAGCGTAACCTGCATCGCAACGTTTTGATTGTCGATTATTGTCGAAGCCTTTGCTGAGTAGGAGCCTCCGTGACTCGTCGTCGTAACCGCGGACCAGACGCCTGCGCCGCTTGAGCTGCTGAATATCCAGGGCTGCGCTGCCATGCCACCGGTCTCAAAATCGTCGACTGTTATACTTGGCTGGGTCACGACCATGTTAGGCGAGTTCCTGCTTGTCAATGTCCCATCGCCAAGCTGACCGTTGCTGTTATCTCCCCAGCTCCAGAGCGAGCCGTCTGTCTTCACCGCAGCTGTATGAAGATCTCCCGCCGAAACGGATACCCATTTTGTATCGGACCCAATCTGGGTCGGTGTCGTACGAGTGATGACCGTTCCGTCGCCCAGTTGGCTGTTCGCGTTCAAACCCCATGCCCACAGAGTACCGTCGGACTTTATCGCAGCCGTATGAGCGAACCCCGTCGCGACGGACACCCACTCCGTGTTCGTCCCGATCTGCGTGGGTGTGGTTGAACTGGCAATGGCCACCGCCCCCAACTGGCCATAGGTGTTATCGCCCCATGCCCAGAGAGATCCGTTCGCCTTGATCGCGGCCGTATGGTAATTTCCGCCGTCCACGGTTACCCATTTATTATCGATCCCTATCTTTTCAGGAAGCGACCTGTCGCGCGTGGACTTGTCTCCCAGTTGGCCGTTGCCGTTCTCCCCCCAGACCCAAAGCGTCCCGTTTGCCGCCACGGCCAGTGCATGAGAACTCCCTGCGCCGATAGCAGACCATCTTCCGGCATAGGAGGCCACCCAGACAGGAGAGTTCCGAGTCATCGTTGTTCCGTCGCCGACCGCTCCGTATTCATTGAGGCCCCAGGCCATAATCGTCCCGGCTGAGTTCATCGCCACGGTGTGATTTGTTCCCGCGGTAACAGCTACCCATTTTGTGTCCGTACCAATCTGTGTAGGCGTATTTAAACTGACAAGAGTCCCAATCCCCAACTGGCCATAGTTATTCCTACCCCATGCCCAGAGCGTGCCGTCGGATTTAACCGCGACCGTGTGACTACTCCCGGCGGAAACAGATACCCATTTTTTGTCTGCACCGATCTGCGTAGGTGTAGTTGAACTGGCTATGCCCCCTGCCCCCAGCTGGCCATCTGAATTGTCGCCCCAGGCCCAAAGCGTGCCGTCAGACTTGACCGCGATTGTATGCCTCTCGCCCGTGGTAACGGCCTGCCATTTCGTATCTGTCCCTACTTGCGTTGGTGTGAGCGAACTCGCGATGGCCCCTACCCCCAGCCGACCATTTGCATTGTCGCCCCAGGCCCAGAGCGTGCCATCGGACTGTATCGCTACCGTATGGTCATAACCAGCCGATACAGATACCCATTTGGTATCCGTCCCGATCTGTGTTGGCGTATCCGTAAAGATAGTAAATCCTACCCCCAATCTGCCGATCATGGTAACGCCATCCCACATCGTGTTATAACCCCATGCCCACAACGTCCCATTCGACTTTATCGCAACTGTGTGATAGAAATTGGCGTCAACTATTGCCCAATCGCTGTCGGTTCCAACCTTCCGCGGCGAGTATCTGAGATAATCGATAGTATTCGTTCCATCTCCCAACTGAAAGTAGTTATTGTATCCCCAAGTCCAAAGTGAGCCGTCCGCCTTTACCGCAGCCATGTGATAACCGCCTGCTGCAATTGATTTCCAGTGAGGATCGGTACCTACCTGCAACGGAGTGCCTTCGTCACGTTGCGTCCCGTCACCGAGAGGGCCGCTCATGTTACGTCCCCACGTCCAAAGAGTTCCATCAGATTTGATTGCCGCCGAATGTTCGTTGCCCGCAGCGAGCTTGGTGACTGCCCCGGCATTCCCCACGAAGCCCGGGGCAATGATAAGAACGATCAGAATGATCAGGAGGCTCAACAGTCGCTTCAGACGATGTTTTGCAAAGAATCCTGCGAGTTCATCGTATTCTTTTCTTTGAACTTTCATTTACCCTCCATATACATAAGAACTTCTGACAAAAACCAACATTGTGTCATTTAGCGGCAGTGCGGCCGCAACGTGTCAACGGGTAGAACAACGCTTTTGGGGACGTTGTTTCTTACGTTGCCTTACGGCAGGCTCAATCGGGATATCATACATCATCAAACTCTCTGCAGTATCTCCCGTGATCTCGTCGAGCTTCATTGTCTGCTTTCTCATACATCCTCCAAGGACTTTCAGCGACCAGAAAGAAAAGTTGTTTCGATTTTCAGGATTAGGAACTAAAAACAAAAAAACGCTTTTGGGGACGTTGTTTCTTACGTTGCATTACGGCAGGGCCAATCGGGATACCATGCATTATCAAACTCTCTGCAGCATCTCCCGTGATCTCGTCGAGTTTCATTGTCTGTTTTCTCATACACCCTCCAAGGACTTTCAACAACCGGAAAGAAAAGTTGTTTCAATTTTCAGGATTAAGAACTTAATACTAAAACGGCGTTCTCATGGATGCCCGTTGCCATCACCGTAAAGTACCTTGTGACTCTGCCGCTTTTACCAGCTCACCAGCCCCACGCTCTTGCGCAGGATCACGATCACGTCGCCGATATCGATCTTTCCGTCGGGCTGCGGCACGCTGTTCACGAGCGGCGCCACGTCCCCATGCGCAAGATCGTTCGCTGTCGGCGCGATCAGGCCGGTTGCGATTCGGAGGGCCCGCAGGGCGTCGGCGATGGTGACGGTGGTGCCGACAAGGCGGCCGTCAGGAATTGCGGGTATGTCGGTAAAACTTGCAATAACCGTGCAGTTCGCGGTAACAGCCCCTGTTGTGTACGTATTTCCGCTGAGCGTTCCGCCGCACCCCGTGACAGAGCTGATGTGGTAGCCGGCGTTAGGCGTGACGGCAATGGTCGCTGTATTTCCGTGATTCACCATCTGGGTCGCTGGGGTGACCGTGCCGCCTGTGCCGCCACTGGCTGTTATTGTGTAGGAGTTCGGCGTAAAGCTCGCGCTGATGGTATGGTTTGCCGTAACTGCGCTGAACGTATGGTTTGTTGCTGTGCCGATGCTCGACCCGTCCACAAAAACCTCGGAGATCGTGTAGCCCGTGTTCGGGGTGATGCCGCAGACCGAGTTTGCTCCATGGTTGACGGTAGAAGGCGTGCAGGTTATGGTCCCGTTCGTGGCCGCTGTTCCGATGGTATAGGTCTTTATGGTAAAACTCGCGGTAACCGCGCAGTCTGCTGTAATGGCTCCGGTGGTGTAGGTGCTGCCATCGAGCGTTCCGTTGCAGCCAGTGACAGATGCGATCTGGTGTGAAGCATCAGGCGTGATGGTGAAGCTCGTGGTATTGTTTGCGTTCACAGTCTGGGCGGTGTTCGGGCTGATGCTGCCGCCTGTTCCTGCCGAGGGTGATACCGTAAAGCTCGTTGGTGCGTTCACGGAGAAGGCGGCGGCCACGGTCTTGTCCGATGCCATGGAGATAATGCAGATCCCGGCGCCGGTGCAGGCGCCGGACCAGCCGGTAAAGCTGGAGCCCGCGTTTGCCGCTGCGGTAAGCGTAACGGATTGATTGGCAGTATAGGTCTCGGTACAGTCTGTGCCGCAGCTGATGCCGGTGCTCGTTATCGTGCCGCTGCCGGTTTTATTGACCGTAAGCGCATACTGGGTTGGGTTCGTTGGTGTCAAGGCGATGTTCGCGACCCGCTCCGCTCCGGCCACGGCGGTGACGGAAACAGGCGCGGAGTCCAGGTACCCTGTTTGCGTGGCTGTCGCGGTAAGGTCGGCCCCGGACGTGAGGACCAGGACATATTTGCCGGCAACGTCCGTGGTCTTGTTCACACCGTTGCTGAAGCTGACCGTTGCTCCGGCAACTGCCGTGCCTGTAGTCTTGTCGGTCACCGTACCGGACACGACCGCGGGCAGATCGAAGTTGGTGTTGTCCGTATGGAAGCTCCAGTTTGTCTCAAGGCTTGCCTGGAGCTTTCCAAAGGAGTCTACGGCGATCACCCGCCAGTAGTAGGTCGTCTGGTCGGAAAGGCCCGCGGCGTCTCCCAGGAACAGCCAGGTGTCGGTCAGTTCTTCTGCCTGGTACTTGATGTTCGTGAATCCGCTGTCCGTTGCAACCTGGACCGTGTAGGTCAGGCCGTCGGGATCTGTGGATGCAGTCCACTGGAGAAGCAGGGCTGTCTTTGTTTGCGCTCCGTCTGCCGGCGCCAGGAGATTAAACGCTAACGGCGCTGTGTTCCCCGCCGTGTCCTTGTACACCACGGAGCGTTTCATGAGCGAGAGCTCTTCGGTGTACATGTTTCTGGTGAAGTAGTAGATCTCGTATTTGCCAGGGTCAATGAAGCAGCCTTCTCCTGCGCAGTCGCTGCCATAGGTATAGTTCCACTTTTTGTTTGTATCATCGGGGTTCAGGAATACCCGGGGGATGTTGAGCTCAAGCTGGCCGGTGCCGCCTGTGGCTACCAGCTCGGTTGTCGGGGACTTGACCTCGATCCAGGCGGTGTCAACGTAAGAGTACACATTTGGCGTTGCGGTAAGGTCTGCCGTGGTTGTGCTGCTGTCCAGGTACAGGGTAGGCGTCACCTGGACCAGGTCTGCGGGGCTGGCGGCAGCATTCGTGAGGCCTACGCCCAGGTACAGATCCTGAGCTATTTCTCCGTCGCCGGTGCCATCTGACAGGGTGTTCGCACCGATTCCGTCTCCGTCGTCTTCCAGGAGGGGATGCTGGACTGACTGGTCGCCATAGGTGCTGCTGCTATTGGCTGAGCCGCCTCCCTGGCTGGTGAAGGATTCGGTGTTTTCCGTTGCTTTTGCAAAGGCAATGCGGATGTTGGTGCCTTTGACCAGCTCTTTGAAGAATTCTTCAAGGAAGAACTCGCCGCTCCGGATGCCGTCCGGCTCTTGCGGGCCTTTATACGACTCTTCGTTGCCTGCGGCGCTCGTGATCACGATCCTGCCGCCGTTGGTCGTTGTTGCTGCGGAGGATAGCATGGGTACAAAGCTGCCTGAGTAGCAGGCGCCGATGACTATGATGCGCTTTTCCATCAGTGCTGATGGGTTGAGGCCAGCCTCTAAGGTACCAAGCCAGGTATCAAGTTCTTCCGGGCTGATCCATTCATTGCCCAGATGGAACTTGTCGGGACTGCCGTGGTCTACCATGGCCACCCAGAGCGGTGCAGGCACGGAGTTCATTTTGTCTTTGATAAGAACTTCGATGGCGTTCTGGATATTGGCTTTGGTCGGGGCTCCGTCCACGCCGGATTGGCCGGTGTTGTAGTTATAGTAGAAGATGTTGCTTGCCGCGAAGCCGCGGTCGATGAAGTGTTGATAAATGCGGTTGGCGGTCTTGTTGTGGGAATCGAGGCCTTCGTCGTTCGCTACCTTGCCTTCCACGATCACGGCGTAGCCTGCTGAGTTGCCGACGAGCAGGGCCTGGGTGCTGGAGTCAGCGGGCTGGAGCAGGCCGGTGCCTGCGAAGCTTGCTTTGATCCCGTAGGTGCCTTTCTGGCTGAATATGCCAGTGTCTTTGCCGATGTCTCTTACTATATAGTGGCCGTTTGTGCTGTCGGTCGTGGTATTGACCGTCGTCGTTCCGGTTGGGCCGGTGATGATCAGGGTGATCGGCAGACCGGAAAGATCGATGCTTGCGGTCGAGAGCTGGGACAATGAACCGCTCACGTCAACGGTATCGGTCTGCTTGATGGTCTGGCTGGAGAGCAGGATCGAGAGTTTGGTGGTAGCTGCACTGAAGGAATAGGTCTCGGTCTTGACTGATTCTGCATTTCCCAACATGTCCACGCTGAAGAACTTAAGATACATGGGGCTTTGACTGCCGTCTATAGATATGGTTCCACTGGTATATATAGCAGACGCAGTCGTCGGCATTGCGGCGGGATTGGTGGTGACAAGGTAATAGATCCTGAAACATCCGATGCCTGACCCGTCAGTGCATGTAAAACTGGCAGACTGCGGTGTGCTGTACGTGTTCCCGGTCGGCGCGGCAACCGTGAGAGGCCCCGAGCTGTCGAGGAAAATGAGATCATTCACCGGTATGCTCCAGTTGCCGCTCGAGTCCTTGAACTTCGCAAAAACGGTTTTCATGCCATCGTTCTCGGAAAGGGACCAACTGGTCGACGTAGCAAACGATACCGGCGCAGACCAGCTCAGACCGTCGTTCGAAAAGACCATCTGCGAGCAGGTCCCCTGAACGTCATTGCAGGACATCGTCAGCGATACCATGCTTGTGGTCGTGGAGCCCGCGCTGGTATTGATAGAAAGCGCTCCCACCGGAGGATTCACATCGATTGCCTTGTTCGTTGCATACCGCAAGGTGCTGCTCGCCCAGTCATGATAGGAAACATGCAATTTGCCGCTGCTGTCCATGGCCATGAAGTTCGCTATGTGTGAAGGATTAATTGCAACGGTCTCGATGGTCCACGTCGGCGGATCGATGAACGAAGGCGACTTGGCGTTCGTGGCGTATTTGACCGCTCCGCTTCCATGGTCCGCATATACGATATGCACCTTCCCGCTGCTGTCGAGCGCTATCGAAGGGAACGATCCTGTCAAACCTCCGTTGTCAACAATCGTTTTGACCCACGGTCCGGAGGCGTTCGTGATGTAGGCAAGACTGTTATTATAAGAATTTCCCGTACTGCTGTAGGTATAGGCGATATGTACCTTCAAGGAGCTATCCACGGCAATAGATACGTTTTCACCTGCATACCCCACGCTGTCGATGGTCGACGTAACCCAGGTGCCGGTCGCATTCGTGGCCAATTTCAGGTCATAGTTCGTTGAATCGAGATAGGCAATATACACCTTGTCGTTCGTACCTATGGCAAGAGCGCTAGAGGATCCAACGTACTGGACGCTGCTGTCGACGGTCGTCGTTGACCATGATCCCAACGGCGCATTGGTCGCATACTTCAAGGCATAATTGCTGCCCTGCGTAAAGTAGCTTATATGGGCCTTATTAGTGCTATCCGTTGCGATACTTTTTGCCCAGGTATGAACACCCGGATTGTCGATCACGGTAGGAACCCACTCTCCCGTGGCATCCGTCGTCATATATTTTAATACATAGGACCCGGACTCGTAGCTCGAGTACCCGATATGTACTGTGTTCGTACTGTCCGTCGTAATAGCAGGACTGCTTGACGAATAGACCGGTTCAAGATTCTTTATGGCCCATGATCCCGCAGAATAGGTTGCATAGTTCAGGTGCTGTCCCGGATACTGCCCTGAATGGATATACGCCACGTGCACTGAATTCATTTTGTCGACAGCAATACTGTTCTGGCTTCCTGCCTGGCCGGTGCTGTTGTCGATTACTGCGCTCACCCAGTCACCGGATTCGTTCGTTATGTAGTACAGCTGCCATCCGCTCGTGCCTGCAACATGCGCCATGCCTGAGGAATCAATGGCCATGGTCCTCTGGTTGTTCATTTGCATTGAAAAAGTGCTTCTTATCCAATCGATGCCATTAATGCTCGTTGCATATTTTGTTTCAAAGACAGTCGCGCCTCCATAGCAGACATGAAACATGCCGTTCTTGTCCATGGCAAGGACAGAATTTGTCCCCATATTCGAATTGGACGCGCTATCGATGTCCGTAAAGCTCCAGGTGCCCAAATCGTCCCTCGATGCATAACGCAATCTCCCGAGCGCCGCCGGAGAAGCGGTCCACATTCCATAGGTGACATGGGGCTTTGCATCGCCGTCCACGACAAGAGACGTCGGCTGACCATTATTGCCTGAGCTGGAATCAATGGTCTCAGAAATCCAGTTCCCGGTAGCATTTGTTGCATATTTCGGCCTATAGGTCGTCCACGAATTATATGCGATATGTGCCTTATTGTTCTTGTCGATCGCAAGCGCCGCGTATCCCCCGACATCTCCGGTGGAATCGACCGTGGTGACGGTCCAGACGCCCGACGCGTTAGTGGCATACTTCAGATCGCCATTCGCATTATCGTAGTATCCGATATGGACTTTATTGTTAGAATCCATTGCGATCGAGGAGGGGTTACCGGCACCCGTGTCCACGGTGATGTTCACCCACGGCCCAAACATGTTCGTCGCATATTTGAGGTTCTTGTTCCGGGTATCGTAATAGCTGAAATGCAGATATCCATTGGAGTCTTGCGCCAATGACGCATAGCGTCCGGATCCTGAAGATTCGTCAATGGTCTCAACGATCCATTGTGTTCCGCTCTGGTAGGCGTGATAGAGGTGGTCGCCTCCATACGCGATATGTGGTTTCCCCGTGACCCGGTCGAGGATGATTGCGCGCTGTGAATTTCCATAAAAAGAAAAATCCCTTGACGCGTCGATGTCCTGGACGAACCACTCTGCCCCGGCCGGGCTGGAAAAAAGCAGAATGGTCAGGAGAAAAAGCGAACGTAATGTCACAGATATCTTTCTTATGGTCGTTTTCATACACACCTCAGGGTAATTCAAGTTTCGTAGGATTAAAGCATCTGTCCGGTCACATATGCAATTCTTTGCCCAACCTGTAAAACGATTCCCATGACTTTGAGATGATCGCTGGATTCTTCTTCACTGCACCGTGACCCCTGCAGTTACAACCGCATTGGCGATAGGATTCCCCGTCAAGTCCCCCACGCCTCGTGACTCTCTGCCGCTTTTACCAGCTTACCAGCCCCACGCTCTTGCGCAGGATCACGATCACGTCACCGATATCGATCTTCCCGTCGGGCTGCGGCACGCTGTTCACGAGCGGCGCCACGTCCCCGTGCGCAAGGTCATTCGCTGTCGGCGTGATCAGGCCGGTTGCGATCCGGAGGGCCCGCAGGGCGTCGGCGATGGTTACGGTGGTGCCAATCAGCTGCCCATCCGGGACAGTGGATATGGCGGTAAAGCTCGCGGCAACGGCGCAGTCAGCGGTAATGGCCCCGGTGGTGTACATGGTTCCGTTGAGCGTTCCGCCGCAGCCGGTTACGGATGCCAGCTGGTAGCCGGTGTCCGGCGTCACCAGGAAGCTCGTTGTCCCGTTTGCTATCACTGTCTGGGCAATATTCGGGCTGATGCTGCCACCGGTTCCGGCTGACGGTGTGACTGTGTAGGTGTTCGGGGCATTTACAGCAAAGCTCGCGGTCACGGTGCAGGCTGATGTAACTGTTCCGGTGGTGTATGCATTCCCATTCAGCGTTCCGCTGCAGCCCGTGACTGAGCATTAATGTGGTAGCCGGCATCGGGAGTGACCGCGATGGTCGCTATATTTCCGTGATTCACTATCTGGGCTGAGGGAGTCATGCTTCCGTCTGATCCCGATGCCGAACTCACGGTATAGGTCTTTAACACGAATGTCGCGCTCACGGTGCAGTTTGCGTTGACTGCAGCGGTCGTATACGTGTTCCCGGTGAGGGTCCCTCCGCAGCCGGTAACCGATGATATCTGGTAGCCGGTTGTGGTCGCGATTGTGAAGCTCGTGGTCGCGCCGCTGCTCACTGTCTGGGCAATAGCCGGGCTGATGCTGCCGCCTGTTCCGGCCGAGGGTGTGACCGTGTAGGTGTTCGGGGCATTTACAGCAAAGCTCGCGGTCACGGTGCAGGCTGATGTAACCGCTCCGGTGGTGTATGCATTCCCATTCAGCGTTCCCCCGCATCCCGTGACTGAGCTTATGTGGTAGCCGGTGTTGGGGGTGACAGCCAGGATTGCGCTCCCGCCATGACTTATTGTCTGGGCTGAGGGAGTCATGCTTCCGCCTGATCCTGCAGCCGCACTCACGGTATAGGTCTTTAACACGAATGTCGCGCTCACGGTGCAGTTCGCGTTGACTGCCCCGGTAGTATATGTGTTTCCGGTGAGCGTCCCGCCGCAGCCGGCAACCGATGAAATCTGGTAGCCGGTTGTAGTCGCGATTGTGAAGCTCGTGGTCGCGCCGCTGCTCACTGTCTGGGCCGTATTTGGGCTGATGCTGCCGCCTGTGCCTGCTGACGGTGTGACTGCATAGGTGTTCGGCGCGTCCGCGGCAAAGCTTGCTGTTACGCTGCAGTTTGTGATTATTGCGCTGGTAGTATAGGCATTCCCATTCAGCGTTCCGCCGCAGCCCGTGACAGAGCTTATGTGGTAGCCTGTGTTGGGGGTGACTGCTATGGTCGCTGTATTTCCGTGATTCACCATCTGGGTCGCTGGGGTGACCGTGCCGCCTGTGCCGCCGGTGGCGGTTACTGTGTAGGTGTTCGGCGTAAAGCTCGCGCTGATGGTATGGTTTGCCGTGACGCTGCTAAAGGTATAATTTGTTGCTGCTCCTATACTCGACCCGTCCACAAACACCTCGGAGATCGTGTAGCCCGTGTTCGGGGTGATGCCGCAGACCGAGTTTGTTCCATGGTTGACGGTAGAAGGCGTGCAGGTTATGGTCCCGTTCGTGGCCGCTGTTCCGATGGTATAGGTCTTTATGGTAAAACTCGCGGTAACGGTGCAGGCTGTTGTTATGGCTCCGGTGGTGTAGGTGTTATTCGACAGATTCCCTCCGCATCCGGTAACTGATCCGATCTGATAACCCGTTGTCGGCGTGATGGTGAAGCTCGTGGTATTGTTTGTGTTCACCGTCTGGGCAATGTTCGGGCTGATGCTGCCCCCTGTTCCTGCCGAGGGTGATACCGTAAAGCTCGTTGGTGCGTTCACGGAGAAGGCGGCGGTCACGGTCTTGTCCGATGCCATGGATACGATGCAGATTCCCGTCCCGCTGCAGGCGCCGGACCAGCCGGTAAAGCTGGAGCCCGCGTTTGCCGCTGCGGTAAGCGTAACCGATTGATTGGCAGTATAGGTCTCGGTGCAGTCCGTGCCGCAGCTGATGCCAGTGCTCGTGATCGTGCCGCTGCCGGTTTTGTTTACGGTGAGTGCATACTGGACCGGGTTTTCCGGGACCAGCGAAATGTTCGCGACCCGCTCCGCTCCGGCCACGGCGGTGACGGAAACAGGCGCGGAGTCCAGGTACCCTGTTTGCGTGGCTGTCGCGGTAAGGTCGGCCCCGGACGTGAGGACCAGGACATATTTGCCGGCGGCGTCCGTGGTCTTGTTCACGCCGTTGCTGAAGCTGACCGTTGCTCCGGCAACTGCCGTGCCGGTGGTCTTGTCGGTCACCACGCCGGACACGACCGCGGGCAGATCGAAGTTGGTGTTGTCGGTATGGAAGCTCCAGTTTGTCTCAAGGCTTGCCTGGAGCTTTCCAAAGGAGTCTACGGCGATCACCCGCCAGTAGTAGGTCGTCTGGTCGGAAAGGCCCGCGGCGTCTCCCAGAAACAGCCAGGTGTCGGTCAGTTCTTCTGCCTGGTACTTGATATTCGTGAATCCGCTGTCTGTTGCAACCTGGACCGTGTAGGTCAGGCCGTCAAGGTCGGCTGAGGCTTCCCACTGGAGAAGCAGGGCTGTCTTTGTTTGCGTCGCGTCAGCCGGCGCCAGGAGATTAAACGCTGCCGGCGCTGTGTTCCCCACCGTGTCCTTGTACACCACGGACCGCTTCATCTCCGAGATCTGGGCATTGGTGCTCTTGGTAAAGTAGTAGACCTCGTATTTGCCTGGGTCAACGAAGCTCTCCAAAGGCTTTAATGGGTCTGACCCGTAGGTCGACTCCCATTTGTGCGTAGTCCCGTTCAGGGTCATGGGCCACCGCGGGATGTTGAGGTCGAGCTGGCCGGTGGCCGTTCCGGTGGGGCTGGTCGAAAGCGTGGTATTCGGCGACTTCACCTCGAACCAGGCGGAGCTTACCGCGTTATCGCTGTAGGCTTCGGCCAAGAGCTGGGCCTGGTCCGTGTTTGTGCCAAGAGAGAGCGTACCGGTCACGGACTTAAGGTCCGCGGGACTGAGCGAGGCGTTGGTGACGCCGATGCCGAGCCAGAGGCCGGCTGCCGCGACACCGTCGCCCGATCCGTCGGACAGGGCGTTGCCGCCGATACTGTCGCCGTCGTCATCCAGGAGCGGGTGCTGCACCGAGCTGTCTCCATGGACATTGACGGCGTTTGCGGACCCGCTGCCCTGGCTGGTGAAGGCCTCGGTAAGGGCCGTGGCATCCACGAAGGCCGCGCGGAGCGATGCGCCTTTCTTGAGCTGCTTGAAGAACTCCTCAAGGAAGAACTCGCCGCTCCTGATGCCGTCGGGCTCGTTCGGGCCTTTGTAGGACTGCTCGTCTGCCGCCGCGGAGGAGATCACGATCCTCCCGCCGTTGGTGGTGGTCGGGCCGGACGAGAGTGCTCCGATGAAGCTGCCGGAGTAGCAGGCGCCGAGGACCACGATGCGCTTTTCGAGCAGTGCCTGCTCGTTTAAGCTCGATTCGAGCGTGCTTAGCCACTGGTCCAGCTCCGTGGGCGTAATGGTGTCGGGATGGATATAGAAGGTGTCCTGGTTGCCGTGGTCCACAAAGATCACATAGAGCGGCGCGGGCGCGCCGTTCATGCGGCCTTCTGCCCAGGTCGTGACCGCGTATTCCACGCCGGTCTTGGTCGTGGGCGCGTCCACGCCGGAGACGCCGTCGTTGTAGTTAAGGTAGTAGATATTGTCGTCTTCGAACCCGCGGTCTTTCAGGGTATCGTACACGCGGTTCGCGGTCTTGTTGTGCGAAAGGAGGCCTTCGTTGTTGCTTACCTTGCCTTCCACGATAACGGCATAGCCTGCCGAGGACCCGACCAGGAGCGGTTCCAGGGTTGAGTCGGAGGCCTGGTGCAGGCCGGTTTCCGCGAAGGTGGCCTTGATGCTGTATGCGCCTTTGTAGCTGAAGTCGTCGAGGCCTTCGAACTGGTAATGGCCGAGATCGCTGTAGGTGGTCGTGGTCCGCTGGCACCCCGCGGCGCAGGTGCTGCCCGCAGGACCGGTGATGGTGAGCTCTATGGTCAGGCCCGAGAGGTCCATCCCGTTGTTCGGGATTGCTTCGCTGTCGGGATACCGGGTGAGCTTGCCCGAGGCGTTCAGAAGGCCGTTCTGCAGAAGGGTGGGGCTGGCCAGGTCGAGCGTCAAGGTCGTGTACCCGGACACGAAGGTGTAGGTATCGGTCTTCGGGGTCTCGGGATTGCCGAGAGCATCCACGGAGAAGTACTTGAGGTACACCGGGCTCTGGGCGCCGCTGATCGTGATCGTAGCGCCGGTGTAGAGGGTCGAGGTTGTGTCCGGCGGGCTCCCGTTCGTGGTGTAGTACGTGGGACCGCACGCAATGCCTGAGCCATCGGCACAGGACAGGGTGACGCCGACTGCGCCGGTCTTGGCGCCGCCGCCGGGTGTTGCCGTGGTCACCGGGGCGTGATTATCGAGAATAATGGTGTCGCTGTAGGCGCTTGTTTTGCCCGCGGCGTCGGTGAACCGGACGTTCACGGTGCGGGTGCCGTTCGTGGTTGACAGGGTCCATGTCTTTGCAGCGTTGAAGGCTTCAGGCGTCGACCAGTTTACGTCGGCGTCATTCTTGAACTCCATGGTGGCGCACCCGCTGGTTGTGTCGTTGCAGGTGAGGGTAAGTTCTACGCTCGTGGTCGTGGCGTAGGTCGCGAGGTTATTGATCGTGATCGATCCGGTCGGGGCAGTGGTGTCGAGGATGATCGATTTATTGATGACCGTTGTGGACCAGTTGCCTGCCGTGTCCTTGAACTGGGCGTATACGGTCTTGGATCCGTCGTTTGAGTTTCCGCCGTAGGCGGGATCGTTCAGGTTCCACGACGGCGTGCCGGGATATGAGACCGGCGACGACCAGGTCGTGCCGTTATTGCTGAACCGCATCTGGGAGCAGTTGTTCGTATCGCTGCAGGTGAGGTTCAGTGTTACATTCGTGGTTGTTGCGTAGGTCGACAAGCCGCTTAAAGTGACAGTTCCGGTCGGGGCCGACATGTCGAGCGTGATGGTTTTAAAGATCGTCGTTGTCGGGCCGGACCAGGACCCGCGTTGTCCTGGAACCGAACATATACCTGTTTCGAGCCGTCGCCCGATGAAAGGGGCCAGGTCTTCGGCGTCGCTGTCTGGTACGGCTCCGATGATGACCAGGTCGCTCCGTCGTTTGAGAATTTCATGTTCGTTACGCCGTTCGTATCAGAGGCCGACACCGTCAGCGTCACTGAGGTCGAAAGAGCGTACGAAGCGCCGGAGTTGATCGTGAGCGAGCCCGTCGGAACAATGTTGTCATAGATGATCGATGCGCCTGCCGTCGTCATCCAGTTGCCCGCTGAGTCGGAATACCTCATTTTAATTGTATTTGTACCCACAGAAACAAGTGTGACGACAGTGGACGTTGTATACGAGGCCAGGGACGACCAGCTGCTCCCATTGTCCTTGCTTATCTGCATCTGGAAGCAAGGGGGCGACATCGCGTCCGAGCACGTCAGGGCCAGGGTCACGTCAGCGCTCGTGGTATAGGCTGCGCCGCCGTTGATCGATACGCTGCCGGTCGGGGCTTGCGTGTCGAGGATGATCGATTTATTGATCACGCCTGTGCTCCAGTTGCCCGCGGTGTCCTTGAACTGGGCATATACAGTCTTGCTCCCCTCGCCCGTGGTGAGGTTCCATGACGCGCTTGGTCCATTCGCACTCGGGCTTGACCAGTTCGTTCCGTCGTTGCTGAAGCGCCTCTGGGAGCAGCCAGAGGTCGCGTCGCTGCAGGAGAGGGCGAGAGTGACGTTCGTGGTTGTTGCATACGTGGTCAAGCCGCTGAATATGACAGTTCCGGTGGGGGCAGACATGTCGAGCGTGATGGTGTCGAAGATCGTGGTTGTGGGCCCTGACCAGAGGCCGGCCGCATCCTGGTACTGCGCATACACGGTCTTGGGCCCGTCGGCCGTCGTGGTCGTCCACGATACGTGCACGGCCGTCTGGTACGGCACGGGGTCGGACCAGTTCGAGCCGTCGTTCGAGAACTTCATGTTCGATACGGTGTTCGTGTCAGATGACAACACGGTCAGGGTCACCGAGGTCGAGAGCGAAAACTCCGCATCATTGTTGATCGTGAGCGTTCCGGTCGGGATCGCCGTGTCGTAGGTGATGCCGTCGCTGATCGTGACGGTGGTTGGATTCCCGGCAGTGTCAGTGAATCGCGCGTATACGGCCTTCGGGCCGTTATTGCTGTTCCCGCTGTACAATCCATTGGTGATGTCCCAGGTCGTCGTTGACGCAAAGGACACCAGCGGCGACCAGGGACCCGTGCTGCCGTTGCTGAACTCCATCCCGCTGCAGCCCGAGGAACCGGGAATGGGATCGGCGCACGCAAGGTTCAGCGTCACCGTCGGGCTCGTCGTAAATGCATCCAACGCGTTGTTTATCGTCACGGTGCCGACGGGGGGTACGCTGTCGAGCTTGATCGTGTCCGTCATGTAGGACACCATCAGGTTCCCCGCGACATCCCGGAACCGCGCGTACACGGTCTTCGGGCCGTCCGTGCCGGTCCCGCCATAGGAGGTATTGTTCAGGTTCCACGCAAACGTGGGTGCCGCCGGTACGAGAGGCGACCAGGGGCCGTCGCTGCTGTTGCTGAACTGCATCTCCCCCTTCCCGGTCGCCGTGTTGCAGCCGGAGGTCGCATCCGAGCACGTGAGCGTGAGCGTTACCGCGGAGCTGGTCGCATAGGTTGCCATGCTGTCGATCACGATCGTACCCGTGGGCACGATCGAGTCAAGAACGATCGTGTCCTGCACGGTCGATGGGTTGCCTGCGTTGTCAATGAACCTCGCGTAGACGGTCCTGGTCCCCTCCGAGTTCAACAGCGTCCAGCTCCTGCTGGAGTTGTACGGCCCAGGGGTGACCGGGTCCCATGTGACATTGTCATTGCTGAACTGCATGGAGACGCCGTTCGGGTCCGTCACCGACGAAAAGAGCGTAACGATCGGCGTTGTCGTGGTTTCACCGCTTGCATTGATCGAGAACGACGCGACGCTCGGGCCGGCACCGTCCAGGATGATGGTGTCCGTGATCGGGGAGGCGGTCTCCTTCCCCGCCCGATCGCGGAACCAGACGTAGACCGTCGTGGTAGGCGAGGTCGTCAGATCGAAGCTGTTCTTCACGACGTTAAATGTCTCCCAGGCGCTGCAGGAAGGGGTCTTGCTTACGCACATCTCGGCGCAGCCGCTTACGGCATCGTCGCAGGTCAATCCGAGGTCGACGGTGATCGACTGCGTATACTCTGCATCATTATTGATCTTCACCGTCCCCGCGGGCGCAGTCTCGTCGAGCACGATGGTCCCGGAATACGTCTGCGACCAGTTGCCGATCGCGTCCTTGTACTTCGCATAGACGTACTTTCGGTCCCCGGTGACCGGGATCGCCGTGGTAAAGTGAACGCCCGCCGTCACCGTCTTCCAAAGAACGCCGCCCGGCACCTCTTCCGGCAGTGTCCGCTGCGTTGTGTCCCCGAACCCGAGCTGGCCGTTCGTGTTCATGCCCCAGGTCCAAAGCCTTCCGTCCGAGGTGATGCCTGCCGCGTGCCGGTTGCCTGCCTCAATGGCAAACCAGGAGCTTCCGGGCTGAACGGGCTGCGGCGTCTGTTTGTTCGGGCCAGTTCCGATGCCGAGTTGGCCGTACTGATTGTCGCCCCACGACCAGAGGCTCCCGTCCGACTTTATCCCCAACGTGAATTCTCCGCCAGCGGAAACGCTCGTCCACGTGGTCCCCGTAGCCACGGACTGGGGGGTCGTTTGCGTTGTGAGATTGCCGATCCCGAGCTGACCGGCCCCGTTGAATCCCCACGACCAGAGGCTTCCGTCGGGTTTGACGGCCTGGCTGAACCCGCCTCCCGCGGAAACGGACGACCAGACGCTGCCGGTCGCCGCGGAATACGGCGCGTTCTTGTTCAGATAATTCCCGATCCCGAGCTGACCGGAGTTATTTCGGCCCCATGTCCAGAGGCTCAGATCGGACTTGATCCCCAGGCTGTGGTCAGTGCCGGCCGCCATGGCGATCCAGGTGCTGCCCGAAATGGCGGTTGGAATCGATATCGTTGCCATGCCGCTCGAAAGGCCCAACTGACCGTATTGGTTGCTTCCCCAG
The DNA here is from genome assembly GCA_963836175.1 of Nitrospirota bacterium. Lineage (GTDB taxonomy): Bacteria > Nitrospirota > UBA9217 > UBA9217 > UBA9217 > GWC2-56-14. Next base: position 250,464 of record CAWIIS010000004.1, read on the forward strand.
GCCCACAGCCTGCCGTCCTCGGTCATGGCCAATGAATGGCTGCCGCCGGCTGAAACCGCGACCCAGTCGCTCCGTGTGCCGACACGGGTCGGATAGGAGCGATACCCGGTCACATCGTCGCAGGCGACGGACAATCCGAGGCCCAGCTGGCAGGACTCATTCCTCCCCCAGGCCCACAGGGTCCCGTCCGCGCGAACAGCGATCGTGTGATAGTTCCCCGACGAGATCGAGACCCACTCGTCGTCGATACCCGCCTGCCGGGGGGCCGTCTGCTGATCGAGCGAGCTGATGCCGAGCTGGCCGTAGGTATTGATGCCCCACGCCCACACGGTCGACGCACCGCTGCCCAGCGTATAGCTTGTCGTCCCGGTCGGTCCCGTGAACGGGAGCGGCGCGCCCCAGACCAGTCCGTCATTGCTCAGTTTCACCTCGGTGCAGCCAGCAGGACTGTCGCTGCAGGCAAGGTCAAGGGTGACCGTGGGACCGGTCGCGAACGGCGCATTGCCGTTAATGCCGAGCGAACCGATCGGCGCTTCGCTGTCCAGGGTGATCGGGTCGGTGATCGAATAGGAAGTCCAATTTCCGGCTGTGTCCGCAAAGCGCGCATAGACCGTCTTGGCTCCGTCTCCGGCGGCAAGGACCCACAGGTTGGTGCCGGTTGTATATGTTACCGGAGTCGACCAGGTGGAATTATCGTTGCTGAACTGCATTTGAGCGGCGTTCGCGCAGGAAGCCGTAACGCTCGCTGTTGTGCTGCGCGTGTACTCATCGCCGTTGTTTATCGAGATCGAGCCCGTGGCCGGGGCCGTTGTATCGAGCGTAATCGAAGCGCTGACCGGGTCGCTCCAGTTGCCTGCGCTGTCGCCGAACTTGACCCATACGGTCTTGAGGCCGTCGCCGGCGGGAAGATTCCATATCCGTCCTCCGTACGGCTCCGGATATTCCGTATCGAACACGCCGTCATTGCTCAGGATCATCTGGGACAGATTCGCGTCAGACGCGGAAACAATGACGTCGACGTCCCATGAGTCCGTAATGGTCCAACTGCTCGTGGTCCTGTCTTCGAGAGAGATGGCGGGACTGCCCAACGTCGGCTTCAGCGTATCGAGGGTGATCGAGGCCGGGTACGAAACGGACCAGTTGCCCGTGTAATCCGAGAACCGGGCAAATACCGTATGCGTCCCCTCGCTCACGACCCCTCCGTACAGCGGGTCGGTGATGTCCCATGCCCTGGTCGTTGCATAGTTCTCCGGCGAGGACCATGCCGCGTTGTCATTGCTGAACTGCATCTGCCTGCAGCTACCGGCATCACTGCAGGTTGAGGTCAAAGTGACCGAGGCCGACTTCGTCATGCTCGCGCCACCGTTTATGAGCAGTGAGCCGGTAGGGTCCGTCGTGTCGCTGCCTGTGTTGTATTTGATAAGTGCTATATCAGATGTTCCCGAGTAAAGATTTCTATCCAGGCTTCCAGAGACATATCCGGTTATGTAGGTGTCTCCGTTATCATCCACGGTTATGCCATAGGCATAATCAGCACCGTTCGATCCGATCTGCTTTGTCCACTGCTTGCTTCCGGCGGCATCGTACTTCATCAGGAACATGTCATAGTTACCCGCATTCATATTGCCATCAAGACTGCTGTTGGTGTTGCCCGCTATATATATCTCTGCGCCCGAGGAGCTGATTGCAACACCCCTGGCCTCTTCATAACCGGCTGACCCCGTCTGTTTTGACCACAACAAGGATCCATTTACGTCGTATTTTGTCAGCACGATATCAGTGACCCCCCCGGCTGCAGGCGAGGTCGATCCTGCTACATAAGCGTTCCCGTCCGCATCAACTGCGATTCCGTGTGCGTAATCATCTCCCGCCGAAGGCGTCTGGGTCGACCACAGCCTGCTTCCGTTCGCGGCGTACTTCATAATATAGATATCATTGTATCCGCCGTTACTACCAGCTACGTCGTCGAGCCAACCGGCCGTATAACCTGCGATGTAGACATTTCCGGCCGTATCGGTCGCCATACTTGTGAGGCTATCGCTGCTGAGTGTGCCTATTTGTTTCGACCACACCATGCTGCCTGTGATCGAGGAATTCATCATGAGAAATATATCTTTACCATTCCCGGACTGACCGCCATCGCCTAGAATACCTAGCGTAGTTCCTGCAATGTACACTGAGGTCCCTGACACCGTCGTGCAAAACGCCTGATCGCTAAAGCTTGATCCCGCCTGCTTAGACCACAGTTTGTTCCCGTTCCCATCATACTTTCTGAGGAATATATCATCGCTGCCTGCGGGCGAAGGTACGCCGTCGCCGATCCAACCTCCAGTAGCCGTATAGCCTGCCAAATATGCATTCCCGCTGCCATCCACAGCGACACCTTTTCCTTCGTCGACAACCGTTGTTCCAGCCTGCTTCACCCATAGATGATCGCCCGTGCTTGTGTAGTTAAGGAGAAATATGTCGGCTGTCCCGGGAGACGGATTTGTGAAACCGTCAAAACTGCCTTGGGTGGTGCCCGTGAGATAGATATGCCCGCTCCCGTCCGCTGCCACGGACCACCCTTTATCCGCCTCGGCAGCGCCGAATTGCCTCGTCCATGATAACGAGCTATCGTATTTGACGAGGAACAAATCTATGCCTGAATGAGCATTGCCGTCCAGATCTCCGTCGCTATTTCCGACGACATAGACGTTTCCTCCCGCGTCCAATGTAACTCCTAAGGACCTGTCCGTAGTGGATGTGCCCAATTCCCTTGCCCACTGAATCAGACCGGCGCTGCTGACCTTGATGACGATGACATCCGTGCCGCCCGCATACCATCTCCCATCGAAACTTCCGCTTACGTAGCCGGTGATATATGCATTTCCCAACCTGTCCACTGCGACACTGTTTACGCTGTCAGTGCCCGCCGTCCCCATCTCTTTTGTCCACAACTTGTTACCGTTGTTGTCATACTTCGCCAGAAACACATCGGTAGTAGAATATGGCCCGGTATTCGAATTCCCATCGAGGTCCCCCCACGTGATACCCGCCACGTATACGTTCCCGTTCGCGTCCACGGCCACGGACTGGGCGGCATCGTTATAGGAGGTGCCCATCTGCCTGGTCCATTGTTTGTTCCCACCGGCATCATATTTCATGAGAAAGATATCATACCCGCCTGCGTATTCGTTTGGGCCGTCTCCGAGCCATCCGTATGTCAGACCCGCGATAAAGACATTCCCACTCCCATCCACGGCGACGCCGTAGGCTTCTTCATTCATACCTGTAGAAGCAGTTCCTGTTTCCTTCGTCCATATCTTATTTCCGCTAAGGTCGTACTTCATGAGGAATATGTCTTTTCCGCTTACATACGGCTGGCTATCGAGAGAACGGTCCGTGCTGCCGGTCAAATATATTACATTGTTCACGGAATCTACCGCCATTCCTCGAAGCGTATCGGCGCCGGTTGTCCCTGTCTCCCTCGTCCACACCCTGCTACCCGTGCTGTCGGACTTTATAATAAATATATCAGTACCGCCGCTGTAGGGCTGGGAGTAAAGAGAGCCGCCGGTGACGCCTGCTACATACACATTGCCGCTCGAGTCCACGCCCACGCTTTGACCAGTATCAGCCGTTGTGGTGCCCGCCAGCCGCGTCCATTGTTTCTCGCCGGAACTGCTATATTTAAGCAAAAGAATGTCGTTCCCCGTACCTGCATTCGCTTGACCGTCGAGAATAAGGCTGTTCGTATATCCGGTCACGTATACGTTACCATTGCTGTCAGTTGTCACGCTTGTGGCATATTCGCTGTTTGTGGACCCCGTCAGACGTGACCAGAGGGGATTGCCATCAGCAATCGCGCTACTCGCTCCGCTGAAGGCTCCCATCAGCAGCATAGGAAGAAATACAATGATCGTCCTGCTTTCCCGCTTGTGAATGCGGATCGCTTCAATGATTGAATGCAGGACCGTTCTTGCTATCTTGCGTAACATGAATGTATCCTCCTTAAGCAGCTTTCAGGGCAAGCGATATGACAGATATCCTTTGCAGCTTCATAATGAACCCCCAGCAGGCCGGGGTTTACTCGCTGAACCCGACCAGCTGGGGAATCTTCAGAACACGTCATCCGCGCATTGACCGGCTGAACATCCTCGGAGTTATTTGATTCCGGGCAGCGTCTTCATCTTTTTTCCGTTGGTTTGTCCGCCTTGACAGTCTTTCCCTTTATGGGTTTCTTGGGCTTGAGCGGCTTCTCGTCGGCCTCAAACCGGTTTTTCAGTTTCACCTTTTTGTCCTTGTCCAGCGAAACTTGATAGCGCTCAACTGATCCGGCCTTCTTGTCTTTCACGTTATGACCGGAAATACTAGCCGTCCACCTCGCATTATTTCTGCCCGCGTGACGCACGACATATGCGTAAGAACCAATGCTTTTACATAGATCGTATTCAGAGCCCTTGATCCTGATGTTGGCTCCGGTCCGGACACATCCGTTCACGATATAGGTCAGCTGGGACACCCTTGCCTTTGGATTTATAAGTTTCTGCTTGTAATCGACCCATGAAGCGTCCTGAACAGCCGGGAAATATTCCATCGTGGAAAGTTCGCTCCAGGATCCTTTCTTGCTATGAGCGTTGTGCGGCAATTTCCTGTCCGCACCGGTTCTCATTGCATGGACGACATCATTTCTTCTCAGTTGATCAATCTTCTTCGTCACAATGAGATCAAGTTCTACTTTATTGTTGATTGCAGGCCACCCTGTCGGGTCGATCTCGGCTTCTTCTTCCACAACGGAAGCGTTTCTGAATTGCATATTGGTCCAGGCGCTCCTGTTTGTGAATGTCGTAGCCCAGGGAGTCGACGACGCAGTCGTATCCAGTTCTACGAGCATGCATTGATGAGGGTGGTCGCTGTAGGTCTGCTGTGATGCCAGATCAAGCGTCCAGTCCAAGGTACGGTCGGCAAAGGTGTCTGGGCCGATATTCGTGGTCGGTGTGGGATTCGTGTACGGTGTGTTTTCCGGAACTTTGATCCAATTCGTCGTTAAACCGAAATTCGCGATCTTGAACGTTGCATAGATGTCACGAGCCTGGATAGGATTCCCTAATCCGTCAATAGAGGAATTATGGATGCGCGCGCTGAATGTGTTCGCGCTATACAGGTTGATATAAGTAAGGCGGATTGTTCAGCGTTCTGATATCCCATGGATTAATATATACGCCGCTGCATGTCGCATTCGATGCGATCGTAGCCAAGCCCCAGAATTCCGGCTCTGCTATGCTTGGCAAGCGGGATGTAGCTATGTCACCAAGATCTGTAGCATACAGTTGGTCCAGATTGGGCGAATCTGCTGGCCATGGATATTCGATGCCAATCCCCTTGCCCGTTCCGCTCGGTCCGGTCGTTGGACTGTGGACCGATACAATAGTGAAATATAAACCGAAATTGGTGTTTGTCGGGATACTGAACTCAGAATTCCTCAACACAAGTTCAACGGACCAGTTCAAGTTGCTTCCTGACCCAGTCGTAGTGGCTGAAACCTGCGTATATAACGGCGTCGGCACTGAAAGTTCCCATTTATCGATCAGGTCATCCTTCCCGTTATAGTAGATTATCGGCACCGGGGTGACTGACCCACCCGAGTACAAGGGAAAGATTTCTATAAGCCTGAGGTCAGTTATCATTCCATCCAGAGGATTGGGATCGATGGCAACTACGATGGCATCATTCTGTTCAAATGAAGTCACGTTATTTACCTGGAAAGACAGATATATGTTATTCGCGTCCTTAAGTCCCTGCACAACCGCATCGTGGACATACTGCCCATTGTTGAACGCATACCGCCAGGCCCTGTTCCAGCCGGTATCACCGTCAACATTCCCATCGATAAGCGGACGATTGAGTGAATAAGGAACGCCATTTGACCACGGGAAACAGATCTTGCTGTTCGTATCCAATGCCCACGCTGCGCCTCCCTGCACTGCGAGCAGCGCTGCGAAAACAATGATAAAAGACAGTGCCTTTCTGCACACACGATAGATCTGCGACATGAATCCTCCCCCTTGATGATAATAAATCGTACGTGGTCTCTGATATCGTCGATGGCGTCCGCATCATCTCCCTCCTGTAAGATGACCCCGCGCCGGGATACGTCTGGAACCGTCAGTTACTGCACAGTTCATGTACCGCCTTAACGCTCTTTACGGTTGTCATTTATCCTCCCTTTTAGTTCTGGGTTATCAAAGGCTGAATAGCCTGCTGATTTTTTTGCGACGCTTTGTCCCAGTTCGTGACGTTGTGAGAAAACCGGTTAAACTGCTTACCATCAGCCGGTACACTACGGAACTACAATCTTCAAAATCATTATCCAAAACCCCCATTTGGCCCAGATTGTTGCATATTTAAATAAAAATAGATATGGCCATGTCGGGGTATTTTAAGGGTACTGGTCTAAACCCGCAGTTTTAGAAAATATGCTAATATGAATTTGAATTGCGGCGTTCTGCCGGTGTCATGCCGAAAAAAGCGTTGCGCCGTTCCTTGCCGATATCCAATCCGACGATCAAATACTTATACCCTGAAATTACCCGATCAAGGGTATATACAAAGGGCAAGAATTTTGCTATAGTCGCCTGCGTGTAAAATCCATTCTTATAATCAACTATATGCGCATTAGGTAAACTGGGGGTAAAGCATGGTGAATAAAGGTGATGATCTTTTCGGTTCCGTTTACAAACGGGGCGAGGTCGTTTTCAGCCAGGATGATCGTGGCGACACGATGTATATCATTCAGTCCGGCGCCGTAGAGGTGAGTCAGCGCCAGGGAGACAAAACCGTCGTTCTCGCGCTGCTCGATCAAGGTGATTTTTTCGGCGAGATGGCACTGATCGACGACGAGCCTCGGTCGGCTACGGTAACGGCCCTGCGCAGGACGCGATTGCTGGCACTGAGCCGTTTCTCTGCTGGTACGTCTCCGCCAGGACCCCGGCGTCGCCCTTCATCTTCTCAAAACCCTAAGCCACCGGATCAAGAAGAACAATCGCCTCTTGAAAAGAGAATGGACGGAGGCGCTGGGAGCGGTCCGGCAATTTCCGCCGCCGCCGACTTCCGGGACGGCAGCGACGAAGCACCTACGCCGGCAGTTTCGCTGCCGGGGCCGGTTCCGGCAAAGAATTTATCTCCATCTCTTCAGCAAAAGGAGTCGCCACATGACGGTTCTGTTGAAAGCGATTGTGTCTGGTTCGAGCCCCAGCAGGCGCTTTTTTGCCAGGGAGATCCCGGCGATACCATGTATGTCATTATTGAGGGTATGGTTGAGATCATCGACGGCCAGCAAGGAAGCACTTCGGTTCTTGCCCGTCTGGGTCCAAACGATTATCTGGGAGAGATGGCATTGTTCACCCAGCGGCCCCGGACCGCTACTGCTGTTTCGGTGGCACGCACCAAACTGCTCCCGATTAAACGCGATGACTTCATCGATCGGATCCGTGAGAAACCCGAACTGGCGCTCTATATCCTGCAGACACTTATAAAAAGGCTCAGGAAAACATCTGCCGTGCTCAACGGGCCCAAGGGTACAATTAATTCCTCGAACGCGGGCGTGCCGACGCTGCTCAGGCGGTCCGGCAAGGTAAGTATGGCCATTGTTTCTCTTTCCACGTGCAGTGGATGCGCTTCAACGCTGCTTGACGATCAAGATGCGCTGGCCGCGCTCATGGAACGCGCAAACATTATCTATTGCCCGCTTCTTATGGACGAGCATGATTTCAGCGAAGCTGAAATTACGATCGTAGACGGTCTTGTGCGTTCGAAGGAGGACGAGGAAAAACTTGAAGAAGTGCGTCGTAAGAGCAGGTATCTTGTGTCCTGGGGAACTTGTGCCACATTCGGCGGCATCCCCGCGATGGCCAATCAGTATGAATTGGAAGACCTCATTGACGAGGCTTACGGCAGAGCGCAGGACACCTTTGCCTATTATCTTTCAGGAGCGCGGGGCGTGACAACTGCCTCGTACCAGGATACGGAACTGGCGCTTCTTCGCCGCGCGCTGAAGCTGGACGACGTTGTAAAGGTAGACTACTATGTGCCGGGCTGTCCCCCGCGGGCGGGGCTCTTGACCGGTCTGCTCCAGGAAATGCGGGGCGAGCCGCTGACAGCGCCACGACGCCCGCTGGTGTGCTCGGAATGCAGCCGAAAGCCCCGGAAAGACACCGTCGACTGTTTCTGGCTGTTTCCTCCGGCGGAGTGGGAAGCAAGCACCTGCTTTCCCGCGAGCGGAACGCTTTGCCTCGGATTCTCGACGCGGGGCGGCTGCGGCGCCTCTTGTACCGCAGGCGGGCTCCCCTGTTGGGGGTGCAGGGGGCCATCGGACATGACGCTCCAGAAAATAGGCAAGGGGGACAGCTTCGACCGGATCATGCTCGATTCCCTGGTCCGGCGGAGCAAACTGAGCGAAGAGCACATGAAACCCATCATGAACGTTATTAGAAACCGCACAAACAGTTCCTTGAACTACAACGTAAACCACACTATCGACGGAACGAGGATCAGATGAGCAAGAAGATCATATTTAAAAAAGCCACCCGCATTGAGGGCAACGCGAATATCCAGATCGAGATCAAGGACGGCCGCGTTGAGACCGCCAGATTCATGGTCCACGATTTCCGCGCTTTTGAAAAATTCATCACGGACCGCCGCGTTGAGTTCGTGCCGCACCTGATATCGCGAATTTGCGGCCTGTGCAGCGTCTCTCACCAGGTTGCCAGCCTCAAGGCGATCGAGGACGCTCTGGGCGTGCAAACGCCGTTGGCCGTCGACCGGCTTAGGGAAATCGCCCTGCTCGGTGAGCGGTTGAGCAGCCACGCGCTCAGCTATTTTTTTCTTTCCATGCCGGATTTTGTCGGGGCCGACGGAGGCGTATTCGAACTGATGAAAAGCCATCCGGAGATCGCTAAAGAAGCCTTTGACCTGAGAAACGCGGGACAGCAGATCGTGACACTCATCGGCAAACGCGCCGTCCATCCCGTTTCCATGGGCGTGGGCCGCTTTCTTATTCCGCCAACCAGCGAGGATATGGAGAACGTTCGGCGCATTGCCGCTGAAATACGGGACCGTGTCGCGCGGCTCATCGAGGCGGCCGGCAAGGCGCATGTTCGACAAAAGGGCCTTACCTTCCCCGTGGGCCAGCAGGTCAACCACGTGTCGTATGACGGTCGTCCAAACAAGGATATGTTCCATGTTCACGGAAAGAACGGTGAGGTCGTGGCAGGGTTCACGCGTCATGAGTTCGAGGACAACGTTTCGGAGATGCGCGCCGAATGGTCCTTTGCCAAGTTCCCTTACTTGACTCAATTCGGGTTCCCTGCCGGGATCATGCTCGTGGGGCCGCTCTCACGCAGTTTTCAGGAGCATGGACTTCTGAATGACCCGATGCTTTCCGACTTCGAGTTGACCGCAAAAATTCGCAAGAACGGCCTGCATCTCGAAGACTACGATATTTGCCGTCTTCTGGAGATTTACTCTGCCGCGCAGACCATTCTTTCCCTGGCACAAGAAATCGATCTGACGGACCTGAGCGCATCGGTGGATTTCCGCCTGAGCGGGCAGGGGATAGGCGTTGTCGAAGCACCGCGCGGACTCCTCGTGCATAGCTACCTTGTCAAGGAAGGCTGCATCGACCGCATCAGGCTCCTTGTCGCCACCCAGTTCAATAATGCCTGTATCAATATGCTTATTCGCGATCTGGCCGAAAAGCATTTAAAAGGCGATAAAATCAGTGCGGCCGGAGAAAAACTCATCGGCCGTTGTGTCCGTGTGTTCGATCCGTGTCTCAGTTGTGCCACCCATTAGCAGTTTGGGGTATTGCTGATCTATTGAGGAGTCACGGGCCGTGAAAACAAATTCATTTTGTCTCACAATATGAATCGACAATGAAGTTCGCAGATAAACTCAATATTGGAAGTGTTGCCAGGTTTTTTTTAAGCGCGATTCTTATCGCACTGTCAGGAACGACGTACCTGAGAAATACTCCATGGCAGGGTGATGTCCCTTTGTGGGAGGATGTCGTGCATAAATCGCCTCAAAAAGCGCGTGGGCATTATAGCCTAGGCAAAGCATATGCGTCGGGTGGTGATTTGGAGAAGGCGAAGGCGCTTTATCTAAAGACGCTGACGCTGCAACAGGATTATATCGATGCCTACAATAACTTAGGCATTATTTACAGATCACAGGGCTTGTTCAAGGACGCGATCCGGCAGTACAATGCGGCCATTTTGTTGCAGCCGCAATACGCGAGCCTGTATAACAATCTTGGCAATGTTTATCGTGATCTCGGCAGTGCCGACAAGGCGATAGAATTATACTCGACAGTGCTACGCCTTGATGCCGATTATTACGACGCATTGGTTAACGCGGCCGCTGTTTACCACAAAATAGGCTTGGTCGAGAAAGCTATCGAATACTATCAAATTGCCTTGGCGTCGAAACCTGATAGTCCCTCGTTGCATTATGATATTGGCAATGCTTACGTCGACCAAGGAAAAGACGTTGAAAAGGCCATTCATCACTTCAAGATCGCGGTGCAACTGAAGCCTTGGTGGCCGGAGGCGCATAATAATTTGGGCATGGCTTTCGCACGGGGAGGAATGAGAGCTAATGCGATTGATGAATTCCAGCTTGCTCTCGGTCTCAAACCGGATTTTGTTGCCGCACGAAAAAATCTTCACCTTACGATTCTTACTTTCAAATAAACCTTAACAATTTTCGTTGTTACATACGTTGCACAAGATTCCCACGATGTTTCTAATGAACATCCAGCTCTCTTGATGAAATAAAATTATCTTAAGCGCCGATACAACGACATTTTAGCCCGCGTAAAAACGGGGCTTCCAGAGGCGCGCGCCAGCAGGCTGCGCCGTGTGCTGCCTGGCGCTTAAGTTCGAGAACTGCGTCCATGTCCTGACGAAGCTATCAATGATGAACCTGGTGTCCCTTGAGGTATGAGCGAATTTTATTCCGTACCGGTGGAGGCCGGGCGTGAGTGGGTGAGGCTCATACCGCACGACCCTCCCTCCTGTCCGGATCCGTGTTCCGTTCGGGAGAAAGAAAGAGCAGGTTACCAGGTCGTCCTTGTAGAGGACCTTGTCGGACTGGAGGAGCATTCCGGTAGCGCTCATGTTTTCCGATTTGCCCAGGAATGAAAGCGTCTCTTCGCGGTTTTTGACGGTAATGGTCACCGCTGTCCGGTATGAAGCCCGGGGGTAAACGGTGAGGAACTGATATGCTTTGAGCTTGACCAGCTCGGGACGAAGGGGCTTTACGAAAATCGAATCCACCTGGCATGTCGCGTCCACCTCTTTGGCCGATCGCTCATTGGAACAGACGGCGATCATGAAAACATCGCGCATGGCCTTGTCTTCTCTGATGGTGTGGCAGAGCCTGGCGCTGCTCATGCCATGCAGGTCGGTGTCATGAATGATGAGATCCATCTTGTGTCGGCGATGGACATCCAGAACCTCATCATTCGAGAACGCGGTAAATGTCCGGATGCCCGCATTGTTAAATAAGTCGTGATCCGGCAGAAATTTTGTTACGGAATCGACTATTAATACCTTCTTTTTCAGCATTACGCTCTCCCCGGGTCGTTGGATCCGTCTCCTAACCATACCCCTTGTCATAGTCCCACTATAAACCTGGTAAAAACAAAAAACAATAGCCCGACCGGGGTATTTTCGGGGTAATCCTTCACCGGAGGGAGAGAGCTGTTTTATCCGAGAATGGACTTGACAGGGGTTATAGGATTTCCCCAATATTTTCTGGGCTTTGGTGCGTACACAGCGTGGGCAGGAGCGGCGAAACCCGGGCAGTTTAAGAAGCTTGAAGCAATGAAGAATGAAGGCCGGTATGGCCATCCACTTTGTTGCCCTATACTATAACAGGCTGTAGAAAAAGTATTTTAAGAGGTCATCCTGAACGAAGTGAAGAATCTGAAGTTATTGTAAAACCGAGATTCTTCGCTGCGCTCAGAATGACAACGCTAGTGATTTTTCGCCTTTTTCAACAACCTGATAAGGGAATAACTTGCCTGGTGGGTTAGAAAAAGGGAGAGGCTTTGCCTCTCCCCATGCCCTGCATTTTAGCATCCTACGACAGGTTTCTTTGCCGGTGCTGTTGCTCCCGCGGGCTTCAAGGACTTGAGATAGGACACGATGTCCTTCATCTGCTCTGACTTGACGTCCAGAGCTTTCCCTTTGAGCGCCATAGTGATACAAATATTCACTGCCTCTTCAAGCGTTTTAAACTCACCACCGGGGGTCTTCCACATCTTCTTATCGCCGAGACCGAGAAGTCCTTTGCCGTTGGGATGGCAGGTGTTGCAGGACCTGCCCTCCGTACCGCCGCCGAGTTTCGTGTCGTTGAACATCGCTTTACCGCGTTCCTCAGGCGTGTGGTGCATGGCAAATACCGCTGTCGCAAACAGCATGGCCATTACGATCAGCACAGTCGCTTTCAATAAGCTCATTCGATTTCACCTCCTTTCTCTGAAACCGTGATTAGTGTACTGCAACTCAATGAGGTTTCTCCATAAGTATTCGGCCCGGGCGGTGATTGATTTCATGCAGCCGGCGTCGAAAGTCTTTCGTGCGATTTGATTAATATATACTTATCCTCGAAGTCATACCGGAGCGATCAAAAAACGTATGTAAGCCCCATTCCATACACCACCTTCATCTTAGTGTAGCATACATTCTCCATTCTTTTCGCCGACCCATAAGCCCTTGACCGCGGTCCCCCCAGCTATTCGAAAATCGAATACCCCCTTACGATAATCATATGCATTGTACCCCTGGCTCTCCCGGTCGCATAACGCTGCCCGTTCATCAAAAACACAACCATCCGAAACATAACGCTTTTATTCCCCGTATGCCCCATCCCGATCCTCCCCCCTACTTTGGCACAACAGATGCAAAATACAGGTCAAGGCACGCGGACGTTAATCCCAAAAACAGGGGGCTGGAAAAATGATCATGACACGCGATTGGATGGGCCGCATGAGGAATATATTTACTCTTCAGGACGGGCGGGAAACTCCTCAAGCAGTAAAGGCGGCAGGGTTTGCATCAATGACCAACGTGCTCCAGCCGGCTTACACGAGGAGGCTGAGGCCTGACCAGGAGGAACCGGTCGTCCCGGAAACAGCCCCCCCGAAGCCTGCTTCGCTCGCTCTCGCCTGGTATGGGATGACGGACCCCGGCATGGTGAGACCGCATAACGAAGACAACTTTGCTTGCCAGGATTTTGGAGGCCGGTCGTTGTTCGTTGTGGCCGACGGCATGGGCGGTCACGATGCGGGTGAGATAGCAAGCAAGCTCGCGGTGAAAACGGTATGCAAGGAGGTCAGAGCTCACGCGGACCGCAACGATGATCCGAAGGGCCTTGTTGAGCTTGCCGCCCGACTTGCAAACGTGGAAGTACGAAAAGAGGGTGGGTACCGGGCATCGAACATGGGCACCACGCTCAGCCTCGCGCTGATAGAGGGTACGACAGCGCATATCGCGAATGTGGGAGACAGCAGGGTCTACTGGATCGAGAACGGGTCCATTGACCAGATAACCGAGGACCATTCCCTGGTGGCAAAGCTGGTTTCAACGCGGAAGATGACGAAAGCGGAGGCAAGGAACCATCCCAAGGCCAACCTGCTGTACCGCACGATCGGGACCGACGAGGAGATCAAGGTGGATACTTTCACCGTAAATCTGGAAAAAGGCGGCAGCCTCCTTTTGTGCACCGACGGGCTCTGGGGAGAGCTGAGCGATGAGGAGATCCACAGGATATGCTCGACGGAAAAGGAAAGCGAGAAGATCTGCGCGAGGCTGCTGCGCATGGCTAACGAGAAGGGCGGCAAGGACAATATTACGGCGGTGGTGGTAAGAGCCTTTTAATTGCGGATTTCGGATTGCGGATTGAAAAAAGTGAAACGGGGGATGGGGAGATAGAAATGCTGAATGCGGAATATGTGATGCGGATCGGAAAATGGGTATTGGGGATCAAAAAATGCGCAATGGGTATCGCGGAATGCGCGGCTTGCAGCGAGGACTTCAGGCTGCACTGTAAATTAAAGGGAGGTATTCACCATGAAGAACGAATTGAACGTACGGTGCGTTATGAGCAAGGACACTGTGTTAGCAACTGAAATCGAGCAGGCAATCTACACGCTGATTGACATCAAGGCCGGGGGCGGGGCGCTGCTCGGCACGATGCCGGCGAACTTCGCCCTGGTGCTCGACCGAAGCGGGTCCATGGATGGAGAAAAGATGGACAACGTGAAAGAGGCGATCGGCTACGTCGTGGACCATCTGGGCGATGCCGACCTGGTGTCCGTTACGATCTTTGACGACCAGGTAGAGACGCTCATACCGAACCAGGCAGCTCAGAACCGCGAAGAGATCAAGGCGGCAATTGCCAAGGTGGTCCCGCGCGGCGGCACACAGATATCAGACGGGCTGAAGGCCGGACTGGCCGAGGTCATGAAGGGGTATGCGAAGGACCGCGTGAACCGTGTCCTTCTGCTTACGGACGGCCAGACCTGGGATGACGAGGACGCCTGCCTCAAGCTTGCCGAAAAGGCGGGGAAACAGGGCATCGCGATCACGAGCATCGGCATCGGGAACGACTGGAACGAGAAGCTCCTGCTCCAGCTCGCCGAGCGGTCTCACGGAAACTCGCACTGGATAGAGAATCCCATCGCAATCCTTGACGCGTTTCAGCAGGAGATGGAAGGCATGCAGGCGGTCGCGGCAACGAACCTCAAGATCACGGCACACATGAGCGCCGGGGTAAAGCCGTTCAAGGTGCATTCGACGGTCCCGATGATTGCCGATGTGACACATAAAGTAGTGAGCACCGGTTCCATCATCGCCGACCTGGGATCGCTGGACGGCAAAAAGGGCCAGGCCTTGCTCATCGAAGCGCGCATACCGGCGCAGACAGCAGGCAAGTTTCGGCTTGGCCAGGTGGAGGCCACCTATGACATACCGTCGCAGGGCGTCAAAGGGCAAAGCGTAAAAACGGACCTGTTCATCACGTTTACGACTGATGCCGCGGCTGCAACGAAAGTGAACGCAGAGGTGATGAACCTCGTTGAGAAGATCAGCGCGTTCAAGCTCCAGACCAGGGCGCTTACCGAGTTAGAAGCGGGCAACATTGCGGCAGCGACGCAGAAGCTCCAGTCGGCGGCAACGGTGCTGCTGAACCTGGGAGAGGACGATTTGGCAGCGGCAGCGGAAAAGGAGATTTTCTCGCTCAGGAAGACCGGAGCGCTCACGGAGGCGGGAACCAAGAAGCTGGAATACGGGACGCGGAAGCTGACGAGGGTGTAGCAATTGCGGATTGCGGATTTCGGATTGCGGATTAAGAATGTGAAATGCGGAAGATGAAAAAAAGCAAGCAGCGTCAGTAAAAATACGGAATGTGGATTTATGCAATGTGGAAAGCGGATGATAAAAAATCCGCAATCCGAAATCCGCAATCCGAAATTAAAAAGGAGGAAACTACCATGAAATGCACAGCATGTCAGACTGAAAACATTGAGGGCGCGCTCTTCTGCGAGGAGTGCGGGGTAAAGCTTGAAGCTATGGCCGTTGAATCGGAAGGCGAAGGGACAATCCTGGTACTCGCATACTCGGACGGGAGCAGGCTGGAGATGCCGGCGAAGAATGAAATCGTTGTCGGCAGGGAAGACCCCATCAGCGATATGTTCCCGGATGTGGACCTGACCGGGCTCGGGGGTATGGAAAAAGGCGTATCGCGCAAACATGCGGTCATCCATCGCGCAGGCGCGGATTATACGGTCGAGGACATGGGGTCAACCAACGGCACCTACATCAACAAAAAGAAGATCCAGCCCCACGCCCCGCAAACGATCAAGCCGGGCGATGAGCTCAGGTTCGGCAAGTTGGCGCTTACGCTGCAGGCGGCGTGATACAATTTCGGATTGCGGATTAAAAAAAATATGCAATGCGGAGCAGGGAAACAGAACTGCGGATTTCGGATTGGGTAACAACGGATTCTCCACGCGGGGTTATTCCGCAATCCGAAATCCGCAATCAAAGGGGGCATCATGTTCAGATTTTCACATAAAACGATTCTCTACGGCGCAGCGGGCGGCCTCGGCGGGTCGGCGGCCTGGATATTCATTCTTTTGCTGTCGGCTGTTGCCGATCAAGGGACTGATGACGGAGATCATGCTCGGCGCGACTTGCGGGCATGTTCATCGGCGCCTTTATCTGGAGCCACGAGGCGCTTGCCGGCAGGCAGTATGGGACAGCGATCAAACGCGCGGCATACGGCGCTTTTGCCGGCCTGTGCGGCGGCGCGGCAGGCGCGGTCCTGGGCAATACGATCTTCGCTGCGCTCGGCAAGATCGTGGCTGAGCTCGGCGGATTTACCGCGTCGCTCGGCATGGCGCTGTCCGTGGCCCTGGGATGGGCCATTCTCGGCGCTACGGTGGGACTCTGCGGCGGACTGATGATCCGCTCCCGCGAACGGGCTTTCTACGGGTTCATCGGCGGCGCACTTGGCGGACTGTTCGGCGGGGCGCTGTTCTATGAGCTGTCGGCGACCTCAATGTGGTCTGCCCTTGCCGGGCTTCTGTTCCTCGGGACGTCCATCGGAGCGTTCATCAGTCTTGTTGAAGAGGCCTTTGTCTCGGCAACCGTGAAAGTCGTCAAGGGAAGGCACCTCGGCAGGGTCTTCCCGCTCCTGAAAGACCTGAACGCGGTAGGCAGGGACGATCGCTCGGATGTCTGTCTTTCGGGCGCGGAAGGCGTGAGTTTGGAGCATGCTGTTATCAGACGGAACAAAGGGCGTTTCTCCATCGAGACCAACGAGCAGGGAAAGGCCGTGTATGTAAACCAGAAAATGACGCGCAGCAGCAGCCTCACGGACGGTGATGTCGTCCGCGTGGGCAGCGTTCTCCTCCTGTTCACGGCCGTGAAGCGGGCGGCGGAGACGGTTGGCGCGAAAGCCCCGGCAGTAGCTGCGCTGCTGCTGATCACCCTCTTCGGGATGGCCGGAGAAGGAATGGCGGCGCCGGCGAGCGGGCCTCCAACGCTTCAGATCACGCAGTTCGATCTGAAAGACTTTCCGCAGGTCAAGGCCTATGTCTCGGTGCTTGACGCGGACGGCAAACCAATCCAGAGGCTAGCCAAGGAGCAGGTGACGCTCACGGAAAACAACTGTGCAGTTAATATCGACAGCATGCAGCCGGGCGGCGGCCTTCGCGATCCGCTCAGCCTTGCGATCGTGCTGGACAGGAGCGAATCCATGACCGGCGAAAAGATCAAGCGTGCAAAGGAGTCGGTGCTTCGCTTCATCTCGCTTATGGAGCCCGGCGACCGCGTGGCGCTCTTTTCATTCAGCGATCAGGTGGACGCGCTGGGGCCGCTGACCGACAGCCAGGACGTTCTCCGGAAAGACGTGATGAACATTCAGCCGGGCGGCCATACTGCGCTCTTCGATGCAATAGCCCGGGGCGTTGAATCGCTTCGCAATGTGCCGGGCCGAAGGGCGGTAATCGTTCTGACCGATGGGATCGCGAACCGCGGGGCGCTCGGCCTGGACCAGGCGATCGAGACGGCTGCCAATGCATACGTTTCGGTCACGGTGATCGGCCTCGGAAAAGACGTCCGGGCCGCACTGCTCGAACGGATCGCCAAAGACACCGGCGGCGCCTATTTATTACACGCCCCTGGCCGGCGGACTCGCGGACATCTATTCTAGCATCAGCAACAGGATACATAATGAGTATGTCATCACGTATCATACGCAGAAGCGGGCCGACTATCTCAGGAACGTGACGATCGCGCTCAGCACCGGAGAACGTACGGCGCGCGCCTATTTCCAGCCCCAGTCGTCGCTCTTCGGCGCGGGCGCAAAGCCGCCTGTGTGGGCCTTCGTCATCCCGCTCATGAGCATCCTGGGATTCATAACCCTGTCGCTCAGGAAGATCGACAGGCAGTACCAGACGGGCCACCTGAGCCTTGTTCGGGGCCGGGGTACGAAGAAAGACATCGACATCGGCGCGACCGTTACCATCGGCAGGGACGAGCGGAACACGCTCGGTCTTTTCAAGGACCAGGACATCTCGCAGCAGCATGCCGAGGTCATTCTGGAGAACGGCCGCTATGTCATTGAGGACAAGGGCTCGGAAACCGGCACCCTAGTGAACAAGAACCGGGTCACCGGCAGGCAGGTGCTCGAAGACGGAGATGTCATCAATGTCGGCAATTCAACGATTGTGTTCAGCGAACAAAACATAAGGACTTGCGTACGTTGCGGCCGTACCCTGAGGGCGGGCGCGAAATTCTGTTCCGCCTGCGGCGTGAAGGCGTAGGTGGCGATGCAAATGTCATACGAGTCCTCCCCTTCAAGGGGAGGATTAGGGTGGGATGGGTCACGTAGATGCGGTAGTGAAAACCCATCCTCACCCCGACCCTCTCCTTGAAGGAGAGGGAGATTTTTTCATCCTCTCCCCGACGTGGGAGAGGACCGAGGTGAGGGGGACAGGTTCTGACTCCTGACCCCTGACCCTGCACCCTGATTTTCATATGAAACGACTTCTCAAAAAACGATACGAGATCATCGGGGTCCTCGGCAAGGGCGGGATGGGATGCGTATACAAGGTCCTGGACCGTCAGCAGGGCGGCAGGGTCCTGGCGATCAAGGAACTCCGGCCGGGCAAGCTGTCCGAAGGGAAGTCGCGGGAAGCGCTGGTCCAGTTCCAGACCGAGGCGCAGATCCTGGCGCGGCTCACGCACCCGAACCTGCCGAAGGTCTATGATTACTTCTTCCTTCCCGGGTCGCATTACATAGTGATGGAACATATCAAGGGCAGCACGCTCGAACAGGTCCTCTTCGCACGGCGCGGGAAACCCGTGGACGAGCGCCTCGCGCTGTCCTGGGCGCTCCAGATCTGCAGGGCCATGCATTTCCTGAGCGTGCAGCGGCCCCGGCCTATCGTATTCCGGGACCTCAAGCCCGCAAACATCATGATCAACAGCGACAGCAGGATAAAGCTGATCGATTTCGGCATCGCGCGGTTCTTCAAAGAGGACCGGCAGGAAGATACCTTTGTGTACGGCACGCCGGGATATGCCGCGCCCGAGCAATACGGCTCGGGCCAAACCGACGTGCGCTCGGACATCTTCTCCCTCGGCGCAACCCTGCATTATTGCCTGACCGGGAGGAACCCGTCGGAAATCCCACTGACCTTTCCCGACGTTTGTCAATTGAACACGAAGATAAGCCGGGAGACCGCTGCGATCGTGAAAAAGGCGCTCGAGCAGGACATGGGCAAGCGTTTTCAGAGCGCGCTCGAGATGAAGCTTGCCATCCAGAAGGTCCTGCTGAAACAGCCGGGGCGGGTAAAGGGAAGGGAACGGATCATTTACGCAATGCCGGGAAAGCTGATCAGTCTCCCGTGGTGGAACAAGACCTCCTGGGTCAGCGTGCCGGTGATGGCCCTCGGCCTGAGCGGGACAACAGGGACGTTATCCACCGATGATCGCTGGATAAGGCCGAAGCCGGTCTCTTTCGGCCCTGATGCCAGCCGACTGTTGTTTCGGGTGGAGAGCAGGATGCTCAGGCCGGGACGGGAGTATGGAGCGCACATTACCGTCAGGACCGATGCGGGGATCGTGCGGCCCCGGCTTGTGCTCAAAAGGTCATGGCCTTGGATGTTGATCGAAGCGGCAGTGCTTGCGGCGGCGGTCGCGTTTCTGGTAATGATGCGGTAGGAGAGGCTCGGAGAAAAGAACAGGGCGGGACAAAGCAAAGCATTTTCTCGCAAAGCACGCAAAGGCCGCAAAGGAAATCTTTAGTCCTGGTTTTAACCCGAATGCTTTGCTTTTCTTTGCGTCCTTTGCGACCTTTGCGAGAGACGAATTTAGTTTTTACACGCTTCCTGTTATTCCCGCATACCGTACTTCTTCATCTTCTCATACAACGTGGAATAGGCGATGCCGAGCATTTTCGCGGCCTCGGTCTTGTTGCCCGACACGGACTGGAGCGTGGCGTGAATGGCTGCTTTTTCGATCTCTTCGAGCGTCTTGCCGCTCAGCCCGTCAAGAGTGTTTGTTTTCTTTCCCTGGGAGAGGAACAGGTCCTTCGGCTCGATGCGCCCGCTGTCGGAGAGGGCCGCGGCCCGACCCAGTACGTTTTTCAGCTCCCGCACGTTGCCGGGCCAGGAATATGCCGTGAGCGCTGTTGCTGCCTCGGGGGAGAGGCCGGTGATCTTTTTGTGATCTCCGCGGAGATCCCCGCCAGCGCCTGTCCGGCAATCGTTTCGATATCTTCTTTCCTCTTCCGGAGCGGGGGCATGTTCACGCGCACGACCGAGAGGCGGTAGTACAGGTCTTCGCGAAACCGTCCGGCTTTGACTTCTTTTTCGAGGTCTTTGTTCGTGGCGGAGATGACGCGGACATTCACGTTCACAGGCTTGTCGGCGCCCACCCGCTTGGTTTCGCGCTGGTCCAGGGCGCGCAGGAGCTTCGGCTGAAGGTCGAGGGAGAGCTCGCCGATCTCGTCGAGAAAGATGGTGCCGTTGTCGGCAAGCTCGAAGGAACCCTGCCGGGCCTTGACCGCGTCCGTGAATGCGCCCTTCTCGTGGCCGAAGAGCTCGCTTTCAATGAGGTTCGGAGCCACCGCACCGCAGTCGAACACGACAAATGGGCTGCCCGCCCTGCGGCTGTATGCATGGATGGCCCGCGCCGCAAGCTCTTTGCCCGTGCCGGTCTCGCCTTCGAGCAGGACGGTCACGTCCGTGGGCGCGATGCGTTCGAGAAAGCCATAGACCTCCTGCATGAGCGGAGAAGCGCCGATGAGCCCGCCGAAGCGCTCGGAGGAGCTTTTGAGGACCTCGAGGCGCTCTTCCAGCGGCGAAAAGGAGATCTCTGTGTGCGCCCAGGCGAATGACCGAACCCGGCGTGATATATCCTTCGCGTATCCGTACGTTGTCGAGGAACGCGCCGTTCGTGCTGTCGAGGTCCCGCAGCAGGTAGCCCTCAGGCCGCTCTTCCACGACAGCGTGTTTGCGCGAGACTGTGGCATCGGTCAGGACGAGGTCGTTCTCAGGGAGCGTGCCGATCGAGATATGGGCCTTCTGCAGCACCAGCTCTTTGCCCGCGTCCCTGCCCTTGACCACTTTGAACCGCGCCTTCTTGAGGATGAGCGGCCTCTGGCCTGGCCCGGGCAGCACCTGGGTCTGGTCGGCCTTGCTCCCCGCGCGGGCCTTCCCTGGGTCGGATTTTTTCATAGCGACATTGTATCATAAGACTGAGGAAAATGATAATCCATAAACCAGACAGGCCGGAACCGAAAGAGCGAAGCTTAAAGGCGTCTCTCGCAAAGCTCGCAAAGGACGCAAAGGACGTCAAAAAAAGCCTAAGCAACGGCCTACTTTTTGGTTTTAAACCAGAAAAGATTTTGATTCAAGGTTCTCTTTGCGTTGCAAACTTTGCGAGAAACAATCTTGCCTTTGGGTCGATTCGCCAGAACCCGATGTATTGAACTTGACGTTTATCCGGTATTATCCTATGATTTACCCATATCACGACAACCCGGAGGAACCGATGACAGGCCCGCAAGCAAAGAGTGACAGGACGCAGATCCTGCAGCCTTCCCCGACGACGAAAAAAGTTCCCGCGCGATTTCAGGCCTCGGTGGTGATCATCAAGGGGTATGGCGAAGGGATGGAATATCCGATCGCCAAGGCATACGCGGTGATCGGCAGGGGCGCGAACGCCCAGGTCCGGATCAAGGACCCCCTGGCTTCCCGGGAACACGCGGTGATCATGTATCACGAAAGCGTTTTTCTTCTCAAGGACCTGGACAGCACGAACGGCACCCACATGCGGGGGGCCTCCATACGCCAGAGAAAATTGCGCCACGGAGACAAGTTCCGCGTCGGGGACACCACGCTCCAGTTCATCCTTCAGGACACGGGCAGGGACAGAACATACGAGATCGCCTGATGAAGAAGACGGCCTTCGGCAAGACCGATCCCGGAAAGAAGCGGGCCAATAACGAGGACGCCTGTCTCCTGAACGACAAGCTGCGGCCTCTACGCCGTTGCGGACGGGATCGGGGGAAACGAGGGCGGCGAGGTCGCGAGCCGCATCGCCGTGGAGACGCTCGCCCAGGCGGTGCCGGACCTGCTGGGCGAAAAGGACCGGACCCCGCCTGCCGGACCGCGTCGACGCACTGATGACCCTCGAGCTATCCGCGCTCCGTGAGGCGGTCACTCTTGCGAACCGCGCGATCAATCGAGGAACGGGCGCGAGGACCGCCGGGCTTTCGAACATGGGGACGACGCTGACGGCGCTCCTCCTCAGGGAAAGCAGGCGTTCATCGCCCACATCGGCGACAGCCGGGCCTATCGTCTCCGGGCCGGGAAGCTTGCTGCAACTGACGAATGACCATTCCTTCGTGGCGGAGCAGGTCCGTGCCGGGGCCTCATTACGCCGGAGCAGGCGCGATCGAGCCCCTACCGCCACATGATCACCCGGGCGCTGGGCATCGACCGAGGAGGTCGAAAGCGGACCTCATGGAACCATGCGCTGAAGAAGGACGATCGGTTCCTCCTGTGCACCGACGGACTGACGGAGATGGTGGCGACGCTGAGATCGGCAGGATCCTCGCCGCGTCCTCTCCCGGGGAGGCTGTTCAGCAAGCTGATGGACGCGGCAAACGAACGGGGAGGGGTGGACAATATCACCGCGGTGGTGGTGTGGGTGACGGAGGTGTAGAGCAGCAAAAGTGCAAATACTATTTCTCGCAAAGCTCGCAAAGGCCGCCAAGAAAATCCTTTTAGATTTGCCACGGCTATGTTTCCTGGTTTCGTGAACCAGAAGTGTACGTTAAGGATATAAGGATCCTATGGCAAGACAACAGATAAAAGACGAATATGAAATAATGGGCGAGACTCGGGGCCGGGGGCATGGCGACCGTGTACAAGGCCGTCCAGAAGTCCCTCGACCGGCCGGTGGCCATCAAGGAACTGAAGAAGGCCTACCATGCCGATGCCCAGATCGTCCGCGGTTCGAGCGCGAAAGCAGGATGGCCGCCTCGCTCCAGCACGAGAACATCGTCCATATCTACGACTACTGGAAGAAGCCGACCTACTGCATCGTGATGGAATACGTCGATGGCGCCAACCTCGCCGATGTCATCGAGAAGACCGGCGCGCTGCCCGTTGATGTCGGGATCATGATCGCCATCCAGGTATGCAGCGCCCTGGATTATGCGCACATGCGCGGGCTCGTCCACCGCGACATCAAGCCGAGCAACATCATGATCAAGCGGAACGGCGAGGTCAAGCTCATGGACTTCGGCATCGCCCAGAGCAGGAACCTCGAATCCCTGACCATGCCCGGCACGCTTATCGGGACGCCTGCCTACATGTCGCCCGAACAGGTCCTCGGCCAGCAGCTCGATGCCCGGTCCGATATCTTTTCCTTCGGCATCGTACTGTACGAGATGCTCACCGGTGTGAAGCCCTTCACGGATGACGAAGCGCGGTCGGTGAGCGCCAAGATCCTGAAGGACAAGTTCCTTGCCCCCCGTCGCGTCAACAGCGACATCCCCCGGGGCCTTCAGCGCCTCATCAAGAAATGTCTCCGGAAGAAACCGAAGAGGCGCTGCGGTTCCATGCTTGAGGTCGAGAAAAAACTGGGAAAACGGCTGGCGGGAAGGACAACGAAGGCCGCCTCACTGACCACGGATCGCGGAATGCCTCGTAGCCCTGAATGTGTTCGAGGCGGCTCCGGAAGAGGAAACCATGATCATCACCTCGAAGGTCCCGGTGATGGCGCATCTCAGGAAGTATCTCGTTGCCGCGGCAGTAATCCTGCTTCTTGCCGCAGGGGCGGCGGCATACCACTTCTGGATACAAGCAAACGAGGCGCCCGTGCAATCCGGCGCTGTCCCTCCTGCTTTGCCGTCGATCGGAGCGCCCCTGGTGACGCGTCCGCTGGAAACCGCACCGCTTTCGGTCCTGCCCGAGACCTCGACAACGACCACCGCTACTTCTACCACTACTACCATGCACCCTGTGCCTTCACCATCAACTGTCAGTTCACCAGTGAGCACTTCGCAATCGTCATCAGTCCTGGTTGGTCGGAGCAAAGAACAGACAGCGCTGGCGAGGAAAAAAACAGGCGCCGCTAAAAAGAAGAAGAAAAAGACGGCGTCAGAACAGTGATGCCCGAAAAAACGCGCGGCCCCCGCCCAGCCCGCTCATCTCCCGCACCTTCCCTGTCAGGCGTGCATACTGTCAGGCACAGGAAATACCTATGGCCATGATCCCTCTCTGGATAAAGGTGTCCTACACGCTCTTCGTTATTCTCACGGCCGCGGTCTATACGGTCAAGTACGGCCTTGGGAACTTTCTCTGGTTCTCGGATATCGCCCTCTTCGCCACCGTGCCCGCGCTGTGGTTCGAGAGCAGCCTGATCGCAAGCATGATGGCGGTCGGGGTCCTGCTGCCCGAACTGTTCTGGAATGTGACCTATTTTGCGCGTCTGGCGACGGGCAGGCGGCTTGCCGGGCTGACGGATTACATGTTCGACGCGCAAAAACCGCTTTACCTCAGGGCGCTCTCCCTGTTCCATGTGTTCCTGCCCGTGCTGCTGCTCTGGATGGTCGACAGGCTCGGGTATGCGAAGCAAGCCTGGATCGCGCAGACCGCCCTTGCCTGGATCGTTCTTCCCCTGACCTACCTGCTTACGGACCCCGCGCAGAACATTAACTGGGTGCACGGGCCGGGCACAGAGCCGCAGAAGCGGATGCCGGCGCTCGTGTATCTTTGTTTGCTGATGATCGGCTTTTCCCTTCTTGTTTATCTTCCCACGCATCTGCTGCTGCAGGTTTTCTTCAGATAGGAAGATGATGCAGCGGAAGTTCATCGGCCAGTCCGGACCTGGGTGATGAAAACCGGAACGGCAAGCAGGAGGAGCGCAGACAGAATCCAGAACGCGTAGACATAGTCATACCGGGCGATGAGGAATCCGGCCAGGATCGGTCCCGAGGCATGGCCGATGTCGAAGATCGTGCCGAAGGTCCCCATGGCCGTGCCGAAGTGTTTCTCTTTGCAAACGTCAGACACGAGGGCCGCGGACGAAGAGGTCACGAACGCTTCGCCGAAACCGAAGAATATGGCAGCGATCATCAGAGAGTAAAAGTCCTTCAGGAGCGGGATTGCGCCAAAGGCCCCAGCGCAGAGGAACATTCCCGCGACAATCAAGGGTTTTCTACCGAATCGGTCCGATGCCTTTCCCATCACGGGCTTCGAAAGGATGGTCACCACAACCTGGACGCCCCAGAGAAATCCGGCCTGCAATTCATTCAAGCCCGCCCTTGTCACCGCGTAGATCGGAAGGAACGCTTCCAGCGCGCCCACGGTGAGGTTCTGCATACCTTCCATCGCCGAGGTGACAACAATGCGCTTGTCGCTCATCACTTCCTTGATGCCGGAATTGAACCGTCGGTACGCCTCCTTCAGGCTTTTCCCGTCTTCACCCTGTCCATCACCACGCAGAATATTGATTGCCAGAAACAGGGACATCATTCCGGCGATGCCGCTCAGGAGATAGGCGTTCTGAAAGTCGGAGAGCGAGGTACTCGACGCGCCGGGGCTATGGTGAAGAATGAACCCGCCCAGCGGCGCTCCAAGAAGATTGCCGATGATCGTGATGGATGAGAACCACGAGAGCATTTCGCCTTTCTTGGCGCCTGCCACGTCGGCGACCACGGCCATGGAGACGGGGCCGTAGATGGCTGTTGCGAGCCCGTGGATGAATCTGATAATGACCAGCAGCCGGTAGTCGTGAACGAGAAGATACGTGAAAGGCATGACCGCAAACACAACAAGGCCGATCAGCATGGTCCTCTTCCGTCCGATGATGTCCGAGAGCGCGCCGGCGGGCAGTTTGAAGAATATGCCCGTGACCGTTGAAATGCCGACGGCAAACCCGATGGCTTCGGGGCCCGCGCCGAGATAGAGCGCGAAGAGGGGAAGCACCGGGCTTCGTGCCAGGGCATAGGATAGCCTGGCAAAGAAGCCGACCGTGCAGAGGGCTGCGAAGGGTGAAAGCAGGGTGTGCATTATATTTTCCCTATGTCTGCCGCCCCCTCACCCCAGCCCTCTCCCGCGAAGGGGAGAGGGGGTAAGCTGTAGCCCCTCCCTCTGATGGGAGGTAGCAGGATTGCCTGCTCCGTTCGATGCAATGCATCTAACGGTGGGAGGGTGATGGCTTCTTTCTCTTAATGCTTCGCCGGCGTCTGACGGTCGAAGTAGATGCTCTTTCCGCCGATGCTGATGGGGATGCCCATCGCGACCTCGGCGTTGATCATGCCAAGGGCCCTGGCTGCCGCGCCCACGCGCTGCTGCACCCGGTTGTCCACGTTGTGGATGCTTGCGGTCTTGGCCGCGGACGAGAGCGCAACGCCGATGTCCATCATTCGCATGACGCAGTGCGGGCCGGTGTATCCCATTTCTTTGGCCTTCATCTGTTTGTTCCTGGTAAACTCAGCGCACGTGGAATACCCGCAGGCGCCGCAGTCGTATCCTGCAGTCACCGGCTTGGAGAGGCCGATCAGCAGCAGCGCCTGGGAGTTCTCGATGTTCGACGCGTCCCGCAGCCAGAAAGCCTCGTTCGTGCTCTTCGGCGCGTACTCCTTCATTGCTGCTGCGATCTTTTTCAGGTCCTCTTCCCTGGTGACCACCACTATTTCGAGAAAGTCCTTGCCGCCTGCCTTGGGCGCGGTCCGTGCCGAGGCTGCCATAAAATGTACTGCCATTTCAGCTACGTGTTTCATCGTGAACCTCCTCACCCATCAGATCCGTAATGTAAAAAAATAGCCACAGACGGTACAGAGGGAAATCTTCAGCTTTTCTCTGTGTCTCCGTGTCTCTGTGGTAGACAACTTTATTGACGTTACTATGTTTTTGACTGGTACAGCATCTCGAACACTGCCATGCCTCGTTCCAGCGTGTCCAGATCGTTCTTGCCGGTCTTGCGGATTCCCGTAAGGATCTCCTCTACTCCGGCGGTCCCGGTATTGCCGTACTTCTCATCCTTCACATCCAGGTCGTGAACGATCCCGGCGATCTGCTTCACCGCTTTGTCCCTGATGCTGAATGCTTTGACCAGCACTTCAAAGGTGCAGAGATCGCCTACATGGGTGAACTCGCCGTTTCGCAGGTCGAAGGCAACGCCATCGGTCTTGCCGGCGTTCAGCTCCCGTTCTTCGATGAATTTAAATGTGGCGTTCGGATCAATAAACCGTTTAATGAGCCACGCCGAGGCCATGCGATCCACAAAGGGTTTTTTCCTCGTGAGCCAGACACGATCCTGATACTTGTCCGCACGCTTCGGCGATACCGCGGCGACCTCAACAGAGCCGCCCTTGTCCAGGCCCTTGAGGCCGGACTGGAGCTGCTGGAGCCGTTTATTAAGAGCCTCTCCTGGGGTCGAGGAAAAGAAGTCGCGCTTCCGGACATCTTCAAAGTCCTTAACTGCTTTGGCGAGCTGGTCGGCCAACAGGGACCTGTCCTGGAGTTTCGAGCCTTTCCGGATGCTCTGGACCTTCTGTTCAAGCGAGGCAAACGCTTTTTCCAGGCCCCGGTATTCCTCGTCGATCTGGCGGATAAAGAGCTCGCGGACCTCTTCATCGCTCATGGTCTCGATCGCGGAGCTTCTGACAAAGGCGCCGTCTCCACCCAGCGATCTCACCTCGCCGATGAGCCATTGAAAGAGCTCCTGATGTTCATCGGTGGCGGGGATGACATATACCGCGCCCTTGAGCTGCACGGCTCCGGACCGTACGAGCTTTCTCCAGATCTTCATGCGGCTGCTCACCGGATGGGAAGGGACGCTGTAGAAGATCAGAAGCCATTCCTGTTTAACTTCTTTGGTCATGGTTGCCTCGTATTAGGACGGCTGTACGTGCAGCCGTTGCTCAATGAGCAAGGCAGGCGCCGTTGTGGTCATGTTCCCAGAGGATTGCTGAATGGATGTCCTCGTAGTCAGCTGCCTCGGCAAAGGCGATCTCCATGAAATCCTCCTCCAGCTCATCTCGCAGGCTGTGCTTCACGGCGGAGTCGGGACAATCAAGGTTAATGCCCGTTTCAAAAAAGGCGGCATCGGCAAACGTCTTTTCGAGTTTCTCTAAAAAGGTTTTCATACGGCACCTCCTGATTTGATTAATGTAGCTCTTGATTACAATGTATCACATGTTACAAAATTTGTCAAGAGACCAAACCGCTGTAGCATTTTGACGGCGCCATTTTCCACTGGCGAACATCGAAGCGGTCTGCCTGGTTGCGCGCGACGGACTTCTGCTCGACAGTATTGCGCGCAGCGGCATTGACCGGGAAATGATCGGCGCGATCGCATCGAGCGGTTCCGGGGCATCGGAGGCAGATCGAGAAGAGAACGTGCTGACAGAAGAGCTTTTGGACGGGGAAGAAACGGATGAACGCGTGATCCTGAAAAAAGCATTTGGCCGCAGATAAAATCGGATAAACGCGGATAAAAACTTACAAAACAAATCCTATTAACACGAGACAAGACTCACCCCTGGGGGTGAAACTTCTTTAATCCTGAATGCCTGATTTTATCTGCGTAAATCAGCGTAAATCTGCGGCCAACTGCCGTTTATATGGTTATCACCGGATTGGAGAGGTGTGATTTGCCCTGAGAAGTAAGGATCTTTATTCCTGGAGATACACTCCCCTCACGATTCCTTCTTGTAATATTTTCCGTAAATCTTATCCGCGCAGTCCGGACAGATGCCGTGCGAGAACTCCGCTTCCGAATGCTCGCTGATGTACGCCTCTATCTGTTTCCAGTAACCCTGGTCATCGCGGATCTTTTTGCAGGATGCGCAGATCGGAAGCATGCCGCTCAAGGTCTTGACCTGCGCCAGCGCTTCCTGAAGTTCGATGATAAGCCGCTCCCGTTCCTGATCGGAAAGTTTGCGCATCGTAATGTCACGGTTGCTGCCCCGGGTGCCGGCGAATTGCCCCTGGTCGTCATAGACCGGCTGGCAGACATGGGCGATCCAGCACAGGGAGCCGTCAGGGCGGACAATGCGGAACTCGATCTCCTCGGCTTTTTCCTCCTTCGATGCCCGATGGCGGTGGCTGTTGAATGCGGCGCTGTCCTCGGGATGGATGATCCGGCGAAGCAGAGTAATGTCTTGTTCAAAAGCCGCCGCGGGATAACCGGTGATACTTTCGCAGGAGGGGGAGGTGTAGAGGAGGCGATCGTCAGGCCCGATCCAGAATTCCCAGTCATGGGTGAAATTCGCCACCGTGCGGTATTTTTCTTCGCTTTTCCTCAGGCTCTCTTCCAACGCTCTCCGTTGTGTCACATCTTCCAGCATCCAAATCGTGCCTTCTTCAGGTTTCCCGGGTTTACTGCCTGACCGACGAGGTGACACCAGATGACGGACCCGTCTTTCTTCTTCATCCTGACCTCTCCGGTGAAGACCTCTCCCTGGCTGATCGCTGCATATCCTTTTCCCGGTTTCCTGATAACTCTGTCTGTCCGGGTACAACAGCTCAGTGTCCTTACCCTCGACTTCCTCGAGAGAGTAGCCGAATATATTTGAAAGACTTTGCTTCCCCATACGATTTTTCTGTATATCGTGAACAGTACCCCTATGGCGATGTTGTCGAGGATGATCTTTTGCTCATCGGCCACCCTTTGAGCCTGGCCTCGGCCTTTCTCCGTTGCGCATCGGCCTCGCCTTTGTAGAGAGCCACTTCTATCGTGCTCATCAGGGTATCTATGCTGCAGGGCTTGGGGAGATAGCCGAAGGGTTCTGTGGTCTTGGCGCGTTCGATTGTCCCGGTATCAGTATGGGCGGTCAGAAAAACAACGGGAATAGCATGTGACTTTCGAATCTCATCGGCCGCTTCTATGCCGTTCATGGCGACTTTTAAGTTTAATATCCATCAGGACCAGGTCCGGACGCAAATCAGCTGCTGACTCGTATCGCATCTTCCCCCCGCGGCACGACCGCCGGGCACCTCGTAGCCCAACTGGATCAGATTGGACTTGAGGTCCATTGCGGTAATGGCCTCATCCTCCACCAGCAGTATTTTTTTCCTGGCTTCTGCTTTTTCTTCAGCTTTCGAGCTCCTCAATGATCCTCCTGTTTGGCCTTCTATCAGCGGTTTGTCCATCCCGTTCATCTTCATTTTCCGGGAAGGTTATGCTGAACCGGTGCCCTCTGTGTGCGATAGTTCTAGCGTCCCATGGATCTGCCCGGTCAGCACATTGACCAATTGCAGGCCAAGTGACAGCGGTGTTACGGAAGTCCACCGTTCCGAAGGGAATCCGATGCCGTTGTCCTCAACGGACAAGACATAGTTCCCCTGGCTGTTTATGCTGATCCTGACCCTGATCGTTCCTTTTTTCCACTCAGGGAATGCATGTTTGAGGCTGTTCGAGACCAGTTCATTCACAATCAGGCCGCAGGGGATGCCGACATTCACATCCAGGACGACGTTTTCCATGTCCAATCGAAAACGACCTCATGCTGCGTTGATACGTGTTAGCAATGCTTGAACAAGGCTCTGCAGGTATTCCCTGAAGTCGATATGGGCCAGGTCCTTCGAGCGATAGAGTTTCTCGTGGATCAGGGCCATGGAGTGTACCCTGTCCCGGCTTTCTTCAAGATGGGCGCGGGCAGTGCTGTCAGTTATGCCCTTTGCCTGGAGATTCAGCAGACTGTAGATTACCTGCATGTTGTTCTTTACCCGATGGTGGATCTCCTTCAGCAGCACTTCTTTTTCCTTCAGCGAACGACAGTATCAGTTCTTCCGCCCGCTTGCGGTCGGTGATGTCGCGGAAGATTCCGGCGAGGCATTGCTTTCCGCGCAACGTCACCGGGGTGGCATTGATGTCCGCGTAAAAGACCGATCCGTTCTTTCTCAGCATCGGGACCTCGGGCGCGAGAGATATTTCGCCGCGCAGTTGTTTTTCAAAGAGGCCCCGGATGAGGGGCAGGTCCTCTTTCGGGTGAATATCATCAACACTCATGCCGACGAGCTCATCGCGCGCGTATCCGAGCATCATGCATATGGACGTATTTGCCTCGATATGCCTCCTGGTTACGGCATCGGCGATCATGATCCCGTCGCTCGCTTTTTCGAATATGGACCGGAACTTGTTTTCGCTCTCCCGCATTTGATTCTCGGCACGTATACGCTCGGTGATGTCCTGGGCGATCGAGAGCAGCCGCGGTTTTCCGCCCACCGTGATCGCCTCGCCGTTGTACAGGCAGTTGATCGCCCTCCCGTCCTTCCTGCGCAGGGTCAGTTCCATCCCCGCGACGCGGCCGCGCTCAAGAAAGCTTTGCCGCAGGCGCGACCGCTGCTCTTCCGAGTTCCAGCCGAGCTCGACGACGGTCCGGCCGATGACCTCATCCCGCGCGAAGCCCGATACTTCCAGAAACTTTTCGTTCACGTCGAGCAGCCTGCCGGTCTCGACGTCGCTCAGGGTGATCAGCAGGGGCGCCTTCTGGAAGCTCTTCGAGAATTTTTCCTCGCTTTCCCGCAGCGCGTCTTCACCCTGCTTGCGCTCGGTGATGTCCCTGCTGATCACCACCAGCCCCTTGAGCCCGCCTTTGTCGTCGGAGATAGGCGCTTTAACGACGTCAAGGTACCTCGTTTCGCCGTTTTTATCGGTATAACTCTCGTCGGACCAGATCGGCCCGCCTTTCCGTATCGCTTCCCCATCGCTTCTTTTGCACTTTTCAGCGACATCCGGAGGCGACAGTTCATCGTCGGTCTTGCCCACAAACGCATCCTGTCCGAAGCCGAAGGTTTTCTCCATTGCCTTGTTTACCAGCAAATAACGGCCGTCGGAATCCTTGAAAATAACCGGGTCCGGAATGGCGTGTATCAGGGTTTGGAGCATGGTGTTTTTTTCCCGCAGGGTGTTTTCAGCCCTGGCGCGTTCGGAAATCTCCCGATGAAGCTTGCGATTCAAACCGGCTATCGAGATATATCGCCATAAGGCCATGGCGCCGATGGCCATGAATATCGCGATCGCTCTCAGCAGCGATTTTTTCGAAACAGCCAAAAAGGGTCTTGTCTTTCCAAACCACTTTGTATAAATCCGCTGATACTCGGGAGCGCCGACAAAACCCTCTATAACGGTGTTAAGCTTCGCGAAAAGCTCCACGTCGTCTTTCCGCATGGCCATGCCGCGTTTATATTCCACGAGCGGCGCGCCGACGATCTTGATCCTGTCCTCGACCCCGGCGTCTCTGGCCAGGCGCAGCAGGGTAGAGGACGCGCAACAGAAAGCGTCTATATTGCCGGCCAGCAAATGGAACAGCCCGTCGGAATAGCTGTTAAAGGTCCTGAGCAATACCTTGTCGTACTTTTTCTTTATTATTTCGTACGCCGAGCTGCCTCCAATTACTCCGACACTGAGACCGCTTCGCAATTCCGTGATGGAGTCGTCATTGGACCTTACGAATATGACCAGGGGGTAGGTGTCGACCGTCGAGCTAAAGGCCAGGATTTTTTGTCTCTCCGCGGTTATTCCCATCACAGGAGCTATGTCCGCCTTCCCGGTCCTTACGGCGGTGATGACGGCCTCCCAGTCCTTTTCAAAATGATAGGTCACGGAAAGCCCCGCGCGAGCGGCTATTTCGTCCATGACCTCGACGGCAAACCCCGCTGCTTCAAGGGTGTCCGGGTCCTGAAAAGAGGTAGGCGGAGAATCCGGGATAATAACGGCTGTAATTGCCGTCCGGTTGCCAGGAGCGTCGGCTCGCGCTCCGGCCAAAGGGACAATAAGGGAACACGTTAGAATGGCGAAGAGCGCGATAAGCCCGATGGATACGAGACGTTTTTTTCTTTTTTGCGTTTCAGCGGCCACACTGCACCTCCCTTGTTTCGCGCGCTTGTTCCTAGAGCTCTGTTGTCTCGTCCCTGGTTCACATTACACTGCTGGTCTCAGGAAAACCGGGAAACGTTATGCTGAACGCCGTCCCCTCAGCGCGCGAAAGTTCGAGCGTACCGTGAATCTGCCCGGTCAGCACGTTGACCAGTTTCAGACCGAGCGATGCGGTGTTTCGAAAGTCCACCTCCGGCGGAAAGCCGATGCCGTTGTCCGCGACAGTCAGAACATGGTTTCCCGCGCCGTTCTTGTCGATCCCGAGCCTGATTGTTCCGGTCCTTCCGCCGGGAAAGGCGTATTTGAGGCTGTTCGAAACCAGCTCATTCACGATCAGGCCGCAGGGAATACCGACATTGACATCAAGGGCGAGACTATCCATGTCCACGGACACCCGAACATCATGCCGCTTATAGGTGCCGGAAATGCCCTGGGCAAGGCCCTGCAGGTATTCCTTGAAATCTATGGACGCCATGTCCTTCGACCGGTACAGTTTCTCGTGGATCAGAGCCATGGAATTCACCCTGTCCCGGCTTTCCTCAAGTATGGCGCGGACCGCGGGGTCGGCGCTGCCCTTTGCCTGGAGGTTCAGCAGGCTGTAGATCACCTGCATGTTGTTCTTCACCCGGTGGTGGATCTCTTTGAGCAATACTTCCTTTTCCTTCAGCGAGCGAAGTATCAGGTCTTCCGCCCGCTTGCGCTCGGTGATGTCCTGGAACAAGCCCACAAAATACCGCGGCGCCCCTCTGTCGTCACGGATAAGCGCCGGGCTGATGATGAGATGGACGATGCTTCCGTCCTTCCGGAAGTACCGTTTTTCAAAGGACGCGAATTCCATTTCGCCCGCGATCTGCCGCTTCATATAGTCCAATCCGATCCTCACATCATCCGGGTGGGTGATGTCGGAAAAGGTTTTCGACAGCATTTCCCCCTCAGAGTAGCCCAGCATCTCGCACAGGAACCGGTTGACCTTGATGAACCTCCCGGTTAAATCGACCATGGAAGCGCCGACCGCCGCGTTCTCAAATGCGCCGCGGAACCGCCGCTCGCTTTCTCGCAGCGTTTCCTCGGTCTTTTTGCGCTCGGTAATGTCTTCAAATATCCCCACTAATGCGATGACCTCGCCGTCATCGCTGCGCAGGGTCGCCGAGCTGGCATTGAGGTGGATCAACGTGCCGTCCTTCCTTTGACGAACCAATTCTTTGGAGCTGTAGGGAGTGCCTTCCTGTACCTTTGTCCGCAACCTGCTGTACTCTTCTCGCTTCTCTTTGGGGACAATTGGATTTTTCCGGCCAAGCACCTCTGCCTCGCTCCAGCCGAAGACATGCTCCGCCATGGGATTCCATAGCAAAACGTTTGTATCCGAATCAATGCAGATGATCGCCAAGGGCGAATAGCGAAGGAGCGCGTTAAGCATTTGGTTCGTCTTTTGCGGTTTCTCGTTCAGCTTCGCGGAACGAGATGCGGGCGCGGTCTTCTTTGGGGAACGTTCCGTTTTTTCGCTTCTTTTGCCAATCGGCCGTTTTTTGTCCGCCATGCGAAACTCCTTTCACCTCCAGCCGACGGCATAAAATCCCCCAGAAATCCGGCTGACCTGGACACGCAGCTACAATCGAAGAAACGCGGATACAGAAAAAACAAGAAGAAGATCCAACAGGATTTTTCGAGCCAGCTGCGTTTCTGAGGCAACAAACGAATTTTTTCGAGATCAACACTGGTCCATATTTTCCCTGCCGGTCTCCGGGGAACCGGGAAACGTTATGCTGAATCTGGTCCCCTCCGCCTTCGAAAGCTCGATCGTCCCGTAGATCTGACCGGCCAGCACATTGACCAATTGCAGGCCAAGCGACGCGGTGTTTCGGAAGTCCACCGTTTCCGGGAACCCGACGCCGTTGTCCGCGACAGTCAGGACATGGTCCCCTTCGCTTTTTTTGCCGAGCCCGATCGTGATCGTTCCCTTTCCTCCGTCCGGGAAAGCATACTTGAGGCTGTTCGAGACCAGCTCGTTCGCGATCAGGCCGCAGGGGATTCCGACATTCACGTCAAGGACCACCGGGTCCATGTCCAGATCGATAACGACTTCATGCCGCTTGTACGTGTTCGCGATGCTGTGGACAAGACTCCGCAGGTACTCCCTGAATTCAATATGGGCCAGATCCTTCGACTGATACAGTTTTTCGTGGATCAGTGCCATGGAAAGCACCCTGTCGCGGCCTTCCTCAAGCTGGGCGCGGGCAGTGCGGTCAATGATGCCTTTTGCCTGGAGATTCAGCAGGCTGTAGATCACCTGCATGTTGTTCTTCACCCGGTGGTGGATCTCCTTCAGCAGCACGTCCTTTTCCTTCAGCGAACGCAGCATCAGTTCCTCCGCGGTCCTGCGCCCGGTAATGTCCTGAGCGGTCCCGGCAAACCGCACCGGTTTCCCGTTCGCGTCCCGCTCCACAACGCCGAATCCCTCCAGTACCCAGTCCCGGCCGTTCTCATTTCGTATCCTCGGCTGGATGTGATAGGGTGCGTCGCTCTCCAGGGACGCCTGGATGGCTGTCTGGATGGTTGCCCGGTCGTCAAGGTGAATGCGGCCCACATAGTATTCGACCGTCGGCGTGAACGTCTTCGGGTCCTTATCGAACCGCCGGAAGGTTTCCTCCGACCAGTCAAGCGTGTTGTTCACGATGTCCCAGCTCCAGCTGCCGATCTTGCCGACCCTCTGGGATTCTGCGAGTTGCTGCTCGCTCTTCCTGAGCATGTCTTCAGCCCTTTTGCGTTCGGTTATGTCCTGAACCGTACCTTGCAGTTTTACGATCTTGCCATCGGCATCCCGCTCGGCTTCGCCCCGTGTGGCGGTATGTCTTGTTGTGCCGTCGGGCCGTACGATATCCAGGTCGAGTTCGTAAGATGCCCCGCTCTGAAGTGCCCGTGTTACAGCTTCACGCAGGCGCGCCCAGCTTTCCGGCGTGTAGCATGATTGCATTTCCCCATAGCCGGGCGGGGGAAGTTTCGGATCGCGTCCGTTGATGCGATACAGTTCATCGGACCAGGCCACCTCATCGCCGGCAATGGTCCATTGCCAGCTGCCTATGTGGGCCACGCGCTGCGCCTCCCGCAGGTCTTTCTCGCGGTGCTTCAGGGAATCCATGGATATTTTTATGGTATGCGTCATTGCATTGAACGTATGGGCCAGCCGGGAAACTTCATCCGATCCGGATATATCCGCCCGGATGTCCATGCGGCCTTCGGACATTTTGCCGGCCGCATTATTAAGCGTATCCAGTCGCCGGACCAGCATATTACCGATCAGAACTCCGGCCACGGCGATCACCGCCATGCTGAGGCCCGCAACGGTAATTCCCCCGATGACCGATTTGCGGAACGCCGCGCGGAGATCGCTGTTGCAAAATTTGATATGGATACGCCCTATATCCCTGCCCCCTGATTCCATGGTTATATTCTGGTTTCCCCAGTGACCGCATTCGTCATCAACGACCGCGGGCAATGCCCTGCTCAACAGTTTGTGGTCCGAACTGACCACAATGACGTTTCTCCGGTCGGTCATGAGAATACTGTCAAAGGTATCGTTTTTCTTAAGCTTGTCCACGTATTGCTGAAGCTCGCCGTATTCCGTCGTTGCCAGGGCATTTCGCCCCAGGTCCGAGAGCAGGCTGAGATAGGTGTGCTCATGCTCACGAAGCCTGGCAGTGATCTCATCGTACGAGACTGTTTGGACCCGCCAGAGAACGAGCGAGAGCATGACCGCTTCCAGAATTAATATCGTAATAGCGATCCTGTATCTGAGCGATATATTGTTCAAGGTTTCCCCTCACACCTTGCCTGATGTATTCTCATTTTTGCCACGTCCTCACCGGACACGGCGACAAAGGGCTTTTTCCCGTCATGGACAAATGCTTTTCTGAGGTCCGGCGGCACGTTCGACAGGGTGGTCCTCAAAAGGACCTTTTTGACAAGGTCCCGTTCTCTTTTCGGCACCCGTCTATGCGCGACGAACAGCGAGTGGGGCACGGCAGCTGTTTCCCCGATGATCCTGAATCTGGCCCCGAGGGAACTCTCATAGATGCGCAGAATCGCGCGGCAGGTGGCTGCCGCGGCGGCATTCTTGATAACAACGTTCTGGAGAGATGAATCGTGCTCGCCAAAGTGCTTCAGCTGTATAGCATGATTCCGCAAAAGTCCCAAGCGGGTCAATTCAGTGATTGCGAGAGTACTGACCGCGGACCCCTCGGGAGGCATGGCCACTATTTTGCCGTTCAAATCCTCGATCGTTCGAATGGGGCTGTCAAGGGGCACAACAAAGATCGCGGACAATTCCTCGTTTTTTCTTACGAGTGGCACATAGCCCGCTTTTTCAGCGTATGCTATATAGTCAAAGGGGTGGACAAGGGCGATGTCGAACTCGCCTCTGTCGAGACGCAGGGAATACTTTTCATACGTGGAAGAACTTTGAAAGCGGATGGATCGATGTATTTCCTGTTCGAGCTCATGCGCTAGGGGCGAAAAGAGCTTGTCTAACTGTGACAGGGGCAGGGCAGGGTAAACACCTAATAGATACTCTGACTTATCCGAAGTGTTCCGCTGCTGTTCCGCGGAGGCCGGGGACAGCGGTAATGAATAGAAACAGAGCATGAGCATAAGCCCGGATACTCCTGAAACAATAGTGCACAGCGCACTTTTCCTCATACTGACTCCTCATGCGGGAAGGTTATCCTGAATGCCGTCCCCTCGGCGCGCGAAAGCTCCAGCGTCCCGTAGATCTGCCCGGTCAGCATATTGACCAATTGCAGGCCAAGCGACGCGGTGTTTCGGAAGTCCACGGTTTCCGGGAATCCGACGCCGTTATCCGCGACAGTCAGGACATGGTTCCCTTTGCCGTCCCTGCCGAGTCCGATCGTGATCGTTCCCTTTTTTCCGCCCGGGAATGCATATTTGAGGCTGTTCGAGACCAGCTCATTCGCGATCAGCCCGCAGGGGATGGCGACATTCACGTCAAGGACTATTGGCTCCAGGTCCACGGACAAAACAACGTCGTCCCGTTTGTAGGTGTCCGCGATGTCGGCAACAAGGCCCCGCAGATATTCATTGAAATCGATATGGGCCAGGTCCTCCGACTGGTAGAGTTTCCGGTGTATCAGCGCCATGGAGTTCACCCTGTTCCGCGCGTCCTCGAACATGGCGCGGATCGTCGCGTCGGCGATGTTCCTTGCCTGGAGGTTCAGCAGGCTGGAGATCACCTGCATGTTGTTCTTCACCCGATGATGGATCTCCTTGAGCAGCACTTCCTTTTCCTTGAGCGAACGCAGGATCAGTTCTTCCGCCTTCTTGCGTTCGGTGATGTCGTGCCATATCGTATGCACAACAGGCCTCTCCGACAAAATCATGGCTTGCGCGATAACATAAACATCCCGGACCTCTCCCTGCTTTGTCCTATGCTTGACATCGAACCTGGCCTGGCCCATCTCCTGGATTTTACGGAGACTGCCTCGTATTTCATCAGGGCTCTCAACAGGATCGAGATCGAAAAGTCGTAGTTGTGCAAACTCCTCGCGAGAGTATTTCAGCTGGCGATGGGCCGCGTCATTGAATTCGAGGATCTTTCCCTCGGAGTCTATGAGCAGTATGCCGTCAGGGGACTGATCGAACAGGATGTGATACCGCTTTTCGCTCTCCCGAAGCGCCTCTTCAGCCAGCTTTCGCTCGGTGATGTCCTGCACGATGCCCACGGACTGGATGGCCTGCCCTTGCGGATTGTAATCGGTCCGGCAAGCTTCACTCACCCATTTGACGCGCCCGTCCTTCATTAACAAGCGGTGCGTAACGTCATACGGTTGTTTGTTTTTGAGTGAATCCGTATAGGCCTTATTGACCGGTTCGCGGTCGTCGGGATGGATGGTTTCGAGGAATGCCTCATAGGTGGCACCGAATTGCGTTTGGTCGATCTCAAATATATCAAAAATGGTGTCTGACCACCGAAGACTGTTATTGAGGAGGTCTAATTCCCATCGCCCTATCCGGGCGATGTTTTGCGACTCCTTGAGCACTGCCTCACTCTGGAGAAGTCTGCGGTTCACGCCGAGCATGGAACGATGACGCCAGGAGGCCATTGCAATGATAATCAGGGCAATGACAATGATGGTTTGCACGTTCTGTTTCGAAAGAGTAAAGTAGGGCTTTGTCCGTCCATACCACTTCGTATAAATCCGCTGGTATTCAGGCGATCCGACGAATTCCTCCGCGACGGCATTGAGCTTGGCAAAAAGATCGACATCGTCTTTCCGCATGGCTATGCCTCGTTTAAGCTCCATGAGCGGCGTGCCGACGATCTTGATCCTGTCCTCGACCCCGGCGTTTCTCGCCAGGAGTCTCAGTGTTGTGGCGGGACAGCAAAAAACGTCTATTTGTCCCGCTAATAAATCAAACAACCCCTCGGAAAAGTGTTCATAGTTTTTCAGCGCTACATCGGAAGAATACTGTTTTTTTATCGCGTCATAGGCCGCGCTGCCACGCATCACCCCGACCGCAATACCGGGTTTTAACTCGCTGATAGTGGTATTGTCCGAGCGCACAAATAGTGATACGGGCACTGTTTCGACAGGCGTCGTGAAAGCCAGAATTTGTGTCCTTTCCCCGGACATGCCCAGAGCAGGCGCTATGTCAGCCCGCCCGCTCCTTACCGCGGCGATGATGGCCGGCCAATCCTCTTCAAACGTGTAGACCACTGAAAGCCCGGCACGCCCGGCGATTTCGTCCATGACGTCCACGGCAAAGCCCGCGGGTTTATGGGTTTTCGGATCCTGGAAGTAGGTTGGAGGAACATCGTCGGGAATGACGGCCCTAAGCGTCGTCCTGCCGCCGGCAAGCTCCCTGGCTTGCGCCTCGACCGGAGGGACAACAGGGGAACACGTTAGAACGGCGAAAAGTACGATAAGCCCGATGGAGACGAGAAGTTCTTTTCGCCCCTGAGTTTCACCTGCCACAATGCACCCCCTGTTTTGCGTACCTGTTGGGCGGAATAATATAGGCGCAATTGGGCTTTACCGCCATCCCGTCCTCGACCTCGTAGACCTGCATGCGGGTGTAGCGTTTGACCAGGTCGGTGAGGATGCTTTTATGGTCCGGGGACAGATGCTGCACCAGGACAAAGGCCATGCCGGGGTCGGTGACGGCGGGCATGGCGGAAAAGAAGGCTTCGAACGCCGCCAGCCCTCCAGCCGATGCACCAATGCCCACAATGGGAAAGCCCGTGTGAAACGGGCTGTCATCTTTTTTCGGCGTTGCGGACCCCTGCCCGGGCGCGGCTTTCTTTTTTCTCGTCATAAGAGAGCTTCCTTGCGTTGAATGTGCTGCTTCCCATTGTAACAATAAACGGCAGTTTTTTGCGTAAAATTTTTTAAAAAAATATTGTCGGCATGCAAGTCACCTTCACTGAATCCCATCGATGCGCCGCGGTATCGGCAACACTCGCCCCTTTGCGCACGCCTGCCGCGGGCAGCAATAAAAAAGCGGAGCGCCCGCTGAGGGCACTCCGCTTGTCTGCTTCCTTTCCGGGCTTGCTTCCCGGTACATTGCTCCCGCCCGCTGATTTTTAGCTGACGGGTCCTTCTTAATAAATATTGATGTTGTCCACCCAGGCTGCATCTGCGCCAGAGCTTACAGACCCATCCTTGCTGTAGCACCATTTATACTCGTGAGTGCCCAACGCCTGAGAGTAAGTCGCGCTGGTTGTCCAGGTGTTGTTGGTCCAGGAGTTGATGTACGTTCCATCAATGTAAAGCATGAGCTCATCACAGCAGCTTTCGGAATCGACCTTCAAGTCGAAGCTTATGCCTGATGCCGATGCCTGCGAAACCGCGAAACAGCTTGTTTGGGAATTGGTGATCACCCCCGACATGAAACTAAGATCAGTTGCGTAAGGAGACCAGTTCGCATTGCCCGAGAGAGTAAAGTTCCCCGGCGTCAGCCCGTCGTCAAAATTATACGTGGCCACGGGCGCTGTGGGCACCAATGGATACACGCAGGTGAGGGTCGTCAAACCCGAGTCCGTATCACTATCGTTGCAGGAATAACCGGTTGGATACGACAACCAGTTGATCGCGGACCCTGCCGAGATCAACGCGGAAGCGTAACCGCTGGTGCATCCATAGTTATCACCCGCCCAATGCGTCTGATACGGACCGCTGTTAGACTGTGATGAAGAAGTGAGTGGTTCAAACAATACAACGCCGCCATTGCCGAACAATGCCAACGAACAGGTATTCCGAACGGCGATACTGTATGTATACGGATAGTCATCAAAGCCATACCCCCCAAACGTCAGGCTTCCGCCTGCAGGGGCAGTCAAGGTGAAGCCGTTTGCGATATCAGTGCAGAATCCGCCGAGTTTGTTCGCTACATTGGCACAAGCGTAGCCGGTAAAAGGCCATGTATATACCGCGCTCACATTGTCTGTCTCATCGGACTCCGTCACTAAATTTGCCGTATCTACAAGCGCATATGCCGTGCCGGAGGAGGTAGGCGAGCTTGCCAGCGTGACTGAGCCATTTACACTGCCGCCCGCCACCAGCCCTGTATGGCTGTTTCGTGTTGAACTTGTGGCTCCTAGTAAAGGCGGCGAGGTCAGGTTCGGCCAGACGTCCACATAAAAAGCTGATGCAGCGGCTAAGCCGGTATTTTCAGCGGTATAGGAAACGGTGACCGTATCAGTGCCGCTGCTTATAACGCTGGTAATCCTGACCGACAAGTCAGGACGCGCGGGGATGACGGTGAGTGAAGCAGTTCCGGTTTTACCGCTGTAGACGGCTGAAATAGTCACCGGACCGCCTGTGGCCATGCCCGTGGCCAGACCTTTCGTGCCGTAATTATTGCTCACAAAAGCAATAGCCTGATTGGATGAAGTCCAGGTTGCGGAAGATGTCAAGTTCTGGGTCGATTCATCGGAGTACGTTCCCGTCGCGGTAAATTGTCTGGTGGTAGTCTCCTGTATCGTCGCGCTGTCCGGAGTTATTGCAATGGATACCAGCGTTACAACAGGAGCTGTAACAGTAAGGCTGCCGTAATCGCTCTCTCCTCCCAAGGTGGCCGTGATCGTGCATGACCCGATTGCCACGCCGGTGGCAAGGCCGCTGCTGTCAACGGTCGCATAGGACGTGTTGGAGGACGTCCAGGCCACGGAACTGGTGAGGTCTTTCGTCGAAGCGTCCGAGTAGTACCCGGTGGCCGTAAACTGCGTGGTGGCGCCTGCGCCAACGCTCTCGTACCAAGGATCCACTATGATCCACACTAAACCCGCGGTCAGGTCCGGCCCTGGCAGTCCGCCGCCTCCGCCGCCCCCGCAGGACACAAGCAATAACACGGTTAAACCCATGACCGCCATTTTCATCTTAAATGATTTCATAACGCAATCCCCCTCAGCTTTGATTTTGTATAATTCTTGGTGAAAAAATATGAGAATTCGCTTGCAGTGGGGTAACACTGTGCCTGGGACGGCACGGAAAGGCGGATATGCTGGAATTCTGAAATACGAAGTTGGATATTTGCTCCCGAATGGCCGGAGAAAGTAGATACTTTGTTATCAGAATATACAGTAATACAATTGTATCTTTCTGTCAAGAAAATAGGATTTTTTGTCAATCCAAAATAGAAATGTGATATTTAACTCGAGGTAATTATAGGGAATGTATCAAGATTTCAGCGGAGAGGACCCCTATGGCAAAGAAGTTACTTAGTGCAGCAAGCTGTACACTTCTTCTGCAGGTGGAAGTATACACATACAAATTAACGAAGCCAAGCCTTACCAAAGCGTAAAAAAAATGATAGTACCGTATGCCTTACTCCTTCTTTACCGATTCCGCGACTTTCTTTTCCTCGCCGGCCATGCTCGAAATATCCTCGAAGGCGCTCATGGCCGCCGTCGATCCCTGACCCACGGCGACGACTATCTGCTTCAAACCGCCCGTGATGTCGCCTGCCGCGTAAATGCCGGGCAGGGACGTCCGCATCGTGGTGAGGTCCACCTTGACATATCCCTCCTCGTCGAGCTCGAGCCCCAGGTCCTTTGCGATCTCGTTGTTCGGCACATACCCGATCGCGATGAACACGCCGTCGACCGGCATATCCGTGAGCGTTTTTGCTGTCTTGTCCTCGATCTTGACGGACTTGACGATCTTTTCTCCGAGGATCTCGCGCACCTCGCTGTTCCAGAGCACCGGGATGCCGGACTGCTTCAGACTTTCCTGCAGCCGCGCTTCGGCCTTCAGCGTATCGCGCCAGTGCACCAGCGTCACCTTGGCGCCGAGGTTGTGCAGGTAGAGCGCGTCGGCCACGGCCGTGTTCCCGCCGCCAACGACGATCACCTCTTGCCGTCCTTGAAAAAATAACCGTCGCAGGTGGCGCAGTAGCTCACGCCCCTGCCGTAAAAGCGCTTCTCGCCCGTCACCCCCAGCACGCGGGGATCGGCGCCGGTCGTAAGCAGGACGCCTTTGGCAATATAGATGGCCCGGCTCGTCTTGACGTGAAAGCCGCCGCCTTCGCGCGTTGATCTCTTTCACGATCTCGCCGACATGGATATCGGCGTACTGCGCGGCCTGCTGGGCCATAAGGTCCACCAGGCTCTTGCCGCCGATCCGCATATAGCCGGGGTAGTTCTCGACCACGGGCGTGATCGCGACCTGGCCTCCCAGCGCGGTCTTTTCAAGCACGATGGTCTTAAGCCCCGAGCGCACGCTGTAGATCGCCGCGGTGAGCCCTGCCGGTCCGCCGCCGATGATCACCAGGTCCTTTTTCACCGGCTCGCCCGGCGTCAGTTCCTCGGTCACATAGACCGGTTCCTTCAGGGTCATCAGGGTCTCCACGAAGATTTCTTCGGGCTGGAGCCCGGCGCCGGTGAACGTGTTGTTGATAAAGGTCTGCGGCACGGCGAGCGAACCGAGCGCTTCCGCCAGGTCCTGGTTCTCATAGATCTCGACGAGCGTCGGCCGAGATCAGGTCGGGATTGACGATGGCCGCGGAAAAGGCGTGACAGGACCTGCTGCGGACAGTAGGGGCAGGTGGGGCTCACGAAGACCTGGATATCCCGCTTTTCCTTCAGTCCGGCGATCTTTTCCATGGCCTGCGCGCTCAGGATGGTCTTGCCCGTCGAGGCCATCATGATCGAGACAGAAGCGAGCGGCCCTCCTCGCCGTGCGGCGTGCCGGTGTAGCGAAGCCGGTACTTGTCCGGCGCGATCAGGACCGTGGGGGAGCGCAGTGGACATTGCGCTTGACGGACAGTTCATCTCCCACGACGTGAAAGCTCGCCTTGATCTTGTCGGTCAGCCCTGCCAGGACCTTGATGAGCGAGACCGTTGCGTCG
The DNA here is from genome assembly GCA_963836175.1 of Nitrospirota bacterium. Taxonomy (GTDB): domain Bacteria; phylum Nitrospirota; class UBA9217; order UBA9217; family UBA9217; genus GWC2-56-14. Next base: position 294,782 of record CAWIIS010000004.1, read on the forward strand.
TTGAACTGGTCGTTCACGCCCGCGCTAGCGTATAGACCTCGATCAGGACCTCGTCCTTCAATTCCTTGAAGAAGGTCTCTTTGATGGCGTTCTGTACGTCAACAGGTAATCAGTTCTTCAGCCATGATGTCACCTCACTTCCCACTCCTGACTCCGAACTCCGCAACTTCCAACTAAAAACTCCGATCTATAAACTTCCGATACTGAAACGTTACTTGATCCTCTGCGATATCTTCTTAAACTCATCGGTGCCCGCCACTTTGAGCAGCTGGAACAGCACCGTTTCCGTGCAGGTGATGACCGCCCCTGCGTCGCGCATGAACTCGATGCCCGTTTTCCAGTTCTCCTCGGTGCGCGAGCAGATCGCGTCCTGCACCACATGGACGTTCATCCCGCCCTGCAGCAGCCCGAGGCAGGTCTGGAGCACGCAGATGTGCGTCTCCATGCCGGTAAGGATCACGGTGTTCCGGTTGTGCTTTCAGCTCCGGCAGGAAGTCTGGCTGGCCGCAGCAGTCAAAGGTCATTTTCTCGATCGGCCGGTACTAGGGCAGCGCTGCCTGGAGCTCCGGCACGGTCCTGCCGAGGCCTTTCGGATACTGTTCGGTCACCACCACCGGCAGATCGATCATTTTGGCCAGCTCGATCAGGTGCAGGTTGTTCTTCACCACCTGTCTTCCTGTCCTTCATCACCACTGCCAGCCGCTCCTGGATATCGACGATAAGCAGCACGGCATTTTCCTTCTCAAGCGAGAATTTATCGAGTGATTCCATTCCATCCTTTCCTTGCAATCACACTCCTTTGCCCGCGCTCCGATCATTCCGCAGTCTGCATCCGGCGAACCGGCCCGGCCGGTTAGTCACCCCTCAGGAACCGTTGTAACCCGATCTGGACTTTGCCGTTCTCCACGATCACCGGCACATTGCGTCTGCCCCCGGTATGGTCCAGCATCTCCTCAAGCCGGGCCTTGTCCGCTTTCACGTCGAAATACTCGGCCTCCTTCCCGTAGGCTTCCCGAGCCTTCTCGGTATAGGGTCAGCCCTGTTTCCCGTAGATTATAACGATCTCCGGCATGGCGCCTCCTTGCCAGCTAGTCTGTTACCTCCTATTAAATAGTATCATAGCTGAATGCAAGGAGTCACAAACTGGTACGATTTACAGATGAAACTCTACGTCATTTTGCGGTTACAATCAAATACACGGATATGGAACTAATTACGATACCAGGCTGTCTAATAGGATGAGCGGACAAACAACAGCGGACGAGGATGCCGAACTGGTGGAACAGTCCCAAAAGGGCGATCTGGATGCATTCGAGCAGCTCGTGCAGAAGCACCAGAAGAGGATGTTCAACATCGCCCTCAGGATAGCCGGAGACCACGACGATGCGTCCGAGATCGTGCAGGATGCCTTTGTGGCCGCATTCCGGAACATCAGGAAATTCCGCGGGGCTTCGCGCTTTACGACCTGGCTCACCACGATCACCATCAACCAGGCGCGGAACAGGCTGAAACAGGTGCGGTCACGCAAGCTCCATGAGGTTAATTCCCTGGACTGCCCCATCGAAACCAGGTGACGGGAAGGTCATGGCCGACCCGCCGTCACAGGCGGCCTCGGTCCTCGACCAGCTGGAACAGCGCGATCTGAGAGCAAAAGGTGCGGGAGTGCATTGCAGCGCTTGAACCGGATTTCCGGGAAGTGCTCGTCCTCCGCGACCTGCAGGACTTCTCCTATGAAGAGATCGGCACGATCCTCAGGGTGCGCGCAGGGACCGTCAAGTCGCGGCTCTTCCGGGCGCGCGAAGCAGTTAAGGAATGTTTGAAAAGAGCATGGGGAGACCTTCAATGAATCATAACGACATCCGGCATATGCTGTCCGAATATCTGGACGGACGCTGTCTCTCCCGCGGACCAAGCGGCGATCGAGGAGCACCTGAAGTCCTGCGAATGATGCAGCGACGCGCTGAAAGAGCTCAGGAAGACCGGGATGCACATCAGGCCTAGAAGAGGTCGAGCCTCCGGCCTGGATGACGCAGAAGATCATGGCGAAAGTGCGGATGAGGCGGAGAAAAGGAGCTGGTTCCGCCGGCTGTTTTTCCGCTGCATATCAAGTTGCCGCTTGAAGCGATCGGTGTTCTGTTCATTGCCGTGACCGCGCTGTTCATCTACCAGAACACACAGCCCTCTCTGAAGACATCGAGGCCATTGCAGGAGCAATCACCAGGCAAGGGCCAGCCTCCTGTTTTCGCGAAGCAGGATGAACTCAAATCAGCGGCACCTTCGCTTCGTTCAAGGGAGCTGCCGCAGTCGCCGGGATATAAGGCTTTGGACATGAAGCAGGCATATGAAAAGCCTCCGCAGCCGACGCTCGAAAGCCGGGCAGCAGCGCCTGCGCCCTCACGTTCAGAACCGGCGGAGCAGCCTGCAGCCACGGGCGATGCAGCAGAAAAAAAGGCTTGCACCGCAGACGCCGAAAACGACCGGGGTTTCTTGAGTAAGGAAGAGGCGGGACGCGAAATGATGCTGGAACGGAGCACGAGTTCAACCGGCGCGGCGCCAGAGGCAACAGTGAAAGCAAAACCATTTGTTGCACCGATAGCAGGCGCACTATCAGCGGATAAAGCCGTTCCTGCGATCATTATCCAGGTGATGGATATGGAGGCGGCTGCAAAGGAAGTTGAAAAGGCGATCGCCCGGGTCAGCGGCACGATCGTAAGGAGGGAATCGCCTGGAGCAAAAATGATCTTCCTCGTAACGATCAAAGCTGAGCGAGCCGGAGAGCTTAAAAACAGGCTGAAGCTCATCGGAGAGATGAAGGAACAGCCCGGTGAATTGGGGGCTCAACAAGAACCCGTGGGCTTACGAATAGAGATCATCCGGAAAGAAGACCTGCCCTGACACGCCGGGGCGGGCTATACCAGCCCCTGCATACCAGCAGATGTCCCGCAAAGGCTACAAACAGCCCTCTGTCAACACCTCTTCGTCCTCCACCCGCCAGGCGGGATCAACGATGGCAAGGAACACCAGGTCCGTCTTCCCGCTGTTCTCGATGAACTGTACGGCCTTTGGCGGGATGTAGACCGTAGCGCCGGCGCGCACCAGGGCCGTCTCCGCATCGATATGCATGACGCCTTCGCCCTCGATGATGTAGTAAACCTCCGAGGTCTTGAGCCGGTGCGGTTTGGTGATATCGCCGGGATGCACGATGGCATGGGCCAGGCTGTACCCGAGCTTGAGGTCCATCTTGTCGGGGTGCAGGACCTCGCGCAGGACACAGCCGTCGCCGGAAATAAATTCTGCGCAATCCTTCAGGTTGCGGATCAGCATAGGTCGAGGACCTCCCAAGGTAAAAGTGATTGTCCAATACAGGAAAAAAGGCTTGAATTGTTTAGCATTTAGGATATTCCCGAACGCGCCGGTCACGCGCCGCCCTTCGGCGCGACGCTGTGGACCGGCTTGTTGGAATCAAGGATCAATTTTACTCACATGTTGACGACATCGAAGATGTGGTCCATGTAAACCACTTATAACTCTACGATTCTTGGTGTTATTTTATATAATTTTTTAGAATAGGAATAATTTCATCCCATTCATTAAAAAACCTGTGGGTCGCTCGATGTAGACCACGCATCAAGAACGGTAGCTGTACGCTAGGACGCGTCAAGTATATTGATTGCTTCTGTCGCATAAGCGTACCCTGCCTCAAAAATTGCACTTACTAGGAGATTGTGTTCGATAAATAAAAATAAAAATATCGCATGCCGTTATAGCCCCTAGATCGTGAATGGCCGAAGCAGCCGGTGTATCAAAATTTGAGTTATTGTCGAGAATCTCGCCTGCTATGTATATTTTTTTTATTTGAGAAAGGGCCTTCAATTCTAGAACGATGTTGTTAATATTTTCCTTCAGCACTAAATATTCTTGATTTGAGATGCTCGACATAGGTATGGCAATAAATAGAGAATAGGATTTCATATTATGATCTCTCTTTTAACAATTCGTGATTCAATTTCACTCAATAGATTTATCATATGTGTAAATATGCGCATTTTCCAGGCGATGATCGATTTTTTGTAACAAAAATGGTAGGTCAACGCCTTTTTTTAGAAATATCGTTATTGGCTTACAGAATGCCATCGCTAAGCCAACTTCAAAGATTGAGGACGATGGACGTGTTTTTGGGTAGACCAGTATGAATCTTTTCGAAAACAAGATTCTTTTAAAGCAGAGCTTTAAAGCATCTTCCGGATCATCAAATTTATCATATTCATTTGTGTCTGTCTGTACTGCTGCAGGGCACTCAATGTCGCGCAATTTAGCATTATGTAGTGATACGATTAACCTCGACAGATCAGATTTCATATTTTCTCTGTCTGCTTGATCACAGGATGCCATAGGACAGGATATATATGCATCGTAATGTTCGTGTTTAGAAAGTACATCTGATCTCAAACAGCCTTCAATTTCTCCCACCAATTCGCTAAACTCTTCATCAGTTACATCTTTAACGAGATTGAGATCACGTTTTCTTTTTGTTGGGAGTGCCGTAGAAGCCATTGTACTCTCTGTTTGCTTAGGATTGCGTGTCGGTCTCCAGTAATGTAATGCAACTAATGTAATTGCAAATATTATTAGCAAAAAAAGGACTGAAATTACTGCAGTCCATGTTGCATCGATTTGAGAGAATTGAAAGTTAAACGCTTTAAGGAGCAAATAAAAGATACCAAATGCGAGCCCGTAGATGTTCCGAGCGCGACGACGGTACGTATAATTTTCGATTCCATGTAACCTCCCCCGTAATATTGAATTTTTTGATGAAACGTCCCCCATTTAAACTCCGGTTACGCGCCGCTTTCGGCGCGTCGCTGCGGACCGGCTTTTGGTCTTTTATTTCGACTTTTCAGATCTTTCCTTTCCCCCTGCGATGTCAAACTTCCCAGAGATGGCACCTCTCCCGAGATTCTACTGAGTTTTGGGAACTTCCTGAGAACCTGATCTATTATTTCGTGTAGCTGGGGTTCCGTGCATATCGCCCGAACCAAAGAGCCTGATAGGATTCTGTGCCATGTTATAAAGTGAGAACTCAAGAAGAATCCGCTCTAATTCCTCGTCTACCTCTCGTGCGGCTTTCTTGTGTCCTTCGTATGCCATCGCAGCAGCGCATTTGAAACGCATAGTCTTCGCGTATTTTGCTGGTGTACGGGTATTGTTTTGCTGCAAACCACCCCAGCCAAATCAAAGGGGAAACGATGCCGAGTTCGGCAATTAACTTGCTCCAGTCACGCGTATCTGCTGCGATTGTCGGAAGTACAAACTTCCAGACTGCCAGAATGATAAGTCCGACAGTGCCAATAAATACTAGTTGCCAAGTCAACTGCTGTCTTCCAAGATCTTTTTTGCGCGTCTCAAATGATGAAGCCATACCGACCCGGTTAGCGCCAGCCAAAGATTGTCGTATTTCCTCCAGTAACTTATGATGTTCATCAGCAGCCTTTGTCATATCCTCAACTTGTTTTACTCCGGCAAGTGCATCAGCATTCAATGTGTCCCGACATTTTGCCCCTGCCGAAGCCAATTCAGTGATCTGCTTGCTCTGACTCTGATAATCGACTTTACATTGCTTGATTTCCTCGTCCCAGCCTTCAATCGCTTCGTGTGTCTTTTCAATTTCTGTGTATTGTTTGCCTGAAGCCTGATGCCATTGCTTCATCTCGGTTGCCATTTGGTCTGTCGCCTTATGGTTCGCTTCGACGGTCTCAACAGCAGTCGAGATTGCCCCGATCTCTGCAACCACTTGATCCTTCTGCTCCTTGAGTTCGTCACTCAGTACAGTCAAATTGCCGATAGTGGCGCGAATTTGCGCTAGCTCTTCGTCATTCCGTACGCCGTTCTCGGCAACAATATAGTACGTAATCTTAGTCTTTTCGATTAAGGCACTGAGATCATCAAGAAAAATGTTAAAGCGGCTTTGTTTCTCTGATTCCGCAACATCTGTCTCTGAGATAATCCTTCAGTTTTTTATAGAGGGCACTCCCCGCACGCTTGAGACTAATGACCTCAAAACGTGACCCATCGTCATCTTTAATTGTTTGAGAAAGATTGTATGCTGTATCTACGGCGTTAAGAAGCAATTGCTTGCTAACTCCAGGATAACCATAGATGTCGGCACTTTCTGGCAGTTTTTGTTCGAGAAGTCCCTTTAAGCGAGTGAGACTGCTTCTGAAATGTTGCATTTTTGTATCTCCTTTCTCAAAACTAACGCCAGGATGACCCCCGCGCTGCAAAGCGTGGGAGTCGATCCGTTGGTTGGATCATTGCTTTTGTATTGCACGAGGTAAGTGAGATGAAGATGCGGAGCTTTTTAAAGTGGATTCCTTTTGGGTCGATAATTGCATTGTTTTATTATGATGAGTTGATGCCTTTTTGGAGGTTTGTGACTGATTATATTCTTCTAGCTGTGATACTGTTCCCTCCCTGTGTTCTTTTTGGAATTTGGATTGCAAGTAAAACCCTGCATATGCACCTGCCAATGCCGCCACTATGGTAAAAACGGCTGTAATGACAAGTGAGATTATTGTAAGTTTTGATTGTTCTTTCTGAATTTCCTTATTTAGCTCATGCTGCTGCTGAAGAACTGCTAGATTCAAGTTATGTTGGTTGAGTAATTCGCGCCGACGCCATTCTTGCCTAATTCTGGCATATAATGGGCTTTGGCCTCCGTGAAGATCATACTCAACAAAAGCGAGGTCATCATCACTGAGATTTTTTAAATTATCAAATTTAATATCGTCTATCATGTAAGTGTACTTTTTTTGACTTTCTAGTCCGCTGACCCCCTTGTGGGAGTCGAGCGTGTGGTTGGTAAATTCCAACAAGTACTTGATGGGACGGAACCGGTTATATACATATAGATGAAAGCATCTACAGGTATATTAATTCATCTACCTGTAGATGACGACCATGTATATACAGGTAGATGCTTTTCACGTCCCTAAGGTTCTTATTTTTCATCTACATATATATGTTCTTATCTGAGACGCATCTGCCTTTTGCCCTACTTTATGAGCCAGCGCTGCTTCCAGGACTAACCTTCCTCGTACTGCTTCAGGTTATAAGCCCCCTGTCACGTCGACAGCCGGCGGCAGGAGCGCAACGGTTCCCGCGCGTAAGACGTTTCAGTCCGGATTTTGTATGACTATATACAACTTGACCAAATAGATAAAGAACAAAAGAAGGGTAATTTAAGGGTAATGGGGAAACTGAGTGCAGGGGTCGGGGAGTCACGGGGCCGTGCCTTGAAAAGACAGTTTCTAATATTCATTCCTCTCCCCGGATATCGGACGCAGCCTTTCGACGGCGGCTTCCAGCTGTTCGGACGTGTGTTGCCCCGCACTTCAGGCTGTAGAAGCTCATGGCTATCTCCTTTGATTGTGCATGAAGGAATTCCCGGGCTGAAGAAGATGAAACAGAGGGCATTGGCCCTGTCAATCCGGTTGCAGGAGAACGACCTTGACGCGCCGCATTGGTTGCAGTACTATGTGCCACAAATCGCATGCCCCGGACAAGTCGGAACCCGATCAATGGAACCGCGAGGGCGCAAGGGTCGCGAGGAAACCTGCAGATCATGCATAAAAGCTTATTCTCTGCTGCTGAAGTCCTCGCGTACTTCGCGCCCTCGCGGTAAAATATTTTTAATTGTTTCTTCATTTGACTCTTAACTTATGAACATCGACGATCTGAATGCCCTCAAAGCCTGGTTCTCGGAGTACTGCGACTCTTTTTCCTCCGACCTCGAGGAGGACCAGAAGAACTTCGACGTCAAACGGAAACATACGGACAACGTCTGCTCCAACATGCTCCTGATCGCGCAGGACCTGGAGCTCGACGACCAGCCGGACCATGATCGCCGAGGCTGTCGCCCTGTTCCACGACGTCGGCAGGTTCCCCCAGTATCAGCAGTACAAGACCTTCCAGGACAGCATCTCGGTGAACCATGCGGCGCTCGGCGCAAAAGTGCTGATCGAGACCGCGGTTCTCCGTAACCTGCCGAAAGAGGAGCAGGACCTGATCGTCCGCGCCGTGACCCTGCACAATGTGCTGGCCGTTCCCGGGGAACTCGACCGGGACCTGCTGCAGCTGGTAAAAATGGTCCGCGATGCGGACAAGCTCGACATCTGGCGGGTCTTCCTCGACTACTACGCCCAGCCGGCAAAGGACAAGCCGACTGCCGTGGGGCTCGGGCTGCCGGACATCCCGGAGTATTCGCCGGAGGTCCTGACGCAGCTGCACCAACGCAAACTGGTGCTCCTGTCGTCCCTCAAAACGCTGACGGACTTCAAGCTGCTCCAGCTGGCCTGGATCTTTGATCTTAATTTCACCGCCTCGTTCAGGATCTTGGCGCAGCGCCAGTATATTGACCGCTTTGCCCTGACCCTGCCCAAGACCGGCGCTGTCGCCGACGCCGTGGATACGGTCCGGGAATATTTGAACGAAAAGCTCAAAAATGGCTGATTTTTCGCGAATGGCAATAATTCGCTTTACTCAGGAACACCTTTTTTGGTAATATGACGTGTTTTTGAAAAAGCATTCACACAAAGGGGCAGGATTTTTTCTCGCAATGGCCGATACACGGGCCACTCTGAGCCGCAAAGAACGCCAAGAAGATCTTAGATCTCCTGTTTGTTTTTTTATCAGGAAGGATTTTGATGCTAAGTTTCCCTTTGTGCTCTTTGCGAGCTTTGCGAGAGACGCCTTTTGCTTTCGGTTTATCCGGGTTAGGGGTTAGGGGCATATCATGAGAAATAACATCGTTTCACTCGGCGCCGATGAACTGAAATACGAGATCCGCGAGATCGTTGCCGTTGCCAAGGAGTTCGGCAAGCTCGGCGTCGAGATCATGTGGGAGAACATCGGCGACCCGGTCCAGAAGGGCGAAAAGATCCCCGACTGGATCAAGGAGATCGTCGTCGAGGCGAACCGCGAGGACGCGACCTACGCCTATTCGCCCACCAAGGGCCTTGAGACCACGCGCGAATTTCTGGCGCAGCAGGCGAACAAGAACGGCAAGCGTCAAGATCACGAAAGAGGACATCATCTTCTTCAACGGCCTGGGCGACGCCATCAGCAAGATCTACGGCCAGCTCAAGAAGGAATACCGCGTGATCGGGCCGAGCCCGGCCTACAGCACCCACTCCTCGGCCGAGGCCTCCCATGCCGGCGCCGAATACATCTCGTACAATCTGGACCCGCAAGAACCTCTGGTATCCGGACCTGAACGACCTGCGCATGAAGGTGAAGTACAATCCGGCGATCTCGGGCATCCTGATCATCAATCCCGACAACCCCACGGGCGCGGTCTACCCCAAGGAAGTGCTCCAGGAGATCGTGGCCATCGCGCGGGAGTACGACCTGTTCGTGGTCTGCGACGAGATCTACATCAATATGGCCTATAACGGGAAGAAGGCCGTGCCGCTGGCGGAAGTGATCGGCGACGTCTGCGGCATCTCCATGAAGGGCATTTCCAAGGAACTTCCCTGGCCGGGTTCGCGCTGCGGCTGGATCGAGGTCTACAACCAGAAGAACGACCCCGTCTTCGCGAAGTACGTGAAGAGCATCCTGGACAACAAGATGCTCGAGGTCTGCTCCACCACGCTGCCGCAGACCGTGATCCCGAAGATCTTCAGCGACAAGCGGTTCCCGGCGCACGTTGCGGCGCGGAACAAGAAATACGAATGGCGCTCCAATACCGCCTATGACAAGCTCAAGGACATCAAGGGCATCGTGGTGAACCGGACGAACGGCGCGTTCTATATGACCGTGATGTTCGAGGAAGGCGTGCTGAACGGCAAACAGTCGCTGCCCGTGAAGGACAAAGCCGTCAAGGAGCTGGTCGAGAAGATCACGAATGGCGTGGCGCTGGACAAACGGTTCGTCTACTACCTGCTCGCGACCACCGGCATCTGCGTGGTGCCGCTCACGGGCTTTAACTGCAACCTCAAGGGCTTCCGGATCACGCTGCTCGAGAACGACGAAGCAAAGTTCGACCTGATCTTCAAGACCATCAGGGAGAAGATCCTGGAGTATTTGAAAAGCGCGTAACTTTCACCTCTGACGAATATAAAAAGCCCGTTCTCTGATCCGAGACGGGCTTTTGTAATTGCATTTTCAGGTTCTTCGTCTGCTACACCATCACCACCTCGTACTGCTCCTGATGCAGGTTCGGGTCGGCCTTGATCACGATCTTCTTCTGGAACTCCTTTTCCAGCTCCTCCACACCCTGCCGTTCCTCGTCGTACAGCATGTCGGCCACCACGGAATTCACGGTCACGAGCGCCTTCTTCTCCTCGGCGCCGGTAAAGGCGCGCCTGATCTCCCGGAAGACCTCGTAGCAGATGGTGCGGCTCGACTTGACATAGCCGCGGCCGTCGCAGTAGGGGCAGGGCTCGCAGAGCGTGCGGCCCAGGCTTTCGCGGATGCGCTTCCGCGTCATCTCGATCAGGCCGAGCGGCGAGATGTGCGAGATGGTGGTCTTTGCCTTGTCGCTGCGAGAGCGCTTCCTGCAGCGCCGAGTAGACCTTGCGCCGGTTGTCCTCGCGCTCCATGTCGATGAAGTCGAGGATGATGATGCCGCCGATGTTCCGGAGCCGGAGCTGGTAGGCGATCTCGCGCACGGCCTCGAGGTTCGTCTTCAGGATCGTGTCCTCCAGGGACCGCTTGCCCACGTACCGGCCGGTGTTGACGTCGATGGTGGTGAGCGCCTCGGTCTGGTCGATGATGATGTACCCGCCCGACTTGAGCCAGACCTTCCGGCCCAGGGCGCGCGAGATCTCGATCTCGACGCCGTAGTGCTCGAAGATGGGCTCGTCGCCGTCGTAGGGCTTCACGCGCCTGCCGAGGCCGGGGATGTAGGAGTCCACGAATTCCTTGACGCGCTGGTATTCATCGGCGGAGTCGATGACCATCCGGTCCACGTCCCGGGTGAACACGTCGCGGATCACGCGGAAGACCAGGTCCAGCTCGTTGTGCAGCAGCGCCGGCGCCGAGGCGCGTTCCTTCTTCTTCTGGATGGTCTCCCACAAGCTGCGCCAGGAACTCGATGTCCGCGTTGAGCTCGTCTTCGCTCCGGCCCTGGCTCGCGGTCCGGATGATGTAGCCCATATTCGGCTTCCGCAGCCGGCTCACGATCTCGCGCAGCCGCTTCCGCTCCTCGCCGTTCTCGATGCGGCGCGAGACGCCGATATGGTTGACGCCCGGCATCATGACCAGGTAGCGGCCGGGGATGCTGATATAGGTCGTGACGCGCGCGCCCTTGGTGCTGATCGGCTCCTTGGCGACCTGGACCAGGATTTCCTGGCCTTCCTGCAGCAGGTCCTCGATCTGCGTGGCATGGGAGCGCTTCCGCTTGGTCTCGACCTCGAGCTCCAGGCCCTCGTCCTCCATCATGGGCGTATATTCCGACGTGCTGTCGAAGACGTCGCCCACATAGAGGAACGCGGACTTTTCCAGGCCCGACATCCACGAACGCGGCCTGCATGCCGGGCAGGACCTTCATGACCCGGCTCTTGTAGACATTCCCTGCAACGCCGCGGTCCTTCTTGCGGTCGATGAATATTTCGGTGACCAGGCCGTTCTCCAGAAGGGCCACGCGGGTTTCTTCCCGGCCGGCGTTTACGATGATCTCAGATGACATGCTGTCTCCTAAGAAGTTGTTTTTACCTGACTATCTTTCTCTAAAACTATTTTATAACAGGTTATCAATGAATACAAGAATTAAAACAGGGAATTAGTGCCTAAAGGGCAGTTTTCGGGCGATTTTAGGAGGCCCGGAAGCCATCGCGACCGGCAGGTCAGTATCTGGCAGAGGGTTTGCTTATAAAGAATAAGAAACGAGAGGGAAAGGAGAGGTTTGGATTACTCCGATAAACCTAACCCGGACAAGCCGGGAGCAAAAAAGCCTCTCTCGCAAAGCTCGCAAAGGACGCCAAGAAAATCCTAAACCACGACTTGCTTTTGGGTTTTAAACCAGAAAAGCTTTTTACTTAAGATTCCCTTTGCGTTCTTTGCGAGCTTTGCGAGAAAAATTCTTTTCCAGTCGTTTCGTCCCGTATTGACAGTCCTTACACGTCCATGGGGTCGCGCCATTGACCGTTCTCTTTCCAGTATAAACCGGTCCGCTTCACCCGGAAAAGCAGAAACTGCTCTTTGGTAATTTCCAACAACTGCTCCATCACATCCTGAATGCGCGGCTTGATCTGGCCCTGGTCCTGCAGCGCGATGGAAAGCAGCGCCGGACCTTCGGACAGGGTCACGACGACAGCCTCGATGCAGGGCCTGATGTCCTTCTGCTTCCCGTCCTTTTCCACGATGACCGCAGTCCTTGACAGGAACTCCTGCACCCGGTCTGCCAGTCCTTCTGCATAGCCTGCCGGGACCTCAACAGCATAGGTATAGCGCTCGATGCTGCCGGAGAGGGATGCCGCCTTCTTCGGGACGACCCGCATTTCGAGAATGCGCATGCCTTGCGGCAGGGTGTTGTTCAGTGCTTTTGTCGTACTCAGCAGATCGATGCCCGCATCGGTCTCCATGTCGAGGTACTCGGTCTCGCTCTCCATGCCAACGGGCAAAGCAGGGCCGAAGGCGATCTTGGGGTGCGGATTGAACCCCTGTGAAAAAGCGAGCGGGATATGGGCCCGGACGGAAGCGCGCTGGACGAGCGTCATGAGGTCGAGATGCGACAGGAAGCGCAGCCTGTCGGTCTTGGTATAGCGCATCCGTATTTTGGTGACCAGCGCTTCGCTAGACGGGGCCGTTGTTTCCGGCGAGTTGTGCAGCCGGTGCGGTGATCGTACTTGCCGGCTTGCCGAAGGTCTCCCTGCCGCCGTCCTTGCATGCCATGCCGCAGGCTTCGCACTTGGCGCGGCAGTTTGGCGTCACCTCTGCCTTGATCGCACGGTTGTACTCCCGCTTCAGGAATTCCTGCGTTATGCCTGTTTGCACGAACTGCCAGGGAAGCTGCTCGTCGAGGCCGAAGCTCCGGCTCGCGTACGTGGCCGGATCGAGCCCGCAGATCCGAAACGCCTCGGTCCATTTCTTAAAGTCAAAACATTCGGTCCAGCCGTCGAACCTGCAGCCAAGTTTGACCGCTTCCTCGATGACCCTGCCGATGGCGGCATCGCCGCGCGCGAACGCGCCTTCGAGCACGCTCGTTTCCGCATGGTGCGGCTTGAGCGCGATGCCCTTTCTTCTAAGCCCTCGCTCGAGATAGGCCTGCTTTGCCCTGATCTCTTCGCGCGTGGCCTGGCCGAACCACTGGAAGGGCGTGTGCGGCTTCGGCACAAAGGTCGAGACGCTGACATTGATCTGGATGTGCCGCTTCGACTCGCGCTTGCCGACGGCAAAAATGTTGGTGACGAGCCGGATGATGCCGTCCAGGTCCTCGTCGGTCTCGGTGGGCATGCCGATCATGAAGTAGAGCTTGAGCACGCTCCAGCCGCTCGAGAAAATGATCGGCCGCGGCGTCCAGGAGGTCCTGTTCGGCCAGCGGCTTGTTGATCACGCACCGGAGGCGCTCGGTGCCTGCTTCGGGCGCCAGGGTGAAGCCGCTCTTGCGCACGCCGGCGATCGCCTCGGATCATCTCCGGCGTGAGCGTGCCGATGCGGAGCGACGGGAGCGAGATCGAGACGCGGCTTGCGCGGTAGCGCTCGACGAGGTCCTCCATAAGCGGCTGGATCGCGGAGTAGTCGCCGGTCGAGAGCGATGCAAGCGAAAGTTCGTCATAGCCCGTGCATTCGATGGATTGCCTGCAGCAGGTCCTTGACGCGCTCCGGGCTCCGCTCGCGGTAGGGCCGGTAGATGATGCCTGCCTGGCAGAAGCGGCAGCCGCGGATGCAGCCCCGGGCGACCTCGACCGTGACGCGGTCATGCACGGGCTTGAGCAGCGGGATGAGCGGCTGTGCAGGCCACGGTGCCGACTCGAGGTCCCGGACCACGCGCCGCTTCACGGTTTTCGCGCCGAGGACGGGCACGTAGAATCCGTCGCAACCTGCCAGCGCTGCAAGGAACTCTTTCCTGCCGGGATGCTTCTGCCGCAGTTCGACGATCTCGTGCATGGCCTCTTCCGCTTCGCCGATAAAGAAGGCATCGATGAACGTCGGAAAGCGGCATGGGGTTCACGGCGCAGGGGCCGCCGGCGATCACGATCGGATGGTCGTCAGTGCGGTCAACGGACCTGACGGGGATCCGTCCCAGCTCCAGCCCGACGAGGATGTTGGAGTAGGACAGCTCGTACTGGAGCGTGACGCCGATGATATCGAATTCCGCCAGCGGGAGGTTCGATTCGAGGCTGGTGAGCGGCCTGCCCGACGCGCGGAGCTTCTCCTCGTAGTCCGTCCAGGGAGAGAAAACGCGCTCGCAGGCCGTGTCGTCCCTGCTGTTCAGGACCTGGTACAGGATCCTGAGGCCCAGGTGAGACATGCCGACCTCGTAGGTATCGGGGAAGAAGAGGCAGACCTTTGTCCGCACGGCCGCAAGGTCCTTGTGCACGCTGTGGATCTCGTTGTTGATGTACCGGGCCGGCTTGGTCACCAGCGGCAGAAAATCTTCGAGCATGGGACTCCTTGTGAACAGAATTCAGAATACAGGAGTCAGGAGTCAGAATTCAGTACAAAGGATTTCTGGCTACTGACTTCTGGCTACTGTCTTCTGGAATTTTAGTAGAACAGCATAAACCGTCGTGATCTGGATATTCAAGAGCAATCCGAGGGCAAGGAAGGTGGTGATGACCGAGGTGCCGCCGTAGCTCACGAGCGGGAGCGGCACGCCAACGACGGGCACGATGCCCGCGGACATGCCGACGTTGATGAACACATAGAGCGAGATCATGGAAACGATGCCGCCCGCCATGAGCGCGCCCATGCGGTCCTTGGCGTTCCTGGCCGTGTCAACGCCGAAGAGCAGCAGGATGAGGTAGAGGATGACCATGAGGCCCGAGCCCATGAAGCCGTGCTCCTCGGCGATCACGGCAAAGATGAAGTCCGTGTGGCGTTCGGGCAGGAAGGCCATCTGGCTCTGGGTCCCCTTGCGGAAGCCCTTGCCCGTGATCTGGCCGGAGCCGACGGCGATCTTGGACTGGTTCGCGTGATAGCCGCTGCCGAGCGGGTCGGAGCTGGGATCGATGAAGGCCTTGATCCGGTTCTGCTGGTAGGGTTTGAGCGAACCCCATATCTTGTTCCGCACCGGCGGCACCAGGAAGACCGATGCGGCGACCACGGCGGCGATCAGGACGAGCGTGATGACCGTGCGCAGATGGATGCCGGCGATCATGACCATGAGCGACGAGGTGAGCAGCAGCATCATGGCCGTGCCGAGGTCGGGCTGCTTCAGCACGAGGAGCAGCGGGACCAGGACCATGGCGCCCGGGACCGCGAGGTCCCGGAGCGAGTATCCGCCGCGGCGCGGGTCCTCGGCAAAGTAGCGCGCCAGGGCCAGCGTGAGCGCCAGTTTGGCGAGCTCGGAGGGCTGGAACGCAAAGGGGCCGATGGCGAGCCACCGCTGGGCGCCCATGCCGGTCTTTCCCATGACCATGACGAGGATGAGCATGATGATCGATAGCGGCATAGAGGATGTAGGCATAGCGGCCCACCGTATGGTAGTCCGGCAGCATCATCAGGAACATGACGACCATGCCTGCCGCGATCCAGATCATCTGCTTGTAGAAGAGCGTGGAGGGGCCTTTTGCCGTATAGGTCGCGCTGTAGACGGCGGAAAGGCCGATGAGCGCGATCAGGGCGATGAGGCCGACCATGCCCCAGGGAAGGTTAGCGAGCGACCGTCGGTCCAGCATTTTTCATGAACTCCTCGATGACTTTTCTGGCCACCGGCGCGGCTGCCGCGCCGCCGTGGCCCCCGTGCTCGACCAGCACGGCAACGGCGATCCGGGGATTGTCCGCCGGCGCATAGGCCACGAGCCAGGCGTGGTCCTGCGTGGCTGCCGAGAGCTTCCTGCCGGCGACCTTCTGGGCGATGACCTGGGCCGTGCCGGTCTTGGCGGCCACGGACGCGAGGGGGTCGCAGCGCCGTGGGCCGTGCCGTTCGACTCGGTCGTCACGCCGAGCAGCGCCCGTCTGATCTCGGCAAGGGCCGCGGGGTCCATCTTGAACGCACGCTTCTGCTCGGGCGTCACCGGCGTCACGACCCCGGTCTCCCGGTTGCGCGACTGCCGGAGCAGGGTCGGCTGAAAGAACTTGCCGCCGTTCGCAATGGCGCCGATCATCTGGCAGGCCTGGATCGGGCTGACCTGCACAAAGCCCTGGCCGATGGAATTGATGTAAGTGTCGCCCGGGTACCAGGCCTCGCCGGTGCGCTGTTTCTTCCACGCCGTGGTGGGAATGTTGCCCGCTTTCTCATCAGCGAGCTCGATGCCGGTCAGCTTCCCAGCCCGAGGTTCCGCGCGATACTGCGCGATGATGTCGAAGCCCGATGCGCTCGCCCATGGTGTAAAAATAGACGTCGCAGGACCCGACAAGCGCGTCATGGAACGAGATCGTGCCGTGTCCGCCCTTTTTCCAGCACCGGAAGGTGTGCTTGCCGCTCCTGAGGGAGCCGCTGCAGGTGACCTTGTCGTCGGGCTTGATCACGCCGGTCTCGAGCCCCGCGAGCGACACCACGATCTTGAAGATCGAGCCCGGCGGGTAGACGCTCTGGACCGCCCGGTTGTAGAGGGGATGAGACGGGATCGTTCGCAAGCCTCACCCAGTCCTTGGGCGAGATGCCCCGCGGGAAGAGGTTCGGATCGTAGTTGGGGTGGCTTGCCAGCGCGAGGAGCTCGCCGGAGTTGGGGTCCATGGCAACCACGGCGCCGGCACGGTCGCCGAGCGCCTCCTCGGCCGCCCGCTGCACATCGAGGTCGAGCGTAAGGTAGAGGTCGTTCCCGGGCTGCGGCTCCTCGATGCCCAGGTCCTTGACCTTCCTGCCCGCGGCGTTCACCTGGATCATGCGCCTGCCCGCGACGCCGCGCAGAAGCTTGTCATAGACCTTTTCGAGGCCGCCCTGGCCGGTCAGCAGTCCGATGTCTCCCGTGTCCTTCTTGCGCTGCGACCCGGTCATTTTCCCGATATAGCCGAGCTGGTGCGACGCCAGTCCTCCATAGGGGTAATGGCGGCGGTGTTCCGGTTCAACGAGCGCGCCCGGCAGGTCGTCCTGGTGCGACTCGACGACAGCGACCTCGTCCCAGGGCGCTTCTTCCGCGATCTTGACCGGCTCGTACTTTCCCCGGATCGGCGCCGCATCATCGAGCGCTGCCTGAATGTCCTCGGGCTTGATCTTGAGGCGGTCAGCAAGGCTTTGGATCGAGGCGTCAAGGTCCGGCGCATCCTCGGGCACGAGCGAGATATCGAAGGTGAGCGCGTTCTCGACGATGGGCCGGCCCTTGCGGTCGTACATGATGCCGCGCGGGGGCCTGAGCTTCACCGGCCGGATGCGGTTGCTTTCCGCCTGCTCCAGATAGAACGCCCCCTTGACCGCCTGGAGGTACCACAGCCGGACAAAGAGGACCACGGTGAAGAAGATGACAAAGGCCGCCAGCAGCGGAAGTCTGCGCTGGATATCGGCCGGGCTGTCTTGCTGCTGCATTTACAACTCCCTCTGAATGCTCGCGCCGCTTCAATGCGAGGACGATCTTCCGGTTCCTGAGGGGCTGCAGCAGAAAATACCCGAGCAGCCCGGTATAGAGCGCCTGGGGGACCAGGCGGGTGAAGCAGCAGGTTCCAGAAGGGGACGGACCCGTAGAACACCTGGAGCAGAACGGCGATGAAGACGCCTTCGGCAAGGCTGAAGGCGGTCAGAAAAAGCACGGTCGACGGGCTGGTGAGGTCCAGACATCCTGCGGCCGAGGAGCCCCGCGCCGAGGCCGACGAGGCCGCGGGTGAAGCCCGTGAGCCCGATCAGGCTGGCCGCGCTCACGTCCTGCAGCAGCCCCAGCGCCATGCCGGCCAGCGCCGCCTCCCGGGGGCCGGTCAGCAGGCCGATGATAAAGAGCAGGGCCAGGGCCAGGTCGGGCCTGATGCCTCCCAGCGACAGCGGCGAAAGCAGGCTTGCCTGAACAGGGATGATCAGCAGGAAGAGGACAAGATAGTAGCGGGGTTTCATTTTGTGAGTACCAGCGCCTCCTCCAGGCGCGAGAAGCTGACGATCGGCCGGGCCGTCACGGTCTGGAATGCGCTGGCTTCGTGTTTGGGCACGTGCAGCACGGTCGCCACCGGCAGGCCCTTGGGGAACAGCCCGTCGAGGCCCGAGGTGACGAGCAGGTCGCCTTCCTGGATGTCGGCATAAAAGGAGACGTATTTCAGGGCGCACAGGCCCAGTTTGCCTTCCAGCAGGCCTTCTTCGCGGTTCCGCTGCACCCGGACGGCCAGCGTGCTTCCGGGGTCGGTGAGCAGGATGACCTTCGCGGTGCCCGGCAGCACCGCCTGCACCCTGCCGACCACGCCGTCTGTCGGCGACCACGGCCATGTCCTTCTCGATCCCGTCGTCGGAACCCTTGTTGATGGTGATCGTGCTCGACGCGGGCGGATTGCCCTTGGCGATGATCTGCACGGCGATCGCGGTCGGCGGGTACTGAGCTTCTTGAAGTCGAGCAGGGCGCGCAGCCGTTCGTTCTCGGAGAGGAGTTCGTTCGTGGCCGAGTTCTCGATCCGCAGCCGGACCAGCTCCTGCCTGAGGCGATCGTTATCCCGCTCCGTGCGCACCAGGTAAACATACCGGGTGCCGACGGATCCCGCGAACCGGAAGGGCGCGGCGATGATCCGCTCGAAGAATCCCGCCACGGCAAGCACGGGCTTTTCCATGAACGGGAACCGGCCCGTTCTTGACCTGGATGGTGACGAGCCAGAACAGGAAGGCGAAAAGGATGAGAATGACGACGAACTGTTTGTTCTTTCTGATAAACCCGGGCATCGGTGCCGCCTTCCTGCTTACATCATGACTTTTTTCAGAATATCGAGGTCGTCGAGCACCTTGCCCGCGCCGATGGCAACGCAGGTGAGGGGGTCTTCGGCGATGATGATCGGCAGCGAGGTCTCCTCGCGGATGTAGACGTCCAGGCCCTTGAGCAGCGCGCCGCCGCCGGCCAGCACGATCCCCTTGTCCACGATGTCGGCCGAGAGCTCGGGCGGCGTGTTCTCCAGCGCCTGCTTGATGGCGTTCATGATCTGGCTCACCGGTTCGGCCAGCGATTCGCGCACCTCATCGTCGTCCAGGATCAGGGTCTTGGGGATGCCCGACACGAGATCGCGGCCCTTGATCTCCATGGTGTGGCGCGTCGTTGTCGGTTTTGTACGCCGAGCCGAGCTCCATCTTGATCGACTCGGCCATCATTTCGCCGATGAGCAGGTTGTATTTGCGCTTGATGTAGTTGATGATGGCTTCGTCCATCTTGTCGCCGCCCACGCGGATGGCCTTGCTGTAGACCACGCCGTCCATGGAGATGACGGCGATGTCCGTGGTGCCGCCGCCGACGTCGACGATCATGTTGCCCGAGGGCTCCGAGATGGGCAGGCCCGTGCCGATGGCCGCGGCAACCGGCTCTTCGATCAGGTACACTTCGCGGCCGCCCGAGGAGAGGGCAGCGTCCTTGACCGCGCGCTGCTCCACCTGCGTGATGCCCGAGGGCACGCCGATGACGATGCGGGGCCGCATGAAGGACTTGCGGTTATGCACCTTGCGGATGAAGTACCGGAGCATCTCGCCGGTGATGTCGAAGTCGGAGATGACGCCGTCCTTGATGGGCCGGATGGTCTTGACGTCGCCGGGCGTGCGGCCGAGCATCCGTCTTGGCCTCCATGCCCACGGCGAGGACCTTGCCGGTCTTTACCGACATGGCGACCACCGAGGGCTCGTTGCAGACAATGCCCCTGCCGCGCACGTAGACCAGGGTGTTGGCCGTGCCGAGGTCGATGGCCATGTCGTTCGAGAACCAGCCCATGATAGTATTGATAAACATTGTTGGAGAGTGCTCCTTTCAGAACGAAATCAGTATGAAGACTGCAGGCAACCTGCGGAAAACGTTGTCATGGTCCAACACGAGCGGTCGGGATGTACTTCAAGGCGCATGAGTTGCCCCGGAGCTACCCGCCTTGCTGCAGGCTGGACGGAGGTTCGGTTCTTTCCGGAGTTGCCGGCGCTGCCGGAATGACGCAGGTCCGTGCCAGCATGTCGCCGATGCGCATCCCCCGCTCATCGCCGAGCGCGGTCAGGCACTCGATGCCGAAGGCCAGCGGGGCCGAGGATCCAGCCGGCATAGGGAATGAGAAAGAGGATGTAGGCAACGACCAGCGGAACGTTTCTGATGATCGATTCACGGTAGGTGATAACGAATTCAGGGTCGTCCGACGATATGACCCGCAG
This sequence comes from Nitrospirota bacterium, assembly GCA_963836175.1. GTDB lineage: Bacteria > Nitrospirota > UBA9217 > UBA9217 > UBA9217 > GWC2-56-14. The sequence goes on from CAWIIS010000004.1 coordinate 315,180, forward strand.
GCCGATCAGTTTTTTCCCGACGCTCCGGCGTTCGAACAGGCCGTCCCGGATGAGCAGGTATCCCGATGCCGACAGAAAGCCGATCACATCGGGCAGCCTCGTAAGTCCGATGACGATGAGGAGGTCGATAAAACCTGCGACACTCCTGGTTGTAAGATCTGCCTTCTGCACGCCGCCTCCTAAGCCCGGACATCATAACAGAATGAAATGCCTAATTCAAGGGCAAAAAAGGCCGTTCAGCTGGACAAGGGCCGCAGTGAAGCGTATACTGTCGCATGCAAAAATACAGAATTTTCATCTCCGCCCCCAAGGGCATACCGCCCATCCTGAGGCGGGAAATCGCGGGCCTGGGGTTCCCGGTCGCCTCCGAAGGCATTTCCGGTGTCGAGACCGAAGGCACCATGGACGACGCCATGCGCCTGAACCTGCATCTGCGGACCGGCCATCGCGTGCTGCTCCTGCTCAAGGAGTTCCAGGCAGCCGCGCCGGACGAGCTTTTCCGCGCAGCCTATTCCATCGCCTGGGAGGAGCTTGTTGCCGAGGACGGTTATGTCTGCATCACCTCCAGCGTGGACACGCCGACGATCAGGGACTCGCGCTTCGCGACCCTGCGCCTGAAGGACGCGATCGTGGACAAGATCAAGGACAAGCGGGGAACGCGGCCCGACTCCGGGCCTGAACGCAACCGGACCGTGGTGCATCTCTACTGGAACGGCGAACGCGGCTCGATCTATATCGACACCTCGGGCGAGCCGTTAGCCGCCGCGGGTACCGGAAGATACCGCTGGCAGCGCCCATGCAGGAGACGCTCGCGGCTGCCGTTGTGCTCGCCACGGGCTGGGACGGAAGCACGCCCTTCATCAATCCCATGTGCGGCAGCGGCACGCTCGCCATCGAGGCGGCGCTCATCGGCCTGAACCGCGCGCCGGGGCTTTTGCGGAACAACTTCGGGTTCATGCATATCAAAGGATACAATGAAGCGCGCTGGAACGAGCTGCGCGACCAGGCAAAGAAGGAAATGAAAAAGTCCCTCTCCGCCAGGATCATCGCAACGGACATCGAGTCCAATGCCGTGGAAGCGGCGAAGCGGAACGCCGCCACGGCAGGGGTGGAGCAGGCGATCGATTTCAGCGTCTGCGACTACGCTGAGACGCCGCTGCCAGAAGGCGGGGGCGTGATCGTGCTGAACCCGGCCTACGGCGAGCGCATGGGTGAGATCGAGAAGCTCGCGGCGCTCTACAAAGGCATCGGCGATTTTTTCAAGCAGAAGTGCAGAGGCTTCATGGGCTACGTGTTCACGGGCAATCCCGCGCTTTCCAAGAAGGTGAGCCTCAAGCCGAAGCGGAGCCTGCAGTTCTATAACAGCGGCATCGAATGCCGGCTTCTGGAATATGAGCTCTATGAGGGGACGAGGAAGTTTAAGAAGGAAAAGGCGCGGCCGGAATGAGGTTGTTGCACAGACGGTAAAACGGGAAGCGTAATCCTGAGAACGGCAGTTGACAACTGGTTCGTGGAGGGCATGAACGTATCGGATACGAGCCGGATAAACACGGATTTTTATAATTTTCCCCTCTCACGATTCCCATGAGTAATCAGGTGCTTCCCGGGAACGTGACGCTGAACGTTGTTCCTTCCCCGTTCGAACGTTCGATCGTTCCGCGTATCTGCCCGACCAGCACCGTGACCAATTGCAGGCCGAACGTCGTAGTGTTGCGGAAATCGACGTCCGCGGGGAAGCCGATGCCGTTGTCCGCAACGAACAGGACATTTTTGCCTTCGCTGTTTTTCCTGATCCCGAGCCTGATCCTTCCCGCTCTTCCTCCGGGGAAAGCGTGTTTGAGGCAGTTCGAAACCAGCTCATTCGCTATCAGGCCGCAGGGGATGCCGACATTCACGTCAAGGGCGAGCGGTTCCATCTCCACGGACAGGGCGACGTTGCTCCGTTTATAGGTGTCCGCAATTCCGGACACGAGGCTCTGCAGGTACTCTTTGAAGTCGATATGGGCAAGGTCCTCGGAACGATACATTCGCTCGTGTATCAAAGCCATTGAATTGACCCTGTTCCGCGCCTCCTCGAACATGGCGCGCACCGATTGGTCGGCGACGTTCTTTGCCTGGAGGTTCAGCAGACTGTAGATCACCTGCATGTTGTTCTTCACGCGGTGGTGGATCTCCTTCAGCATAACGTCCTTCTCTTTGAGTGCATTGAGGACCTGGTCCTCAGCGCGCTTACGTTCGGTGATGTCATGGGCAATGCCGAGCACACCGATGAGCGCACCTTCGGCATCGTACATTGGGGTCTTGATGGTTTCAAACAACCTCCTGGAGCCGGTGTCGGCAAAGGTGAGCCATTCCTCGTTGGTGAGGGGCTTGCCTGCCGCCATGGCCCGGCTGTCGTGCTCGCGAAAGAAGTCCGCCAGCTCCCTGTTCACAAAATCGTAGTCGGTTTTGCCGATAATGTTCGCTTCCTTTTCGCCGTACATGCGCTCGAACATGTGGTTGCCGGACAGATAGACGCCGTTTGTGTCCTTGAGCCAGACCAGGTCGGGGATGGTTTGCACCAGGGTGCGCAGGCGGGCATCGCTTTCCGCCAGCATTCGCTCCTCCCGCTTGCGCTCGGTCATGTCAAAGATCACCCCATCGATATACAGGGGCTGGCCGTCGCTTCCGGATATGGGCGCTCCCAGTTCAGAGAGATGCCGGATCGTTCCGTCCCGGTGTCTCAATCGATACTCGACGGAAAAGGGTGTGTTTTCACGCAGCGCCCGTTGTACTTCGGCAATTACAGCCGGACGGTCTTCGGGCAGAACCAAGGAAATAATCGAACAGACTTCACTATATCCCAGCTCATTGTCCGCGTATCCGGTCATTAAGTAGCTTGACCGGTTGAAAAATTTCATGCGATTGTTTTCCCGCAGGAACACCCGGTAGACCAGCCCGGGAAGATTTTCCGCGAGTGTTTTGTAGGACTGCTCGCTTTCCAGCAAAGCGATCTCCGCCTGCCGGCGTTCTTCAACCTCAGTCTGCACCTGATGGAACAGGGTCGCATTTTCAATGGCCGTGCTGACCTGGTTGGCAAACATGGTCAGCAGATCAAGATCGTGCGGGGTAAAGCTGCCCCCCCCTTTTTTCCCAGTGCCGAGAGTCCGCCAATGATCTGTTTTTTACCGAACAAGGGGACCAATACAGCGGATTGCTGGCCCTTTTCCCAGGCGGTTGTTGCGTCCAGCCAGCACAGACTCGCTTCGCCGAACAGAAGACTTCGTTCATGCTGCAGCACCCAGCCGCACATGCCGACCGTAACGGGAAAACTCGCGTTCAGGACTGCCTCGGCATCAACGCCGGAAGCGGCCCGGTAGGTATACCGGTCCCGTTGTTCGTTCAGCATAGGCACGAGCACCATATCCGCCTGGACCAGCTCCCGGGCCTTTGTGGCGACCAGCTGAAAAACAGCGTCCAGGTCCAGCTCCGATACAATGAGCTTGCTGACCGATAAGAGCAGTGAAAATTCCTCCCGCTGCTGGATAAGCTCCTTCCCCTGGTCGGTCTTTTCCAGTGCCGAGCGCAGGAAGGCATTCTCCTCGATCAGGCGATCCAGGGACTCCTGCTTATTCAAGTCCGATTGGGCAGGCATCTGTTCCCTCCATTTATCAGATGAACAAATTTACGTGTGCTTCCATGGTGTCTTTCGCGTAGGCGGAGACCCCCTGCACTGCAACATGCGGCACGATCAGGTCATCCACGCTCAGGCCAAACGCATCGAAACAGATCTGGCACATGATGAACTGAACTCCCAGATCATCGGCGCTTCTGATAAGTTCCTCCAGGCTTGGTATGTTTTTCCTTTTGAGCATTTTGTCGAACAACAGAGGACCCAGTCCCATGAGATTGAGCCGCGACAGGGGCAAATGACCCGCGCCGCCTCGATTGAGCATTTCGATCATGGGCTGCAGAATATTGTCCGTTTCCAGGACCCGGTAAACGCCTTCCCGTGCGGGGTCCGGTTTCCGACGGAACGAGAACAGGCTTTTCCGTTTCTTGAGGCAGTTATGGCCCCAGATCATGAACCACATCTTGACCTCCACGCCTAACGCGGCGTAGCCATTCGCAAAGATAAAGGCGGCAAGCGCCTTGTCCATGTCGCCGCTGTGTAATAGAATGGTAGCTTTCTTGTTCATCCTGACCTCCCCTGGTCCATACTGTCGGCGCATGCATCTAGACTTTAAAGGTGATGCTCACTTTTTTCCCGTCGCGAATGGTTTCCTGAACTTCATGCCCACCCTCCCGGCAAAAATCAAGGATCGTCGCTTCGAAGCTCGGATCATTCCCCGTGATCCGCAGCAGCTGGCCTTTTTGCATGGCGCGCACTTCTCTGGCAACGGTCATTAACGGAAAGGGGCACGCTTTGCCGACAACATCAAGATCTTTGTGCACGAGCATGGTTTCTCCTTATCGAGACGCGTTTTACACACAACTACTCTGGCCCCGGTGGGCGTGAGCGCATTCACTTCTTTTCCTTATAAAATTTTCCATAGAGCCGCATCGCGCAATCCGGACAGATGCTGTGTGAAAATTCAGCTTCCGAATGCTCGCCGATGTACGCCTCGATCTGCTGCCAATAGCCCTGGTCGTTCCTGATCTTCTTGCAGGACGCGCAGATCGGCAGAAATCCGCTCAGGAGCTTCACCTTCGCGAGGGCCTCCTGCAGTTCAGTGATCAGCCGTTCCCGTTCCTCCAAATGTTGTTTTGCCGATCTCCGGTACGCGATTAATTGAGAGCATTTCCCGATGGCGGAAATTAACTTTTTCATCACGATGGGTTTCAGCACGTACTGGTCGACCCCCGCGTCAATGGCTTCCATCATGGAGGATGCATCGCTGTGAGCGGTCGTTACGATGATCTGCACCTCATGGTCGAACGCCCGTATCGCTTTTGCCATTTTTAATCCGTCGAGGTGCGGCATCCGGATATCGGTGATGACCAGATCGGGTCTTTTTTGGCGGAACAGTTCCAGTCCTTCGTTCCCATCCCGGGCGACAAAAACATCCCGCACTCTGCGCTTGAGGAACTGGAGTATCTCTTCACGGGTGATCGCCTCATCCTCAACATAGAGTACCGACAGGTCAAACGGTTTTTCGTTCATGGCTCGCCTCTTTCTCCGGCACGGGAAGTTCGATCGTAAATGCGGCGCCCTGCGCATGGTTCCGGGCCGACAATTTTCCGCGCATATGGTCCTCGATAATGACCTTTGACAGGTAGAGCCCCAGGCCGGTCCCCCGGGACGGGTCCTTGGTGGTGAAGTAGGGCTCGAATAGCCTGTTAAGCGCTTCTCCCGGTATGCCGCCGAGGTATTCAAAAAATCTCCTTGCGGCGTGGGGCGATGCAGCGGCTTGTCAGTTTGACGCAAGCTCACAGCAGGCAGTTGAACGTTGATTTCGCAGGCTGGGGATTTATCCAACTAGCTGTAACATATTGATTTTATGGCAAGTTGACGCATCGGCGTGCGCTTTGGAATGCAGTGCCTTCGTAACACAGTTGTCCGTGATCGTTCTTCGGGCATGCATGCTGCAAATCTGCAATTATTATAGCATGTGTTGAAATTAGGCGGCATGAACCGGAAAAAAGCATTTGTACGCAGATCAGGTGGGATATAATCCTGGAGATGAGGATTCCATGGAGTCAGGAGTGACCGCGCGGACACTTTCTACTTTACTTCTTTAATTCCTTCAACAGGTCCTCAAGGCCGGCGAAAGGTTTTTGCATCGGGGCGGGTTTTTGTCCCTTGCCGGGAGTTGTCTCACGGAAGGTCTCTTTGTCCAGATATTCCTGGTGTTCCTGGTCGTGACAGTAGAGGCAGAGCAGTTCCCAGTTGCTGCCGTCAGGGGGATTGTTGTCGTGGTTATGGTCCTTGTGATGGACGGTGAGCTCGCGAAGTTTTTTTCCTTCGAATTCACGGCCGCAGCGCGCACAAATATGCGGGTAGAGCTTGAGCGTCTGTTCCCGGTAGTCCTTCTCGCGCAGCTCGCGGTTGCGCCGTGCTTCGGCGATGAGCTGCTCCTGCTTGTCGATCTCTGTTCCCCGGTTATTCGCTGACATGCTCACCACTCCTGTTGTCCCGGATGTGAGGACGCGGCATCTTAATACAATACTTGCTGCGTCGCCATGGCGCTCGCACTCAAGGCTGCAAAAAAATCCTCGATCGCCCGTTTCGTATCTTCGACCCGTACCAGAAGATTGATCCTCGTCCTGAACTCGGCGCCGTCGTGCAGGCCTTTCGTATACCAGCAGAGGTGCTTGCGCATCTCGCGGACGCCGACATCCTCGCCCGCCAGGCAGGCCATGTCGTGCAGATGGCGGAGCATGACCGCCCGCCGTTCTTCCAGGGTCGGGGCTGCAGGCGCCATGCCGGTTTCGAGGTAGTGCTTTGCCTCGCGGAAGATCCAGGGGTATCCCTGGATCGCCCTGCCGATCATGACGCCGTCGCAGCCGGTCTCGTCCATGATGCGCTTCGCATCCTGGGCCGTGCGGACATCGCCGTTCCCGATCACCGGAATGGTGACCGATCTTTTTACGGTCCTTGATCATGTTCCAGTCGGCCTGGCCCGAGAAACCCTGCACCTTGGTCCTGCCGTGGACGGTCACGGCGGCAATGCCGGCCGCTTCCGCAGCCTGGGCCAGATCAACGGCAACGATGTTCCTCGCGTCCCAGCCGAGCCGGATCTTGACCGTTACCGGCACTTTCGAGGCGCCCACGACCGCGGCCATGATCTCTTTTGCGAGCCCGATGTCGCGCAGCAGCGCCGATCCGGCGCCGCTTTTCAGGATCTTGGGCACCGGACATCCCATGTTGATATCGATGAAGTCGACTTCTCCCTGCGACACGATATGCGCGGCCTCGGCCATGGACGCCGGTTTGGACCCGAAGATCTGGAACACTACCGGCCGCTCAGCTGGATCGGTATGCAGCATGCCGTGGGTGCGCTTGTGTTCCCGGATCAGCGCTTCGACGCTCACCATCTCGGAGAACACGAGGCCCGCGCCCATTTCCTTGCAGATCCTGCGGAAGGGAAAGTCGGTGATGCCTGCCATGGGCGCCAGCACGAGTGGATTGTTATTGAGGATATCCCGAATTTGCATGGGCCATTATAACCGAACGGCGGGAGAAAGCAAAAAAAGTTTTCTTCGCAGAAGCTTTCGTTTCCTTGATTTGATCCATGTTCATACGTGAAACTCGCGGTAGCCGATTAAAGAAAAAAACCCCGGAGGGCGGGTACGCGGCCATCCGGGGCGGAGGGGGGCTTGTATGGCAGGAGCGGTCAGAGTTTTTCTATCGTGTAGTTCCCGGCATCGTCGAACGCAACCTTGGCGTTCAGGAACTTCACGTTGTAACCTTTTTCCTTTAGCTTGTGGTACGCCATCTCGGCCTGCACGCCTGTGTTGCAGTAGGTGACGATCTGCTTGTCCATCGGGACCTCTGCCAGCCGGTCGAGGATCACCGCATCCGGAACGACCCTGGCGCCTTTGATCATGCCGTCATTCGCTTCCTCCTGGCTGCGCACATCGATGATGACCGTGTCGGCCGGGATATTTGACGCGATCTTTTTGAAGTCGTCCATGGCGATCTCACCGGGTCTCGGCTTGGGAACGTAAACGATGTTCGTTGCCAGGGCGCCGGTCTCGATCGGGAACGCGGCGGCTTTCCACGCGTTCATGCCTCCGGCCACGATCGTTACGCTGGTATATCCTGCGGAAATGAGCGATTTCGCGGCGGACTTTGCATCGTCACCGCCGTTGTCGTCAACGATGATGATCGGCGGTTTCTTGTCCTTGGGAGGGAATTTCGCGAGGTTGGCCGCTGTCTCCGCAGCCGGAAGCGTGACCGCGCCCTTGATAAAGCCGTTCTTGGCAACGGCTGCGGGCCGGACGTCGAGCAGCACGTTCGGGATGTCTTTATCGATATATGCTTCTTTCAGGAACTGTGCGGAGAGCACGGTGTAGTTTCTTTTGGTCCATTCGGGAAGTCCTTCGTGGTACACTTTTACATTGGTATATCCGAGCTTTTCCGCCCGACCGGCGGAGTTAGGGCTCATGGCTCAGGTCATGCCTGCGCAGTAGTAGACGATGAGCGCGCCCTTGTCTGCGGGGAGTTTGCCCGCCATCTTGTCGAAGGCAGGGAAGGGGATGTTGATGGCCGTGGGGATGGCGCCTTCCATGAACTTGGGCGCCGGCCGCGCATCAACGAGCAGGTACTTGCCTTTCTCCGGTCCCAGGTTGACGAGCTTCTCAACGTCGGCCGTGGTCATGAGTTTTTCCGGCGCAACCTTGATAGGCGGCTTGGCAACGACGAGGGTGGCGAACTTCTTGCCGTCCTTTTCCGTATATTCGACGCGGACCTCTTTGCCTTTCTTGATCTCCCGGAGCGGTTCCGACGGGTTCGCGGGGTCCGGCTTGACGTTCGCGACCTTCAGGGTGTTCTTGTCGAACCGGAGGATCTCGGTAGCGTCATCGATCTTGATCTGAATGGACTGGGTCTTGTATGCTACGCCGTCAAAGTTGCCCCTGAGGCTGGCAGCCTCGGGCTGGTGGCAGTTGGAGCAGATCCTGGCCATGGTGGGCTTGGCCTGCGGCGCTGCCGGCGCCGCGGCTTTTTCCTGCGCAAAGACCTGGCCAGCGGTCATAGTCAGACCGATCGTCAGTGCTGTCGCGCAGGTGATGCGGTGAAAGCGTTTTCGCAACATATGTTCCTCCCTTGGTGTCGCCTTGCGGCGTATTTTGCTAGCAAATTCAGCAGATTTAGCCTTTTTTATCATTCCATCGTAAGTTATAAGATATTGTCAGCCAGCTGTGCAATGCTACAATTAGTAACTGATATTATAATTGTAGTTTTGACTATAGTCAATATAAATGTAAACTATGAAACTGGCGGGTTGGGCTGTTTTTCATGGGTAAAAACAGGGCGAATATCCATGAATGACGCCGAGAGAGAAAATCCTTGACAATAATGGCCTTATCTTATATATTCAACATTCTTTTTCAAGAGCAGGTGCTTTCCATGTTTGATTCCTTAAGCGGTAAATTAGAGTCTGTTTTCAAGAAGCTTCGGGGCAGGGGCGTCCTTAAGGAAGACGATGTAAAGGAAGCGCTGCGCGAGGTGCGCCTTGCGCTCCTTGAAGCTGACGTCAACTTCAAGGTCGTCAAGGACTTTATCGGCCGCGTTCAGGAACGGGCCGTCGGCCAGTGAAATTCTCGGCAGTCTCACGCCGGGCCAATGGCCGGCTTCGGCGGTGCCGAGGTCCGGGCGCCGAGGGACGCCTGCGCGCGCAGCGCCTCGGCGAGGCGGCGCTCGGCCGCACCCGCCTCGCCGTCGCGGCCGCCGGTCGCTCTCCCGGCTCACGTACTCATGCCCCGTCCGGGGCGGCCGGCCATCGACCGCTGCACCGCGTCCAGTGCGCGGCTGGCCGTCGACTTCACGGTGCCCCGGCTGATGCCGGTCGCCTCGGCGATCTCGGCCTCGGACATCCCGCCGTAGTAGCGCAGCACCAGCACCTCGCGCTGGCGCGGCGGCAGCGTGCCCAGCGCGTCCACGACGGCCTGGTGCTCGGCCGACAGCATCGCGAGCGACTCCGCGGAGCGGGCGTTGACCTGGTGCGGCGGCACGTAGTCGCGCGCGGTGCGCCGGCGGCGCAGCACCGAGCGCGAGCCGTTGACCACGGCGGTGCGCAGGTAGCGCGACGGCGGCGGCCTCGTCGCGCAGCCCGGCCCAGTGCCGGTGCAGGCCCGGTGAACGCCTCCTGCACGACGTCCTCGGCCGTGCTGGGGTCGTCGACGAGCAGCACCGCGAGGCGCACCATCCGCATCCGGTGGTCGCGGTAGAGGTCGGCGAGGTTGCGCGGCTCGGCGGCCGGGCACCGGGTGCGGCGGCGCGACGGCCGGGCCGCGCGCGTCGAGCGCGCGCAGCCGGCTGAGCGTCTGCTCGACGGCGCTCTCCGCGCCCTGGCGCCCGCCGGGTGAGCGCCCGGGTACGCACGGTGGTCCGCGGGACGGCCCGCCGGGCCACCGCGCTCGAATCCACCGCCGATCACCCGTGCAGCCTAGAGCGTGTCCTGTGGATCTAGACGCCGCAGCGGAGCAACGCAGTGATCCACAGGTGCCAGCCACGGCAGTCCGGCCGGCGGATGGTCCCGAATACGCCGTTGGGCACCTGACCGGTTGGGACTCCGGTCCCGAGCCACTCCCGCTCTCCGGTGGATCGCACCCCACCCGGCCGCGGGTGGGGAATACTGCGGCCTGGAGAAGCCGACGACGTCCGAGGAGGGCCAGGCCGTGCCTATCGCGACCCCCGAGATCTACACCCAGATGCTGGACCGGGCCAAGAGCGGCGAGTTCGCCTACCCGGCGATCAACTGCACGAGCTCGGAGACCGTCAACGCCGCGCTGCGCGGGCTTCGCCGAGGCGGGCAGCGACGGCATCATCCAGTTCTCCACCGGCGGTGCGGAGTTCGGCTCCGGCACCCGGGTCAAGGACATGGTGACCGGCGCCGTCGCGCTGGCCGAGTTCGCGCACGTCGTCGCCGCGAAGTACCCGATCAACGTCGCGCTGCACACCGACCACTGCCCGAAGGACAAGCTCGACACCTACGTCCGGCCGCTGATCGCGATCTCCCAGGAGCGGGTCGACCGCGGGCGAGAACCCGCTGTTCCAGTCGCACATGTGGGACGGCTCGGCGGTGCCGACTCGACGAGAACCTCGAAGATCGCCGCGGAGCTGCTGGAGCAGGCCGCGAAGGCCAAGATCATCCTCGAGATCGAGATCGGCGTCGTCGGCGGCGAGGAGGACGGCGTCGCCGACGAGATCAACGAGAAGCTCTACACCACGCCGGCCGACTTCGAGGCCACCGTCGACGCGCTCGGCGTCGGCGAGAAGGGCCGCTACCTGCTGGCCGCCACGTTCGGCAACGTGCACGGCGTCTACAAGCCGGGCAACGTCAAGCTGCGCCCGGACGATCCTCGAAGGCCGGCCAGGAGGTGGCCGTCGCCAAGCTCGGCCTGGCCGCCGGCTCGAAGCCGTTCGACCTGGTCTTCCACGGCGGCTCGGGCTCGCTGCTCGAGGAGATCGACGAGGCGCTGAGCTACGGCGTCGTCAAGATGAACGTCGACACCGACACCCAGTACGCGTTCACCCGCCCGATCGCCGCGCACATGTTCACCAACTACGACGGCGTGCTGAAGATCGACGGCGAGGTCGGCAACAAGAAGGTCTACGACCCGCGCAGCTACATGAAGAAGGCCGAGGCTCGGCATGGCCGAGCGCGTCATCGAGGCCTGCGAGGCTCTCAGGAGCACCGGGACGAGCCTCGGCGTCTGACGAGCCCGGGCGCCGGGCAGGATGGGGTCGTGAGCGAGCCTGCGACCGAACTGAAGACACAGCGTCCCGCGCAGCGTTCGACCGAGCGCAGCGAGGGAGCACGATGAGTCTGCACGGCAACCTGCTCGGCCCCGAGCCCACCCGCCTGCCCGTCGACCCCGCCGCCGCCGAACTGGCGGCGGGGGCCGACCCGGTGAAGGTCGCCGCCGCCCACCCCGCCTCCAGCGCGGCGTGGGCGACGCTGGCCGAGGCGGCGCTCGACGACGGGCGCGCCCGTCACCGCGTACGCCTACGCCCGCACCGGCTACCACCGGGGGCTCGACCAGCTGCGCCGCGCCGGCTGGAAGGGCTTCGGGTCCGTTCCGTGGTCGCACGAGCCCAACCGTGGGTTCCTGCGCGCGCTGGCGGCGCTGCACCGCGCCGCCGCGGCGATCGGTGAGCTGGACGAGGCGGAGCGCACCTCGACGTTCCTCGACCGAGTCCGACCCGGCGGCGCCGGCCGCGCTCGGGCTCGGGTAGCGCGCTGGCGCGGCCGGCGGGGACGCGCACGGCGGGCGGGCGGGCGTCCACGCCGTTTCGGCACGGCTGGCCGTTCGTACGGACGTGCCGGCGGCTCGACGCCGCGCTCGAGCGGCTGCGGACGTCCGCGCTGCCGATCGTGCAGTGCGGGGTCGCGGCCGGGCTGGCGTGGCTGGTGGCGCTCGACGTCTGTCGGCCACGAGCGACCGTTCTTCGCCCCGATCGCCGCGGTGATCAGCCTCGGGGTGTCGCTGGCCAACCGGCTCGCGGCGCGCGGTCGAGCTCGTCGTGGGGGTGAGCCTCGGCGTGCTCGTCGGAGACCTGCTCATCTCGGTGATCGGCAGCGGCTGGTGGCAGATCACGCTGGTCGTCACCCTCGCCGTGGCCGCGGCGGTGTTCTTCGACGGCGGCACGCTGCTGGTCAACCAGGCCGGGGCGTCGGCGGTGCTGGTCGCGACCCTGCTGCCGCCCGGCCAGGCCGGTGGGCTCGACCGCTGCGTGGACGCGCTGATCGGCGGTCGTGGTCGGGGTGCGTCGTTGCGGCCGTGATCCCGACCGGACCCGGTCGGCCCGGTCGCGCCGGACCTCCCGGGCCCTGCTCGACGAGCTGGCCGCGGTGCTCCGCGGAACCGCCGACGCGCTGCGCGACCGCGACGCGGACGCCGCCCTGGCGGCGTTGCAACGCGCCCGGCGCACCCAGCCCCTGATCGAGTCCCTGCGCGGGGCGTTGCACGGCGGGCGTGAGGTCACCACGGTGTCCCCGCTGCACCGCCGGCGCCGCCGCGTGCTGGCCGGCTACGCCGAGCTCGCCGAGCGCGCCGACTACGCCATGCGCAACGCCCGGGTCGTCGCCCGCCGCGCCTACGCCGCGCTGCTCGACGGGGAGCCGGCGGTGCCGGACCTGCCGGACGTCCTCGGCGAGCTGGCCTGCGCCGTCGACCGGCTCACGGCCGAGCTCAACCGGGAAGGTGATCTCACCCGGGCCCGCGCGGCGGTGGTCGACGTCGTGGTGCACGCCAAGGTGATGTCCTCCGAGAGTGGGTCGGGCGCGGACGCGGCCGCGCTGCTCGGCGACTCCGAGCAGGTGCTCGTCGCCCAGATCCGCTCGATCGCGCTGGACCTCCTGCAGGCGACCGGACTGTCGCGGGTCGAGGCCCAGGCGGCGATGCGCGCACCCTGAGGAGTTCACGCGGCCGTTCGCCGACCTGGGCGGGGAGCACGACGGCCGGGACGACGCGTACGCAGCCGCCCGGCGCCGGGCGGTAGCGCAGAGCCCGGCGTCTCGTCCGAAAAGACGCGGCCGGGTGAGGGCGTCGAACTCGTCCGGTCCGGGTAGTCCTCCTCGTCCGGCGGGCGCTGGCGCCCGCCATCGAGGTCGGGAGGTCCCATGGCCGAGGCCGCCGCACCGCCCCAGGACGTCACCGCGCGGGCGGCGCCCCGGAAGAAACGGATCTACACGCAGCTGTGGTTCTGGGTGCTGGTCGGCATCGCCGCTCGGCATCGTCGTCGGGCTGGTGGCCCCCGGCTTCGCCAAGCAGCTCAAGATCCTCGCCGACCTGTTCATCCAGCTCATCAAGGTGGTCATCGGGCCGGTCATCTTCTGCACGGTGATCGTCGGCATCGCCTCGCTGGGCAACCTCGCCCGCGCGGGCGGGCTGGCGCTGCGCGCGCTCGGCTACTTCTTCGTCGCCACCGTCATCGCGCTGTTCCTCGGCCTGCTCGCCGGCAACCTCGTCGCAGCCCGGCGCGGGCTTCCAGGGGCAGCCCTCGCAGGCGCAGATCGACGCAGGCGAACAAGTCGGTCGAGACCGGCTGCCAGGAGCCGGGCCTCGGCGGCGTTCCTGCAGAACGAGCTGTTCCCGACGAGCTTCCTGCAGCCGTTCGTCGACAACAAGGTCCTGCAGGTGCTCGTGCTGGCCATCCTCACCGCCTGCTCGATCAGCTTCCTGTCCACGCGGATGCGCGAGCAGGCCGTGGCGGCGATCGACGGCATCGCCAAGGTCATCTTCGGCATCATCAAGATCATCATGTGGGCGGCGCCGCTCGCGGCGTTCGGCGGCATGGCGTTCACGGTCGCGGCGTTCGGTGCATCGTCGCTGGCCAACCTGGGCATGCTGATGCTGACCTTCTGGGGCACCTGTGCGATCTTCGTCGTCGTCGTCCTCGGCGCGGTGTCGGCGTGGGCCGGGTTCAACGTCTTCAAGCTGATCCGGCTGATCAAGGACGAGCTGCTGATCATCGTCGGCACGTCGTCGTCGGAGACCGTGCTGCCGCGGCTGCTGACCAAGCTGGAGTCGGCGGGCGCGTCGCGGCAGACCGTCGGCCTGGTGATCCCGACCGGCTACTCGTTCAACCTCGACGGCACCTGCATCTACCTGACGCTGGGCGCGCTGTTCATCATCCAGGCGGGCGGGGAGCAGCTGGGGATCGGCGCGCAGATCGCGCTGGCCGCGCTGATGGTGCTGACGTCGAAGGGCGCGGCCGGGGTCACCGGCGCCGGCCTGGTGACGCTGGCGGCGTCGCTGCAGGCGTTCGGCGGCGAGTTCTTCACGCCCGAGGCGATCGCGGTCGGCATCGCGCTGGTCGTCGGCATCGACCGGGTGATGAGCGAGGGCCGGGCGCTGACCAACGCGATCGGCAACTGCGTCGCGACGCTGGTGATCGCCCGGTGGAGCGGCGAGCTGGACCGCGAGCGGCTGCGGGCGGTGCTGGACGACCCGTCGCTGGTGGAGGACGACATGGAGCTGCACCACGGCAGCGGCGCCGGAGGAGGCCGCCCGGCCGCCGAGGGCCGCGACAGCGCGATCCCCGAACAGCGCACCGGGGACGCCGTGGACGACGGCGCGCGCCGGGAGCCCGCCGCCCGCTGAGGGCCCGGCGCTGAGCCCAAATGTAGCGAAAGCGGCGTTCAGTGCGTTCAGTGCACCGAACGCCGCTTTCGCTACGTTCCCGCGCGGGTCAGATCGCCATCGCCGCGCGGACGTCCGTCGACGCCTGGTGCCGCCCGTGCCCTCCGCCGTCACCCGGCCCGACTCCAGCACGTAGTAGCGCTCCGCCGCGTCGCAGCGCGAACCCGACGTGCTGCTCGACCAGCAGCACCGAGAGCCCGCCGCGGCCGGTCAGCGCGAGGATCGTCCGCTCGATCTCGGCGACCACCGACGGCTGGATGCCCTCGGTCGGCTCGTCGAGGATCAGCAGCCGCGGCTCGGTGATCAGCGCCCGGGCGATGGCGAGCTGCTGGCGCTGCCCGCCCGAGAGCAGGCCCGCGCGGCGGGTCAGCAGGTCGCGCAGCGCCGGGAACAGGTCGAGCACCTCGTCGATCAGCGCCGGCCCGTTCGCGCGGCCGTCGGCGACGAGCTGCAGGTTCTCCGCCGTCGTCAGCTGCGCGAAGCGACTGCTGGCCCTGCGGCACGTAGGCCAGCCCGCGCGCGCACCCGCTTGTGCGGGGCGAGCCCGGTGATGTCCTCGCCGTCGAGCAGGATCCTGCCCCGACCGCACCGGCAGCAGCCCGACCGCGGCCCGCAGCAGCGTGCGTCTTGCCGGCGCCGTTGTGGCCCATCACGGCGGCGACCCCGTCCGGCGGGCACCTCGACGCGTGACGCCGTGGAGCACCGCGGTGCGGCCGTAGCCCGCCTGCGACGTCGAGCATCTCGCAGCATCACGACCTCCTCCGTGCAGCACCGCCGCGACCTCGTCCGCGAGTGGTGCCCGGGCCCGAGGTAGACCTCCTGCACCGCGGGTCGGCCTGCACCTCGGCGACCGTGCCCTCGCGAGAGCACCTTGCCGGCGTGCAGCACCGTCACCGACGTCGCGAACGCGCGCATGAAGTCCATGTCGTGCTCGACGACGACGACGGTGCGCTCGCTCGGCGATGCGCTGCAGCAGCTCGCCGGTCTCGTCGCGCTCCTCGTGCGCTCATGCCGGCGACCGGCTCGTCGAGCAGCAGCAGCTTCGCGTCCTGCACCAGCAGCATGCCGATCTCCAGCCACTGCTTCTGGCCGTGCGGCGAGGATGCCCGGCGGGGACGTCGCGCAGGTCGGTCAGGCCGATCGTCTCCAGCGCCTGCGCCACCTCGTCGGGGACGCCCGGCCGGCGGCGCAGCAGCGTCCAGCGGGCCGCGGCGGCGCCCGCCGCGATGTCGAGGTTCTGCAGCACGCGTGAGCTCCTCGAACACGCGTCGCGGTCTGGAAGGTGCGGCCGACGCCGAGCCGGGCGATCTGGTGCACCTTCTGCCCGAGCAGCTCGTGCCCGCCGAACCGGACCGACCCGGTGGCCTGCACCAGCCCGGTGATGGCGTCGATCAGCGTGGTCTTGCCCGCGCCGTTGGGTCCGATGAGGAACCGCAGGTCGCCCGGCGAGCACCGTGAGGTCGACGCCGTCGACGGCGACGAAGCCGTCGAAGTCGACGTGCAGGTCGCGGAGCTCCAGGTAGTCGGCGTTCATGCCGCGTCTGCTCGCCGTCGGGGTCGGCGACCTCGGCCGGGTCGACCGTGGACGCGGCTCGGCGGTCGGCGGGTCGGGCGCAGCCGTGCGCGCAGCCGGCGCCGCGCACAGCGCCGCGCAGCGACGCGAGCCCGCCCGGCAGGAAGCGCGACGACGACGATGAACAGCAGGCCCTGGAAGTAGGTCCAGCCCGACGGGAACGTCTCCGACAGCGTCGTCTGCGCCCAGGCCACCGCGATCGCGCCGAGCACCGGCCCGAGCAGCGTGGCCCGGCCGCCGATCGCCACCCCGATCAGGAACCCGATCGACGGGCACGATCGCCGACGTCGCCGGCGAGATGATGCCGACGATCGGCACGAACAGCGCGCCGGCGATGCCCGCCATGCACGGCCGCGACACGTAGGCGACGAGTCTTGATGTTGGCCGGGTCGTAGCCGAGGAAGCGGACCCGCTCCTCGGCGTCGCGGCACGGCGACCAGCAGCTCGCCGTAGCGGCTCACGCATGAGCTGGCGGACCAGCGGCGACCACGACGAGCAGCACGCCGGCGGCGATGAAGTACAGCATCTGCTTGTTCACCGGGTCGTCGAGGTTGTACCCGAAGAAGCCGCGGAAGTTGTTGAGGCCCGTTGATGCCGCCGGTCGCTGGTCTGCTGGCCGATGAGCAGGATCGCGAACGCCGCGGCCAGCGCCTGGATGAGGATCGCGAAGTAGGCGCCCTTGACCCGGCGCCTGAAGATCGCGAAGCCGAGCACGCACGGCGACGAGCGCGGGCAGCACGAGGATCGCCAGCAGCGTGACGACCGCGGACGCGAACGGCTCCCACCAGCCGGGCAGCTCGTCCGAGCGCCGTAGCAGCGCCATGAAGTCGGGCATGCCGCCCGGGCCGGCGTCGGCGAGCTTGAGGTGCATGGCCATCAGCGTAGCCGCCGAGGCCGAAGAACACGCCCTGGCCGAGGGTGAGCATGCCGCCGCGGCCCCAGGCCAGGCCGATGCCGACCGCGACGATCGCGAAGCACAGGTACTTGCCGAGCAGGTCGAGCCGGAAGTCGCGACAGCACGCGCGGGCGCGACGGCGAACAGCAGCGACGGCGCGCGACGCGCGAAGCCCGGCCGCAGCGTCCGGCGCGGCCCGACGGCTGGGCGCGCAGCCCGGCTCGAGCGTGCGCTCATGCCAGGCTCCTCGTCCGCACGGTGAACAGGCCCTGCGGCCGCGACCTGCAGGAAGACCACGATCGACGACGAACACGATCACCTTGGCGATGCTGACGCCGTGGTCGAGTACTCGACGGACGGCCTGCAGCGATGCCGAGCGCGAAGGCGGCGATCACGGCTGCCCTTGATCTGGCCGATGCCGCCGACGACGACGACCAGGAACGCGTCGATGATGTAGCTGGTGCCCATGGTCGGGCCGATCGAGCCCGATCAGGGTGAGCGCGACGCCGGCGACGCCCGCCAGGCCCGAGCCGATGAAGAAGGTGATGCCGGTCGGTCGCGCGCGGTGGGGATGCCGCTCGTCTCGGCGAGGTCGCGGTTCTGCACCGACGGCCCGGATGCGGCGGCCGAGCGGGGTGAACTTGCAGCGCCGGCGGCCAGCGCCGACGACGCACGCGAGCGCCAGCGCGAGGATGAACAGCCGGCTGTCGCGGGACAGGCGAGCCGAGGACCTCGACGCGCGCCGGACAGCCAGGCCGGGGCGCGGCACGTCTGCACGTCGGGCGCGCCGAAGATGTCGCGGGCGAGCTGCTGCAGGATCAGCGCGACGCCCAAGGTGACCAGCAGCGTGTCGAGCGGCCGGTGGTACATCCGGCGGATGCAGCGTCGACCTCCAGCAGCACGCCCGAGCGCGCCGGCGACGACGAAGCGCGACCGGCAGCGACGACGAGCAGCGACAGCCCGGCGCTGCGCGATGACCTGCTGCAGCGACGTAGGCGGTGTAGGCGCCGGCCATGATGAACTCGCCGTGCGCCATGTTGATGACGCCCATCTGGCCGAAGGTCAGGGACAGGCCGAGCGCGGCCAGCAGCAGGATCGACGCCGACGCTGAGCCCGGTGAACAGCTGGGTGACCAGGACTCCATGCGTGCGCTCTCCGAGGGTCGAGCGGCCGGCGTCCGGCTGGGGCCGAGTCGGCGACGGCGCTCCCGACCGCGCTCGGGCGGCTCAGTGCTCAGGACAGGCCGGCTCGGCCCAGGGGTAGGCCTTGAGGTACGGGTCCGGCTCGATCGGGCTCGCCGGAGTTCCAGATCGGTGTAGATCAGGCCGTCGGCGCCGATCTTGCCGATGCAGCGCGGTCTTGGCGATGTGGTGGTTGTCGCCGTCGACGGTGACCGTGCCCTCGGGCGCGTCGAAGGTGACGCCGTCCGGCGGCGGCCTTGACGTCGTCGACCTCGAACGACTCGGCCTTCTCGACCATGGTCTTCCACAGGTACAGCGAGATGTAGGCGGCCTCCATCGGGTCGGAGGTCGGCTTGTCCGCGCCGTACTTGGCCTTGTAGGCCTCGACGAACTTCTGTGTTCGCCGGGCTGTCGACGGTCTGGTAGTAGTTCCAGGCGGTCAGCTGGCCGGCGAGTTGTCGATGCCGATGCCGCCGACCTCCTCCTCGGCGATCGACACCGAGAGACCGGCATCGCCTCGGCGGTCAGGCCCGACGTTCTTGTACTCCTTGAAGAAGGCGACGTTGCGAGTCGCCGTTGAGGGTGTTGAACACGGCGTCGGCGTCGGCGGTCTTGACCTTGTTGACGATGGTCGAGAAGTCGGTGTAGCCGAGCGGCGCGTACTCCTCGCCGACGATCTCGATGCCGTTCGCCTCGGCGTACGCCTTGATGATCTTGTTGGCGGTCCGCGGGAAGACGTAGTCGCTGCCGACCAGGAACAGCGTCTTCGCGCCCTGCTCCTTGAGGTAGTCCAGCGCCGGGCACGATCTGCTGGTTGGTCGTCGCGCCGGTGTAGAAGATGTTCTTCGACGCCTCGAGGCCCTCGTACTGCACCGGGTAGAACAGCAGCGCGTTGTTGCCCTCGAACACCGGCAGCATCGCCTTGCGGCTGACGACGAGGTCCAGCCGCCGAAGACCGCGGCGACCCAGTCCTGCGTGATCAGCTTCTCGGCCTTCTCGGCGAAGACGGTCGGCTCGGACGCGCCGTCCTCGCCGACGAGCTCGATCTGCTTGCCCAGGACGCCGCCGGCGGCGTTGATCTCGTCGACGGCCAGCATCGAGCGAGTCGCGGACGGTCACCTCGCTGATGGCCATCGTGCCGGAGCAGCGAGTTCAGGAAGCCGACCTTGATCGGTGGAGCCCGAGGTGTCGACGCACGACGCCGCGGCCGGCGCGGATCCGCCCGTGCCCGCGGGGTCGACCCTCGATCCGCAGGCCGTGAGGGCCAGGCCCAGGGACAGGAACACGGCCGTGACGGCCGTTCTTCGCATGCGCGGTGTGGTCACGCCAGGTGCCTCTCGGTTCGCTCGACAGGGAGAAATGGCGGCGCGCAGGGTCCCCGGGTGCCTCCGCGCCGCGCGGCAGTGCAGTGCTGCGGGGCTGCGGCGACCCGTGCGGGTGAACGCTAAGAAGTGGGTGTTGCGCACGCGGGCATGTTGCGTAACGGGCGGATTGCCCCGAACCGGCCGACCGCCTGATCGACGTAACCTGCCCGACACCGCCCGTTTCGGAAGTGTTATCCGGCGCCGCCGGTTGGCCGCCCCGGGGAGCGGTTACCGCCGTCCTCGCAGACTCGCCGACCTCGTCGCAGGGCAATCGTCCGTGGAGGACGCGACCGCTTCGGAGGACGCGGCCACTTCTGCGGGGACGCGACGCTCCTGTCAGGTGGTGCGTCAGGGCCGGACGAGCAGCCAGTCGGTCACGTGCCGGTACCAGGCCCAGCGGGTGACGGGCCGCGGGTGCGCCACGCCGTCGTGGACGACGGTGGCGGGCAGGCAGCCGACCTGGACGGCGCGCCCGACGGCCGCTCCCCGGCCCGCACGAGCCTCCGGTGGCACCGGGCGGGATCGGCCGTCGGGGAGCGCGCCCCAGCGGCTCGCCCGCACGGCGAGGCCGGGGGGAGCGGGCTCGGCGATCCCGCCGGGCGACGGCGCCGCGTCCGCCCGGGGCGTCACAACCAGCCGCCGCGCCGACCCGCGCAGCACCAGCAGCCCGTCGCAGTACGCCTCGCCGTGCACCGATCCGGCGGCGCCGCGGATCTCCCCGCGGCCCACCAGCACGCCACCCGTGTCGTCGCGCACCAGCGGCGCCGGCCGTGCGACGCCGGTGCGGGCCAGTTCGACGGCCGCCGGCCCGCGGGGCAGCCCCCAGAGGCGCGCCGCCGCCGACCGGTGGTCGGCGGGAATGTAGGCCAGCTCGACGTCGAGGCGGTCGCGGCGCAGCAGGCGCACGAGCACGGCGGCGAGGTCGGCGTCGGTGCCGGCGACGACGAGCCGGCGCACCGGACCGGCCAGCAGCGGGTCGACGTCGGCACGCCCGGGCCGCGCGGGCACGGTGCGACCGGCCGGATGCACGGTGGCGTACGGCCGGTGGCCAGCGAACACCCGAACGGGCGACGCCGACTCGCCGGATCATCGACGCAGGTCAGCAGTATCACGCTCGCGTCGTCGTCCCCCACGTGATCCGTTACCCTTCCCTGCCGGCACCTCGGCGGACCGGGGCGCCGTAGAAGCCGAGGACTGGAGTGTCACATGCCGGCAATCGTGCTCATCGGCGCCCAGTGGGGCGACGAGGGCAAGGGCAAGGCCACCGATCTGCTCGGCTGGCCGCGTGCAGTGGGTCGTGCGCTACCAGGGCGGCAACAACGCCGGCCACACCGTGGTGCTGCCGACGGGCGAGAACTTCGCGCTGCACCTGATCCCGTCGGGCATCCTCACGCCCGGCGTCACCAACGTGATCGGCAACGGCGTGGTCGTCGACCCGGGCGTGCTGCTCGACGAGCTGCCGGGCTGGAGGACCGCGGCGTCGACACCGAGCGGCCTGCTGATCTCCGCCGACGCGCACCTGATGATGCCGTACCACGTGGCCATCGACAAGGTCACCGAGCGGTACCTGGGCAAGCAAGAAGATCGGCACCACCGGCCGCGGCATCGGCCCGTGCCTACCAGGACAAGGTCGCGCGCATCGGCATCCGGGTCGCCGACGTGCTCGACGAGACGATCCTGGCCCAGAAGGTCGAGGCCGCGCTGGAGTTCAAGAACCAGGTGCTGGTCAAGATCTACAACCGCAAGGCGCTGGACGTCGACGAGGTCGTCGACGACCGTGCTGGCGCAGGCCGAGGGCTTCAAGCACCGGATCGCCGACACCCGGCTGCTGCTCAACGAGGCGCTCGAGCGCGGCGAGACGGTGCTGCTGGAGGGCTCGCAGGGCACGCTGCTCGACGTCGACCACGGCACCTATCCCGTTCGTGACGTCGTCGAACCCGACGGCCGGCGGCGCGGCGGTCGGCTCGGGCATCGGCCCCACCCGGATCACCACGGTGCTCGGGCATCCTGAAGGCGTACACCACCCGGGTGGGCTCCGGCCCGTTCCCGACCGAGCTGTTCGACGCGATGGGCGAGTACCTGCGCAAGACCGGCGGCGAGGTCGGCGTGACCACCGGCCGGCCGCGCCGCTGCGGCTGGTTCGACGCCGTGATCGCGCCGCTACGCCACGCGCGTCAACGGCATCACCGACTACTTCCTGACCAAGCTCGACGTGCTGTCCGGCCTGGAGACGGTGCCGGTCTGCGTGGGCTACGACGGTCGACGGCGAGCGCATCGACGAGATGCCGATGACCCAGAGCGACATCGCACCACGCCGAGCCGGTCTACGAGGAGCTGCCGGGCTGGTGGGAGGACATCTCGCGGGTGCCGCGAGTTCGACGAGCTGCCGGCCAACGCCCGCGGCTACGTGCATGCGCCTCGAGGAGCTTGCCGGGGCGCAGGTCTCGGCGATCGGGGTCGGGCCCCGGCCGGGACGAGACGATCACCCGCGACGTCTGACAGCCGGGCCGGCACCCAGGTCACGACCTGCGTGCCGGCCCGGTCTCCGGCGGACCGGCGGCAATACCCTGCTCTGCGTGACGCCCCCGCACTCCGCACTGTCGCCCGACGGTGAGCGCGATCTGGCCCGGGTCGTCGCCGCGCTCGCCGATGCCGGTGTGTTCGCGCCGCAGGTGCCCGACCCGGCGTACCTGCGCGATCCGGTCGCCGACCAGGGGGAGCCGGTCACCGCGGACACCGTCCTGGCCGCGCTGGACGAGGCGTCCTACTACCGGCCCGGCTTCGACCCGTCGGTGTACTCCGCCAACCTGGCCTTCCACCCTTCACACAGCGAGCAGTTCGCCGACGTGCTGCGCGCGCAGGTCGACGACATCGTCCGGCTGGCCGGTGGCGGGCTCGACGGCCTGACGCCTGCCGTCGAGCTCACCGAACGCGCGGGAACCGGCCGCGTGCCGACCGTGATCCGGCTCGCCGACGATCGGGTGCTCGCCTACGACGGCGCCGTGAAGTACCTGAGCACGGAGCTCCACGTCGCCCTGGCCCGGATCCTGCGGGTGCGCCGGGGGGCGCTGCGGCTCGCGTGGCTGTGGAGCGACCAGGGCGTCTGGCTCTCCGGGTTGCCCGACAGGACGGTCGATCAGCTCAACGCCGCGCTCGGTGCGGCCGCCGGCGAGGGCTGGGAATGGGTCGACGAACAGGGCCGACGGCCGCGGGCGAGATGTACCTGCCGGCCCTGACCGCCGGTCAGGCCGCGCAGCTGCCGGTGTCGACCGGGCGGGTCAGCGTCGGCGGCCTTGTCCAGCGTCGGCTTCACCTGGGCCGCGGTCAGCACGAACCCGGTCTCGGAGTCGTCCAGCGCCGCCCCGAAGACCACGCCGACCACCTTGCCGTCGGGCCGGATCATCGGCCCGCCGGAGTTGCCCGACCGCACCACGGCGCGCACGGTGTACACCTCGCGGGTGACCTCGCCGCTGTCGTAGATGTTCGGGCCGCGCAGCTGGATCCGGTCGCGGACCTTCGCCGCGGTCGGGGTGAACGGGCCGTCGAGCGGATAGCCGATCACGATCGCGTCGTCGCCGATCGCCGCGGGCTCGGCCGCGAACGCCATCGTCGGCGCCTGCAGGCCGCGGACGTAGAGCACGGCCAGGTCGTTCGACGGGTCGTAGGAGATCACGGCCGCCGACAGCTCCCGCGTGCGGCCGCGGCTGTTGACGACCTCCACGCTGGTCTCGTCCGTCCCTGCGACGACGTGCGCGTTCGTCATCACCAGCTCCGGGCCGATGACGAAACCGGTGCCCTCGAGCTGGCGGCTGCACGACGGCGCCTTCCCGCGGATCTTCAGCACGCTGGTCTGCACGTCCTGCACCACCGCGAGGTTCGCCAGCGCCGGGTCCGGCGGTCCGACCTGCGTGATCGGGGTGGGCGCGAACGGGCTCAGCACGTCCGGGAAGCCGGAGCTGTCGAGCACCTGGCGCAGGTCGGCGGGCAGCTGGCGGGCCGGGGCGGGCATCACCTCGTCGACGGCGCGCAGCACCGTGGAGTTGCGCACGCCCGCAGCGAGCCCGGGCACGCTCGCCGTGGCCAGCGGCAGCGCGACCAGCCAGGCCGCGACGACCACCGTCGCCGCCTGCAGCACCGAGCCGAGCGCGGAGTCGATGGCGAGGGTGCGCTCGCCGCTGATCCGGTCGCGGATGTGCCGTCCGAAGTACACCCCGGTGGTCTCGCCGAGCGCGACGAGCACGACGACCACCACGATGCTGACCACGACCTGCGTGTTCTTGGCCTCGAGGTTCGCGGCGAGCAGCGGCGCGAGCTGCACGCCCAGGATCGCGCCGCCGATGACGCCGACGAACGACAGCAGCGCGACGGCCATGCCGTGGCGCCATCCGGAGATCCCGGCGACGAGCGCCAGCAGCACGACGAGCACGTCGACCCAGCTCACGGGGTCTTCTCACCGCCGCTCGTCGCCTGTGCCGAACCGAGACGCGCAAGCTCGCTCACACGTTCACGACTCCGCGACCTCCCGACCCTCGGCTCGCACCGCGGCCCATGCCTCGTCCAGATCCCGCACCCTCGTTGCGTCCCAGGGTCGTTCCCAGCCTCCCAGGTGCAGCAACACCGACAGCAGGCCCCCCGTGAAACCCCAGACGACCAGCCCGGCCACGGAGAACGCCGGCCCGACGTAGCCCGACGGATGGCGCACCTGGAACCGGGCGCGCGGGTCGGCCAGGACCGTCACCGGAACCCGGACGACGGTGGCCGTCTCGCTCGGGTCGACCGCGTGCACGGCCGTCGGGTCCGCCCAGTGCGCGATGACCGGCGCGACGACGTAGCCGGTCGGCGGGATGAACAGGTCGGGCAGCACGGCCAGGGGCACGACCCCCGCCGGCACCAGCCCCGTCTCCTCCTCGGCCTCGCGCAGGGCGGTCGCCACCGCGTCGCGGTCGCCGGGATCCGTCCGGCCGCCGGGGAACGACACCTGCCCGGCGTGCGAGCGCAGGGTGCTGGCCCGTTCGGTGAGCAGCACGTCCGGGCCGTGCTCGGGATCGTGGCCGAACAGGATGAGGACGGCGCTGCGGCGCCCGTCGGCCGGCGGCGGGATGCCGTGGCGGCTCAGCGTGGCCGCGTCGACGTCTCGGATGCCGTCGAGGATCGGGCGCAACCACTCGGGCGCGCGCTCGGGCTGCAGACGCGTCACCGATCACCGGCCCGGAGCCGCTCGACGGCCGCCGCCACCTCGTCCGCGCGACGTGAACGGAGTGGGTGGGTCCACCCGGGCGACGCTGCCGTCGGCCCGCACGACGTAGCTGATCGGCAGCGCCGGTGGCACCGTGAGCGCCCCCGTAGCGCGCCGTCCGGATCGGTGACCGACGGCAGCGTGACGCCCAGTTCGCGCAGCAGCGCCAGCGCGGAGCGGGGATCGTCCTGGACGTCGACCCCGACGACGGGCACGGCGTCGGCGCGCGCCGCGTACTCCGCCAGCGCGGGCAGCTCGGCCCGGCACGGCGCGCACCACGACGCCCACACGTTGAGCAGCGCCGGCCGGCCGGCGAGGGCGGCCCCGAGGTCGACGGTGCCCGGCGCGCCGAGGCACGGCACGGTGACGCCGGCGAGCGGGCCCGTCGCCGGGGCACCGTTCGGGGCGGGGCAGGGATCGAGGCCGGCGGCGGCGCGCAGCGGGGCAAGGTCGGTGTCCGTGGCTGCCGGGGCGGCCGTCGTCGGTGCCGGGGTGGTGGGCTCGGCGCTGCGCGGCCACAGCGCGACGATCCCGACCACGACGAGCGCGACGACCGCGAGCGTGCTCAGCACCTCGGCGCGGGTCGCGTGGGCGCGGCTGCTCACCACGGGCTCACGGGACGTCCGCGGCGGCCTCGGCCGGGTCCGCACCGGCGGCGAGCGCCCGAGGATCGTCCGGCGGGGGCGGCGGTCCGGCGCCGTCCGGAGCGGCGTCGTCCGGCGCGCCCGCCAGCCGCAGCAGGCGTGCCCGGCTCGGGCCCTTGACCAGCGCCGCGGCCTGGGCCGGGTCGGTGGGCCCGGTGCCGTAGGACGGGGCAGTCGGCCGCGAGGGTGCACGCGCCGCAGGCCGGCTTGCGGGCGTGGCAGACGCGCCGGCCGTGGAAGATCACCTGGTGCGACACGATCGTCCAGTCGCGCTTGGGGACCAGCGCGCCGACGGCGTGCTCGACCTTGACCGGGTCGTCCTCGGCCGTCCAGCCCCAGCGCCGCACCAGCCGCCCGAAGTGCGTGTCGACGGTGATGCCCGGGATGTCGAAGGCGTTGCCGAGGATGACGTTGGCGGTCTTGCGGCCGATGCCGGGCAGCGTGACCAGCTCGTCGAGCGTGTGCGGCAGCACGCCGTCGTGCTTCTCGACGACCGCGGCGCCCAGGCCGATCAGCGAGTTGGCCTTGTTGCGGTAGAAGCCCGTGGAGCGGATCAGCTCCTCCAGCTCGGCGCGGTCGGCCGGCGGCGTAGTCGGCGGCCGTCCGGTAGCGGGCGAACAGCTTCGGGGTGACCTCGTTGACCCGCTTGTCGGTGCTCTGCGCCGACAGGATCGTGGCGACCGCCAGCTCCAGCGGGGTGGTGAAGTCGAGCTCGCAGTGCGCGTCGGGATGGGTCGCCGCGAGCTCGCGCAGCATGCGCCCGACCCGGCGCGCCCGGCCCAGCGCGGGCTCGCCGGCGGCGACCCGGCGGGCCAGCCGGGCGGCGGCGGCGCGGGAGGGGAGGTGGTGCGGGGTGGTCACAGGCGCGAGGGTACGTGCGGCCACCGACAATCCGCCCGCGTCCCGCCCTCCGGAGGCACGGTCCGAGGGCGGACCCGATCACGCGGCGGCTCCGCGGTGTCGTCGCGGATGCGCGCTGCTCGCTGCTCGCTCCGAGTGCCGGAGTGTGCCGGCGGCGACGCCGGCGGCCAGGGTCACGGATCCGTATCGGCACTTCCGCCCGGCGGCCCCCGGCCCCGCGCCCCGGCCGCCGGTGCGGGATCATCGGCGGCGATGACTGCCTGGCTGTCCGTCCTCGTGCCGCTCCTGGTGATGTTCTTCGCCCTGGGCATGGAGCGCGTCGAGTCCCGGCTGCGTGAGTCCGCGGTGCGGCAGGACGAGCTCGAGGAGCTGCTCGAGCAGCCCCGCCCGGACGAGGTGCGGGCGCTGTTCCGCTCGGGCACGAACCGCGCGCTGGAGATGTTCCGGCTGCGCCACCGCGACGCGCGCGGCCGCCGCCCGGCCCGGCGGAGCAAAGTGTCGTCCTGACCGCCTGATCGGGTACCCCGCGCGCGCCTTCCACCGCTCGGCGGAAGACTGTCGTCGATCGGTGCAGCACACGCTGCACCTGCACCCCTAGACTGGCGCGTCAATGATCCGTCGCAGGTAGCGGGCGGACGGACGAGGAGCGGTGAAGTGGACGAGGTTCTGACCCGCGCGGGGATCTTCCAGGGAGTCGAGCCCCACGCGGTGGAGGCGCTGGCGCAGGCGCTGGAGCCTGCGGAGTTCGCGCGCGGCGCCGTCATCTTCGCCGAGGGCGAGCCCGGCGACCGGCTCTACATCATCGTCTCCGGCAAGGTGAAGATCGGCCGCAGGTCCCCGGACGGCCGGGAGAACCTGCTGACGATCATGGGCCCGTCGGACATGTTCGGCGAGCTGTCGATCTTCGACCCGGGCCCGCGGACGTCGACGCGCCACGGCCGTCACCGAGGTGCGCGCCGTCTCGATGGACCGCGACGCGCTGCGCGCGTGGATCGCCGACCGCCCCGAGATCGCCGAGCAGCTGCTGCGGGTGCTGGCCCGCCGGCTGCGCCGCACCAACAACAACCTCGCCGACCTGATCTTCACCGACGTCCCCGGCCGCGTGGCCAAGCAGCTGCTGCAGCTGGCGCAGCGGTTCGGCGACGCAGGAGGGCGGCGCGCTGCGGGTCACGCACGACCTGACGCAGGAGGAGATCGCGCAGCTCGTCGGCGCGTCGCGGGAGACGGTCAACAAGGCGCTCGCCGACTTCGCCCACCGCGGCTGGATGCGCCTGGAGGGCAAGAGCGTGCTGATCCTCGACCCCGAGCGGCTGGCCCGCCGCGCCCGCTAGCAGCTCCGGGGCTCGGAAAATATTCTGGTACGTCAGTACCAGAATGTGCGACCCTGGACGGCGTGTCCTCGACGTCGAGCCGGCCGCACGCGGAGTCGGCCTCCCTGTCCGCGTACCGCGCTGCGCTGACCGCCCCCGGTGCGGCCGCGCCGGCGCTGTTCTCCGCGGTCGGGCGCCTGCCGGTGGCCATGTACGCGCTGGCGACGCTGCTCTACGTCCAGGGCGCGACGGGCTCGTTCGCCAAGGCCGGGCTGGTGTCGGCCGGCTCGCTCGTGGGTGTCGCGCTCGGGTCGGTCGCGCAGGGACGGCTGGTGGACCGGCTCGGTCCGACCCGGCCGCTGCTGGCGGCTGCGGTGCTGTTCGCCGGCGCCGCGGCCGCGCTGATCGCCGCGGTGGAGCGGGACGCACCGCTGGCCCTGGTGGTCGGGGCTGCGGCGGTCGCGGGAGCCGTCCAACCCGCGCTGCCCGGCTCGTCCCGCGCACTGTGGGGCCGGCTGGTGCCGCCCGGGCCGGCTGCGCGTGCGTCGCCTACAACTACGAGGCGATCAGCATGGAGGTCTTCTTCATCCTCGGCCCGGCCCTGGCGGCGTTGCTGGCCGCGGCGCCGTGGCCCGGCATCGGCCTGGTCGTGGCGGCGGCTGGCGACGGTCGTGGGCACCGCCGGCTTCGCGCTCACCTCCGCCGTGCGCGCCACGACGCCGGCGGTACGCAGCGGCCCGCTGGGCATGATCGGCGTGCTGGCGCTGCCCGGCGTGCTGACGGTCGCGCTGGCCGGGCTCGGGTTCGGGCTGGTCGTCGGCGGGGTCGAGGTCGGGGTGCCCGCGGTCGCGGCCGAGGCCGGATCGCGGATCCTGGGCGGGATCCTGATCTCGGCGTGGTCGGTGGTCTCGGTGCTGGCGGGGCTGCTCTACTCGCTGCGTCCGTGGCCGCGTGCGCTGCACCTGCGCCTGCCCGTGCTGCTCGGGGCGTTCGGCGTGCTCGTCGGCGGCGATGGCGGCCGCGGGAAGCTCGCTGGTCGGGCTCACGATCGTGATGCTCGTGGCCGGTGCGGTGATCACCCCGCAGGTCACGGCGCAGTCGCTGGCGCTGGAGGTCGCGACGCCCGCGGGCACGGCGACGGAGGCGTTCGGCTGGGTGATCACGGCGATCACGCTGGGCGTGGCCGCGGGGCAGTCGGTCACCGGGTGGTGGTGGAGCGGTCCGGACCGTCGGCGGCGTTCCTGGCAGGCGGGGTGGCCGGCGTGCTGCTCGCGGCCGTCCTCTGGGCGCGCCGGCACACCCTCGCCCCGGCCCCGCAGCCGCAGTTGGCCCGCGAGCTGAGCGAACGCGGCGTTCGCTCGGTCTGACTTACCGAACGCCGCGTTCGCTCGGTCTCGCGCACGCGCGCGATCAGCCGCGCAGGTACTCCAGCTGCGCCCGGACCGACAGCTCCGCCGCGCCCCACAGCACCTCGTCGACGTCGGCGTAGACGTGCTCGACGACCTGCCGCGCCGTCGCGGCCGGTCCCGAGCACCCCCAGCGCCGTGCGCACCTGGTCCAGGCGCTCCTCGCGGTGCGCGAGGTAGTGCCGTGGCCGCGCCCGGGGCGTCGGGCAGCTCGGGGCCGTGGCCCGGGAGCACGGTCGTGCCGTCGGCGAGCTCGGCGAGCCGGCGCAGGGAGCCGAGGTAGGGCCCCAGCGCGCCGTCCGGATGGGCGATGACGGTGGTGCCGCGGCCGAGGACGGTGTCGCCGGTCAGCACCGCCGGACCCGTCCCCGGGCCGGCGAGCACGAACGACAGCGAGTCGGACGTGTGGCCGGGGGTGGCGAGCACCCGCAGCTCGCAGCCCGCGGCCGCGACCACGTCGCCCTCGACCGAGCGCCTCGGAACCCAGCACCAGCGACGGGTCCAGCGCCCGCACCGGGGCCCCGGTCAGCTCCGCGAAGCGCCGCGCGCCCCGCGGCGTGGTCGTGGTGGCGGTGGGTCAGCAGGACCAGCGCGACGGGGCCGTGCCCGGCCGCCAGCTCCAGGTGCTCCGGGTGGTCGTCGCCGGGATCGACGACCACGCATCCCTCCTCGCCGGGTGCCCGCAGCACCCAGGTGTTGGTGCCTTCCAGCGTCATCGGCGAGGGGTTGGGCGCGAGCAGCACCGACGCCAGCGGCGTCACCGGGCGCAGCTCGCCGTAGGCGGGATGCCCCGCTCAGACGAGCCCATCGACGTCGAACTCCATCTCCGGATCGCCGGGCACCGTGACGACCACGCGTCGGCCGTCGCGGTGGATCACCGGCCGGTGGACCTGCACCACCCGGGACTGCGCGGCCGCGAGAACGGCGGCGACGTCCGCGTGCTCGGCGATCTCCTGCAGGGTGTGCAGAGTGGGCGGCATCAGGCGGAGCTCGCCGCGCTGCGCGCCGTCGAGCGCCTCGGCCGGGTACCACCAGGTGGCCTCGACGGCTTCGGTGGTCCGGGCGTCGGCGTCCTGCCCGTCCGGCACGACGGCGACGAAGAACGCCGTGTCGTAGCGCCGCGGCTCGGCCTCGGGGGTGACCCAGCGGACCCAGGGCGGCGAGCAGGTCCGCACGCAGCGGCAGGCCGGCCGCGCCCAGGACGTCGCCGAGCGTCCGGCGCCGGGCCAGCAGGTCGTCACGGGCGTGCGGGTCGACGGTGGTGCCGCCGGGTCCGGCGAGCAGCACGCCGCACTCCTCGAACGTCTCGCGCACCGCCGCGACGACCAGGGCGCCGCGCCTCGTCCGGGCTGCACCCGAACCGCCGCGCCCACCACTGCGGCTCCGGGCCCCCGCCACAGGGCGGCATCGGGCCGGTCGCCGGTGTCGACGCTCCCGCCGGGAAACACGGTCATCCCCCCGGCGAACGCCATGCCCGCGACCCTGCGCTGCAGGAAGACCTGCACCCTCGCCCCGCCGGGACCGGGCCGCGCCGCGTCCCGGAGCAGGACGACGGTGGCCGCGGGCCGCGCGGCGGGCGCTGGACTGGACACCGTCGGACTGTAGAACGCCGGACCGCTCTCCGCCCGAGCCCGCACGCCTGCGACCCCAGGAACCCCCGGGACGTACGCGCGAGTCGGTACCGATTGGCCCGCGAATGTGACATCAGGGCCCGCTCAACGGGCGACCCCATCCGTTACATTCGCGGGCCATTTTGTACCGACTCGCGCGGCTACCCCGGGCACGTCCGATGGCGGCGCGATGCGCCTCCACGGGCCGGGCTGCTCGTCCTGGGTCAGCCGGGCCCGGGGTCGCGGGCGCCTGGGCCGGGGCCGTGCCCGTCGGCGCCGTGGCCGTTGACGGCGTGGCCGTTGACCCCGTGCCCGTTGACCGCGGGGGCGGCGCTGCGTCCGCGCCGGTACGGGCGCGGACGCCGCTCCCGGTCGGCGAGCTCGGCCTGCAGCTGCGCCAGGAGGTCGTGTTCGGTGCCGCCGAGCACGGGCGGCTCCGCCTCCAGCGCGGGAGCCGGACCGGGCTCCGGGTCGTCGGCATCCGGGCGGCGCCTGCGGCCCTGGCGGGCCGGGTCCGGCGACGGCCCGTCGGGACGGCGCTCGTCCCGCGGCGGATCGCCGAACAGCGGCACCTCGCTCGCAGCCGGGGGAGCAAGATCCGGCGGCGGGGTCATCGGCCGGGGTGAGGCGGGGCGGGGCGGGGGGCCGACGCGGGCAGTGGGCGAGTCGAACAGCGACGCGTCGGCGGGTCGCTCACCGCCCGGGGTTCGACGCGGCATCGGGCCTGCAGCACCCTGCTCCCGGCCGGCCTGGGGCGGGAACGCCGCCGTCCCCTCGGCGCCGTGGGGCCGACCGGCGCTGAACAGCCCGGCCGCGGGCGGTGCGCCTGCCGGCGCACGGAAGGGCAGCTCCGGTCCGCCGGCGGGCGGGGCGGGGTCGAGCAGGTCCGGTGCGGTCCGCGACGCAAGCTCGGCACCGGGTCGGTCCGGGGCGGTGCGGGACGGCAGCTCGGTGCGTCCGGTCTGCTCCACCGCGTTGTCCTCGACGGACGGGGAGGGCGTCTCGAACACGTCGAACGCCGAGGGGTCGGCAGGAGGCTGCGGCGGGCCGGCGGGCGGCATCGCCCAGTCGCCCGACCGCCAGTCGTCCTGCCACTCCTGCGGCACGTCGTCGGGGACCTCGGCAGGAACAGCCGGCTCGGCCGCTGCGACGACGGGGGTGACGGGCCTGGACTCGTCCAACGGGCCCGACCTGACCGGTTGCGGGCCGTCGACCTCGGCATCATCCGGCTGCGGGGGCTGCTCGACCGGCTGCGGTGCCGATTCGTCGACGGCGGGCTGCGCCGGCACGGGACGGATCGGTGTCGGGACCGCCGGCGGCCCCTCGTCGTCGGCATCCGGCGTCGTCGGATCGAGCAGCGGCGCCAGCAGGGGAACCCGCAGCGGGCCGTGGAACGGGTCCGTGTCCGGGGCCCCGTCGGCCGACCTCACCACGGAGCCGTCGCCGGGCCCACCGCTCTCCGGCCCCGGTTCGGGCGACCCGGCCGGCTCCCGCTTACGCCGCCGTCCGGCGCGACGTGCCTCGCCGGGCGGTCCCCCGGCGTCGCCGCCGGACGGCATCACGAGCAGCGCCGCCGTGTCCGTGCGCGCGTCCGCCGGTTCCGGCTCGACCGACGCGGGCGGCTCCGCGCGGGCCGCCGCCTCCGCCGCCGTCCGGGCGACGACCACCCCCGCCGGTGCGATGACCGAGGCGCCGACCTCGATCCGCCGCGCGGACCGGAGCGCCGCGACGTGGTACGCGGGCAGGGCGTTACCCGTCGTGAACACCTCCACCGACGCCTTCACGCCGGCCCGGTCCAGCTCGGTGGCGAGCAGGTAGGCCAACACGTCCGCCGAACGGTCCGGGCCGGTCTCGACCAGCACCACCGGCCGCGGCACCGGCCCGGGCGCGGCGCCCGCCGGCGTCCGCCGCCAGGACAGGTGCAACGTGCACCCGGCGAGCCGGCGCGCCGGCAGGCCCGCCAGCACCGCGGCGATCCGGTCGCCCGATCCGGCCGAGGCGTCGAACCGGTGCCCCGTCAGGCCCTCCTCCACGGCCGGTACCAGCTCGGTCTCGGCGTCCAGATCCGTGTGCGCCGACCGGCTCGCGGCTACGACCGCCGTCCGCACCGCCGGCGGCAGCGCGACGCGCTCGGCGGCGAGAGCGGCCGACACGAGCTCCACGGCCTGCCCCTCCTCGCCGACGGCCACCAGCTCGCGCGCCCATGCGAGCAGGTCGTCGTCGAGCCGCCCCGCCAGCTCGAGCAGCAGCTCGTGGGCGTCCGGGCGCGAGTCCTGCGTTTGTGAACGCGAGTCCTGCGCTTCTGCAGGCGAAATCAACTCGCTCACGGAGACCTCCTCGGCGGCGGTCCGCCTCGCGCGCTGGGACGGGGGAGCGGTGACGTCGCGCGTCGCGTCACGCAAAGGAGGCGCCGGTCAGGCGCCGGGAAGCGGGGGGCGACGCCAGAGCAGTGTCGAGCCGGCCAGCGCGGCCCGGTGGTACGCGGGGCAGTCGCCCGCGGGGAGCAGCTCGACGCACGGCGCGGGGTCGCCGTGCGCGCGCAGCACCCGGGCCAGCGTGGCGCCCAGCACCCAGGGCCGGGGACCCTCGGCGCGCACCAGCACCACCCGCTGCGCGTGCCGGCCACCGCCGCGCAGCACCTGCCGCAGCTCGACGCAGCCGCTCTCGCCGCGGGCGACGGCGAGCAGGCTCAGGGCGGCGACGTCCGGATCGGGCGCGGGGTGGAACGTGACGTCCGGCTCGTCCGGCACCGTCACGGTCAGCACGGCGTCGAGCAGCTTGCGCGGGGCGCGCCCCGCGACGGCCGCCTCGAGCAGGTCGCGCTCGTCGTCGGTCAGCCCGACCCGGTTGCGCAGCAGCGCCCGCGGCAGGAGCGCCGCGACGGCCGCGTGCGCGCCGGTGGCCAGCCACTCGCGCAGCCGCCACAGCAACCGGTCGGGCAGCCGCCCGGCCAGCCGGGCCAGCAGCTCGTGGCAGGCGGCGGCACCGGATTCGTCCAGAGGGGCGTCACGCCGAGCTCGACCACGAGCTCGACCTCGACCGGCGCCTCCAGCGGCAGCTCGGCCACCCCGACCGCCGACCGGGCGTGCCGCCCCGCCTCGCCGAACACCTCGGCGAGCAGGTCCGACGCGCCGTTGATCACTCCCGGCTGGCCGGTGAACCCGGGCGCGGACGCCACGAAGCCCACCACCTTCACCACGCCCGCGACGGCGTCGAGGCCGACCAGCGCGTCGACCGCGGCGAGGGCGTTGAGCGCGCAGATCCGCGCCAGGCCGGCCGCCTGCTCCGGGCGTGACCTCGGCGCCCACCTTCCCGGTGGCGGCGAGCGCCCCGTCGACGAACGGCAGCTGGCCCGCGGTGAAGACCAGCGCCCCGGCGCGCCGGGCGGGCACGTAGGACCCGGCCGGGCGTCGCCACCGACGGCAGCGTGAGGCCGAGCTCGCGCAGCCGCGCGGAAGCGGAGGTCATCCGCTCTGGACCGGGCGCTTGAACCAGGCCACGAGCTGCTCGGCCGTCATGCCCGAGGTCACCGAGACCAGCTCCCAGCCGTCGCGGCCGAAGTTGTCGAGGATGGCCTTGGTGTTGTGGATCAGCAGGGGAGCCGTGAGGTACTCCCACCGGGTGACCGTGGGGCCGGGGTAGCTCATGCAGGCACTGTAGCCAGCGCCTCACCCGCTCGAACCGGCCGGTCGCCCCGCCCCCGCATACGCTGGCGAGGTGCATTCCTCCGGCTGGCCGCCCGCGCTGTCCGCGGTCGCGCCTCCACGTCGTCTCGGGCAAGGGCGGCACCGGCAAGACGACGGTCGCCGCCGCGCTGGCGCTGGCGCTGGCCACCGGCGGCCGCCGGACGCTGCTCGTCGAGGTGGAGGGCCGGCAGGGCATCGCGCAGCTGTTCGACACCGCCGCCGCTGCCCTACGAGGAGCGGCAGATCGCCGTCGCGCCCGGCGGCGGCGAGGTGCGGGCGCTGGCCATCGACGTCGAGGCCGCGCTGCTGGAGTACCTCGAGATGTTCTACAAGCTCGGCGTCGCCGGCCGGACGCTGCGGCGGATGGGCGCCGATCGAGTTCGCCACCACGCTCGCGCCCGGCCTGCGCGACGTCCTGCTCACCGGCAAGGTCAAGGAGTGCGTCATCCGCACGGACCGCGCCGGGCGGCCCGTCTACGACGCCGTCGTCCTCGACGCCCCGCCGACCGGCCGCATCGTCAGCTTCCTCGACGTGACCAAGGCGATGGCCGACCTCGCGCGCAGCGGCCCGATCCACAGCCAGAGCGAGGGCGTGGTGCAAGCTGCTGCACTCGCCGCAGACCGCCGTGCACCTGGTGACGCTGCTGGAGGACCTGCCGGTCACGGAGACCCTCGAGGCGGTCGCCGAGCTGCGAGGCCGCGGGCCTGCGGCCGGGCGCGGTGATCGTCAACCGCGGTGCGCCCGCAGTGGCTGCCCGGACCGCTCCGTGGCCGCGGCCGCGGACGGCCGGATGGACGCCGGCGCGGATCCGCGCCGGGCTGGCGCGGCGGGCATCGCGCTGGCGCCCGAGATGATCGACGGGCTGGTCACCGAGACCGTCGAGCACGCCGTGCGCGTCGAGGCCGAGGCCGCGGCGATGCGCCCGGCTGCGCGAGCTGGGCGCCGCTGCTGGAGCTGCCGAGCCTGGTCGACGGCGTGGACCTCGGCGGCCTGTACGAGCTGGCGGAGGCGCTGGCGCGACGCAGGGTGTCGGGCGCAGTGAGCCGCCGTCCGCTCGACATCGACGCGCTGCTCGACGACCCGGCGATCCGGATCGTGGTCTGCTGCGGCTCGGGCGGCGTCGGCAAGACGACCACCGCGGCCGCGCTGGCGCTGCGCGCCGCCGACGCGGGCGGCGCGGTCGTCGTGCTGACCATCGACCCGGCCGCCGGCTGGCCCAGGCGCTGGGGCTGGAGGAGCTGGGCAACGAGCCGGGCCGCGTGGCCGGCGTCCCGAGACCGGCCGACCGGGCGCGCGGCGAGCTGCACGCGATGATGCTCGACATGCGCCGCACCTTCGACGAGATGGTGCAGGCCCACACCGACCCCGGACCGCGCCGAGAAGATCCTGGCCAACCCCTTCTACCAGACCATCTCCACCTCGTTCTCCGGCACGCAGGAGTACATGGCGATGGAGAAGCTCGGCCAGCTCGCGGCCACGGACAAGTGGGACCTGATCGTCGTCGACACCCCGCCGTCGCGCTCCGCGCTGGACTTCCTCGACGCCCCGCAGCGCCTGTCGACCTTCCTCGACGGCCGGATGATCCGGCTGCTGTCCGCGCCGGCCCGGGCGGGCGGCCGCAGCCTGCGCAAGGTGCGTCGGGGCCGGGCTTCTCGCTGTTCGCCAAGGCGGTGTCGACGATCCTCGGCGGCCAGATGCTCGCCGACGCGTCGGCGTTCGTGCAGGCGTTCGACACGATGTTCGGCGGCTTCCGGGAACGGGCCACCGCCACCTACGAGCTGCTGCGCTCGCCGGGCACCGCGTTCGTCGTGGTCGCCGCGCCGGAGCCGGACGCGCTGCGCGAGGCGGCCTACTTCGTCGACCGGCTCTCGCACCGAGGACATGCCGCTGGCCGGGCTGGTGCTCAACCGCACCCACCCGGTGCTCGCGCCGCTGTCGGCGACGCCGGGCCCGCGACGCCGCGGACGAGCTGCGCGGCGCCCCGCTCGCCGCCGCCGTGCTGCGCCTGCACGCCGACCGGGTCGACCGCGCCGCACGGGAGGACCGGCTGCTCGCCCGGTTCTCCCGCGCGCACCCCGGCGGTGCCGGTGACGCGGGTGCCGGCGGTGGCCGGCGACGTCGCCGACCTCGACGGCCTGCGGGAGATCGGTGCGCGGCTGGCGCGGCGGACGGCCCGCCGTCGCGCCACTGGCGGTGCGGGAGGCGGACGAGCCGAGCCCGCGGGCCGCGCCTGACGGCCGCCGGGTGGGCCGCGCCAGCACGGCGAGCTCGAGCCCGGCTCGCCGGCCGTGCCTGCCGCTCCACCTGCTGGGCCGTGCCTGGCCGGCCCGCCGGTAGGCGGCCGCGAGCTGCTCGTAGGGGCCCGGGGCGTAGTCGGGCATCGACCTGCTCGAGCCACGCGCAGCCGCGTGCGGAGGTCGATCTCGCGGGTGTCGTGCATCAGCTGGTCGTAGTCGAAGCCGGTCGAGGTCGACCCCGCGCTCGGCGGCCCAGAGCTCCGCGGAGTCGGCTGAACGTGCCGACCCGCGCCTGCGCCAGCCGCACGGCGCCCCGCCGGGCGGGACGGCCGGCTCGGAGCGACGAGGTCGGTGGTCACGAGGCCGTAGGCGTTGAGCGCGTACCGGGCGTAGCCGGCGTCCGACGTGCCCACAGCGTCGCGTCGACGAACTGGACCGACTTGCGCGCCTCCGTCACGCCGGACGCCGCACCCCGCCGGCCGCGGTGAACCCGTCGACGGCACAGCAGGTCCTTGCCGATCGTGGCCGCGCGGAGCGTCCAGCGACGGGCGCACGCGTGCCGTCCGGGCGCAGCCGCGGGCGGTCCAGCGCGGGCGCCGGTGCAGTCGAGCGTGGCGCCGACCTCGGCGTTCTGCAGCCGGATCGTGCCCTGCGCAGCGCAGGCGGCGCAGGTAGAGCTCGCCGCCGACGCGCAGCCGGTCGGCGAGCAGCGCGTAGCCGTCGGGCGCGGCGAGCGTGACGCCCGAGAGGCTCGCGCGTGCCGCGCACGTGCGCGTCGACCAGCCGCACCTGCCCGGCGCAGGCGAGCGCGCCGCGGCCGTTGTCGCGGCCCTCGAGGTCGCCGCCCACCTCCATGCCGTCGGCGAGCAGCGCGATCCCCGCTCCGAGCCCTGCGGCCCGACAGCCGCGCACCCGACAGCCGCAGGTACCGCCGACCGTACGCGTTGGGCAGCCGGACCGTGCCGGTGGTGTGCAGCCCGTCGTCGAGCTCCAGGTTGCCCTCGACGCGCACGCGGTCGGCGACCAGGCACGCCGCCGGCGTCGACGATCCCGCCGGGCAGCACCGGCGTCCGGCTGCCCTCCGCGGCGTCCTCCGGCGGGTCGGGAGGGTCGTCGGAGCGCTCGATGCGGGCGCCGGAGAACACGAGGTCGCCCCCGATCCGGGCGCCCGACGAGCAGCACCCGGCCGGTCGCGGTGAAGGCGAGGTCCGGCATCCGCGCGTGCCGGCCGGCGAGCAGGCTGCCGCCGACGGCCACGCCGGTGAGGTCGAGCGCGTCGCCGGTCGGGCCCGTGAGCTCGGCGCCGGCGAGGTCGAGGTCGCCGGTGATGCGGGCGCCCGGCAGCCGCAGCTCGCCGTTGCTGCGCAGCCGGCGCGCGTAGCAGGTGCCCCGACGACGACCCGGTCGGCGATCAACGCCGGTCGCCCCCGCCGTCCAGCCGCCCGCCGGACAGCCGCAACGAGCCGCCGATCTGCGCGTCGTGAGGTCGCACCGGGCCGTCGGCCACGAAGCCGTCGTTGAGCAGCAGGTCCGCGGTGACCCGCAGGTTCCCGGCCTGCAGCCCGGGCATCCGGCACCCGGTGAGCGCGAGGCCGGTGAACTCGGCCATGTGCAGGTCCGGCGCCGCGGTGAAGGTGCAATCGCGCAGCTCCACCGACCGCTCGATCCGCGCTCCGACGAGCGCGAGCCGCCCGGTCACCGTGGCTCGGCGCAGGCGCAGCGGACCGCCGGCCGCGGCGAGCACCGTGGCCAGCGCATCCGCAGGCAGCTCGGCCGAGCCGAGGTCGACCTCCCGACCGGCCGCCAGCTCCGCGACGGGGTCGGCCACCACGGAGCGCGGGGCGGGGACGGCGGCGCTCACCCGCAGGAGTGTTCACCAGCAGCGCGCACCGCCGACGTGGGGTGCCGGTGCGGCGGTCCACGCACACCCCCACCGCGAGCGTCGCCGGAGTGCCGTGGCCTCGACCGTCCGGCGACGCTCACGGCGCCGCCCCGGACGTCACCGGCACCCCGGCCGGCTGCGCGTCGGCCGCCGACTCCGCCGACTCGGCCGGCTGATGCTCCGCGTCGTGCGCCCGCTGCGCCGCCGTCAGCAGCTCCGCCCACGACGCCACCTCCGGCCGGGCGCCGCAGCAGCGCACGGCGCTGCCGCTCGGTCATCCCGCCCCACACCCCGAACTCGACCCGGTGGTCCAGCGCGTGCGCGAGGCACTCGGTGCGCACCGGACAGGTCCGGCAGAAGCCGCGCGCCTCCCGCTGGCGCGCCCCCGCCACGAACAGTCCCTCGGCGTCGGCCGTGCGGCACCGCGCCGCCACACGCCAGTTCTGCCCCGGACAGTTGTCACTGCTCGGCATCCCTGTGCTCCCCTCGTCGTCACCCCTCCGGAAAGTGCGGGGCGACACCCACAGACGAATGCTGTGAGCGACGCGGTTCCACCGAACACCCGGCAGATCTACTCAATTTTGCGCGTGCCGGCACGGCGCGGACGCCGGTCCGCGTACCCTGGTCGATCGTGAAGCCCCCCCGTCACCTGCTCCGACCGGTCGGCATGCTGCTTGCGCTGTGCGTGCTCGCCGGGGTGCTCGTGGCGGGGATGGCGTTCCCGGGCGCGCTGGCGCTCGGGATGGTGTCCAACGAGGCGGGCGACAGCGTGAACAGCGTGTCGACGGACCTGGCGACCGGGCAGTTGCCGCAGACCTCGACGATCACGGACTCGGCCGGCACCCCGATCGCCTACCTGTTCGACCAGAACCGCGACCCGGTGCCGGCGGATCAGATCTCGCCCGCGATGAAGGCGGCGATCGTCGCGGTCGAGGACCGGCGGTTCTACCAGCACCAGGGGGTGGACTGGCAGGGCACGATCCGCGCGGTGGTGGCGAACTCGGCGTCCGGCGACGTGGTGCAGGGCGCCTCGACGCTGACCCAGCAGTACGTGAAGAACTACCTGCTGTACGTGGAGGCGCAGACCGAGGCCGAGCGGTTGAAGGCGACCGAGCAGACCCCGGCCCGCAAGTTGCGGGAGGCGCGGATCGCGCTGCAGATGGAGCGGTCGCTGTCGCAAGGAGGACATCCTCGCCCGCTACCTGAACATCGTGTTCTGGGGCAACGGCGCCTACGGGGTCGTCCGCGGCGGCGCGCACCTACTTCAACACCACCGCCGACCAGCTGACCGTGGCCGCAGGCGGCGTTGCTGGCCGGGATGGTGCGCTCGACCACCGCAGTTCGACCCGGTCGCCAACCCGGAGGCCGCGCTGGACCGGCGCAACCTGGTGATCATCCAGATGCAGGAGCAGGGGATGATCGACCAGGGCGCAGGCGCAGCAGGCGCTGGCCGAGCCGCTGGGCATCGCGAACCCGCTGGGCACCCGCACGAACGGGTGCATCGGCGCGGGGGACGCCGGGTTCTTCTGCAAGTACGTCACGGACTACCTGGCCGAGGCCGGGTTCCCGATGGAGCAGATCCTGCGCGGCGGCTACACGATCAAGACCACGCTGGACCGCAACGTGATGGAGAAGATGAAGGCGTCGCTGAACGCCGAGGTGCCCGCGGACGCAGCCGAACGTCGCCGAACGTGATGGCGATCGTGGCGCCCGGGCAGGACCAGCACCGGGTGCTGGCGATGGGGTCGAGCCGCACGTTCGGGCTCGACGCCGGCAAGCAGGAGACCAGCTACGGGCTGCCGTACGAGCCGGTGAACCTGGGCGCGGGCTCGGTGTACAAGATCTTCACCACGGCGACGGCGCTGCAGAAGGGGCTGGGCATCAACTACCAGATGACCGTGCCGCCGTCCGGGTACGCCTCCCCGATCTACGTCGACGGCAACGGCCGGCCGATCCCGGTGGCCAACGCCGGGCAACTACCCGGACCGGCTGTCGATCACCGACGCGCTGGCCCAGTCGCCGAACACCGCGTTCATCAAGCTCGAGGAGTTCACCGGCGTCCCGGACGTGGTGGACATGGCCGTGCGGCTGGGCATGAAGTCGCTGGCGACCACCCCGTTCGTCGACCCGAACACCGGGCGGCGCACCGACCGGTCGATCGCCGAGGTCACCAAGGCCCAGAAGCAGGCCTCGTTCACCCTCGGGGTGAGCCCGACCAGCGTGCTGGAGCTGTCCAACGTCGGCGCGACCCTGGCCGTCGGGCGGCAAGTGGTGCCCGCCGCAGCCCGATCGAGTCGGTCACCGACGCCGAACGGCCAGCCGGTGCCGGTCACCGAGGCCGCCGTGCGACCAGGCCGTCGAGCCGGGCCTGGCGAACACGCTGCTGACGGCGCTGAGCAAGGACGACCAGCCCGGCGGCACCGCGGCGGGCGGCCGCCGGGCAGGTGGGCTGGAACCGGCCGATGGCGGGCAAGACCGGCACCACCCAGCAGCACAAGTCGGCGGCGTTCATCGGGATCGTGCCCGCAGATGGCGGGTGCGGTGATCACGTTCGACAACTCCAACTCGCCCCGACCGCTGTGCGACGGCGCCGGGTGCGCCGTTCCCGTGCCGCGAGGGGAACATCTTCGGCGGGAAGACCCCCGCCGAGACCTGGTTCGGCGCGATGAAGCCGCTGCTGGACGGCCAGCCGGTGCAGCCGCTGCCGCCGACGGACCCCCGCTACACCGAGGGCGGCGCCGAGTCGAAGGTGCCCAACGTCGTCGGCCGCGGCCAGAACGACGCCCGCGC
Source organism: Nitrospirota bacterium (assembly GCA_963836175.1). Classification (GTDB taxonomy): domain Bacteria; phylum Nitrospirota; class UBA9217; order UBA9217; family UBA9217; genus GWC2-56-14. The sequence continues at coordinate 356,649 of CAWIIS010000004.1, forward strand.
GATCCTGGAGCGCGCCGGCTGGAAGGTCTCCACCCGCACCGTCGACAACCGCGCCGACCGGGGCACCGTCGTCGGGCAGAACCCGAACGGCACGGCGCTGCCCGGCGAGACGATCCTGCTGCAGATCAGCAGCGGCGAGGTACCCCCGCCGCCCGCGCCGCCCGGTGACAGCGGCGACGACAGCGACGGCGACAACGGCGGCGACAGCGACGACGGCGGGGACGACAACTGACCGCGCGGCGGGGTGACAACTGACGGACTGAGCGGAGCTCATCGCCGGCCGCTGAGCACCGGCGAACGTGCCGATACCGGGAACTGTCGGACCCCCCGGCTACCCTGGCAGCGAGGATGCACCACCGGGGTGCAGCCCAGTCGCGAGTTGAGCTGCCGAGCGTCGGCACCGAGGGGGTGGGTGCGATCGTCTCCGGCACCCACCCGCCTCCGTCCGGGTCACCCCGGCCGGCCTGCCCCACGCCGCCGCTCCCACGGCGCACCGCGTGCGCAGCGTGCTGGCCATCCCCGCGTTCCGCCGCCTCTGGCTCGTCACGGCCGTCTCGGCGACGGGCGACTGGCTGAGCCTCCTCGCCCTCTCCGCGCTCGCCACCCAGCTCGCCACCGGTTACCAGGCGCAGAGCTTCGCCCTCGGCGGCGTCGTCGCCACCAAGCTGCTGCCCGCCCTCGTGCTGGGCCCGCTGGCCGGTGCGCTGGCCGACAAGTTCGACCGGCGCCGCGTCATGGTCGTCTGCGACCTGCTGCGCTTCGCGCTGTTCCTGTCGATCCCGCTGGTCGGGTCGCTGTGGTGGCTGCTCGTCGCCACCCTGCTCATCGAGATGTGCGCGCTGTTCTGGATCCCGGCCAAGGACGCGTCGGTGCCGAACCTGCTGCGCCGCCCGGACCAGATCGAGACCGCGAACCAGCTCGCCCTGGTGATGACCTACGGCGTCGCGGTGATCACCGCGTCCGGGCTGTTCACGGTGATCTCCGGCCTCGGCGGGTTCCTGCCGGGGTCGACGCCGCGAGATCTCCACCGCGTACGTCGCGCTGGTGCTGAACGGGCTGGCCTACCTGCTCACCGCCACCACGGTCTGGTTCGGCATCCGCGAGATCTCCGGCCGGGCCGCGCAGCGCCGCGCGGCCGCTCCGGGGCTGCTCGCCCTGCTGCGCGACGGCTTGCAGTTCGTCGCGAGCACGCCGCTGGTCCGCGGGCTGGTGATCGGGATCATCGGGGCGTTCACCGCCGGCGGCATCGTCATCGGCTCGGCGACGCTGTACGCCGCCAGCCTCGGCGGGGGCAACGCCGCGTACGGGATGCTGTTCATCGCCGTCTTCGTCGGGCTGGCGATCGGCATGGGCGCCGCGCCGCGGCTGTCCCGGCGGCTGCCGCACAACCGGCTGTTCGGCACGGCCATCGTCGCCGCCGGCTGCGCGCTGGTGCTGGTCGCGCTCGCCCCGCACCTGACGGTCGCCATCGCCGCGGTCGGGCTGGTCGGCGGCTTCGCCGGGATCGCGTTCCTCACCGGCCTGACGATCATCGGCGCGCAGGTCGCCGACGAGGTGCGCGGGCGGATCGTGGCGTTCGTGCAGTCGATCGTGCGGCTGACGCTGCTCGGCTCGATGGCGCTGGTCCCGCTGATCGTCGGTCTGGTCAGCGCGCGCACGGTCGAGCTGTTCGGCTACCCGTACCGCATCGACGGCACCCGCGTGGTCATGCTGGCGGGCGGCGTCGATCGCCGCGGTCGTCGGGATGCTCGCCTACCGGCAGATGGACGACCGGCGCACCGAGCCGCTGCTGCCCGACCTGCTCGCCGCGCTGCGCCGGGGCGTGCGGCGCGGGGGATCCGGGGTGCTGATCGCGGTCGAGGGCGCCACGCGGAGCGGAGACGGCCGAGCAGGCGCAGCGGCTGGTCGGCGCGCTGCGCGAGCGCGGGCACCGGGTGGTCGTGGCCGGTCCCGGCCAGCTGCGGGCCGAGCCGGTGCGCCGCCGTCCAGGAGCCTGTCCGGGCGCGCGGGCGGGCGCGCTGGCCGAGGCCGCGGCGCGCGGCGGATCTCGTCGAGCGGGTCGTCCGGCCCGCGCTCGCCGACGGCGCGGTCGTGGTGGCCGACCGGTTCCTCGCCAGCCCGCTGGTGCAGTTCGGGGTCGACGGCCGACCGGATGCAGGCCGAGCTGGACGCCGCCGAGCTGGAGAGCCTCGCCGCCTTCGCGACCGGGCGGCTGCGGCCCGGACGTCTCGGTGCTGCTCGACCGCGCGCCCGCGCCTGCCGAGGCGGACGTCCCGGCCGGCGACGACACCACCCCGATCCCGGGCTGCCCGGTGAGGAGCACCTGCGGGTCCGGCGGCTGCTCACCCGGATGGCCGCGGCCGAGCCGCATCGCTACGTCGTGGTCGAGGCGGAGGGCACGCCGGACGAGGTCGCCCGGAGGGTGCTCGCCGCGCTGACCCCGGTGCTGCCCACCCCGCCGGTGTCCAAGAACGGGCCTGGTGGCACCACGGGGTCCAGCGCCCCGCCGTTGAACGATTCCCAGCACCAGCCAAAGCCCCACTCCCCTCACCGCCGTCGCCGGCGCGGAAACTCCGCCGGTCGGCCGTGCGTCCACGGACGCCGGTCCCCGCCGCCGCGGGCCCTGCCGGCCCCACCACCGGCGGCGCGGCCACGGCGGGCGCGGCCCCGGCCGGCGCAGCCGCGGGGAGCGGCGCCGTCACCACCGTCGTCGACGACGGCAAGATCGCCACGAGCGGTGCGAAACCCGCACCGGTGCGGTTCTGGCACCGGAGGCGGCGATCATGACGGTCTGGGACGAGGTCGTCGGCCAGCCCGACGCCGTCGCCGAGCTCTCGGTCGCCGCCGAAGACCCGTCGGCCATGACGCACGCGTGGCTGTTCACCGGCCCGCCCGGCTCCGGCCGGTCGGTCGCCGCCCGCGCCTTCGCCGCCGCTCTGCAGTGCCCCCGGCACGGCTGCGGGGAGTGCGCCGTCCTGCCACACCGCGATGGCGCGGCACGCACACCGACGTCCGCGAGGTCGTCCCGGAGGGCCTGTCGATCGGCGTGAACGAGATGCGCGCGCTCGTCCAGCTCGCCGCCCGCCAACCGGCCGTCGGCCGGTACCAGATCGTGATCATCACGGACGCGGACCGCCTCACCGAGGGCGCCTCGAACGCCCTGCTCAAGGCCGTCGAGGAGCCGTCGGATCAGACGGTGTTCCTGCTCTGCGCGCCGTCCGAGCACCCGGACGACGTGTCGGCCACCATCCGGTCGCGGTGCCGGCGGGTGGCGCTGCGCAGCCCGGCGTCCGACGCGGTCGCGGCCGTCCTCACCACCCGCGACGGATTCGACCCCGACACCGCGCGGTGGGCGGCGTCGGTCTGCGGCGGCCACATCGGCCGCGCCCGCCACCTGGCCCGCGACCCCGAGGCCCGCAGCCGCCGCGAACGCGTCCTGGCGGTCCCGCTGGGCCTGCGGGGCCTCGGCGACGCGTTCAGCACCGCGGCGGAGCTGGACCGCGGCGCCACCGCCGAGGCCGACGACCTCAGCGGCGATCGCGACGCCGCCGAACGCGAGGAGCTCGGCATCGCGATGGGCGCCGGCGGCATCGGCAAGGGCGTCGCGGCCGCGGCCCGGCGGGCGAAGGCCGCCGAGAAGGAGCTGGAGAAGCGCCAGAAGATGCGCAACACGCGCACCCGGCGCGACGTGCTCGACCTCGCCCTGATCGACCTCGCCGGGTTCTACCGCGACGTGCTCGTCGCCGGTTCGGGCGCGCAGGTCGCGCTCACCAACGCCGACCGTGCCGGCGACGTGCAGCGCGCGGCGCGGGAGTGGCCACCCGAGTCGGCGCTGCGGCGCCTGGAAGCGGTGCTGGCCTGCCGGGAGGCGCTCGACCGCAACGTCAAACCGCTGATCGCGCTCGAGGCGATGCTGGTCGCCCTCCACCAAGGGTGACCAATGTCAGGCGCGATTGACCGCCGGCCGTGAGGGTAGCCCTCCGAACATGGCCGACATTCACTCAGCAAGCTGCGCGCGTACTACGACTCGGCGCAGTTCACCACGTCCTCGGCGGTCACGGACTGACCGGCGACCCCCGGCCGGCTCCGGAATCCGGGCCGGCCGGGCCGGGGACCGGCCCGGTAGTGCGGCCTCGTCACGAGCCGCCAGAGCGCCGTGTACGCCGCTGCCGAATGCAGCAGCCAGTAGAAGGGACTGCGCAGCGTCCGGAACGCGCCGACGTAGATCGTCAAGCCGAGGCCGGCGAGCAGGTCGACCAGGCTGACCCACAGCACCCACTCGGGGAGCAGGCCGGGGAGCATCAGCGCGACGAGGACGGTCGCGAACAGCGGCGGCGCGAGCAGGGACGTCATCAGGGGCCGCCCAGAGCAGCGCGAACGCGCGGTCCGGCGCACCCCCGCCGTCTGCACAAGTGTCAGCGGCCGGCGCAGGTGCACCAGCAGGGTCTGCAGGTCGCCCTCGATCCGTCGCGACCGCCGACGCAACCAGCCGTCGACCGTCGGGCTCGCCTGCGTGGAGGTCGTCGAGTCGATCACGCTGACGGTGCGGCCCAGCGCGGCGGCGCGGATCCCGAGGTCGGCGTCCTCGGTGACGTTGAACGGGTCCCAGCCGCCGAGCATGCGCAGGCCGCGCGTCCTGAAGTGGCTCGACGAGCCGCCGATCGGGATGGGCAGCCGCAACCGTTCGAGCCCGGGCAGCACGTGGCGACCAGGTCGACGGCTGGTTGCGTCGGCGGTCGCGACGGATCGAGGGCGACCTGCAGACCCTGTATCTGTGCCGCCGGCCGCTGACACTTGCAGACGGCGGGGGTGAGACGTCCTCACTGCTCGCGACCGTCCTGGTCGCGCTGATGCTCCCCGGCCGTGCTCCCCAGTAGGTGCTGTGGGTGGCTGGTGGAGCCGCCGGCCTCGGCTTGACGATCTACGTCGGCGCGTTCCGGACGCTGCGCAGTCCCTTCTACTGGCTGCTGCCCTGGGCAGCAGCGGCGCGCGCACTCTGGCGGCTCGTGGACGAGGCCGCCTACCCGCGGCCCGGATTCCCGGAGCCGGCCGGGGATTGGTCAAGTGCCGGGCACGTGGTGAACTGCGCCCAGTCGTAGCAGTACGCGCGCTTGCTGAGTGAATGCCGGCCATATTCCTCACGGTCGCAGTGCAACCGCGCCTAACCGCGCACCCTTCGTGGAGACCGAGACCGCGATCAGCCTTGACGTTGCAGTCAAGCGCCCCTCCCGGCAGGCCAGGACCGCTTCCAGGCGCCGCAGCGCCGACTCGGGTGGCCACTCCCGCGCCGCGCGCTCCACGTCGCCGGCACGGTCGGCGTTGGTGAGCGAGACCTGTGCGCCCGAACCGGCGACGAGCACGTCGCGGTAGAACCCGGCGAGGTCGATCAGGGCGAGGTCCGACAAGTCGCGCCGGGTGCGCGTGTTCCGCACCTTCTGGCACTTCTCCAGCTCCTTCTCGGCGGCCTTCGCCCCGCCGGGCCGCGGCCGCAACGCCCCCTTGCCGATGCCGCCGGCGCCGATCGCGATGCCAGCTTCCTCGCGTTCGGCGGCATCGCGATCGCCGCTGAGGTCGTCGGCCTCGGCGGTGGCGCCTCGGTCCAGCTCCGCCGCGGTGCTGAACGCGTCGCCGAGGGCCCCGCAGGCCCAGCGGGACCGCCAGGACGCGTTCCGCAGCAGCTGCGGCCTCCGGGGTCGCGGGCCAGGTGGCGCGGCCGAGCAGCCGCAGCCGACGCCGCCCAGGCCGCCCACTGCGGGGTCGAATCCGTCGCGGGTGGTGAGGACGGCCGCGACCGCGTCGGACGCGCTGCGCAGCGCCACCCGACGGCATCGCGAACGGATGGTGGCCGACACGTCGTCCGCCGACGGCGCGCAGAGCAGGAACACCGCCTGCTCCGACGGTTCTTCCACCGCCTAGCAGGGCGTTCGCCGCGCCCTCCGTGAGGCGGTCCGCGTCCGTAATGATAGGATCCGGTGCGCCGGCGGGACCGGTTGACGCGCGGCGATTGGACGAGCGCCCGCATCCGGTCACCGAGATGACGGCCCTCCCGCAAGCTCCTCGCCGGACGTCAGTGCTGCGTCCGCCCATCAGACGGTGTGGCACGGGGCACTCGCCACATCCGTGGACGGGCCCGCAGCGGCGCTGCGAACGGGCGGCGCGACCGAGCGGCAGCCGGGTGGACCGGTGAACAGCCATGCATGCGTCATCGCCGACGGGTCGGCGGCGGCGGCCGAGAGCTCGGGAACAGGGCTGGCCGAACAGACCTCGTCCCAGACCGTCATCATCGGCCGCACACCACCGGTGCGGGTTTCGTCGTCACCGATGATCTTGCCGTCGTCGACGACGGTGGTGACGGCGCCGCTCCGCGGCTGCACCACCGCACACGCCCCTCGTGGCCGCGCCGCCGGTGGCGGCCAGGCGGCGGTGGGGCCGGCGTCCGTGGACGCACGGCCGACCAGCGGAGCTTTTCCGCGCCGGCGACGGCGGTGAGGAGATGAGGGCTTTGGCTGGTGCTGGATGTTCCCGACCGGCGAGGCGCGGACTCCGTCGTGCCGCCGAGA
>CAWIIS010000005.1:0-174335 GCA_963836175.1 Nitrospirota bacterium
ACTGCGCGGCCCACATCTGGTGCTGGCCCACGTCGGTCACGATAATGGCATCCCGCCGGTGACCTCGTAGAGCTTCTCGATCACGAACTGCGGTTTGATGACCTCGTCGGCGATTCATAGGACAGCGGCCGTTCTTCGCGCCAGGCGTCGATCTGCTTGAGCCAGCTCTTGCGGATCGCGTCCCACGGTTCCTTGACGGCGTGCAGTTCCTTGTTGAGTTCCACCATCACGTGCTTCACATCGCCCACGATCGGGATATCCACGCGCACGTTCTTCCGGATGGACGTCGGGTCCACGTCGATATGGATGATCTTGGCCTCGGGCGCGAACCCCTCCACCTTGCCGGTCACCCGGTCGTCGAACCGCGCGCCGATGGCGACGATGAGGTCCGAATTGTGGATCGCCATGTTGGCATAGTAGGTCCCGTGCATGCCGAGCATGCCGAGCGAGAGCGGATGCGTGCCCGGGAAACCCGCCGATGCCCATCAGCGTGTGGGTCACCGGGATCTTCGTGATCTCGGCGAACTCGAGGATCTCCGCGGCGGCATTGGAGAGGATCACGCCGCCGCCGATATAGGCGACCGGCTTCTTGGCCGTTGCGATGGCCTCGGCCGCCTGCTTGATCTGCCGCTTGTTGCCTTCGACCGTCGGATTATAGCTCCGGATCTCGACTTTTTCGGGATAGTGGAACTCCGCCTTGTTCGTCACCACGTCCCGCGGGAGGTCGATGAGCACCGGACCCGGCCTGCCGGTCGAAGCGATATAGAAGGCTTCCTTGATGGTCTGGGCAAGTTCCTTCACGTCCTTGACCAGGAAGTTGTACTTGGTGCAGGGCCGCGTGATGCCGACGATGTCCGCTTCCTGGAACGCGTCGTTGCCGATAAGCGCCGTGGGCACCTGGCCGGTGAACACCACGAGCGGGATGGAATCCATGTACGCCGTGGCAAGGCCGGTGACCACGTTCGTGGCGCCCGGGCCCGACGTGACGAGCGCCACGCCGACCTTGCCCGTGGAGCGGGCATAGCCGTCGGCCATATGCACGCCGCCCTGCTCATGCCGCGGCAGGATGATGCGGAGGTCCTTCTGCCCATAGAGAACGTCGAAGATCTTGAGCACCACGCCGCCGGGATAGCAGAAGAGCGTGTCGACCTTCTCCTTCTTCAGACATTCAAGAAATATTTCCGCGCCGGTGATCTCTTTGCTGGACATGATTCACCCTGTTTGAATCAGGAAGTTATGAAGGTGCGAGGTTGCGAAGATGAGAAAAGGGCGGCTGTTGTTTCGCACTTCTCGCTTCCAACCTCTCAACTTCGCATTTTACGCTTTTACGATCGCTCCCGTGTTCGCCGAGGTAACGACCTTCGCATAGCGGGCGAGCCAGCCGGACTTGATCTTCGGCTCCCGCGGCTTCCACGCTGCCAGCCGTTTCTTGATCTCCGCCTTGGACAGCTTGACCTCGAGCTTCCGGTTCGGGATATCGAGGATGATCCTGTCGCCGTTCTGCACGACGCGATGGGGCCGCCTTCCGCGGCCTCGGGCGAAACGTGGCCGATGCACGGGCCCCTGCGTGCCGCCCGAGAACCGGCCGTCGGTGATGAAGCGCGACGGATTCACCGAGCCCCATGCCGGATGATGGCCGACGTGGGCGAAAGCATCTCGCGCATGCCCGGCCCGCCCTTGGGCCCTTCGTAGCGGATCACGATGCACATGGCCGGCCTTGATCTTGCCCGCCCATGATGGCCTTCATGGCCGTCTTCCTCGGAATCGAACACGATGGCCTTGCCCTCGAACTGCATCATGCTCGTCGCTCACCGCGGTCTGCTTGACCACCGAGCCGTTCGGCGCAAGGTTGCCCGAGAGCACGGCGATGCCGCCCTCTTTGTGATAGGCCTTGTCGAGGGGCCGGATGACGTCGTCGTTCCTGACACGGCCCTGCCTTCGCGATCTCGACGATCGACTTGCCGCTCACCGTCGGCGATGTCTTGAGCACTTTCTTGAACCGCGACAGCACCCCGGGAATGCCGCCTGCGGCATCCAGGTCCTCCATATAGGTCGGACCGCCGGGCAGCATGTTGCAGATATGCGGCGTCGTGCGGCTGATCGTGTCGAAAGTCGTCGATCGACAGTTCGATGCCCGCCTCGTGCGCGATCGCCGGGATATGCAGCGTCGTGTTCGTCGAGCCGCCGAGCGCCATGTCGATGCGGATGGCGTTCTCGAAGGCGTTCTTGGTCATGATCTTGCGCGGCGTGAGATCTTCCTTCACCAGCTCGACGATCCGCTTGCCGCTCTCGAAGGCGATCCGGCGCTTTTCACCGGACACGGCGAGCGCCGTGGCGCATCCCGGGCAGGCTCATGCCGAGCGACTCGGTGACGCAGGCCATGGTGTTCGCCGTGTACATGCCCTGGCACGAACCCGGCGCCGGGACAGGCGCAGGTCTCGAGCTCGGCAAGTTCGCGCTCGGACATCTCGCCCTTCCGGACCTTGCCCACGGCCTCGAAGGCGCTGATCAGGTTCACCCGCTTGCCTTGATAGTTGCCCGGAATGCATGGCCCCGGCGGTCACGACGATCGTCGGGATATTGAGCCGCGCCGCGGCCATGAGCATGCCCGGCGTGATCTTGTCGCAGTTCGTGAGCAGCACCAGGCCGTCGAAGGCATGGGCCATGGCAACGGACTCGACCATGTCGGCGATCAGCTCGCGCGACGGCAGCGAGTAGTGCATGCCCGCGTGGCCCATGGCGATGCCGTCGCAGATGCCGGGGATGCCGAAGAACAGCGGCCAGCCGCCGCCGGCATGCACGCCCTTCTCGATGAACCGCTCGAGGTCGCGCATGCCGATATGGCCCGGGATCAGGTCGGTGAAGCTCGTGGCCACGCCGATCATGGGCTTGTCGAGCTCGTTCCGGGTGATGCCCGTGGCAAACAAAAGAGACCTGTGCGGCGCCCGCTCCAGGCCTTTCTTGATCCTGTCACTTCTCAAAATGGTGTCTCCATATGGGAAAATAGTTATATATTTTTAACATAGATACAGGGAAAGAGTCAATAAAAAAATCCCCCTTTATCACTCTCTGTAAAGAGGGATTTCATGGTTTCTCGCTGGAGAAAACACAAAAGGCAAGGTGTTCGTCCCTTGCCTTTACTTTGTCAGGCCTGCCCGCTTTGGTGCGCCTGATCATTTCCATCATCCTGTCTTTTGCCGCCAGTTTCAGTTTCTGAAGCCGTTTTCCGCTCAATTTCTTCCTCAGGAGTGAGATACCGGTGGGTTTCGAAGGTCATCAAGCGTCTGTTCGAGCTCTCTGTGCTCCTGCTTCCCACTTCCGGTACTCCGGGTTCTCCGTCCTGAGTCTCTCCCTTGCTGCTTCCTCGTATACCTCCATCACATTCATACACGTCCCTCCTTTTTATCGTCAGGATTGTTCATGTTTTAGAAGGTTGGAAAAGAACATTCTTCCTGTAAGAAAAATTAACACACTTTGCCGAAAAAGGCAAGCACGCAATTGTTCTTTAAAACACAGATACGCGATGAGGCTATCCCGGAATATTCTGTGCATTTTACCATCACGGGAGCGATGCGAGATAGTTCAGCAGTTTTTCTCTGAACGCAGTATCCGAGAACGATTTCACATGGCCGGGGACGTACTGACCCAGAGTTCCTTCGGCTCCGGGCGGCCGTCATAGAGACGGCGGCTATGGTGGCCGGGAACAATGCGGTCATCGGTGCCATAGACGATGAGCAGCGGTACGGGAGCGATGTCCTTGATCTTTTTCAGGGGGCTGTAATCGTCGTTGACCAGGAACGAGAGCGGATACTGGAACGGCCAGCCGACGATCGAGTCCGCGATCTTCTCGCGCGCGATGGATGCGGTAATCCGAAAAAACGCTGTCAAGGATCACCGCCTTCACGCGGTCCTTGTAGGGCGAGGTGGAGACCATGTTCGTGGCGATCGCGCCGCCCAGGCTTTTGCCGAACACAATCATCCGGTCGTTCCCCGGATGCGGCAAACGGTATATCAGCGTTTCAAGCGCTGCCTCGGCATCAAGGTGAACACCTTTCACGTCCGGCTGGCCTTCGGAACGGCCATATCCTCGGTAGTCGAAAATAAAGAGGTTATAGCCCGCCTCGACGAGCCACAGATCGCTTCACATGGGTGCTGATGTTCTCCACGTTCCCATGGCAGACCAGGATGGTGCCGCGGGCTTCCGGCCGGTTGAAGTACCATCCGTAGAGTTTCACACCGTCTGTCGAGGTGAAATGACACTTCTTCGGGGGACGATCGCTGCGTCGCCGGATCGCTCACGAACAATTGTCCGGGCTTGAAAAAAAGACGGGTGCAGCCCGCGAAAGACCATCAGGAGCATCACGGGCGGGCAAGGAGGATTTATTTAACATCTTGATCATAAATCCCGGAATCAATCGCCTTCATGTCCAGAGCCGTCTTCATTGATACCATCGAGAGCATGTTTCTGTCAAATTGCTTTTCCGTAATGTTATTGCAATATTCAGGGGACAGCTTACAATTTAGGCCTGATGCAGGACAACCTATTCACGATGAACGAACGATAAAGAACGCAGGGACCTCAAGGGTCTTACGCCAAAGGACATCGACCGCTTTTGCACGGAAACGATGGGGCAGAAGCCTGGACAGGGCACGCGCGTGGCCGTCTGGCTGTTCCGGAAAAAGGTCGAGGACTTCGACCTGATGGCGGACCTGAACCGGCCCTTTCGCGAGCAGCTGAAGCGGCATGCACGGATCTCGCGGCTCGCGATCGAACAGCAGAGCACGTCTGAGGACGGGACCGAGAAACTGCTCTATCGGCTGGATGACGGCAATACGATAGAAGGCGTGCTCATCCCGGGCCCGGGCAGGCTCACGCTCTGCGTCTCGACCCAGGTCGGCTGCGCCTCAGGCTGCGCATTCTGCCGCACCGGTGAGAGCGGGCTGACGCGAATCTCACTGCTGCCGAGATCGTGAACCAGGTCTTTGCTGCGCAGAAGTCGCGCCGCCCCGATCACGAACATCGTGCTCATGGGGACCGGCGAGCCGCTCAGCAATTATGACGCGGTAAAGACCTTTGTCCAGGCGGCAACGGACCGGAACGGCATGGGGTTCTCGAACAGGAAGGTGACGATCTCCACCTGCGGCCTTGCGCCGATGATCGAGAAGATGGCTGATGACACGGAAATGGACGCGAGCCTTGCCGTATCTCTGAACGCGACCACGGACGAGGTGCGGGACCGGATCATGCCGGTGAACAAAACCTACCCATCGCGCGGCTCATGCAGGCCCTTCATCATTACTGTAAAACGGGCAGGACGGTGACGATCGAATATGTTCTCTTTAAGGGCATGAACGATTCGGACGAGGACGCAGGCCGTCTCATGGAACTGCTCAAAGGGCTTCCCTGCATGATCAATGTGCTGATGTTCAACCCCTTCCCCGGCGCGCCCTTCGAGCGGCCGGACGAGGAGCGGGTCTATGCGTTCAGGAACATTCTTTTGAACCACGGTTTGTCGCCGTGGTCAGGAACAGCCGGGGCAAGGACATCAATGCCGCCTGCGGACAGCTCAGGGCAGTCACTCAATAAATCCCCGTCCCTGCAAAAAAAGCAGGACCCGGAAATAATACCCGGATCCTGCTGTCGTCTTCCTCATCCTACTGCCATTGCCTTCATATACGGCTTAAAGTAACCAGAGACGTCCAAATCCGCCGGTTTCATAGATCATTAATATGCGTTCACATCCCCCCGGCTTCCAGGAGCTCCTTCATCACGTCGGCGCGCCTGATGACGATCAGGGATTTGGTCCATTCCAGTGAATAACGGTCAAGGGTCAGTTCGTGCACCGTGTCGGAGATGCTGTTATCTTCGCGCTTCTGGCACGCGCCGTTCAAGCAGACCTCCAGCTCTCTTTTGCTGGTCCCGGTCGGCGTGATCCCGTTAAAGATGATCTCGCGCCATCGCACGAGAAAGGCATCGCTTTTCCCGGATTCATCGGTATACACAAAGGTCGACGCCCACGTCTTCTGGCACGGACCGGCTTCGCAGAGCAGCATGCCCTGCTTGGTCCGGTAGTATTTCCCCGACTGGTCCTTGGTTTCCGCATACTTAGTGATCACCCGCGGATTGACCTTGCTGGTGACGCGAAGCGCAGGCACCTCGGTCTCCGGGTAGATTTTGATGATGCTGAGGTGCAGGTCGCGGAACGCTTCCTTCGCGTCCTTCGTTTCTGCTTTTTTGGGTTCGGGTTTCTTTCTTTCCGGTTTTTTGTGCTCTACCATCGCTTTTTTTTGCTCTTCCGGCTTTGCAGCCTCTGCTTTTTTCCTGCGTGCCGCCTCTGCGCGCTCAGCTTCAGTCGTGTCGATGAGCTGCTGTTCATCAAACCGCGCTTCAAGCCGCAGCGTCTCATTCTTCACCACGCTGAACATCCCTGAAACCACCTTGTCCCCTGCCCGGCATGACACCAGATGACCCCCGACCGGCACGCTTTCGATCAGCGTATTGACGCCGCCGCTCGCAATATCATCGATGAACACCTTTGCATCAAGCACCTCGCTTTTGACCATTATGGAGCCGTATCTCGCGATAACGAGCCCGGCCTCCTCTGCCATTGACGGGCCGGGGGCCAGAAATAAACCTGCCAGAAACACTGCCGGATAAAACACTCTGCGTCGCATTGTCGCACTATCCTCCTGCTACAAAAAGTAACATTTGACCGACATCTTGCCGAATAATTTTGTAATACTATAGCACAAAAAATCCACCGTGCTGACAAAAATAAACCTGCGGAAACCTGCCGCAATGAAACAGAACGGTCTATACCGGAGACCGAAGCCGTTCGATAACTTCTGCCATGTCGTGCGGCGGAGGAACACTAAAGGTCATGGGGTGGCCGGTTTCCGGGTGAAACAACGATAACGACGCCGCGTGAAGCATCTGGCGGGGGACGGGCGCATGCCCTATTATTGCAGCTTTGGCGCCGCCATACACGCGGTCGCCGAGCACGGGATGGCCGATATGCGCCATATGCACGCGGATCTGATGCGTTCGCCCGGTCTTGATCTCGACCTCGACCAGCGTTGCCTGTCTAAAGCGCTCTTTGACCCGGTACAGGGTCACGGCATCCCGCGCCTTGTTCGTATGCACGCTGATCTTTTTCCGCTCCCGCACATGCCTGCCGAGAGCAACATCGATGGTGCCCGATCCTTTTTTGATCACGCCGGCGACCAGAGCCAGATACCGCTTCTGCACCGACCGGTCCTTGAACTGCGCCGACAGGGAGCGAAGCGCCGACAGGGTCCGGGCGATCGCCAGCACGCCCGACGTGTCCTTGTCGAGCCGGTGCACGATTCCGGCGCGTTCCCGTTCGGCTCCCGCCAGACCGGCCGGGGGAAGGCTTCCGTAATGAAAGAGCAGCGCGTTCACCAGCGTACCGGTGAAGTTGCCCGGCGCCGGGTGCACGACGATCCCGGGCGGTTTATTCAGGATGATCAACTGGCGGTCTTCGTAGATCACGGAAAGCGCGATCGGCTCGGGCAGGACGTCGTGGACCTGTTTCTCGGGCAGATCGACTGAAATGCATTCCCCGAGTTTGACCTTGTAGCCCGGCTTTTCGGTCTTGCGGTCCACGAGCGCGCGGCCATCCCTGATCAGGGACTGGATGCGGTTCCGCGATAGCTGCGGCTCGTAGTGCCCGATGTAGATATCAAGGCGCTTGCCGATGTGCTTGTCGGTGACGGTGTGCGTTATGGGCATGAGCGATTCAACAGGTAGTGCGCAAGCCGCAACCTGATATCAGCAGCGTGAACAACCGCCGACCTGCCCCTTGCACGCTGCATTTTTCATTTTGCTCCTGAGGTGGTCCTGCGCAATCTCCAGAGCATGAAGAGCGACAGAAAAACCATGCCGATGGCGATGATCTGCGACGTGGAGATGACGCCGCCGAAGTAGAGGCCCCGCACCACGTCCCCGCGATAGAACTCGATGATAAAGCGCAGGACGGCATAGAAGAGCGGATAGAACCAGAACACCTGCCCGTCGTATTTCCGGAAGCGGCGCACCAGCAGCAGCAAGCCGAAGATCAGGAACTCGCCGCCTGATTCGATCAACTGCGTCGGAACGAGCGGCACGCCGAGCGGCGCCAGGGAATGCGGGTCGCTGAAGGTGATGCAGAAGGGGCCGCTGCAGGGAGCGCCGAAGCAGCAGCCGGCGAAAAAGCAGCCGAGCCTGCCGAAACCGTGTCCCAGGGCGATATAGGGTGCCATGATGTCGGCCGTTTTCCAGACCGGAAGTTTGTGCCGTCGCACATACCAGATGCCGACCGGCACCGCCGCGAGCAGGCCGCCGTAGAATACGAGGCCGCCTTTCCAGATGGCGAAGGCGTCCAGCGGGTTTCGGGTGAACTCCTGCAGATTCGTGAGCACGTACAGGATGCGGGACCCCACGATGGCGGCGAGCAGCAGGTACACGCCCATGTCGAGGATCCGGTCCGGATCAAGCCCCTCTTTCCGCGCCTGCCGCGAGGCCAGATACATGCTGATCAGGAAACCGATGCCGATCATGAGGCCGTACATCCTGATCGGGATCGGGCCCAGGACCCAGTTGCCGAAGTCGATCTTGGGAATTTCAAATAAGATGGGATGCATAACTTCCTTCCGGGATAAATCCCAAATTCTACTCAAACGGGCAAAATATTTTTCGCAAAGCTCGCAAAGTACGCAAAAAAAATATTAAGCGACGGCTTGCTTTTTGATTTTAAAGCAGAAAAGATTTGATTCAAGGTTCTCTTTGCGCCCTTTGCGAGCTTTGCGAGAGATGCCTTGTAGTTCAGGCTTGTCCAGGTTTAGCATTGGAGTTTTCTTCCTGCTTTTTCGTAAACAGCATATCAATGAACAGCAAAACAACGCCGATAGAAATCGCCGAGTCTGCGATGTTGAACGACGGCCAGGAGTAGTCTTTCACGTACCATTGGATGAAATCGACGACTTCGGAATACCGCAACCGGTCCACCAGGTTGCCCACCGCCCCACCTGCGATCAGGGAGAAGGCGATGATGTGCAGGCGTTCTTTTGCTGTCCTGATGAGATAACCGATGACGGCCACAGCGATGACCGTCACGGAGATGAAGAACAAGCCCCGCCAGATATCCGGCACATCGGCAAGGATGCCGAACGCCGCGCCCTTGTTCCTGACATGCGTCAGATTAAAGAAACCCGGGACGACCGTGATTATCTCATACAGACGGACATGTTTCTCAATCAGATACTTCGTTGCCTGATCGAAGATGAGGACCAGACCGATGATCGAACCAACCCATAGGTATTTATTCTTCAAAAAAAACTCCCCGGCCGCACTTGCCGTTCATTCCGCAATCCGAAATCCGCAATCCGAAATCAGAGCTTTCCCGCGCATCTGCCGCAAAGCTCGGGATGGTCCTTTACCGCGCCCACGGTTTCGCTGTACATCCAGCACCGTCCGCACTTCACTCCCTTTGCCGGGCCTGCCGTGATCCGGAGCCCTTTTACGGTCTCGCTCGTATAGGCGTCTGACGGAGCGTCTGCTTCGTTCGCAATCATGACCTGTGAAACGATGAAAATGAACGCCAGGTCGTTCTCGTAGCTCTTCAGGAAGGCAGCAAGTTCCGGCGCAGCATAGAGCATGACCCCGGCATCCAGGGAATGGCCGATCTTCTTGTCGCGCCGGAGCGCCTCGAGCACCTTGGCTGCTTCGCCGCGCACTGCGAGGATCCGGTCCCAGCGCTCGGCAAGAGCGGGGTCCAGGTATTTTTTCTCGACCACGGGAAACGACGCGAGGAACACGCTCTTTGCTTCGGAGCTTTCCTTCATATAGCTCCAGACCTCATCTGCCGTGAACGAGAGCACCGGCGCCATGAGCCGGACCATGGAGGAGAGGATCGCATGCATCGTGGTCTGGCCCGAGCGGCGCTCGGGAGAGTTTGTTTTCGCCGTGTACAGCCGGTCTTTCAGGATGTCGAGGTAGAAGGAGCTCATGTCCACGGCGCAGAAATTATGGAGCGAGTGGAACACGACATGGAACTCGAAATCGTCATAGGCCTTTTCCACGCGCTGCACCAGCAACTGCAACCGGTGCAAGGCCCATCGGTCGATCTCGAGCAGATCGGCATCGGCGACCTTGTCGGCAGAAGGATCGAAGTCGGACAGGTTGCCGAGCAGATAGCGGCTGGTGTTCCTGATCCTGCGGTACGCTTCCGCCAGATGCGTCAGGATCTCCTGCGAGATCCTGATGTCATCACGGTAGTCCGCTGCCGACACCCAGAGCCGAAGCACCTCGGCGCCGTACTTATCGATCACCTCCTGCGGCGCGACCACGTTGCCCGAGGACTTGCTCATCTTTTTGCCCGAACCGTCCACGGTAAAGCCGTGCGTCAGCACGGTCCGGTAAGGGGCCTGGCCCGTTGTCGCGACGGAGGTGAGCAAGGACGACTGGAACCATCCCCGGTGCTGATCGCTTCCTTCGAGGTACATGTCCGCAGGCCAGGAGAGCTCCTTGCGCTGCCTGAGCACCGCGGCATGGCTCACGCCGGAATCGAACCAGACGTCAAGGATGTCCATCTCCTTGGCAAGCTCTTTACTGTTGCATTTTTTGCATGCACGTGCCTGCGGGAAGCAGTTCCGCCGAGGTCCGGACGAACCAGGCGTCGGCACCTTCTTTCTCGACGATGTCCGCAACATGGTCCACGACCTTCTGGTCGAGCAAGAGTTCGTTGCACTGGGTGCAGGTAAAGGCGATGATCGGCACGCCCCAGGCCCGCTGGCGCGAGATGCACCAGTCCGGCCGGTTCTCCATCATGCCGAGGATGCGGTCCTTGCCCCAGGTCGGGACCCAGTTCACGGTCTGGATGTTCTCCAGGGTCTTTTTGTGGAGGTCGTTCGTCTTCATGGAGATGAACCACTGCTCCGTGGCGCGGAAAATCACCGGGCTTTTGCAGCGCCAGCAATGGGGATAGGAGTGCGATATCTTCTCCTCGGCCATGAGCGCGTTTTTGCTTTTGAGCAGCTCGATGATGCCCTTGTTCGCCTTGAACACGTACTGTCCCGCGAAATCGCCCGCCTCTTTCGTGAACACGGCCTTTATGGTCTACGGGAGCGTAGATGTCGAGGCCGTACTGCAGCCCTGCCTCGTAGTCCTCCTGGCCATGGCCCGGCGCCGTATGCACCGCGCCGGTCCCTGCTTCGAGGGTCACATGATGGCCCGTGATCACCAGGGAATCGCGGTCGATGAACGGGTGACGCGCTTTCAGCCCTTCGAGCTTTTTGCCCTTGAACTTCTCGATGACCTTGTGGTCCTTCACGCTGAACTTTTCGAGCGACTGCGGAAGCAGACCTTCCGCAAGGATCAGCACCTCGGTGCCGACCTCGACAGCAACGTAGTCGAACTCGGGATGGAGCGCAACAGCCAGGTTCGCGATAAGCGTCCAGGGCGTCGTGGTCCAGATGACGATCGAGACTTTTTTCCCCTTGAGCGACGGCAGCGCCTTCTCCGCCTCGGGCAGAGCGAAACGCACATAGACCGACGGCGACTCGTGGTCGGCGTACTCCACCTCCGCCTCTGCCAGCGCGGTCTCGCAGGACCCGCACCAGTAGACCGGCTTCTTTCCTTTATACACGCCCTTGTTCCCGACGAACTTGCCGAACTCGCGCACGATGGCGGCCTCATAGCCGAAGTTCATCGTAAGGTAGGGATGGTCCCAGTCGCCGAACACGCCGAGCCGCTTGAACTCCTCGCGCTGGATGTCGATGAACTTCTCGGCATATTCGCGGCAAAGCTTGCGGATCTCGTTCTGGCTCATGCCTTCTTTTTTGGAGCCCAGGTTCTTCAGCACCTGGTGCTCGATCGGCAGGCCGTGGCAGTCCCAGCCCGGCACATAGGGGCTCTGGTAGCCGCTCATGGACTTGAACTTGACGATGACGTCCTTCAGGATCTTGTTCAGCGCATGGCCGATATGGATATGGCCGTTGGCGTAGGGCGGCCCGTCGTGCAGGATGTAGTTCTTCCTGTCTTTGGCCTGCTCCAGCATGAGCTCGTAGGTCTTTTCCTGCTGCCACTTCCCGATCATGCGCGGCTCAAGGTCCTTGAGGTTCGCCTTCATCGGAAAATCGGTCTTGGGCAAATTCAATGTAGTCTTGTAATCCATTCTATTTCCTTCCACGCCTAAATCCGAAATCCGCAATCCGCAATCCGAAATCCGAAATTGCTAATCGTCTACCTCTTCCATGTTTCTTTTTCGGTGCCGTTTCCTCGCCGCCCTGGTCGAGCAAATAGAACTGGCCGGCCTTCGGGCCGTTGTTCACGTCAGCAAACTGAGTCGGTTCCGTGCCCTTGCGGAACACGTCGTTGACGACATCGGCGGCGTCTTCACGCGCCAAAAGCCCGCTCGCGGGATCGATCTTCACGAACACCACATCCTCGGGCGCCACAAAATCCTCGGCCGGCTTGCCCGCCAGCGCCCGGGCCATGACCGGGACCCAGATCGGGAGCGCCGCGCGGCCGCCGGTTTCCTTGTCGCCCAGGGACGCCTGGGAATTGTCATACCCGACCCACACACCGGTCACCATGCTCGTCGCGTAGCCCACGAACCAGGCATCCACATAGTTGTTCGTGGTGCCGGTCTTGCCTGCCAGCGGCTTTCCAATCGCTGTTGCCCCGCGTCCCGTGCCTTCGTCCACCACGCTCTTTAAGAGGCTCGTGACCAGGTAGGCCGTGGTCGGATCAAGGGCCTCCTTCGGCTCGGGCTGGTAGCTTTCGAGCACAACACCGTTCCCGTCGACGATGCTCTTGATGATGATCGGCTCCGTGCGCACCCCCTGGGAAGCGAAGGTCGCATAGGCGGAGGTGAGCTCCAGCGGCGTCACCGCCGATGAACCGAGGGCGGTCGTGAAATCGTAGCTGATCGAGCTCGTGATGCCGGCCTTCCGGGCGAACTCAATGGTCTTGTCCAGCCCGATCTTCTCCAGCAAAGCAACGGTCACGGCGTTCCGCGACAAAGCCAATGCTGTTCTCATCCGCATGGGGCCCAGAAACCGATCGTCGTAGTTCGTCGGCTTCCAGGTCTTCTTCTCGAACTCGCTCTTCTCGTGGATCACCGGCAGGTCCATGAGGATCGAGGCCGGCGTGAACCCGTTCTCGAGCGCAGCGCCGTAAATAAAGGGCTTGAAGGAAGAGCCGGGCTGCCGGAACGCCTCGGTGGCGTGGTTGAAACCGCCTTCCACAAAATCATATCCGCCGACCAGGGCCCGCACGTAGCCCGTATAGGGCTCAATGGACACCACGGCGCCCTCCACGAGCGGCGTCTGGTCGAGGAAGAACGTTGCCAGCTGCTTCTTTTTGTCAAAGTCCTTCAAGCGGACCTTGATGATGTCCCCGAGCTGAACGATCTCATTGGGCTTCTTGAACTCATCGGGATCGTCCTTGTTCTTTTTCGGCTTGATGAGCGCCCAGGCCATGCCGTCCTGCATGATGTAGCCGATCATGCCGCGGCCCTTGACCGTAATATAGTAATCGCCGATATCGAGCACGTGGGCGTTGAAGATCTCGCCGGGCTTCACCATCACCCGGATCGCGCTCATCTGGAGGGCATTGGGTTTGAGCGCCTTGAAACCCACCTTGCCGCGGAAGCCCTGGCGCTTGTCGAGTGCGCGCAGGCCTTCCTTGAGCGAGGCCACGGCAGTGCGCTGCAGGTCCATGTCAATGGCGGTATAGACCTTGATCCCGCCTTCATAGAGCCGGTCTGCGCCGTATTTGGCCTCGACATACTTGCGGACGTAGTCGACCAGATGCGGCGCCGGTTCTTCCTGGGCACGCAGGTTCTCCAGGTTCAGCGGCTGGTCATAGATCTTTGTGCTCTGCTCCTCCGTAAGGTACTGCTCGTCCACCATGCGCTGCAGCACCTGGCGCTGGCGGAGCTTGGTCAGGTCCACATCGCTGTAGGGCGAATAGACCATGGGCGCCTTGGGCAGGCCGGCAAGGAGCGCTGCCTCGGCCTGGTTGATCTCCCAGATGTTCTTGCCGAAATAGGTCTTGGCCGCCATCTGCACGCCATAGGCGCCGTGGCCGAAATAAACCTTGTTGAAATAAAGCTCCAGGATCTCGTCCTTCGAGATCTCCTTCTCCAGCCGCCGGGCAAGGATCACTTCCTTGATCTTGCGCGTGAAGCTCCGCTCCGACGAGAGGAACACCACCTTGGTGAGCTGCTGCGTGATCGTGCTGCCGCCCTGCTTGAGCTTGACCGCGATGATGTCCTTGAGCGCCGCGCGCAGGATGCCGCGGTAGTCAAGGCCTTTGTGCTGGTAGAACCGCGGGTCCTCGGTGGCAAGCAGCGCGTCCTTCAGGAACTGCGGGATGCGGGAAAGCGGCACATAGGTGCCCTTCTCGATCTTGATCTGGCCGAGCACCCGCCCGTCCTCGGCGAGGATGACCGTGCCGGCGCTCGGCTTGTAGTCCTTGAGAGCTTCAACGGTGGGCAGGCCGAAGGAGAAATAGAAGAACACCAGCGCGACCAGAAGAACACCGGCAACGAAGGCGATCCCGAGGAGCTTCAAAGCTTTCCGTGGGTGTAAAGTCATTGATCCAGGGCACCGCGATCGTGAACCAGAACACCTTGAATTTTTCCCCGGTGAGCAAGGCGAACTTCCTTATAGATTCAAGGAGTTCCATGAACTGTTGTTTCAGCATGAATCGTAACCTCAGGATATTCCGTTTGTTTTAGGCAGTGTCGTGGATATTAGCATCTGGGCAGGATAAAATCAAACGAAAAGTTTATTGCGACGGTGTTGCGCGGAGGCGGAACAGTGTAAAACCTTGTGTAACAGGCCGTTTGTGTGCGCAGAAAGGCGCCGGGCTACCTGATTGCCGCAAATTCGTCCTTGAAAAATTCAAGCGCTTCCTTATCAACAATGCAGAACTCGACCAGTTCGAGCGACGTCCCGGGATTGCTTTTCAAAAAACCGACACTCCCGCGCACCAGGATCTTTGCGCATTGGTCCTTGGGGAATCCGAAGATGCCGGCGCTGATGGCGGGCATTGAGATGCTTTTAAGCCCCTTGTCCGCGGCGAGCGCAAGCACGCTGGTAATAGCTTTTCTGAGCTTGGCGTCCTCGTCGCCTTCCCCCATCCTCGGCCCGACCGCGTGGATCACGAACTTCGCCTTCAGTCTGCCTGCGCCCGTGATCGCCGCCCCGCCCACGGGAACGTACCCGATCCGGTCGCTTTCGTCCTGGATGATCTGCCCGCCTTTTCGCACGATCGCGCCGGCCACGCCGCCGCCGTGCTGAAGATGGGTGTTCGCGGCATTCACAATGGCATCGACGTCGCGCTCGGTGAGGTCCGCGGAAACGAGCCGGAGCGTTGTGTGGTTGACCTTCTTTTCGAGAATGTCCATGGGCCTCTCCTATTCTGAAGCGTAGCAAAGCGAAACATCGGGGACGAAACATCGGGGACGTTGTTGCTGTTTGATACATGAATCTCAGATGGTTTATTTCGACCGTTCCATAGCCTTCGTGATCGCCGACGTGCCGACTCCTACATGACGGGCGATCGCAGCCGCCGACAGCCCCAGTTCGTCTCTGCCGCGCCTGGCAATGGTCGCCCTCGTACTGCTGACCTCCCTGCGCCTGCCGCCGCCCTGCAATTCAAGCGGATTGATGCCGCTCCTGCGGCACTCTTCCTCGATAATCGTTCGTATGGTTTTCCCTGCTCGCTTATGCTTGAGTTGACGCAGGTGAAGCTTTTCTGTTTCTTTCAGCACCTGGCTGACGAATTCGCCGCCGCCCAGGATGCGCTGATCAAAGTCCTCTTGCTGCCCTCTCCGTCTCATGCCCAGCACCTGCGACCATCCGCCCTGGCTCCGGAGAAGACCGCCGCCGGTCAGTTCCGCGAGCTGTCCCTGACCAACGCCCTCCCGCATAAATCGTCGATATCCCTTGAGGGCCTTGCTGCGGGTGCCTCCGAATTGCGCCAGAACGTTTGCGATATCCATCCAGGGATATTCCGCCTTGCCGATGATCGCCCGATGGCCGGTCCAGGGATAGCGGTCCAGTTCCTCGATCATTTTGACGATGCCGGCTCGGATGGGATTGAGATGGATATAGCGGACAAGAGCCAGCAGGTAGTTATCTTCGTCGCACAGGATGGACTTGTATCGGTTCTCAAACAGGTGACCTGTGCGCTGATGGCGTCGGTTGAAGTACTGTGCGTACCAGGTGAGGAGTTTGCGCATGACGCCGGATATGCCATTCTTTCCACTTTTGAAAAGGAGATGGACATGATTGTTCATGAGGACCCAGGCGTAGACCCTGCTATTCCCCTCGCCCACATTCAGGCCAAGTCGCTCAAGGAACAGGCGCTTGTCCTGGTCGTCCACGAAGATGTCGGTCTTATTAATTCCGCGTACCATGATGTGGTGCAAGGCACCGGGGACATCGAGTCGAGCTTGTCGTGGCATGTTTGTATATTATAGGAATGCCGGGCTACTGTCAAGCAATATATCAGTTAGCAACAACGTCCCCAAGATGTTTCCCAGTTAAAAGAGGGCGAGGAGCGCTTTGGAGGAAGCTGGCGAGGTTGCGCAAAGCGGCCGGATTCTCGCAGCGGGAGCTTGCGGCCGAGATCGGCATTTCGTACAGAATGATAGCTTATTATGAAACGGAAGCGACGCGGCTTCCCATCCACCTTTTACCTACCATGGCGAAGGCGCTCAAAGTGTCAACAGATGAGTTGATGGGAGTGGAGAAGACGAAGAAGAACGGTAAGACTCAAGACACCCGCCTCTGGCGGCGGTTCAGCCAGGTGGAAAAACTCCCGCCGCCGAAGCGTAAACAGATCGTGCAGATTCTCGATGCGTTCCTGGGAAGTGAGAAGGCGAAGAAGACGGGATAAGGAGAATGTCGGGTTACGCCATGCTTAATTCGACCGACCGGCCCGGCGTTTAATGCTCGCAATTATTTTTTCTGCTCCAACTCCCAATGCAAATCCAACCGGCATAATAAGAATAATTAGCAAAACAGGGATAAATAATAATGCAATAGCATCTGTAGAAGAACCGGGGAAAAATAATATGGATAAATGAAATAAAACATCAACCCCTATAATTGCGACACCCGCGCCAACAACTGCTGCTGAATATTTTACCTTCGATGATATTAGAAAAAACAAAACATATGGAACTATCGCCCATATAGCAAGTCTAATGGAGAACCAAATAAGCTCTGTCGAATCGGCCTCACCCATTAGAGCGGTTGCAGCTGATAATATACAGCCAAAAAACAAAACTCCGTATCTGAACTTTACAAGACTACTACTCGTCATACCGTCTCCCTCATACCGACCCTGACAAGCTATTTACTTGCAGTTTTTGCATTTCTTCTGAGCATTCTTGTATGCCTTGTCCCCATGATTTTTTACAGCATTACAGTATTCAGTCGCTACATATGTACAAGCGGCACCATTCCCCTTACACGCCTCTGCTAATTCTTTGCAGAATTGTTCATCACAGTCGCCTTTTTTCTTATCGCAATTATCATAGCAGCTATCGTGATTTGTGCATGCTGAAGAAAAATCAGCACCAGCATATTTGTCAGGAGCAAGTTCGCTTACTCCTGATCCACAGACGAGACCAAGAGGATCAATGTTCAGGATTGGATTGCCTTTAACATAATCATAGAGATGATTTTCTCCTCGCTTTATTCCTATCGGATCGGCTTCCACATAGCGTCCGATTGCTGGATTATAATCTCGGAAGTAGTTGTAGTATAAACCGGTTTCCGAATCGTAGTACTGCCCAGGGAATCGGAGATTGTTGGTGACATCATTGGTGGTGATGTTGACTTCGCCGAAGGGTTTGTAGTCAGCGGACCATATAACCGCCCCGGTCGAGTCCGTCATCTTCTGCGGGGTACCTAAATGATCGTTGTGGTAATAGTAGGTATTTGCCCCCTCAAGCTTTGCCAGCGGCTGACCATTCAAGTATACATATTCGGCTGTAATTGTACCAGAACTATTTGACTCGGCGATGATCTGGCCGTTAAGGTTATAATGGAATATAGTAATTGTTCCATTCACATTTTTCTTTACCCGCTGGCCGTTACCGTTATAGTTGTAGTTAGCTGTCATCGCACCGTCATTTACCTGAATCAACCTCTGGTTCTGATTGTAAACATACTGACGAGCAGCTCCTGTTGTCGTATTCCCGTTATTGTCATATCCGAAGGACATTCCATTGGCGGTGTTCAACTTGTTGGTATTCTGGTAGTAGGTATAAGCACTCGCATTCTCGGTCTGCCTGTTCCCTACCCCGTCATACGTCCAGGCCAAACTGCCCCATATACCCGTTGATGCGGCAGTTCCAAGCCGGTCAAGGTTATCGTAGGTGAAAGCTTTTGTTCTTTGAAGCATCGAGACTGTCCGTAATGGCTGTTATGTTCCCATTATTATCATATCCGGTATAGCTGAGGCTCAGTGACCGCCCCTGTTGTTATGGAACTGATCCTGTACTGGTTATCGTAGCCGATCGTGCCGCTCAGGCCATTGCCATAGGTGATCGTATTCATCCCGCCGAAGGGCTTGTAGGTGATGTTGGATGCGAGATTGGCTGCCCCGTTGAGTACACTGACTGCCCTGTCATTGGTGTAGTTATACGTGATGACCTTGCCTGACGGGATAGGTCATGGTCTTCATGTTCCCGTTCATGTCGTAGGTGTATTGGGTCACATACGTCACGGTCTCGATAATCTTGGTTTCTTTTTTGACCTGCCCTTTTGGCGTGTACTCGTAGCTGGTCGTTCCTGATGCATCGGCCATGGAACAGAGACGGCCTTTACCGTTTAAGCAGGTGTCGTAGGAATAGACCATGTCCGTATCAGCAGGATAGTCGATGGTCGTCAACCGGTTCAGGGCGTCATAGGCGTAAGCAATCGTGATTCCCTTGGCGTCGGTTTTGGTCAGCAGGTTCCCAGCAGGGTCATAGGTATAGGTTGTCGTGCCTGTATCTGGAGAGATGACTCGGTACACTCTGCCCCTGTCGTCATAGACGTACGTAGTAGTGTGAGTATTCGCATCGGTGACCGAGGTCAGGTTGTTGTTTGAGTTATATCCATAGCCGGTATTGACACTCCCCGGCTGGCTGACCGCAGTAAGCCTGTTCAGCGCATCATAGCCATAAGTCGTGGTTGTAACATTCGGAGTACGAAGCGAGGTCCTGTTGCCCAGGCCGTCATAGGAATATTCGGTATAAGTGTTGTCGGGATTCATGATCCGCTGGAGCCGGTTCAGGGCATTATACTGATAGATCAGGCTCTTCTGAAGGGCGGCAGCGCCGTCCTTGATCTGTTCCGTGAGCCTGTTCCCTGCGGAGTCATAGGTGTAGTTGATCGTATTGCCAAGATTGTCGCTGATTGAGGTAAGGTTGCCCATGCCGTCGTCATAGTGATAGCTGATCGTGTTTCCTTCCGGCAGCGTGACGTGGTCGATCTTGCCATTGCCGCCGCAGGACGCGCCGCATCCGCCGGAAACATAGAAATACTGCGTTGGGTTTGTGTCTCCAGGCGCCTTAACCCTTGATACCCTGCCGATTGTCATAAGTATAGGTCGTTGCGTTCCCATCCGGGTCGGTGACAGTCTGGGGATTGCCGAGACCGTCGAAATTTGAGTAGGATGTAGTGCCGATGATCGGCTGGATTATGGATGGCGGGATAACTGGTCGCGGGATCATAGTTATAGGTGGTCATGTCCGAGACATCGGTCCGGGGGCCGTCTACGTATGAATATTGCCGTTTGTGTCATAGGTATAGGTCGAGGTATAGGAATAGGCGGAACCGTTTCCCAAGAGCCCGGTCTCGGTAGTGGTCAGGAGATTTCCGTCGGCTGTAGTCATATTGGTTACGTACCGGTTCTGTGCTGGGTCAACGACACTAGTGACAACCTCATTTCTGACCTTGTTTAGGGGCTGGAGACGCGGACGGATTGATCTCGTACATATAGTGATACCTGTGGTCTTCTTTTCGCGCCGTGCCCTGGGCACCGGTCTCCGTGAGCATGTTTCCTTTGCTATCGTAAGTGAAATCCTTGGCTGTCCTGAGAACAAGATTCGGTGACGCTACCGTGCCCATATTCTCCCAGTATTCCTCGCGCGTGATCCAGGAGTTGCTGTCCCTCACATAGATCGAGACATGACCGAACGTATCCGTGACTTTACCAGGCGGCCATTAGCATCGAACTCGACGATGCGGGTCTGGGTGTTCAGAGCATTGCCCGAGCTGTTTGCGATCGTGGTGGTCAAGCGTTGTCTTTTGATAGAGTGAGTATAAACGAAGTCTATAATGCCGGTCCCGTGGGTTTGCCTGGTGACCCGGCCTTTTGAATCATAGGTGTTTATATACGCGCCCTGGCCTTCGTCGATAGTGCTCAGAAGGTGCTTGTTATTCGCATCCGTTATAACTATACGTGGCGCTTCCGTTGGGGCCGCGAACCCGCGTGAGGTTGCCGATGTTGTCATGGGTGTAGGTGACTGTTCGTCCGATGCTATCGACGATATCCGTTGAGCCTGCCGGTGGAAGTATCGTAGTGCAAATGTGATCCATTTGCCGGTAAGAGCCCCGGTTGCGCTTTTCTTCGATCTTGCTCAATCGATAATCATAGGCCACGATGAGGGGATTGTTCTGATCGACGTTGGAAGGCAGGAGTCCCCAGAGAGAGTCTTTCGTCGTTGCGCTATAGGTAAATACCAGCGAATTGCCAGCCGACGATACGATAGTGACGAGCCGTCCCTGGATATCGTAGTTTTCCTTTTCTCCGTACTTGTCGCTGTAGGTATAAGTAGCCGTCTGCGTTCTGAACAAGCGTGCTCGCATCTCCCTGCCGCGCCGTTAAAACCCACCATACTCCACGTAAAACGTATTTTCCAGCCGCATTGCTTGCGTAGAGTCACGGAACCATCCGGATAGGTATAGATTCGTTTGTCGTAGTTCAAGGCCCAGCCGTAGCCAAGAGGACTGTCATAAGCGGAACTGCTGTTATAGCGGCGGCTAACGGTTAAGGGAAAAAGGCTTCCGAGCATAAGGTCGGTTCGCGTAGAAGACTTCCACGCCTGAAACCAGGCTTACGGGTTTCCCACCGAAAGTGAGCTTGGCGTCACTGCCGCTGCCGGTTACTGGCGAGCAGAACTGGTCCGCAGTGTCCAGGCGTTCTGCGAATGCAGGGGACGAAAGCAGGATGACAGGCAAGAAGAGCAATAACTTAGAGACAGCTCTGTACATTAGGACCTCCCGGAAGTCTAAAAAATGTCACGTCCTAACATCTGACGATAAACACGCTATGGCACATGTTCAGTAAAAGGGATCTTGCCTCGGCGTTTAGACATGTTTTAAAAGCTCGTTTGACCCGATTCGCCTCTTCAATTGCCGACTGCAACGTCGTTACCGCTGTTGCCGCTCCCTGTTCCGGCTGCACCGTCGCAGGTATTCGGATCGGGGGGGGGGTGTAGTCCGCCGTTGATGTCACATTCAAACCAACAAATGCTTCCTCCGGTGCACGCATTAAGCTCAGCTATATAGCACCCCCCATGACACGAAAAACCTGCGTCCTGATCTCCATTGTTAACAATAGACATTCCCAAACCGCTGGCGACACCCACAAGATCCAGAGCCTCCGCCTCTGAAGTACAATCGTAACCAAAAGTGTAACAACCAATTGTAGGAAAAAAAAAGCCCCCATACGTGTAACCATAACAACCTGAATACGCCAGTTTTGGTGGAGCAAATAGGCAAAACAATATCCAGAGCAGTATAAGGACACTTTTTTTCCTGTGGCGTTTAGTCATGAGACGTCCAATTATATTTTTTATCCCCTGCATCATGGGAACCTCCAATTGATTACTTAGCGAGGTATTGTCTCGGTTTTGAAATTTAGCCGCGTCTCTTAACCTGGCAAAAAGATGAACGTTAAAAAATGATACCTTCCGGATTTGTTGGACTTCTGTTTTTCTTTCGATTTGTTGTTTCTTTGAAAAAAATTTTCGTTCATAATATAGACATCATAATGCAATCAATTACCCGCAGCAAGCTGTAACGAATAGCAAGTCATGGTTTGATCAGCCAATAGTCGCTAACACAATTATCAGTTATTATTTCCGTATTCTCAAATTTCCTCTCGCTGTCGAACTTGTTCCCGTAACCGGATTTACTGTCTGAACAGTAACCATATAATCACCCTCCTCTGAAACCAGGGCTTTCTTTCCGGTTGTATCTGCCGGATCCATGCCGTACCAGTTGAGCTCTTGCGGACCGGTGGTCTGAAGCTGGTTATTTACCAGGGTTCTGGTGGAACCGGATGGCGATACAAGCTGTAGGGTGACATTCGAATCTCGCGAGAGGGTGTATTTTATCCGTGTAAACTGGCCGTAAGAAAGGCTCATCGCATAAGGATCGGTTTTGAGTGCTCCTGCCGCAGGAGTGTCTCCGGTCGTGATTAAGTAATTCTCACGGAGAAGAGATGCTACTGAGCAGGATGACTGCGCGCCGAAATTGAGGGGTTTACCGCTCGGGTTCCTCACGTCCCAGATATAGCTGTGGCTCCCGGGCATGGTTGCGAACGCAGTCAAAATATCGAAGTTCTGTGCCCCCCAGGAGATACTGACAGTCACCCGGGAAGGCAGTGACGGCGTGTAGGTAACTGTCATGGGATTATTGCTCAAGGGGTCGAAATCCGATGATTGAGAACAGGTTACCGTGCCCGTGCCTGTGGGTGCAGGCGGGTAGTAGCTGTCGGACTTATTCCCATCGGTTGCTTCTATGACGTAGAGATACGCTTCGTCAGGCACGACCTTGCCCGTGTTGTCAGTGCCGTTCCAAGTGAAGACATACGCCCCGGCAGCAGAGCAGACTTGAGAAGTCTGATAAACCGGCACGCCGGTCGGCCCCTGCATCTCGGGTATTATCTTGAGCGTTGCCGTGGCCGGCTCATTGATAGTAAAGAATATACTGGACGTCTCCGAAGCCATCGTGTTGATCATGTTGCTGCTCGCGCTGATGTTCGACAGTATCAAGTTGTCCGTGCTTACGGGGACGGTGACTGTTGAACTGTTGCCCGCCTTGTCCGCCACCATAAGTCTCACGAGATAGCTGCCGTTCTGGATAGGCACCGCATTCGTCTGGTCGTTCGTGACCCAGTTGGCAAGCGAATCGGAGTTTACCGGCAATGATGCGCTGGATATAAAGGACCAGGGACCATTTCCAGAAGGCCCGTATTCCAGGCGATAGTAATCGAGGTTCATATCGGTCGCCGTCCCCATGATCTGCACAGTATCTCGGAGCACGGTATTCGGGCCGGGTGTCGTGATTTGGGCCAAAGGACTGTCGGTATCCACTACGATCGTACCCGTAGTCGGCGCTACGGCATCGCCTACGACAATTTGACAGGTATACGTTCCATCGGGGACAACAGCTCCGGCACTATTTTTCCCGTCCCATGTCTGAGTAATGGAAGATGAGAGGCCGCTGTAGGTCCTGATCACGTTGGCAGAAGAGTCCTTTATCGTTACTGTCCAGTTGCTCAACTGGGTGATTGTTGCGCTGATGACGGTTGAGTCCTTCACTCCGTCACCATTGGGCGATATGTAGCCCTCGGATACTGCCATGTTCTGGATGGAGAGCACCGTAAAGTCTGCATCACTAGCGTCAGCTACGCTGAGTCCTGCATTGTCCGTCACTGATATCCGAATACGCCCCGTTACAGTGTTATTACTTGGCGTCCAGGCATAAGAGGTAACGGTACCAGGCAAGCCCTGAACTATGACGATGGGATATGTGACACCGCTGTCTGTCGAGAGACTGATGTCCTCGGACGCTAAGCCGGCACGGGCTGTGGCGGTCCAGGTGATGGTATACGGTGAACCGGTATATATGAGTTGCCCTCCGTTTGGCGAAAGCACTTGCACCTCGGGGCAGGAATTGTCATTCTTCTGGAGCTTGGCCTTGTAACTGCCAATCTCGTCATAATTATAATCAGTGGCGGCAATTGAATAAGTGCCTGCTTGAGAGATAACATAATTCAGCGTTACGGACCCAGTACCCAAGCTGTAAATTCCCGTAAGTTTCGTTCCTGAGTAGTCAAAAAGCTCAAGCTGAGGATTGATGCTGCCAGAAGTCACAGTCATTGTGAACGCTATTGCATCTCCTGCATTAGCTGTAAAACTATAAAAGTCGTGCTCGACCATACTATTCAAAGATCGCGACAGGGTCTGCCCACAACTGATAGACACAGCATTACAAATATTGTTTAAATTTGTCTTGATAAGACTGTAACTTCCGGTCGCATCGTAATTGTAATCGTACACTCTGACCGTATAATCGCCGCTCACGGTCAGCGCTTTCCCGATGGTCGCACTGGTCAAACCTAAGCCGGCGCTGGCGATCACCGTCCCTGAGGGGTCATAGAGCGCCATAGCCGGACCGAAGTACGTACTTCCGGATACCTTTGCCGCCACTATCCGTACCGTGTCACCGGCAGCCGCCGTGAAGGTATAGTAGTCTTCCTGCGCAGATGAGGACGTCGTTGCGGACACACTCTGCCCGCATGGCAGGGTAACCTTGCCCCCGCAGGGGTTATTGAGCTTGTCCCATCGTACCTGGTATGTGCCGGTCGCATCGTAATTGTAATCGTACACTCTGACCGTATAATCGCCGCTCGCGGTCAGCGCTTTCTCGATAGTTGTACTGGACAAGCCGAGCCCGGCGCTGGCGATCACCGTCCCTGAGGGGTCATAGAGCGCCATAGCCGGACCGAAGTACGTACTTCCGGATACCTTTGTCGCCACTATCCGCACCGTGTCGCCCGCAGCAGCAGTAAAGGTATAGCTATCAACCTGCGCAGATGAGGACGTCGTTGCGGACACCACCTGCTCGCACGGCAACGGAGTCGCATGAGCAATAATGGGGATTAAGAAGGTCGATGTAAAAAGAAGATTGAAAAATAAGAGAGAAAGTTTATTTTTAACCATCATTTTTTCACCTCTGCGGGTTCTATGATGACCTCTACAAGCTGTTATGAATACGAGATGGCAGACCTCATCATATTGAAATATCAAACCGGCATTATCTTTGACGGCTCTCATCAGCCGGCTAGTATCATCGAAAAATTCTGAAGCTTCTGCTGAAACCGGCAGTGCAGATCATAATCGCTACACTACAAAAAGAGATGCCTTTATAACACTCTACACAAGTGTTTTCCTGTCTTCAGACATCGACTAATGAGTTGACGATGAGTAATCCTCTTCACAAAACTATTGTATCTGCCTAAGATGACCGCTAATGATCTATTCATTTGCTATGCGCTGGGTAATACATTAATGAGCGAACTGTAAAAAACGGAAAGACACGAGCCGGCTGGAGCAGTGAAGAGAGCAGTAGAAAAAGCTGTTGCGTGACGTCGCAAGTTGTTACAGAAACTTAATTTTTTTCGGGAGAGTTGATTGCCTAAATTATTTAGACAATCTAAGTATGACGATAGCTTCGGAAGATAACGAAGTCAAGACGACTTAAGTATCAAATTTCACCGCTAGTGGTCCAGCGTTATAAAACGTAATTCGGTGCAGAAAGGCTGCAAAATGGGCGTTTTCCAGAAAAGAGTCACACTCGAAATTTGCAGATTTGGGTAGACGCTCCAATCCAAACTCAATCGTTTCTTGAGAACGGTGCGCGATGTGCTTGAGTACCAAGGCGACCTTGCCAGGCGCGGCAGAGACGAACTGGGGCTGTCCGGAGAACGGCTGAAGACTCAAAATTGGATCGCCATTTCTATTATGGCCGGCACGGACGTTCTTGACCCGCACGTTGACGTCGCCTTCCCCCATCCTCGGCCCGACCGCGTGGATCACGAACTTCGCTTTCAGTCTGCCTGCGCCCGTGATCGCCGCGCCGCCCACGGGAACGTACCCGATCCGGTCGCTTTCGTCCTGGATGATCTGCCCGCCTTTTCGCACGATCCGCCGGCCACGCCGCCGCCGTGCTGAAGATGGGTGTTCGCGGCATTCACAATGGCATCGACGTCGCGCTCGGTGAGGTCCGCGGAAACGAGCCGCAGCGTTGTGCGGTTGATCTTTTTTTCGGGCAGATTCATGTAAGTAACAACGTGTCCCTTGGCCAATCGTGGCATTAGATTGGCGCGCTCATCTATGCCTTTTTATTTAGATCCGTCTTTCGTAGTCGCAGTGAGGGCACCGCCAGGAATTCTCCATCGGGTGCCAATTCATTTTCTTATGGCAGACCGGGCAAGGCTTTTTTTTGACCGGTGATGGGTCTTTTTTTGGTTCCCGCTTTTCATTGAAGGACATGGAGGCCAAAGGGACGGCAAAGGGCTGTTCAGGTTTGTTCGTCTGTTCAGTCTTCTTTTCGCTTTTAACCTGGCCTTCATCTTTTTTTAATTCTTCATATGCGCAGGCATAACACTGCCACTTTTCCTCATTACTGTAGAAGTCCATTCGCCCCCCGCACATAGGGCATTTTTTCTGCAATTCCGCATCCTGCGGCGCGGAAGACTCAACGATTGCGCTTTTATTCTGAACTTCTTCCGTTTTTAATTCTTCGTAGGCGCAGGCATAACACTGCCACTTTTCCTCATTACTGTAGAAGTCCATTCGCCCCCCGCACATGGGGCACTTTTTCTGCCATTCCGCATCCTGCGGCGCTGAAGACTCAACGATTTCGTTTTTCTGCTCGTCGCCACCCTTTTTTTCGCCGGGGAAGTCGAATTTAACGGGCGGCTTCTGCGGGACCGGCTGAGCAACCGCGGGTTCAGCAGTAAATTCCTCAACCTTTGTTTTGATATAGGTTATCTCCGCCCCGATATCCGCAAAGAGTTCCTTCATTGCCTTCTCGGCGAGTTCCATTTCCTTTTCACGCGCCGCCATGCCACTGAGGATCGCTTTTTCTTCGTTCTCAAGCCGCACTATTCTTTCACGCAGTTTCGCTATCTCGCTTCTCATCTCCTGCGATTTGGCTTCCATGGTCTTAAGCTCGTCGCGCCAGACGGGGAGGGCGGGCATTAAGCCCTTCTCGAGTATTTTAAGCTCCTCAAGTTGATTGTTGACGGCCTGAACGATCTCTTGCTGGCTTAGCTTCGCAGTCGTCGATAACGCTTTGATAGCGGCATGATAACGCTGCTTCTCCTCAGGAATGATTTCCCGGAACGATTCCACGAGTCCTCGGAGTTTTCCGAATATTGAATTCTCACTTTCAATTACTTTTTTTATTTCCTCGCGGAGACGATGGATTTTGGGTGACAGCTCGTCGCCCCCCTTCGATTTCTCAAAGAGATCGGCAACTATCCGGGAAAGTGTTTCGTTCATGTTTTTCTCCTCAGCGCCCCGTTCATTTCCTCGTTGTGAAGCCTCGATGGTGAAAAGTGCAGAACGTGCCGCGCTATTTGCGGAATCCTGTATGAATATAAGCCCTATTCAAATCGATGTCAACGATGTCGAATGGGTTTTTTTCAATATACCGCAAATTGAGAATGTGACCTGATGTGTTCTCGGGCCCCCTCCACTTCAAAAATCCGTCAGCTCAACTCCACCTCGACATGGTGATCCCGGCGGTCGTCCACAAGGGGGACCATGCCCTGCGGACGCCCTGCCCCCTCTATGCCGGTTCCCGCTACCGCGGCGCCGTCCATGGTCACGCGGATCATATGCTCCGGCTGTTCATTGACGCGTTTGACGGTGATGTGGTAGAAGGTCTCGCGATAGCGGTAGTGGATCTTGTACGACCCCCAATGGGCCGGGATGCACGGCGCAATGCGCAGACGGTCCGCTTCCAGCTGCAGGCCCAGGAGTGTTTCCACGGTCAGCCGGTACATCCAGCCCGCCGCCCCGGTGTACCAGGTCCAGCCGCCCCGGCCCGTGTGCGGCGGCGCGCCGTAAATATCCGCGCACATGACATACGGCTCGACCTTGTAGCGTTCGATCTCCGCGGGCGTACTGCCGTGATTGACGGGATTGAGCATGGCGAACAGCTCCCACGCCCGTTCCCGGTCGCCCATCAGGGCAAAGGCCATCGTGGTCCAGATCGCGGCATGGGTGTATTGGCCGCCGTTCTCGCGCACGCCGGGCACATAGCCCTTGATATAACCGGGCTCAAGGTCCGATGTATCGAAGGGCGGGGCGAGCAGCTGGACCAATTTCGCATCGCGCCGCACCAGGCGTTTGTCCACCGACCACATCGCCTGGCGGGCGCGCAGCGGGAGCGCCGCCGCCCGATATGACCGCCCAACTCTGGCTGATCGAATCGATCTGGCATTCGTCATTCTGTGCCGAACCCAGGGGTGTGCCGTCGTCAAAATAGGCCCGCCGATACCAATCGCCGTCCCAGGCATTGGCCTCTATGTTGTTCCGCAGCAGCGAAGCCTGCCCGGCGCACACTTCGGCAAAGGCCTCGTCGCCCCGGCCGCGGGCCAGGCCTGCGAACAGCCGGAGGTTCTCGTACAGGAACCACGCCAGCCAGACGCTTTCGCCCTTGCCGTCGCGACCGACGAGATTCATGCCGTCGTTCCAGTCGCCGCAGCCCATCAGCGGCAATTGGTGTTCTCCGAAGCGTAAACCATGCTTGATCGCACGCACGCAATGCTCATAGAGACTTGCCGCCTCGGCCGAACGCTGCGGCTGATCGTAGTACGCCTCCTCTTCCGGATTCAGCTCGCGCCCCTCCAGGAAATGCACCGACTCATCGAGCACCCCCGTATCGCCGGT
Source organism: Nitrospirota bacterium (assembly GCA_963836175.1). GTDB lineage: Bacteria > Nitrospirota > UBA9217 > UBA9217 > UBA9217 > GWC2-56-14. The sequence continues at coordinate 28,767 of CAWIIS010000005.1, forward strand.
CGCCAGCACATACCGGCAGGTTGCATAGGGCAGCCACAGATAGTCGTCGGAGAAATGGGTGCGCACGCCTTGTCCGTTGGGCGGGTGCCACCAGTGCTGCACGTCGCCCCGGAGGAACTGGCGCCCGGCGCAGCGGATCAACTGCTCGCGGGCAAGCCACGGCGTCGCATGGATCAGCGCCAGGGTGTCCTGCAATTGGTCGCGGAAACCGTAGGCGCCGCCCGACTGATAATAGCCGCTGCGGCCCCAGAGCCTGCAGGACAGGGTCTGGTAGACCAGCCAGCCGTTGGCCAGCACGTCCAGCGCGGGGTCCGGCGTTTCCACATGCACCGCGCCCAGGGTGCGGTTCCAGTGCTCCCACACCGTTTCCAGTGCCTGCCGCGCGCCCGCCTGCCCGCTGAATCGCCGGATGAACTGCCGCGCTTCGTCGGCGTCACGGGCCGCGCCGAATACGAACACGATCTCGCGCTCTTCCCCTTCGGCCAGTTCGATCCGGGTCTGTACCGCGGCGCACGGATCCAGGCCCGCACCGGTCCTGCCCGACAGGCGCCTGCGGCGCATCGCCGCCGGGGCGGCCAGCGATCCGTTGCGGCCGATGAACTCGGTGCGGTTTCCACTCACCGACCGCTCCCGCTCGCTGACCTGCGCAAAGACCACCCGATTGGCGCATTCGCGGCCGTACGCATTGCGGGCGAACAGCGCCCCGTTCTGCGGGTCCGTTTCGGTTACAATGTGCATCAGATTGGCGTGCCGCCACTCGCCCAGCACCAGCTCCCAATACCCGGTCAGCGATACGCTGCGGCCGCGCTTCGACCGGTTGTGCAGCTTGACCACCGCGAACTTCACCGGCGCGTCCATGGCGACGTAGGTGAACAGTTCCGAAGCAATACCGGCTTCGTAATGTTCGAACACGCTGTAGCCGAAACCGTGCCGGCAGACATAGCCGGACCGGCCGCGGGCGGGCAACGGCGTCGGCGACCAGAACGCACCCGTTTCCTCGTCGCGGATGTAGAACGCCTCGCCGCTGCTGTCGCACAGCGGGTCATTGTGCCAGGTGGTCAGCCGGAACTCGTGCGCGTTTTCCACCCACGTATACGCGCTGCCGCTCTCGCTGACGACCGTGCCGATGTGCGGGCTGGCGATGACATTGGCCCACGGCGCCGGCGTGCTCCGGCCCGGTTCGAGGGTGACGACGTATTCGCGCCCGTCGGGTGTGAAGCCGCCCAGGCCGTTAAAGAAAATGCGTTCGCGCGCCGGGAGCGGATAGACCGGTTCAGCGGCCGCTTGCTGCAATGGCTCCAGAAGGTCCGACACACGCTCTCGTGACACGCGGCGTTCCACCTGCTCGACCAAGTCTCGGCCGTATCGGTGAACACGACGCGGGCGACCGTCTGGAACAGGACCCGCTCATCCTCGGAAAGCTCTTCGGCGCGCCGCACGAAGACCCCGCCCGGTTTGTCGATAATGTGCGCTTCGGGACCCGCGTTGATCAGCCCCATGATCTGGTCCTGCAGGACCGCCCGGTAGCCCGAGAAATCCTCGTTCACGATCACCAGGTCCGAAGGCAGGCCCTTCATCCGCCAATAGGCATGGGCTTGCAGCACCTGTTTTACCAGGTCGATGCGGTCCAGGTCGCCGATGCGCAGCAGGACGATCGGCAGATCGCCCGAGACGGCAAAACGCCAAAGCCCGGACTGGCCAAGCTGGTTGCGGGCAATGACGCCGGGCGCGGCGCGGCGCAAGGCATTGCTGTAAATGACGGAGGTGGCCAGGCGGCCATAGACCTGCGCGTCGGCTTCGGTGGCGCTGAGGTGGCGCAGCACCTCCTGACTTTGGAACCATGCCATTTCAAAGGCGCGCTCAACAAAGTGCCGGTCGCCATACTTATCAAGCAACGCCAATGCCGCCTCGCGCGTGTCCGCGACCCCGGAGATGATCTGCACGGTCGCCGATTCGTCGGCAGACAGGGTGATGGTGCGGCGGATCGCCACGATGGGATCGAGCACCGAACCGTCAGTGTTCGACAACGCCGACAGGTCGGTCACGGTTGTCCAGTACCACGGGGTTGGCCGTTGTCCGGCCCCGCCCGATGAATTTGACGCGGTCGGTCTCGTACGACGGCCCATCGGCAACAGCGCCAGGCGCTGCCAGCAGGTGGAACATCCACGGCACCTGCTCCCCCGGTGTGCGGCGGCGGCGCGTGCAGAGGATCGCCTGCCGGTCGGGCAGGATCTCGGTCTGCACGAAGAGGTTGCTGAACGAGCGATGGGCCAGGTCGGCATGCAGCAGCGCCAATACGACCTCCGCGTAACTCGTCATCTCGATATGACGGGTGCGGGTCGACAGATTGGTGAGCGTGACGCGGCGTATCTCGACGTCGTCTTCAGGTGAAACGCTGATCTCGGTGTGCGCTTCGATCGCCTGATCGCGCCGCCGGTATTCAGCGCGCGCCTCCAGGAAGATCGCCTCGTAGTGATCGGCCTTGCGCAGTGTCGGTTGATGCGCGGCCGACCAATACCGCCCCGTGTCGCGGTCGCGCAGGTAAATGAAGGTGCCCCAGCAGTCGGACGTGGCGTCCTCGCGCCAACGGGTGACGGCCAGGTCGCGCCAGCGGCTGTACCCTCCGCCGGCATGGGTCGCCATGACGTGGTACCTGCCGTTGGACAACAGGTGAACTTCAGGTATCGGCGTGTTCGGGTCGGTAAACACGCGCATGATCCCGGCCTCCTCCGCGGCGGGGGGGCGCGCGGCGGCGCTCACTTCAGCGGCGTGCGGGTGCAGCGTAGCGCCCTTCTTCGGCACACGCTCCTGCAGGAGCAGTTCAGTGGCCTTTACCAAAGGCGCGGACATGAATCGCCGCTGCATCGGCCGGTTGAGCAATACATGCCCAAAGGCCAGCAGGCTCATGCCCTGATGATGCGCCATGAAGGTGCGCACAATGGCGTGATGCTTGCCCCGCGGCACCCGCGACGGCGTGTAGTCGATCGCCTCGTAGAACCCATAGGCGCCGAGGAAACCATCGTCAGCCAGCGTCTGCAGGTTGCGGCACGCTTCCCGCGGCGCCACCGTCAGCGCCAGCGCGCTGGCGTAAGGGGCGATGACCAGGTCGTCTCCCAGCCCGCGCTTGAAGCCCAGCCCGGGCACGCCGAACGCCCGATATTGATAGACCTGGCCGGCATCGGTGGCGTTGTAGCAGGACTCGGAAATGCCCCACGGCACGGCGCGTTGCCGGCCGTATTCGATCTGGCGCGACACCGCGGCCTTGCCGGTCTGCTCCAGCAGGGTATTCTCGTAAGCTCGGCATCATCAGCTGCGGCATGAGGTACTCGAACATCGAGCCGCTCCACGAGATCAAGCTCACGTCGCCGCCATGACTGGTCAGCAGGCGGCCGAGCGAGAACCAATGCTTCTGCGGCACCTGTCCCTGCGCGATGAGCAGGAAACTGGCCAGGCGCGCTTCTGATGCCAGCAGGTCGTAGCAGGACGTATCGCGGCGCCGTTCGCCCGCGTCGTACCCTATGGTCAGCAGGCCGCGCGACGTATCGTAGAGAAATTCAAAATCCATCACCGCCAGTTCGCGGCAACGCTCGACCAGATCGTCGATGATCCTGAGCCGCTCCACCGCTCCCGGATACCGTGATCCGTTGCCGCGACTGCCCCGGCTGAGACGCGCGGAAGAAACCGCTCCCTCTCCTGCCAGTTCCGCCAGTGTCGGGATGGTGCTGAAGTGACCGCGGCCCGGGCGCCAGCGAATCTCAGGTCATCGCGAAGTGCGCGGGATTGCCGGTCGAAGGCCTGCGCCCAGTAATACAGTTCGCCGCCGATGGCACTATCCGCCGGCAGCCATGCAACCAGCCCCCCGCTGTCACGAAGGATCTCATCCAGCACACTGTCGGCGGCAGCCAGGGTCTGCGGCTGCCCGTTAAGCGTGAGCGCGCGCAGTCTGTCCTGCAGAAGCCTGACCTTCTTCACCAGATCCGGCGCCGGTGACGAGGGGACCTGTTCGGCAAGCACCTGCAAGGTGTCCTCAAGCCCCTGAAACGCGTTTGGTGACAGCACCGGCTGATCTTTCAACTCGGCCAGTCCCGCTTGCAGGGTGAGCAGGCTGCCGGCCAGGTTGCCGCTGTCCACCGAAGAGACGTAGTGCGGATGAAGCGGTTTCAGCGTGCGCGTGTCGTACCAGTTGTAAAAATGGCCGCGGTAGCGTTCCAGCTTTTGCATCGTAGCCAGGGTGTTCCCGGCAAGCCGCAGGAATTCTCCGGCGGGAATGTAACCGAGATCGTACGCAGCCAGGTCCGCCAGCAGCGACATGCCGATATTCGTGGGCGAGGTGCGCGAGGCGATGGCCGGAGCCGGATATTCCTGGAAGTTATCGGGCGGCAGCCAGTTGTCCTGCGGACCGACGAACTCCGCGAAGAAGCGCCACGTTCGCCGGGCCGACGCCCGCAGGAATGCCCGTTGATCAGCGGTCAAGTCCGGTACGGGGGACACCAGCGGCATGCTGATCCACCAGCCGACGGCCGGCGACACCAGCCAGAGCAGCAGGACGGGCGCACAGAAGAGCAACTCCGCCGGCCGGCTGATCCCCAATGCGAAGGCCAGCGCCATTGCCAGAACAGGCGCGACCCACATCTCCCTGAAAAAATCGGCCGGCGTACGGCGCGCGTTGCGGCGTGCATAGGATGGCATATGCCAGAGCAGCAACCCGCGCCGGGTGAACAGCATCCGCACACCCGAGCGCAGGATCGCATCCAGGAAGATCAGCGTATCGTAGGGCAAAAAGACCAGCGTCAGCAAAGCGAGCGCCATGGCGCGGCCCGCGGATTTGCCGGTCAGGACCAGGTGCACCAGCCAATCACGTTCTTCAGGCTTGCGGATGAGCTCGATCACGGCTCCCAGCAGGGTGGGCAGGAACAGCACACCCGCGACCAGCAGGGTCCGGAACCACGCCGAGTCCCGGACCAAACAGCCAACCACCTGCCAGCAAGGCAAGCAGCGACGGCGGCACGAGGCTGCGCCTGAGGTTGTCGAAAATTTTCCACAGGGACAAGGCGGTGAGCGGGTTCGGTTGCCGCTTCGCCTTCGGTCCCTTTGAGCCGTTTAATCCGTTTGATGCGGGCGGTCCGGGCACGCGCGGGAGCAGCCAGCCGGCAATCTGCCAGTCGCCGCGTATCCACCGGTGCCGCCGGCTGGCCTCCATGGCATAACTGGCCGGCTGCTCTTCAATGAGGTCGACATCGGTCACCAGTGCCGAACGGGCATAGCCGCTTTCCAGCAAGTCGTGACTGAGGATGAGATTCTCCGGAAAGCGTCCGTCGACGGCCTGACGAAAAGCGTCCACGTCGTAGATGCCCTTGCCGATGAACGACCCCTCCCCGAAAATATCCTGGTAGACATCCGATACCTCGCGCGTGTAAGGGTCGATGCCTGACTCACCCGCGAAGAGCTTCGCAAACCGTGAACGGCCCGCGCTGATCAGGCTGATCGAAGCGCGTGGCTGCAGGATCGCGTAGCCTTCGACAATGCGCCCCTTGCCGGCATCGTACACCGGCCGATTGAGCGGATGAGCGATGTTTCCGATAAGGGTGCGTGCCGTGTCGCGGGGCAGTTGCGTGTCGGTATCCAGGGTGATGACGTACTTGATCGAACCGAGGACGGACTGATCGCCGACAATATCCGAGAATGCGGTTTGCGCCCCTCCCCGAAGCAAGGCATTGAACTGCTCCAGTTTGCCGCGCTTGCGCTCATATCCCATCCACACCCCTTCGTAGGGGTTCCACACCCGGGGCCGGTGAAACAGATAGAAGATGCACGGGCGGTCCTCGCGGTAGGTCTCATTGAGCGCCTGGACCGCTGCGCGCGCGTGGGCGAGCAGCGCGTCATCGTCCGGCATCGTTTGCTTTGGATGCGTCGCGGAAATCCGTCAGCACGGCAAAGAACAGGTTCGGATCGCGATTGCCGAGATAGCGGATCTCCAGGGCTTCGAGAAGTTCGTCGATCTCCTGCGGCCTGCTCAGCAAGGTGGGGACGATCACCATGGTGCGGTGAACGGATGGAATGCCCTGCGAAAAATCCAATCGCGGCAATGCGCGGGGCGGCAGGACAAGCGTGACCAGCAGGTTCACCAGCGGGACGGCCAGCGCTGAGACGCCGATGATGCCGGTGATCGCAAAAAACCAGTACCGCCAGTCACTGAGGCCCGACCCGTTGAACGGAAAAAGCACGGCCGATGTCGAAAGAAGCGTGAGCAGCAGGATGGAGCCGAGGTAAAGGAACAGGCGGAGAGTGCCGGCCCGCGCGAGAGGCCAGACATTTTCAGGACAAACGGCGGCCGACCGCGTGCTCCAGGATCCGCCGTCCGTGATCGATCAGGTAGTATCCGACATGCGCGGTGCGGTCGCTGGCGCCCGATCGCTCCGCAGCAGCCTGCGCGAGAACTATGGCTTCGCGTGCAACCGCCGACTCACTGCACGAACTGCGCCTCGCCATATCTTCAATGACATGCCGGTACCGGTCGCGGGTGGCGAAATCCTGGCCGGCGTGCATTCCCGCCGGGTCTTCACGCAAGGTCTGTTCGACGACACTGAGCGACTCGACGTAGTTCCTCCAGTCCATTGCGCCGATGAAACGCAGACTGCCGATACTGTTTGCGATGGAGATCTGGTTGGCCGCGGCCGTTCGGCCAGCCGCCTCCGACAACTGCGTTGCGGTCACCCCTTGTTCGAATAGTTGTTGCTCGACCCAGGTTTGCACGAACGCCATAGCGGGCCCCTGGGCCTGGAGCCTCGCGTAAAATTCCTCCACAAACGGCGCGGTCAGAGGCACATCGGCATAGGCAAACTCGGCGAGCAACTGGATAAGCTGTTTCGGCTCCCGTTCGGCCGTCGCGAGCATGCGGTCCGCCCAGGTGATGGCCGCGTCGCGCTCCTCGCGGCGGCGGGCGATACGCAACCCGACGCGGCGAAGGTTTTCCAGCAGCGCCAACTGCAGCATGATCGGGAATGCCCATAGTTCGCCCAGCTTTAACGGTTCAACGGTCTGGTAGGCGACGACGAATTGGGTGGCGTTGTCGCTGTCGACACGACCGTCCATGTGAGAGATCAGCTCCAACGCCAGGTCATAGATGCGGGGAAAACCTGCTGACGGGCCGTCAGCCAGTCGCGGCAACTGCCGGCTGTACCCGCGCGGCAGATGCCGGCGCGCCAGACTGATCTGCTGCTCGATAAGATAGAAATTGTCGAGCAACCAGGCCTCTGCCGGCACGATCCGTTGGTTCTGCGTGGCTGCGGCTGTCACGACATCATACGCCGCCAGCAGGACGCGCGCATTGTCCGCCAGCCGTGGCAGCAACCGGTCCGGCCCCGGACGCGGATCTATTCTATGCCGGCCGGCCAGCGTTACCGCATGACGCTTCAGTTGCTCGATGCTGAACAGCTCCGAGCGCAGCAATTCAGTATCCCGGCTGTTCCGCAGCGCATTCCGTGTGCGTGCCGAAAATACTAAATCTTTGATGAGCATTATTTTTTCCCCGATCGAACCTTCTGCAAAGCGCAAAGGCAGGTCCTGAAATACAGAATCAGTTAATAATACGAACGCATTAAATAATGACACATGCTGCGCCCCTTTTTATCCTCTCCCCTCTGCGGGAGAGGGTAGGGTGAGGGGAATCCCTCCGAGGGATGTAACAATTTTTAATTCGTTTGCATTGCCATAAAAAAAAGAGGACCCACCCCAAGGAGTGATCCTCTTAAAGTCTAGCACAATTTGTTGAAAACTGAAAAAAAGCACGCGACGAGGCGCGAAGAACGTGATGGGGCCTGGTGCTTAGACGTGAGTTAAGGCAGGGAATCTTTTTATCTTCTTTATCTCTTTTGCAGTTGATGAGTGGGTTACATGATATAAATCCCACGCCAGCTGTAAATTAAGCCAAAACTGCGCCTCCATGCCTAATAGTTTCTCCAGACGAAGTGCTGTGTCAGGGGTGATCCCCCGCTTCGCATGAATCAGTTCATTAACACGAGGATATGAAACTCCGAGCTTTTCCGCCAACTCGCTCTGTGTTATTTTTAGAGGCTTGAGAAACTCCTCCAACAGCATTTCGCCGGGATGCGTCGGTGGACCATATTTAGGTATGCGTACCATCTTCTTCTCCTTCACGCTTCAGTGGTAATCAGTAATCTCGATGTTTTCCACGCCATCATCTGTCCAAACAAAACAAACGCGGAACTGTCCATTAATCCGGATACTGTGTTGACCCTTCCGGTCATCCTTAAGGGCTTCCAGCTGGTAGGTCGGGTAGAGCAAAGCGAAACCCGACATTTTTTCCTGCCATTCATTGCCTCTGCGATTTTCAGGCATAGAAGCGTCGGGTTTCACAAAAAACTCTACCCGACCTACAAACTGTTCATCGGATTGAGCATTTCTGTACAGTTATTGTCTTTATTTATATACGTTCAACACGCGGCTGACCCGCCCGGGCGAAGCCCGGTCGGTAGCCGGGTTGGAATTATTCGGGCAGGCTTCGGGAATTATGCCGCTTTCACTTCAATACCGTTTTTTCTGATCTCGTAAATGATCGGAATCCAGGTATCGTTTTTATAGGATGACGATGATATCGGCGACAGGTTCGATTCGGGGATCAATGGCGCAGGCGATTTCAAAAAGCTTCGCTCCTTCTCGATAGCGGTCTTTTCCAAAATCGGGCGACACCACAGCTACATCGATATCGCTGTATTCGTGAGCCCGACCCGAGGCGCGTGAGCCGAAAAGAATCACCTTGGCGACTTTTATCTTATTTTTTTTCAATTCCTTGATAAAATCGTTTATTGCTTGGCGTATTGCTTTTTCAACCACAAGAACACCTCATTCATTTTTTGCAGATTCCGCGTTGTAAAAGCCTTGGTGCATCTGCGGTAGAACTTTTTTGATCATTCGGATCGCGGGCTTCATTATGTTTTGATTATAGTTTCCGGCAGGATAGGAGTCAAGTAAAAAGCTTCCATATGGCTGTGCCGAAGTACAGTGTGGCGTACAACGCTGTGTTCGTCGGCATAACTCTTGATCACGTCGCATATGCGCTTGCCGCACGAAGCGCTGCCGGTCATAACCACAAACGCCAGATTGCCTTCGTAAGCTGCAACTGCAGTGTGAACATAATCTATCTTTACCTTGAGGTCGGCGAACATAGCGTCCCATGTGCGATGTGGGCGATGCTGGTAGACGGGTAATGGATGTTTCAGGCAACCGCTGAACAAGCTGGTAGCTGGTAGGTCGGGTAGAGCAAAGCGAAACCCGACATTTTTTCCTGCGATCGATTGCCTCTGCGATATTTCCGGCTTATAGACGCGTCGGGTTTCACAAAAAATATTCTACCCGACCTACAAACTGCCCAACGGATTCACGTTGAAATGATGTTGGGCTGAAGGAAAAGCACGCGACGAGGCGCGAAGAACGTGATGGGGTCTGTTCTGCTTGTCTAAGCCTCAGGGTCACCCGGCTGCGGTCAGGATCTCGGAGCGCGAGGTGTCCGCTCATCTGGAACACATAAGGAAGTCTCTCTTTTCGTCAACCCGGCATTTGAAGATCGTGCCCGCGGAATGCAAGAAGTGCGAATTTGTATTTGCAAAGCGTGAAAAACATCGAAGTCCGGGAAAATGTCCTGTGTGCAAAGACGAGTCGATCCAGGAACCGCGATTTGTGATCGAGGAGAAAAAGGGAGAAACGACGAGCTCACTCGCCGCGTAGCGGTCAGACGTGGAACGATTTGTTATCTGATCAGCATTTTATTTATGTCATCTACATTTCCAGACTTAAGCCCAGCGATAAAATGTTTTACTCGTATCGTAGCTTCACTTATCAGATTATTCTTTGAGTTTAGTTGCTTGTACAGATCAAATGACTCCTCGGCAGCCATTAAAGCTTCTTTCAGTCTTCCTAATCTCACATAAGTACGGGCAAGACACTCTAACGTTGCTGCATTCGGACCACTAAGAATCTTTTTCTCATATACCAAGGCAAGTTCATAACGGCTCAGAGCCTCATCGTACATACCTTTTCTTGTTAATTTGTGTCCTTTGCCGGCATGAAGACCTGCAAAACCGGCGTTTAAAAGTTCACGTATGAAGTTCATCTTTCCCTCAGCTGGTAGGTCGGGTAGAGCGAAGCGAAACCCGACATTTTTCCCTGCTATTCATTCCCTGCGATATTCCGGCATATAAGCGTCGGGTTTCACAAAAAACGTTCTACCCGACCTACCGCCGCCGTGAGGAACGCGTTTTTTTAGCGTTTCGCTCGACGGCGTGGTTAAGATCGTCGGGTGTATTACCACTCCTCGTGGATCCTGCAGTAGGTATCACGTGTCATAACTACTGCAGTTGCAAGGTTCATATATCCCTCTATACACAAATTCTTCTCTTTGTTCAGAATGCCCCTTCCAACCAAATAGGGATCGCCATCTTGCCTGGGCAATTTTTCGGATTGGAAAAATGTTAATTGTACATTTCCAGAAATAAGCCCCGGTATTTTCTGTCGAAAAACATTAAGAGCTTCTTCATAACTGGAGAATGCAAGTTTCTCTATAGATTTTACCGGAGAGATAGAGGGATAGTTGATTTTATCTAGAACATATGACAGTAATTCTTCATTGAAGAAGCTATTCCTCTTAATAGGTAGGTGTCGATACGCGTCTTCCTGGCTAGACATTAGCACTGCAAACATATCATTCTGCTTAATTAGAGCCCAATCGTAACGAACCTGATATTCTACCCTGAAACCGACACCGCCGTTATTCGAACAGTTATTATCATATTTGATGATAGAAACGTGACTATCAAAGAAACTTTGCGCCATATTGTTTCTTTTCAGAAACTCCTTTTCCACATCCCGAAGTACAAATCACGCTTGCCTTTTGCTTCTTGACAGAGAGCAGTAGCCCTCTTCCCAGAGAATCTAGATTGCTGATCTTGATTGATCTGTGATTGAAGCAGATATGGGGTAATAAGATGAACGCTAACAAAGAGCAGGATCAGTAAAAGTATATTTCGCATTAGACGGTCCTTTTTTATCTTATGTAAACGGTTAGCTTTTTAGTATCGTAATTAACGCGAAGATGAACCCCGCTTCGCGGGATTCGATCTGCTGGTTGTAAATTCTTTGTAGACACTGCATGCAATTGGAGTCTTCTCTGGTTTGGGATACTTGCAGTGACGTAGTATGACTCATTATGACTAAAATAATAAAGGCTTAGAGAGAAAAAGCTCTAAGCCTTTATTATTACTATCGAAAATCTAAAGTCAAACGCTTACTTAAAAGACAAGTCGTTTTTTGAGTATTGTTTATTCAATGAATATTTGATGTCAAGGGAATCACTGAAGACAGCATTCGGTTCGATAATATTGTCAGATCGTAACCCGCTGGCATAATCCGGCGCTTCCAACACTTTTTTTATTAATTGCTCGTCCCAGCCTAGCTGAGACAACAATGCGGACTTGTCCATACACTCACCCTCCTAGGGTACTATACTTGTATGTCTGATCTAAATATAGCATAATTATTTGAAATAAATATTTTTATCAAATTGGTGTTTTCAAATATCCAATAAATTAGAGCCCACATCTTCTGAACCGATGAATCCAAACCGGGTAATGTTTCAGGATGAAGAACTTTAAGGCGACAAATTGTTTCGGCCATTTCTCTTGTTATGCCTCGGCCATGTGTTTTCCATACGCTATGATCACATAATTGCGAAGCTATCTCTTCGGCTCGCTTCCTTTTTTCATCAGCTGTGACAGGACGCTGATCGGAATGCGTAATCCAGTTTTTAAATTTGAAATTAAAAAGGTAATCTGTAACTAATTCAATCGAAAATTTGCTGGCATTAATTGCATTGCCAATTTCTTTCGCATCAATATTCCTTAATATTTGAAGATCCGTCCAAAGCGGGTTTTGACCCTTATCTAATAGCTCTTTGCCTCTAGTTTGAATTTCACCAATTAATGTTAAAAGGGATTGCGCCGGAACAAATCTTCCATCTTTTCCCGGCACTTGAGGATCAATAGGCCCAATATATGCACCCTTCTCCATAATTAATTCATCACCGGAGAGACAGAATATTGTGCCAGCGCTCATCGAGATGTTTGGTAGAATGAAGGAAACATTATCAAACCGTGGCCGCAACTTATTTACAAATTTAGCAACCTGCTCGGCAGATCCGCCAGGTGTTACCAACATTATGTCTACATCTTTTGAGGACAGCGCCACACTTTGCACGAGTTCAGCAAAAGGAAGATCATCAGTACTGTCTATGCCAATCGAAGATTTTATTCTCGTATTAACAACATTGGCAACATAACAGATTAATGGTCTCTGCCTTATTGTTTCAATGGCTGAAATAGCTTTAAGTATCTCAGTTTTTAAATCCATGCCCTGAGGATTTAAGCCCAAAATACTGGAGTATTCTCTTCCTTCAACCATTTCATCTAGCAGAGATTTAACAACTCTCTGCTGCGGCGGTCGCATTGTAATGCCACGCGTTGGGTGTTTTTTTTGAGGTTTTATGTGTTTCATGCAACCGCTCTTAATATTGAGACGAATTTGGAAGAGGAATGGGTTCCGCTTAAACGATTAAATAATGCCTGAAAATGGAATTTAAAGCAATCATTTTCTGCATCTGAATGCCCGTAAATGCTTCCAATTTTTCAGGTTTCATTCTTCTCTTTCGACTTACAACCAGTGATTATCTAGCCGCAGCCGGCTAGGAAAGAACGATTTTTCGGTTTTTACCAGCCCTAGCAAGAATGATACCCTAACTCCGTATTTGGGCAACGGAGCTTGAAAGCAATCCTGATAGATAAATACGAATACAGTTGCTCGGGAAGAATACAGCGAGTCTGCAAGGGAGTGGCTCGATTATAGATACATTGCGTGAATTGTCAAGAATTTCGGTGGGCTATTTTAAGGGGATACGGATGAGCCGTTCGCTCAGCGCACAAAATCCTGGAAAGAGCATTTGGACGCGGATAAAGACGGACAGTTAAACCTTGTTGATGCAAAAAAAGGATCATCTTTACGGTGAAGGGGCTTACCGACTGAAGGCCTGGTTTGATCTGCGAAAATCTGCGTCCTTAGAAGCGCCTACTGTTGGTCATCTGCGTCCAACTGCCGTTTTTAAGGATAATAGATAGCAGCGACCACGAGACCGATGGCAATAACGATACGGCGCAGGGTGGGAATCCAGCTTTGTCGTGTTCAGTCCTGGATCCCCGATAGATACTTCGGGGATGACGGTCTGTGGGAGCGGGTTGGTCGAGAGGGGCTTTCCGGGATGTTGCGCTATCCCTTCAACGCCTCCAGCTCATCCCACCGCTTATACGCCTCCGCCAGTTCCTTCTCCACGGTCTCAAGCCGCGCCTTGGTCGACGCGACCTTGTTCCCGCTCTCCGGTAAAAGGCGGGGTCCGCCATGGTAGCGATGATCTGCTGCTGCTCCGCGTCGAGCTCTTCGATCCGCTTCGGCAAGCTCGTCGAGCTCCTTCTGCTCCTTGAAGGTCAGCTTGCGCGGTTTCTCCTTCTGCGGCGCAGGCGCGGCCTTTCTTCTCTTCGGCCTTGACCGGGACGGCAGGCGCTGCGCTTCTCTTTTGCTCTTGCTCTGGCGCAGCCAGTCGTCGTAGCCGCCCACGTACTCGTTCACCCGGCCTTCGCCTTCGAACACCAGCGTGCTGGTGACCACGTTGTTGATGAAGGCGCGGTCGTGGCTCACGAGCAGCACCGTGCCGGGATAGTCCATCAGCAGCTCCTCCAGCAGGTCCAGGGTCTCGATGTCCAGATCGTTCGTGGGCTCGTCCAGCACCAGCACGTTCGAGGGCTGGGTGAACAGCTTCGCCAGCAGCAGCCGGTTCCGCTCTCCGCCGGACAGGACCTTCACCGGGCTGCGCGCGCGGGCCGGCGCGAACAGGAAATCCTGCAGATAGCCGATGACGTGGCGCCGGTTGCCGTTGATGGTCACGTGATCGCTGCCGTTGGCCACGTTGTCCTGCACGGTCTTCTCATCGTCGAGCTGGGCGCGGTGCTGGTCGAGATAGGCGACCTCGATGTTCGTGCCGAGCTTGACCTTGCCCTTGCTGCGGCTTCAGGTCGCCGAGCAGGATCTTGAGCAGCGTGGTCTTGCCCGAGCCGTTCGGCCCGATGATGCCGATCTTGTCGCCGCGGATGATGGTGGTGGAGAGGTCGCTGATGACCGGCCTTGTCGCCGTAGCCGTAGCTCACGCCCTGCGCCTCGACCACCAGCTTGCCCGTGCGCTCCGCCTCCTGCATCTGGATGTTCGCCGTGCCGATCTTCTCGCGCCGTTCGCTCCTGGTCCTGCGCAGTTCCTTGAGCGCCCGCACGCGGCCTTCGTTCCTGGTCCGCCGCGCCTTGACGCCCTGCCGGATCCAGACCTCTTCCGCGGCAAGCTTCTTGTCGAACTTCGCGTTCTCCACGGCCTCGGCATCGAGCGCCGCCTGCTTCAGCTCGAGATAGGACTGATAGTTGCCCGGCCAGCTCGTGAGCCTGCCGCGGTCGAGATCGACGATGCGCGTGGCCAGCTTCTGGAGCAGCGCCCGGTCGTGGGTCACGAACAGCAGCGTCCCGCCGAAGGTGAGCAGGAACTCTTCGAGCCAGGCGATGGCGTCGATGTCCAGATGGTTCGTGGGTTCGTCGAGGAGCAGCAGGTCCGGTTCGCCTGCCAGGGCCTTTGCCAGCAGCACCCGCCGCTTGAGCCCGCCCGAAAGCTCCGAGAACTCGGCGTCCTCGGGAAGCTGCAGCCGCGTCAGGATCTCGTCCACCTTCTGCTGCATCTGCCAGCCGCCGGCGGATTCGAACTTGTGCTGCACGTCCTCGAGCTCGGCCATCAGCTTTTCGCTGTGGTCATGGGCCAGCCTGGCGCTCACATGATGATAGGCGGCAAGCAGCTTTCCCTGCTCGCCGAAAGCGCCGGAGACCACGTCGAACACGCTGCCGAAGAGCGCCTGCGGCACTTCCTGCGTCAGGAGCGTGATCTTCACGCCCTGCTGGAAAACGATCTTGCCGCCGTCGGGCTTCACTTCGCCGGTGATAAGCCGCATGATCGTGGACTTGCCGGTGCCGTTCCTGCCGACCAGGCAGACCCGTTCGCCCCGGTCGATCGAGAGATCGACGCTTTCGAGCAGGAGCGGTCCGCCGAAGCTGACCTTGACGTTCTGTAAACTGACTAAAGCCATGGAATACCCCGTTCTTTATTAACTATTTGCGCCCGCACAATGTACCCTGTGGCGTGCTGAATTGCAACCGAAATCATGGTTAGAGGGCAGAGGGGTAGGGGTCCGGGGACAGGGTTGGGAGTTGGGAGTAGGGAGTTGGGAGTTCGGAGTTGGGAGTTGGGAGTAAAGCGCTTTCTTCCCTTTATGCTCTTGTAGAAAGTCATTATCTACCGCGGAGACGCGGAGGCACGGAGGAATGCATCTAGCTAGACAAGAATCAGGATTTTCTCTGCGCCTCTGCGTCTCAGCGGTTAAAATCAGCCCTGCTAAGAATTTCTCATCCTTGCTTCTGCGCCACATACACCACATGCCGCAAGCCGCCTCTTCCCGGACGCTGCCGGTCTATCGCAAAGCCAGCGGCTGTTAACCGCTTCTCAAAAGCCTCGTCGGGATTTTCTCCCCAGATCGCAAAAATGCCGCCATCCGTAAGAGCTTCAGCCGTTGTCTTCAAAGCCCGGCTTCCGTAAAAAGGATCGTTCCTTGCGTCCGTTTTCGCGTGGGGTCCTTCGTAGAGATCGATGATGATGGCATCGAACTTCCGCGCTTTCGGCTCCGCAGCCTGGCCGATGAGGTAGGCAACGTCATCAACAATGACCGTCACCCGGGGATCTTCGACTGAGTGCTGCGTAAGACCCGCCAACGGACCGCGGCACCACCTGACCACGACCGGATTGAACTCGGCGACAACGACCTCTGCGTCCGCAGGCAGGGCATCAAGCACCGCTTTCAGGGTGAGCCCCATGCCCAGGCCGCCAACGAGCACGCGCGGCTTCGGGCGCAGCGCTACCCTTTTTGCAGCAAGCTCGCCGAGCATGACCTCGGAGCGGTTTGCCGTGCTGTTCATCAGCACCCGGTTGTTGATCATGATCAGAAAGTCGCGCTCGCCCCGCTGGCGCAGTTCGAGATGACCGTCCACGGTCTCGATCGTTTCTATTCTTTTCCACGGCTGCGCCATAAAGAATCCCTCAGAACAAAACTTTTTTCACCGCAGAGACGCGGAGACACGGAGGAGGCGAAAGTCAGAATAGTTTGTACCGTCTTTTTCTGTGACTTATGTGCCTTCTGTGGCAGACTGCTCCTGCATTTTTGTTTACGGTTTGACACTCTACACTAATTTTACAAACGACTCAAGCAGCATGATCCACCGCAGAGGCGCGGAGCCAGAAGTAGGCACTTCCAAGCGACACCGGGGATGCATTTAAAAAGCACATGGATTTTCTCTGCGCCTCCGCGTCTCCGCGGTAAATAGTTTCGTGCAACTGCACCAAGCACAACCGCGGCCTTCTCCTATTGACAGCGCTCCTGCCCCATGCTACTTTGAACTTATGGCGCCGTTCCTTGAAGCACAAAACATCGTCAAGACCTACCCCGGCGTGCGCGCAGTGGACGACGTCAGCCTCAGCGATCGGGCAGGGCATCTGCTTCGGCCTGCTCGGCCCGAACGGCGCGGGCAAGACCACGCTCATCGAGATCATGGAAGGGATCAAGCGCCTTCGACTCGGGCACGATCCTGTACAAGGGCGCGCCCGTGGGCGCCCAGTTCCGGAAGGAAGCGGGCATCCAGTTCCAGGTCACCTCGCTCCAGGAGTTTCTGACCGTGCGCGAAACCCTGCGGCTCTTCAAGAACCTCTATCCCCGGACCATGGACCTGGACGAGGTGGTCCGGCTCTGCAGCCTCGAAGAGTTCCTCGACCGCGACACGCGCAAACTCTCCGGCGGCCAGCGCCAGCGGCTGCTCATGGCGCTGGCGATCATCAACGACCCCGAGGTGCTCTTCCTGGACGAGCCGACGACCGGGCTCGACCCGCAGTCGCGCAGGAATTTCTGGGACCTGATCAACCTCATCAAGTCGCGGAACAAGACGATCGTGCTGACCACGCATTACATGGACGAGGCCTATACGCTCTGCGACGAGATCGCGATCATGGACCACGGCAGGATCATCGCCCAGGGCACGCCTGAGCAGCTGCTTGAAGGAGCACTTCGGCGATGTGGTGCTCCAATTCCCTGAAGAGGATGTCGACGGCAAGCTGGAGGGGTTGGGGCTTTGCACCGATCAACAGGCCGGGATGGTGCGAGATCCAGACCCATGACGTGGACCAGACGATCAGAACGCTGCTCGACGCACGGCGTGTCGCTCAACCGCATGAACATGCGCTCCTGGAGCCTGGAGGACCTGTTCATTGCGCTGACAGGGAAGGACCTGAGAAGCTGAAGTCCTTCAAGTGCGGAATGCGGAATTCGGAATGCGGATTGCGGAATGAGGGATCTACGACATGGATGCACTGCGTTAATATCGTCCCTCATCTCTCCGATGGGAGGGGACTAAGGCGAGTGGAGATGTACTGAGGTGCTTATGAAACGATTTCTCGCCATCCTGCACGCCCGGAACATGGAGTTCATCCGCGACCGGTCGTCCCTGGGCTGGAACATC
This sequence comes from Nitrospirota bacterium, assembly GCA_963836175.1. Classification (GTDB taxonomy): domain Bacteria; phylum Nitrospirota; class UBA9217; order UBA9217; family UBA9217; genus GWC2-56-14. Next base: position 46,473 of record CAWIIS010000005.1, read on the forward strand.
CTGTTCCCGCTCCTGCTCGTGCTCGGCTTTGCCTTTGTGTTCTCCGGCGAGCCCAAAGACATTTCAAGGTCGGCGTGCTGGGCGATCCTGCGCAGCTTACGGGCGCGGAAGCCGACATTTTTCAAGACGAAATACATCCAGTTCATTCCCATCGACGACCTGGCAAAAGGCATCGACAAGGTGGACCACTTCCAGCTCGACATGCTCGTCGACCTGCGCGACGGCCGCGCAGTACTGGATCAATGCGAACTCGCCGAACGGATATATGCTCGAACGCCTGCTGAAGGCCGAAGGACGGACCGCCTACCGCAAAGAGGTCGTCACCGGCAGGGAGATCCGCTACGTGGACTGGGTCGTGCCGGGCATCCTGGCCATGAACATGATGTTCAGCTGCCTCTTCGGCGTGGGCTACGTGATCGTCCGGTACCGGAAGAACGGATTCCTCAAGCGGCTCAAGGCAACGCCGCTTACGCCCTTCGAGTTCCTGCTCGCGCAGATGGTCTCGCGCCTGCTCCTGATCCAGATCATCACCGTCGCTCGTCTATGCAGGCTGCAACTACTTCATCCACTTCCAGATGCGCGGTTCCTATGCCAACCTGTTCCTGATCTCGCTGCTGGGATCGATCTGCCTGATCTCGCTCGGCCTGCTCGTGGCTGCCCGGCTCTCGAGCGAAGAGCTGGCCGGCGGCATCCTGAACCTGCTCACCTGGCCCATGATGCTGCTGTCCGGCGTCTGGTTCTCGCTGGAAGGCACGAATCCGGTCGTCCGGAAGATCGCCCAGTTCCTGCCGCTCACGCACCTCGTGGACGGCGCGCGGGCGATCATGACCGAGGGCGCAGGCTTCGCTCAGGTCCTTCCGGAACTTTCCATCCTGCTCGTCATGAGCGCTGTTTTTCTTGCGATTGGGTCGCTGATCTTCAGGTGGGAATGAAACAGCCGGACAACACGTCGGTACTACCGAACGCGCTGCCCGGCCTTGGGGGGGCTTTGTTGGATCTGACGGCATGGTATCGTCAGCAGCTTGCCTCGCTTCTGGCTTCTCTAGCGATAGGCATACTCCCGCTCCAGCACCACGTCGACAGCGGGTGTTCCCTGCGACATCGGGATATCGCTGAACCGCTCGCGGCTTATCTCGTTGCCTGACCGATCGCGGTATACAATCTCATCAGTGCCAAGATCGTATTCCGGGATGTTCGGGTCCTGCCATCGCGCCTGGAAGTACCGGTACATGGGCATGTAGAGCCCGCCGTGGATCTGCTCGTTCTTGAACGCATATTCCGGCATGGAGCGGACATTCAATCCCGTGTGGTAGTGACGAAGAAAGGCGTGGTCTCCCAGGATCGCCAGTTTCAGGAGCGGCATATCGGGGTAGAGCTTCAGCGTGACGTCCTTCTGGGCCGTCCGGAGCCCTTTGAGATAATCGATGCTGCGGATGAGCTGCTCCCGCATAACTTCCGGGGTGATCTCCGGGTCCGGGATGCTTCTGGCCCGCATCAGGACCCCTTCCTTGAGCGGGTCGAGCAGCATGATCTTCGCTTCGCGGGCATTGCGCAGCGCCTCATGCAACTCTCCTTCGCGCTCAACAAAGGACCGGTAGCCCGTCGAACCGATGATCATGACCTCCCGTGCAAATCCCAAGTCACTCTTCATTTTTCTGTTCCTCCTTTGAGTAAACATCCCTTGTGCCGGAGCTGCCGGCACCATGCCGGCGCTTTTCGCCATCCGCAGAAGCTTCCGGTTCTTCAGGCTGCGTCCCATCATATTAAAAAACACGATCAGCGCCACTGCCATGCTTATTTCCAGCGTGACCAGAAAGACCTTTTCGTCCTCGATAACCGCCCAGAACCGCAGCAAACGTCCTGCCAGCGAACTGGCCAGAAACGGCACACTGAGCGCCAGCGCAGCGCTCAAAAGCACTACCATGACATGATACAATATGTGTGCAATATTCTTGATCACGTCGCCCCTCTCGTTGTTGTAGTGTTTTTTTCATCGATGCACCCCAGGCTCCCTTCATCACGACAGCACGATCAACACCGTCATCAGAGAAAAAGCAATGTCAGCTCCGGCGCCCGTGTCCCTGGAGACCCGGTCGCTCAGCGAGGACAGGAGCCGCAGTCTGCTCCCTTCCATGGTGCTCAGCGTATCAACCGCCTTGTCCAGGACCGTTCTGTCCATGGTCCGGCCCTCCAGCACCGACAATATCTTCATCTTCCTCGCAACGTCGCTCCTGCCAATGCCCGCGGACCTGGAGACAGCTGCGCCCGCAGGCGCAACTGCGGATGAAGCTGAAGCGCCCCCGGCGATGATAAATAAGCACAGGAGCACTGCAAACAAAATCAGCGCTTTCATAAGGTTTATTTTTATGGCCATGATCTTCTCCTCTTCGCACGATATTCTCTCGACCAGGACGGACTGACTGCGCATCCCCGCGATCCCAGAGTTGTACTGCGTATTACATAGCAAGCACGGTGCCATTATGGATTTTCAATGGTAAGTGACTGTTTGTTAAGACGAAGCACGCAGTATCTGGACGGAGGAGGAAAGCAGAGAGTGTATGGATTTTCCTGCATCAACGGGGTGCATCACGAGCAGGAACGCTGTAAAGTCATTGAGAGAATACACGTTATGCGTTGTATGGTTTTACCTGCAGGCAGAAAAGGATGCGACGCGGCTTCAGTTATGCACGAGCGAGACAGGCAGGTTCTGCGGCCGGAAGGGCTGATTATTTCTTGAAATCCCCGGCATGGATCCCGTGCTTCTTTAACAGAACATAAAAATCCGCACGATACTTGCCTGCAAGATTGGCGGCGCTGCTCACATTGCCCCGGGCGATCTCGAGAAGACGGCTCAGATAGGTCTTTTCAAAAGCGTCCCTGGCCTCTTTCAGCGGTTTGATCGTCTCTTCCACACTGATGGATTTCGCCGGCAGGATGAGGTCCTCGGCGATCACGTCCTCCTTGGTCATGGCGACAGCGTATTCAATGGTGTTCTCCAGTTCCCTGACGTTGCCGGGCCAGTCGTGGACCATCAGCCGCTGCATGGCCGCAGGCGTCAGGCCCTTCACCTTCCTGCCCATCTGCTCGCCGTATTTCTTTAGAAAATGGCTGACCAGGAGCGGAATGTCGTCCCTTCGCTCCCGGAGCGGCGGCAGCAAAATGGGAATGACATGGATGCGGTAATAGAGGTCGTCGCGGAAGGTCCCCTGCCGGACCCCCTCTTCAAGGTCCTTGTTCGTTGCCACGATCACCCGCACGTCGACCTGCACGGGCTGGTCCGCGCCGACCGGGTGGAACTGCCGCTCCTGCAGCACACGGAGGAACTTGGCCTGTATCGAGAGCGGCATGTCGCCGATCTCGTCCAGAAAGATCGTGCCTCCCTGGGCCTGCACGAAGAGCCCGCGCGAGCTCTTGATCGCTCCGGTGAACGAACCTTTTTCGTGGCCGAAGAGCTCGCTTTCGAGCAGCGTCTCGGGAAGGGCGGCGCAGTTGACCGCGACAAAAGGCTGGTCCCTCCGCCGCCCGCGCAAGATGGATGGCGCGCGCCACCAGCTCCTTGCCTGTGCCGCTTTCGCCGTGGATATAGACCGTGGATTCGGTCGGGGCGATGTGCGAAACGGTCTCGAGCACCCGCTGCATGACGCCGCTGCGCGCCACGATGTTGTCGAAGCCGTAGCGTTCGCCCAGAAGGTCCTTAAGCCGGGTGACCTCGGAGGAGAGCCGGCCGGTTCTCCAGTGCGCGCTCGATATGCAGCAGCAGTTCCCGCGCATCAAAGGGTTTGGTCAGATAGGTATAGGCCCCGCGCCGCATCGCCTCGACCGCGGTCTCGATGCTGCCATGGGCGGTCAGAATGATGGCCGGCATGTCCGGGTTCACCTGGCGAAGCTCCTCCATGAGCGATATGCCGTCCTGATTCACCAACTGCAGGTCGATAACGGCAAGGTCGAAGGCCGCATGTTTTACCGCCTCCTTTGCCTCATCCTCGTCGGCTGCCGCGGTCACCGCATAATGCGCCGATTCCAGCCGCATCCGCATCAGCTCCAGCAGGTTCCTGTCGTCGTCAACGATCAATAATTTCGCTGGTTCCATGATCACCTCCTACTTGGTCAGCACTTTTTTCATCTTCTCGATCTGCATGTCCACCCGCTTCGACTTTTCCATGCTGTCCAGGACATCGATCCAGATCTTCGCTTCCTCAATCAGCACGCTCCGGGGATATTCCCGTGCCAGGCGCGTAAAATAGCCCTGCGACTTCCGGTAATCCTTCTTCGGATTTTTGTTATGAGCGTACAACAACCCCAGTTCGAACAGCAACTCATCGGTCCCGCGCTCCGTGCCGGGACGGGCAAGGGCGTCCTGGTACTCCCGCGCCGCGCCCTCAAAATCGCCCCGGTCGATCTGTGCCCGCGCGTCCTGCAGGCGAACGCAGGGCCGCGCCGCCGTCTTCTGGTCCGGGGGCGGTGTCTTCAGCCGTCCGCCGCAGCCGGTTCCTGCAAGCGCGACGATGCAGGCAAGACCATAGTAAAGATACTCCCTCGTCCGACTTCGCTTTCCACCCATACTCTGCCTCCGTGGTCCTGTACAATATGCTTGACGATCGCCAGCCCGAGGCCGGTCCCCTGCAGCTTATGCGCGCCTGCGACAACAGCCTGACGGTACTTGTCGAAGATGACCGCGGCATGCTCCGGCGGGATGCCGGGCCCCGTGTCCGCCACCGATATGGCCACCCCGTCCTCGACCGGGCGCGAGGCAATGGTCACGGTGCCGCCCCGGGGCGTGAATTTCAATGCATTGCCGATCAGGTTCCGCAGCGCCTGCAGGAAGCGCTCGGCATCGAGCGGCACCAGCGGCAGAACGTGCAGGTCTTTTTCGACCGTGATGCGTTTCGCCTCCGCCAGCGGAGTCACCTCCTTTATGGCCCGCATCACCAGCGGGTTGAGGTCGGTTGTCGAAAAATTGTACGCCACCATGCCCGCTTCGAGCCTGGCAATATCGAGCAGGGAGTTGACAAGATCGATGAGCCGGTTGCTCTCCTCGGCGATGATCGACAGGATCTTTTTCTGCTTTTCCGTCACCTCGCCTACCTGCCCCTCCAGGAACAGGTTTGTGCCCTCCTTGATCGATGTCAGGGGCGTGCGCAGTTCGTGCGACATGAGGGCGTAGAAATCGGACTTCATCTTGTCCACGGTCTTCAGCTTCTCGCACATCAGGTTGAAGGACTCGCCCAGGGCGGCGATCTCGGGCGGGGAGGTCAGGGTGAGGTCTCCTTCGTAGATCCCGCTGCTGATCTCCGCGGTCTTCCGCTTCATCACGGCAAGCGGCGTGGTGATGCTCGCCGTGATGATGAGGGAAAGCACCACGCCGAAGATAAGGGCCGCCGAGGTCGTCACCATGGCGGCATTGATCGCCCGGACCCCGGCCTTGTTCAGCTGGTGCACCTTGCTGAAGATGCTCTTCTGGCTCAGGACCCTGACCTGCATCAGCTCGCCCATCAGGGAGTCCACTGCTTTTTCCTTCGCTTCATTGAACCGGGCCGCGTCATACTTCTTCCCGGACAGAATAAAGCCGGCCTCCTCGTTGAACAGCGCCTGATAGAACCGGTGAAAATCCAGGACCCGCAGAATGACGGCCCGCATCTCGGAGGTGTCCGCGATCCGTGCCGCCTCGTCAAGATACTGTTCGAACTCCGCGCGGGAAGCGAGGAAATTATCGTACAGGGCCTGGTCGCGCAATATCGTGTACTTCTTGTCGTACCGGGTCTCCGACAGCAGGGCGTCGGACAATTTGTTGTGCAGGTCCAGAAAGGGATTGTCCACAAGGATGATGGAATGGGTGACGTCGCGCATCTGTCCGAGCTGGATGATGGCGTACACGCTGACGCCGGTGGCCAGGACCAGAACGACCACATACCCGACCATCAATCTGAAAAAAATGCTCCGTTTCTTCATGCAGCCTCACCCGTTGATGCACGGTTATAACGTAAGTATACAGCCTGAAAACGGCTGTTGATGCGGATCACTGCGGTTTAGATTCGGATACGGAAAACCTGAACAACCCTGTTGAAAGCCGAAGTTTGGCATAGTACACCAATTGTCACCCCAAATTAAACTGTTTTTTTACGCGAGATGGATATGGCAGTGTTGGTTCGGTGACAGGGGCGGCGTTGGCGGCGGATCAGAACAAACGGGAAAGCAGGGCGGGCACAGCGGTCTCGACGTTCAGGATCCGCTCTCCGAGGCTTACGAGCGTACATCCCGTGGTCCTCAGTTTTTCGATCTCATAGGGGATAAAACCTCCCTCTGGCCCGATGATGAGGGTCGCGGCCCCGCTCAGGCCGCGGGGACAGGGCACATCTGCAGCCGGGTGCGCCACGAAGGGGGCAGTATTCCGGATCAGGCCGGGAAGCTCGTCCTCCACAAAGGGCTTGAACTGACGCCGGAGCATGACAAGGGGAAGGACCGTATCGCGTGCCTGCTCCAGGCCGAGCTCCAGCTGTTCGTTGATCGCCTCCTGCTTAAGGAAGGGGCTCTGCCAGAAGCTCTTTTCCACGCGGAAGCAGTTGAGCAGCATGATCCGCTTCACGCCGAGCGTTGCCGCGGACCGGAGCACGCGCCGCAGCACCTTGGGCCGCGGCAGCGCCAGGATGAGCGTTGCAGGAAGCGACGCCGGCGGCGCCTGCTCCAACCGCACATCCATTTCAAGGACAGCATCATCGAGCGTCGTCACTCTGCCTGTGCCGATGTTCCCGTTCAGAAGTCCGACGCAAAGCTCGTCGTTGACGGAAACGCGCAACACCTCCCGCACGTGCCTGAGGCGGCGGCCCGTGAGCCGCACGCGACCGTCGGCATCAATAAAGTCGTCTTTGGAAAGAAGGATAAGATTCATGGCTCTAACGATTCAGGTGTTGAGGCTGAAGACTGAAGGTATTCAGGTAAATCAACTGCGACATGTAATCACCCAACTCAAGTGTCCTGTTTTTTTGATGCCATGGTTTTTTACAGCCTTCAGCCTTCTGCCTTCAGTCTGTCCACTCGCCCTACCCCTCCGAAGGATAGGTTGTTTTTCGCATCTTTTTAACTTCTCCCCGTTGCTTCTTGCCTTCAATACGACGCTCCTTGGCAGCAAGCGATGGCCTCGTTTTTTTTCGCGGCTTCGGCTTTTCCGTTGCTTTCCGGATCAGCTCCACGAGGCGGGCAACGGCGTCCTCTCGGTTCCGCTCCTGGGTGCGGTGCTGCCGCGCTTCTATGATGAGGATGCCTTCCTGCGTGATGCGCCTGCCTGCCAGACGGATCAGGCGTGTGCGCACATCCCCGGGCAGGGAGGGTGAATTGCCCACATCGAACCGGAGCTGCACTGCTGTTGAGACCTTGTTCACGTTCTGGCCGCCCGGGCCCGAGGCCCGGATGAACTGCAGCTCGATCTCGCGCTCTTCGAGCGCTATGTTCCGCGTCACCTGGATCATGTTCCTCCTGCGATATTGCTGATCGAATAATCATGAAAAGAGCAGTTGGACGCAGATAAAATCTGATGAACGCTGATAAAGGCAGACAAAAAAAATTGATACTAAATGAAGACTCACCCTTGTGGTGAAAGTTCTTTCACCTGAATGCCTGGCTTTATCTGCGAAAATCTGCGATAATCCGCGTCCTACTGTCGTTTTAGAATAATGGCAGTATACCCGGTAATCGCCGGCATGGCAAGACAAGGCAGCGCATCGATCAAGCCAAAACTAAAGGCAGCCCGGTTGGGGCTGCCTTTGCAAGAACATGAACTTTTGAACGTCGGAATAAAGAATTCAGGCGTTCGGCTTCATTTCCGTGGCAAGGTACAGTTTCCTGATCTCTTTCTTCAGGATCTTGCCTGTCGCGGTGCGCGGCAGTTCGTCGATCATCAGAAAGCGGCGCGGGATCTTATAGTGGGCCACATGCTCGGAAAGGAACTCGCGGAATTCCCTGGGCGTCGCCTGCTGCCCGTCCTTCAGTACGACATACATGATTGGGATCTCTTTGTCCTCGCCGTGCAGCACGCCGATCATGGCGCAGTCCTTGACCGCGCTGTGGCGGTACAGCACTTCTTCGACCTCGAAGGGGTAGACATTCAGGCCGTCAACGATGATCATGTCCTTTTTCCGGTCGATAATTTTGATATACCCGTCCGCATCAAGCGCTGCGATGTCGCCTGTATAGAGCCAGTTGTCGCGGACCGTTTTGGCGGTGTCTTCCGGCCGGTTCAGGTATCCGGTCATGACGTTCGGACCTTTTACCAGCAGCTCTCCCGGCACGCCCGTGGCAAGCGGCTTGCCCTCATCGTCCACGACCCGCACCTCGATGCCGGGCAGCGGCAGGCCGACCGTGCCGGGCTTCCGCCTGCCATGGTCGTCGGGATTGATCGATACGACCGGCGACGCCTCGGTCAGACCATAACCTTCGAGCAGCGGGACTTTGAAGGCGGCTTCGAAGTCCCTGATCACCTTCACCGGCAGCGGTGCAGCGCCGGAAACGCAGAGCCGCAGGTTCAGCAGCATCTTGACCAGGAACGGCATGTTCTTCTCCGCCAGGATCTTGTAGACCGTGGGGATCGCGACGAACAGCGTGATCCGGTCCAGGATGAGGCGCTTCACGACGCGCGAGAAGGGCCGGACGCCCGGCAGGAGCGAGATGAGCGACCCCGTGACGAGCGGTATAACGACGCAGACCGTAAAGGTGAACGAGTGGAACAGCGGCAGGAAAACGACGAACCGGTCCTTGTGGGAGATATGGATCGCCGCGGCGCAGGCGAGCGCGTTCGCCATGATGTTCCGGTGCGTCAGGAGCGCGCCCTTGGGGCTGCCGGTGGTGCCGGACGTATAGAGGATGGTCGAGAGGTCTTCGACGCCGTGCGCAGGCGCAGGCACGATCGGTACGCCATCGCCCGCGGCGCCCGCAACGTCGGCCAGCAGGACATAGGAGCGGGAGCTTTTTTCCCTGAGCTTCTCGACGGTGCCGCTGCATTCGCGGTCGAAAAAACAGGTCACTGCGCCTGCATCGTTCAGGATAAAATCGATCTCTTCATGCGTCAGGAGGTTGTTCAGCGGCAGGACTATGCCGCCTGCCCGGATAATACCAAAGTAGGCCGCCACGTAATGGGGATTGTTCTGGGAGAGCAGCGCCACCCGGTCGCCGCGTTTCATGCCCTGTCCAAGGAGCCAGGCCGCGTAAACTCCCGCGAGCCGGTCCATCTCCTGAAAGGAGAAAGCGGCGCCTTCGAACTTGATGAAGGTCTTGCGGCCGGAGAGCCGGGCCCGTTGCTGCAGCAGCTGGTCAAGAGGAAGCAGCTCCTTAATCATCATGGCGCGAAGTATAGCATAGTCCCCGGCAAGGGGAAACAAAAAAGCGCAGAAGCGCATTCGCCGCCCGTGCTATCCTAATTAATAGGACATGCCAACGCCGCAGGCATGTGCTTTCAGGAGGTGGCACTATGGAGAGAACAGGTATCATAACCATGAGGGGAAAAGCCGGGAGCGTGGAAAAAGAAAAGGCAGGTTCCGTTGTGCGGAGACCTGCCTGAAGTGACTGCGTTGTCCTAGACTTTTACGACATTTGACGCTTTGGGGCCTTTGGGGCTGTCAACGACATCAAAGGTCACATTCTGACCCTCGGCCAGCGATTTAAAGCCGCTGTCCTGGATGTCGGAAAAATGGACGAATACATCCCCGCCGTCTTCCTTGGTAATGAAGCCAAAGCCCTTGGCGTCATTGAACCATTTCACGGTTCCATTTGCCATTCCAGTCGAACCTCCTTCTGTGAAATTTGAAGATAACGGAACTGTGGCACAAATAAAGCCGCAAAGAGGGGTCTTTGCGGCTGCGTGTCAAAGACTTCCGAACTTCGATGCATATTTTTTCACACCGGAAAATAAAAGTCAAGAATTTTTATCTTCCTGAGCGGTCTGGACGAACACCGGGCCTCTGGAGTATACTGAAACGAAATCATCGCATCAGGGAAGGGAATTATGGCCAGAAAAGGAACAGCACAGCTGCAGATCGGACGGACCACGTGGGACCTCACGCCGCTGTTCAAAAGCGACAGCGACCCGCTCATGGAGAAGAAACGGAAGCGCGTTGAGAAGCAAAGCTATCAGTTCATCAACGCCTGGAAAGACCGGACCGACTACCTGGAGGACCCGGTGGTGCTTCGCAAGGCCCTCGACCAGTATGAAGCATGGAAAGGCCGCTGTGGCACGGACGGCGACGAGGGATATTATTTCTGGCTCAGGACCCAGCAGGACCAGAACGACCCCAAGCTCAAGGCGCAGTTCAACAAGGTCGAAGCGTTCAGCAAAAAGATCGAGAACGACAGCCAGTTCTTTTACCTGCGCATCGCCCGGATCAAGCCAGGAGCAGCAGCAGAAGTTCCTGCAGCACGAAGCGGCTCAGAAAATACCGCCACTTCCTGGAACGGGTCTTTGCGGAATCGCGGTTCCATCTGAGCGAACCCGAGGAAAAGATCCTGAACCTCAAGGCTTCGACGTCCTACGCCAACTGGACAAAAATGACCTCGGGCTTCCTGTCAAAAGAGGAGCGCGCCATTGTTGGCGAAGACGGGACCCGCAAGCCACGTTCCTTTTCAGAGATCGTGGGGCTCATGAACAGCAGAAGCAAGCCGGTCCGGGATGCCGCAGCCGCAGCCTTCAACGATATTCTCCACAGGCACGTGGAGGTTGCCGAGGCGGAGCTCAACTCGGTGCTTCAAAACAAAAAAATCGATGACGAGCTTCGCGGCACATCGCGGCCCGACCAGCTGCGCCATCTGAGCGACGACATCGAAAGCGAGGTCGTGGATACGCTGATCGCTTCCGTCTCAAGCCGATTTGCAATATCCTCCCGATACTATGCGCTCAAGGCGAAACTGCTGAAGACCAAAACGCTCAAATATCACGAACGGAACGTCGAATTCGGCGAAGTGGCAAAGAAGTATCCCTATCGCGCTGCCGCGGACCTCGTCTTCTCCGTCATGAACAAGCTGGACCCGCAGTTTGGCAGGATCTTCGCCGGATTCATCGAGCATGGCCAGATCGACGCGCTCCCCAAAAAAGGCAAGGACAGCGGCGCATTCTGCATTCACCACCTCATGACGCAGCCCACGTACATCCTGCTGAACCACACCGGCACGCTGCACGATGTGCTGACCATCGCGCACGAACTGGGACACGGTATCAACAACGAGCTGATCCGAGAAAAGCAGCACGCCCTCGATTTCGGCACGCCGACCTCCACTGCCGAGGTGGCGAGCACCTTCATGGAGGACTTCGTGCTGGACGACATCCTCCACACGGCCGATGACGACCTGCGGCTTGCCATCATGATGCAGAAACTGAACGACGACATCTCTTCCATCTTCAGGCAGGTGGCATGCTACCGCTTCGAGCAGGAACTGCACCGGGAATACCGCACGCGGGGCTATCTGTCCAAGGAAGAGATCGGGACGCTCTTCTGCAAGCACATGGAAGCCTACATGGGCCCCGCGGTGGAGCAGTCTTCCGGCGCCGGGAACTGGTGGGTCTACTGGAGCCATATCCGCTACTTCTTCTACGTCTATTCCTATGCAAGCGGACTTTTGATCTCCAAGTCGCTTCAGGCCGGAGTGAAGAAGGACCCGGCATACATCACCAAGGTAAAGGGTTTTCTTTCAGCCGGCCTGTCTGACTCGCCGAAGAACATCTTCCTGAAGCTCGGCGTGGACATCGCGGACCGGCAGTTCTGGGACCGGGGGCTGGATCAGGTGGAACAGCTGTTGAATGAGACAGAGGCGCTGGCAAAGAAGCTGGGGAAGATCAAGGCGGGCCGGTGGCAGAGAAAGTCTCCCCTCTCTTCGATGGGAGGGGACTAAGGGGAGGGTGAAACGTATGGCGTTCGCGCACATCACCCCCACCTAACCTCCCCCATCAAGGGAGAGGACCTGTATTAAAATTCGATTAGCGTTGCGTCCTTTTCGCGCATATTGTCGGCGATCGTCCAGAACCGCGCCGTTCCATGAGGCAGCCGCAGAAGGATGAACTCCGGGCTGTCAGCGGTGAAACCCTTGAGGTAACTCTTTTCCTCGATCAGCTTCTGCTTCTTTTCGCGGTCATCCACGAATTCGATCGTGCCGGCGATGCGCAGCATGATGCCGAACCCCGGCGTGAGATAGCAGAGCTCGATCTTCGGATTCCTGACCAGCTGTTTATACACATCCTTGGGCGCGCCGGTCGTGAAGTAGATCACATCGTCATCAAAGAAGACCGTGAAGAATCCGCGCACGCGCGGCTGTTCGCCGTCTGTGGTCGCAAGCGTGCAGACGGGATTCTTTTTCACAAAGTCGAGCACGTCCTGAGACGTTTGCATTTGATTTCGTACGCGCATGAACGTTCCTTTATTACAGTTCCCAGGGATAACCAATAAATATGCTCGGCGACACGCCTTCTCTGCCTGTTGCCACGTCGGCCCGAAACACGACGCCCGAGGCCGTGACCATACGCAGGCCGATGCCGGTGGACGAGCGCCAGATGTCGCCCACCTCGCTCCGCAGGTCCGCAGTGCTCCCGACCTCGTAGTAGAGTGCGACCTGCCAGGCAGTCCTGATGTCTCTCATGATGAAAATGTCGTAGGGCGTGGACTCGTCGGTCAGGTTCCACCGGATCTCCGTGCCGTAGAAGCGCGTATGGGCGCCGGAGTAGCGCATGTTGGAGTAGGACCTGAGACGGCTGAACCCGCCGAGCGAGCTGGCGGTGCCGTAGGTGTTGTTTGCCACCGTGTTATTGACGACGTCGTGGCAGAACTGCCGCTCCGTAAGGTCGACGATGGTATCGCAGGCAAGCCCCAGGTCAGACTCGACGAGCACCGGATCGGTCTGCCCCTGCCGCCTGACATGGGCATCGGATTGAAAATAGTTGAACGCCCAGGTGCTGCGCCTTCCCAGCGGAACATAGCCGGTGAAGCTCATATCCTGAATATAAAAATCCGGTCCGGAGTCCCTGGGCGGCGTCAATGACCGGCCGATGTCAAGCCGCACCCCGCGCCTCGGGTCCGCATAATCGTCGGTGAGATCGACGCGGGTGCCCACGAGCGTAACATGCCCCCGGTCCACCTGCGAGTCCTGGGTCTCTATAATAATGTTGCCATCCTTGTCCCGGATACTTTTCAGCTGTGAGCTCCCCTGGTAATAAGCGCCATAGAACTCGAACCGGCGCTCGAGAAATGTAGCGGTCATGCGCGAGCCGTAATAGGTCATGTCGCCCAGTTCTACATTCGTGTAATCGTCCTTGTTCGTCTTCATTCCCCGCTGGCTGTAACTCTGGATCGTCGCCGAGCTGACACTGCCGAAGCCGGTGTCGAGGATCAGGTTTTTCGGAATAACGTGCACGTCTGCAACGCCCAGGGCCAGTCCGGTGATGTCCCCGCCAAAGGCCATGCCGTAGGCGTCGGTGTGCGTGCCGGCAATGTTGCTGGCGCCGCCCACCAGGCCCAGGCCGGTCCCGATGCCGGGCAAGCTGTAGGGATAGGGAAAGAGCGCGTAGCCGAAATCGGTTGCGAACTGATTTTTACGACGATCAGGGACCATGGATGCCTCGGCCATGCTGTTCAGGACGAGCGCACAAATAAAAATAAATAAATAAAACCGGACCTTTTTCTCCATCCCCCCACCTTCTTCGGACAAATCTGGATTTTATCCGCAGCAGCTGTTCCCTTCTCCGCTGCAATCACAGGACGGCGCGCCGCCGTAGATAAGGCTGTTGATGATGGCAGCTGCGCACCCCACGCCCGTGCTCACCGTGATTGCGCCGAATTCGCAGTTTTTGGCGCAGGCGCCGCACTCCATGCAGCGGTCGCGGTCGGTGACAACTGCGCGCTTGTCCTGCATGGCGAACACTGCGTGCGGACAGACCTCAACGCACCTGCCGCAGCCCGTGCATTTATCGGAGAAAAACTGCAACGTCGATACGTTCGCGAGATATTTCATAGGACCTCCCACTCACGGAGTTTGAACAAAACCACCAGCAGCAACGAAACCACGGTTATTATTATATACAGCGGAATGCCGATCTTCAACTCTTTATTCACGCCGGACATGCCGGTGTAGGTGGTCGAGCCGGTGAACTGGAGCGCTATGTAGGAGCTCAAAGCGGGAAAGAACAGGTAGATTGCAGTAAGCAGAAGCGCGCTTTGTCCGGGAACGCCGGCCAGCGCCCGCATGGTCAGAAACGTTATGAGCACACCCGTGATCCAGCCCTTGATCGCAAAAGAGCGGGATGGAATGAAGGGCAGCAGGACAGGCGTCACGAAGGCGCCGGCAAATACCGCTGAAAGGCCGAGTACGAGGAATGGCATGCCTCCCTGCCAGGCCTGCTTGAACAGAATTCCCGTTGGCGCAAACCCGAAGAGCAAAAGCATCGCGACGGCGAACCAGGGATATTTCTTCATGATCGGATTGATCTCCATCGGCGTAAGCACCAGCCGATCGAGCAAAGAAAAGCCGATCTCGCTCATTTCCTTCGTTTTTTTGTAGCCTGCCGCAACATAGGCCGGGATGTCCCGCGCTTCCACCGGGCCGAAGGAGACCAGGAACCCTGTTTCCTTCCGGACTTCGGCTGCAGAGACTCCCACTGCCCCGAGCTGCGGTAGAATGATGCGGCGGTGGCCGACCAAGTCGCCGAGGCGGGCAAGGCCGATCTGCCTGACCAGCTCTTCGCTCCCGAAGGTGCCCTTCCCTGCCGCGCACCAGACATTGATGCTCTTCGTGTCGAGCACCAGGACCCAGGCATGCATTCCCTTAAGCGATTTCCGGACGATGTCGAAGCTCAGCTTGTAGTTCGCGGTCACAAAAACATCGGAATCCCTGGTCGCTTCGCCTACGGCATAGAGCCCGGGCGGTACCGTGTAATGCATGCGGTAGGCGCCTACGCGGCTTTTGATCATGCCGAGCACATCGGCCCGCGACCAGTCCGGCGATACCTGCGAGACCGCACCTGCAGAAGTTTTAATACTGCCTGAGACCCAGTGAGGGATCTCTTTTTTTACGAATTGAATTGTCTGCATAGTCTGCATTGGGTCCTCCGATGCTACAGGATGTCCTTCATCACCGGTCCCAGCACGCCTTTGACCATCACTTCAAGGTTCTCCGCTTTGATCAAAGCGATGCAGCAGATCTTGCCGTCCTTTTTCCAGCTCGTAACAGCGAACTTGTCGCCCGCCTTGATGCCCGCCCGGGCACGCAAATCCTTCGGCAGCACCATCTGCCCCCGCTCGTCGACCGTAATAATCGCTTCGACAGCACAGCACCCGGCGCGCTTGTTCAGCACGGTCTTGCCCGGTCCTTTATCCTTCGCTGCCAGCACCATATCAGCCTCCTCGGTACGCCTGCCTATATCAGCACAATCTGATAGGTAAGAATATACTGATAATGGCGTTTTTGTCAAGGGGAAAATTTGGAAATATAAAGACGTGACCATTTCATTGGCTACCGGAATCATGCCTTGCAATAATTTTTTCTTGTTCAGCGACGCTGATTCTTGTATAGTGCTTGCTATTCCCATGAAAAAGACGACGAAAGACATAGCAAAACTCATCAAACCACAAATACGCAAGCTCGCTGCTTATCACATCGATGAAACGCCCTGCCGCATCAAGCTCGACGCCATGGAGAACCCCTTCTCTTTGCCGGCTGTGGTGCGGCGCGAACTGGCGAAAGCCGTAAGCAGCGCATCGATCAACCGCTACCCCGATCCCTCGGGCAAAGAGCTGAAAAAGGCGATCGCACGCCTCTGGGGCATGAAGCCTGCGAACATGATCCTCGGCAACGGCTCCGACGAACTTATCCAGGCGATCCTGCTCGCCTTCGGCGGGCCCACGCTCATCCCGGTGCCGACCTTTGCCATGTATGACATCACGTCGCGCGCGCTGTCGCAGGCGGTCGTGACCGTGCCGCTGGACGACAACTTCGACTCTCGATGCGGACCTGCTGCTCAGGAAGGCAAAAGAGAGCAAGGCAAAGGTCATCTTCCTCGCCTGCCCGAACAATCCCACGGGAAACCGGTTCTCCGATAAGGCGGTGCGTAAAATTCTGGACAAGGCGGATGCGGCCGTGGTGCTCGACGAAGCCTACTTCAGCTTCTCCGGCAAGAGCTACCTGCCGCTTTTACCGAAATATCCGAACATGATCGTGCTGCGCACCCTGTCGAAGATCGGTTTTGCCGGACTCCGCATCGGCGTGCTTGCGGCATCGCCCGCGATCATCGCGGAGCTGAACAAGATCCGGCTGCCCTACAACATCAACACCCTGTCCCAGGTCGCCGCGGCAGCTGCGCTGAAGCACCGGGACCTCATCGAACGCCAGATTTCCCTGTTGATTTCAGAGCGGGAAAACCTCTATAATGCGCTGGCTGCAGATGAGGGGCGTCACGGCCTATCCGTCCGAAACGAACTTCATCCTGTTCAGGACCGAGACCGATGCGACAAAGGTCTATCTGAAGCTGAAACAGGCCGGCATCCTTATCAAGAACCTGAACAAGCCCGGGCCGCTCAAGAACTGTTTGCGCGTGACCATCGGGACGCCGAAAGAGAACCGGGAATTCCTGAAGACGTTAAAAAGAATATTGGACACTGACACACCCTGAAAACAAAACAGTTATCCTGCCACGAAGACACTAAGACTCGAAGGTAACTTTTGTTGCGGGGGGATCAGACCTTACAATCAATAAGTATTTCTTCGTGCCTTCGTGGCAAAAAGGTTCCGGCGCGTCCGGGTTAGGGAGAACGGCATGTCTCGCAAAGCAACGATCGACCGCAAGACCAAAGAAACGGACATCAAAATATCCCTGAACCTCGACGGCACGGGCGTATACAGCATCAAGACCTCGGTGCCGTTCATGGACCACATGTTCTCGCATATCGCCAAACACGGGTTCTTCGACCTCACGATCAAGGCCAAGGGCGATATAGAGATCGATGACCACCACACGGTCGAGGACCTGGGCATCGCCTTCGGCCAGGCGCTTAAAAAAGCCCTGGGCGACAGCAGCGGCATCCGGCGGTACGGCGATGCGACCGTGCCGATGGATGAGACCCTGGCGCAGGTGGTGATGGACCTCTCGGGCAGGCCCTTTCTTGCCTACCAGGTCGATCTGCCGAAGAAGTACAAGCTCAAGGACTTCGACCCCGGACTTGCGGAAGATTTTTTTCAGTCCGTTGCGAACCATGCCGGCATGAACCTGCATATCCGCCTCCATTACGGCCGCGACGTCCACCACATGCTCGAAGGCATCTTCAAGGCCTTCGGCCGCGCCCTGGACCAGGCAACGAGCCTCGATCCGAGGATCAAGGGCGTGCTCTCGACGAAGGGGAAAATTTAAAAACAGGAGACAGAAGATAGGAGCCAGAATTCAGGAGTTAAAGCCAGGCAGGTCAGGTATCTTTTCTCCTGACTCCCGTTCTACTGCTCCTGACTCCTTCTTTACGGTACTATGATCGCAATCATCGATTACGGAATGGGCAACTTGCGGAGCGTTCAGAAGGGCTTTGAACGCGTGGGCCGCGAGGCTGTGGTCACAGCGACGCAAAGACGATCCTGAGCGCAGGCAAGGTCGTGCTGCCCGGCGTCGGCGCGTTCCCGGACTGCATGCGGAACCTGGAGCAGAACGGCCTGATCGACGTGGTCCACGAGACCGTCAGATCCGGCAAACCCTTTCTCGGCATCTGCCTGGGGCTCCAGCTCCTCTTCACCGAGAGCGAGGAATTCGGAATTTCAAAAGGGCTGGATATCATCAAAGGCCGGGTAGAGTCCGTTTAAGGGCCTCATTCAAGCATTCGAACGCACTCAAGGTCCCGCACATGGGCTGGAATTCCATATCGATCAAGCGACGGGCCCCGGCGCTCCAGGATGTTCCTGACAACAGCCACGTCTATTTCGTGCACTCTTTTCATGTCGTGCCGGAAGACAAGAACGTGATCGCCACGACAACGGATTACGGCATCGAGTTCGTCTCGAGCATCTGGAAGGACAATATCTTCGCGGTCCAGTTCCACCCGGAAAAGAGCCAGACGCTGGGGTTGTCGATATTGAAGCGTTTCGGGGAACAAAAGAGTCATCACGGAGGCACAGAGTCACAGAAGGTCTCTAAGCGCGTGCCTAACAGTAAAACGATAAAGTCACTACTGCTTGCTCTCTGTGCCTTACTTGGCAAATACTGAGGTACTCATGATAATCATTCCCGCAATAGATCTCAAAGAAGGCAAATGCGTCCGGCTCGAACAGGGGCTCATGGACAAGGCCACGGTCTACTCCGATGATCCCGGCACCACGGCAAAGCACTGGGAAGCGCAGGGCGCCGAGCTGCTGCATGTCGTTGACCTGAACGGCGCGTTCGCCGGCGTGCCCAAGAACCTCGACGCCATCAAGGCCATCCGGGCCGCCATCAGGATCCCGATCGAAGTCGGCGGCGGCATCCGCGACATCGCGACGATCGAGACCCTCGTCTCAATCGGCATCGACCGGATCATCCTCGGCACCGCGGCCATCGAGAACCCCGCGTTCGTCGGCGAAGCCTGCAGAAAGTTCCCGGGCAGGATCATCGTGGGCATCGACGCCAAGGAAGGCCTCGTGGCGATCAAGGGCTGGGCAGAGGTCACGAAGGTGCAGGCCGTGGACCTCGCGAAGCAGATGCAGGACTACGGCGTTATCGCGATCATCTACACGGACATCAAGCGGGACGGCATGCTGTCAGGCCCGAACATCGAAGCGACCAGGGCGCTCGCGGAAGCGCTCACCATCCCCGTCATCGCCTCGGGCGGCGTGCATACCATGAAGGACATTGAAAACCTTCTGACCGTCAGGCACTCCGGCGTCTCCGGGGTGATCACCGGAAAAGCGATCTACTCGGGCTCGCTCGACCTGAAGGAAGCGATCACCTTTGTCAAACTGAATGATAATCGTTGTGCACGATAGAAGGCAAATTCTAAATACCAAGCACCAAATTACAAATAAGCTCCAATCATCAATTTTCAAATTCAACACGTTTTGAACATTGATCATTTGATATTGGATATTGTTTGGGATTTGTTATTTGTAATTTGTGATTTGCTTTATTTAGGA
The DNA here is from genome assembly GCA_963836175.1 of Nitrospirota bacterium. Classification (GTDB taxonomy): domain Bacteria; phylum Nitrospirota; class UBA9217; order UBA9217; family UBA9217; genus GWC2-56-14. The sequence continues at coordinate 65,577 of CAWIIS010000005.1, forward strand.
GTCCCATGCTTACTAAAAGAATAATTCCCTGTCTCGATGTAAAAGCCGGCCGTGTCGTAAAAGGCGTCAGCTTCGTGAATCTGCGCGACGCCGGGGACCCCGTCGAGATCGCCAAGGCCTACGACGAACAGGGCGCGGACGAACTCACGTTCCTGGACATCACCGCCTCGCACGAGGAGCGCGGCATCATCCTCGACATCGTGCGCCGCACCGCGGAGCAGGTTTTCATGCCGCTCACGGTCGGCGGCGGCATCAAGGTGCTCGACGATATCAGGAACCTCCTGCTTGCCGGATGCGACAAGGTCTCGATCAACACCACCGCGGTCCATGACCCGGAGTTCATCAAGGCAGCCTCGACCCGCTTCGGCAGCCAGTGCATCGTCGTCGCCATCGACGCCAAGCAGGTGATAGCGCACGACCCCGACTTCAAATCGCCCCTGAAATGGGCCGACGATCCCAAGTATAAGTCGCTCTTTCTTTCGCAATCCGCGATCCGCAATCCGCAATCCGAAATACACTGGGAGGTCTACACCCACGGCGGCAGAAAACCCATGGGCATCGATGCCGTGGCCTGGGCGCGGATGATGGCGGAGTACGGCGCGGGCGAGATCCTGCTCACGAGCATGGACCAGGACGGCCAGAAGAACGGCTATGACCTGGAACTGACGCGCGCCGTGGCCGAGGCGGTCTCAATACCGGTCATCGCATCAGGCGGCGTGGGGAACCTGGAACATGTGTATCAGGGATTGACAACGGGCAAGGCTGATGCTGCGCTGGCAGCTTCGATCTTTCACTTCAAGGAATACACCATCAGGCAGGCAAAAGAATATCTGAAGGAACGCGGCGTGCCGGTGCGGCTATAGGAACAACGTGTTATTCTTCCGTCTTCTGCTTTAAAACTTGTACCCTCCCAGGAACTTGCACACGGTCTTGATAAGCTCGACCTGATTCACCGGTTTCGTGAGATACCCGTTCGCTCCGAGCGCCATCCCCATTTCCCGGTCCTTTACTTCTCCCTTGGTCGTGATCACGATGATCGGCATGTTACTGTTCAGCCCGGTGCGCACCCACCTGACCAGCTCGGCGCCGTTCATTTCCGGCATGTTCATATCGGTCAGCAGAAGATCGAAGGTGCCGCTCTTCAGCTTGGCAAGGGCGTCGAGCCCGTTCACCGCTTCCGTGATATTGATCTTGAGCATGCGCCTCAGGTTCAGGACAAGGAACATCCGCATGATCGTGGAATCATCGGTAACCAGTATGGATTTGTCTGAATAATTGAACATCGGGACAACCTTTCGCTTCCCTGCGCCTTTCGATTCAGGGAGAACTATACAAAAAACAGGCCGATAAATCCACGAAAAAATTCTTTTGATCTAATGTTCTTCCGCCTATACACCCTGCAAGATAAACATTGCCGCGCGTTACAGACCCGCGATCCAGTTCACCGCATCACGAACGCTCACCTGGTCGAACTTCATCCGGAGCTTGACAAACGGGCCTTGGCTCGTGAAATCCGCTTTCGAAAAGTCACGGTCCTTGAACCCCGCGAAGTTGTATCCCACGCTGACCCATACGTTCTTGCCCGCATTGAAGCCCGTCGATACTCCCGCGCCATACACGCTTTGGTCCACATTCCAGGAATGGAGCCTCTGGCCGCGCAGCCCCACGTCCCACTGCTTCGTGATATCGTACCTGCCTTCCAGACTCATGAGGTCCGTATACCCGCGATATTCGTCCTTGTCGATCGTTTCCCGCACGTATTTCGCGCCGTACTGAAGCGATACCTGGGTCTGAACGCCGGACTTCAGGTTCGCCACGAAGTTGTTGACCACGCGCTGGTTGTCGAACGGCACCTCCACGCCCGCCTGCTTCTCCCGCAATAAATCGAGCCGGTCAAGGATAATCACCGTGGTCTTCAGGGGCCGGTACGCCAGTCCCAGCCTGAGATCGCCGTTAAATTTCGAGGTTTCGGTCACGCTCACGGTCCGGTAGGTCTGGAGGCTCCCCGCCAGGGCCAGACCGTCCCGCACTTCGCCGCTGGCGCCCGTGAAGGTCGAGAACTTGTCCTCGGTCAGGGCTTGGCGGTTTTCCATCCGGGCGGTCCAGGACCATTTCTCCTGCCGGAAGCCGACACCCAGGGACTCTGCAATGAAGTCCTCCGCCCCGCCGGAAGCAGGAGGAACATTCACATTCATCGTGTAAACTGCCGTGTTTCTGATCGTAGCTGATCGGTCCAGTCCCGCGTCCATGCTCCACTGCTTCGTGATCTGCCAGGACTGCTTCAAGCCTGTGGTGGAGAAGAGCCGCAGCCCGCTTTCGGTCGTCTGCTGCTCCACGGTGGTGCCCACCTGCCCGCCGGTCCAGGGCGAAGCCTTCATGCCGATGCGGGTGGTCGCGGTGTTCGCTGCAGAGCCGTCGGTCCATTCCTGATTCCCGAAGAGCGTCGCGCTGTCATTCAGTTTGTAATCCAGGCCAACCATCGTCCTGGTCGGGAAATCAGCGTTATCGTTCGGACCCAGGGACTGGTCGCGCTGGACCCGCGCTGACAGGTCATTCGTCAGACGGTAGTTCAATCCCAGGTAGACTTGTTCGGAGCTCTTGGCTTCGCCCGTGCCGAGCGTGTCTTCGGCATGTCGCGCGCCCGCAAGGAGGCTGTACTTATCCGCCGCGTACCCAGTTTTCAGTTCAGCCACGTCGCGCACCGCTCCGGTGGACAGGTTCTCCTGCCGGTATAATTCGAAGCCCGCGGTCCAGGGAGTGTCGAACCGGTAGTGAAGGTCGCCGCCGACCTTCATGGTACCCGTTTCGCTGCCGCTCTGCTGTCCCAGGCCGAATCCCTCGTCCTGACGCCTGATATAGGCCTTGCCTTCGAGATTTTCCGACCGGTGCTGTAGCTCGGCCAGCCAGGCAGAGCCCTCGTTCGACACGCCGGCCCGGTCCGTTTTCGTTGTTGCGACCTCCGCCCGGACTTTCGTTTCCGGCGTCACCGCAACTGTCGCGTCCACGCCCGTCAGGTCCCCCCGGCCGCCGGTTGCCCCCTCGTGCACGTACGTAACACCTGCTTCCGCGCGGTTTTCCAGGAGTTTCACCGCGCCGCGGCCGCCGTAGGTATAGGCCGTATCCGAAGCGTCGGCTGACTCGTACTCCACGACGATGAACACCGGGTTGAAATTCCCGTCCGTGCTGAATACGGGCTGCTTAAAAAAGATCGTCCCTGCCTCGTAATCGATGGAGTAGTCGAGGAACCGCGAGAGGGGCCGCTCCGACAGGACCACCTCGCTCTGGAAGCGGTCCCGGGTCTTGATCGTGATGGTTTCCGAATTCAAGACAATGTTCGTGCGCGTCATCTTGTAGAGCCCGGACGTGCCGTCGCCCCGGATTTCGTCCTTGACGTAGGCCTGGTTCGTATCGCTCGCGAACAGGGTGTAGGAAAAGACGTCGTCCTTCATTTCGGACTTGAAGCCGGTGAGGTTCCGGTTGTACCGCGAAAGCTCCGTGACAGTGAGGCCCGTGGCGTAATCGCCGAAGAGGACGTAGAACTGGCCGCGCTCCAGCTTGACATAGATCTTTCTGGCGCTCGCCGCGTCGAAACGCTGATCTGTTGCGTCGCCGTAGAGCAGGTAATACTTGTTCGGGTCGACGGTCTGGTACAGACCGGGCCTGCCGTCCACCGGCGTCTTGGCGCTGTCGAACGCCATGGTGAGCAGCCAGGAGCCCTTGATCCTGCCCTTTGCGTAGAAGGCAAGCCTGCCGTTTTCGGAGAGGTTGTCCTCGCCGCCGTCCGCGCCGAAGCTCTCCATGTTTCCCTTGACCGTGCTGTATCCCACCGTCCCCTCGGCCAGGCCGACCAGGACCCAGTCGCGGTCCTCGGACTTGAGCCAGGCGCGAACCGCCTGTTCTCCATTCATGAGGTTGAAGCGGATCTGGGCTTCGCCGGTTGCTGTCGTGGGCTGAAGCTCGATCAGGGCGATGCCGTTCTCGCCTACCTGGTATTTCAACCGGTTGCTCGCGGAGGCGATGATCGGGCTCATTTGCAGATCTTCGGCCTTCTGCCGCGCCTGATAGGGAGGGTCAATGCTGTATTCGCCGACAACGCCCTCCCGTGCGGGATGGCCGTCCTTGTCCGTGAGGCGTACCGCCAATACCGGCGGAGTCTTGCCATCAGCAGAAAGACGTGACTTCGCAGGCACCAGTTCTACCTTGACCGGCTGCATGGAATAATGTATAAATCGCTTTTCCCTTGAAGTCTCGGCTCCATGCTCATCGTACTCCATCGCCTCGAACTGGTTGTCCCCGTCCCGAAGGCTTACCCCTCTCCAGAAGCTTACGGCAACTTGTCCGTCCGGGCTTTTCAACATGCCGTCAAAGTTCAAGGGGTCCACTTCTTCTCCATTCAAGAAGAGCTTCAATTTCTTGGCGGGATCATGCTTGATCGCGATCTTAGTTGCCGGTATGGAGGGATAGTACGGTTCTCCGGGCCAGAGCCAGAACAGGCCGGGCTGTGCCTTTTCCATCCAGGCAGCGTCATAGTCGGGTATCTTGTTTCTGTCGGCGCTATCCTTCGTCGGCTGTTCTGCCGGCCACACCTCGCCGGGCCTGAGGCCCAGCGTGGCCACGGCCTTCATCCCGCTCGATGCTTTTTCGCTCTTGAGCTCGGAGACGGCCACGACCTGTATGGTCTGGACCGTCAGCTCCACACGGCGGTTCTTGGCGCGTTCCGTCGCTGTCTTATTGCTCGCCACGGGTTCGTCGGGACCTTTGCCGTCGACGGTCACCTGGTCCGGCTTGAGGACCAGGGCTTTCGCGAAATAATCCGCCACGCTTGCCGCCCGCGCCCGGGAGAGCGCATGATTGTCGGGGAACTTCTTCCGCAGCCTGCCGCTGAGCTTCTGGGAATCGGTATGACCGGTAACCACGATATGTTTCACGCGCACCTTCTTGAGCCTGACGATCAGACTGATCCAGCTCCCGCTTGTCCTGCCTCGACAGGTCCGTGCTCCCGCTATGGAACTTGGGGCGAAGAACGATGTCCGGAGCGGTCCGAAGGTCCTGCCGGACACTGCGGGTGACCGCGGTCTTGACGACCGGGGTCCGCTCGTTCTTTCCCTCCGGTGTGTCGACGGTGAGCATGGCGCTGGTGGAGAGTTCACCCAGAGGACCATCGAGCGGGACCGCAGCGTCGAACTGGAGCATTCCCTCCCAGTCCGCCGGAACCTCCGCGAAGCGGAAAGTCACCGTGCCCTCCGCCTCCTTCGGCTCATCAATTGGCCTGACAGCGGGCATGATGGCAGCTGCGCTGACCGTTTGCCGGCTTACTGCCCCGTCCGCTCCGTCCTGCCTGGCGATCACCCCGCCGGTAAGGACGGTGCTGCCCGGCTGATAGGACGCCCCCTCGGGGAGTATGATCGTCAGTTTGAGGTTCCGTGCAGGCACCGCTCCCACGTGTATGGGCACGTTGTATTCGATGATGTCTTTCCCCTGGTCCATGCGTGGTCCGCCGGTGCCCGCCTTCTTCAGGGACGTGGTTATCTCGATGCCCACTTCGCCGAAGATCTTCGGTTTGAGGCCTGCGTGGAAGTCCGCGCGCCAGAGCGTGCCGCCCTGAACGTCGGCGAACTGGGAGAAGGCATTGCCGGCGAACCGGGTGTTCTCCTCGCATGCCATAAGCTCGTACTTCTGCGGAAGGGAGTCGACGTCCAGCTGAACGACGTGGGTGCCAGGCGCGACCGCCTCGAAGTGATACATTCCGTTCTGATCGGTCACCACGAACGTTCCATCCTCGCGGAAGATCCGGATGCCGGCAAGACCGGTTTCTTCGCTCCGCTCCTTGTCGCCGCAGCCGTCCACGATGACCCGCCCGACGATGGTCGCCTTGCTGCGGAACAAGTCTTCGATGACCAGCACGGTTGCCGAGGCGGCGTTCGATGCAGCGCCGAGCATGCTTGCGGCCACGGCCGTGTTGACCGCCTTGCCGGGCCTGGCGCCCGCCCCGACCGACGCCACGTAGGCTGACCACGGCGCGGCCGGACGGCCCCAGGTCGCCGGCGGAGAAGACAAGCCCCCTGCCGTCAGGGGAAACAGCGGGATCGGCCGCCGGCGCTCCGTTCAGCCGGGCCGAACCCTTCTTATAGCGGAACCCGTGCGGCAGCCGGTCCGTGAGGGTGACCCCGGGCGCCGGCGTCACCGTATCGATGTTCTCCACCGTCAGGGTGTAGGGAACGAGATCGCCGATAGAGGCCCTGCCCTTTGCCGCGGTCTTCTGGAGCCAGAGCCCGGCGCCGATGGGGTCAATGGGGATATCGATATGAAGCGCCGGGCCGGGGTTCACGATGAACTGTTCGCCGCGCGAGCCGGGTACTATGATGGCAAAGGGTCCGCCAGGAAGCGTCTGGAGCTGCGACGTGGACACGATTGACGGCGTACGGTATCCGGCGGGCGGAACAACAACGAACTGGTACGTGCCGGGCGAGACAAAGGGAAAGCGGAAACCGCCAGGCTGCAGGGCGTAGACCCTGCCGTTGCTGTCGGTCACCGTCCCGCCGGTCACGACCGTCGAGGGAAATATGCTGATGCCGTCGTCGCCGAACACCGTTGCCGGAGCGCCGGTGCCGTCGACCAGGGTGACCGGCACGCCGTTGACCGGAAGGCCCGTCATACTGTCGAAGACCATGCCGTAGGGGTCAACCAGGACCGATGCCGCGCGCGTGTCCGTGCCGTCGACGACATCGGCATAGGACGCGTCAATCAGGGAGTCGACCGCGACACTCAGCGTCCCGTTCCCGACCACGGCGGGGCCGGGACCGGTCTGGATATATCCGGTGAAGATGCCGGTGTTCGGGCCGGTCTCGTACAACAGGACGACCTCGGTGTCGCCGGTAGCGCTGACGCCGAGCGCCACGAGAACGGTCTCGATTGCGGCAGGATCGACGTTCTGGTCAAGATCGGTCAGGCGGATGAATACGGGTTCGCCTTCGTGGTAGAGGCTGCCCGCCGTCAGCGGCACCAGGTCGGACAGATCGATGGGTGTGCCGGACGGGAACTGGACCGGCGGAGGAAGGGCGACGAAGGGCCCCGCGCTCGTCGCGGTCGTGCTGTGGTCCGTCGTGGAGACATCCGTCGGAACGGCCGTAGGCGCGGTCGGCGCGTACTGCAGGAGCTCGAGCGCGGACGGTGTGCGCAGGACCATGGTGGTCACCGAGGCAGCGTTCGATGAGGTGATCGCGGGAACGCCCGACAGGCTCGGGGTATAGCTTACCGTTGCCGTGTTGCTGATGATCGTGCCGGCCGGCGTTACCGACCAACCGGGGGATGAGAACAACATAATGAATAGGAATGATAACAAAAGGACAACTGCGGAAGAAAGAAAAGGGGCCGTTTCCGCGCACAGGCGCAGCTTGGCAGCTCCTCTGTCCTGACGGACAGAGGTCTGGCTGCGGTTGTTGCCATATATGCGGAAACGGCTGATCATGAAATTCGGTACCCTTGTTTTGCTTATTACACTTTCATCGGGTTTCGTACCGCAACCCAACCTGCAAACGGTCTTGCTTCGCTGCGCATTACCTTACTGCGTAATCTGGACCTGATATTTGATGACGAGAGGTGTTCCATTTACGACCGTTTGGCCGCTGACGACTACTTTATTGCCTCCCGTGCCTAGGGGGTCGCCGGCATCGTCCCAGGACGCCCCGTCATCACCAGCATAGACATTGGTTAAGCATGTGCCGCCAACCGATATACCATTCCCCGCGGTGTCGCAGCTCGCTCCCGTACCGTCATTAAACCGCGTAACGAACGACACATGGGCGGCCACCTCGCTCGTAAGGTCATCCACGATGCTGACATTTGTAGCATTGACGGCGCTCCCGTTTGCTATGGTTACCGTATAGGTCACTATTGCGCCGGGTATGGCCTTGGGGTTTGCGAGTAAGTTGATGGGATCCCAATACACAGCGGAGGTTTTGGAAACGGTCAGCGTTGCGGTGCTTACCGTGAATCCCGGGCCGCCGTTCTTGGTATACACGCCGTCTTTTGCCGCATCACTGTCGCCTGCAGCATCAGCAAGAACGACCTGGATCGTACCGGGAACATCGGCTATCAGCGCGTCAGCGGTAGCCTGGATCGATGTCAACGCTCCCAGACCGGCTCCGCCTCCCTGGTGTGCCTCGGCAGTCACTGAATAGTTGGCAGTTTCGCCGTTCGCTGCGCCCGCCGGCACGGTTATCACTAAAAAAACCGTTGCCGTAGCGTCCGACACAAGCTCGGCAATATAGGCTGAACCGCTGACGGGAAGCGCCAGATCAGTCCCGCTGTCATACTGGTTATTGCCGTTGGTGTCCGCGTAAAATGCGGTGGTCGCCCCGGTCACCGTGGTCGTGGCGATCTCTGCCGCGGAGAGTGCGAAATCGTGTACGGCGTTTCCCGTATTGGTCACGGTAAAGTTCACCGCCTTGGTAGTGTCTGATGGATAGGTGACTATAGCGCTGCCGGAATTGGAGGCCACCGCCATCATGACCTTGTCGTCAACCAGGAAGGTGGTATCTGAACCCGGGCCTGACGTATTGCCGGCCATCGAACTCCCGATTGCCGCCTGGGGAACACCGCCAACCTGGTAGTTGACGGTGGCCCTGTTCGCTATCGAGGTGCCTGATGCTGTTCCCAACGCTGCTGCCTGCTGCGGAAGCGCCAGTGCCACGGCACTGACGAGGAGCAATGCTCCGAGAATCGTTCTCTTTATTGTCTTCATGTTTTCCTCCATCGTTTTGTTAGTTATAGGTAGCTTTATCATTGTCGTTATACATGGTAGTACCCCTTCGTTTTCGTGTGTGTCACCTCCCTTTCATTTTTTTCACCATAGAAAATCTCCTTTCAAAATTTAAAATTTTTTTTTCGTTATCCTAAAACCACGCCGCCGGTCCACGACGCATTTGGACCAGCCCAAATTTGCTATTCCAACATTGCCTTGAACGAGACTTCGCCTTTGCCGCCCGGCGCCACGGGCTTGCTTACGGTCCATTTGATATGGGTATAATCCGAAGCCACCGCCTTCCGGGATTTTCCCGATGCGTCGGTGACCTTCAAGGTGGCCGGGGTGTTGTAGCTCTTACCGCCGTTCACCGAAAATTCTATTGTAGTCCCTTTGCCCTCGGCGCTTTGGTCCACATACAGCATGTGCTCCGGCACCGGGTTGGTGATCATTACCTTCTCCGCCGGCTTGTTGCCGATGTTCGTGTAGTACGTCGAGAATACGACGGTATCGCCGGGCACCACCTTCGTCTTGGCGGTGTCCAGGCGTTTTACCTCCTTCTCACCCTTCGCGTTCGTTTCCAGAATTTCCACTTCCGCGATGGACTTGAGCTCGATACTTCCCTTTTGCTGAGCCCATGCGGCGGCCGGCATCAGCATTGTCATTACCAGCAATACCTGCAGTACTCTTCCCATACTGTCTCCCTCCTTTAGCGGTTTTTTAGATTTTCTCATCGATTCCTCCTTTTTCCGTATCCGTGTTTATCCGTGTTCATCCGGGGTGAAGGCTCTTTCCACGATGAACGATTCAGTGCTGCATCATTTGAGCCTTACGTCGAACTGGATCGTCTGCGTCGCCGACGCGCTCGTCAGGTCCCCGAGCCTCACGGTCACCGCGTTCGGTGTCGTCGCTCCCACATCCCCGGCATCGGGGACCGGGAGATCGGCAATATCCGTAAGCAGAACGTTGTTCAGCCGGAGGGTCCCTGCTATATACGTCGTGTTCGCGGGGACCGGATCGCTGACCACGACATTCTGCGCTGTTCCTGTCCCCGGAACCGTTGTCTCGATCATGTACCTGAGGGTGGCGCCCGGAATAGGCTGGTTCCCGCCCCACTGGTCAAGGACGAGTACGGTCTTGTTCATCGTAACGGCAGCGTCCGCCACCACAGTGTACGTCCCGGCGGCAGAGTGCTTTCCGTCCCGCGCCGCGTCGCCTGACGCGCTCCCCGCGCTGTCAATGAACACCGAGTCGACGCCGGCGGAATCCGGGCCGGCCGTCGGGACGGAGACCGTGAGCGTCCCCGCGTCCACCGATGTCGCCGCGAGATCATAGACCGCTGCCTGGCCGTTGACCGCCGTGCCCGGCGTATCCGCCACGATCATGACCGTGAACGAGGCGTCTGACACCAGGTCCCCGAACGTGCCGGCGTCGGCATACAGGACATCCCCCGCGTCCCAGTACCCATTGCTGTTGTCGTCTTTATATATGCGAGCGTTGTTCATCGTCCAGGTGTTCGTCGCCCGGGAGACTATCTGGAGAGCGTATCTCTGCGCCGCATTGCCGGTGTTGGTGACAAGGAACGACATCGGCACATTCGGCTGGTTCGCGGCCGAGGAGGGATCGGAGTTCTTGGTGACCGTCACCTTTACCATGCGGTCGACGATAAAGGAACTGGAGGCAGACGTGGATTGAGGTGCGCTGCCGAAGACAAATTCAATCGATACGGTGCTCGTAATCGACGTACCCGCAGGCGTACCGGCCGCGAAAGCGTCGAGTGCGGCGCCCAGGTACACCGCGCACAGGACAGCCGCCGCAAAGAAGGTTGTTACGATCTTGTTTTTTCCGGTCATCATGTATCCTGTCTTTCCCTGTTTCCGCTATCTCAGTTGATCCGCATCCGGTATTTGACTGTGAACTGCGGGTCCGGCGGCCCTGCTGATCCGCTCAGGATGCCTGCAGGATTGATACAGAAACCTCTGACGTTCGCGTCATAGCTGCCGCTGGGAGCATAGGTAAAATTGCCGCATACATTCGGCGGCGCGAGAAGCGCCGGCAGGGGGAACGTGTTTGTGTACTTGACGTTCGCCCCGTAATTGAAGGTCAGTCCGCAAAGCGGGACCGCGCTGCACGAGAAGGTCACGGGATCGCCTGACCCGGTGTCGACATACATGGTCATGTTCGGCGGCACGGCGTCGGTCAGCACGGTCGAATCACTGTCCAGCATTCCCGGGCCGTTGTTCGTCACGATGACGGAATACTCCATGACCGCGCCGGGGATGGCCTTGGGGTTCGACCCGCCGTTCACCGGGTCGGAGATGGTCTGGGCGGCCTTCATCACCAGCAGGCTGGGCCCGGACACGACGGTCAAGGCGGCCGATGCGGAGCTGCCGATGCCGGCATTCGTCGTGGATACCGCGCCGGTGCTGTTGTTGTACGTTCCTGTTGTTGCGCTCGTGACATTGACCGTCACGGTGCAGCTGTCGCTTGCCGGGATGGTGCCATTGCTCAGCGCCAGGGACCCGCCGCCGGCCGCGGCAGTGACCGTGCCGCCGGTGCAGGTGGTCGCGCCGCTCGGCGTGGCGGTGCTCACCAGACCGGCCGGGTACGTGTCCAGGAACGCCGCACCGGTGACAGGTACGGCATTCGGGTTCGTCAGCGTAATGGTCAGGACGGAGGTGCCGTTGGTCGAGATGTTCGATGGCGAGAAGGTCTTTGCGACCGTCGGGACATTGATCACCGTGAGCGTGGCTGACGCAGCCGCGCCCGTGCCGGCGCTCGTAGTGGTGACTGCGCCGGTGCTGTTCACGTAGCTGCCGATCGAGGCGCTGGTCACGGTTACCGTCACGGTGCAGCTGCCGCTCGCGGGGATGGTGCCGTTGCTCAGGGTGACATACCCGCCCCCTGCCGGTGCGGTGACCGTGCCGCCGGTGCAGGTGGTCGCGGTGCTCGGCGTGGCGGTGCTCACGAGACCGGCAGGATACGTGTCCGAGAAAGCAGCTCCGGTGACGGCAACGCTGTTGGAGTTGGTCAGCGTGATGGTCAGGACGGAAGCGTTGTTCACGCCGGTGCTCGCGGGTGAGAAGGACGTTGCGACCGTGGGCCGGTCGACCACCGACAGGGTACCCGAAACGGCGGCCCTGGTGACCGCATTGCTGGACGTGATGCTCCCGGTGAAGTTTTCCTTGTCCCCGAGCGTGGTGGCGGTCACGTTCGTAACGATGGAGCACCCCGCGACCGGGATGGCGCCGCCTGAGAGCGAGAGCGATGTGCCGCTGTTCGCTGCTGTCACGACCCCGCCGCAGGTATTGGATGCCACCACCGGTCCTGATGCTGCGTTCGTCAGGCCTGGGGGATACGGGTCGGTGAACGCGACACCGGTGATGCTGACGGCGTTCGGGTTGGTGAAAGCGATGGTCATCTGCGACGGGTCGTTCTGCGCGATCGAGGCAGGGCTGAACGACTTGGTCGCGCCGGGCGCGGGCATCTGGACCAGGAGCGTAGCGGTGTTGCTGACAGGGCCGGGCGGGCCGCTCTGGGCCGAGGACACGCCGCTCGTGGTGTTGTTGTAGGTCCCGCCCGTGGCGGAGGTGACTGCCACCGTGATGGTGCAGGTGCTGGCAGCGCCCGCGGCAATGGCGCCGCCTGAAAGGCTTAAAGCGTTCGAACCTGCGGCGCCGCCGGTGATCGTGCCGCTGCAGCCGTTCGAGAGGTTCGCCGGGTCCGCGACCGCCAAACCGGCAGGGAACGTGTCCGTGAATGCCACGCTGGAGAGCGCGCCGAGCGCTGTGTTGTTGGTCAGCACAATGGTCATGGTCGAGGTGCCGCTTGACGCTATCGTGGAAGGGGCGAAGGATTTCGCGGCTGTCGGCGCAAGCGTCAGCACGAGGTTGTCCGTGGAATCGATGCCCGCGGTGTTGACGTAGGTGCCTGCGGTCGGAGTGTTTGCCTTCACCGTCACCAGGACCGTGCAGTCCGTGTTCGGGCCCACGCTGCCGCTCGCGAGCTTCACACTGGTGCTGCCCACGGCAAGCGGGTTGTTCGCATTGTCCGTAAGCGTGCCGCCGCAGGTGTTGCTGGTCAAGGCGGAGGCCAGGCTCATCTGCGCTGGCGTGGTGGGGAAGATGTCGGTGAAGCCCACGCCGGAGATCGAATTGACGGTGTCAGGATTGGTCACCGTGAGCCTGAGCGTCGTGGTCCCGGTCGGCAAGATCGGGTTCGGGCTGAACGACTTCGAAAGCGTGTACACATTCAGGTACGCTGTCGCGGCATTCGCAATCGGCCCGGAGCTGGTAAGGGTGCTGGTGGTATTGTTGAACCGGCCGCCCACCAGGGTTTTGACCGATACCGTGATCGTACAGGTGGCGCCGATTGCAAGGCTGCCGCCGGTCAGACGGATGCCCGATGTCGCCGATGCCGATGGCCCCGCCGCCGCTGTCCGCCAGGGTGCCGTTGCAGGTGTTGGTCGTGGCTGCGGATGCGAGGCTCATCTGGCCGGGGAACGTGGGAAAGACATCGGTGAACGCCATGTTCGTAAGCGCGGCCGTTGCGCTGTTGTTCGTGATCGAGAAGGTGATCAGCGAGGTCCCGCGCGCGAGCACGGGATTGGTGCCGAATGACTTGGTGAACGTGGGCTGGAGGTCCACGGTCAAGGTCGCCGAGGCGGTACTTCCGGCGCCGCCTTCGGTCGAGGTCACGTTCCCGGTGGTGTTGTTGTACGTGCCTGTTGCTGCGCTCATGACATTCGCTGTCACGGTGCAGGAACCGCCCGCCGGGATCGTGCCTCCGCTCAGGGACACGGAGCCGCCGCCTGCCGCTGCCGTGACCGTGCCGCCTGCGCAGGTCGTGCTGCCGTTGGGGGTTGCGGTGTTCACGAGGTTCGCGGGGTAGGTGTCCGAGAATCCCACTCCGGTCAGCGCGCTGCCTGCGTTCGGGTTCGTGATCGTGACGGTGAGCGTCGACGGGCTGTTGATCGCCACGGTGGCCGGGCTGAAGGCCTTGCTGATCGTCGGCGGGGACATGACCGTGAGATAGGCGGTGTTGCTGCTCGCCCCGGGAGCCGGGCCGGTCTCGGTCGATACCACGCCGTCGCTCGTGTTCGGATGCGATCCTGCGGTCGAGCTCGTGACATTGACCGTCACGGTGCAGGAACCGCTCGCCGGGACCGTACCGTCCGCTCAAGGACACGGACCCGCCCCCTGCCGCCGCCGTGACCGTGCCGCCGGTGCAGGTGGTTGCGCCGTTCGGGGTCGCGGTGTTCACGATATTCGCGTCGTAGGTGTCGGTGAACGTCACGCCGGACAGGGACCCGGAGTAGTTGTTGGTGATCACAGAGCGTCAGGACCGATGTACCGCCCGAGGGGATGGAGCTCGGAGCGAACGATTTGGTGAGGGACGGCTTGGTGCTGACCTCGAGCGACGCGTTAGCGGTTAAACCGGCGCCTGCGGTTGTTGAGCTGACCGCGCCGGTGGTGTTGGTGTACGTACCGGATGTTCCGGCGGTGACCTGGACGGTGATACTGCAGCTTCCGCCCGCTGCGATGCTGCCGCCCGCCAGCTTGACGCTGCCGCTGCCCGCTACCAGCGGATTTCCGGCATTGTCCGTGAGCGTGCCTCCGCAGGTATTGGTGGTCGAGGGCGATGAAAGCGTCATGGCTGCCGGCGAGGTGGGCAGGGTGTCGGTGAACGTCACGCCGCTGATTAGGGTCGTGCTGTTCGGGTTCGTGATCGTGAACGTAAGCATGGACGTTCCACCGGGAGCGATGGAGTTGGGAGAGAACCCCTTGCTCAGCACGGGCGGCTCAAGCACGATCGTCGAGGCGGTGGGAGGCGCGCTGTCCGCGGTCGTGATAGTGGTGTCGATCATCGTGGTCGAGCCCATGGTGCCGTATGCCGAGTTCGTATACATGCCGGGCGTTGCCGGCAGGGTCGCCTTGAACACCAGGTCGCGGAAACTGGCAGCAGGAATCACAAAGCTCCGGTACCAGGTCCGGTTCGCTCCGGACACGACCGGGTCGCCGATCGTCGATCCGTCGAACGTGGAACTGTCGTCGATGTAGGAAGCTGACGCCGGCAACGCGTCCGTGATGGAATCGAGGCCCGCCGCATAGGTGGAGCTGACGTTGTTCAAGCGCAGCGTATAGGTGACCTCGCCGCCGGAGTTCGGCAGGGTGCTGATATTGACGCTCTTGCTCATCGTCAGGGTGTTGGTGGCCGGCTGGATCGGCGCGAGCGCGGCAAGGGTATAGTAGTTGCTGTCAAGTGCGGTGTGCTTCATTTGCGTCCCGCTCGCGAGGTAGGCGACCGGGCTCACCGCGGTCGGCGCAGTGGTGACGGTGATGGCGCGGAAGGTATAGACCGCCACATAGGACGTCGTTGAGGCGTTGGGCAGTCCGGAGAAATAGAGCGTGTCATAGTAGGTGCCGGTGTTGCCCCCGCTGAAGGTGACGGTGGCGGAGTAGAGCTGGTACGCGTTGGCGGGCCATTCGGAGAATGCCGCGGGCGTGAACACCAGCGGCCCGTTTGAGCCCGGCGCGTTGCCGATGGTGCCGGTGTCGCCGGTTACGGTGATGGTCATGACGCCGCCGAGCGTCGGCGGGGTGGGGCCGGAGACCAGCGCGGTGACCACGTTGGGATTCGCCTGGATGGTGTCCTCTACTGCCGTGACCGTGAAGTTCTGGGTCGCGAGGGCTGGAAGAGCGCCGGGCGCGGTCGGCAGCCGGTCGTACACCTTGATATCATGGGTCTGGGCGGTGGCGGTTTCGGTCCCGGTCAAGTAGAAGTATGCCATCATCGGCATATCGGCGGTCATCGAGCCAAGATGCACCACGCCGGTTTCGTAGGTCCCGAGGCCGAGGGACGCACTGGAGAAGTTCTCGATCCTGACCCAGGCATCCGTGATATCCGTGTCGCTCACGATGCGGTACGCTGCATACATGCCGACGGGTGCGGGGCTGATATCCTTGTCGATATAGTGGGTCGGTGCCGACGTGCGCGTGATGGTAAAGGCAGCGTGCGCCGCTCCCGTGGACAGCAGAACGAAGAGCAGCGGCAGCAGGAAGAGCATCACCTTCTTCAGCAGGCGCGGTCCTGTGAGGGCTCCTCGCGCCGCCAGCCGGGCAGCACTGTTCTGCTCAGCGCTTCCGCCATCCTGTGCCATCAGAAGCTTTTGATTGTCATGCTTGATCCCGTAGGAGGCGGCTGGCAGCAGCCTTAAATTTCTCCCTGTCACAGGCCGGTACGGTTCGAACAAACAGAACAATTCTTTATTTTTGCCTAAGTTAACCATTCCTAAAATCACCTGCAATTTTGTCATGAACTGCAAGCTCATAATTCTGCATACTATTGTGCATAATATATAAATACAACTTAAGTTACCACTATTTACTTTAGTTCTTCCAATCTATTGTAAATTATACAAAACCAAGTCATTTTTGTCAATACAAAAAATTAAAGTTGGCTGAATTAGCATTGCATTAATACAACGTAAATACAATGAGTTATGCTAAGTTTTATAGAAAACTTGCGATGTCGCAAATCCTACCGCGTAATCCAACATTGAGACGCATAAATATTCCTGACGATCATCAGGTACTGAATCATGACGGCATGACCGTAAAAAACCTGGCTTCCCTGGCACTTTTATCTTGTGGTTAGACTTCGTTTTTTTGTGGTCTTGCTCTCGAAGGTGCAGTGGTGCAGCGGGCGGTCTTGAGCGGGACGTTCGATAGGGAAAATTCTAGGAGGAGTATGGCTGATCGTATCTTATTCTGAAAAGATCCTTTGCTCGTGAAGGCATAAAAAAGGCGGGACCAATGCGTCCCGCCTCGTACCATTCTTGAAATCGATAAGCGTTGCTTGCTAGATACTACTTCTTTGCCGCAATTCCCTGCTGGATAGCCTTCACAACGCCGTCGCTGCCTGGTTCGCTGATCTTGAGCAGCATGCCCGTCTTCTCGTAGTAGCCGATGAGCGGAGCGGTCTTCTCGTTGTATACGTCGAGCCGCTTGCTGATCGCTTCCACGGTCTCGTCGGCGCGCTGGATCGTGGGGCTGCCGCACTTTTTGCACTTGTCGCCTGCTGCCGGAGGATTGCTCTTGATGTTGTAGATCTCCTGGCAGGATGCGTTCGAGCAGGTCCTTCGCGTAGTCAAGCGGTCGAGGATCACGTCGCGCGGCACTTCGATGCTCGCCACGAGGTCAAGTTTGACATTGATCTTCTTCATCAAAGCATCGAGCGAATCAGCCTGCGAGATGGTCCTCGGAAAGCCGTCGAGGAGGAAGCCCTTCTGGCAATCCGGCTCCTGGAGCCGCTGCTCCATGATGCCCATGATGAGCGAATCGGGGACCAGGTCGCCCCGGTCCATGAAGCCCTGTGCTTCCTTGCCGAGCGGCGTTCCAGCCTTCACAGCACCGCGCAGAATATCACCGGTCGAGATCTGCACTGAACCGTCCAGTGCTGTTAACAGTTTTGACACCGTGCCCTTGCCCGCGCCGGGCGCGCCTAACAGAATAATTTTCATGGAAAGAACCTCCTTAAGATAGATGGTGCTGAATCAAGGCGGCCATTATCGTATGAACCGCTGAAAAAATCAAGAAAAAGGTTCGATCAGGCGAGGTTGTATTTTTTGAGCTTCTCGTGCAGCGTGGACCGGGACATGCCGAGGATCTTTGCGGTGGTGGTGCGGTTGTCCCCCTCTGCGCTCAATACTTTGAGGATATATTCCCGTTCCATCTCCGCCAGCGGCCGATAGCCTTCGCTGCCGGTCTGCCGGCGCCCTGCATCGCCCCTAGTCGCGTTCTTCGCCGGTGATCTCCCGCGGCAGGAGATCGACCGGGACCACGCTGCTGCGCGACAGCACCATGGCCCGCTCGATGATGTTCTTGAGCTCGCGAACGTTCCCCGGCCAGGCATAGGCCTGCATGAGCTCCAGCGCCCGGGGAGAGAACCCGGTGACGTTCTGCTTCAGCGTGGCGTTGAACTGCCGAACGAAATAATCGATCAGGACCGGAATGTCCTCGGGGCGTTCGCGAAGCGGCGGCATGGTCACGGGGAAGACCTTGAGCCGGTAGTAGAGGTCCTCGCGGAAGCGCCCTTCCGCCACGGCCCGCTCCAGGTCCCGGTTGGTCGCCGCGATGACGCGCACATTGACCGCGATGTCCCGCGTGCCGCCCACCCGCTTGAAACGCTGCGTTTCGAGCACGCGGAGCAGCTTCGGCTGAACAGCCAGCGGCATATCGCCCACTTCATCGAGCAGCACTGTGCCGCCGTCAGCCACTTCGAAGAGGCCCTGCTTCAGCTCCCGCGCGTCCGTGAAGGCCCCCCGCTCATGGCCGAACATCTCGCTCTCCAGCAGCGTCTCCGAGAGAACGGCGCAGTTGATGTCGAGGAACGGCCGGTCGCTCCGCGAACTTCTGCGATGGATCTCCCGTGCCGCCAGCTCCTTGCCCGTGCCGCTTTCGCCGAGCAGCAGGGTGGTGGTATCGGCATTCTCGGCCATCAGATCGATCATATGGTGCAGTGTCTGGATCGCCATGGACGTGCCGACCAGGGGGTGGTCCAGCAGCTGCCGGTAATAGCGGTTCTCGATCCGCAGCTTCCGCGTCTCGAGAATCCGGTTGATCAACGCCGACAGCTCGACGAGCTGGGCCGGCTTGGTGAGATACTGCTCGGCGCCGAGCTTGATCGCCTCGACGGCGTTCCCGATGGAACCCCACCCGGTCATGACCACCACCGATGCCCGGCACCCTTGTTCTTTCAGACGCCGCAGCACATCGAGCCCCTCCATGTCCGGAAGTTTCATGTCGAGCAGGACCACGTCCGGCGCAAAGCTCTCGGCAAGCGTAAGCGCATCGCTCCCGGTCTCCGCGTGCGCGGCATCCCAGTTCTGCGATTTGAAGTAATGGAGCAGCGGCATTATTACGGGGCGTTCGTCGTCTACAACCAGGATCCTTGGCATGCTGCGCGTTCTGCTCCTTTCCTAACGGTATCGCTGATCCGGACAGGCCGGAAACCGGTGGCGATGATGCAGTACTGATACTATACCAGCCTTTTTGGGAGGGTCAACGGTAAAACACCGCCATCAGCGCACAGCAAGCCAGCCAGACCTGATAAGATTTTCATTGAGAGGACTATCCAGGGTCGTTGCCGGTTTTCCCCATGTCAGGATATCGCTGCAGAACTTCTCGGTCTTGCCTTCCGGGGCGGCGTGGGAAACGAGGATATCGTCGCAGAGCGCGGCGACAAAACGATTTCGGATTGATGCGGTATCCGTCGTCACGCGGCGATATTTGGACGGAAAAAGCGAGATTCCGAAGATGCGGGGCATGTATATTCATCACCTCATGCAACCGGCGGATATTACGAGGAAGATAGTACAGAAGGTGGAAAATTGCAAGGAAGAAAACCCTTGGTAGACAGGTCATGATTGATTTGACCTGCGATCAATAAAAAAACCGGGGCCGCATTACTGGGTCCCGATCGCGTTAGGCTGCTCGGAGCGATCCTAGATATCGTGGTACAGGAAGAACGTGTGCGGATGGGCCGGAATGCTACCGGAGACCGCAACTGTTAAAATGATCCGAGTACTTTTTATCAGTGACCAGGATGTGGTCCTGGAGCCACTCCTTCAGATAGTTCAGCACTTCCAGGGTGAGGACGAATCCATTGCCATCCACGCGTGCCTTGAGGTCGGCCGCTTTCTCGGAGAACCGGTCATGCTCTGTTTTGTGGCTTGCATGACCGGGATACTTAAAGAGACGCATATATTTATCCTCAGTGCCGAAATGGACCCCCGCATAGTTGACCATGTCGGAAATGATTTGTCTCTGCGCCTCCTTTCCCCGTCCAGAGATCAACGCGTCATGAAGCGTGTTGATCATGCCCACCAGCTTTTTATGCTGCTCGTCTATTTCCTTCACCTTCACGCTGAGATCATCCGACCAGTTCAGATACGACATGTGCTCTCCTCCTCGATAGTTCGGCAGATCCGCCTGCCAGCATCCTTCGATGGCTCCGGGCGAGGCTGCCGCGTATTCTCCTTTGCAGGCTCCGTTGTGAGCGGTCGATCACCAACACGTGGAGATTGGCAAGCCTCGCATCAGCCTTGCTCTTTCCGGGTGTTGATGTTTCTCTTCATGTTAACTTAACGTGTTCCGCATCTCACGTAAAGAAAGGAGAGCATACCCGTGACAAAAAACCGGGACCCCATTACCGAGGTCCCGGTCGCATTAGGCTGCTCGGAGCGATCCTAGATATCGTAGTACAGGAAGAACTCGTAGGGATGGGGACGGAGGCGGAGGGCGTCCACTTCCTTGGTCCTCTTGTAGTGGATGTGCATCTCGATGGCGTCCTTGGTGAACACGTCGCCCTTCAGCAGGAAGCCGTGGTCCGCCTCAAGGTTGTCCAGCGCCTCTTCGAGCGAGCCCGGCATGGACGGGACGCTTGCCAGTTCTTCGGGCGCCATATCGTAGATGTCCTTGTCCAGGGGCTGGCCCGGATCGATCTTGTTCTCGATGCCGTCCAGGCCGGCCATCAGCATGGCGGCGAAGGCCAGATAGGGGTTGC
The DNA here is from genome assembly GCA_963836175.1 of Nitrospirota bacterium. GTDB lineage: Bacteria > Nitrospirota > UBA9217 > UBA9217 > UBA9217 > GWC2-56-14. Next base: position 85,885 of record CAWIIS010000005.1, read on the forward strand.
AGGACGGGTCGGGGAAGCGGACCTCGACGCGCTTTGCTTTCGGGTTCGCGCTGTACATGGGGATGCGGATCGAGGCCGAGCGGTTCCGGCTGGAGTAGGCCAGGTTCACCGGAGCTTCGAAGCCCGGGGTCAGACGCTTGTAGGAGTTCATCGTCGGGTTGGTGAACGCGGCGATCACTTTCGCGTGCTTCAGGATGCCGCCGATGTAGTGGAGCGCCATCTGGGACATGCCGGCATACTGGTCGCCGTGGAACAGGGGCTTGCCGCCCTTCCAGATGGACTGGTGGCAGTGCATGCCCGAGCCGTTGTCGCCGAAAAGCGGCTTCGGCATGAAGGTCACGGTCTTGTTGTTCCGCTTGGCCACGTTCTTGATGACGTACTTGAACATCATGACCTGGTCGGCGCACTTGACGAGGTTGTTGAACCGGATGTCGATCTCGGCCTGTCCCGCCGTCGCCACTTCATGGTGCTGGCGCTCGACGTAGATGCCGACCTTCTGCATCTCCGGCCACCATCTCGGAGCGGATGTCCTCCTGGCTGTCAATGGGCGGCACCGGGAAGTAGCCTTCCTTGTGGCGCGGCTTGTAGCCCAGGTTCGGCTTTTCATCGCGGCCCGAGTTCCAGATGCCTTCGATGCTGTCGATATGATAGTAGCCTTCATGGGAGTTCTGATCGAAGCGCACATCGTCGAAGATGAAGAATTCCGGCTCCGGGCCGAAGAAGGCCGTGTCGCCGATGCCGGTGGACTTGAGGTATGCCTCGGCCTTCTGCGCGATGAAGCGCGGGTCGCGGGAGTAGCGCTCCTTGGTGATCGGGTCCACGATATTGCAGATGAGCGAGAGCGTCGCGTACTTGGTGAAGGGGTCCATCACCGCCGTCTCCGCATCAGGCACCACGAGCATGTCGCTCGTGTGGATGGACTGCCAGCCGCGGATGCTCGATCCGTCGAATCCGAGGCCTTCCTCGAAGATCGCCTCGGTCAGTTCGTCCACGGGCACGGAAAAATGCTGCCACAGCCCGGGAAAATCCATGAACTTGAAGTCCACCATCATTGCCTTGTTCTCTTTTGCCATCGCCACTACATCTTTGGGTTTCATTGATGCCCTCCGTCTTCAAATAAAATAAAGAAGTCAGGAGTCAGGAGCCAGGAGTCAGGAGGATTCAGCTTTTATTCTGACTTCTGTATTCTGGCTTCTGTATTCTGTTTTTGCTCTATATTGCTGCTTCCCCGCGCTCGCCGGTTCTGATCCGGATCACTTCTTCCACCGGCGTGACGAAGATCTTGCCGTCGCCGATACGGCCGGTCTTGGCGGCAGCCTCGATCGTCTCGATGATCTTCTGCACGAGTGTGTCGGCGGCGATCACCTCGAGCTTCACTTTCGGCAGAAAATCGACAACATACTCCGCGCCCCGGTACAGCTCAGTATGGCCCTTTTGTCTTCCGAAACCCTTCACCTCGGTGACGGTTATACCCTGGATGCCGATGGCATTAAGCGCGTCTTTGACCTCATCAAGCTTAAATGGTTTGATAACAGCTTCGATCTTCTTCATACCAGGCCTCCTGTGCGCGTTATAAAGCAATTTTAATGCTAAGTTATAATGTATGATTTTTCAGCAGGTTAATTCTGAGGAAAACGGAAGCAGCTGCATCATATTTAATCAGCTGCCCAAACTATAGGCAGGCTATTGTTTTATTTTATCGCTTTTTCTGTTCTTTTCCTGGCGTTCGATCTTCTCTCCCTCCTGGAAGAACTTGGCCGAAATATCCCGCTCGATGTCGTTTTTCAGCTGGTCCATGGAAACGTACTGGCCTTCCTGGAGTTCCTGGAGCTTGGAGGCCGCGTCACGATACGCGGGGTCCGCTTTGCATACTTCCTGGAACTCGGCGAGCGCAGCCTCGACATCGCCCGACCCCTGGTAGGCGAGGCCGAGGTCGTAGTGCATATCAATGCGCTCTTCCGTGTTTCCGCGGTAGGTCATGGAATAGTTCAGTGCGTTATTGATCTCCGTGATCGCGCCCTGATAGTCCCCCTGCTCCATGTAGCAGAGCCCGAGCAGATAGCGGCTTTGCACGAATTTCGTCTCTCCCTCGGGCGTCAGAATGAACTCGGCAATGGCATCGTCCAGGAGCCCCATTTCCTTATAGGAAACGCCGAGATTATAGTGCGTATCGGCATCCTGCTTCCCTTCCTGCGCTTCAACACCCTTTTTGAAATCCTCAAAAATATCATCCAGGGTCTGCTCCTCGGCCGCTGCCGCGGGCTGCGATGAGACCGAAACGGTGCTCAACTCGTCCCTGAGCTCGGCGGCAAGATCGAAGAAATCGTCCGAGGGCGTCGCCGGTTTCGGGGCGGCGCGGCGCTGACATCTTGCTCAGCTCTTCGCCGAGATCGAAATAATCCTCTTCTGCGGACGCGCTGCACGGCGGCGCCGGTTTGGGAGGCGGCGCTGTCGGCGGTGCCGCACGCCGGTCATCCTTGGGCATGGCTTGCTTCGCATGCTGCTCCTGCAGTGGGGCGGCGACGGCGCGCGGCTCTCGAGCGGCGCTGGTTTCGGCGTTTTTTCCACGGGAGGAGCGACGGCTGCCGGCCTCTTCGGCGGGGCCGGCTTCTGCAGCGTCTGGATCTCCTGCATCAGGTTCCGGACCGCCTCTTCATCGGACTCGCTCGACGCGAGCTCGCCGTCGAGCGATCCTGACGGCATAAAATCCTCGAGGTCCTCGACCGCTTCGGCCAGCTTCGAAAACTCCTGCGATTCTTCGGCTTCGCGGGAGATCTCGGACAACCGCGCGATGGCCCGCATGTCGCTGGGATTAAGCTGGATGATCTTGGCGTAGTGCTTCTTCGCCTCATTGAACAGGCCCTGCTGGTAGTAGAACTCCGCTTCGGCCCAGACCTCGCTGATATCGATGTCCGCGAGCTCCCCTGCGCCCAGGGATTCGTCTGCCGCTTCCGGTTCGGGCTGCTCTTCCTCGTAGGACGGCTCCTCTTCTTCAGCAGGAGGCGTCCTGCTGCAGCGATGTCCGGGACATATTCGGTCCTCAGCTGCCTGGACAGTGGTTGCTCGACAGGAGTTGTTTGAAGGGGTGGCTCAATGACCGGCGGCTCAACAGCCGGGGTGTTCTTCGAACGGCGCTCTTCATAGGCGGGGCCTCGTCCGGTGCGAACTCGGTCATGAACGGCTCAGGCAGTTCCGGCGCTCCCAGCTCGATCACCTCGCCGGGCGCTTCAGTAAAGCCGGCCATGGGCTCAACGTGCGCATCCAGGCCGCCCAGATCAAGGTCTCCATGTTCAAAGACCGGCGCTGCCTCGTCCTCGGGCGCGCCAGACTGAAATGTCGAGTCTTCGGTCAGCAAATCGTCGGCGAAAACCGGCGGGGGCATCTCCTCCGTTTCAGCGGCATCTGCCGGAGCCAGGCCAAGGCGGGCCCGTATGGCCGTGCTTTCCGGGAACATCTCCAGAGCGGCACGGAGCGACATCTCCGCCCGATCGGACATGCCTTCGCGGTCGTACAGCGCAGCCAGTGCCAGCACATGCTCAACAGCCTTCCCGGCATTGCCCCCTTCCTGGTAGAGATCGCGCAACCGCGCATGGACCTGCGGGCTGTCCGGGAAGCGCTCTGACAGCCCCTCGAGCTGCTCGATCGCCTTTACCGCAAGGCCGTATTTTATGAGCACTTCCACTTCTGCGAAAGCCTCGGTCAGGGCAGGGGGCTCCTCGAATGCGGACGGTTTTGTCGCAGCTGCGGGGCTTCGAGTGGTTCGAGCGCTGCAGGCGCTTCGGATTCCTCAACTGGAACGTCAGGCATCTCGATCGCGGGAGCAGCAGGTTCCCGCAGGCTTTCGAGGCGGCTCTGCGCTGCGCCATGGGCCGGCGCCAGCTCAACAGCCCGGGCAAGAAGTTTTTTGGCGCCGTCCTGGTCACCGTCCTCGATCAGGACCTCAGCGGCCTGCACAAGCTCGTCAGCCGCATTGTTCGGCTTGCCGATGCTCTGGTAGAATTCGGACAGCCTGCAGCGGCCGTCAATGCTGCGGGGGCTTTCTGCAACAAATCCCTTCAGCACCTCTTCGGCTGCATCGAATTCCTTGCTCCCGATGCGGGCGGCCGCGATAGCCCCTGCTTCGGTCAGCGCCTTGTCAAAATCCTTCTTTGCGAGATAGAGGCGGTAGAGCTTGTCGCGCAGATCGATCCGTCCGGGGTCCAGGGACAGCAGCTTTTTATAGACCTCCTCGGCGTCGGCATCGCGTCCGGCCTTGGAAAGGGCCTCAAGATACAGATCGAGCAGTTCCTGGTTGGAGGGATCGGCATCAAAGGCCGGCTTGAAGGACTTGCACGCCTCGTCGAACTTGCCTTCCTTATAATAGATAACGCCGGCCTTGTGGTAGACCGCCTTGTTGTCCGGGTCGAGGGCGAGGACTTTCTCGAAGATCTGGCGGGCATCCGGGAAAGCGTCCTTGGACACATGGACATCGGCGGCATGCGAGGTAGGCCGTGAGGCTTCGTTCTTCATCCCCTCCTTGGCGTACATGTCCGCCAGCTTGAGCCGGAGGGCGATGTCCGCCGGCTTCATGTCCGCCATTTTCTGGAAAATGTCGAGGGACTTGGCTAGCCTGCTTGTTCTTCGTATAATGGCTGTATACGAACTTGTAGCTTTCGAGGGCGTTGCCGATCAGGCCCTTTTCCGCGTTCATATCGCCGAGGATGAGATGGACGTCGATCTGGTGGGATCGATGTTCAGGACTTTTTTGTAGAGGGCAATGGCCTTTGAGGTGAATCCGTCCGCGGCAAGAAGGTCGCCGGCCCGTTTGTACGCTTCGACCGCCTCCGTCTTGGAGTTCTTCTTAAGGCACAGGTCGCCTATGGTATTGAAAAGATTGGGGTCGTTCGGCGATTCCTTGACGATCTTCTTCCACTCCGCGATGGCCTTGTCGAACTGGCCCTTGGCAGCGAACTTCTGCGCCTCTTTGATATCGCGTTTTTGTCGATTGCCATAGTCGTTTAAAATACCATAAAGCTTTGCGGGAAGTCAACAGTATCGTAGCATTGAAGCATCTTATACCTTGATTTTATAAATCAATCATGTTACATATGAAAATCATGGCACTTCGAGAGATTTGCACATATCCTGACCCCGTGCTCAGGACAAAACAGCCCCCGTGGAGGCCATAGACGATGCCACCAACCGGCTGATCGACGACATGATCGAAACCATGCATGCGGCTCCGGGCGTGGGCCTGGCCGCGAACCAGGTCGGCGTGTCGCTCCAGCTCGCGGTCATCGACCTGAGCCAGGAGGAGGATGAAGCCCGGCGTCATCCGCTCCTCGTCCTCATCAATCCCGAGATCCTTTCCCTGGAAGGCTCGGTGACCGAAGAGGAAGGCTGCCTCAGCATCCCCGAGTACGCCGAGACCGTGAAACGCGCGGCAAGGGTCAAGGTGCGTGCGCAGGACCGCTCGGGCAAAACATTCGAACTGGAAGCCGAGGGACTGCTGGCCAAGGCCCTGCAGCATGAGATCGACCACTTCAACGGCCTGCTGTTCATCGACCGGTTAAGCCCGCTCAAGAAGAGCATCTTCAAACGACAGATTCCGGAAGACCTCATCACAGACGGAATAAGATGCATCGATCACAGAACCGGGGGGCCCTATGAAACTCGTCTACATGGGCACGCCGCAGTTCGCGGTGCTGCCATTGCTCTCGCTGGTCGAGGCGGGCCACGAGGTCGTGGCAGTGGTCACCAGGATCGACAAGCCGGCGGGAAGGGGACGGGCTTTGGCCGCGCCGGCGGTAAAGCGAGCGGCGCTTGAGCGCGGTCTTACCGTATACCAGCCGAAGCGGGTGCGCGAACCGGAGTTCATCGAGACCCTGAGAGCACTCGGACCCGACGTGATCGTCGTTGCCGCCTACGGCCAGATCCTGCCCCGGGAGATCCTGACGCTGCCGAAGTACGGCTGCATCAATATCCATGCTTCGCTCCTGCCGGCCTACCGCGGCGCAGCGCCCATCAACTGGGCCATCATCCGGGGCGAGACCGAGACCGGCATCACCATCATGCAGATGGACGAAGGCATGGACACCGGGGCGATCCTGCTGCAGGAAAGCATCCCCATCGACCCGGAGGACACGGCGGGCACGCTGACGGAAAAGCTGTCCCAGCTGGGCGCAAAAATGATAACGACGGCGCTGCCGCTGATCGACTCGGGAAAGCTCACGCCGACCGCGCAGGACAGCTCCAAGGCGACCCTGGCCCCGCTGCTCAAAAAAGAGGACGGCCTGATCGACTGGGAACGCAGTGCGCAGGAGATCCACAACCGGGTGCGCGGCATGTCCCCCTGGCCCGGCGCATACACGTTCCTCGACGGCAAGATCGTCAAGATCCTCGAGACCGCGGTCGCGGACGGAAGTGCGGAACCGGGCCGATTGCTTGAAAAGGACGGGACACCCTGGTCGCAGGCACCGGCAGCGGCCTGCTGCAGCTCGTGACCATTCAGCCGGAGGGCAAAAAACCCATGTCCGCCGCTGAGTTCCTGCGCGGACACCGGGGAATCGCAGGGAAGAAATTTGATCGAAAGCACGTAATGCAAAGTGCAAAATGCAAAGTGCAAAATGCAAAATAATGAATCCGAATTGACTGATCCATCGAATTTGACATTTTGCATTTTGCAATTTGACTTTTGCACTTGATCTCTATAACTATGTCTGAACCAAAAAAACGCATATTCATCGGCCTCATCGTCTTCACGGTCCTGCTCATCACCGCGGTCACCGTGGGGCTGTACCTGATCCCCTATATCGGGCTCAAGAACATCCACCCCCTTGCGCCGACAGATCGTCTGCTTCACCATGGGCTCGGTGCTCGGCACGCTCATCCTGGGCGTGGGCCTGCTGATCCTGACGCTCGTCCGGGGCAGAGAGATCTTTCTTCGCCGCGCGGCTCCGGGGCATCGTGATCGAGGTGCTCTTCCCCATCATGATCGTGCTGGGCAGGCTCCTGGGCATCTCCAAGGAGAAGGTCCAGCAGTCCTTCGTGGAGGTGAACAACCTGCTCGTCCAGGCCAAGTGCAGCGAGATCAAGCCGAAGCGCCTCCTGCTGCTCATGCCCCACTGCCTCCAGTTCAGCGACTGCGCCATCAAGGTCACGAGCGACGCCTCCAAATGCAAGGCCTGCGGCAAATGCAAGATCAAGGACCTGGTGGAGCTGGCGCAGAAGTACGACGTCCACCTCTCCGTTGCCACGGGCGGGACGCTGGCGCGCCGGCGCGTGGCCGAGGCCAAGCCCGAGGCGATCATCGCCGTGGCCTGCGAGCGCGACCTGACGAGCGGCATCCAGGACGCCTACCCCCTGCCGGTCATCGGCATTCTGAACGACCGCCCCTTCGGCCCCTGCTTCAACACGAGCGTGGACATCACCAAGGTCGCCGAGGCGCTCGAATTTCTCGCCGGCGGCAGGTGCGAGAACCCCGTGCTGCTTAAGGACAACCCCCGGGAGACAAGCGCTCGCGATCCTCTGCCGGGCGGAGGACGGCACCTTTGCCGATACGCGCGCTTGCCGCTGGCCCGCAGCGAGCTTCGAGCCCGCGACAACGCCTTCCTCCTCGAACTCGTCTACGGCGTGCTCCGGAACCGCTCGCTCCTCGACTGGACGCTCGAACCGATTCTCGGCGAAGCCGGTCGCCACGACCGATATCCGGACCCGGAACATCCTGCGCCTGGCGCCTACCAGATGCTGTTCCTCGACCGGGTGCCGGTGAGCGCCGCGGTGAACACCTCCGTGGAGCTGGCCAAGGAGCACGGCAAAAAGCACGGCTACGTGAACGGCTGCTCGGAACCTGGACCGGAAGCGGAGCACGATCGGACGCACCGGCCACGCGACCCGGTTGTGCGGCTGTCTATCCTCTACTCCCATCCCGCTCTGGCTGGTCAGGCGCTGGGTCGAGCGCTTCGGGGCTGAACAGACCGAAGAGCTGCTGCGGGCAGAACAACCAGCCCGCGCCGCTCATGATCAGGACCAATACGCTGAGGACCACGCGGGAGGCGCTCAAGGCCGCGCTGGAAGCCGAGGGCGCTGACGGTCGCGGAAACAGACCATGCTCGCCGCGGGCCTCGATATCCTGTCAACGCCGCATGGCTGCGCACGCTCACGGCCTACCGGGACGGCTGGTTCATGGTCCAGGACGAGGCAGCCCAGCTCATCGGCCTGATGCTCGCGCCGCAGCCCGGCGAAACGGTCCTCGATGCCTGCGCGGCGCCCGGCGGCAAGGCAACGCACCTGGCGGAGCTGATGCAGAACCAGGGAACCGTGGTCGCGCTCGAACTGCGATCCCGGCGCATGGCAGGATCCGGGAGAACAGCAAGCGGCTCGGGACGACGATCGTCACGACCCGTCCTGGGAGACGCGACGTCACTACCAGGAAGGCAGCTTCGACAAGGTCCTGATCGACGCGCCCTGCTCCGGCCTCGGCGTCCTCCGGAGGCATCCCGACGGCAGATGGAACAAGACCGAGCAGATCGTGGACGAGCACGCTGCGCTCCAGCGGCGATCCTGAAGAACTGCTCCTCCCTGCTGAAGCCCGGCGGCGCGCTCGTCTATGCCACCTGCACCACCGAACCCGAGGAGAACGAGGACGTGATCGCCTGGTTTCTTGCCGAGGCACCGGGAGCTCGTTCCGGATCGACGATCCCCGGCCCTTCCTGCCGCAGGCGGCAGCAACGCTTGTGGACGAGCCGCGGTTTCTTCCGGACCTTTCCCGAACGCGCCGGCCATGGACGGATTTTTCGGCGCACGGCTGGTAAGAGAAGAAGGTAGAGCATTCAGGCAGACTTGTTACGCTGACAGACTCGAAGCAGATGAGCAAACCTGGTTCAAGTCCTTGTATGCCCTCAGCCTTGGCCTTCAGTCTATCCGACCTGAAGCTTCTTGGTCTCATCTTATTCTCTTGCTTCTTATATTGACTCTGGTAAAATACGGCCTTAACTCATGAAACGGTTTCTTAAAGGCTTCGGCATATTTCTCGCCCTGATCGGCGTCGGCATCGTCAGCGCATTCGCGGTCGTCGCGCTGCTGCTGCGCCAGGAAGAGGTGCGGGTGCCGGACTTCACGGGCCAGGACATCGTGACCGTGATCGAGACGCTGAACCAGCAGGGCCTGCAGCTCAAGGTCGACCGGCGCGAAGCGAACCAGCTCATGCCCCGGGACACGGTGATCTCCCAGACACCGCCCGCCGGCAGCGGCATCAAAAAGGGCCGGCAGGTGCATGTGGTCGTGAGCCAGGGGCCGAGCGACATGCAGGCGCCCCAAGCTGGTCGGCGAGCACTTCCGCAAGGCCGACATCATGATCCGGCAGGCGGGATTCTTCCCGGGCAGCGTCGCCCGGGTCTCCTCGGACACGGTGGAGCGGGACATCGGTGATCGCCCAGGAGCCGCAGGCCGGAAGCCCGCTCGAAAAGGGCGGAACGATCAGCCTGCTGGTCAGTTCCGGAAAAAAGCAGTCCACGCTGGTGATGCCGCAGCTGATCGGCAAAAGGGCGGAAGAGGCGGCTAAGGATCATCGACCGCATGGGACTCCAGCACCGGCTGTCCTATCCGTCAGCAGATGAACAAGGAGCCGGCGGCAACAGGGCGCATGGTCCTGAGCCAGAAGCCTGCTGCGGGCTACTCCCGTCGCGCCGGACGGACCGTGGAGATCGTGGTGACTCGGTAGACGAAGAGACGTGAAGCAGTCGCAGATCTTGAAGTGCACACTGGAACATGATGCCATACGGCTGCACAATCTTCTATTACGCTTGTCATGGTGAAGCTTTGAAAGGCGAGGGCCTCACATGACAAGAACAATCAAGATAGCGCCCTCCATCCTGTCCGCCGACTTCTCCCGCCTGGGCGAGGAGATCAGGGCCGTCGAGGCGGCCGGCGCGGACATCATCCACGTGGACGTCATGGACGGTCACTTCGTGCCGAACATCACCATCGGCCCCCTGATCGTCGAGGCAGCCCGCAGGTCCACGAAACTGCCGCTCGACGTGCACCTCATGATCACGAACCCGGAGCTGTACATCGCCGATTTTGCGAAGGCCGGCGCGGACTATATCACCGTCCATGCGGAGACCGCGTTCCACCTGCACCGGCTGATCCAGTCCATCAGGGAGCACAAGGGCGTAAAGGCCGCGGTTCGCTCAATCCCGCCACGCCGCTCTCGGCGCTCGATTATGTCCTTGCCGACCTCGACATGGTCGCTGATCATGTCCGTGAACCCGGGCTTCGGCGGCCAGGCCTTCATCCCCTCGGCACTGGACAAGATCGCGAAGCTCAGGAAGCGGATCGACGAGCTGGGCCTGAAGATCGAGATCGAAGTGGACGGCGGGGTCAAGCCGGCCAATGCCGCCGAGATCATCGCGGCCGGCGCGGACATCCTCGTGGCCGGTTCGGCCGTCTTCGGCGCCAAGGACTATGCGGCGGCGATAAAAGCGATCAAGGGAGCGCAGTAAAAGCATCGATTGCAAATTGCAAATGAACAGCAACGTCTGCAACTTTCAATGTTGAACTCTTCGAACTTTGAATTTAGTTTCTGTCAGGAGGTAGCCGTGACCGATCAAAAAACAGACCATCAAAAATACCCTTCGAGCTGAAGGACGTGAAGGAGCCGGTGCTGTACCGGGACATGTTCCCCTACTCGAGCGTGCCCCGCGTGGTGCTCGAGGACCGGCTGATCCAGACCAACATCCCGAAGGACATCTGGATCACGGACACGACCTTCCGCGACGGCCAGCAGTCCCGGCCGCCCTACACGCCGAAGCAGATCGCGGACATCTTCGACTTCATGCACCGCATGAGCGGCCCGAACGGCGTGATCCGCCAGACCGAGTTCTTCCTCTATTCGGAAAAGGACCGCGAGGCGGTGCGGCTCTGCAAGGAGCGGGGCTACCGGTTTCCCGAGATCACCGGCTGGATCCGGGCGAACAAGAACGACTTCAAGCTCGTCAAGGAGATGGGGCTCAAGGAGACGGGCATCCTCACCTCCTGCTCGGACTACCACATCTTCCTGAAGCTGAACATGTCCCGCAAGGAAGCGCTCAAGCAGTACCTCGACATCGTCGCCACGGCGCTGGAGCAGGGCATCATGCCGCGCTGCCACCTCGAGGACATCACGCGCGCCGATTTCTACGGTTTCGTCATCCCCTTCGTGCAGGAGCTGATGAAGCTGTCCGAGCAGGCCAAGATCCCGGTCAAGGTCCGGGCCTGCGACACCATGGGCTACGGGTTCCCCTTCCCGGGCACGGCGCTGCCGCGCGGCGTGCCGGAGATCTTCTACGCGCTGATCCATGACGGCGGCGTGCCGTCGGAGCAGCTCGAGTGGCACGGCCACAACGATTTCCACAAGGGGCTGGTGAACGGCACGGCGGCCTGGATGTACGGCTGCTCGGCCGTGAACGGCGCGCTGCTCGGGTTCGGCGAGCGCACGGGCAACACGCCGGTCGAGGCGATGCTGATCGACTACATCAGCCTGACCGGGGACGACGACGGGCATCGACACCACGGCGATCACCGAGATGGCCGAGTACTTCCGCAGGGAGATGGGCTTCCCCATCCCCACCAACTATCCCTTCGTCGGGTCCGAGTTCAACTCCACGAGCGCCGGCATCCATGCCGACGGCATGATGAAGAACGAGGAGATCTACAACATCTTCGACACGACCAAGATCCTGAAGCGCCCCATGGGCGTGATCATCACGGACAAGTCGGGCATCGCGGGCATCGCCCACTGGGTGAACAGCCACCTCGGGCTCGACGCGGACAAGAAGATCGACAAGCGCCATCCGGGCCTCGCCAAGATGAACAAGTGGGTCATGGAGCAGTACGAGCAGGGCAGGACCACGAGCATCTCGCACGACGAGCTGCTGGAGAAGGCCAAGAAGTATCTGCCCGAGTACTTCGTCTCCGACCTGGACCGGCTCAAGAAAAAGGCGCCGAGGTGGCGCGCCATATCGTCGAGGAGTTCGTGGAGCGGCCGGAGATCCGGACCATGGACCCTGCGAAGCAGGAGCCGGTCATGGAGAAGCTGCAGAAGGAGGACCCCTACATCCAGTTCGCCTATGTGGTGAACGCGGAGGGGAAGAAGATCACCAAGAACATCACGGACATCGAGAACAAGGCGAAGTACGAGACCTCCGGCCTCGGCGACAACTTCTCGGACCGGCCGTGGTTCATCAACCCCATGAAGGACGGCAAGAGCTTCGTATCGGACTTCTACACCTCGAAGATCACCGGCGCGCTCTGCATCACCGTGTCGGCGCCCATCGCAGACGACGAAAGCAGATCGTCGGCGTGTTCGGCGTGGACATCCGGTTCGAGGATCTGGTGCGGGCGGAGTAGCATCATGAACCGCAGCGCGGCTCGGCATACGAAAAAAAGGCGGTGTTCATGATGAGCGCCGGCTGCTTTCTGGCATGCGCGAGTCTGCGGCGGTGAACGCATATTTTTTCCCTGTCAAAACAGTCCTTCCTTGATTCGCCGGCAAAACCCCCTCCCCTCATACGTTGACCGGTTTTTAATTGACAGAGGTGGTCGCCTATGTTAGATTTTTTACACAGGCGCTAACTATCTCAAGATCGATGGTCATCAGGGAGAAAAAATGCCGCCAAAGCTGGAAGAGCTGTATGAGCAGGGCATGGATGCGTTCAACAAGAACGAGTACGCGTCGCTGAGCAGGCCTTCCTGCAGATCCTGAGCGCCAAGCCTGATTTTGCCGACATCCAGAACAAAATGGGCATCATCTACAACCAGACGAACAGGCTCGAGCTGGCGGTCAAGGCCTTCGAAAAAGCCCTCGAATTGAATCCCGGGTATACCGAAGCATCGCTGAATCTTGCCATCACCTACAGCGACCGCGGAAAGTATGATAAGGCCCGGGAGGTCTTTGAGAAAGCCGCCCGCTTTACCGAGCAAGCCGCTGTTGCACCGGCGGACAAAGCAAAGCCGGCAAAACCGGCAGTCGATCCTTTTGTCAAGGGCAAGCTCGCCGACGAACATCTGCGGCTCGGCAAGATGTACTACGATATGGGGCTCCTTGACGAGGCCATCGACGAGTACCAGAAGGCGCTCCGCCTTGCCCCGAACTTCGCCGACATCATTACCCAGCTCGGGATCGCCTTGCGGGACAAGGGCAAGCAGAATGAAGCGATCAAGGAGTTCAACCGGGCGAACGAGATGCAATCCGCCATTTCATCCCCGCGCGGCTGCACCTCGGGATCACCTATTACTCCCAGGGATTCTACGGTCTGGCCGAAGAAGAATGGCTGAAAGCGCTCAAGATCGATCCCGACAATTCCGCGGTCAAGACCTATCTCAATTTCGTAAGACCCCAGAAATCCTGACCGGAGCATTGCGCTTGGACCTTCTGGAGATCAGAGACCTCTCCACGCATTTCTTTACCCGATGCGGCGTGATCAAGGCCGTGAGCGGCTGAACCTCACCCTGCAGAAGGGCCGCGTTCTCGGCCTGGTCGGCGAATCCGGCTGCGGCAAGACCGTGACCGCCCTCTCCATCCTCAACCTCGTGCCCCCTCCGGGCAGGATCGTGTCCGGGAAGCATTTTTTTCGAGGGCCGGGACCTGAGAACGCTCTCCGCCGAGGAGATGCGGCAGGTGCGCGGTGCGAGGATCTCCATGATCTTCCAGGAGCCCATGACCGCGCTCAACCCGGTCTTCACGGTGGGCAACCAGATCGCCGAGGTCCTGACCGCCCATCAGGACATCTCCAGCAAGCAGGCCCTTGACCAGGCCGTGGAACTCCTCCGCTCCGTCGGCATCCCCTCGCCGGAAAAGCGCGTCCATGAATATCCGCACCAGCTCTCGGGCGGCATGCGCCAGCGCGTGATGATCGCCATGGCCATCGCCTGCAGGCCGTCGCTGATCCTGGCCGACGAGCCCACCACGGCGCTGGATGTGACGATCCAGGCGCACATCCTCGAGCTGCTCGACACGGATCCAGGCGGAGATGGGCATGGCGATGGTCCTGGTCACGCACGACCTCGGCCTGATCGCCGAACGCGCCCACGAGGTTGCGGTCATGTACGCCGGCAGGATCGTGGAGCAGGCCGGGATCGGCGAGCTGTTCAGCCACCCCTGCATCCCTATACGCGCGGGCTCATGGCGTCGATGCCGAGGCCGGGACAGACCGGCCGCGGGCGGCTCAGGACCATTCCCGGCTCCGTGCCGCGGCTCGAGGATCTGCCCCTGGGATGCAAGTTCGCTCCGCGCTGCGACATCAAGACCGCGCGCTGTGAAACGGAGCCGGAGCTCATTGAGGTCGAAGCCGGGACACCTGGTGAGGTGCTGGGAAGCGAAGTGAGACCATTGCGGATTTCGGATTGCGGATTTAAAATCCGAAAATAGCATTTGGCCACGGAAGGAATTTAACCTTGGATTGATCAGTCGGCAAAGGCCGTTGATTTAATCCGAAATCCGCAATCCGAAATCCGAAATTATGACTATGACAAACACGCTCCTCCAAATCGACAACCTCTTCAAAACCTTTCCCGTAAAAGCGGGTTTCGGCAGGTCCGCGGTCGCCAAAGCCGTGGACGGCGTTACCTTGTCCGTGGCTGCCGGCGAAGTGGTCGGACTGGTGGGCGAAAGCGGCTGCGGCAAATCCACGCTCGGCAGGATCGCACTGAGCCTGCTCGAGCCCACCGCGGGCACCGTCTCGTTCAAAGGCCGGGACCTGAGCACCCTGGACAAGGACGAGCTGCGGGCGCTCCGCAAGGAGATGCAGATCATCTTCCAGGACCCCTTTGCCTCCCTCAACCCGCGGATGCGCGTCCAGGAGATCATTGTCGAACCGCTCGTGATCCATGGCCTTGCCCGTAAAGACGAGCTGGCAGACCGCGCCGCGGCCCTGCTCCAGAAAGTGGGGCTTCCGGCCGACGCCCTCCGCCGCTATCCCCATGAATTCTCCGGCGGCCAGCGCCAGCGCATCGGCATCGCGCGGTCCCTCGCCAGCGACCCTTCCTTCATCGTGGCCGACGAACCGGTCTCGGCGCTCGATGTTTCGGTGCAGGCACAGATCATCAACCTGCTCGACGACCTTCGCTCGGAGATGGGGCTTTCGTTCCTGTTCATTGCCCACGACCTGAACGTGGTGCGCCATTTCTCGGACCGCGTGGCCGTCATGTACCTGGGCAGGATCGTCGAGATCGCGACCTGCCGAAGAGATCTACCGGAACCCGTCGCACCCCTACACCGAGGCGCTGCTCGCCGACATCCCGGTCGCCGATCCCACGGTGAAGAAGAAGCACATCCTGCTGAACGGCGATATCCCGAGCCCGACCCAGATTCCGCCCGGCTGCCGGTTCCACACCCGCTGCATCTACCGCTTCGAACCCTGCGACAAGATCGTGCCGAAAACAACGGACCTCGGGAACGGCCACTTCGTGGATTGTCACTTGCGGGGCTAGGAATATCGAGGACTCTTGCACTTGAAACCTTCGGATCATCCCATAAGCAGCTCTTTGCCTTCACTTTCACCCTTTCGATCTTCGTTCATATAAATGCATGAGTATTTCACTTTCTTGTACCCGATACTCGATCCCTGCACTTGTGACCTGAATCGTATGCACTTTCACCACTGACCCGCTTTGCAATTTGAACAATAGAATACCGCCTTTTCTCAGGTATGCGAATTTGGACAAGGAACGATTTATCGGAAAATCAAGCACTTGCATTCTGGCATGGCTGATGCAATATACCTGGCAAGACAAAGACGAAAAGGAGGGCACGATCATGAAGACCACACATAGCAAGAAAAACGGCATACATAGGGGCAGGTGCAGGACTGGTGCTGTTCGCTCTGTTCGGACTTTTACCCGGAAGCCTCCTAGGCGGCGCCATGGGGATCAATATTGCGGGATGGCTCTTCGGCCTTCCGCTTGAGCCGGGGCTTATCTCGCGGGCCATCGTTCTGGCCTCGATGCTCGTCGGCGTCCTGGTTGCCGGGATCGTGATCGTAACGGCAACCACAACGGTCGGCTGGCTCGCGGGCAGGCTGCTGGAAGGTTCGGCCCATGAGGAGCAGGCCCACGCGGTACGATAAAGCAGAATGTCAGAAGTACGCAGTTACATAGCGACAAATAAAGATTCTCAAACGATTTCAAAACTTGGAAAAGGAGAATTGGCCATGAAGAACGAGACAGTAAAAACGGGAATGAAGATCGGTGCGACGATCGGCGGGCTGGTATTCCTGGTGGCGGGGATCGTTCCGGGATTCTACTTCGGCAGCTTCGGGACCCTGATTCTGCTCCAGAAGATGATGGGCGGCACGGTTGAGCCGACGCTCTTTGTGCGGGCGGCGATCGTGATGGGCATCGGCGTCGGCATCGCCTCCGCTGCCACGGTGAGCATCGTGGTCGGCGGGTTGCTCGGTACGGCAATGGGGTATATCGTTTCAGTTCCGGCCGCACTGCCGGGAAAAGAAGGAAACTGCCGAGGCCGCATAACGATACACGAAGCCGGACCAGTGATCAACAGAAAGGGCAGCCTCATCCAGCAGCTGCCTTGTACGATCAACCTTAACGAAGGCGGTGAGAAACTCACCGCCTCTTTGCATTTATGGCATTCCTTCTTCAGCCCGCTTTGAACGCTTCGTCCGCAGGCGCTTCTTTTGCTCCTGTCGCCGGCTTGTAGGTGTCCACCGTGCCCAGCTTCCAGGTATAGACCCTGCCGCAGACTTCGCAGGACGCTCCCGACAGCGCCTCTTTGCAGGTCGGGCAATAGATGACGATAATGTCGCGAAAGCAGATATTCGTGATCATTGAGGACCACCTGCTGGCCGCAGCATTTGAACTCCTGCGTCAAGATCGCCGCCGCACACGCACCGCCGGTCCATGGGCCAGGGCAGCATCTCCTTCCAGGGTATAGATCGCCTGCCCCAGCAGATCCACGAGCTCGTCGTTCGTCGCATTGCCGAAGAAGGACTCCGTCAGCTTTTCGCGGATGTCGATCATCATCGGGTCTTCCTTCAGGAAGCGCAGCATTTGCGCAGTCGCTCTTCTCCCGTGCCGATCCGCGACAGGGCCCGCAGGTTCTTGTTCGCTTTATAATGCTCCTGGAAATAGATCAGCATCCAGATCTGCGTCATGTCGTAGAAGAATTCGAGCACGGGATAGTATCCGTATTTTTCCCTGATCGCTCTTCTCCACCTCTCCCCGCTGTCTCCGGAATGCGCGGGAAGACGGCGACCAGCAGCCCTTCTCAAAGTCCTCGTAAAAGAACGGCGTGCCGGAAAAATGCCGGCACCCGCAGTGCGTGCATTCGATGATATTGAATTCCCATCGGAGCAGCGCCTGTTTCGCCTGCGGCGTCCGCGAAACATCGACCCAGGTAATGACCTTCGCCTGGAAGTCCTTGTCGCAGTTCCCGCACTGAAAGGTCTCCGACGCTGTATGCCTCTGCCTGGTTGTTAGCAGGTTTACCATAGTTTATTATACACCACTTTTTAAAAACTTACTTTGAAAAATTTACGTCTGTTTATGGTACAATGCCGCCTGAACAAAGCATTATTCTGTACACTCGTTGCCAGACGGCGATCGCTACTCCGTGGCACGTTACCGCTGACGTGCGATCATGACCAGCAGGAAAGGGGTTCACCATGCCGATACAAGAGGATTCGATCCTGACCACCGCGCTCCACTCGGAGGTCGAGAACCGCTTCCTCACCTACGCGCTCTCGACCATCGTTTCCCGTTCGCTTCCCGACGTCCGCGACGGGCTCAAGCCGGTCCACCGCAGGATCCTCTTTGCCATGTGGGAGATGGGCCTCGGCCCGACCGCCAAGTTCAGGAAGAGCGCGGCCGTGGTCGGCGAGGTGCTCGGCAAGTTCCATCCCCACGGCGACCAGGCGGCCTACGACGCCATGGTCCGGATGGCCCAGGACTTCTCGCTCCGCTATCCGCTGGTCGAAGGCTCGGGAAACTTCGGCAGCCTCGACGGCGACCCGGCGGCGGCCATGCGGTACACCGAGGCCCGGCTCTCGCAGCTCGCCGAGGAGCTGCTGGTCGAGATCGAGAAGGATACGGTCGGCTTCCGGCCGAACTACGACAACTCGCTCAAGGAGCCGGTGGTGCTGCCGGCCCGGTTCCCGCAGCTCCTCGTGAACGGCACCTCGGGCATCGCCGTGGGCATGAGCTGCTCCTTCCCGCCGCACAATATCGGCGAGGTGATCGACGGCCTGGCCGCGCATGATCGACAATTCGAACATCGAGATCAAGGACCTCCTGAAGTTCATCAAGGGGCCCGGACTTCCCCACCTGCGGCCAGATCCTGAACTCGAAGAAGGAGCTGCAGCGAGATCTACCAGACCGGCAGCGGCGGCATCAGGATCCGCGGCGAGTACACGCGTCGAGGACCTGCCGCGCGGCAGGCAGGCCATCGTCTTCACCTCCATCCCCTACCTGGTGAACAAGGCAAAGATGCTCGAGAAGATCATCGGCCTGATGGAGGACAAGAAGCTGCCGCAGGTCTCGGCGGTGCGCGACGAGTCGACCGACGATGGTCCGGCGTCGTGCTCGAGCTCAAGGCCGAGACGAACGCCGAGCTCGTGACCGCCTACCTGTTCAAGCACACGGACCTGGAGATCACCTTCCCGGTCAACTTCACGGCGCTCAAGCCGAACATGGAGCCGGAGCGGCTGTCGCTCAAGGAGATCATGCGGTACTTCCTCGACTTCCGGCACGAGATCACGACCAAGCGGCTGAACTTCGACCTCAGGATCCTGAAGGCGCGGCTCCATATCCTGACGGCCTTCGAGAAGCTCTACGACGACCTCGACACGGCGATCAAGATCATCCGCAAGGCAAAGTCCCGCGAGGACGCGGCCGAGAAGCTCAAGAAGCATTTCAAGTTCGACGACGAGCAGGTGAAGGCGATCCTCGAGATGCAGCTCTACAAGCTCGTCGGCCTCGAGATCGAGCGGATCCTGAAGGAAAAGGCCGAGAAGACCAAGCTGAAGAAGGACATCGAGGCCATCCTGGCAAGCCAGAAAAAGATCTGGGCGCCTCATCAAGACCGAGCTGCTCGAGATCAAGGAAAAGTACGGCGACAAGCGCAAGTCCGTGATGAAGGCCGCCGAAGACGTGGAATTCTCCCAGGAGGACTTCATCGTCCACGAGGACATGACCGTGATCCTGACGAAGATGGGCTGGATCCGCCGCGTCAAGACCGTGGGCGAGAACCTCCGGTTCAAGGAAGGCGACGAGCTGCTCGCGCTCCTGCCGGCGAACACGCAGGGACAACATCGCGATCTTCTCGTCGGCCGGCAAGGTCTACGTGATCAAGGCCTTCGACCTGCCGTCGGGCTCCGGGCTTCGGCGAGCCGGTCCAGCACCTGTTCAAGTTCGGCGACGGCGAGCGGCCGATCATGGCCATGAACTTCACGCACCGTCCTGTCCGGCGACGCTGCCGCGGCGAGGGAGGCGCAGGAGAAACAGGCCGAGCTGGCGCTCGCGCCGGCGGAGGTGACCGCGCTGACCGTCTCGGCAAAGGGCGTCGGGCTTCAAGTTCGACCTGGCGCAGTTCAACAGCGTCACGACCCGGGCCGGGAAAAAGTTCGCCGGCGTGAAGGAAGGCGACAGCATCATGGGCGTGGACATCCTCGACCTGCCGAACGTGCTGTTCCTCACGTCCGAGGGCAAGGCCGTCGTGGTCGCGGCCAAGGACATCCCGCTGCTCACCGGCGCGGGCAAGGGCGTGAAGCTCGTGAACGTGAAGAACGGCGAGGTGGCGCTCGTTCCGCGCGGTGCGCAAGGGCGAGCAGGTGAAGGTGATCGACGAGAAGGGCAAGGAAAAGGTGCATCGACCTCAAGGACTACGGCGTCATGACCCGCGGCGCGTGGGGTTGAAGGCGGTGAAGGCGGTCAAGTTCGCCTGACGAGACCCGAGAACTTCTGCTCGAACAAGAACGGCGGGGCAATCAGATCGATTGCTCCGCCGTTCTTTATATCCTGAAAAAGCTTTTTGGACACGGATAAATTCGGATAAAAACCGGATAACGGCGGATTTTTTTGTCGAGAGATTACCTAAAAGATAATGCTTTGGGTTTATCCGCCCTTATCCGATCTTAATCCGCTTCTTCCGTGTCCAAATGATTTTTTTAGGTTTAGTGGTATGACGACACGCCGATGCCGATGCCGAACGATACGCGCGACCCTGAAGAAGGCTCCCATAAATGCAGGCTTTTCGCCGACACCAGGGGATAGCGGTACTCGATCTCCCCAAGCGGCTGTACCTTCAGACCCGACACCTCTCCGATGACGGTCAGTTCCCTGCCAGCGTGATACACGGCGGCATCCAGGAACTCTTCAGCCACGATAAGGAGGCGTCCTTCCGTAGCGTCCGTCTGGAGCGGCCGCCCTGAACTGTTCAGCGGTTTCTGAAGCAGCTCCATCACGGTACCCTCTTTCGTGTTCCTTGCTGCCACGATCATGCCGCCGAGCATCACCCATGCGCCCTTGTATTGATCGGGGTCCTTCTGCAGTTCTGTAAAAGAAAGGTTCCTTTCCACGCGGTCCAGCATCTGCTGCGGAAAAGGCGGCGCGCAGGCGCTGGTCAGCAGCAGTGTGAGCAGTGTGCAGAATACCAGGTATTTTTTTTTGCTCGCGTTCATATCGCATCACCTCGCTGATGGCGATTGGAATGGCCTGACAGACCGCAGTCGGAACTACTGCTGCGTTCGCACGGAACCGTAGGGATCATACAACGGATCGAACCATTGGGGACCGGTCCGGACCGAGCGATCATCCTCCCACAGTTTCAGTTCCTTTGATACAAAGAGCGGGGCGAGGAGGGCTGGCTCTGTCAGCGCCGCAGCCTCGGTGCCGTGTACGAGTGCGGCAGCGGTGATCTCCCTCCCGGGAGCGTAGAGCAGGGAATTGAGGTGCGCCGGATGGGACAGCATGAATCGCCCCCCGGTTTCATCAGTGCGCTTGGGGCGGCCCCAGTAGTCAAGGCTGCGCTCCACGACCTCGAGCAGCGTGCCGTGGTCCGTGCTGCTGACCTGGGCGATCGTTCCGCCGATGATCACAAGCTTCCCCTGGTACAGCTCCGGGTCCTGTTTGATTTCGTGCAAAGAAATTGTCCTGTCGGCCTGCCGGGCATACTCCGGCGAGATGGCGTAGGTGCACCCCTGGAAGAACAAGGCAAGGCTTATGGCGAGAATGATTTTGTTCATGGCAGCCGCACACCTCCCCTGCGGATCGGACCCGGGAAGTACCGTCGGCCACACACCCGATTCCGGGAGCATCAGGCCTGCGGTTCAGCTTCCTTCTCTATTTTTTTACGCACATGATCGGGAATATCGAGCCCGCTGAGATCGAAGTTCCCCAGCTCCCGGGCCAACAGGCTGATCTTGTCGATATTCTGAAGATACTTGTTAATAATGATCCTGCGGGTCTCCATCACACGGCATGACCCTCCCTTTGACGTCTTCAGATCGTCATAGGACACTTTGATGGAAAGGGCCTTGGCCACGTTTTCGAGGTCCACGAGCGTAATTTTCATAGTGTCGTCTTAAGTATAGCAGATTGCCGGACGGGTAGGTCGATCGCCTCCGGCGCGACCCGGGAACGATGCAGCCTGATGCCGCATGCAGCAGGATGAAGAAGGACCGCCGCACCGGGCGGTCCGGGGGTGTCTACACTTCTTCCTTATGGACTTCGAGAATGCTCACGACATTGATGTTCGCGTCCTTGAGCGCCTTTTGCACATCAGCAAGTTTTGCGTCCTGTACTTTCAGAATGAAATTCGATTTCGTAGCCATGGTCTCGCCTCCTGATCAGTATGGTTCCCCTGCGATGCTTCGCTGAGTGGGATAAATTAACACAAACCAAACGTTCAAGTCAACCCCGAAAACCGGAACAACGTCGCGATCCCGGCAACACTGCAATGACCATGCCCTGCGGCATTACCCTGAAATTACCCCGAAATTACCCCGAAAATGCTAAAAATTTGCTTGCTATTTTACAGGAGAGTGTTTATACTTCTCATCGAAAAACAGGATCACTCTGCCTTCGGGCAGCGAACTATACTCATTACTATTTTATTTTAAGGAGGAGTGTATGGCAAAAGCCATGACGAAGTCTCAGATTGCGGACCACATCGCGAAGAAGGCAGACATCAAGAAGAAGCTGGCGGTTCAGATCCTGGAAGATATGGCAGCACTCGCGTACAAGGAAGCAAAGAATTCCTTCACGCTTCCCGGCCTCGGCAAGCTCGTGCTCGTGCAGCGCAAGGCCCGCATGGGCAGGAACCCCCAGACCGGCGAAGCCATCAAGATCCCGGCCAAGAAGGTCGTGAAGTTCCGCGTAGCCAAGGCCTGCAAAGAAGCGGTCCTCGGCAAGAAGTAATCGTCCTGCTGCAGTCATACACACATACACAAAAGGCATTCCGGATATCCGGAATGCCTTTTGCGTCTCTCGACAGCTCTCTGCACGCACCGGCGCGAAACTGATCACTGCAGCCGTCCACGATAACCATGGACTCTATCCTTTTCATACTCTATCCCCTTGCCCTTGTACCGGCTGCGGCTTGATGCTGCCGGCGCTCGCGCTCCATGCGTGCCTCATCGTGATCGGCGCGTGCAGTACGGCAGGATCCCGCTGATCGGGCATGCACGACACGCTCGGTTTTCTGGCTTTCTCCATCGGCGTCGTGTACGCTCGTTGCCGGGTGGGACCGGAAGCGCGATCTCTTCTCGTACCTGACCATACCGCTGATCCTGTCTTCTGCTCGCCGGTTCGGTCGTCTCGCCTCCGCGTCATGCACGGTCTGCCGCCGGTGCTCAAGACCATCTGGTTCGAGCTCCACGTGATCCTGTCCTTCGTCTCCTATGCGCTCTTCGCCGTCGGCGCGGTCTTCGGCTGCTCTCGCTCTCCGGACGGACGACGGCCGATGCGGAGACGCAGCCAGTACCGGAGCCTGCTGCTCGGCTATGTGCTCTTCTCCATTGCCATGATCTTCGGCGGCATCTGGGCGTACCTCGCCTGGGGCACCTACTGGCTCTGGACTCCGAAGGAACTCTGGACCACCATCGTCTGGTTCTTCTACAGCCTGTATCTCCATGCGCGGCTGGTGCGGGGCTGGACCGGGCCGAAAGTGGTCTGGATGGGCATCATCGGATTTCGTGATCGTGATGTTCACCTATGCGGGCGTGGGGCTGCTGATGAAGAGCTCGCATGAGTTCTGAAGAAATGAACCGCAGATGAACACAGATGGACACGGAACACAAATCAGGACCAGTTGCTTGACTGCAGCTCTATGCTCTTTGTTCATTGCGGTGGTCGCTATGAAAAATTTTTCTTTCGCTCAAGACAACGGTCTGGACCCTCTTCATCCTGGTCTGCCTTTTCTTCATCGGCTCCGTACCTGATGCCGGCGTACCGCGAAGTCTCTTCGGCCATGAACGACAGACCTCCTGTTCGACTGGGTCGAGCAGGCGCTGCGCTCGGCAACCCCTGGCAGACCTGGTGGTTCTTCGCTCTCCCTGGCCGGGCTCATGCTGCTCACCGTCAACACCCTCGTCTGCAGCCTCCAGGCGGTCCGGGGAAGATGGTCGCGCGAGGACTTTCTCCTCCGCATCTCGCCGCAGATCGTTCACATCGGGTTCCTGTTCATCCTGCTCGCGCATCTGCTGGGCGCCGGCTCGGGATACAAAGTTTCCGGGATGCTGCCGGAAGGCGGCCTTGGCGCGGCTTCCCGAAGGACACGAGCTGCTGCTCCTCAGAGCATCGCGTGAAGACCGATACCGCCGGGTATCATGCAGGACTGGTCCGCCGAAGTGTCTCTTTACGAGAACAATGAGCGTCGTGCAAGAGCGGCACCCTCGGCCCGAACGAGCCGCTCTTCTACAAGGGCATCGGCGTCTACCTCAAGAGCCTCGACTTTGAGCGGGGCCCGGCCGCGTTCCTCCTGGTTGCCAAGGACCCGGGCGCGGTCTGGGCGCTCGTCGGCAGGTGTTCTGTTCATGCTGGGGTCATGGTCACGCTGCTTGCGCTGAAATGGAAAAACACCTAACGCACCCTTGCTAAGTCCTCGGTCATCAAAATCCTTCTCCGTGTTCATCCTGCTTCCGTGGTACATATGCAATCTATGAAAAGCGTGTTCTCGTAGCCATGAGCGGCGGCGTCGACAGTTCCGTGACCGCCGCGCTGCTTCTGCAGCAGGGCTTCGGGGTCGAAGGCGTCACCATGAAGCTGACGGCCGGGCTCTGCTGCGACATCGGCTCCGCCCAGGCGGTCTGCGGGCACCTCGGCATCCCCCACCGCATGATCGATGCGCAGGAGCGTTCACCAGACGATTGTCCAGGATTTTATTTCCGAATACCGCAGCGGCCGCACGCCCAACCCCTGCATCGCTGCAACGACCTCATCAAGTTCCAGCTGCTGCTTGACTACGCCCGCGAACGGCTTCGATGCTCTCGCCACCGGCCATTATGCCCGCATCGAACCGGACAGCGAGACATCGCGCTTTCTCCTCAAAAAAGGCGTCGACCCCGGCAAGGACCAGAGCTACTTCCTCTACCGCCTGACGCAGGAGCAGATCCGGAGCGTGCTCTTTCCCGCTCGGCGGACATGCGCAAGACCGAGGTTCGCGGGCTCGCGCGGGAGCTCGAATCTTCCGGCTGCCGAACGGCCCGAGAGCCAGGAGATCTGCTTTGTGCCCGAATGACGATTATCGCGCATTCCTGAAGGAGCATGCGCCGGACACTGCTTCGGCCCGGAGAGATGGTCATGACCGACGGAACAGTCGTGGGAAGGCACGAGGGCATCGCCTTCTTCACCGTGGGCCAGCGCAGAAAGCTCGGCGTTGCTGCCGGCGAACGGCTGTATGTAGTCCGCATCGAACCGGAGACGAACCGGGTTGTGCTCGGAAAGCTTACCGAATTGCTGACTAGTGAAATGTTCGTATCCAATCCCACATGGACCATGATGGACAAACTCGCCGCTCCCCTTGAGGCAACGGTCAAGATACGCTACCGCTCGCCTTTTGTTCCGGCCGCGATCTCGCCATTAGCCGACCAAAGAGTGCAGATCGCGTTTGTGAAACCGGTTGCGGGAATTTGCCCTGGCCAGGCTGCGGTGTTCTATGATGGGGATATTGTTGTGGGCGGAGGGGTGATTGAAAGATAAGTTGAAGCAGATTTGTTGGGCTTCACTAACACCGTTCAGCCCAGCCTAACCGACTATTCTGTTATCACAGGCTACCACCCCCCAGCCCCCTCCTTAAAAAAGGAGGGGTGTTGCTCTCTCCCCTCCTAACTTAGGAGGGGCCGGGGGTGGTCAGTGGCCTGATGTGGTTTTTTCACGATAGGTATTATTTCTTCGTCCGCCGACGTTTGAGAACTTCCGGCCCTGGCAGCAGTCTCGTGTACTTATGGTACAGCTCGAACAGGAACGCCACCCGTTCGGCATCGGATTTTGTAGGGGCAGGTTTGAAACCTGCCCCTCCGTAGCCGCATCAACGGCCTTATCCAAAGCCTGATGAGTTTTTTGTAGGTCCGGCGGCATGGCAACGGGATCATAGAGGTCGGCGATGGACGCTGCTATAACAAAGCTGCTTCGCTCAGTAGCCGGCGGCCATGCATGACCGTGACAATAAAGATCCTCTCGCTGTCAGCGGCGTAACGATAGATAAGACGATAATTATCAACGAGTATTTCTCGGTGGGGAAGGTGCGGAAATTCAGGGACATGGCGGCCAGATTCAGGAAACAGCAGCAGGCGCTCTGCTATCTGATGAATTCTCTCGACCTGATGTCTGGCATACTGATGAGAATCACGGGCGATATAGTCAAAAATGTTCTCCAGGTCAGAGAGGGCCACTTCACCCCAAATCAGTTCTGCCATTTCTTCGACAACCTTTTCAGGGCTTCATCGTGCGAAAGGGCATTACCCCCCTTAATAGCGGCCTCGCCACTTTCAATCTTCTGAAGCAGCAGAAGGCGGTACATGACCTCTTCAAAATCCACGGTTTCAGGTAAATCCCTGATCAGGGTTTCCAGTTTTTCCTTGGTAACGTTCATCACGAACCTCCCCTCTTTGCTGCAAGTATTCTTACTATAACACACTCATGTTAGCGCTGCAATACGTACCCTGTTTACTTTCGTCCATTCTTTTGACGGGGCGGTTTACCCGGCGCCGGCAGTAAACTCGTGTACTTATGGTACAGCTCGAACAGGAACGCCACCCGTTCGGCATCAGACTTTGCAGGGGCAGGTTTGAAACCTGCCTACGTATGCCGCATCAACGGCCTTATCCAAAGCCTGATGAGCTTTTCGCAGGTCCGGCGGCATGGCAACGGGATCATAGAGGTCGGCGAGTGAAGCATCGGTATGCGCGCATAGTAAGGGCTATTCCGCAGGCCAATAAATCCTTACAAGAGTAATTAGCGTATTCCCTTCCAAATCGAACTTATCATAGTTACTAACAACAAGTTTGGCTAGATCATCCAAGTCAACAAGAGTTACAGGGATCGTAGAGCGTTCGGCTTCATACTTTGCCTCTTTGCTAAAGCCCCCAGTGCTAACATAAAGTCCCCTGTTTCCTTCGCGAAGGCCACCTGTAAATTTTCTTACGTCTTGAGAACCCATAGGAGACTTAGAACGGTGCTTTACTTCAGCTTTAATTATTGGGTTCTCCAAGCCAGGACCATCGGGAGATGCAAGAACGTCAACACCTCGATCAGGGCCTATGGGGGCAACTTGTGCCTTATAACCCATTGCCCTAAGGATAGAAGCTACCAGCCGCTCCATTTCTCTATCATCAAGCTGTAATATTTTATCTTTTATCAGCTCATGAGCCCGTTCAATAGTATCTTCTTTAATTTGCTGTAAATCTTTCTTTTCGTCCGCGGCAACATCCTTTGTTAAAGGGCTTTTTTGTCCGTTCAAAATCGCGGACATTTCGGACCACACGTCGTCGCTTATTGAGAAGAGAGTCAGTGTACTTCCAAGAGAATTTCTCGATGATGCCGATAAGTTATCACGGACAACTCGACCATCCCATTTTACTTTGCGCACATGGGAATAGTCTTTAACTTCCTTGGGTTTATAATAATAGTCACTGGTGACCGTCCCGACAAGATACTCCCTAGTGTTCGGATCATACGTAACGACCTTGTCATTTACTTTCATTACGGCAAGAAATTTATAGAACATAGTTGCTGCATTATTAACGGCACCGGCCTTTGTCTTTGGAAAAAGTCTAATATATTCATTTTTAATCGTATCAAGATCACGCACATGGCTCATATCGCCGAATGCCTGCCAGCCAATCGCGACAAAACCCTTTGCAAATTCTTCCGCGAGATAACCGCCTTCTCCAGCCCGAACCATCCAAATGGTTTCCATATAAGTCTCCTCTTAAGTGGTCCGAATATTAAAGATTAACAACACTTATCCTATTTCTTTTCTTGTCCGCAATTTAGAGATAAAGCAACGTGGGAAACATTGTCACGGATTTGTCATGCACTTGATGCAACCTTTGCACAAATATCAATTGATGCGTGATGCGCCTCTACTGCCTCCCGAACATTTACTGATAACTCACCATATCGCACGCCTGCCGCACACTGGATTATTTCCAGATTATCAGGATTCAGTTGGTCAAGGCCCAGAGTATATGCATGCTTCGCAAGCTTATTTAGATTATGATGCTGTTCTGCCTTCTCGCCTTTCTGTTCAATGTATGATTTAATGAATTTTTCTGTGGCCTGTAGGCTTGCCCATTTTGATTGTCCGCAATGTTGGGGGTGGCTAAACAAGTGATAGACCGCACTTTGTAAATCACCAAGGGCCGCTGTTGCATATGTGCCGCTTGTTTGAGCGTTAATCGTTTGAAAGGAATCCAAACCCCACTTGAAATATAGTATCAATTCCTTCAGCTCTAGTAATGATAACTCTTTGGCATAGGCAGCAGTAAAACCATCAATCAAATTGAGAACATTTATTATCATTGGTTCTGAACCTGAACTAATTTGCGTTTTTTCACCACTCATCTTATTCGGATCTGATAAAAGACGTGCCTGGCCGTAAAATAGGGGAATCCCCATTTTATATAAATCGTTGCGAATCAGGATTGCTATCCCGCCTTGAGAATGATCAGACTTAAGCTTGTCCCCATACTTTTCATCGAACCACTTGATTACGAGGTTATGAAGCTTGTCCTCGGCTCGAGAGGTTATCTGAATTTGAAGCCGTTTTGATAAACGCAATAACGCGTGCATTGGCCGACTTGCTATCGGGATGTGCTCCGATTTCATTTCCTCGTCGATAGACGCGATTATTTTATTTAAATCTGTCTCACTCATATGATGATTAAAATTAATTATGATTTAGTTCCGTAGGTTGGGTTAAGCACCGCGCAACCCATCACTCATGTACTTGTGGCACCATAAAAGTACTATAGACATAGGCGAAATGCAAGGAGAAGAATGGTGTAGCCCGGTTTAAAAGCACCAAACACGCCCTGCCATCAATCAACACGTTCATATGAGAACTGCCCCTTTTCTTACAATCCTGGCTTGACAACCGTTATTCCCTACGATATATTACGCTATGCACAAGGACAAACCGACCAAGCGAAAGAAAACCGGCACCGAACCAACCGTTCGCGGCCGCGTCTGGATCGACGGCCCGGAAGGCACCTTCTTTGGCCATGGTCGCGCGGTCCTGCTTGAACGGATCATTGAACATGGCTCGATCACCAAAGCCGCCAAGTCCATGGACATGGCCTATCGCCACGCATGGGACCTGGTGGATTCAATGAACCGGCAGTCAAAGGAGCCCTTTGTGGAAGTCGCCACAGGAGGAAAAGGCGGTGGCGGCGCACAAGTAACCAAGGCTGGGGAACGGGCGATCAAGATGTTCTGGCGGTTCCATAAGGACCTCCAGGCATTTTTGGTTCGGGTGCAAAAAAAACTCAAATTTTAGCGCCAGGGAGGAATCAAGATGAGAAAGTCGATCGTACTGATTTTGTTATTCATGCTTATCAGCAGCACAGCCGCACTTTCCGCAGAAACACGCATCCGCATGGCTTCGACCACCAGCACGCAGAATTCCGGGCTCTTTGACTATCTGCTGCCGATCTTCGAAAAAAAGACCGGCATCAAGATCGATGTCGTTGCCGTGGGCACCGGCGCGGCGATCGAGATCGGAAAGCGGGGCGATGCCGACGTGGTGTTCGTCCATGCCAAGGAACAGGAGTTGAAAGCCGTGGAAGAGGGTTTTTTCGTGAACCGGCATGACGTGATGTACAATGACTTCGTCGTCATCGGCCCCACGAACGATCCGGCAAAGATCAAGGGCATGAAAGCTGCAACCGATGCATTCAAGAAGATCGCTGAATCAGGTTCTTCCTTTGTTTCCCGCGGAGACAAATCAGGCACGCACACCAAGGAGCTTTCACTCTGGAAGAAAACGGGGATTGAACCAACGGGCCAGAAATGGTATCTTGAGGTCGGCCAGGGAATGGAAAAGACCCAGCGCATCGCCGACGAAAAGCGGGCCTACACGCTGACCGACCGCGGCACCTGGCTCGCCACAAAGGACAAGGACAAGCTCGACATGGTCATCGTGCTCGAAGGCGACCCGGCGCTCTTCAACCAGTATGGCGTCATGGCGGTGAATCCGGAAAAGTCCAAAACCGTAAAGTTCAAAGAAGCCATGGAGTTCGTGAACTGGATCATTTCCAAAGAGGGTCAGGACGTTGTAGCCTCGTTTAAAGACAAGAACGGGAACGCTCTTTTTATCCCGAACGCCAAGTAAGAGAATGCGGATTTCGGACTGCGGAATACGGAATAGTACCGACAACATGATCGGTATGCGCCGGTTCATCCGTGCTTATCCGTGTAATCCGTGTCCCTAATGATCTATGGAATCAATCCTGAGCGGCTTTATCCGGGCTTTCGAGCTCATCTTCCACCTCAATGCCGAGCTCTTCGGCATTATTCTCCTGTCTCTCAAGGTGTCCGGCCTTGCTCTCGTTATCGCGACGCTAGCGGGGCTTCCGCTCGGCGCGATGCTCGGTCTGAAACGGTTCCCCGGCCGGATCTTGCCATCAGCGCTGTAAATACGCTCATGGGCCTTCCGCCGGTGGTCGTGGGGCTCTTCGTCTATCTCATCCTGTCGCGCAAGGGGCCGCTCGGTTTCCTGGGTCTGCTCTATTCACCTGCTGCGATGATCATTGCCCAGACGATCCTGGCGATCCCGATCGTAACCGCGCTCTGCCACTCGGCCATCGTGAACGTCGATCCTCTCATCAGACAGGCCAGCCGCACCCTCGGCGCTACGCCGCGGCAGGAGACCCTGGCGATCATCCACGAGGCGCGGTACGGCATCATCTCAGCAATCATCGCCGCCTTCGGCAGGGTCATGGCCGAGGTCGGCGTCCATCCTGATCGTGGGCGGAAATATCGCGGGCTACACCAGGGTCATGACCACCACGATCGCGCTCGAAACGGACAAGGGAAATTTCGAGCTCGCCCTGGCGCTCGGCATCATTCTGCTTTTGCTGTCGTTCATCGTGAATGCCGTGCTGCATGCGATCCAGAGAAAAGGGATGGTCGCATCTCAGTGAAACTCCATGTCTCGCATATAACCAAGACCTATGACGACAAGACGATCCTCAAGGACTGCTCTTACGTCTTTGACAAGACCGGGACCTATGTGCTCATGGGCCCCAATGGCTGCGGCAAATCAACGTTCCTCAGGATCTGCGCGTTGCTCGAACAGCAGGACGGCGGAGAGATTGCCTATTTTGACAACAGCACGGCGCTCGCAAAAGACATAGCACTCAAGCGCAGACTGACCCTGGTGCTTCCCCGCACCGGCGTGTTCAATACCACGGTATTCAAAAATGTCGCTTACGGCCTGAAGATACGGGGCCTCGATCACCCCGCGATAGAGCGGAAGGTGAAGGCTGCGCTCGATTTCGTCGGACTGGGGCCGAAAGACAGGCCAGCATGCCCGCACGCTTTCAAGCGGCGAGACCCAGCGGCTCGGCATCGCCCGCGCGCTGGTCTTGGAACCCGAGGTCCTTTTCCTCGACGAGCCCACGGCATCCATCGACGAAGAGAACACGGAGATCATCGAGTCGATCATCGGCACGATGAAAAAAGAAGGCCGCACAATGGTCATCATGACCACCCATGACCGGGACCAGGCGAACAGGGTCGGCGATTATCAGCTGGTCATGAAGAACGGAAGGATTGTGAAACAGGACCCGCAGTAATCCCTTGCATTCCCCTAACTTGCAAGCCGAAAAGATTTTGCCACGAAGGCTCGAAGGCACTAAGAAAGACTGAGTACTTCCTTTACCTCGTTATTAACAGCCGCTATTTAAGCCCTCTTAGTGTCTTCGTGCCTTCGTGGCAGAAGTAATAGTTGCGGTTTTCCACGGGATTGTGTAAGATTGCACATCCATGGGCTACTACCTTCTCAAACGGATCCTCCTCTTCATCCCCACACTCCTCGGCATCACGCTCATTACGTTCATCCTGATGCAGGCCCTGCCCGGCGATCCGGTGCCGGGCATGGCGGGAGAACGCGCCACTCCCGAGACCATCGCGCGGATCCGGGCGGAACTCGGCCAGGACCGGCCGCTGCCGCTCCAGTACCTCGGCTATCTGAAGCTTCTTGCCACCGGCGAACTCGGCCGCTCGTACTACACCAACAGGAAGATCTCCGACGATCTGCTCCAGAAGTTCCCGAACACGCTCAGGCTCGCGCTTGGCAGCCATGCTCTTCGCCTCGATCTTCGGGCATCGGCACTCGGGACGCTTGCTGCGGTCAAGCGCGGAACGAACTGGGACCGGCTCATCGCGCTCATTTCCGTGGGCGGCATCTCGGTCCCCGTCTTCTGGCTCGGCCTGGCGCTCATGCTGGTGTTCGCGCTCTATCTCCGGTGGCTGCCGCCGTCGGGCATGGGCAACGGACGGCTCGAATACCTGATCCTTCCTGCCGTGACCCTCGGGACCTTTTCGCTGTCCTACATCGCGCGCGTTACCCGCTCGTCCATGCTCGAATCGCTCTCGCAGCCCTACATTGCTGCGGCGCGCGCCAAAGGGCTTTCCGAGACAGAAGTGGTGCTGAAGCACGCGCTCAAAAATTCGCTCATCCCGATCGTCACGCTTATCGGCCTTGACCTCGGCTCCTATTTGAACGGCGCGGTCCTGACCGAGACGATCTTCGGCTGGGACGGCCTCGGCCGCTATGCCCTGGACGGCATCCTGAAGCGCGACTATCCCGTGATCATGGGCGTCGTGCTGTTCGGCGCTGTTGTTTTCGTGACCATGAATCTGCTGGTCGATCTGTCCTATCATCTGCTCGACCCGCGTGTGAGGATAAAGAGCGAAATCTGAAGCTAACGCGATGTTTCCTCCCCTTCAAGGGGAGGATTAAGGTGGGGATGGGTCTTGCAGAATCCGCATCAAACCCATCCTCACCCCAGCCCTCTCCTTGAAGGAGAGGGAGTTTCGTTGAGGCTAGAACGAGATATGCTATCAAAGAACTTAAAACGAATATTTCCGCGCTGATTGCCGCAGTGGTGCTTGCGTTGCTCGTGCTGACGGCGCTTGTCGGCCCATGGCTTGTATCCGCTGACCCGCTCTCCATGGACCTTGAACACTTGAAAGCAGCCGCCGAGCGCAACCCACTGGCTCGGCACGGACAGCACCGGCCGGGACATCCTGTCGCGCATCGTTTCCGGCGCGCGCATCTCGCTTTCCGTCGGCATCATCGCCTCGGTTCTTTCGCTCAGCATCGGCATCTTCTTCGGCCTTATCGCCGGGTACTTCGGCGGCAAGGTGGATGCGTTCCTGTCCCAGGTATTCGACATATTTCTGGCATTCCCAAGCCTCCTCCTTGCCATCGGCATCAGCGCGGTCATGCCGCCGGGGCTCACCTCAGCCATGCTTGCCATCACGCTCGTGGGCTGGGCGGGCTTTGCCCGGCTCGTACGCGGCATTACGCTTTCGCTCAAGGAGCAGACGTACGTAGAGGCATCGCGTGCCATCGGCGCTTCGAACGGACGGATCCTGTTTCGCCACATCCTGCCGAATGCGCTACCGCTGATCCTCGTTGCCGGCAGCCTGCGCGTGGGCGGGTTCATCCTGCTCGAAGCCGCGCTCTCGTTCCTGGGCCTCGGCGTCCAGCCCCCCACGCCCACCTGGGGATCGATGATCAGCCTGAACCGCGCCTACATCAACTCCGCGCCCTGGATGGTGATCTTCCCGGGCCTTGCCATCAGCATCACGGTGATCAGCTTCAACATCCTGGGTGACTTTCTGCGGGACAAGCTTGATCCGAGGATGCAGGTGTAGCGATTGCGGATCCGATCGATCCACGTGCATCCTCGATCGAGCGGAAGTCCGCTCGCACACGCAAATCCCTGACAATAGCAGTTTATAATTCACCGGATTAGTGTTAGTATGCGAACCATGATCGACAGCATCCGCGCAAAAAAATCCCTGGGCCAGAATTTCCTCAAAGACCCTCACTATCTTTGCAAGATCGCTGACGCGGCACAGGTCGGGCCGGAAGACCAGGTGCTTGAGATCGGGCCGGGGCTCGGCCATCTGACAGCTGTGCTTGCAAAACGGGCGCAGCGCGTTCTCGCCCTCGAACTGGACACGCGGCTTATCCCGGTGCTGGAACGCGAGTTTTCGGGGCAGGATCACGTTGCGATCGTGCATGCTGACGCGCTCGATTATCCTTACGGCGAACTTACCGGCAAATGGAAGGCGGTCGCGAACCTTCCCTACTATATTTCCACCCCGATCATTCAACTCCTGATCGATCACCGCGACAAATTCTCAACCCTCACGCTGCTGCTCCAGAAAGAGGTTGCCCAGCGGATCGCGTCGCCGCCGGGAAACAAGGAGTACGGTTTTCTCTCCGTCCTCGTCCAGCTGTCTGCTGAACCGCGGATCGAGTTCATGGTCCCGGCAGGCGCGTTCACCCCGGTGCCCAAAGTGGATTCAGCCGTCGTCACCCTCAGAATGCGCGAACACCCGGCAGCAGCCAAAACGGACAAGGCCTTCCTGATCAGCGTGCTCAAGGCGGTTTTTTCTCAACGCAGAAAAACGCTGCGCAATGGACTGAAGCCCCTTGCAATACCGCTCGAACGCCTCGACGCCGTGCCCGGGCAAACCGGCATCGATCTGTCTCGAAGGGCTGAAACGCTGAGCATTGAGGAGTTCTGCGCTCTTGCTGACTTTTTACGAGAACAGCAAGCATCCTGAGCTCCTGATCGCCCCAACGCCAGCGCAGCCCGTTTTTACAGGCCTTTTTGCCTTGACATTTACCTGCCGTACCCTATAATAATCAGCGTTGCGGAGGGGCTGTACATGAAAGATGCTATCATCCATGCATTTGAAGAGAGCGCGCAGGTCAAGGTCGCATTTGTGCGCGAGAACGCCGACAAGATCGTCGAGGTGGTGCAGCTCATCGCCCAGGCATTCCGGGAAGGGAAGAAGGTGCTTCTCTTCGGGAACGGCGGCAGCGCCACCGACGCGTCCCATATTGCAGCTGAGTTCGTGAACCGCTTCCTGATGGAGCGGCCGCCGTTGCCGGCCATCGCGCTGAACACGGATGTGGCGGTCCTCACGAGCATCAGCAACGATTACGACTATACGCAGGTGTTCTCGAAGCAGCTCACCGCCCTGGGGCACGAAGGCGACGTGGTGATCGCGATCAGCACGAGCGGCAATTCGTGAACGTCATCAAGGCCCTTGAAGTGGCAAAAAAGAACCATATGAAGACCGTGGTGCTTACCGGCGGGACCGGCGGCAAGCTGGCGAACGCGGCCGACTACACCTTCATTGTCAAAACCAAGGTAACCGCAAGGGTCCAGGAAACGCACATTACCCTGGGCCACACCATCTGCCAGATGGTGGATGAAGAACTCTTCGGAAACCACCACAAGTAAACCGCATGAAAAAAATTGACACCTCCAGGATAAAGACCTACTCCCTCAAAGACCGGCCGAGCAAGGTGCGCATTGGTGACTTCGCAAAGCCCCATCCTCCTGGAGCGAGCTTTAAGGATTTTTTTTCATCCCTCCCGAACATTCTCGGCGCTCAGCATCTGAAGGACGTGGCAGCCGCGCTCGTCCAGGCCCGCAAGGATGAACGCCCGGTCATGCTCGGCATGGGCGCCCACTCGATCAAGGTCGGCCTGAACCCGGTGATCATCGACCTGATGGAACGCGGCATCATCACGAGCCTTTCCCTGAACGGCGCCGGCATCATCCACGACTTCGAGCTTGCTTTCGTCGGCCAGACATCGGAGGACGTGGACAAGGAGATCCTTTCCGGAGCCTTCGGCATGGCGGAGGAGACCGGCAGGATGCTGAACCAGGCGATCGCATCCGCTTCCGGCGAGGAAGGCATCGGGGCCTGCGTCGGCAGAATGATCCAGACGGGAGACTTCCCGTACAAGGACAAAAGCCTGCTTGCCGCGGGCCGCCGGCTGGACGTTCCTGTCACGGTCCATGTCGCCATCGGCACGGACATCATCCATATGCACCCGTCCTTTGACGGACGCGCCCTGGGAGCTGCCGCGCACCGCGATTTTCTCGCCTTTTGCGCGCTCGTGTCGGAACTCGAAGGAGGCGTCTATATCAACCTCGGCTCAGCGGTGCTTTTGCCCGAGATCTTCCTCAAGGCCGTGACGCTCTGCCGCAACCTCGGCCATCCGCTGCAGCACTTCACGACCGTGAACATGGACTTCGTGCAGCACTACCGGCCGAACACCAATGTGGTGCGCCGTCCCACCCAGGGAGGCGGCAAAGGCTTTGCCCTGACCGGCCACCACGAGATCATGCTCCCCCTGCTTGCCGCTGCCCTGATCGAACAGATATAACCATCTCGCTGTACTCTCTTTTTTAATCCCGATGCACGCTCGAATACGAAGTGTGCCCAAAGATCTACCGCGGAGGCGCTGAGACGCGGAGAGGTCCTTGCAGAAAATAGATAGCTTTTCTCTGCGCCTCTGCGTCTTCGCGGTAAAAATTTTGATTGTTTACGAAATAAGAGGTGTGATGAGTTGAAGGCTCTGCGCAATGCAGAGGAGGGGAAGGTTACGATGCAGGCCCGTTGATGACCCTATGCACCGCTTCGCTCAGGTCCTTGATCCTGAACGGCTTGGCAATGACACCGCTGAAACCGAACTGCCGGTATTCGGCCATGACCGGGTCCTTGGAATAACCGCTCGAAACGATGGCCTTCACGTTTGGGTCGATCTCGATCAGCTTCTTCACCGCGTCCTTGCCGCCCATGCCGCCTGCAATGGTAAGATCCATGATAACGGCATCGAAGGGCGTCCCGCGCTGGCCCAGTGCGTTTCGGTATAGTTCGATGGCCTCTGCGCCGTCCTGGGCAAAGGTCACCTCATATCCAAGGCGCACCAGGATGTCGCGCATGGTCCTCCGGATCGCCTCCTCATCATCCATGACCAGCACCCTGCCCTGGCCGGTCATGATGCTTTCAGCCTCTGTCCGTGCCGGAATGGGCTTTTTCTTCGTTGCCGGAAGGTAGATCCGGAAGGTCGTCCCTTTCCCGAGCGCGGATTCAAGGGTAATGTGCCCGCCATGCTTATTGATGATGGAGTAAGTGACCGCCAAACCCAGACCGCTGCCGCGCTGTTTGGTCGTAAAATAGGGGTCGAACACCTTGGCCAGATGTTCTTTCGGGATACCGGTCCCGCGGTCGGCAATCGTTACCAAAACGTATTTTCCGGCTTCCAGGGGCGGGACCGCCTGGGCGTCCAGCACAATGTTCTCGCCCCGCACGGTGATGACCCCGCCTTCGGGCATGGCCTGATCGGCATTGATCAGCAGATTGTTGATCACCTGCGTCATCTGCACCTCGTCGGCCTCAATGGTCCAAAGGTCTTCGGGAAGCTGCAATTCATGCCTGACGCGCGATCCGCGGAGCGCAAACCCGGCTGATTCCCGGATGAGAGCGGCAATAGACGCGACGGTCTTGACCGGCGTACCGCCCTTGGAGAAGGTCAGCAACTGCTGCGTCAGGTCCCGCGCGCGGAGCGATGCATGTTCCGCCTCTGCCAGGTGCCGGTGCGCCCGGTCCGCGGGCGGGATGTCCATCTTGGCAAGCGAGACATTGCCCATGACCGACGCCAGCAGATTGTTGAAGTCGTGGGCGATCCCGCCTGCCAGGATCCCCAGCGATTCCAGTTTTTGGGCGCGCAGCAGATCGCCTTCAACCTTTTCACGCTCGGCGATCTCGCGTTTCAGGCGCACATTCGCCGCAGTCAGCTCGATCGTGCGCTCATCGACCAGGTCAAGGAGGCGCTCGCGATGTTCCCGCAGTTCATCTTCGACGCGCTTGCGCTCGGTCATGTCCCTGACGATCCCGATCATGGCAATGGGCTCGTCGTTGTCGTTTTTGATCAGGGCCGTGGCCAGCCATATGGGAAACACGGTGCCGTCCCTGTGCTGAACCTTGATCTCACCGCTCCAGCGGCCGTCTCTCCTGATGGAGGGAACGATCACGCGCGAACCAAGGTCCGTGTCCACGTTCATGGTATTGACATGCTTGCCCACGAGCTCTTTCGGGGAATACCCGTAGAGCTCCTCAACGGCCTTGTTGGAGTAGAGAATGTATCCGCTGAGATCGGTGATCTGAACGCCGTCCATAGCCTCTTCAATGGCCCCCGAGAACAGCTTCACCTTTTCCTCGGTCTGTTTGCGCGATGTAACATCACGGATAATACCGGTCGAGAACCAGCGGCCCTTGATCTGGATGGCCGACAGGGAAACCTCGACCGGGAACTCCGTGCCGTTCTTCCGCAGGGCCTGCAACTCCAAGGTCTTGCCGAGCACACTGCCCTCGCCTGATTGCTGGAACTGCACGATCCCCTTCTGATAAGCAATGTGAGAGTTTTGCGGCGCAATCAGCAGGTGCAGTTCCTTGCCCAGGGCCT
This sequence comes from Nitrospirota bacterium, assembly GCA_963836175.1. Lineage (GTDB taxonomy): Bacteria > Nitrospirota > UBA9217 > UBA9217 > UBA9217 > GWC2-56-14. The sequence goes on from CAWIIS010000005.1 coordinate 123,863, forward strand.
CGCATGCGGGATGGCCGAAGATCTGCTCGGCAGCCGGGTTCCAGAAGACGATCTTCCCTTCATCATCCATCATGATAATGGCATCTTTTGCCGTATCCGCGATCGTGTGCAGCTTCTTTTCGCTTTCGCGGAGCAGCATCTCGGCGTTCTTGCGCTCGGTAATGTCCCGCACCAGTTCAATGCCGGCGATCACCTGGCCCGACGAATCCTTGAGCGGAGAGGCGGTGATCTCGATGGAGCGGCCGTTTTCATCGCCGGGCATGCTCTTTTCGAGCGAATGGATCTGCCCATCCTGGAACGTACGCTGCACGGGACAGCCGGGGCAGACCTGGTCGAGCTTTCCGTAGGCCTGATAGCAAAGCTCACCCAAGTGCTCCCCTCCCATTTTTTTATGCGCCGGGTTTTGATATAAAATCCTGTAGTTGGGGCTCTGGATGCTGATCCCGTCGCCGATGGCCGCCAGCACCGCCTCGTTCTTGGATTTTTCATCAGTGAGCTTCGCAGAAGCCGCCTGCAGTTGTTCATCTGCCTGTCTGCGGCGTGCCACGATGCGGGAGATCAGGATACCGAAACCGATGAAGCCAATGAGGAAGAGCAACCGGAAGTAGAGCTCATGGAATGAGCTAGTGAACAGCAGGGATTCCAGGAACGATTCCTTCGAAAAAAATACCGAATCGACGAAAGCATCAACGACCCAGAGGGATATGCCGCCGAACGCGGACAGGAGAATGATCTTTTTTTCTTCCTTGGACATTTTCAGGACACCAGTCGGGACCAAATAAGATTTTTTCTCAAGTTTGCACTATGAGCAGTTGCTCTTGCTCACGAATTGTATGATAACAAATCGCAGCCGCCGAGTACACAGAAAAATGCAGCCCGCTCCTGATGGTCTGGCGGCCTGGTCACGCGAGCAGTGAAGCTCCTCCGGACAGAATGCAACCTGTTATGTTTCAAAGAAATGCAACAACTTCAATGGTTTCAGGAAGCTTCACGCCGCGCAAATTCAGCACAAATACCATGCTTCTAACATTTTATCAGCCGGTTATCATCTGAAGCAACAAAAGGCCCGCGCCAGAGTATCGGCACGGGCCTTCTTGAATATTAACTGTCGGACCTTGACTGTCGTGTTCTTAAATCAAGCCTTTGACCTTCCCGGTCCGACATCCACGCTGAGGTATGCCGGATCGGACGACGTTCCGGGCATGAGGAACTTCTAAAACAGCCCTGAGACCTTGCCGGTGTTTACATCCACGTCCACCCGGCGGAAAGCCGGGTTGGAACTCGTTCCGGGCATGAGGCTGATCGTCCCTGCGCAGGGGCAAAGGAATTTGGCCCCGGAGTAGATCAACACGTCCCTGATGGGCAGGGTCCAGCCCTTGGGCACGCCCTTGAGGGTCGGGTCATGGGTGAGGCTGAGATGGGTCTTGACCATCATGGTGGCGTAGTCGGCGTACTTGGGATCGGCTTCCAGCATCTTGGCCTTGGCTTCGGCTTCGGGCAGCCAGGAAACGCCGTCGGCGCCGTAGACTTCTTTGGCGATTTTCGCCACCCGGTCGCGCAGCTTCATCTCAAGCGGGTAGAGGAACTTGAAGTCGTTCTTCTCGTTGCAGGCATCGATGACCGCATCGGCCAGTTCCAGGGCTCCCTCGCCGCCTTTGAGCCAGTGCTGGGATACGGCGCAGCGGGCGCCGGCCGCTTCGGCGGCCTTCTTGACCGCGGCCATTTCGGCCTTGGTATCGGTGTGGAAACGGTTGATGCAGACCACCGGGTTTATGCCGGACTTGCGGATGACATTGATCATGTGGACCATGTTGGCGCAGCCCTTTTCCACCAGGCCCACGTTCTCCTTGGTGTATTCTTCGGGCAGGGCCTTGCCGGCCACGACCTTGGGACCGCCGCCATGCATCTTCAGGGCGCGGACGGTGGTGGTGAGCACCGAGACGTGGGGTTTCAGGCCGCTGAAACGGCACTTGACGTTCCAGAATTTTTCAAAGCCGATGTCCGCGGCAAAGCCGGACTCGGTGACATGATAGTCGAACAGCTTCAGGCCGACCCGGTCGGCGATGATGGAGGACTGGCCGACGGCGATATTGGCGAAAGGACCGGCATGGACCAAGCAGGGCTTGTATTCAGCCGTGCACATGAGGGTCGGGTTGATGGTATTGCGCATGAAGGCGGCCATGGCATTGCCGACTTCCAGATCGCCGGTGGTAACCGGCTTGCCGCTTTTGTCGAAGGCAACGGTGATGTTGTTCAGACGCTGTTTCAGGTCGGCCAGGTCTTTGGCTATGGACAGGATGGCCATGCACTCGGAGCCGACGGCGATGCCGAACTTGGACTGCATCATGAATCCGTCCGTCCGGCCGCCGATGCCGATGATGATATTGCGGAGGCTCTGGGCGCAGAAGTCGATGATCCAGCCCATTTCCACGCGGGTGGGGTCGATGTCGAGACGCCTCATCTTGGTGAGACGCTGCCAGCTGCTCGTCGTTATAGTTGCGCTCGTGCTGCATCCGGGCGGTCATCGCCACCATGGCCAGGTTATGGGCGTTCATGATGTCGTTGATGTCGCCGGTGAGGCCCAGGGAAAACTCGGTCATGGGGATCAGCAGGGAGTTGCCGCCGCCGGCTGCGGTGCCTTTGACGTTCATGGTGGGGCCGCCGGAAGGCTGGCGCAGCGCGCCGCCGACGTTCACGCCCCGCTTGCCCAGGCCTTCCATCAGACCGCACGAGGTGGTGCTTTTGCCTTCGCCCAGAGGGGTGGGGGTGATGGCGGTCACTTCGATGTACTTGCCGTCGGGCTTATTTTTGAGACGTTCGATGACCTTCAGGAAGTCGATCTTGGACAGGCGGCCCATGGGCAGCATCTCGTCCTTTTGCAGACCCAGCTTCTCGCGCCACTCTTCCGGCGTGGGCATATTCTTTTCCGCTTCTTCGGAAATCTGCCAGTCGGCTAACTTCGTTGCATCATAGGGCATATCAAATTCTCCTTTTGTTTTCTTTAATATATACGGGCCTTATGGCCCACATTGCAATGATATTATCTTCCGTGCCCGTGCTGCTAATAGCTGATCAGGAGCTTCATGAGCTTCTCGTTCATGGAGTGCACGTTCTTGCTCGCAAGGCGCGCGATGGTCTTCATGATCTTGTACATCATGAGCGTGTCGCTCTTTTCAAGCGCCTTGAAGTCATCGGCCTTCAAACGATAGACCTCCGTAGCCTCAATAGCCATTGCATCGGCGCCGTGGGTCTTTTTGTCCTCGATCACCGAAAGCTCGCCGAAAATGTGATTGTCCGTCAGGAGGGCGAGGGTCTGCTTCCAGCCGTCCGGAGTGTTCTTCGAGATCTCGACCTTGCCGTTCTTTACCAGATATATTCCTTTGGTCGCATCGCCTTCTTTAAAGATCTCTTTTCCCTTGGCATAGTTCTCGGCCACGATCTTCTGAGCTATCACACTGAGTTCCGCGTCAGTCAGGTCACTGAAAAGCATCTGCTTTTTGAGGTCCGCTTTTTCGGTCATTGTTTTCTCCTTGTTCTCATAAGCCACAATGTTGAAAAGAGGGGAAGTAAGAAGGTATGCGGTTTTTCTGACCTTTCAACCTCTCGACTTCTCAACTTCCTAACTTCCTTCTTTACTTCTAACTTCACGCCTTTTCTATCCGCACCGCAGAAACCTTGAACGACGGTATCTTCGCAATCGGGTCGAGCGAGCTGCTGCTCGTGAGCACATTGGCCGCCGCTTCCTTGAAATGGAAGGGGATGAACACGACACCCTTTGCCGGCCGTTTGCTCACCACTGCCTTCACCGTAATGGTTCCCCTGCGCGAGCTCACCTTCACCTTTGATCCGCCCTCAATGGCAAGGGTCCGGGCATCCTCGGGGTTGATCTCAATATAGGCCTCCGGAGAAACCGCATTGATCGCTTTCACTCGCCGCGTCATGCCGCCGGTGTGATACTGGAACAATTGCCGTCCGGTGGTCAGGATGAACGGATAGTCCTTGTCCGTGAGCTCCACCGACTGTTTGTATTTCACAAGCGTGAGCCTGCCCTTGCCGCGCGGGAACCCGCCCTTGAACAGGAACTGCGTGCCCGGGATGGTCCGGTGTGGGGCAGGGCCACTGGAGGCCGCCGTCCTCCAGCCTGGCGTAGCTCATGCCCGCAAGGGCTGGCCATGCCTGGCCGATCTCGCGGAAGATCTCGACCGTGTGCGGATAAGACATTTCGTAGCCCATCCTCTTGGAAAGCTCCATGATGATGAGCGAATCCTTCATCGCGATCGCCGGGGGAGTTCACCGCCCTCCTCACGCGCTGCACGCGCCGTTCCGTGTTCGTGAACGTCCCGACCTTCTCGGCAAAGGACGAGCCGGGCAAGTACAACGTCTGCAAGCTCGGCCGTCTCGGTCATGAAGATATCCTGGACCACCAGGAAGTCAAGCGCCTTGAGCGCCTTGACCGTGTGCGTAATGTTGGGGTCGGAAAGCACGGGGTTCTCACCCATGATGTAAAGCGCCTTGAACGTGCCTTTTTCCGCCGCCGGCAGCATCTCCGTAGCGGTGAGCCCTTCCTTGTCCGAGAGCTTTGCTTTCCAGAGGGCCTCGAACTTCTCCTGGATCGCCGGAATGTCGACGCGCTGATATCCGGGATACATGTTCGGGATGCATCCCATGTCCGTGGAACCCTGGACATTGTTCTGGCCGCGGAGCGGGTTCACGCCCGCGCTCTCCTTGCCGAGGTTGCCGGTCATAAGCGCAAGGTTGGCGATGGAGAACACGTTCTCCGTGCCGTGCGCGTGCTGGGTGATCCCCATGGTGTAGTAGATGCCGGCCTTTCCGAGCTTCCGTACATACGCGCCGCTTTCACGATCATGTCCGCCGGCACGCCGGTGATCTTCGAGGCGGCCTCGGGCGTGATACTCTTCGAGGTTCTTCCTGAACTCGTCGTCGAACCCTTCGGTCATGGACGCGATGAAGTCCTGCTTGATCAGGCCTTCCTTCAGGATCACGTGCATCATTCCGTTCAGAAGCGCCACGTCCGTGCCGGGCTTGTGCTGCATCCAGATGTCGGCGAACCGGACCATGGGGACCCTGCCGCGGGTCGGCAATGATGATCTTCGCGCCCTTGCGCTTTGCCTTGATCATCCTGAGCGCTACAATGGGATGGTTTTCCTTGGTGTTCGAGCCGATGACGAACAGCACGTCGTTGTTCTCGATCTCGGCGATCGAGTTCGTCATTGCCCCGGAACCGAATACGGTGGCCAGACCGGCCACAGTCGAGCTGTGTCAGTAGCGCGCGCAGTGGTCGACGTTGTTCGTGCCGATCGCCTGCGCGGATGAATTTCTGGAACAGGTAATTCTCCTCGTTCGTACAGCGTGCGGAGGAGAGTCCGCCGATGGCGTCAGGACCATGCTTCTCTTTGATGGCGCTGAGCTTCTCGGCAATGTAGCCGAACGCCTCGTCCCAGGAAGCGGGCACGAACTTGCCGTCCTTCCTTGATCAGCGGCGTTGTGAGCCTGTCGGGGCTGTTGATGAAGCTGTAGCCGAACCGGCCCTTGACGCAGAGCCAGCCTTCATTGATCGTGTCCTGGCGCGAGGTGACGCGCACCACTTCGTTCCTGCTCACATGCAGGGTGAGGTTGCACCCGCAGCCGCAGTAGGGGCAGATGGTCTCGACCTGCCTTCACGTCCTTCTGCCTGCCCTTGCCGAGCGACTGCTTGCTCATGAGCGCGCCCGTGGGACAGATGCTGACGCACTGGCCGCAGAACTCGCAATCAAGGTCCTTTTCAAAGGGCGTGGAGACCTTGGCGCCGAAGCCGCGGCTTGAGATGTCGATGGCGCCTACGCCCTGGATCTCGTCGCAGACGCGCACGCACTTGCCGCACAGGATGCATTTCTCCATATCGCGCTCGATAAAGGGGTTCATGTCCTTTTTCGTGTACTGGCGGCGTTCGCCGTCAAACCGGTTCGACCGGATCTCGTAGAAGTACGCCAGTTCCTGGAGCGTGCAGTCGCCGGCCCGTTCGCAGACCATGCAGTCGTTCGGATGGTCGGACAGGAGGAGTTCGACGATAGTGCGGCGCTGGCGTTCGATCTGCTCGTTCGAGGTCTCCACTTCCATGCCCTCGGTCACCGGCGTCGTGCATGCGGTCACCGGGCGGGGCATGCCCTTTACCTGGATGAGGCAAAGCCTGCAGCCGCCATGCGGCTCGAGCCGCGGGTCGTCGCAGAGCGTCGGAATGTAGATGTCGTTCCGCCGCGCGGCGTCAAGAATGGTGATCCATCGGGAACGGTTATTTGTTGCCGTTTATTGTATTTCATCATGGTTATTCCGTATACACCCTGCTGAACAGGAAGCGGTTTTGGTCTTTTCATTCCGCAATCCGCATTCCGCCTGCCCTCGCTTGACGGGGGCAATCCGCATTGGCGTCCTACCCTTTTTTGATCGCCTTGAACTTGCACGTCTCGAAGCAGGCCCCGCATTTGATGCAGATGTCCTGGACGATCTTGTGCGGCTTTTTCTTCTCGCCGATGATGGCGCCCGCCGGGCAGACCCGCGTGCAGGCGGTACAACCCTTGCAAAACTCTTCGGTGATGCTGTACGACAGGAGGTCTTTGCATACACCGGCGGGACAGCGTTTTTCGAAGATGTGCGCTTCGTACTCATCGCGGTAATACTTGATCGTGGAGAGGACGGGATTCGGCGCTGACTGGCCCAGGCCGCAGAGCGACGAGGTTTTCACATCGCTGCTGAGCGTTTCGAGCAGGTCGATGTCGCCTTCCCTTCCTTTGCCTTCGGTGATCCTGGTCAGGATCTCGAGCAGCCTCTTGGTGCCGATCCTGCAGGGAACGCACTTGCCGCACGACTCGGACTGGGTGAACTGCAGGAAGTATTTGGCGACATTCACCATGCAATCGGTCTCGTCCAGCACCACCATGCCGCCCGAGCCCATGATCGAACCGACCTTGCCGAGAGATTCGTAATCCAGCGTGGTGTCGACGATGCTTGCAGGAATGCAGCCGCCGGACGGTCCGCCGGTCTGGACGGCCTTGAGCTTCTTGCCGCCTTCAATGCCGCCGCCGATATCGTAGATGACCTCTCTGAGCGGGATGCCCATCGGAACTTCGATGAGCCCGGAGTTCAGGATCTTGCCGGTCAGGGCGAAGACCTTGGTCCCCTTGCTCTTCTCCGTGCCCATGGCCGCGTACCATGCCGCGCCTTTCCGCATGATATAGGGAACGTTCGCAAGCGTCTCCACGTTGTTGATGATCGTGGGATAGCCCCAGAGGCCCTTCTGGACCGGGAAGGGCGGCTTGGCCCGCGGCTGGCCGCGTTTTCCTTCGATCGAGGCGATGAGCGCCGTCTCCTCGCCGCAGACAAAGGCGCCTGCGCCGAGCTTTACCTTAACATTGAAATCGAAACCTTTGCCGAGGATATTCTTGCCGAGGAATCCGCGCTCCTTTGCCTGCTTGATCGCAAGGTGGAGCCGTTCCACGGCAAGCGGATACTCCGCCCTGATATAGACATAACCGTATGGCGCGCCGATGGCATAGGCGCCGATGATCATGCCCTCGATCACCGCATGGGGATTTCCCTCGACGACCGACCGGTCCATGAACGCGCCCGGGTCGCCCTCGTCGGCATTGCAGATAAGGTACTTGATCGGCCCCGGGGTCTTGATCGCCATGTCCCACTTAACGCCCGTGGGGAAGCCCGCGCCGCCGCGGCCTCTGAGGCCCGAGGCTTTGATCACGTCGATCGTCTCCTGGGGGCGTCATGGACGAGAGGACCTTCTTGGTCGCCTCATATCCGCCGCGGGAGATATAGGAATCGATGTCCTCGGGGTCCACTTCTCCGCAGTCGGAGAGCACGACCTTGATCTGCTTGTCATGGAAGGTGTGGTAGTCGTCCTTCACGAGCCAGTCGCCCACCGGCGTGCCGCCGACGATATGCTCGTTCACGATCCGCTCGACCATGTCCGGCTTGATGTACTCGTAGGTGGACTTGCTGCCGTCAACGATCACGTCCACGAGCACGTCACGGGCGCAGAAACCCCGGCAACCGACCTTATGCACCGAGCAGTTTTTCTCTACCGTCGCCTGGATACGCGCGGCCGCAAATGCCTTTTCAAAGGAGGCGATCACCTCTACGCCGCCTGCGGCGATGCCGCCCGTGCCCATACAGACTTTTATCGATACGTCTTTATTCATGATAACTCCGGAGTGAAACCTTTTGGCCGTTGGAAGCGGTTGAACTGTTTAAACAGTTTAACCGTTCTTTAAACATAATCGGTGTATTCGCGCTTCCCCTCCTTGAGGGTCTTCATCTCTTTCATGAGCTTGTCGGGCGTCACCTTGCCGTGCACGGTTTTATTGATGATAATGACCGGCGCGATGCTGCAGGCGCCGACACAGTTCACCTTTTCCACGGTGAACTTGAGGTCTTCCGAGGTGTCCTCGCCATCGGGAATGCCCAGCTCTTTTACCAGGCTGTTGATCAGCCGCTCGGACCCCTTGACGTGGCATGCCGTGCCGCAGCATGCGGTAATAACATTTTTCCCTCTCGGCTTGAGGTGAAACTGGGCGTAGAAGGTCGCTATGCCGTAAAATTTCGCCGGTGGAACGTCGAGCCGTTCCGAAACCCAGAGAATCGCGTCCTCGCGCAGATAGCCGAATTCGCTCTCAAGGTCCTGCAGGATCGAGATCAGGTTGCCTTCGTTCTCCTGGTACCGCGCGATGATGCCTTCGAGTTTTCTTCCATCGTCCTCTTCCTTCTGAGACAAAAAGGGCCGCCATCTTGTACCCGAGCGGCCGGAAATTCGTGAGTCGTGAAAAGCAAGGAGTGAAGAGGAGGACGTTCTCGTTTCCTTCCCCTTACTCCTGACTCCTCACTCCTAACTCTTAACTGATTTAAAACATCGGGTCCATGGTCAGCGCCGGATGGCCTTTGGCCGTCAGGTACTCCATCATTTTGTCTGAATCTTCAGCCACGGTCTCGTCAGCGATCTTGTCCAGCAGGTCCGGCACGCCCTCTTCCTCGCCGCGCTTCTTGAACTCCTCGGCAAAGGACTCCTTCAGGTTCTTGGTCATCCAGACGATGCGCTTGAACCCGCCGTCCGCGGAAAGGAACTTTTTGCTCGTCAGGAAGTAGCGGCCGATCCCCATGAAGCCGGGCGTTTGCGCGCCGCCGCCCACGGTGCCTGCCAGGGTCGAGAACTTCATGCCGATGGGGGTCATGCCGGTATAGCCGCGGTTCACGACCATCACGCCGTTCGCCTCGGGCACGATGGCCACGATGCACTCGAAACAACCGCAGGAGGTCATGGGGTCTTCCATGATGGTGTAGGCATTGAAGCCCTCCAGCGCCTGGTGCGACGTCTGATACACATACTCGTCAACGCCCGTCCAGCGGCCTTTCACTGCGTCCTTGGTCTCGCCTTTCAGGACCGGCTGGTTCGCGCCGTTCGGGTCGATCTCGTAGGCCGCTTTGGCATCGAGCCAGTTGTAGGCGCCGCAGAGGCCGAGCCGCTCGGGAGAAACAACGCACACATGGTTCGGCGCGAAGCTCTGGCAGAGAATGCAGGAGTAGAACGTATCCACGGACTCGTCCGTCATCGTGGCAAGGCGGATATCGCGTTCGAGGTATGACTTCCGCGCTTCCACGAGCTTCTCCTTCACATCGGCATCATCCACGTAGAACGTCACCTGGACCTTGTCCACGATATTATTGAATTTGTGTTTGAGCTGGGTCGTCAGGATATCGCCGAAATGCTTCAGCACGTACCCTTCCTTGAGCGCATTGATGCTGACCCTGAACCAGTTCTGATCGCGCTGGCCCATGTGCCAGATGCCCTGCGCTTCATTGATGAAGTGATGGATCTTGCGCTCGAGCACGGGCTCGAAGTCCTTCTGCATCTTGCGGCCGCCCACTTCGACCACGACGCCGAGCGGCATCTGGCCGCCCTTCTGGTACCGGGCCTCGGCATCGGCGCCCACGATCGTTACCTTGCCGTCTTCGATGCTGTTCAGGTCAACCATATGGAGCCACTCGAAGGCCGGCGTGCGCTGACCGCCGAACTCGATATGCATGTCTTCCTTGCGGATGCGCTCGCCTTCGAAGGCCGGGCCGTAGGCAACCGGGATCGGCGGTTTGGAGACCGTGATCTTGAGGCCGCGCACTTCAATGCACTTCTCAACGATCTTTTTCGGGTCGAGCTCCTTGGCCACTTCTTCATAGATCGTGACGCCCGTGGGATTGATCGCGGGTATATCAGTGTTTGCGATGGCCGGGAATCCCATGTTGATCGCGCCTGCGCCCGTGGTCCAGATGCGGTCGTTCAAGGGACCGAGCACCATGGCAAAAGCGAAGACTTTGTCCTTGGAGTATTTCAGGATCTTCTGGAAATCGCCGCCCTTCATGCCGCCGAAGGTGATGCCTGCGCGGGCAGCCCAGTGCAGGGCGTAAATGGCGTGCTCCACTTCAGGTCCGAGCGGGACAAGACGCGTGTCCCATCCGAGCTGTACGCCCTTCCGGAGAAGCTGCTTGGTCATGCTGTCGCCGTTCACGTTGCCGCACATAAGCGTGAGGATGTTTTTCTGCTGGAGTTCGCGGGCAATCTCCAGCGCGTGATCGTCGTCGTTCGCCGCGCCGATGATGCAGACGTATCCCGGCATGGAGCCGTCCACAAGCTGCACGCCGAGGTTGCGGAGGATCGTGTCGGAGATGAACCCGTTATAGGTCAGGCCGATCGAGTCGTCCTTCACCGGCTCCTGCCCGTAGATGTACCGGATCGCCATGATGATTTCCTGGGCAAAGAGGGTCGCCATGCCGGCATCAAGCGCCTCACCCAGATAGGGTACGTACAGGTTGGCTACCGGTGCTTCCGTGAGGAGCGGCTTCACCTTCTGCTCCAGCGCGGTCCTCATATCGCCCAGAGTACGGACCTCAAAACCGGTCATGGAAAAGATCTGCGGCAGGAAATACGCCGTATCAGGGAATTCGAACGTGAAGTCCGCGCCCTTCTCGGTGATGGCCTTCTCGACGAGTGCCTCGGCCTGCTTAACGTAATAGTGGGAGCCAAGAATGGCCCCGGTGGCAATGACTTTTGACATGGATAAACTCCTTTATACAATTCGCAGAATTCAGAGTCAGACAGAAGCCAGAAGAAACTCATTCTGACGACTCTGACTCCTGACTCTTGGCTACTGAAGTTACTTACGCCTCTCGCCTTCAGGAAGGTCGGCAGCTGGTTCGCTTCACGCGGGCCCACGGTGATCTTCCAGCCCGGCAGCTTCTCTTCCAGCGAACCGGAGAGAACGGCGACGTAGCCCGGGAATGATAAGCTCCTTGTGGCTGATGTTCTTTTCCACGCCGCTTTCGGTCACGAACTGCGCGATCTTGCTTGCCGTGAATTTTCCTGCGGCCCAGGCCGTGAGCACGGACAGCCCTTCGTTGTCCATGACCGCGAGCCATGCCGGCACCTTGCTGTTCTCGACCTCGCCGCGCACGATGAAGTACGAGAGCGAGAAGTTGGTGGTGATCATGAGCGGCGAGTTTTCCTTGGCATCGCCGACCTTGTAGATGTTCTGGGCGACCTGCATCGGCACCTGCGGGTCGGTGTAGATGTTCTGTCTGAGCGACAGGAGCGCGAGCATCTTCCACTTTTCCACATTGTTCAGAATGATGATCGATGCGTACTTCATCGTGCCGACGGCCGCGGCCATGGTCTCTGATACCGAGTTGTCGCGGGTCGCGAAGGTGATGACCGGATAGCCCAGGGGCTTGAAGTTCTTCTTGATGGCTGCGCGGCGGATGATCGTGAAGTGCTCGATCATGTCCTTGGCCTTGCGCGCGCCGGAATCGAGCACCAGGTCGTCCACGCCCAGGGCTTTTACTTTCTCGGAAAGCGCGGTCAGCGCATCGAGCCCGTCGGCGGAAACGGCAAGGGAGGCCTTCTTTTCCTTGGCGATCTTTGCCATGGCCTCGGCGTTCTCGGCGGTTGCGGCATAGATGAGCGGCTTCTTGTCGGCGCAATGCGCGATGCCTGCCTCGATGATCGCCGGGGTCTTGCTCACGAGAATGATCGGCACGCCCGGGGCGCCGTCCACGACCTGCTTCACGACAGCGGCGAATTTCGCCGCATCGCCGCCCTCGTCGGTCACGGCAATGGCGTCAACCCTGAGCTTCTGGCCCACGCGGTCGATCTCGGAGGTCTTGACCGCCTCGATCTTCTTCGCTGCAGCGTCACCGGCCTCGGAGGCCTTGATCGCGACGGCGAATACGTTGGGGTTGAAGAATTTCTTTTCATGGCGGAACATGCAGATCTCGTCGCCCACCTTGACAGCCTTGTCGCCCACGCCGATCGTGATGCCGCGGATCGGCGGTGCAGCCGACTCGCCCAGGATCTTCTTGGCGTCTATCGGACGCGTCCGGGCAGGCATCAAGGCTCGCCTGCTTTGCGGCAAGCTTCATGGCGAAAGCAAGGCAGGTCGGATGCCCGCATTTTTTGCAGTTCGTCTTCGGTAAGATGCTTGAATATTTCAACTCCAGAGAGTGCCATGGTATATGCTCCTTTCAAAAACCGAGAAGGTAAGAAGGTGGGAAGGTAAGAAGTAGGAGTTTATTATCTTTCCCTCTTACCTTCGTACCATCTTAGCTTCCTGCTTTACATCAATTCAGCGATCAGTTCCTTCGCCTTTTCCGCGGCGCCGGGGTGCCGCATGATCAGCATGTCCGCGCCGGCCGTGATCATGGCCGACGCAGTCACTGCTTCCCAGGCCAGGGCGCGGTCTTCGAGACCGCCCCACTCCGGCATTTCGGCGTCAGGCGCCATGGTCTCCTTGACCTTCCAGACATTCGCGCCGATGTCGCAGACGATCGGGGTCTGCATCATGGCGTCGTTCTGCAGGAGCGCGGCAAGGCGGATACGCTCCATCACGCTGTAGGTATATTCAAGGCCGTACCCCAGGGCCGAGGACATGGGATCCATGATGATCCGCTCCTTGTCAAAGCCCATCTGGGTAAGCAGGATGTTCAGCTGCTTTGCCAGGTTCACGTCAAGCTGGCTCATGGCGATCAGCTTGTGGTCGTTCGCCATGGCGGCGGCCGCGATGGTCTTGTAATTTTCTTCCACGGCCTTGCCGATGGCGCAGTTCTTGCCGCGCGTTGCGGCGGCGGCCGCCTGCAGCACCTGCGTGTCCTTCTCCACGTGACCGCAGCCGAGAATGATGAGCGGAATGTCGATGGCTGCCGCAACCTCGGCCGCGACCTTGGCCGCTTCCTCGGCGCTCTTGTTCTTCTGGTCGGGGTGGGTGCCCATGAGCCGGAGCGCAACCATGTCCGCGCCGCTCTTCTGGCAGAATTTTGCCCACTGGACAGGATTGGCCGCCTCGCTGCCGAGCGCCTTTTTCAGGGTCTCGGGCCAGTCATCAGGCGCGATGTCCATCACTTCCAGCGCCACGGCCGGCCTGTTCGGGAACGTCCCTTCGAAGCCAAGGATACGGGAGCGCGTTCGCGCCGCCGATGGTCACCGCCTTTGCGCCGGTGCCGAGCTGCACATTGTAGATCTTGCCGCTATAGGTTTCTTTAGGTATTACGAGTGCCATGAAAGCCTCCTCAAAATGTCCCGTATATTAACAGAATTGCCGGCGAAAAACAAGAGCAAATGGTGACAAATCAAGCTCATCTGTAAATCCGAATAAATTCCACTAAATGTCAATTTCAAAACGCTGTATTTTGTGGCTATGGTGCTTGTAATTTACTTGTTATTTGGTGCTTGCCATTTGAATTCGTTTTCTTACATGTCTAGATACGAATGAGCGTACATCTTCTTGCCCATAATAACCTCGACGGTCTTGACCGTATCCATCATGTCCTTGTCAAGCGGATCGATGATGGCAGCCGTAAGTCCCTCATAGATAAGCATGGTGAGGAAATTCCGGTTGATGATCGGGCGAACATGCTTCGGCGCCCCGTTCGAGATATTCGAAAGCCCGACCACGGTCTGCATCGGAGGATCGTTCAGCTGCTGGAACATCTTGACGGCACGGATGGCCTGCAGCCCCTGGTCCTGCATGGTGCAGAGCTGGAGAATAAGGGGGTCGAGGAAAAGGTGCTCCATGGGAACGCCGTGCTCCATTGCCCGCGCCATGATCTCCGCAGCGATGCCGCAGCGGTCCTCGGCATCCGCGGGGATGCTGCCTTTGCCCAGGGTAAGGGCGATGATCTTCGCGTTGTACTTGCCGGCAAGTTCCATCATCGGGAACCGCTCGGGCTCATTGGATGTGGAGTTGATGATCGGCACGCCCCATTTGTTGTTGTGCGCCTTGAGTCCGGCTTCCATGGCCTTGATGTTCGTCGTATCGAGGCAGAGCGGCTTTTCCACAACTTCCTGCAGCACCTTCACTGCCCAATCCATGAGCTGGGGGCCGTTCTCCTCGGCAGGACCGATGGAAATGTCGATAAAATGCGCGCCGGCCTTGTCCTGTGCCACGGCGAGTTCCTGAAGCGGCTTGGGGTCGAACTTGCCAAGGGCCTCACGCACTTTCTTTGCAATAACACTGATTTTTTCTCCGATAATTAACATGCGCCGATACTTCTCCTTTCAAAATGAATCAAAACTCTTTCTAACCACAGATGGACACGGATTAACACGGATAAAAGCGTTTCACTCCGCATTCCGCATTCCGCATTCCGCATTCACCAGGCCCAGCAGTTCCTTTGCCGTGTCCTGGGAAATGCTTCCCCTGTCCCTGGCAACCGAGACCGTCTGCCTCGCCAGCTCCTTATAAAGACCCACCAGCTCCGGCGTTCGTTTCTGCATCGCCTCAAGATGGTCCCGGACAGTCTCCGTGTCGCCCCGCATGATCGGTCCGGTCAGGGCATCCGGGATCCCGAGGGTCTCGATATTATGCAGCGTCCCCTTGATGAGCGGAAGCACGGCCTTGAGCGCCTCCTGTTTGTCCGCGCCCAGTGCTTCGTAGAACTTCAAACCGTAATCAACGAGTGCAACAAAGTAATTCGAGACAGCCACGGCGCCTGCGTGGTACAGTGCGGCAGAATCTTTATCCGGGCTCCACTTCGGCATAACCAGCTCGATGCCGCCCAGTGCTTTAACGATCTCCCTGGCAGCGGCCTGTGCAGCAGCGTCCGCTTCAATCCGGAAATAGGAGCCGGGAAGCGTCCTGATGCCCTGCTCTTTGCTTGCCAGCGATTGGAGCGGATGGAGCACTGCCCGGTCTGCCCCGCTGCTCTTTGCTGCATCAAGCAGTCCGAGCGAGTGAGCGCCTGACATATGGACCACGAGACCGCCCGACTTCAGAGCTCCGGCCGCCGCGATCTGTTTCGCAAACTTCTCTGATAACCCGGTCTGGGGTCGTGATTAAAACGATTTCAGCGCCGGCAGCTGCCCGCACGACATCGATGGTCGGTTTCCCTGCGCCGATGAAGGCGGCTGCTTTTTCCGCAGAAGCTGCCGTGCGTGCCGCAACCGAGATCACTGCATACCCTGCCCGGTTGAGCAAATAGCCCACTGAACTGCCGACACGACCTGCGCCGATAATGGCGACGGTTTTGGTGGTCATTGTTAGGGGATCAGCCTGTCCAGCACTGAATAAAAGCTCGTCAAGGCCTTTGAGTCGGCCGGAAGCTGTACCAGCGGTTTGCCGTTCAGATCGTATTCAAAGATCAGCTCGTCTGCGGGAACAAAACCCGCGAACTCCACGCCCTGCTGCGCGATAGCCTGCTGAAGCGCCTTGTCCTCACTCGTCCCGTCCTGCACCCGGTTCACGATCAGGACCACCCGCTTCACGTTCAGGTTCAGTTCTTTGACCAGTTCGCCGATACGGCCGGCGGTCATGATCCCGCGCACCGAGGAATCGCTGATAATGAGCAGCAGGTCCGTGTCCTGCGTGGTGCGCCGCGATAAATGTTCGAGGCCTGCCTCATTGTCCATGACCGTATACGGATACGTATCGGCCAGCTTATCCATATATTTGCGGATGATGTTGTTCGCCGCGCAGTAGCAGCCCGCGCCTTCGGGCCTGCCCATCACCAGGAGGTCGAAACCCTTTGCCTCGACCAGGGCCTGCTGGATCTGGTAGTCGAAGAGCTGTTCCATGCTCATGCCGCCGGGCCTGGGTGCCGTGGACTTGATGGCTTCAAGCGAGGTCTCCCGCAGCGCGCCTACGGTCGCATGGACCTTGACGCCGAGCACGTCGTGAAGGTTCGCGTTCGCGTCGGCATCAACGGCCAGTACGGCCCCGCGCTTCTTCTCTGTCAAATATCGTATGGTAAGGCCGCAGAGGCTGGTCTTGCCCGTGCCGCCCTTGCCTGCAACTGCTATGGTAAAACCCATTGTTTAACTACAAGCTCCAAATATCAGCACGGAGTCCCAAATAAGCTCAAGGAGGAAATACAAAGTTCACACAGTTTGAACTTGGCATTTCTCTGGCTATTATTTGATTTATCATTTGTGCTTTGAAGCTTGTCCTATTATTTCATCACTCCGAACTTCTTCCTGACCTCTTCGATCTTGCCGCAGGTCATTTTGCCCTCGGGGCAGGCTGCATAGAGACATCCGGGGCCGGATTTGGCAAAGATCGTCGGCGCAACGCTTCTTTACGTGCGCCAGCATGCGGTCGGCCATCTCCCGGATCTCCCACTGCGCCCGGTTGCAGCAGCGCACGCGGAAGAAGTGCAGAAGCTCCCGCGCGTTCATGGTGACGACGATTTTGGTCTCTGCCGCGTTCGGCAGCAGATAGCGCGCGTCCTGCTGTCCCGCTTCGCCCTTGTACCCGAGCTCTTCAAGCCGCTTCAGGACCTTGGTGTAGTTCGCCTGGGCCTCGTCCATGTACTGCTCGAATTCCCTGACCAGCGCCGGGTCCTGCTTGATGCTCGGCGGGATCACGTAATCGAAATGCTCTTCCCTCACATACCGCTGGCTCTGCTGCGAATAGGACGCTACGCCGGTGGCGGACCAGCTGGTGAGAGCAGGCCCGGGAAATACCCTCGATGCCGAAGGTGAAGGTCACATGCTCGATCGGCGAGAGATGCCCGATGGAAGCCAGCTTCTCCACAAAGGCCGCCTGGTCCTTGGCCTCGATCTTCTGCTTCAGCTCATCCACACCTGACGGGCTGTAGCAGAGCTTCGCTGCCATGGCCACGACCTCTTCCGGATCCGGCGTGTACCGCAGCAGTACAACATTCAATGGTGCTTCAGGCATGGTCCCCTCCTCTCAGAATGTCCCTCAGCACCCTGCAGCAAGAGAAAAGGGGTAAAAGCGGATGGTAAGGGAATGACATTATAGCGAGCACACATCGCATGAGTCAAGAAAAATGGAAGGATTGCGGACAATATTTTTTAATTAACTTATAAATTTCATTGATAAAAACCACACCCGCTACAAAAAGTAGCCGGGCATATGCTACCAAAGTCCACAGGTTATTTGGGTGTATGGTTATTTAAAACTGTGCTCTTCTGAAGGGAATGTGCCGTTTCTACGTCCTGTTTATACTCTTTTACCGCCTTGATCGCCTGTTCCTTCAGGTTTGCGTATTTCTTGACGAACTTGGGCGTGAAGCGGTCGAAAAGACCCAGAAGATCATGGATCACGAGCACCTGCCCGTCGCAGTCCGGACCGGCCCCGATCCCGATGGTCGGGATGCGGAGCGCCTTATGGATCTCTGTGCCGAGAGAAGACGGAACACCTTCAACCACCACGGAAAAGGCTCCTGCATCCTGCACTGCCCGTGCGTCGGCAAGGATCTTCTCCCGGGCAGCATCGTTCTTGCCCTGGACCTTGAACCCACCCATCATATGCACATACTGCGGGGTAAGCCCGATATGGGCCACGACGGGAATACCCGCGTCCACAATGGCCCTGATGGTCTCCGCCATCTGACTGCCGCCTTCGAGCTTGACCGCTTCCGCGCCAGCTTCTTTGAGGAACCGCCCCGCATTCCGGATAGCTTCAGCTTTGTGCGTTTGATACGAGAGGAACGGCATGTCGCCGACCACCATAGCGGACACGGCACCGCGCGAGACCATCTTCGTGTGATAGATCATCTCGTCCATCGTGACAGGCAGCGTGCTCGACACGCCCTGCACCACCATGCCGAGCGAGTCACCGACCAGGATCATATCGATCCCGGCCTGGTCCACGATCTGGGCAGTAGGATAGTCGTAGGCCGTCAGCATCGTGATCTTCTTGCCTTCGGCTTTCTTCTTATAGATATCGAGAACGGTAATTTTCGGCATGGTCTAATTTCGGATTGCGAATTTCGGATTGCGGATTAAAACCCGCAAACAAAAAAGCCGCAAAACCCTCCGTCTTAACATCGTTCAAAGATCTTGTTTCAGTTTTCCCAATCCGCATTCCGCAATCCGAAATCCGCAATTAAACTTCCGGTCTCGGATACAATCCCGCCGCCTTCACAATCCCTTCAATCGCGCTCTCCCATTCAATGGCCTGGATATGCACGCCCTTCACTCCGGGTATTTCCAAGGCCTGGTGGATGAGTTCGATCGTGATCTTGATGCCTTCCTGCTCCTGGAGCTCCTTCATCTTCTTCTTATCTTCACCGGCGGCGGCCTTTGCCTTGTTCATCCGGTCGATCAGTTCCTTGGGAACGGACACGCCGGCAACATTGCCGTCCATGTACTTCAGCATCATGGCGCTCTTCGGCACGATGATGCCGGCAAGGATCGCGGTCTTCTCGTGAAGCCCCATGTTTCCGATCTTTGCCATCTGACGCACGGAAGCCTTCCATATCGTAAATGCCCTGGGTCTGGATAAAGTCAGCGCCGGCATTCACCTTCTTCATGAGATTGATCGGCCTGAAATCGATCGGGTCCGCCATGGGCGTCCAGGATGCGCCGATAAAGAACTTGGGCGCCACTTCAATGGGGTCTCCGCCGTCCTGCTTGCTCTCGTCGCGCATCTTTTTCAAGATGCCGACGAGTTGGCAGGTGTCAACATCATACACATTCTTTGCGCCGGGATGGCCCTTGAGCCTTCCCGCTGCGCTGAATTTCTGGTGGTCTCCGGCGAGGCAGAGGCAGTTCTTGAGCCCCAGCGCCGCCGCGCCGAGAAGGTCGGCCTGCATGGCGATTCTGTTCCGGTCGCGGCAGGTCATCTGCATGACCGGCTCCAGGCCCTGCTGCAGCGCAATGGCCGCTGCTGCAATGCTCGAGATGCGGACCACCGCGGTCTGGCAATCGGTAATGTTCGCCGCGTCGCAGAAGCCTTTCAGCTGCTGCGCTTTTTTTATGACTTCATGGGGATCGGCGCTCATGGGGGGGCCGAGTTCCGCCGTGACCGCGGGCTTGCCGCTGGCCAGTACTTTTTCGAGTGTGCTTCCGCTTTTCATTAGATCCTCCAGAACATATATTCTTGGGACGCAGATTTTCGCAGATGAACGCAGATTTAAACTTACCGCTATTTCTGTCGTATCCGCGTAGCGCGAAGCGCTCTGCGTTTATCCGCGTCCAAGCGGTTTTGGTTATTTTGCAGCCTTCTCCTCTTCCTTCGCCTCGTACTCCCGGATATGCTCCACCGATATGCGCCGCGGTCCGCCGTCACGCGCTGTGGACCAATTGCGAGGAGGTATGACTGCAGAGAGTTTCTCAAGCGTGCCGAGCTTCTTCATACGCTCGACAATGAGGTACCAGGCGCAGTCCACGTCCTTGCTGATCTCGCACTTGCCCTTGTTCGTGCCGCCGCAGGGCCCGTTCATAAGCGTCTTGGCGCAACGCGCAATGGGGCAGATTCCGCCGGTCATATGCACGATGCAGTTCCCGCAGCCTGCGCAAAGCTCCTTAAAATCGCCCGGCGCTTCCACCGCGCCGTAGAACGAGGTGTTGATGCCGGGATAGACCGGCACCGTTCCCGTCCGGTCGGACAGGAAGTTCACGCCGACGCCGCAGGCAGTCGAGAGCACGAGGTCGTATTTCTTCACCTCTTCGATCACGGGCTCGAAATACTCCGGCTCGCAGTGGCGCATGACGCCCATGTGGTTCACCACCATGGACTTGCCTTCCTGCGATGCCTTCATCTTTATGAGCGACGCAATGGTCTCGGCCTCTTTCTCGCCGCCTGCATGGCAGATGGCCACGCAGGTGTTGCATCCGAACACGAGGACCTTTTTGAAGTCCTTTACCATGTTCCATATTTCATCAATTGGTTTTTGCGATCCTACAATCATGGTTTATTGCTCCTTCTGCATTATTACCCGGCAGCGTTATTTTTTGTCCGCCGAAGGGCGCTCTACTTTTTAGGTATTGATCCAATGAGGTGAAAATTGAAAGTCTCAGCCTTGTAGGTTGGGTAGAACGAAGTGAAACCCAACAAAAGTCATTTCGTTGCCTTAACCTACTGCACTCTTCATGCGGCATTACGCTTCGCAATAAGCTCTCGTACAGCCGGGACGATGTCCGTCGGCACTTCCATGATCGTCTGCCCGGGCATCTCATAGGCGGCTTCGTCCTCGGCCAACGCTTCGTCCTCGGATTGAGCCTCGTAATGCTCGATAACACTCTTGACGCGCTCTGCATCCCATCCGGGAGGAAATTTACTTTGTTTCATTGTCCTTTTCTCCTTTTACGACGCCGATACGCCGTTAACGGTTTGCCGCGGAGATCGTATGCCGTAATCACGAAAACGCCTTCCTGCTCCGGCACATAGATCACTCGTAAATATCGTCCAGCGGCTGTTCGACCGATTGCTACCCGCGAACCCTCGCGTCCCGGCCTGTCTTCACCTGGCTCCGCTATAACTTCCTCGACTTCACGTTCGGTAATGCTATGGTTGTGGATGTGGGGCTGTTCCGTTGTTGGATCAATGTAAAAGCGCAGATTCACTTTTCATTACCCCATGCCGATCTTGCGGGGAATTCTCAGCGCAAGATGGTCAGCCCCAACAAGCGGTGCTTTTCATCAAAATCGAATATCACCGGGAAGCGCTTCAAGTTTTCCCTTGATATCTCCCAGGGGAAACCGCCATATTTCTTTTTCCCTGCTTTTTTGTCCACGTCACCCAATCGCACATATACAAGGCGCTGATTAATTTGGCATTCTATATTATCTTCGTTTACAGTTATTATCCTCTCAGCAGCCATCGTGATGCCCGTGCCGAACAAACGGGACTTATAGGCGTTGTGCACATCGACATTCAATGAAGCGCCATGAAAACCTACGGTGTCATTGATGATCTGAGCTTCCTTTTTTGCTAAAAATGTTGCTTTGGAATTCGGTGTTGCTTTTTTTCCAAGCTCCTTAGCGCCTTTTCTCGGAAGCAAAACGAATGCATCTTCAGTTCCTCGGACTATGCCGCATATTTTACAAACTTCTATATTGTCCGTTGTTTTCTTGTATCCATCCCTGTGCTTGCACTGCAACCCCAGGAATTCCCAGGCAAGGCCAAGCTGTTGATAGATCTCAAAATATATTTGTAAATCTTTTCCCGACTCTTTCTCTTTGCCCAAAAAATTATTACTGACAAAATCCATGCTTTTGAAAAGAGAGCTAAGTTGTTTTTTCACAACCTTCTGGTCCATCATAGACCTCATTCATTATGGTACCTTCTCCGTCCGAAGATCGGTGCCAGAATTACTTCGTCCTCATTCCTATCGTCTTCACCCGATCCGAGAACTCCTTGCACACGGCTGCATAGGGATTGCCTCCATTGGTCGAAGCTGCGGACAGGATCTCCACCCGGCCGGTCTCGATCTTCAGCATTCCGAGCAAATCCTGCACCCGCTTTACCCGGGCATTCACGCGCGGGGCGATGTCCCTATACTTGCAGTTGCCGTCGCCGCAGCGAACCACTGCCACGCCGTCAGCACCGATCTCAAAAGCCTTCAGCATATCAAGAATGTCGACCCGGCTGGTGCAATGAACGGGAATGCTCTTTACGTTCTTCGGAAGATCAAGGCCGAGAATGCCGGCATGGTTCGCACACGTAAAAGCTACGATCATTGGTTCCTGACGCTTGGGATCGACCTTGCCCACAAGCGCGGGAAGGGTGCTTCCTGATCTCGCGCACATCGTAGCTCACCATGCTGATGGCCTCGGCAGGGCATTCGGGAGCGCAGAGGCCGCAGGCCTGACAGTACTCAGGCCGAATGGTCGAATAAGCTTCGACCACCGGCGCGCCGTAGGGGCAGACGCGCAGACAGGTGAGGCAGGCCATGCACTTCTTCTGGTCCACGACCGCACCGCCGCCGCACCCGCGGCACCGTCCTGCTTCTTCGAGCGCTTCTTTTTCAGTGAAGCCTTCCTCGAAATGCTCCATGGTCTTGACGCGGACCTCGGGAGCCATGTGACGCACCTTCATGCGCGGATGTTTGCTGATCTTTTCCGCAACCGCGGCAGGCATTTCAGCGATCTTTTCCTTTTCCTGCACCGGAAGCTTGCCTTCTATGGACTCGCCCTGGAGGAAGAGATGCATGGCAATGGCAGAGCGATGGCCGTTCGCAACCGCTGCGATGGCGGAGCCCGGACCGGTCACGACCTCGCCGGCCATGAAGATGTTCCTGCCCGTGCTCATCTGGGTCGCTTTGTTCCATTCGACCCGCCCCTTGTCCACCTTGACCGAGCTGTCGTTAAAAAGATCGTTCTTGGACATCTGACCGATGGTGATGATGATCGTGTCCGCCTCGAGCAGCGTCGTGACATTCTGGTCGAACGTAGGGGCAAAGCGCTTGTTCGCGTCGAACACGGACAGGACCTTGGTCACTTCAAGACCCAGGACCTTGTCGCCCTCGCGCTTCACCGCCTTGGGCCCCCAGCGGTAGTTGATCTTTACCGCTTCTTCTACCGCCTCATCCACTTCCCATTTCCAGGCCGGGATCTCCTGTTCGTTCTCGAGACAGACCATCTCGACCTTCTCTACGCCGAGCCGCCGGGCGCTTCGCGCAACATCCATGGCAACGTTCCCGCCGCCAATGACCAGCACTTTTTTCCCTAGTTTCGGATTGCGGCCGAATGCCACATCTTCGAGATAGGGGATCGCGAGCAACACGCCGGGGCCTTCGACACCCGGGATGTTCAATGACCGGCTGAGCGAAAGACCGATGGCGACCAGCACGGCATCGTGCTTCTTCGCCAGGTCGTCGAGCTTCGCGTCCCTGCCGACCTCGAACCCGGTCTTCACCTCGATGCCTTTGGTGACGACATCGTCAATGTCCTCTTTCAAAACTTCTCTGGGCAAACGGTAAGGCGGGATCGCCGCCGCGAGCATGCCGCCGAGCACCGGGTGGCGCTCGTAGATCGTGACCGTGTAGCCGAGATTGGCGAGATCGCGCGCCGCGGTCAGGCCCGAGGGGCCCGAGCCGATGATGCCGACGCTCTTGCCTTTGGTTTTCTGGACAAGCTTTCGCTTGGCGCGGCGATAGTCTCTGGACTGCTCGATGGCGAAGCGCTTCAGGTGCCGGACCGCCAGGGGCTCGTCAACACCGCAGCGCCTGCAGGACTGTTCGCAGGGATGGTGGCAGATCATGGAGCAGACCGAAGCGATGGGGTTCACCGAGGTGATGACCTCGAAGGCCTCGGTATATTTACCCTGGGCAATGAGCCCCACATAGGCCTGCACGTCCGTGTGCGCCGGGCATGCCGCGCGGCAGGGCGAATAAGGTCTTGTTTCCTTGAGGTCAGCGCCGTAGGGCCGGTACTCGGTCGGGATGCATGTCGTATCTGTTGCCATTATTCACTCCTGGTTTACAACATAAAAATAATTTACCACGGAGTCACGGAGACACGGAGAAAAACCCTGGATTCCCGCGTACGCGGGAATGACGGCCCTTCATTCCGAAATCCGCAATCCGAAATCCGCAATGGTTATTCCTTCTTTGTTAACAGTTCCAGCATTTCCATGCGCGTTGACTCCTTGGTGCGGAAGCTGCCGCGAACCGCGGACGTCACCACACGGGCGCCGGGCTTCTTTACGCCGCGCATGCTCATGCAAAGATGTTCCGCATCAATGACCACCATGGCGCCTTTGGGCTTCAAGTGGCTCACGATGAGATCGATAAACTGTGCCGTCAGCCGCTCCTGCACCTGGGGCCGCTTGGCAAAGACCTCGAGCGCCTTGGCCAGGCTGCTGATGCCCACGATCTTGCCGGCGCCCGGGATATAGGCGATATGCGCTCTGCCGAAGAAAGGAAGCAGGTGGTGCTCGCATATAGAGTAGAACGGGAGATCGCGGATCATCACCATCTCGTCGTGGCTTTCTCCTGCCATGGGAACCAGGAGCTTCTCCGTGTCGGTGGAAATGCCTGAGAAGATCTCAGCATACATCTCAGCAACGCGCTGCGGCGTGTCCTTCAGCCCCGGTCGGTCGGGATCTTCCCTGATGCCTTCGATGATGAGCCTGACGCCTTTTTCTATTTTTTTAATATCCATAGGGGGAAAGCTCCAAATCCCAAGCATCGAGTCCCAAACAATATCAAATTACAAAGCATCAATTTCCGAAAAGTTTGGCCAATGGGCGTTTGAAATTTATTTGTTTTTTGGCGGCGCTTGGATTTTGAAACTTGTTTCTATGACCCTCAACTCCGTCACGATCTTCTTCATAGGCACATCGTGGGCATCAGCGGGGACCTGCGGCACGACCTGGAGCTCAAATGCCAGCGCTGCGGTCATCCCCGGGTACTGCGCCAGGAGCTTGTCGTAAAAACCCGCTCCGTATCCCACGCGATTGCCGCGTTCATCGAACACCGCGCCCGGCACGACGATGAGCCCGATGTCCTGAACACCCGCCGCCTTCCCCTGGTCCGGCTCGGGAATGCCCCAGGCGCCGGGGCTCACGTCCCGGTCGAAATTCTCGATCTCCAGGAGTTCGAGCTCTTTGCCCTTTACCCGGGGCAACACAACATGTTTGCCCTCTGCCAGAGCACGGCGGATCATGCAATGCGTCTCCACCTCGCTCTGAAAGGACGCATAGAACATGACCGTGTCCGCGTTACTGAATTCCGGGAGACTGAACAACCGCTGCTCGATCTCCCTGCTCTTGGCCCGTCGCGCTTCGGGCGTGAGCGCGAACCGTGTGTCCAGGATCTTTTTTCTGAGTTTGTCTTTCACCTTACTTCTTCATAAGCTGGTCGAGCGCGGCCTTGATCTTCACGGCCTCTTCCCGCGTGGCAGGCGCTGCATCATAGGGAGACTTCCCGTCAAGATCAGCGGACACGGCGTCACCGGCATAGCTCATGAAGCCCAGGAACTTCATCCCCTTGAGATGTTCCAGGATGAACTCCTTTTCCGACTCGGTCCGGATCTTGTTGCCCACAACAAAGACCTCTTTCACGCCAAGGCCATGGGCAAGCGATTCGATCTGACGGGCGGTCTGCATGCTCCGCTGGCCCGGCTCCACCACCACGATGAACGCGTTGACACTGCCGGCCGTGCCGCGGGTCAGGTGCTCGATGCCCGCTTCCATATCGAGGATAACGACTTCGTCCAGCCGAAGGATAAGGTGACTGATCAGGCGGCGCAGAAGCACATTCTCAGGACAGTAGCAACCCGAGCCCGCCTCTTTCGACTTTCCCACGACAAGCAGCCGCACGCCTTCATGCTTGACGCTGTATCGGTCGGGAATATCGTCAACCTTGGGATTGATGCTGAACATGCCGCCGGGATTGCCGGGACGGGACCCGGTGCGCTCCTCGATCATATCCGACTGCTCTGCCAGCGGCAGTGCCCGCGCCGCCACCTCAGGTGAGATTCCGAGCGCAGAGGCAAGATTAGCGTCCGGGTCAGCGTCAACCGCAAGGACTTTTTTGCCTTCTGCGGCATAAAGCCTTGCCAAGAGGCCGGAAAGTGTGGTTTTTCCCACGCCACCCTTGCCCGTAATAGCGATTTTCACACAAATCTCCTTGATATGTTCGACAAAATAACATCTAACGCTCGAAAGTGTCAAGGATTTTTTGTCTTCCCTGGGGGGTTACGAATGGTAGCATTATCAGGCAAACAAAGGATTACGAGGATTGCAGAATGGAGGAAACAAAGCTCTAGATTCGACCTGCAAAAATATCCGAGAGCGGGGAAATAGAATGCCTGTACCAGCAACAGCAGGCGCAGGGACGGCACAAGAACAGATCATCGGTGCCCAAAGGTAGTGCCGGAGCTGCTTCTCCGGCACTGCCTCGGATAAAATATGTGTGTAAAAGCGCTAGAGTGTCGGCATTTTTTGCATTATGCGGTCCATGCCGAGCCTTGTATGTGAAAAACCGCGGGTTTCCGGTTCCTCTTCATGCTTGACCAGCTTTAGGAAGTCGCACTCCCAGCAGGACGAGCGCTTTTGCTCTTCATTGCCCTGCACTCTTCCCCCGCACAAAGACCCGGCGATGACCCAGCAGGAACGGCCCGCATTTTTCCCGCCATGCATGCCGTTCAGAGCGGTATAGGTCGCCACCGGGCACGTTCCCAATTCCTTTTCATGCAAACCACCAGGCTCTCTGCCGCACTTTTTCACTTCCCAGCAATTCTGTTTCATACTCCCCCCTTTCACTCTGCATGTGCATGCTTATTTAAGCTGCATCACCTGTGCACAGGTCCATCACGCTCGTGTTCACCTGTCTTGTTATGGCCGGTCCGGCCTGCACAACCCGGCTAGCACCGGCCGATCCTGGAAATCGCCTTGCGAGCGACATCGCCGATGTCCCGGTCTGCGCACAACCCGGTAAGAGAAGGCAATGCTTCCTGTATTTTGCAGCAGCCAAGCGTGATCGCGGCGTTTCGCTTCGCCTCGTGGTTGTCCGAGCCGAGGATTTCGAGCAGGAAGCCTGTCAGTCTCGGGCTGACCGACAGCTTGTCCCCGCTATCCGGCCATCGCGCGAAAATAGCGGCAACGGCTTCCAGCGTCCATTCGCGCAATGACGGTTCATCATCCTCAAGCAGCTTGCCGAGCGGCCCCAGGGCCGCGGGATCGCCGATCTTTCCCAATGCCTGGATCGCCGGCATATTCGCGCCCGGCATTTCCAGCAGCGCAATAAGCGGCCCGACCGCCCGGCTGTCGGCCAGCTCGCCCAGTGCCATCGCCGCCGGGAACTGGAGCCACAGGTCACCGGTCAGCGCATCAATGAGAGGGAGCACTGCCCGGTCGTCCCTGATCCTGCCCAAAGACTCTGCCGCAGCATGCTTCACATTGAGGTCCGCATCAACCAGTGCGTTGATCAGCGCCGGCACGGCCTCGCGGATTCCCATGGCGCCGAGCATGACCGCGGCAAAGGTACGGACCTCCTCGTCGGCATCCTGCAGCAGCAGGACAAGACGGGACAGCGACCGGCTGCCGAATGAAACATACAACTCCATGCCCGCATTTCTGACGTTGGCATTGGCGTCATTACGGAGGGCCTGCTCCAGCACGGAGTAGACAAGATCATCCGGTCTGGAGCCGAGCAGTGAACGCTATCCGGACCTGCTCGTCGCTGGTTGAGTCATAGTAGGTTGCGAGCAGCGACATGAGCGCTTCCTCTGTATTCAGTGCTTCGTCGTTGTTATTCGTCATGCCTTCGCTGCATCCTTTCCCTGAAAATGTGTTGCATGCTCGCCGGAGTTTGCCGCGTGCTGTCCTGCGGGCTCCTCCTCCGGCTAGAGCGCGCCTGCCGCGATCGCTGCCCGGCGAAGCTGATCATAGTCGCGGTCCGACACGGGAACGAATCCCGTGAGCTGTGAGGGTCCCAGCACCTTGCGGGCCCGGGTGCTGCCTGGCTTGAGCTTAAGCAGCGCCGTCCGGAGTTTCTCTGAGAACTCTTTGCGCAGCATGGGTGCGGCAAAGAACGGCCAGTTCGGATAGTAATCCGTGTATGCCACGATCCTTAGCTGAGACAGATCCAAGACGCCTTTCTGCTTTTCCAGGTCGTCTTCACGGAGCCCGCCGGCATCCGCAGCGCCGTTGAACACCGCCTTCACGACAACATCGTGTTTTTTTGCAAAAGGCAGCGTGATAAAATCTTTTTTCACATCCAGGCCGGCACGGCTCAAGGTCATCATCTGAAAGATGTAGCCTGCGGCGGAGTTCTTTTCCACGAACAGGAGCCTCTTGCCCTTAAGATCGCGGATGCTGCGGATCGCGCTGTCCTTCCGGGCGATGATGATCCCCCGACACCGCGGTCCTGCTTTGGGTTCTGATGCCAGGGCCAGGGGATCGAGAAGCAGTTCCTTTTTCAGCTGGACATAGATCAGGGGGTTTGCGAAACCGGCGTCGATCTGACCCGCCCGGACAGCCGCCTTGAACGCATCGAAATCCCGGGGTATCACCAGGCTCACTTTTTCTCCCGTTGCTTCGCTCAGGTAGAGGGCAAGGGGATTGAACATGTCGTAGAGTTCGACAGCGCTTAAACGCGGCAGGATGCCGAGCCGGACCTCCGCCTCTGCCCGGGTCGTTGTGCCGAACAGCGCCATAATAGTTACAGCGACCACTACCGATCGGATCAAAACCCGGTTAAGCATGGCCCCTCAGCAAAGTTTGCTATTTTACTTCAGCAGGATAGAACTTTTCAATCAACTGATGCAGATCGCTCGGCTGAAAAGGTTTTTTCACGTAGCCCTTGGCGCCGAGAGCGAGCCCGCGCATCGTGTCTTCTTCCTTCCCCTCCGTGCTCACCAGGATGATCGGAATATGGTTGAACGATACAAGTTCTTTCACTTTTTTGATGAAATCGAGCCCGTTCATCACCGGCATGTTGATGTCGAGCAGGATAAGGTCGGTATCGGGGTTCTTGGCCAGCTTGTCCAGCCCGTCCTGACCGTTCAGGGCATCCACGATCTGACACTTGTACCGCATCAGCACCATCTTATACATCTGGTGAATCAGTGCGGAATCATCCACCACCAGCACCTTTTTCAGCATTGTTCTTCCTCCCGATTATAAGCGTGCGGCATTGCTCAAGACAATTCTCGTCATGTTCAGGTATGAATACCCATTTCCTGAACGCGGTGCACCAGTTCCGCGATGTCTATTGGCTTGTCATAGTAGTGGTCGGCGCCGCGCTCCAGGGCCTGCTTGCGCAGGTCACCCGAGCCGAAAGCTGACATGATGATCACCTTTGTTTCCGGCGAGTTTCTTTTGACGTAGCTCAGGATCTTCAAGCCCCTCGATACCAAGGACACCCGACATCCTGATATCGGCGATGACCAGGTCGAAAAAATATTTTTCCAGGGCCGCTTCCGCGGACTCAAGCCTGCTCGCCGTCACGACTTCCACACCCATTGAACGCAGAGAATATGACAGAGACAACAAGACCGCGGGTTCATTATCCACGATAAGTATCTTTTTTGTTTCTGTTACCGTAGTCATACGAATCACCTGAAATGTAGATTTATTACACATGCTATTTTGCAATATCTATACCGTCTTAATTTGAATTTAAGTTGTTATTTATCAAATTCTTATATTCGCAGTTGTGCCCTGCCTGTCCGGAAATCATACAGTCCGGACGGAGAGCGGCCAAAATTTGGCATAGTTGACAGCCCTTCTTGATTTTGCAGGCCAAAGGTGTTACTCTTCTGCGTGATAGATATGGTACGTAGCTGATGGATGAGATAGATGATGATCGCCCAGTTTTTCCGGCTGCTATTTTCGGCCCCTTTGCGCCAGCCATTATTTTCAGATTCACACCTCTGGATGAGAATGTCTTGACCGCTCCCAAAATAAACATTAAATCCCTGGCCATCGGGGACCTCAAAGCCTTGCTCGCTGAGCTCGGATGCAAACCGTACCGGGCCAGACAACTCTTTGCCTGGATCTACAGCAGGGGCGCCCGGTCCTTTGACGAGATGACCGACATTGCCAAGGCCGAGCGACTGCTGCTTGGGTCCCGCTTTTCCGTCGCATCGCTCGGACCTGCTGCGTCAGGAACTCTCTTCAGACGGGACCCGGAAGTTCCTGTTCGGGCTTGAAGACGGGCATACGGTTGAGAGCGTACTTATCCCCGAAGAAGAGCGGCAGACGCTCTGCATCTCTTCGCAGGTAGGCTGCGCTCAGGCGTGCCGGTTCTGCATCACCGGCGGCGGCGGGTTTCAGAGAAACCTCCTGGCCTACGAAATCGCCGACCAGGTCGTGAACGTGGAAAAGTTCCTGGCAGGGGGCAAGAAGTATTCTCCGGAGACGCGCCGCATAACGAACATCGTTCTGATGGGCATGGGCGAACCGCTGGCGAACTTCGATGAGGTGGTGAAGGCACTGGCCATTATTACGAGCGGAGAGGGCCTTGGCTTTTCAACCCGGCGCGTGACGCTTTCAACCGCGGGACTGGTCCCGGAGATCGAAAAGCTCGGCAGGTCCGGCGTGAAGGTGAACCTTGCCGTATCGCTGAACGCGACGACCGACGAGGTGCGGGACCGGATCATGCCGGTGAACAAACGCTATCCGATTAAAGAGCTCCTGGCTGCCTGCAGGCACTTCCCCCTGGAGCCCAGGCGGCGCATCACCTTTGAGTATGTCCTGCTGCGCGGGGTGAACGACGGAGCTGAGGACGCGCTCCGGCTGGCCAAACTGCTGCGCGGCATCAAAGCCAAGATCAACCTCATCCCCTATAATCCCTCTCCCGGAAGCGAGTTCAAAAGACCCTCCGACGCCACGGTCAGGCGCTTCCAGAAGGTCCTTGAGGAGCACGACTACACCGCGCCCGTGCGCGAGTCGCGCGGGAGGGACATTGCTGCGGCATGCGGGCAATTGAGGGAGCGGGAAGCGGGGACGGGAGAGTAAAAGCAGGACGATAGACCTGGTCCGAGAGAAGTTCCATTTAAGCCACTAAGCCAGAACAAGCAGCGCAACGGCCGGAATGGTCAGTATCAGCGTGGTAACAATCCACTTCTCTGAACCCGCCTCGCCTTTCACCCTGCCCTTCAGCGCCATACCAGCCGTGCCCAAGCCCGCCAAACCGCTCGCGAAGGCTATCGAGAATGCAATGATCCCCCGTGTTTTGCAGCCCAGCAAATCCACGGGCGTCAAAGCAACGGCAAAGAAGAGGACCGGCATGATGGCCGGAACAATGGCGTGGCGAACGATCGTGTCTTTGTTCATAGTACCTGCAATGTTGTACCTGCGAGTTATAGAAAATCAGCCCTGCGGCAACGGGGGGAACCGTCTGGAGTGGATGGAAAGCATTAAAGTTATATAGCAGTAGAACGTCAATTCTAAAGTCTGACCCCGGATAGTCCTTTCATTTGCTCCACATATATATCTGAAGAATGAAATTTGAACTCCAAATTATTTTTTACTAAACAGTTAATTTCTGACGAAGCGTTCTTATTCGAGCGATTTCTTCTTGGTACCCATAAATATGTGCGCCAGCACTGTACGCATACATGGGGCCATTTTTTAGACCTGTTTCGTGCGCGACATGCTGCTTAAGAAGCTCCAATCCGCCAAGATTCGTGGGAAATCCCGCCCATAAATCCCATGACCGAAAATAACAGCTGATAGATAAGAATAAATCATTATTAATGGGAAGAGCTTTAAAATCCAATAGCCGCAGACACGGCGGATCAAGCTTGCCATCATTGCCGATGCAAACATCGTGATCATCCGGAGAGCCAATTTCTACGATTGCCTGATTGGTTAAAGGTGTATTCTTCAGCATATCAATAACCCGATCAAGCTGTGTCCCGCCTTTCGGCATCGGGTGTTGGATTCTACTCGCATATTTGTAAGTTTCGTTTTCCGCAAGTTTTGGATCCATTAAGTAATTAACAAAGTAATTTTCAATATATTCCATTGTTGTAGGGGACGGAATTCCGAGGCCAGGCGGGACAATTGGAACAATATCATCGAATGGACGCTCAATATACACAGCAATGCCGGGATACTGAAGTCGGTATTGTTCCTTTTCGAAAGACCCCTTTTGTATTTTTTGCTGATATGAATTATCAAAAATGTTATAAATCAACTGGAACCAGGCGTCCGATATGCTTTTGGCATTTAGACAATATGGCAACAAGATGGCCTCCATTATACAAGAAAAGTAGGCACTATTTTTTTGAGGGCAACTGACAGACGTTCGGCAAGTTTATTTCGATTGATTGTTTGACATTCCCAAACAGTTATTACCTTCCAGCCCATCTTCCTTAACCTAGTATTACTTTCCTTATCTCTAGTTGCATTGCGGACTATCTTAGGCAACCAATAATTTCTATTTGACTTGGGAAGGAATGCCCGTGAACAGTTTTTATGATGATGCCAAAAGCAGCCGTGAACAAAAACACAGGTACCATACTTTCTGAGGACTATATCGGGCGTTCCTGGCAATTTCTTATCATGAAGACGATATCGAAAACCCATGCGATACAATAGCTGGCGTACAGCAAGTTCCGGTCTAGTATCCTTTGATCTTATAGCGGCCATATTCTTACTGCGTTGCAAACTATCAATTTTATCCATCTTTTAGGCGGAACACTTAGCCGCTTCCCTGTCTAAAAACAGTTCAAATAAATAACAATCGTCACCTGGGATTGAGTAGGCATCTATATTGTATTGATTTGCAGTAACATAGCACAATTGAATCTCAGGATTATCAATAGCCGCCAGCCCCGCTCCAATTGAAGATATCTTATTGTTCATAGGTGCAATTACAGTATTGTATTGCGAAAACTGCTTAACATACGAAAGCAACTGTGCTTTTGTTTCTTCGGCATTTATAAGTGACATCTCAAACTTCTGTGCGTCAGGATAAAACGTCAGCAATTCTTCATGACGAGTTTCATTGAGCTGCTGATGTTGTCTTGTTATCGATGCATCTTTACTCCCGAACGCCAAAGAAACGACATCGTACTCAAACATATCAATCAAACGCCTGGTCCGCTCACTTTCAAATCCAAATAGTACGATTAAGTGATTTTTTTTCGAAGGATCCAGTAAACCCGGATACCCCAATATTGACCTGATAGAGTTAACACCCTTGGAGAGCCATTTCTTCTCAGGTACTGGCTCGTTATATGAGTACTCCTTTGCGCCGTTATAGCACAATATCAACCTGCTGCCTAACTTCAGCTTAAGCTGTAAGATTCTGATTAGAATTAATAGCCCTTCGTGGGTAAATGTTGTTATATCAAGCAATATATTTTGCTGCCTCTCCGCTATAAGAGTTTCGTCTAAAGCCGTTATCATAGCAGTCAATGCTTCAGCAGGGTGATTTATTAACAATGGATATTTCTTTGTTGTTGTACCCAGAAGGCTGTACAATCTATCGGCGTTTACATTGATTTTGCTGTCTAAATCCGTTATAAAAAAGACGATATGGTGCGGTATTTGGAGCTTAGCTGCTTCTGTTGGGATCGATAGACATCGGTCCTCAAAACTTGCAGAGCATATAAATATATCTATTTTATCCTTTATGGCTTCCTGAATTTTGGTAAGTTTAATAATCATAGCTCACCATTCCGAAATAGTGAACGTTGAGAATTTTCAAAAACTGTATCCACCCCTTTTGTTTTTATTCTGCCGACAACCGTCTTCGGTCTATATAATGCCTCTGTTAAGATATCACACGTCACAAATTTATAACCGGCAAAACTAGTAGGATCTAATTTGAAATGAGGTGCCAGCAATCTATTGAGAATATACAATCGTGCTTTACCTGTACCCATTTTATTGCCAATAAGAGATTTTTGAAAGTATCCATTTTGGACACCTAACTTAAGAATATTTCTTAACTCTTCATCTGGTTCGTTTTGCAGCGCGAACGAAAACACCCGTCTTTCTGACGCATCTGAAAACAATATTAGATGGAATGTTTCACCCAATGCTTCGATTAGATTTCGAAGCTTATCGAAATCATTTAAGCCGCTTGTTTTTTTATTAACATCTTTGCTTTCAACATCTTCACGAAGCTTTGAGAAGTTCTCATCAAAAAACCAATCGGAATATTCTTTGATTTCGTAGTCCTGAATACCAGGATCAAGATATCGCAATTCTCTTTTTGAGGGTGTCGCTATTTGCCTTGCATACATTCTGTGCGCAAAATCAATAAAATGTCGCATGATCCCCGAAGATATATGAACTAAGCTGTCAAAACCCGCATAACTGAACTTATCTAAGTTCCCCTTTAAAGACTTCATAAAATCGGGTCTAGCATAGCGGTATGCAAAATCATACCCTTCTTTACCTGGATATTTTTTCTCGTAATCTTCGAATAGTGCTTTTATCTTCTCCTCCTGTTCTTTGTCCTCCGGGAAAAACTGCTCCGCGGAAATACCTTTATAGCCAAATTTTGCCAATCGCCGCTCAACAGCCTCCTTCATTTTCTCTTTATATACGCTTTTTTTCGCAGTATAAATATCAGATATATTTATTTCCGAATAATCATGTGGCGTATCAATCCTCGTGTCAGTGATCGTCCGGTAAGTCTTATAATTCAATTGTGTTGATATTTTAAAACTAACGTATTTTGACGTCCGCAATGACACCCATGTGTTAAGAATCCTAGTTTGAATGACATTTAAATTGTCTGCGTCATCTATTAAGAGATAAATAGGAGCCTTTGGCATAAAAGGCAACTCTTTCAAAGCTCTTAACAAGGGTAATAAAAAATCAGTAAATAGGCAAATTGGCCCGTCATATGGAGTGGTCTGGAAGCAGATCAATTTATATATAA
This sequence comes from Nitrospirota bacterium, assembly GCA_963836175.1. GTDB lineage: Bacteria > Nitrospirota > UBA9217 > UBA9217 > UBA9217 > GWC2-56-14. Next base: position 158,447 of record CAWIIS010000005.1, read on the forward strand.
AATTTTGCGTAAATTCCCTATTAATCTGTGAGCAGACCTCTTTCATATGATAAAAGATGGCCTTGCATGTCTGCAGTTCGGCTGGCAATGTCGGCACAGCCATTATAGCGTGCATCTGCTAAGCGTCTTAAAAAAATATCATCATAATATTTTTTTAAGGCATCAATATTTTCCTTTGAATCGTCGAATGCCGTATCGCCCAACCTCTCAAATATCTTGACTGCAAAATTGACAACCATGAAATGTTCATTAAGAAGGGCCTCGCCATGCTTGTTGGAAAGCAAGCTCAAGTCGGTCTTGTCCAACTGGCCCTTCTTTTAATTGGTATGTGAATCGCAAAGTAATCCAATTCCGTAAGTTTCTTATTATCAACCAGACTCTGACAGTCTGGCCCCATGTATCTGAATATCATACTTTTGCCACAACCGCGCGGACCATTAACAAAAGTATGTCCCATACTGGGTACATTATAATACTCTGTAAAGACGGTGACAAAGAGATCAATAATATCTTTAGCGGGAATTGCTTCAGGGGTCGTATATTCAAATGGACTTTTTAATTCAAATTTCATTTTATGCACCCGTTATATAATTTTTTACGTACTCGCCATCAACCTTACGACCCGCTTCATTCATCAATGCCGGACACAAACGATAAATTCCACCTGCATTCTCTACCGGATAGCCGGACTCGTACACTTCAAAACTTAGCGGCGGAAATATGTCAAAAAATTTATCATAAAACTTTATTAAAACAGAGATTTTTTCGAGTTCGACGTCCTTTCTGCAAAACCTCATAAAATACATTCTTTCTAGATGCATCTTCATAACTCTATGATATATTTCATCCAGCAAATAAATTTCCTTGTCAATCTTGCCAAATTTTTGAAGTGTATAATTTTTCGGAATATTAAAATTTAATTTTATCATTCTTTTCTCATGCTCCACCACAACCGCATCGAGGCATGCAGCGTAAGCATGAAAAACTTCGCTTTTTTTCGGTATCTTTTTTTCGTTAAGCAATGCGGTATATGCTCTTCGCTTGTCATCCGCCAACTCATCTGCAAAACGTAAGAGACCTGCAATTGTTTGAGATCGAATTTTACCGAATATCAGATTGTCTATTGGGTTCAGGTGGTGCATCTTATCTTTGTCTTCCGTTCCATCTACGCCGCGTATTGCCCCGCCATGTGCCTGAGCGATATCTCGAATCAGCCTCTGCTCGATAGTGTCTCTGCCGCAAATCTTATCGGCTTCAACTATTATTTTATCTATATTAAGCTCGTGTTGATATCTGCCAAATATATTTCCAACGTCGTGTATTTGAATACATACAAGAAGCATATAGACTTCATATGCCGTTAAGGAGCAATGCTCACTGCTTGCAAGATCTGTTGCTCTTTCGATCACAGTTTCTATATGATCTGGCCCATGATCATTGATAAGCATGTCAGGTTCTTTTAAGTGCGCGCCGAGTGTAACTTGGCTGTGAACCTCTCGCGCCAAATACTCTTTGAGGTGTTATACGGCGAATAATAATCCTCTTCTTACCACGCGGGAACGCCTCTTTTGGTGGATTCTTAAGCCAGTCTTCAAGTGTTTTGTGTTTTAAGTCCATATCAACTCATTTCAATTATTTTATCGAAAACTGATTTTGCCAGAAGCGGGGGTACGGCATCCCCAACTTGTTGCTGTTGACTTATTAATGGCCCGTGGAATTCGAACCAATCCGGGAAAGACTGCAGTCTCGCTGCTTCTCTTACTGAAAGGCCTCTATTCTGCGTAGGATGAATCAACATGTTTTTTCTGTAATTTCCAATTACCACGGAGGGTTCTTTCTGTGACAGCCTCCTATATATTCCATGGTGACATCTTGTATGATCTTTATAATTCTGCATCAATCGGGCAGGGATATTCTCCCAGTTGCCACCCTGTGGTATATGTTTATATCGCTTAACAACCAAATCCGAATTCCTAGTAACATAATTATTACGAGATTTCCTTTTTCGCCCGCGCAGTTTCTTCCCATATTCAGAAAAAGGAGAGCAGCGATAATCCATTTCGTATATATTGGTCCCGTTTGATAAGATCGGCAGATCATAAATGGCATCTTTGACTGAAATAACGCGATCTTTAAGCGGTGTCGGAAAACTAAAGGCAATCCCATGGAGTGAAGCAACTATGAAAACTCTATCTCGCTTCTGCGGCACACCATAGTTGACTGCATTCAAGACTTGGTAATTAATTGTATATCCCAGTTTGTTTAAGTCGTTGAAGAGTTCTTTGAAGAAAAAACCGTCTTGCATATCAACAAAACCCTTAACATTTTCGATTACAATCCAATCAGGCATAATCAGTTTTGCACAGCGCATAATTCCTTGAACAACCAATTTTTTGGATTTTCAATTGTTCTAGTTTGCTGATTCGAGCTCGAAAAACCTTGGCACGGTGGCCCGCCAAATAAAATTTTTACGCCTTTTCCCTTTAGATTAAACTCTTTAATATTCCGAATATCGTCCACAACGACTGTTGTGTTTTTGTGGTTAGCAGAAAATGTAGCTGCAGCATAACAGTTCGCTTCAACTGCTATTTTTGTATCAATACCTGCCAGCTCGGCACCGAGCGCCATACCGCCTGTCCCCGAAAAAAGCTCTACTCCAACCATCAACTACTCCTTCCAATATAGTCAAACTATAGATCCAACTCGACATCGAGATATTCTTTGCAGCTTCTCTATAAATTTCTTTCCTATGCAGTTTCTTTCTGCCCGGTGTCAAAGATTATCATATTTATTTGATGATTTACAGTTATTTCCTCTGCGTGTCAAGCCAGGAAGCGACTCCCGGCCGTTGATACCCGACGAGCATTTATCCTGCCCATCGCCCGTCTTTCATCCCTTCATCGAACGAGGCATCTCCTAGACAATTGCTTCTTGCGCCGCCCATCCAGCCCTTTATCATCAAATCATCCACAATGTTTTATCCGCAAAACCATCGATTTAATCCGTGAACTTGCTAAAACCGAACTTATGTTGTTTCTAACTATGCTTTTTGCCCTACGCTATCTTCTGCTCTTTGCGTATATTTTCCGCGACCCACTGCCGCACCAGGGTTTGATAGGGAATTCCCTTTTTCGTGGCGACTTTTTTAATCGACAAGAGGTAGAGCGGGTCAAGCTTTATCGTGATGTTCCGCAATTTTCTTTTTCGTTTTCCCAAGAGGATGTCCTGCTTGAGTGCGTCTTCAAGACTCAGCGTGACTTCGCCTTCCACGATTTCACCGAGAATGCCTCGTTTATCGTAGTACTCCTCATCAGTCATTTTTTTCTTTACTGATTTTGCCCTCATAGCTCCCGCCTACTCGCATCAACCTCGATGTTTCTGCCAGTACCTGATTTCCGCTTTATCCATGTCCCAGCCCGTTATGACCCGCGCTAACCAGAAAACAGGCCAACTGATTGAAAACTCTACTACAAATAGTTGCAAAGGGCAAGCAATGAATCAGCTGCGTGCACAGTGAAAGATGGAAATCGGCTATGGTGGGTCTTCGTAGCATCTCCCCCATCAAGGAGTTTTGGCGAAGAAATGCCTTGAAATAGGCATCATAATGGTTATAATAACGACAGGTTTAGGAAATCATGCTGCATGGTTCCGAGATGAAGGTCGTCGCCGATGAATGAATCTTTTCTGCGAATACTGTCTCTTATTCAAGATGGCGATGTGAAAATATCAGATCATGGTTATGACGAACTGGCGGCTGACAATATCTTCGTCAGAGATGTCATGGCAACGGTCGCCGATGCGGTCGTGGTAGAAGATTACCCAGATTATCCGAAAGGGCCTTCCGTACTTGTCTTGCAGAAAGACCGGCAAGGGCGCGCAATACATGTGGTATGGGGCATCCCTAGAGGAACATCATCGCCGGCAGTCCTTGTTACCGCATACAGGCCGACTGCGGAACGATGGACTGATGACTTTTTAAGGAGAATAAAATGACGACAAAACATTACACGAAACTCGTGCATGAGCGGGAGTACGTGGCGGAAGTGGATGTGGACCTGATTTATTCGGATGACGGGTGGTCACCTTATCTTTCCGTGGAAGACGCTTACAAGCTGGATGATGTTCGCGAAGCTCTTCGTCAAGGTGATTTAAAGACAGCATCCCGCTTGGCGAAGGTCTATACTCTAACCCCGCTCTCCGCTTGATTTATAGAAGGCGGGTCAACTGGTTTAAAATTCTCCTGCCAATCGTTGCGAAGAGCAGGCAAAGATTCGTCAATAAATTGCTTTCACAGGCTTGCATCACTTCAAACAAAAGGCCACGCAAAGGGGGCCTTTCATAATTTTTCATCTATTCAGCAACGACGAGCCGCGAAAACCGGATTAACTGCTCTTCGACCTTCCCTGTTTCCAGTACTCCAGTTTGTTCAGGGCGTTCACATAAGCCTTGGCGCTCGCAATGATGATGTCCGTATCAGCGCCGTGGCCGGCGACCTTCTTGCCCTCTTCCTCGACCTTCACGGTCACTTCGCCGAGCGCATCGGTCCCGCCGGTAATGCCCTTCACAAGATAGGCTTCGAGCGTGCTTTTGGTGCCGGTGATCGCGGCAATGGTCCGGTATACGGCATCAACCGGCCCGTCGCCCGTATTGGTTTGCTGTACGCTCTTGCCGTCCACCACCAGCTCTACCGTTGCCGTGGGTGTAATTCCGGTGCCGCTCTCCGCCTTGAGGTTTTTGAGAACATACACCTCGGCGATGTTTTTTACCTTATCAGAAATAAGGGCCTCGATGTCCTCATCGAACACTTCCTTCTTCTTGTCCGCCAGGGCGAGGAATGCCTCATAGACCTTTTCGAACTCCGCTTCAGGCAATTCATTGCCGAGCTCTGCGATTCGGTGATGCAACGCGTGGCGGCCGGAACGAGCGGTCAGGATGATAGAAGATCCGCCTGCACCCACATCCGCCGGGTCCATGATCTCGTACGTAGAACGCTCCTTGAGCACGCCGTCCTGATGGATCCCGGAGGAGTGGGCAAAAGCATTTGCGCCCACGATCGCCTTGTTCGGCTGAATAACGATGCCGGTGATCGAAGATACCAGCCGCGAGGTGCGAATAAGCTCTTTTGCATTGATGTTCGTGTCCGCGCCGAAGTAATCACGGCGCTGACGCAGGGCCATGACAACCTCTTCCATGGCGGTGTTGCCTGCGCGTTCGCCGATGCCGTTGACCGTGCATTCGACCTGCCCGGCCCCATTCTTCACACCCGCGAGCGCGTTCGCCGTGGCCATGCCGAGGTCATTATGGCAATGCACGGCTATGGTAACATTCTCGATCCCGGGCACGTTGTCCCGAAGGCCCTTGATCAGCGCACCGAACTCCTCGGGATAGGTATACCCGGTTGTATCCGGGATGTTCACGACCGTAGCACCGGCCTTGATGACCGCCTCAACCATACGGTAGAGAAAGGCCGGTTCGGCACGCCCTGCATCCTCGGCGTAAAACTCAACATCCGCAACAAATGAACGCGCGCGTTTGACAGCGGCAACAGCTCGTTCCAACGCCTCCTCGCGGCTGATCCGGAATTTGTGCCGGAGATGGCTTTCTGAAACACCTATCCCCGTATGGATACGAGGGCGTTTTGCCGTAGCGAGTGCGTCAGCGGCAGCTTCAATGTCTTTTGACACGGCACGAGTAAGAGCGCAGACCACCACGGCGTCGCCGACCTCTTCACCGATCCTCCGCACACTTTCAAAATCACCGGGACTTGAAACCGGGAAACCGGCCTCGATCACATCGACGCCGAGGCGAACGAGCTGCCGCGCGATTTCGGTCTTTTCCGCCGTGTTCATACTCGCGCCCGGAGACTGCTCGCCGTCACGGAGCGTGGTATCAAATATTTTAACGATCGTGCTCATATACTCCTCCACATCGCGCCGGAACATCGGCCGGTTCACGATGAAAACCCTTCCTAAAAAAGAAAAGAGAGATCAATACATGCTCGATCTCTCAGTCACTCACCGCCGTAATCGCTCGTGAGAGCAGGAGGGACTAAGCAACGGCCCCCTTCGATTTCCTGAGGAGCCCGTACAGCGCTTCAACCAGGCCCATTCCCAAGTACAACATGGAGACCAGGAACAGAACGAGCGACGGATGATACGCGACAACAGCCAGGAACGCCGCAATGACCACCAGGATTCCGAAGGGACGCCGCGCCTTCAAATTGGCCTCTTTCAAGCCGTGGTAGGTGATATTGCTTACCATAAGACCCGCCAGCAGGAACGTAAGGCCCAGCACCCAGTAATCCTTGCCAACCATGTCCGCGAGCCTTGCAAGCTGCAGGTGTTCGAGGATCTGGATAAGATCGTCGTAAGCCAGCACGGTCGTGGCAATGACGAGGGCAGCGGCAGGCGTCGGAAGGCCCGTAAAATGCTTTTTCTCGGCGCCGCCCATCTGCACGTTGAACCGTGCAAGCCGGAGCGCGGCGCACGCGACCAGGAAGAACGAACCGATCCACCCTGCTTTGCCGAAGGATGACAGCGTCCAGGTGTACACCAGGATGCCGGGAGCAACGCCGAAGGAAATGACATCCGACAGAGAATCGATCTCGATGCCGAAGCGCGTGGCCGTGTGAGTCAGCCGGGCGACCCAGCCATCCAGCACATCAAAGACGGATGCGATCATGATGGCCCATGCCGCCCGCTCGTAATCGGAGTTGAACGCCGCAACAATGGCATAAAACCCGAAGAACATGCTGCAGAGCGTGATAAGGTTGGGAAGGATGTATATCCCTTTTCTCATTGCAATACCCCGATGATGTCCCTCGCCCCCTTGACCCGGTCCCCGAGCTTCACCTTCAGCTCGGTGTCCTTCGGGAGGAAGATGTCCACGCGCGACCCGAACCGGATCAGACCGTACCGCTCTCCGGGGGCCAACTCGTCGCCCGGCTTTGCATAGCAGATGATCCGGCGGGCAATAAGCCCGGCGATCTGCTTGACGAGTATCTTATGTTTTCCGTTCGCGATGACCATGCCGGTCTGTTCGTTATAGAGCGAAGCCTTGTCCACCGAGGCCACATGGAACCTGCCCGGGTTGTACTTCACCGCCTCGACCGTGCCGCCAACCGGCGCCCGGTTCACATGGACATTGAACACCGAGAGGAAAATGCTGACCTGCTTCACATCCTGCTTCAGATAATCAGGCTCATATACATCCTTGATCACGATCACCCTGCCGTCGGCGGGCGATACCACGAGGTCCTTCCCCTTCGGGACCAGACGTACGGGGTCGCGAAAAAAGTACAAAACAAAGAGCGTCAGCGCCAGCGAAACATACGCCGTGTTCTTCCAGCCGAAAGCGAACAGCAGTGCCGTAACGATCGCCAGCGGGATGATGAAGGGCCATCCTTCGGAGGCAACGGGTATGCCATAGTTTTTCATCATGCTTTAAACCAATCTCGAAATTCTAATGTCTAAATCCTAAATAAATCCAAAATTACAAATACAATACAGAGTTGGCCGCAATAGAACGCAAAGATAATAAAATTACAACTTGTTTTAATTTCTTTGTGATCTCTGCGATCTCTCGCGGCTATCAGTTTTTGCTTTTGCTATTGTTTCGGATTTCGAAATTCGAATTTCGTGCTTGCCTCAGTTTTTGCTCTTGTCCACCAGCTTGTTGGCGGTGATCCACGGCATCATGCTGCGGAGCTTCTCGCCCACAATCTCGACCTGGTGCGCGGCATTCTGGCGCCGGCGCCCCGTCATCTCCGGATAGTTGGTCATGCCTTCGAGGATAAAGCGCTTGGCGTACTCGCCGCTCTGGATGTTCTTGAGCGCCTCCCTCATGGCGGCGCGGCTCGAATCGTTGATCACCTTCGGGCCGGTGACATACTCGCCATACTCGGCGTTGTTCGAGATCGAGTAGTTCATGTTGGCGATGCCGCCTTCGTACATGAGATCGACGATGAGCTTAAGCTCATGGAGACACTCGAAGTACGCCATCTCCGGAGCGTAGCCCGCCTCTACCAGCGTCTCGAAACCCGTCTTCACGAGTTCCACGCAGCCGCCGCAGAGCACAGCCTGCTCGCCGAAGAGATCGGTCTCGGTCTCGTCCTTGAAGGTGGTTTCGATGATGCCGGTGCGGCCGCCGCCGATGGCGGAGGCATAGGAAAGCGCGGTGGCCCTGGCCTTGCCGGACGCGTCCTGGAAGATGGCGATCAGGTCGGGAACGCCCCCGCCCCTCGCGAACTCGCTGCGCACCGTGTGGCCCGGGGCCTTGGGGGCGATCATGATCACGTCAAGATCGGCGCGAGGCACGATCTGGTTATAATGGATGTTAAAACCATGGGCGAAGGCGAGCGTCACGCCCTTCTTCAGGTTCGGCGCGATGTTGTCAGCGTAGATAAAGCGCTGGTGCTCGTCCGGCGCCAGCACCATCACCAGGTCCGCCTCTTTCACCGCGTCGGCGATATTCTTCACGGCGAGGCCCGCGGCTTGCGCCTTCTTGACCGAGGGCGAGCCCTCGCGCAGCGCCACCGTGACGTTGACACCGCTGTCCTTCAGGTTCAGCGCATGCGCATGGCCCTGGGAGCCATAGCCCACGATGGCCACCTTCTTGCTGCGGATGATGGAGAGATCGGCGTCTTTGTCGTAATAGAGCTTCATGCTGTCCCCTTTCAACGGTAGTACATAATGTTCGTAATGGTCTATTTGAGCCTGCTCTTCAGTTCTTCATCGGCAAAGATCTGGTCAATGGCGCCGGAAAGCGCCTCGGACAGCGCTCGCTCGATAAAGGCCGCGGTATTGGCGATGTTCTTACGCTCGATCTTGCTGTTCACATTCAGGATGCGGATGATCTTTTTCTGTGCTACATCGGCCACTACGATGCGCAGCTGCACATCGGCCGTTGATTTCGTTTTCACGAACCGCGACGTTGCGTCCACCCAGAGGACCTTGACCTCTCCCGAGACCAGGAGGTCCACACCAGGCGCCGCAATGCCGGCCTCGGTCAGGTCCCAGGATGCGGCGTCCTTTGCCGCGATCCGCCGCGCTTCGAGCGCGTTCTTAAGTGCGGCCGTGACCTTTGTCGCAACCGTACCCTGCACAACCAGATCGGTTGCCAGTTCGTTCACCTCGTTGAACCGTTTCCCTGCGAGCGATTCGACCTTCCCCCGCTCGTCCCTGAAAGGGCTCACCGCCACGGTCACGGCTGCGGCCGCCGCGGGAACAGACTTCGGTTGCAGGTACTTAAAATCCATCAGGATCGGGCCCTTGGCCGCACAATCTGCCGGAAGGGCCGACAAAAAAAGCGCTACGCTGAAACACAGAAGATATATGCGGTTCATGTCGTCCTCCTTCTTTCCTTACGGCAGCTACTCCCGGGTGATCGCGACCTTCCCGGTCCGTACGATTTCCTTGATGCCGATGGGCCGCAAAAGCTCGATGAATGCCGCCAGCTTCTTTTCGTCTCCCGTCACCTGAAAGGTATAGGTCTTGACGGTCGAATCCACGACGCGGGCGCGGAAAATGTCGGCGATCCTGAGCGCCTCGGCACGGTGCTCCGCCGCGGCGTTGACCTTGACGAGGCACATTTCGCGCTCAACATACTCTTTCTCCGCAAGGTCCGTCACCTTGATGACGTCGATCAGTTTGTTCAGCTGCTTGATGATCTGCTCAAGGATGCGCTCGTCGCCGGAGGTCACGATCGTCATCTGCGAGATCGACGGGTCCAGCGTGGGCCCCACGGCAATGGTCTCGATATTAAAACCCCGGCCGCTGAACAGGCCCGACACCCTCGACAGCACGCCGAATTTGTTTTCCACCAGCACTGATATGATATGTTTCATCGTTCGTTCGCCCGCCTTGGCTTCAGTGATCGCAGTTTGATTCCGCGATCCGCAATCCGAAATCCGAAATTACTTCACCGCTTTGAGCTTCTTTTCTTCCTTCTTCTGCTCTTCCCCGAAGATCATTTCATTGATGGACGCGCCTGCCGGCACCATGGGGAAGACCTTTTCATACCGGGCGGTCACGAAATCCATGAACACCGTCTGCTTCGCCTTCAGCGCCTCTTTCAACACTGCCGCGACCTCCGACGGCTTTGTGGCGCGCAGGCCGATTGCGCCGTAGGCTTCGGCGAGTTTCACGAAGTCCGGCGTGCTGCCCAGGTCCACGGACGAGTATCGTTCCTGGTAGAACAGTTCCTGCCATTGACGCACCATGCCGAGGTAGCGGTTGTTCAGGATCACCACTTTCACCGGGATCTTGTTCTCCACTGCGGTGGCAAGCTCCTGAACGTTCATCTGGATGCCGCCGTCGCCGGTAATGCAGAAAACGTCGCGTTTGGGGTTGGCGACCTTTGCCCCGATGGCTGCCGGGAACCCGTACCCCATGGTCCCGAGACCGCCGGAAGACAGCCAGTCCCGGGGCTTGTCGTACTTGAAGTACTGCGCGGCCCACATCTGATGCTGACCAACGTCGGTCACGATAATGGCATCCCCGCGCGTGACCTCGTAGAGCTGCTCGACCACGAACTGCGGCTTAATGACGTCGTCTGCATATTCGTAGGACATCGGCCGCTCTTCCCGCCAGGCCTCGATCTGCTTGCTCCAGCTCTTGCGGATCTGGTCCCAGGGTTCCTTGCTGTGGTGCAGTTCCTTGTTGAGTTCCACCATCACGTGTTTGACATCGCCCACGATCGGGATGTCCACGCGCACGTTCTTTCTGATAGAGGTCGGGTCCACATCGACATGGATGATCTTTGCCTCGGGCGCGAACCCTTCGACCTTGCCGGTCACGCGGTCGTCGAACCGTGCGCCGATGGCGATGATGAGGTCCGAGTTGTGGATCGCCATGTTGGCGTAGTAGGTCCCATGCATGCCGAGCATGCCGAGCGAAAGCGGGTGGGTGCCCGGGAAGCCGCCGATGCCCATCAGCGTATGGGTCACCGGGATCCTCGTGATCTCGGCAAACTCGAGGATCTCCGCAGCGGCATTGGAACTGATCACGCCGCCGCCGATGTAGGCGACCGGTTTTTTCGCTTTTGCGATGGCTTCCGCCGCCTGCTTGATCTGCCATTTGTTGCCCATGACCGACGGTTTATAGCTGCGAATGTCCACGTGTTCTGGCCAATGAAACTCCGCCTTGTTCGTGACCACATCCCGTGGAAGGTCGATGAGCACCGGACCCGGCCGGCCCGTGGAGGCGATATAGAACGCTTCCTTGACGGTCTGGGCGATGTCCTTCACGTCCTTGACCAGGAAATTGTACTTGGTGCAGGGACGGGTGATGCCGACGATGTCCGCCTCCTGGAAGGCGTCGTTCCCGATCAGCGCCGTAGGCACCTGGCCGGTGAATACGACGATCGGGATGGAGTCCATATATGCGGTGGCAAGGCCCGTGACCACGTTCGTTGCGCCAGGGCCTGACGTAACCAGGGCCACGCCAACCTTGCCGGTGGAACGGGCGTACCCGTCAGCCATGTGCACGCCGCCCTGTTCGTGGCGCGGCAGGATGATGCGAAGGTCCTTCTGATCGTACAGAACGTCGAAGATCTTGAGCACCACGCCGCCTGGATAGCAGAACAGCGTGTCCACCTTCTCCTTCTTCAGACATTCAAGAAGTATTTCCGCACCAGTGATCTCTTTGCTGGACATAATTCACCCTTTGTTCGTGAAAATTACAATTTCAATTTCCAAATCACAAATCCTAAATAATGCCCGAATTCTAAGTTACAATATCCAAACGTTTTGAATTTTGTATTTGACGTTTGGAGCTTATTTGATATTTGATGCTTGTTAATTGGTGTTTGGTTACTTTACAATCGCGCCCGTATTTGCCGAGGTAACGACCTTTGCGTACCGGGCGAGCCAGCCTGATTTGATCTTCGGCTCCCGTGGCTTCCATTTGGCAAGCCGTTTTTTGATCTCCGCTTTGGACAATTTGATCTCGAGCTTGCGGTTCGGGATATCCAGAACGATCCGGTCCCCGTTTCGCACGATCGCAATGGGGCCGCCTTCGGCAGCCTCTGGGGAGATATGGCCGATGCAGGGGCCCCGCGTGCCACCTGAGAACCTGCCGTCGGTCAGAAGAACTACGGATTCACCCAGCCCCATGCCGGAAATGGCCGAGGTGGGAGAGAGCATCTCGCGCATGCCCGGCCCGCCCTTGGGCCCTTCATAGCGGATGACGAGCACCTGGCCGGGTTTGATCCTGTTCGCGAGGATGGCCTTCATGGCCTCTTCCTCGGAATCGAATACGATGGCCTTGCCCTCGAACTGCATCATGCTGTCGCTCACTGCGGTCTGCTTTACAACGCAGCCGTCGGGCGCCAGGTTGCCGGAGAGCACCGCGATGCCTCCCTCTTTGTGATAGGCGTTCTTCAGGGTCCGGATCACTGCATCGTCCCCGACCTTGCCTGCTTTTGCATGTTCGATGATCGATCTGCCGCTCACCGTGGGCGAGGTCTTGAGCATTTTCGTAAAGCGGGATAAAACACCCGGGATGCCGCCGGCAGCATCGAGGTCCTCCATGTAGGTGGGACCGCCGGGCAGCATATTGCATACGTGCGGGGTTGTGCGGCTGATCCTGTCAAAAGTCGCGATGGAAAGCGTGATGCCCGCCTCGTGGGCGATCGCCGGAATATGGAGCGTTGTATTCGTCGAACCGCCGAGCGCCATATCGATGCGGATGGCGTTCTCGAAGGCGTTTTTGGTCATGATCTTGCGCGGGGTAAGATCTTCCTTCACCAGGCCCACGATCCGCTGGCCGCTCTCAAAAGCTATCCTGCGCTTTTCGCCGGACACGGCGAGTGCGGTGGCGCATCCCGGCAGGCTCATGCCAAGCGATTCGGTGACGCAGGCCATGGTGTTCGCCGTGTACATACCCTGGCACGAACCGGGGCCGGGGCAGGCGCAGGTTTCGAGCTCGGCTAATTCGCGCGGGGTCATCTCGCCCTTCCGCACCTTGCCTACGGCCTCGAAGGCGCTGATCAGGTTCACCCGGTTGCCGCGATAATTGCCGGAATACATTGCGCCGGCGGTCACCACGATCGTGGGAATATTGAGCCGCGCCGCGGCCATGAGCATGCCCGGCGTGATCTTGTCGCAGTTCGTAAGCAGCACCAGCCCGTCGAAAGCATGGGCCATGGCAACGGACTCGACCATATCGGCGATCAGCTCGCGCGAGGGCAGGGAATAATGCATCCCGACGTGGCCCATGGCGATGCCGTCGCAGATGCCCGGAATGCCGAAGAACTGCGGCCAGCCGCCGCCTGCATGCACGCCTTTCTCGATGAACCGTTCGAGGTCGCGCATCCCGATATGGCCCGGGATCAGGTCGGTAAAGCTCGTGGCAACGCCGATCATGGGCTTGTCGAGCTCGCTTCGGGTGATGCCCGTTGCAAACAAAAGAGACCTGTGCGGCGCCCGCTCCAGGCCTTTCTTAATCCTGTCACTTCTCAAGGTGGGACTCCCTTAATGAGTAAATAGATAGTATTTTTAACATAGATACGGGAAGTTAGTCAATAAAAAAATCCCCCTTTGTCCTTTACTACAAAGGGGGATTCATGGTTTTTCGTCCAAAAAACGCAAAGGCAAGGTTGCCTGCTCCCTTGCCTCTACCCGGTCAGGCCTGCCCGCTTCGTGTGCGCCTGACTATGTCCATCATCCTGTCTTTTGCCGCCAGCTTCAGCTTCTGCACCCTTTTCCGTTCGACTTCCTGCTCAGGAGTGAGATACCGGTGGGCTTCATAGGTCTCAAGCGTTTGCTCCAGACTTTCATGCTCCTCTGCCCATTTCCTGTACTCCGGATTCTCCATCCTGAGTCGCGCCCTTGCTGCTTCCTCATTTACCTCCATCACATTCATACACGTCCCTCCTTTTTATCGTCAGGATTGTTCATGTTTTAGAAGGATTGGAAAAGAACATTTGCAGTGAGAAAAAGTTAACATACTTCGCAGAAAAAGGCAAGCGCGTAAATTGTCTTTAAAAACAACATGATGCGCGATGATTTATCCTTCATATTCTGCTGTACATGACCATCACGGCAGCGATGCAAGATAGTTCAGCAGTTTTTCTCTGAACGCTGTATCCGAAAACGATCTGACATGGCCGGGGACAGAGCTGACCCAGAGCTCTTTCGGTTCCGAGGCTGCATCGTACAGGAGACGGCCATGGTGGCCGGGAACGATGCGGTCATCCGTGCCATAGACGATGAGCAGCGGTATGGGGGCGATGTCTTTGATCCTTTTCAGGGGACTGTAATCGTTATTGACCAGGAAAGAGAGCGGATACTGGAAGGGCCAGCCGACGACCGAGTCCGCGATCTTCTCGCGCGCGATCATGCGGTAATCCGAGAAGACACTGTCAAGGATCAGCGCCTTCACGCGGTCCTTGTGGCGGGAGGTTGCGACCAGATGCGTGGCGATCGCGCCGCCCAGGCTCTTGCCGAATACAATGATGCGACTCCCCGGATGAGGCAGCCGGGTGACGAGCGTTTCGAGCGCTGCCTCGGCATCACGGTGAACGCCCTTCACATCCGGCTGCCCTCCGGAACGGCCATATCCGCGGTAGTCGAAAATAAAGAGGTTGTAGCCCGCCTCGACGAGCCACCGGTCGAGCCGCACATGGGTGCTGATGTTTTCCACGTTCCCATGGCAGACCAGGATGGTGCCGCGGGCTTCCGGGCGCCTGAAGTACCATCCGAAGAGTTTCACCCCGTCAGGCGACGTGAAATATACGTTTTCGGGGGATAATCGCTCTGTCGCCGGATCGTTCACGAACAGATTTCCGGGCTTGAAAAAAAGACCGGTACACCCCGCGAAGACCAGGAGCTGCGCCGCCAACAGGATAAAATGCCGATGTCGTTTCATGCCGATACGTTGTCCGGTCATGAACCCTCCCGGGAATCGACCAGAACGGTCACGGGCCCGTCGTTGACAAGGGAGACCGCCATGGATGCGGCGAATTCCCCGGTCCTGACCGTAAGGCCCGTATCTGCGAGGCGTTGGACAAAGGACTGGTACAGCTCGTTCGCCCGCGCCGGGTCTTCCGCCTGCTCAAAAGAAGGGCGGTTGCCTTTGCGCAGCGACGCTGCAAGCGTGAACTGCGGCACCACGAGAACTTCGCCCTTGATATCCATGACCGAGCGGTTCATCTTCCCCTGTTCATCGCCGAAGATCCTGAGCTGCGAGACCTTTTTCAGAAGATAGTCAAGGTCCTGGGACCTGTCGCCCTTCACTGCGCAGAGGAACACGAGGAGGCCCTTCCCGATCTCGCCAATCACGCGTCCATCGACCTCGACCTTTGCCCGGGATACCCGTTGAAGCAGCGCTCGCATGTTCCATTGATAGCATGAGCGCATTTTTGTGTCAAATTGTTTCCGTAAATACTATTGCAATATTCAGAGGGACAGCTTACAATTTATGTCTGATACAGGGCAACCACTTCATGATGAACGATAATACAGAACGCAGGGACTTCAAAGGTCTCACGCCAAAGGACATTGACCGCTTTTGCACGGAAACGATGGGACAGCGGCCGGGACAGGGAACACGCGCGGCCGTATGGCTGTTCCGGAAAAGGGTCGAGGACTTCGACCTGATGACAGACCTGAACCGCCCCTTTCGCGAACAACTGAAGCGGCATTGCAGGATCTCGCAGCTTGCGATCGAACAGCAGACCACGTCCGAGGACGGGACGGTGAAGCTGCTCTATCGGCTGGATGACGGCAATACTGTAGAAGGCGTGCTCATCCCCGGCCCCGGCAGGCTCGCGCTCTGCGTCTCAACGCAGGTGGGCTGCGCATCAGGCTGCGCATTCTGCCGCACCGGGGAGAGCGGGCTCACGCGCAATCTCACCGCGGCCGAGATTGTGAACCAGGTCTTTGCCGCGC
>CAWIIS010000006.1:0-418901 GCA_963836175.1 Nitrospirota bacterium
GAAGATCGCGACCGCCAGGATCACGAACGTCGTGCTCATGGGGACCGGCGAACCGCTCAGCAATTATGACGCGGTAAAGACCTTTGTCCAGGCGGCAACGGACCGGCACGGCATGGGGTTCTCGAACAGAAAGGTGACGATCTCCACCTGCGGACTTGCGCCGATGATCGAGAAGATGGCTGAGGACAAGGAGATGGACGCAAGCCTTGCCGTGTCTCTGAATGCCACCACTGACGCGGTGCGTGACAGGATCATGCCGGTGAACAAAACCTATCCCCTGGCGCGGCTCATGCAAGCCCTTCATCATTACGGTAAAACAACGGGCAGGAACGTGACGATCGAATATGTCTTGTTCAGGGGAGTAAACGATTCGGACGAGGACACGGGCCGTCTCATGGAATTACTTCGGGGACTCCCGTGCATGATCAATATCCTGATGTTCAACCCTTTCCCCGGCGCCCCCTTCAAGCGGCCGGATGAGGAGCGGGTCTATGCGTTCAGGAACATTCTTTTGAACCATGGATTCGTTGCGGTGGTCAGGAACAGCCGGGGCAAGGACATCAATGCCGCCTGCGGCCAGCTCCGGGCGGCATCTGAGTAAATTGGTCTGATTCCTGACTTGGTACTATTATGACGAAGCGACTACTTTCTCTATCCCCATATATGTTCTGCCGACGCCTAGTGCCGCCCGATCAGGACCGCCGCTGCCCGAGCACGACCAGTGCCACGCCCGCTATGATGACCAGCATGGCTGTGATGCCCAGTCGGCTGATCTGCTCATCCAGGATCCAGACGCCGAGCGCCACGGCAATGACCGGGTTTACATAGGCATAGCTTGTGGCCAGTGCCGGCCGCACCCTGGTCAGCAAATACACATAGGCGGTAAAACCGATGAGCGAGCCCACGACGGCGAGGTAGACGACCGCACCGATGGAGCGCCAGGTGGGCACTTCGTGAAAGCGTTCGCCGATAACAGCGCTGACAACGAGGACGATCGCGCCGCCTGTAATCATCTGTGCCGCGCCTGCCATCTGCCCCTTGGGAAGCGAGAGCTGCCTGCTCCAGACCGAACCGAAGGCCCACGATAAAGCAGCCAGGACCAGGGCAGCAAACCCCAGGGGGCTGGCCTGCAGATCGCCCTCGAGGTTCAACAGCGCGATGCCGAAAAGCCCGAGCAGCAGCCCCGCCGATTCAACACGGCCGGGCCATTCCTTCCAGATGCCGGCGAACAGCACGGTCCAGAGCGGCGTGGTGGCGATCACGAGCGCTGCAAGGCCCGAGCCCACCCACTGTTCCGCATAGGCAACACAAGCGCTTCCGCCGAGGAACAGGAATGCGCCGATCATGGCGGCGTTGCCCCATTGCCGACCCGTCGGTGCAGGCGCTCCCGCGCAGACGGAGCACGACGTAGAACCCGATGCCGACCAGGAAGAAGCGGATGCCCATCATGAAGAAGGGCGGCAGCTCATTGAGGGCGATCCGTATGGCGAGATAGGTGGAGCCCCAGGAGAGGTATACGGCGAGGAGCGCTGCAATGACGCCGGTCCGCGTTTTCTCCTGTTTGAATGCTGTTTTGTTCATGGAATTATATCCAGGCTTTCTGGAACAGACGATCCTAAAGGCAGTCAGCCGCGAAATTCGCGAATGAACACGAATTGCATCAAGTAAGTGAAGTGCTTTCAAAATTCCAGGAGCTCAACGATGATGTCTGTGGACCTTACACCCGCTTCATCCGTTTGAGAACCTCGTTCCGTTCCTTGTCCTCGAAGATCCGCACCTTCCCGTACTCGCCGTCGTACCCCGGCGCGATATGGACCGTGCCTGCACGCATGCGCGCTATGGCCTCGCGGATGAGCAGAGTGCCTGCCCGTTCGATATCGTCGAGCGGGGCATGAAGCAGGACCTTGAACTCATTTCCGAGTTGTTCGAGCAGCGGGAAGTACAGCGCCCTCACCTTCTTCGTGTTCACGCCGCACTGCAGACCCTCGGCAATGATGTCGGGCAGGGGAATGATGGATGAAAACGACGGCGCGTTTTTGGGCTTGAAGCCCGGCTCCCGGTCCGCCAGCTTCTCGACGCGATGCATGACGCCGATCGTCAGCTTCCTGTTGCAGACCGGGCAGAGATTGTCATATTTGATCGTCTCTTTCGGCGCGAGGCTCACCCCGCAGTCCCGGTGTCCGTCGTAATGGTACTTCCCCTCTTCAGGAAAGAACTCGATGGTGCCGGTAAAACCCTTTTTCGTCCTGATGGCGGACAGCATCGCGCCATAGGATATGTCCGTGTTGAAGATGTTCGCTTCGCGCCCGATCTTGGCTGCCGAGTGGGCGTCGGAGTTCGAGAGGAGCGTGATGTTGTCCAGCGATGAGAGGCGCCAGTTCATGAGCGGGTCCGAAGACAGGCCGGTCTCGATGGCGTAGATCTGTGGCGTGAGCTCTTCGTAACATTCCTGAAGGGAGTCGAAGCCTGAGGCCGCGCCGAGCACCGAAAAATGCGGCGTCCAGGCATGAGCGGGAAGGTAAAGGTTCTCCGGCGAAGCATCCAGCGTCAGCTGGAGCAGTTTTTTCGCATCGAGCCCCAGGATCGGCCTGCCGTCGGACTTGAGGTTGCCGATCCTGCTTAACATGATATTCAATTGCGCAGCAGCCGCGAAATCCGGCGCGAGAATGACCGAGTGGACCTTCCGGGTCTTTCCGTTCTTGCTGTAGATGCAGCTGATCTCTGCCGAGAGGATGAAGTAGACCTCTGCCTTGCAGGACACCGGGACATCGTCCGTCTGAAATTTTTTCCTGAGCGTAAACAGTCCGTTGCCGACCGGCTGGAGTTTCTCTTTCAGTTCCTTAAGCCACTGGGGATGCGTGAAGTCGCCGGTTGCGATGACCGTGATGCCCTTGAGCTGCGCCCATTTCCATATGCCTTCGGGAGACATGTCTTTGCTCGTGGCGCGGGAATAATGAGAATGGACGTGGAGGTCTGCTATGAATTGCATGGCGAAGATTATAGCATTATCCCCTCTGCGGAGAAATAGAATTTTAACTGCTAAACTTTTGGTTCTGACTTGTCTGGGTCAGGTGTTTCCAAACATGCCCGCCACCGTGCGAGAGTCCGAGTCCATTTTGGCAATTTCATCCTGAAGAGGGTTAACCATGTAACTATAATACACATTTTCGCTTTTCCCTGCAGCATGAGCTTATGAATTTTTACTGCCTCAGGCCCTCTTCTCTATTGCCAAACCTTTGTCAGAGATTTATAATCAAGCGTCAATTTGGTTGGGAGCAAGGGGGATCCGACAGGTGAATCAAAAAGCAGTGGCTCTCATCTCGGGCGGCCTGGACAGCATTCTGGCCGCAAAGGTCGTCATGGACCAGGGCTTTGACATCATCGGGCTCTACTGTACGTCGGCCTTTTCCAAAAGCTACGGGAACGAGCAGGAGACCCATGCGGTCAAGGTATCACGGGCACTCGGAATCGACCTTCGCATCTTCGACATGGGACAGGAGTACATCGAGCTCGTGCGCAGGCCTGCGCACGGATACGGCAAGAACACCAATCCCTGCATCGACTGCAAGATCTTCATGCTCAAAAAAGCCCGGACCCTCATGGATGACGTGGGGGCCCCCTTCGTGGTAACCGGCGAGGTGCTGGGTCAGCGGCCCATGTCGCAGCGCCGCGACACGTTGCAGGTGATCGAGCGGGATGCCGACATGCGCGGCCTGATCCTGCGGCCCCTTTCCGCCACATTGCTGCCACCCACCAAGGCGGAGCTGGCCGGCCAGATCGACCGGGAAAAGCTGCTCAGCATCAGCGGACGGTCCCGGAACGTGCAGCTGCGGCTGGCCGAGCGGTACGGCATCCGCGGCTTTTCAGCGCCTGCAGGCGGGTGCCTGCTCACGGACAAGAATTTTTCCGACAAACTGCGGGACCTTTTTGAGGACAAGGTGGCCATTGACCCGAACGATATCCGGCTGCTCACCGTGGGCCGCCACTTCAGGATCGACACCGGCGTCAAGATAGTCGTGGGCCGGGACAATGCAGAGAACAACGTGCTGCTGTCCCTTGCCCGCCACGGCTACCACCTCTTCGTGCCCCATGATTTTTCCGGGCCCGTGGCGCTTTTGAGCGGCACACCTACGCCCGATCTCAAACAGGCCGTCGGCAGACTCATGATCACCTACAGCAAGCAGGCGCCGGGCCAGACCAGGCGCATCCAGTTCGCCAATGAGGTCTTCGACCCGGGCGATCCACTGCCGATATCAACGGTCGGCATGAGACGGCTCGGCGCGGACAGCTAGGCCTGTCCTTTTTTCCGCCTTTTCAATCCACCCGCACAGCCATTGCAGCTCAGAAAACATGATAAAATAGAGGTAACTATTCAGGTGGATAGGCTGAAGGCCGATGACACCACCTTCCACCTTCAGCCTAAACAACCTTCAACCTGAATAGTGAATCGAGGAGACCATGCCCCGGCTGACCATTACGACACTCACCGAATATCTTGCGGCCCTCTATGCCTCACCTGTGCGCGTCATCTCGATGTCAATCCACGGCGCCCAGGAAGAGGGGGACGATCTCAAGGGATTCGGATATGGAGCGCCTCTCTTTCTGGAGTATGAGCTCTCCGGCGAGCGGAAAAAGGCAGTGCTCGAAACCATGGCCCCTTCCTCCTACGGCCACGACCACTTTTCCGACCGGGCCCAGGCCATTCTCTGGGAGCATGCCTCGTTCAACAACCTGCCCCGCCATGTGCGCTCCGTTGACTGCGGCGCTTTTCTGGATTCCGGCAGGATCATCTCGACCGGGAAAGCCGAGGAGTTCTTCCTGCTCACGGAATTTGTGGAAGGAAACGGGTACTTTAAGGACCTGGAGCGGATCAGGGACTCAGGGACTGCAGAGACTTCGGATCTCGACCGTGCGCTGGCGCTCGCCGATTACCTCGCGGCTGTCCACGCAGAACGGCTTGATGCCCCCGCCCTCTATACACGGCGCATCCGCGACCTCATGGGCCACGGGGAATGCATCATGGGGATGATCGACAACTATCCCGGCCAATTCGAATTTATCACGCAGCCGCTGCTCAAAGAGATCGAATCCGCGTGCAACGAATGGCGCTGGCGCATCAAGGGCCGCACCCATCGCCTCTGCAAAGTACATGGCGACTTTCACCCCTGGAACATCCTGTTCCGTGTTGGCACGGACTTCACGGTCCTTGACCGGTCGCGGGGAGAATGGGGTGAACCTGCCGATGATGTGGCGACCATGACGATCAACTACCTGTTCTTCTCGCTCCAGCGCTCCGGCAGGCTGGAAGGGGATTTTGAGAAGCTGTTCAGCCTGTTCTGGGACCGCTACCTCGCGAAGACCGATGACCGGGAACTGCTCGAGGTCATCGCCCCGTTCTTTGCGTGGCGGGGACTCGTGATCGCGAGCCCCATCTGGTATCCGCACCTTCCCACGGACGTGCGGAAAACGATCTTTACCTTCATCGGGAACGTGCTCAGGTCCGACTGGTTCGATCCCGACAACGTGAAGAGGTACCTCGCATGAGCGAACAGGAAGGCTTTGCCCTATGGCTGACCGGCATTCCCGCCTCAGGCAAGAGCTCCATAACCAGGGAGCTGGTGAAGCAGCTCCATGACATCCGCATGTCCGTGGTCGTGCTTGAGTCGGACGAAATGAGGAAGATCCTTACGCCCGCGCCGACCTACAGCGATGAGGAGCGCAGCCGGTTCTATCGCGCGCTGATGCTGATCGGCAGGTTGATCACCCGAAGCGGGATCAACGTGATCTTCGATGCAACGGCCAACAAACGGGCATACCGGGACCACGCCCGGCAGGAAATTCCTAAATTCATCGAGGTGTACGTGGTCTGCCCGCAGGAGGTCTGCGTCAAGCGGGACCCGAAAGGCATCTATGCGCAGGCTGCCGGAAAAACCGCAACCAACGTGCCCGGGATCCAGGCCGCCTATGAACCACCCCTCTCCCCCGATCTGACGCTTGACGGACAGGCGCTGCCCGCTTTGGAGGCTTCCAAAATTATGGGTGCCCTGAAAAAAGCATTATACATATAAACAGTTCTTTCCCTCCTATTTGTGAAACTCATTTGACTGCCTCTAGTGCATCCGATAGAATGTTTGATTATGGCCAAGAAAGTAACGTACGAGCGCTGGATAAACCTTTTTCTTCCTGATGGATGGCATGAGCGGGAGGAGATGGGATTTGTACTCCTGGAAAAAGACGGCTGGCCGGGCATGGTGCAGCTTTCATTCATCGAGCGGGAAGAGACTTCCCTTCCGCCTGCTGATGCCGCGCGAATGCTGCTCGAAGACACCCTCGAGGAGCGGGACATCCCCTTTCCCCGGGAGGCGGTAAAGGTGGAAGACCGCGGCGACATGGCAGTCGCCACGATCGACTATACCTTCAACGACAAAGAAGCGCCGGCACACTGGCGAATCTGGTTCCTGGTGGACGGCACGCGCGCGCTTCTGGCCGCGTACGTCAGCGATCCCGAGCAGGATACACCCTCCCTTACCGAGGCAACCAGCATTGTTGCCGATATCGAGTTCATTCCTGCAACGAACAACGCATAGTCTAGACGTACTCCCTCAGCATTTTGCTCCTGGCAGGATGACGCAGCTTCTTGAGCGCCTTGATCTCGATCTGCCGGATGCGCTCCCGCGTCAGGTTGAAGAACTTGCCCACCTCTTCGAGCGTGTGCTCGCTGCCGACGCCGATTCCGAACCGCATTCTGATGATCTTTTCTTCCCGCTCTGACAGCGAAGCCAGCACTTCCTCGATGCGGCTGGACGCCTCGTTGTTCTCCAGGGTCTTGAACGGGGAGACTGCCTTATCGTCGATAATGACGTCCTTCAGCTCTTTTTCTTCCGACAGGATCGGCGTTTCGAGCGACACGGGTTCCTGAATGGCGCGCAGGATCTCGTTTACCCTGACCACCGACAGCCCCATGAGCTTCGAAACTTCTTCAGGAGCGGGTTCCCGTCCCCTCTCCCGCATGAACCTGGCATAGATGCGGCTGATGCGGGTGCTCTCTTCGATCAGGTGCACCGGCAGCCGTATGGTCCGCGCCTGATCGAGGATCGCCCGGGTGATGCGCTGCCGAATCCACCAGGTCGAATAGGTGCTGAATTTGGTGCCCTTCCCCGACTCGTACCGGTCGGCCGATTTCATCAGCCCGATATTGCCTTCCTGGATCAGGTCAAGCAGGGTCAGTCCCCGGTTCACATACTTCTTCGCGATCGAAACCACCAGCCGCAGATTGGCCTTGACGAGCTCATCCTTGGCCAGTTTGGCTTTGTCCTCCTCGGCCTCGATCCGCCGGACCATGTCCCGTATGGTCTCTTCGTCCAACCCGAGCCGCTCCACGTCGCTGATAATGCCGCGCTCCAGCTGCTTGCCGATAAAGAGGAGTTTCTTGATCATCTTTTCGATTTCGCGGTAGGACAGGCTCATCTGATTGAGCGTCGCCGTCGCGCGCGCTACATCGCGCTTCGCCATCTGCCGCTTGAGGCGGTTGTACTGCCTCATGAAATCCGCCTCATAGGCGTCTTTCCACTCGCCGGGGTACCGGAGAACGTCCTGCGCCTTCACCAGCCCCTGTTTGATATTGATGCCGAGCGCAAGCACGCGCGGTATGGCTAGCGGTGAGTTCAGGGCGATCTCTTTGAGCGAAGCCTTTCCTTCTTCGAGCAGGCGGACATAGGTCTGTTCCTCCTCGATCTTGAGCATCGGGAACTTGCCTACGTTCTTCAGATAGGTGTCGACAAGGTCAGCTCCTCCAACCTCCTCAACAGCTTCCGCCACCTCGACAGAAGTCGGCTCCTCCTCTTCCTCGTCTTCGGCAAACTCCTCGGCGAGGTCTTCCAGTGCATCTTCCGGCGTCCCTTCGGGATAGTTTGTCTTTTCCTCTGATAAAGCGCTCTTGCTCATAGGCGCCGCCTTTCCTCTGTTTCAATTATATCAAAAGCGCCCAGCCCGTCAAACCCTAATTGTAAGATCAGATGATGCAATAGGCGCAGATTATGCAGTTTGAGCGACATCCTATGCATTTTAAAAGCCGCCCTCTCCCTCCGGCGAAGGTCTGGAATGATGCAGGGCCCCACATCGCCTGAATGGGCGGGCGCGGGTTCGACAAGGCATGCCCGGGGCAGCGTCGGCCCGGGTTTTTGCATTGTTGACGGGATCGGGCGAATCACTTCGGCGGTGAGAGGAGCGGGGCGGGAAAACTTATGCAGGCAGCGTTTCTGTGGCCTTCCTTATTTCAATCCCCTGCTGCCCGGCTTTATGGGCGCGCTGCCCGCCTTGCAGAGGGGGCACTCTTCAGCAGTGAACGAGGGCACGTCAAGCGTTACTAATGATCGGTAGGGCACACCGAGCTCAGCCTTGCCGCCGGACCGGTCAACGAGGCTTGCCGCGGCAACGACAACACCGTTCGCTTTTTTCACCACCTCGATCGTCTCCCTGGTCGATTTTCCGGTCGTGATCACGTCCTCCACGACCAGGATGCGCTCTCCCGGCTTGATGGTGAAGCCGCGACGGAGCGTCAGCTCTCCGTTCACGCGCTCGGCGAACAGCGCGCGCACACCCAGGGCACGGGCCGTCTCGTGCGACACGAACACCCCGCCCAGGGCCGGAGCGATCACGGCGTCGATCGTGGAATCTCTGAAATGCTCTGCCAGGGCGGCACAAAGCCTGGTGGCGATGTCCGGCTGCTGAAGCACCAGCGCCGACTGCAAATAACGCTCACTGTGCAGGCCCGACGAAAGCAGAAAGTGGCCCGTCAGCAGCGCACCGGTCTTTTGATAAATGTCCAACACTTCGTCCTGGGTCATGCTCTGTAGATACCTCGCTTCTGTTCGATTTTGTATGTGCTCCGGGAACATCTTCTGAACACGTTTACGATCGGCTCAGGTTGTTGATTTGCTTCCTGCCGAAGCTCGCTGCAGGGAGATCTCATCCAGAATTTTCTTCACGGCATCGCTCCGGTCCACGGCCTTCAGCACCGGCCTTCCGACGACGATGTAATCGGCCCCGGCATGAACGGCCTCTGCCGGCGTCATGATCCGTTTTTGATCGTCCTGTGCGGCCCACGCGGGCCGGACACCCGGCGTAAGGATCACGAACTTCCCCCGGATGCCCTTCCTCAGCATCTTGATCTCCTGCGGAGAGGCCACAACACCATGCATGCCGGCCCGCTGGGCAAGCCGCGCAAGATGTCCCACCTCCCGCTGGAGCGACCGGTTGATCTTCAGTTCCTTGCGCAGGCTTCGCTCATCCATGCTCGTCAGGATCGTGACGGCAAGAACGACCGGGCGGGGAAGATGCAGCTTCTCCGCTGTTTCCGACGCGGACAGCGCCGCCGCCTTCATCATGTCCAGTCCGCCCAGCGCATGGACGTTGAAGATGCTCACGCCGAGTTTGACAGCCTCTGCAGCGGCCTTCGCGACCGTATTCGGGATGTCGTGATATTTCAGGTCGAGAAAAACACGACCGCCCATGCCGATGATCCGGCGCACGATGTCCGGGCCGTAGGCGGTAAAAAGCTGATGCCCCACCTTGAACATGCCCACCTTGTCCTTCAGCTCACTGACAAGGCCGAGCGCCTCCGAATCGCTGTCGATATCCAGGGCGACGATCAGGTATTTCTTTGCGTTTAATTCCGCAATCTGCATTCCGCAATCCGCAATCAGTATATTCTCAGCAGGCCCAGGAGCCGCTCTTTGCATATCTCCGCAAGGGCCTGCATGCCCGCCACGCTCAGGAACTCATTCGCGTTGTGCGAGAACAGGACCCATGCCTCGGCAGGAAAATCCTGGCTTTCCTGGGAAAGCTCTACATGCAGGGAGACCTTCGGCAGAGCACGCACCGTGATCGCCAGATCGCTGCCTATCAGACTCGGCACGGTTTTAGCGTCGAGCATCTGCAGCACCGTGTTGGCGCGGGCAACCACGTCTCCCGCATATTGCGCTATCGGCAGCTCAACTTTTTTTCTGAAATCAGCGGGCGTCTGTCCGGCAAAAACGCCGATACTGCGCCACGGCAGCATGTCCAGCGCCGTACCCGGCGAGAACAGATATTCGAGAAGGACCCCCGTATGGCTTTCAGGCGCCTTCTGGCCGTGGAGAAAGATCCCTTGGTGGCGGACCACGTACTCCTGCCCCAGCATGGCAAGAAGCAAGGCATCATCCGCTTCGCTGTACAGCGCACTGATCCGCGCAGCCACTTCAGGAAATGAGGTTTGCTCAAGGGCCTTCACTGCGGACCTCCCTGTTACTTGCCATGGAGTGGATGCATGCCTGCCAGCCCCGCAAGGACAGCTGGAGTGCAGGCGGAATCATCGAAAACCGGCAAAACGCCGGACAGGTCCGGTCGGACCCGCTACGCCTTTTTTTTGAAGCGCTTGATGATATCTGAGACCGATCCCTTGATATTGATCTGGAGCGGGATGACATCGGCAGGAAGCTGTTCAGTGAAGGAATACTCGGCCTGACTCCAGGTAAAAAGACTGGCGATGATGTCATTCACCTGGGTCTTGAGCGCATTGAAGAGCTCTTTGGGAGTTACCGTGCCGTTCTCGACGAGGATGGCGCCCATCTTTTTCATCCCGAGGTGTTTTCGGTGCAGAACAAGCGCGCTGTCGAGGTCTTCTCTCTTCAGTTTGCCGACTTTCACAAGTATCTCGCCGAGGCGGTCGTTGATATCCGTTGACTTGGAGAAAATTACCTGCCCTTCCTTGAAGAATACGGACTTTTCCACCCGCCCGCCCTTGAGTGTCAGCGTGCCCGTGGCCTTCTCCGTTCTCAGTTCCTCGAAAATGACCGCAAGCGGTATATATTTAATATTCCCTGTGCGTGGAAGCGGCATAATGATCGTTGTACCGTGCCCTGCTGAGCGTTATATTTTGTTATGTTTGGGGTGCGCATCGGTATGACCATTCAACCGCGCCTAGTACTCGAACCTGATTCCAAGCCCGCCCTGGGTGTGCTTGCCGGTCTTGAGTTCCATCAGGATCATGAATTTCTGGCTGAGCTTCCACTCAAATCCGCCAAAAACATAAAGAGCGGTTTCCTCTTCGAGCCCCGGCAAGGACCCATAGAGCGAAGACATCTCCAGGCCGCCGTAGGGTGTGAATTTGTATCCCCGTTCAGTGAGCGGAATGCTCTTGCTTAAAATGGTGGAAAAGGTAATCTCGCTCGCATTGCTGCTATTGATGATCGTATTGTCCAAACCCAGGTCAACAGCGAGGTCAAGCGGAATTCCTTCGGCTTCCTTGATCAGTTGATACTTCAGATCAATGCCGACCAGCCCGCCGAGCTTGTCCTTCGGTTGAAGTCGCGCTGACGTTACTCCGAACTTGACACCGACCTCCACGAGCGCGCCCAGGCCGTATCGGATCTCGGGATAGAAGGACCGGTAGTGATCACCCAGCGTGAAGTGCATGCCGGTCTGCGTCATCCCCGGATCGAGACTTTCAGCGGTCGTGAACTCGTTCTGCGTGAAATTCGGAAAAGCCAAGGCCTGGCTGACGCAGAGCATCAGCGAGAATGAAATGGCGGCAAGTATCGATTTTTTCAACATGGATCCTCCATCCAGTACCGCTTCCGGTGAGCGAGGTGGACTATAACATCAAACGAAAACCTTGACAAGAAAAAAAACGGCACGGGCAGGCCTGTGGCGGGACGATGCTGAAGCGGTACGAAGCAGGGCCGGGAAACCACCCCCGTTGATCTTCTGAAAAAGCTTTTGGGCAGGTCAGGGGTGCATGGGAAGAACCATTTCAGCCGTCATTGTTCAGTTCGATGTTCCAGTAGAGATAATCTCGCCAGCTCAAGGGAGCGTTCTTGATCCCGAAGGTGAGCGTGACCACCTGCAACCACCGCGGCTTGACAGGCTGCCGGATCAGGCGCATCCCGGCCTCGCGGGGCGTTCTGCCCCCCTTCCGGTTATTGCACCGCAGGCAGGCGGTAACGATATTCTCCCACGTGGCCTGGCCGCCCTGCACCTGCGGGATCACATGATCGAAGGTAAGGTCCTCGGCGGGATATCTGGCCTTGCAGTACTGGCAGGTGTACTTATCGCGTTGATAGATGTTGGCGCGGGAGAACCGCACGTCCTTGCAGGCGCGCTTGATCTTGACGAGTTTGAGCAGTCGCAGAATAGAGGGGAGCCTGAAGGTGATCGACACACCCCGAATGTCGCGGTCATAGAAGTCGATCACCTCGACTTTGCCCTGGGTCAGCAGGGTGATCGCTTTCTGCCATGAAATGACCTTTAACGGCTCGAATGTCGCGTTCAGGAGCAGCGTTCGTTCCATTGCAACCTCGCAGAACACAGAAAACCATACTCTGGCGAAATCCCGGCTGAACAGAAAAACTGTCTTAATTCAGTTTGTTAAGGTAACAAAATACAGAAAACGATACAATTTGTCAATAGGTTTGAAAAACCGTATAATAGGCAGTATGCAAACGACCGAGACCGTGGAACAACGGGCAGAGCGTGCGGCAACCGTCCGGGAAGCGGGCATTGATTCCTTTCTCCACGATCCCTCGCCCAGGGTCCTCAAGGCGCTGCTCACGAACCGCCTGCTGACCGAAGAGCATGCACTGGTCCTTGCGAACAGAAGGAACCTGTCGGCCGATGTCCTCGAAGCGATAGCAAAGGACCGGCGCTGGGCAGAGAGTTATGTCCTGCGAATGGCCGTCGCAAAAAACCCGAAAACGCCGCTTTTCGTTTCCCTGTCTCTCGCGCGGCATCTCCGGCTTTTCGATCTCGCCGATATCACGCGTGATCATTTCCTTCCCCTCCCCTATCGAAAGAAGATCGAAGCAATGATCATCGAGCGCATTCCAGCCATGCCACTCGGCATCCAGAAGACCCTTGCACGACGGGCTGCGGGGAACGTCCTGTGCGCGCTGCTGCGGAGTCGCGACACGGGGATCGTTCGAACATGCCTCGGCAACCCGCACCTTATGGAAGGCCACCTCTTCAAATACATCAGCCGCAAGGACAGTCTCCCGGAAACCATCGGCATGATCGCGGAACATCCGAACTGGTCCTGCCGGACGGCCGTACGATTGTCTCTGGTACGGAACGCGCAGACGCCATTGTCCTGCAGCATACGCTTTTTCAGTCGCATGACCGCGCAGGACCTGAGGGAGCTTTATGCGGACCCCCTGGTGCCGATAACGGTGAAACCATTCATTCACGCTGAACTCTGGGAACGGGGCATCGACGCACGGCCGCATACCAACGATGAGACCGTATACGAGATGGATGAAACCGATGAGCAGGCCATGGAATCGTTGATGTTCGACCAGGAAGGAATAGGAGATGATGCGGTTCAGGAGAGCACGAGCGAGCAGGACGAATGAGGCGTGGCGTTACCGCTTGTGCTGAGAAGGTACCAGTTTAAGCGCCCACCCTTGCCCCACGGTTATGGCCCCCTGGGGGCAGAATTCCTGGCAGCAGAAACAGCGGATGCAATGACGATAGCTGATCTCGAACCGCCCGCTGGTGCTGTCGATCGCCCCTTGCGGACAATGCCCCTGGCAGATGCCGCAGCGTATGCACTGCGAGTGGTCGATCACCGGCCGCGTGGTGAGTGCGTCTTTGAGAAACCCGCGGGCCCACTCAGGCACCCTCCACTCGAGATGCTCCTGGGGCGGCAGCCGGAACCCTCTGACCATGACGCTCGCGAGCGCTGCTCCGAGAATGCTGATGCTGTCCAGCCGCGTCTCGCCGATGCCTGCCGCGGTAGCGGCCCGCACAACATAGAGCAGCGATGGGTCCGCTCCGACCATCGTTCCCGAGACCACATCGAGCGCCACCGGGTCCCGCCCCGCAAGAACAACGCCGACAGGGCGTGGGTCGCCGCTGCCCGGTCCATTCCCCTCCATGCCGACAACGGCATCCATGATGGTAAGACGCGGCTTAATGAGCGCCGAGAGTTCGACGAGCATCCGCGCGAAGGCATCGCGGTTTACGCCTGTGTTGAAATGCCATTGCACTTTCCTCCTCCCGGGGATGCAGCCGAAGAGGTTCTTTACCGCACCCGTGAGCGTCATCATGCCATGGGTCTTGAGCTTGGGAAGATTGACGACCAGGTCCGCTTCGTGGACCGCCCGGGCGATCTCGAACCGCTGAAATTGTCCCCGGTTCTTCAGAAGCACGGCTTCTTCCATGTCCGCCAGGGCCGCTCCCTCCTGCTGGACCACCTCCATGATCCCCGATCCTTCGCATACCTTCCGGAGCTCGCCGAATCCGGGACTGTCGCCGACGAGTGCCGTGCCCCCGGCCTCTTTGACCAGCCGTATGGCGGCGCGAAGGATCTCGGGATGCGTTGTTATGGCGCCGGAAGGTTGACAGGCCTTCAGGAGATTCGGCTTGATCAGGACCCGGTCTCCGGGCTTGACGAACGTGGAGATGCCGCCAAGCAGATCGACGGACCGGCGCACGGCCTGCTCCACGCGATCCTGGTCGTAATCTGCACAATGGACGATGGAAACATCCGAGATGATCTTTTTTGTCATGGGCTGAGAGGGATGAGAGATTCCCGCTGCGATCTCCCGCTATCGCGCTGCTATTTTTGGAGTATCGCGAGCATCTTGCTATGGATCATGCCGTTGCTGGCAACGATCTCCTGGTCGTGGATACTGGATCGCATACCCCGGAAATCGGAAATAGTCCCGCCGGCCTCGCGCACGATCAGGCTGCCCGCTGCCACGTCCCAGGGCTTTAGTTTCAACTCCCAGAAACCGTCAAAGCGTCCTGCGGCCACGGAACACAGATCGAGGGCTGCCGATCCGTCGCGGCGGATGCGCTTTCCGTTCAGATGCGCTCCCTGACCTTTGGCGGCCGCAATGGTTCGCTTGCCTCCGAGATTGTCTCGCAGCAACCCACCGGCTAGCAACGCCGCTTTGCGGGCAACCACCAGGTACTCTTTCATTCGTTCTCCTGCACCACCATGCATCGCGGCAGGAATTGTACCATACTGATTTCCGTTTTGAAAACAAAAAGGGCAAGGCATTTCTGCCTTACCCTTTTTGCTTTCCTGTCGCCCGGACTTCCGTGAAAAAAACCGCAAAGAAACTACTGGACGATACGTTCCATTTCAACACCAAGATAGTCTGCGAGAAGCTTGACCGTCCGCGGCTTCAAGGTGGTCCCCTTGAGCGTCCTTGATACCGTTACTTTATGCATTCCCAAGTTATCGGCAATCTCGGTATAGCTCAGCCCTTTTTCTAAGCGCTTTTTCTCAAGAATTTCAATACGGTACATGGCATTCACCTCACTTTATGATTTTTGTATGAAGAATTCCATAACCCAGGTTTAACAACAACTGCATTTACAACTTTAAGTGTAGCACATATATTTGCATATTCAAGCAACAAGAAAAAATAATTTATGCAACTTTTTGTTGACACTGCGTGAAAAAAATGGTATATACTACAAATATGAGCCTTTCATAAAAACTTAAAAAAATGCGCGCCAAGAACAAACTGTCCATGAGCCAGGTTGCCCGCCTCTCACAGGGGGCCACGGACCATCGGGGCAGGATCACGCAGGGGTATATCTCACGCCTTGAATCCGGGCAGGAGACCAACCCCAGCATGCAGAAAATCGTTACGCTCTCCAGGATCTATAAGGTGGAGCCAAACGATTTTTTCCCGAAAACAGGCACGGAAACGGGCATAAGTCGTCAGCGTGAAGTCGCTGTCCACCGGTGAGGAGCATGGCAACCCGCGCAGTGTTTGGTCGAACCGGTGAACCGGTTTGAGCAACAGCACTTCGCGCGTGTGACACCGGAGGCAGTCCTCGTCCGACGGTTTGATGCGTGCATGCGGCTTGTGGCATTCATAGCAGTTGAGCCTCGCCATCGGCACCCGGTCCGGGAACGTTGTCTTTGACGACTTTCGGTGACAGGAAAGGCATCGCTCCCGGTCCGGGATGAACGCTTCCTGTTTCTTGGGTGAAAAGGGATGGCACCTGAGGCAGGAGATATCCTCCATCCCTATCCCATGGACCTGCCAATCCTTATGGCACCGCAGACAGGCGTCCTTCTCAGGCCTGAACGAATGCACCTTCCGGCTGTGACAATCCTTGCAGTGCAGTTTCTCCATAAACACGTGCCGCGCATGGCCCGTTGATTTGTTCACGGTCAAAGAACCCTGGGCTGCCTCGTCCCAGTGACAGTTCGTGCAGGTCTTCCAGGGCGTCTCGTTCCCGTGCGGCTCCGGCGCTTTTCTCTCGGTGGTGAACACGAACTTCACCAGCAGCCGGTTCTGCTCGATCATGCCGAGCTGGTGGCACTCCTGGCACACCATGTTCCGGTGGCCCGAGAGCTTCCAGGCCGTGTACGCCTCTTCCATAAGATGGCAACTGTTGCAGAACTCGGGGTTTTTCTGGATATAGTTATAGTACCGGACCGCAAGGACGATGCCGAGCACCGAGATGACGAGCATCAGCGAGACAAGGATCGTCTTCTCCCGGGGGCTCAGGCCCCGCTCAAGCTTGTCGAATATTTTCGAGATGAGATTATACATAGATGCATTCAGCAGGCGAGACGGAACAGGTACGTCCGAGCTCCGCCATCTCGCCCTCAACGATTCACGCTATCAAATGTTCAGCGATCTGCACCGCATTCAACGCAGCGCCTTTGCGCAGATTATCCGATACGACCCACAGGTTGATCCCGTTCGGGATCGATTCGTCCTCCCTGATCCTTCCCACGTAGACCTCATCTTTGCCTGCCGTATCAATGGCCAGCGGATAGAGGTTCTTTTTCGGATCGTCATACACGATGACACCCGGCGCCGACGAGAGAAGTGCCCGCACCTCGTTGGCCGAGATCTTTTTCTCGGTCTCGATGTTCACCGACTCGGAATGGCAGCGGAACACGGGCACCCGGACCGTGGTCGCGGTCACCCCGATCGATTCATCTTCCAGGATCTTCCTGGTCTCGTTCACCATCTTCATCTCTTCCTTGGTGTAGCCGTTTTCGAGAAAGGCATCGATATGCGGCAGGCAGTTGAACGCGATCTGGTGGGGATACACCTTCGTTTCGATATCCCTGAAGTTCAGGAGCGCCACGGTCTGGCCTGCCAGCTCGTCAATGGCCTCCTTCCCGGTCCCGGAAACGGACTGGAAGGTCGTGACCACGATGCGCTTGATCCTGACCGCATCGTGGATCGGCTTGAGCGCCATGACCATGCCGATGGTCGAGCAGTTCGGGTTCGCAATGATGCCCGCGTGACCGGCGATCGCATGGGCGTTTATTTCCGGGACCACGAGCGGCACTTTCGGGCCCATGCGAAAAGCGCTCGAGTTGTCGATCACGACTGCGCCGGACGTCACTGCCGAAGGGGCGAACTCCAGGCTGCGCTCGGCGCCTGCGGAGAAAAGCGCAATATCCACGCCTTGAAATGAGTCCTTGGACAGCTTCTTGACAACCCAGCTTTTGTCCCGGAACGTCGACCCGTTCCCCTGCGGAGCGTTCCGATGCCAGCGGCACGAGCTCGCTTACCGGGAAATTGCGCTCTTCAAGGATCTCGATCATTTCCTTGCCCACGACCCCGGTGGCGCCGGCAACGGCAACAACATATTGAGCTTCTTTTTCTTAAGCATTGTCAACGTTCTATTTTTCCACCACAATGCGCAGCATTCTGCGAAGCGGTTCCGCAGCGCCCCACAGGAGCTGGTCGCCGCAGGTGAACGCGTTCAGGAACGTCGGCCCCATGTTCATCTTGCGCAGGCGTCCGACCGGCACCGTGAGCGTTCCGGTGATCGCTGCAGGGGTCAGCTCGCGGATGGTGATCTCGCGCACGTTCGGCACGACCTTCACCCACTTGTTGTGCTTGGCGATCATGTCCGTGATCTCGGCGAGCGGCACGTCCTTGGTCATCTTGATCGTGAGCGCCTGGCTGTGGCAGCGCATGGCGCCGACGCGCACGCAGGTGCCGTCGATCGGGATCGGGATTCCCCTCCCGGCCCAGGATCTTGTTCGTCTCAGCCTGGCCCTTCCATTCTTCCTTGCTCTGGCCGTTGTCGAGCTGTTTGTCGATCCAGGGAATGACCGAACCGGCAAGCGGCACGCCAAAGAACTCCTTGGGATAGGCATCGGAGCGGATGTGGTCGGAAACCTTGCGGTCGATGTCCAGGATCGCGCCTGCCGGGTCGTCCAGCAGACTCTTCACCGTTGCCGTGAATGGAGCCCATCTGCTTGATAAGCTCGCGCATATTGTTCGCGCCGGCGCCCGAAGCCGCCTGGTAGGTCATGGCGCTCATCCATTCAACCAGCCCGCGCTCGTACAGTCCGCCCAGGGCCATGAGCATGAGCGACACGGTGCAGTTGCCGCCGATGTAGTTTTTGATGCCCTTTGCCATGCCGTCCTTGATCACATTCATGTTGACCGGATCGAGGATGATGATGGCGTCCTTTTCCATGCGAAGGGCTGATGCCGCGTCGATCCAGTAGCCCTTCCAGCCTGCAGCACGCAGTTTGGGATAGACTTCGTTGGTATAATCGCCGCCCTGGCAGGAGACGATGGCATCCATTGCCTTCAGCTCGTCGATGTTCTTCGCATCCTTGAGCGCCGGCACATCCTTGCCGACATTCGGCCCCTTGCCGCCGACGTTCGAGGTGGTGAAGAACACCGGGTCGATCAGATCGAAATCCTTTTCTTCGTTCATCCGGCCCATGAGCACCGAGCCCACCATGCCGCGCCAGCCGATAAATCCAACTCGCATCATTGCTCTATTCCCCTTTTGTTTTATTCCGCAATCCGCAATCCGAAATCCGCAATTCTTTCTAAAGCAGTCCTGCCACCATGTCCCCTACTTCGGTCGTGGACATGCCCATCTTCCCTGCTGCCTGGCTCTTCATCTTTTTCATCGTCGCGATCATGGCCGCCTCGATCGATTGCGCAGACTTTGTTTCGCCAAGCGAATCGAGCATCATCATGGCTGCGCCGATGGCCGCCATGGGATTGATCACATTCTGGCCCGCATACTTCGGCGCGCTGCCGCCCATGGGCTCGAACATGGAAACGCCTTCGGGGTTGATGTTCCCGCCGGAAGCAACGCCGAGCCCGCCCTGGATCATGGCGCCGAGGTCGGTGATGATGTCGCCGAACAGGTTTTCCGTGACAGCCACATCGAACCATTCGGGGTTCTTCACGAACCACATGTTCGCGGCATCGACGTGATTATAGTCGCGCTTGAGCTCCGGGTACTGTTTCGCGCCCATCTCCTCGAAAGCGCGGAACCAGAGGTCGCCGCAGTGGGTCAGCACGTTCCGTTTATGGATGAGCGTGATCGGCTTTGCAGCGTACTTCGGGATTCATGGCATTGCGCTTCTTCTTCAGTTCGAAGGCATACTTCAGACAGCGGTCCACCGGTGCGGCGGTCATACACCATGAGCTGCGTGGCGATCTCCTCGGACGTGCCCACGCGCGTTGCTCCGCCGTGGCCCGTGTAGATGCCGCCCGTGTTCTCGCGGATCACCACGAAATCGATGTCCTCGGGTCCCTTGTCCTTGAGCGGCGTCTCCACGTTGGGATAGAGCTTCACCGGACGAAGATTGATGTACTGGTCCAGGGCAAAGCGTATCTTGAGCAGGATCCCTGCTTCCAGGATGCCGGGTTTCACATCGGGATGCCCGATGGCGCCCAGGAACATGGAGTCGAACTTTTTGAACTCACCGATTGCGCTGTCAGGAAGCGTCTCGCCGGTCCTCAGATACCGCGCCGCGCCGAAGTCGAATTCGGCGAATTCGAGCTTGAATCCACCCTTGGCTGCGGCGGCATTGATGACTTTTACGGCTTCTTTAACAACTTCCGGCCCGGTTCCGTCACCGGGGATCAATGCGATCTTGTAGGTCTTTGCCATGAATAATGATTCCTCCGCTTCTGAATTGAAACAATACTATAGTTAAGAAATTTTCAAACCAAGCTTCTTGATAAGCTCCCGGACCTGGCTCTCATCGATTTCTTCTTGATGATAATCGATATTAACGGATCCATTCGAATAACTGGCTTCCGCGCCGTATATTCCGTCAGTGTTCTTTAATACCGTCTCAACATCAACGGCGCATCCCGAGCACGTGATCCCGTCCACCCTGAAACTCAGCCGTTTCATCTCATTTTTCTCACGCTGCAATTGCTCGTCCTCATCTCGCTGCAACCCTCGTCTCCGGGAACAAAGTCGAGCGAGCATCCATCATCGGGCAGATCGGCGAGCCCTTTGCCGTTGTACAATGAATGATCGAGATTCATCGAGTGATAAACGCAGATAGTGCAGAAGGAATTGTCGGTCTGCTGCTGTTGATGAGGCTGGAGCGTTTTCATCAGTTTGAAACACGCTGTCAATTACAGGCCTGCCTTCTTCTTCGTATATGCCATAAGCCCGCCGGCGGCGATCAATTCCTGCATAAACGGCGGCACCGGTGCGACCTTGAAGGTCTTGTTCGACGTAAGATTGCGGATCACGCCATCGTCGGCGTCCACTTCGATCTGGTCGCCTTCCTTGATCCCGTCAACCGCCTCGACGCTCTCGAAGATCGGCAGTCCCATGTTGAAGCAGTTCCGGTAGAAGATCCGGGCAAAGCTCTTGGCCACAACGCAGGACACTCCCGCGGCCTTGATCGCGATCGGCGCATGTTCGCGCGACGATCCGCAGCCGAAGTTCTTGTCGGCAACAATGATATCGCCGGCCTTCATCTTCTTCATGAAGTCGGGATTCGTGGAGTCTTCCATGCAGTGTTTAGCCAGTTCTTTCGGGTCGGACGTGTTCAGATACCGCGCCGGAACGATCGCGTCCGTATCCACATCTGCCCCGAATTTCCATGCATTGCCTTTGAATTTCATTATAACCTCAAAATGTGACGCAGATTTTCGCAGATGCACGCAGATTTAAAACCTGAGCTTTATCGCCCTTTCTGCCTTAATCCGCCTTTTCCGCGTTCATCCGCGTCCAAAGATTTATACTTTACTTCAGTTCTTCCGGTCTTCCGATCCTGCCGAGCACGGCCGATGCCGCAGCTATTGCCGGATTGGACAGATAGACTTCACTCTTGGGAGAGCCCATCCTGCCGACGAAATTGCGGTTCGTCGTGGCAATGGCGCGCTCGCCAGCGGCGAGAATGCCCATGTGACCGCCGAGGCAGGGGCCGCAGGTCGGCGTGCTGAACGCAGCTCCCGAATCGATGAAGATGTCCACCAGGCCTTCTTTAATGCACTGCTTGTAGATCGCCTGCGTGGCCGGGATCACGATCATGCGCACATAGGGATGCACCTTGTGGCCTTTGATGACCTTCGCTGCCTCGCGCATGTCCTCGATCCTGCCGTTGGTGCAGGAGCCGACCACGGACTGGTCGATATTGATGGAGCCCAGCTGGCTCACGGGCTTCACGTTCTCGGGAAGGTGCGGGCAGGCGATCTGCGGCTCCATGCCGGTCAGATCGTATTCGCGCACGTCCACATAGTTCGCTTTTTTGTCGCTCTTGTAGAACTTGTACTTGCGCTGCGCCCGCTTCGACACATATTTCTCGGTGATCTCGTCAGGCTCGATGATGCCGTTCTTGCCGCCCGCTTCGATCGCCATGTTGCAGATGGTCAAGCGTGCCGGCCATGGGAAGCTTCTTGATCACCTCGCCGGTGAATTCCATGGCCCGGTAGAGCGCTCCGTCCACGCCGATATCGCCGATGGTGTGCAGGATGATGTCCTTGCCGCTCGACCCACTTGCCGAGTTTGCCTTTGTAGATGAACTTCATGCTCTCGGGGACCTTGAACCAGGCCTCGCCCGTGATCATGGCCGCGGCAACATCAGTGCTGCCCACGCCGGTCGAGAAGGCTCCCAGTCCGCCGTAGGTGCAGGTGTGGCTGTCTGCGCCGATCACCACATCGCCGGGCACCACGATCCCCTGCTCAGGCAGGAGCGCATGCTCCACGCCCATCTTGCCGACCTCGAAGTACAGGGAGAGATCGTGTTCGCGCGAGAACTGGCGGAGCATGTTGCATTGCTCGGCCGATGCGATGTCCTTGTTCGGCGCAAAGTGGTCCGGGATCAGCGCGATCCGGTCGGGATTGAACACCTTCTTCGCGTTGGCGCCGCGGAACTCCTTGATCGAGATCGGCGCGGTGATGTCGTTCGCGAGAACGAGGTCGAGCTTCGCATTGATCAATTCGCCCGGTTTTACTTCCTTTTTGCCGCAGTGCGCGGCCAGTATCTTTTCTGTAATGGTCATCGGCATAGTGTGTGAATATACAATATCTTAAAACTCGTTGCAACTGTTTTTTCCGTGGTTTTTCAGGGGGGAAAGCGTGAAAGAACGATGGGATTTTGAAGAACAAGGGGGTTACTACGGGCGCTTATTCAAGAACAAGGATTCTCAGGCTACCGAGAAGAAGCTGTTTATTTTTATCTGATATCTCGCCGAGATGACCGCGAAACCTCTTATTGTCGATCGATCGCATCTGATCAACGATGATATCGGAATCCTTTTCCAGTCCAGCCTCTCCCTTTTTGAGATGTATGCGCAGGATCGCCGCCTCGGGGTGGATCTTCGTGGTAATCGGGCAGATAATCGTGCTGGGATGATATTCATTCAGAAGATTCGTTTGTACAACGACCACCGGGCGAACTTTACCTGGTTCGGTTCCGAATCGAGGATTGAGGTCTGCGGTATAAACGTTGAATTTTCGAGGCGTCATTTCGTCAGTTTGTCTTCTATCAGCTCCAGTTCCCGCAGCGCCTCAAGTGAAGACTCCGATACCAGGCGAGATTCTTTTTGCAGCCGCTTCCGCAGAAGCGTTCTTTTCATAAACCTGTTGTAGAAACTTACGGCATCGTTAATGTACGAATTTCTCGGTTTATGGACCGCCGCGATGACTTCCTCGGTTTCTAAAAAGATATCATCCTGAAGTTTCAGGGAAAGAGTCTTGGACATGGAACACCTCCTTTGCAAGTATCACCAATAGTATATACCTTTCGCCGATAGGCGTCAAGATCATCGAATAAAGAAAATGTCCAGCTAAGCCAGAACAAGCAGCGCAACGACCGGGATGGTCAGTATCAGCGTGGTAACGATCCACTTCTCTGAACCGGCCTCGCCTTTCACCCTGCCCTTCAACGCCATACCAGCCGTGCCCAAGGCCGCCAAAGCGCTCACGAAGGCTATCGAGAAAGCAACGAGCCCCCGTGTTTTACAGCCCAGAAGATCCACGGGCGTCAAAGCAACGGCAAAGAAGAGGACCGGCATGATGGCCGGAACAATGGCGTGGCGAATGAGGGTGTTTTTGTTCATAGCACCTGCAAGCTTGCACCAGCAAATCAGCAAATACAAGTTACTCAGTTTCCGCGTCTTCTGCCTGGTGAACACGGATGCGTCCAGTTTCGACGATCCACAGCTTCTTATCGAGCGGCATAGTTTCGAGCGTATTTAGGAATTGCCGGACCAATTGTTCGAGCAGGGGCAAGGTGGGATTATGGGGAACACGGATGACAACGATACCGTGGGCTTGCTGAGGAGGAAACCGCAGTACATCGGAAAAATCCAGGTCAAGTGTTACCAGACAACGCTGCTCCGCGCGACAAACTTCATAAAGCCGCTGATCGGAGCAGCCTTGCAACTTCTGGTCTCGTACGGTCC
Source organism: Nitrospirota bacterium (assembly GCA_963836175.1). GTDB lineage: Bacteria > Nitrospirota > UBA9217 > UBA9217 > UBA9217 > GWC2-56-14. Next base: position 23,661 of record CAWIIS010000006.1, read on the forward strand.
TAACATCGTGACCATGGATCCGGAATAGCTGTTGCGTCCGGGTCCCGAAATTCTCGTCCAGCTTGAACTTCATCCGGCCGCAACCTCGACAAACCGCTCCCGTGACATCTCCGCGCCGTAGGCTATCGCGGCTTGAATGTCTTCCTTGTTAAGCTGGGGGTATTCCGCAAGAACTTCTTCATTGGTCATGCCGTTTGCCAGAAAGTCGAGAATGAGCGACACCCAGATACGTGTCCCGCGGATACAGGGTTTGCCGAAGCAAACGTTTGGGTCGACTGATATGCGTTTGAGAAGTGGATTCATCGCTTTACCTCCTTACCTGTTTGAATATTACTATAGTAACTTATTCCGGTCAATATAATAGAGTAGCGCACCATCCCTGTTTTCCTCAGCATCCGGCATGCTGCTCCCGGATGCTGGGACCGGGGCTGATCGAGGCGAGGAACACGGTGACTGCATAGAGGAGCCGGAATTCAAGGGACACGGTAGCCAAAGCAACGGCAAAGAAGAGGACCGGCATGATGAAAGGAACAATGGCGTGGCGAATGATGGTTTCCTTGCTCATAGCACCTGCAAGCTTGCACACGCGAGTTATAGAAAATCAACAGAACACCAAAATAAAAGACGTGACCCTATGTTCTGCAAGCCCGCCAAGCCGCTCACGAAGGCTATCGAGAAAGCAACGAGACCCCGTGTTTTGCAGCCCAGCAAATCCACGGGCGTCAAGGCAACGGCAAAGAAGATGACCGGCATGATGGCTGGAGCTATGGCGTGGCGAATGATGGTGTCTTTGTTCATAGCACCTGCAAGTTTCCACCAACGAATCAGCAAATATAAGTTACTTGTAGTCCGTGGTGAGCAATGTCAAGCCGCAAGACTTGCCCCTATTGTTCCCTGCCCTTTAAATGGGTGACCCTATTGCTCCCTTTAAAACATAGCACCAGTCTGAAGGTGCCTCACTAAATCCATGGAAGATTTAAAGGTAGTAAGCCCCGCCGTCTTCATTGCATCAATTATTTTTTCCGTATCATCATCTGCAACTTTTTGAAGAAGCCCTCTTTGGTCAAGCACATGTTTTTTTGTTTTTTCAAAATTATATAAAGTAGGTATTGAATATTTTTTCAGTCGATTAATAATCCTAGCGTCTACATAAAGACCACCTACGGTAACAAACTTAACACCTAAATTCAGTATTTGCTCTATTAAAGCCTCGACGTGATTGATTGTAATTCCCGGAATAACAGGGCGGAGATATATACCTGTAGTGATGCCTGCCTGCAATGCAACCTTAGCTTCTGCAAACCTCTTTTTAATTGAATAAGCACCCATCTCATATTCTCCATCGATTGAGCATATAGAATAATTAAGTACAACATTATTGTATTGAGCTAGTTCTGTAATAATTTTTATGTTATCGATGCAATGCCTAGTTGAAATATGAATTATGTTTGTCAGCCCAGCATCTGTCCCCTCATCACAAAGTGTCCTAATTATGTCAATTGTTGTGTCAGCATTAGTATTGTGGAATGGATCCGACATGCCGCCTATTAATATAGCTGTTCCATGCTTGCCAGGAACAAATTTAGCATCCGTAGCAAGGTAACTAGCAATCAGTCGACCCATTGGCTTGATTTCAGAACGGTGCACGGCAGTATCTCTTAATGACTCGACATAACAAAAGGCACACTTACCAGGACAGGTAAGGTTAGGGCTAACAATGACCCGCCCTGCTTCCCATGCTAGATATTTTGGAACATCAATTTCTGAAAGCAATTTCCCTTTCCTCAAATGTTCAAGCTCAAACTTTATGTAGCCCCGTATTTCGTCATTCGACTTGAATTCGTTGATAGATATTGCTGGTGGCTTAGATGCTATTGAATCAGTGCTTCCCTGAAATGGCGAGAATATAAAAAACGCTTCGATTCCTTTTTCGATTCTGGCGAACATGTAATTAATCCCGTGGTTAACAAAATATAGATTATACTTTCCGTTTGGTATGACAGATAGTTTATGTTCAAACAGCACTGCCGTTTGAATTATTTTGTTAGTGGCTCGGGATGTTAGATGGCCACCCTGGATAAAATTACTTTGAAATGATGCAGGATGTGGTAGGTATATGTTTAAAAGCATTCCATGAGCAACTTCTTTTTCGAAAAACTGAAGGTTTTTTGACAACCAATCAGTCGACCAATAAAAAACTGCCAGGTCTACTTTAGTGGCTCCTTCTAATTGGACCTTCCAGTCAATGTCATGGAATGTGTCAAAGAACTTATTTACAGGAGGTGCGGCATCACTTAGCAGTCGTTCAATATTTACTATTTGACTTGAAATAGGAAGCAGCGATTGTTCTATCAGATTATGAAGATTATTGACTTTTTGCTCTTCCTGGATATGGCTACGAAGCTTTGTATATCTATCGTATATTGGTTTTGCAACTAAAGATATCAAAAGGGCAGCAACCAAAGATGTACAGATTGAGAACACACTTTGCAATACGGTCTTAGGCCAACCTGTTATGCTGCCGTTTTCACTATAATGCTGTGCTGCTACTGCTATAATGAATGCAAGCGGTAACAACGGTATCGCTATCTTTTGCAATACATTCATAAAATCGTCAAGAAGACGTATCTGATCAGATTTACTCGATGATAGCATGCTACCTCCTATTTCGACAACCTCGCGCCCTACTTTGAGATATCCAAAGGGACGCGTTGTTGACGTTGCGTCGAGAAATTTGAGCATCGACATGCAATGCCCCTTTGGTGGGCGTTCGTCTCTAAGAAGCTTGTACTTTTCTATCTGGGGGCATTAAGGATGTAAAATATTCTATCGAGAAAATCGTTTCTGGCAACTTTAAATTGCAGTTCCCCATCTGACCCTTTTACAGAAAACATTTTTCTTTGACTTCGAGCTACACTTATCCACTCTGTTTCACCATGAGATTCATCTAGAATTTGTTTCAGCTCATTAAAGCTTAGAACGACAACTCCATCGTCATTGCAAACCAAGAGTAATAAAACCTCTCCAATATTGTTTTTCATTTCTGAAATTTCATCTTGGTGTCTGGTTTGGAAGGAAAAAATCCATGGTGAAAGTCGCTTTGCAGAGTATTTTATATATAAACCAATTTTGTCATTAATAACATAAGAGGCATTATCCTCTGTGGGATAAGGCTTAACAGAAATTCCATTCTTTGCGGCGTGAATAATTTGCGTGAAGACTACGCCGTGGAAAAATTCGAATTCTTTAATCATTTTGCTTAGCAGTTTTTAAAAATCTGATGCTGCCCCGATATTTATAGAATACGCGAGCTTTGCCCGTATCATTAAAAAGAATATTGATATGATGAATTGCATTTTGATATTTAGACAACTCAAGTTGATTCTCACCAATAAACCCTTTAGTACGTGTTATCGTCGACTTATCAATTTCACCTTTTTTATCAGCATAGCCTGATATGCTTTTTGGGCTGTGTACGGCAATCGAATCATCGCCAGCAGGGCAGAAATTTTCCATATAATTTATTAGATAATCTGGTAAACACTGATTACCGACGAGCGCTGCTACCGACTTCACCTTTTGCAATGCCGAAATATTCGCCCCTAATATGCTGTTAATTCCGACTAGATCGAAATCAAATAGGCCAAAACTCATTTCGCCTTTATCTACTAGGATATTTGTCTTATCAATACTAGAACTTGCTGCGGCTGTTATTCTTTCACCATCAAGCCACACAGGCGAGCGATTATTTTGCTTTCTAGCTTCAAGCGATAACCTATGAAAAATAAAACATCTCTGCCAATCTAGATACAGCGTTTTGGGAATTACTAGCGAAAAATAGCTTAGATATGATTTGCGAGACCCGAACATTCTCGCTCTTTGAATATATGTGTCTTGCTGCAACCTATGTTTGACATCTCGGGTAAAAAACATCAGGAGCAAATTATTAAACGTCACACCACGTGACACAATATTCCCTCCAATAACTATTGTAAACGGTGCCGAAGGACTGGTCGCGGTTCTGTTGTCGGCAGCATTTACTTCTTTATCGCTATTCATTACTACTATATTATTGCGATCACAATTAGAGATTATATACTTAACGATCTCGGATTTTTTGTCCGGATACATTAATGATGCTTTGTCCCAGATATTTTTATAGTAGGCTTCATGGTTACTATTTCTCTCGTCCCGAAGGGTCTCAAATATTTTAATTACTTGTTTGTAGTCTATGACATGGTCGTCTTTTTTGCCGCTTGTGTGGATTAGCATCGAGTAATTCTGTTCAGGATCATTAATTTCGGTGTTCAAATATGCGACATAAATAAGAAAATGAAACAGTGCTTCTCGCAAATGTTTTGGGATATCACCTGCATCAGGAAGGAAGAAAAGATTATAATTTAGGCTTTCTAGTCGGACTGGAAAAAAAACGTCCTGGCCAACGTAGTTTGAGTGAGGCGGAAAATCTATCCAATATTCGTTTTGGTTTTTATGTGTTCTATTTAAATCGAGCCTAGCGGGGGTTGCGGTAACACCTATATATACACCGACCTCTCCAATCAACCGCTCTGTTAACTCATTTATTTTACTTTTTTCCTTGTTATTAATTTTTGAGTTCGGTGTGGCATAATCAGCCTCATCGTCTATAAGCACTCTATCTGCGTGCGTTTTAATTTTGTCAATTAGCTTCTGTAAGTCATTTGCATTTTTTTTACAAAATATGATCCATTGTCTATCGCCAATTTTAATTTCCGGGGTCAGTATTTCGCTGAACTTTTTAGGAGAGGGAGAAAGGCCTGATCTTTGGAACCTCTCTAGATTCTGACCTAATAATTGAACACTGTCATTGAGCAGTATGATTATAATCTTACGTCCCTCATCCAGCAGTTTTGCCGTTAAAGCGATCATCATTTCCGTTTTACCGCTTTGGGGCTCGCCGTAGATAACAAACGACTTTTGGCCTTTATTGATATTTTCTATAGCAGATTCGACTACGTTTTTAATTCGGTCAACCTCTTGACCGTTTACTACGAGATGGGACAATCGCCTTTCATATCTATTCCCAATTTCTGTTTCTTGTTTCAAATTATTAAGATTAAAGTCCATTTAATCCTCCATCATAAAAATCTAAAACCAAAATTAGCCTGCTATTAGGATAATTTAGACTGGCTAATAGGCTTCCTGAACGATAGAATCACTTCACTTCGCATTCGGCAGTCTAATGCTGCCAAGTTCCGCCCTGCTGTCGGGGGCGGCAAATATCTTCGATTTGCCGGTAATTTTCGTAGGCGGCGCTCGTAAAGTTGCAGGCCACTAATTTCTGCGACTGCAGACACTATATGTGAGTTGCGAATATATATACCTTTTACCGTATTCTCGCCTATAACATAAACGGCCCGGCCGCCCGGTTTTATTACACGTGCAACTTCACTCACCGAATTGCTTATATCCCCAATATAACGTCTCAGAATAGCTTTATCTCTTGCTTCGAGGCGGTTCAATTTCAATTCATTTAATATATGATTGGTGTCTAGTTTATTTTGCGTAATGTCCCTTACAGATTCACTTCCTATGCTTGTTGCTCGCAAGCGGCGAAGAGAATCAATACTGTAACCCATCCACACAAGCGAAAATTTGCTACATCGAATATAATCAATTGCGTTCAAGTAGGGTGGTGATGTAAGAACTAAATCTATTGAATCATTTCCGATTGGTAAATCGCGAGCATCACCCTCATAAGTACATGTTGACGGCCCGCGGTCTTTCCTGCTTTTGTCGATGCAGTTATCGACAATGCGTTCGACCGCGTAAAGAAAGTTGTCAAAGGGCTTAGCGGGTGCACGGTTAAAGGACTTATGCGGTCGACTGTGAGACAAATCCATCGCTAGTGATGCTCCCGATTTCTTGGTAATAATGAGACGAGAGAAAGCACACCACAGAACATTGCGAATGGTTATATCGCGTACCCGCTCTATAGCGGTTGCCAAAGACACAAGCTGTCGACGGGCATAATCATCAAACCAAAAAGAGACAAATTGCTTCGTCTCTTGATCTGCTCCGCGTGGGTATGCATGTCTACTCGACAAAGTTTCGAAGATGTCTACTGCTCGTTCAAAAACGCCAACTGCTTTTTCCTTGGCTGCCTCTATATCTATCGCTGTCGTCCAGACCTTGGAGATTAAAACAGCAAGCGGGTCAATATCAACGCCAAATGCCCGATGACCCTTAGAACGGGCCACAGCAAGCACCGTACCTGAACCCATCATTGGGTCGAGAATACGTAACGGTTTTTTTGTCTCTGAAAGAATGTCAAGTGCGATAGCTGGAGCCATTCTAGCAGGGAAAGGATGTATCGGCTTTATCCTTGCTAAATCATTTACATTCATATAATCGTCCTTCGCTGGGGGAAATTGACAACTTTGTAATAGCTCAGTGTACAACACATTTTGCAGATTGTATAGACGTCTTGGATCTTTTGGGGCCAGACTTAAAACATGAGTTGTTCGACACCGACGCAAGGTGGACATTGTTGCACCCATTGGAATTCAGCAACCTCATAGGGTCAGGTCTCCTTTGTTGCATTTCCCCTTACGCCGCCTTCCTCGTCACCACCTTATAATCAAGTCCCAGGGCGACCAGCATGTTGAAGAGCACATCAAAGGTGACCTTCGCCGTGCCCACGCCGGACTCGATCTGCGCCACCCGCGCCTGGCTGATGCCGAGCTTCTTTGCAAGAGCGGCCTGCGACAGGTCCTTGTCCTTCCGCGTCTTGACGATCAATTTGACCAGCCGCTGCTTCTCGCGCACCTCGGCAACATTGGCCCCCAGCGTTTTTGCCAGTTCCTCAACGGTCACTTCCTTCCATGCCATGATCAGATCTCCTTCAGTCTCTTATCGATGATATCCAGCTCGCGCCGGGGAATGGTCTGCGTCTTCTTGCGGAAGGCGTGCACCAGGTAGATGGCATCACCCTTTTTGAGGTAGTAGATGACCCGGACCTGGCCGGCCTTATCGCGGAACCGAAGCTCATGCAGTCCGGTACGGATGCCGGCGAGATTCCGGCTCAGGGGTTCCCTGAGGGTCAGGTCGCTTTTGTTGCAATTCCAGCTACGCCGCCTTCTGCGCCTCTACTCACAGTTTCACCCGCTCGTTTGCCTGCAGGAAAACATTGGGGGCATCTTAGAATCTGACGATCTTTTTGTCCAAATCAGTCATAGGATAATGCTTCCCGTTTCCAGTCAACAAAAGAGCGTTTTTATCATAAGCGGTCGCGGCAATAAGACAATCGTCAAGTTCAAGGCTTTGACTCTTGATGGATCTCTTATACTGCCCGGCCTTTTCAGCAATTCTCATTGTTATATCGACGATGTGGAGACTTTCCAGCAGTTCGATGGTCTTTTCACGCTCGTGCGGTTTCATTCCCGCATGGATCTCCGCTACGGTAACAACGGAGCAAAGAATATCCGCTTCCTCAAGAAACCCGGAGAGAACATCGCGGGCCTTGACGTTGCCGCGTAGAAAATGGATCAGAACGTCGGTATCGACCAGGACGCTTTTCATCGATCCTGTTTCCCGCGCGTCGATTTGCGGATTTTCCTGACATAGGCCGCGGTCCCTTCCCGCATTTCAGGATGGTCCTTGTCTTTCCAGGCCCCAAAGCTTGACTCGAATGCTTTTGCAAGCTTCATCCGCTTGAGTTCTTTACGGAGCGCGTCGGACACCACCCTGCTCTGCTGGCGCTTGTCGACCGTCCTCTTCAGTTCATCCAACAGCTCTTCCGGCAGTAAAAAATTGGCCTGTTTTGTTGTGCTTGACATACACTGCTCCCCTTGGCGACATGATCTATATAGAGAAGTATATAGGATTTGGCATAGGCAGTCAACAGAGACTTGCCGGGTTCTCTCTCTGGAGCGTCGAGGACGTAGTTACTTACGTTGCATAACTGCCACAGCCCTCTTCGTGCCGAATAAAAAGGACGAGAAACCTTCTCTCGTCCTTTGTCTCGTTTCACATTTCAACGTTACTCGCCACTCGTCGCCGCTACTTCTTGCCCCCCAGTATCTGGTTGACCACGTTCAGGAGGTCCGCGGTCTGGATAGGTTTCGGAATGTAGGCATTGGCGCCGAGCGCGAGGCCGCGCTTCCGGTCCTCGTCGGCGCCCTCGGTCGTGATAACAATGATGGGGATGCCCTTGTGCGCCGGATCGTTGCGGACCATGGACACGAGCTTCAGTCCGTCCATGATCGGCATATTGATGTCCGTCAGGATGATGTCGAATTTCTGCGTCGACAGTTTCTTGAGCGCGTCAATGCCGTCGTTCGCTTCCACGACCTTGCTCCCCGGGATGCGCTTCAGGGCAAAGGAGATGAGCTGCCTCATGGTAGGCGAATCTTCTACAACCAAAAAATTATAATCGGGCATTTGCTACCTCCGTTTATTTTTCTTTCAGCAGATCGAGGAAGCTCTGGATCGTCGTCAGTTTGCGCTCCGACTGGGAATAGAGCTTGGAAGAGAACAGCGCCGTGGCCGCGTGGCCGGCCAGCATGGTGAACATTTCGTAGTCCACATTGCTGAACGCCTGCTTCTGAACCAGCAGTTTGTAGATGGAGATAACGCCGATCACGTGCTCTTTGATCTTGAGCGGGATGCAGACGAGCGGGTGCATGTAATCAATGCCCGTAAGATCGGTGGGATCGCCTTCGCGGTAGTAGGCTTCGCCGGACTTGCAGGCCTTGCCGATGGTGCCCTCGCCGAGCTTGATGCTCTGCCGCGGTTCGCTGCCCATCCCCTCGTTGGCCACGATCGTCAGCTCGTTCGTTTTTTCATCGAGCATCATGATCGAGAACTCCTCGGCGCCGATCAGGTTCATGACGATCTCGAGAATGATCTTGAGCGACTCGCTGAAATCGAGGGTGGAGTGCAGCTGGTAGCTTGCCACGTAGAGGTTCGCGAGATTGTTATTCTCTGCCTCGACCTCCACGTACCGGTTCGCAAAATCCTTGTTCTCTTCCTCGACCTCGCGGTAGCGATCGGAGAGGTTTTTGTTCTCCTCTTCGAGAAACTTGATCCGCTCCTCAAGCGTGTGCACCTTGAAGGTGCCGTCGCGGTCGGAGTATTTGGTGAGCTCTTCCAGCTTGGCGACTTTGTACCGCAGCTTCTCGTTTTCCTTGAGCAGCTCCTGCGTGAATTCCTCGCCTTTTTTGAAGACCTGGAGAAAGTCCTCGACCTTTTTCGACATCGATCCGCCTTCCTTTTCCATCATGCCCTCCTCGAACTGCCGCGGTAACGAACGGAACTTTCTCTCCCCAACGAGAGTAACTTGTCCATGTGGCCGGCGGCGAATCCGGTGCCGTCAACCACATAGTACAGATATGGTTGGAATTATAATGGAGTCCGGCAAAATTATCAAGGCCCCATTTCTTTTTCTCATGACTGCCCCGTCCTGCTCCGGCTGCACCGCCGCAGGATCTCGTCGGCCAGCATGCTGAGGGGCAGAACCTTGTCGACGGCGCCGGTCCGGATCGCCTCCTGGGGCATGCCGAATACGACAGCGCTCTCTTCGCTTTCCGCAAGACACTGCCCTCCCTGCTTTTTTATGGCAGCCGCGCCCTCTGCGCCATCGCGTCCCATGCCGGTCAGCACCACCCCCAGCGCTGCCGGCCCGCAGGCTTCGGCGACCGAGACCATCATGCGGTCAGCCGAAGGCACATACACGTCCTCCGGAATCCTGGGAGCGAGCTCGACGACTGAGGTTCGCTCCTTCTCTGCGCACGAGCAGGTGATAGCCGCCGGGCGTGATCAGCACCCGGCCGGGAAAGATGCGGTCGCCGGCCTCGGCCTCGCTCACCATGAGCGCGGAGAGCTTGTTCAGACGGTCGGCAAAGCTCCGGGTAAATCCCGGCGGCATGTGCTGCGAGATCACGATCCCGGCGCCGAATCGCCGCGGCAAGGCCGTGAGGATCGCCTGCAGCGCCGGCGGTCCTCCGGTAGAGGATGCGATGGCAACCACCTCGATGGGACCCTGCTCCTGCGGTGCGTCATCTTCCCGGGGCGCCGGCTGCAGCGCCGGGACCCTTCGCCAGAAGATCCATGGCTGACTGGACCTTGGACATTTCCAGGTTCAGCACGGCGTACACCTTGGCCACCAGCTCTTCCCGGAGGCCCTCGATGCTCCGCGAGATCCGGGCTTCCGGCTTCGCCAGAAAATCGACGCGCCGAGCTCCATGGCCCGGAATACGCTGCGGCTGTCCGAACGCGACGACAGGACCAGGACGGGCGTGGGCCGCTCTTTCATGAGCCAGCGCAGAAACGTAAACCCGTCCATGGTCGGCATTTCAAGGTCGAGGGTGATGACATCGGGTTGGAGGCGCAGCGTCTTGGTGATCGCGTCAATGCCGTCACCGGCAACGCCGGCCACCTCGATGCCCGGGTCGCGGTCGAGCATCTTGGTGATGGTCATGCGGTTATATGCCGAGTCGTCGACGACCAGCGCCTTGATCTTCTTCATTGCGGCCTGCATTTCTTCCCCCGCACGCTCAGGTCCTGACCCGCGCCGGTTTCTGATAGACCATGTCGTTCTTGAGCGTGCGCAGGACAAAGGCGTTGGAGATGTTGATCAGCGACTCGGAGTGGCCCAGGAGGAGGTAGCCGTTGTCGCGGAGCTTGTCGTGAAAGCTTTCGATCACTTTTTTCTTGGCGTCACGGTCGAAATAAATGATTACGTTCCGGCAGAAGATGATGTCCATGTTATTGATCAGGCTGGTCTTATAAGGGATCCAGCAGATTCACATAGCTGAAGGACACGAGTTCGCGCACCGCGTCGATGATCCGGTAGTCTCCCTTGCCTTCTTCGATAAAATATTTTTTCATCATCTCGGGCGTCGAGACCCGGTGCGATGTCTTTTTGTAAACACCCTTGCGCGCCGTGTGCAGGACACGCTGATTGATGTCGCTCCCGAGGATCTCCACCTGCCAGTCGCGCCACCAGGTCGCCGGACTCCAGCAGCAGCATGGCAATGGTGTAGGGCTCCTCGCCGGTGGAGCATCCGGCGCTCCAGATCCGGAGCGCTTTGCGGTCGGCCAGGGTCGTGCGCAGCTCAGGCAGGATCTCCTCGGTAAAAGCCCGAAGCTGGGGGCTTTCCCGGAAGAAATAGGTTTCGTTCGTCGTCAGGTTGTCGACGAGGACCGCCAGTTCCTCGTCCCGCTTCCGGTCATAGCGGAGAAAGTGATAGTATTCCTCGAAGGTCCTGACCTGGCGCTCCTCCAGGCGGCGCGCCAGCCGGCGCTCAACGAGGAACTTGGAGCCGTCATCGAAGTAGATGCCGCAGTAGCCGTGGACCAGATCGCGCAGGAGCCTGAAGACGTCATCGGGAAGCGGTATGTGCTGTTCTTCGAGCATCTATTTCCCCAGCGCGTCCATCGCCGCCTGACGTACGGTCTTGTCCGCGTCGCCGGCCGCCATCGTTGCCAGGAGCGCTTCCAGTGCGGCGTCCCGGTGCTGTCTGACGATCTCGATCGCCGCCTTCCGTACGCTCCAATGCGGGTCCGACAGCCGGGAGACCACGGCCGGCCGGACTGCGTCCCAGGAATAACCCGCCAGGGCCGTCAGCACGACCTTGCGCACCTCGGCGTCGTCGTGGTCGACAAGCCGCAGCAGCGCGGCCTGCGCCTGCCCGACCCGAAGCTTCCCCATGATCTCGACGAGCGCCAGGAGAAAGATATCGTTTGCCTTGTCCAGATAGGATGCCAGGAGCTGCACCGGCCTGCGCGCCCCCGATCCTGCCGAGCCCGCGTGCCGCGGCGGCCCGGACCCAGAGGTCCTGGTCCTCGAGCAGCGAGATGAGCGCCTCGGAAACACCGGGAGCGGAAAGCCTGCCCAGGGCCTCGGCAGCAAGCATCCGGACCTCGGGGTCGTCGTCGGTCACTGCCAGCATGAGCGGCCGCAGCGACCGCTCTTCCGGCAGATTGCCCAGTGCATGGACAACGGCCTTGCGCACCTCGGCCTCCTCGTCTTTAAGCGCGAAAACCAGGGCATCGGCGGCGCCGGCGGTGGCGAACTTCCCGAGCAGCAGCGCGATATTCCGGCGCAGCGGAGCGTCCTGCAGCGTATATTCCTTCACCAGCCGGTCGAGGACGGATTCGATCGCCGATGGCGGCCAGCGCCTGAATTGCCGATTCCTGCACGCTCTTGTATTCGTCCGTCAGAAGATCGAGCAGCGGCGACACCGCCTTCCTGCTCCGCAGACGGCCCAGAGCCTCTGCGGCCATGCTGCGCACGTGTCCGTTCTCGTCGCCCAGCAGCGTGATCAGCGGGTCTTCCGCCTCGGGCCTGCCGAACTCTCCCAGGACCCGGGCCACCGTCCGTCGGACCAGGGCGTTCTCGTCGGAAAGATAGGCCAGCAGTCTGCGGTCCTGTTCCGGAAGGCATGGCAATGAGCGCTTGCGCCATCGGTTCTTCAAGGTCCTCCTCGGTAAGCAGGGCAAGCAGCTTCGGAATGGAATGCTCCCTGCCGGCCCAGCCGAGCACGGCAAGGCATGCCTTCTGCAGCTCTCCAACCGTGGTGCCGAGCATCTGTTCGGCAAGAGCCACGGTTTCGTCGCTCATGCCCTCGCGCACCGTTCGCGCGATTGTCTGCCGCGTCGCCTGGCCGCTCTTGCGGTAAATGGCCAACAGCGCGGCCATGGAGACCTCGCGCACGATGCGGAGCGGATCGGAAAGGCCGGCGATCAGCGGCGCCAGCGTATGTTCGTTGCCGATCTTGCCGAGGGCCTCCAGCACCGGTTCCCGGAGCGTAATGCGGCCCAGGGCGGTCATCAGAGGGCCCAGCGCCCGCTCATCGCCGATCTCGCCGAGCGCCTCGGCTGCGGCATAGTCGAGCCAGCCCTGATCGGCGCGCTGCAGGCATGCCATCAGGGCGTCCACGGCCCGGGGGTCCCGGATCTTGCCAAGCGCCTCGGCGGACGCCACCCGGATATTTTCGTCCGGATCCTTCAGCGCATTGATCAGACCGGGCACGGCCCGCCGGTCCCGGATGTCGCCGAGGATATCGACAATGAACTTCCGCACATCGGCATCGGTGGTGCCCAGCATCGGCAGGAGGTCGTCAACCGCGCCGGCGCCGATATGCACCAGCGCTTCGATGGCCGCGTTTCGCGCGCCGGCATTGTCATGCAGCGACAGGGTCTTGATCAGCTGCGCAATGACGCCGGCGCCGCCGATCTGCACCAGCGCCTCCACCGCCGTCTTACGCACCCGCCAGTCCGCGTCACCCAGGGCGCGAAAGAGCAGCGGCACGGCCCCGGCCCCCGAACGGCCGAGATCGATGACCGCTTCACGGCGTTCTTCCGCGTCTGCACTCCGCAGTTTTTTTCCGAGGAACTCCTGATCAGGCATCGCCCGCCTCCGCCAACGCTTCCCGTTCCTGCCGGCTCAGGATCTTCGTGATATCGACCAGGATCACCAGCCGGTCGCCTGCCTTGCCCACGCCGCCGATAAAGTCCGCCTGCAGTCCCCGTGCCGCAGCCGGCGCCGGATCGATCTGCTGCCGCGGGATGCGCAGCACTTCGCGCACACCGTCGACCACCAGGCCGAGCAGGTCGGTGCCCGCGCTGCCGGGTCCGCGCACCGCTCCCCGGGTGATCAGCATGCGCACCTTCTTCGCCGGACCCGGGACGGCCTCCAGTCCGAAGCGCTTTCGCAGATCCACGACCGGGATGATCGCGCCGCGCAGATTGACGACCCCTTCGATGAATTGCGGCATCCGGGGAAGTACCGTGATGCGCAGCGGGCGGACAACTTCGGCTATCGAACGGATGTCGAGGCCGAACTCCTCAGCGCCGACCTGGAAGGTAACGAGTTGCACGCTCTCTTCCGCGACGACGACCTTTTTTTCTCTCGTGTCTCTCACGTTCGTTAACCTGTATGTTCGGACACTGCGAAAGTTACTAAAGAACGTCAACAGCTTTGGACACGGTACCGGCGGAAACGGCGGATAACGACAGATACGTCAAAAGACCGAGCCTGGGTTTAAAACCAAAGCTGAAGGTTTATCCGCGTCAATCCGATTTTTCCGCCTCTTCCGCGTGCAAGCCGTTGTCGTTGCTCTCTACGTCTTGAACTTCTCGATCTCTTTGTTCAGCGAACCGGCCTGCACAGCGATCACGTCCATGGCGACATGCAGCCCTGAAGCCAGGTCCGCGTTCGCCCGGGCGATTTCCTTGATCCGGTCGATAGCCTGCACGATGAGGTCGCTGCCCGTTTGGACCTCGCCGGCCGCCCGGTTCACCAGGCTGATCTTGGCGCTCATATTTTCAACAGCGCCGGTGATGTCTTTGCTCCCCTTCACCTGTTCATCGGTGGAGCGCTTGACCACCCGCGTCAGTTCCCGCATTTTTTCCGCAGCGCGCATGATCTGCTCGCTGCCGGTCCGCTGCTCGGTCGTGGCCCGGGCGATCTGGTGCGCCATGTCATTGATCTTGTCCACGGCAGCGCCCACCTGCCGTATGCCCACGGACTGTTCGCTTGCCGCACGGTTGATGTTCTTGCTCATGTCGCGGGACTGCCCGGCGCGCTCAAGGATCTTGGTGAGCGCCGCCCGGGCCTCCTGAGAAAGCCGCACCCCTTCTTCCACCATGACGGCTTCTTCCCGCATGACCTCCATCGCTTCGCGGGACTCCTCCTGCACCGAGGAGATCAGCGTGCTGATCTCCTGTGTGGAGGACGCCGTACGGTTCGCCAGTTCCCTGATCTCCGCGGCCACCACGGCAAATCCCCTGCCATGCTCGCCGGCCTGTGCGGCAAGGATGGCCGCATTCAGGGCAAGGAGGCCGGTCTGGTCCGTGATGTCCTCGATGACCGTCAGGATGCTGCCGATGTTCTCGGCGCGCGCGCCCAGGCGGTTCACCACGCCGGCTGTTCTGCTGGTCGAATCCGCGATCCTGACCAGGCCTTCGATCGTTTTTTCTATGGACCGCATGCCAAGCTGTTCGGCATCGGCGGCAACGGCCTCGGCGATGACCGCCGACTCCTTGGCATTGGACTCCACTTCCCTTACGGATGCGCTGATCTCGGCAGTTGACGCGGCGGTTTCCTCGGCCGCCGAGGACAGGACCGCCACATTCTCGGCGATCTGCCGGACAGCGGCGGACATCTGGGTGATGGCGGTGACGGTCTCCTCGATGGAGGAGGAAAGTTCGGACATCGTCAGGGCCACTTCCTGGATCGAGGCCGCCATCTCGATGACCGACGAGGACGTCTGCTCGGAGGTCTCATAGATGTCTTCGACGTTCCCGGCGATCTCCTTGAGCGAAAAGTGCATCTCATTCACCGAGGAAGCCGCCTCCTCGACGGACTCGGCCTGGGCCTTGCTGCCGGTGGTTATTTCCGCGGACATACCCTGCACTTCTTTCCAGACCACGGCGCTTTTTCCGGCGGCGTTCCGCACGTTCTCGATCATGCCTTTCAGGCCGATGATCATGCGGTTCAGACCGCGGCCGAGCATCCCGATCTCATCAACGGACTTCACATGCACGCTCACCCTGAGGTCGCCGGCAGCAATGTTCGAAGCCACGGCAACGGCCTCCTTCGTGGGCGCCACGATCATCATCCGCGCCATGACGTAGAGCAGGAACGACAGCAGCAGCACGATCCCGACGCTCGTCCCGAGCAGCAATAAAACGACATGCCGAATGGCCTGCTTTACACCTGACGTTGCAAAACCCATGGTGACCGTGCCGAGTTTTGTCCCCCGGGGATTGATCTCGACCGCCACCTCAAGCACCTCGAACTGCCGCCGCACCTTGGCAACGAGCGCGGGAACATCGCCGGCCCCCTCCCCGGTCATGAGCGCCTTCACTTCAGGGTTGTCGCGGTTGAAGCTGACGTAGGGAGTGCTGAGCGCGGCGCCGTTGGCATCGGTGACCACGGCGTACAGCACATCCTGCGATTTTGCCGCCTCGTCGACCAGCGAGTCCAGTGCCACGATATTCCGGTCCAGAATGAAGTCGCTGCCTGCCTTGCCCAGGAACAGGCCGATCTCCCGCCCCCTCGTCTCGATGGACCGGTACTCCCCGTCCATCAAGGTGCGTGCAACAAAGAGTGTCCCGGCGATCATCAGGAGAGAGACAAAACAGGTCATGACCACCACGAATTTCAACCCCATGCTGGCATCGATCTTCTTCTTCAATTTGCTGGCGGCTATTTTTTCCTTGATCTTTCGTATCATTCCTGTCCCTTCACCGGGGAGGCCGGGTGCCCTGCGACGGCGCCGCTATCAGGCGATCAGGTGCATGAGCCTTCGCACGCCATCGTAGTCGCCATCCTCAGCGAAAGCGAAGCCTGTGTAATCTTTGTCGATCATGGTCAGCACCTGCTCATGGCCGGCATTCCTGCGGTCGAGAGCTATGAGCGCTTTTTTAATGGATTCAAGCGTGCCGGCATCAAGGCTTTTCGAGGCGCAGATGTTGAACTCGGGGACCTCGGCAGAGGTCTTCAGCACCTTCAGCCCCTGTTCGAGAAATTTTCCTGCCGTGGACTCCATGAGCCCTCCGGCGTCATATTCGCCGGCAAGGACCGCCCGGGCCACATCATCATGATGTCCCAGGAATGCATGGTCCTTCAGATCTTCCAGGAGGACCCCTGCCTCGGCCAGCATGGAGCGGGGGATCAGATAGCTCGACGTGGACATCCGGTCACCGAAGGCAAAGCGCTTCCCCCGAAGGTCCTCCAACCGCTCGATTCCCTCCCCGGACCTTGCAACGATCGCCGCATGCGTATAGGGCAGCCCCTTGCGAAGCGCTTTCACCAGCAGCAGGGCGCCGTATTTTTGGTGCGCCTCGATATAGGTTGTCGGCGTCAGAAACGCCAGGTCCGTCACGCCGTCCTCGAGGTCCCTGAGCGTCTGCATAAAATCGAGGCCCACGACCAGGTCGACCTTTCGGCCAAGCGACTGCGTCAGATATTCCGTAAGCGGCTGGAACCGCCGGTGCATCGCTGCCGGCGCTTCCAGCGGGATGACCCCGAACTTCAGCCCGGTATGTAACGCAGTGCGGCGTGCGCTGACGGTCATGGTAACCAGCTCCTGGTTCAGCAGCGCCGCCTGCTCGTTCAGCATCTTCAATGCGCCGGCCATGCCCTCCATCCGCTTCATGGTCTGGCGCGGCAGGTCCTGGATCTGCTCCATGGCATGAAGGATCTGGCTGGCGCCCTGCCGCTGTTCGCTGGTCCCGGCAGCGATCTTGCCGGCGCGCTCGGTCACGTTCTCCGCCGCCTCGGCGATCTGCTTGCCGCCGCGGCCCTGTTCCGTCAGGGTGATGTTCACGCGGCGGGCGATGTCCCGCATGCCTTCCGAGGCCTTGAGGATGATATCCGAACCGCTGCTCTGCGCCTGGGTGGCCGATGCGATCTGGCCCATCATCTGTTTGACGTGCGCCACCGCCTCGCTCACCTGTTTGATCCCGCGGGTCTGCTCCGTCATGGCGCGTTCGATCATGGTGGCCATCTCCGCGGACCGGCTGGCGCTTCCCACGATCTTCTCCAGCGCCGCACCGGCGTCCTGTGACCGCTGTACGCCGCGGTCAACGGCCGTCAGGCTTTCGGTCATGGCGGTCACGGCCTCCTTGGCCTCCTTCTGGACCGCCGTAATGAGCTTTGCAATGTCCTGGGCGGAACCGGCCGTCCGGTCTGCAAGGGCCTTGATCTCTCCCGCCACGACGGCAAAACCCTTGCCGTGCTCGCCCGCCTGCGCCGCCAGGATCGAAGCGTTCAGCGCCAGCAGGTTCGTCCGCTCCGTTACTTCAACGATGACGCCAAGGATCTTGCCGATCTCGCCGGAGCGCTTGTCAAGACGGGTAATAAGGCTGGAGTAGCGTTCCACGGCCTCCTTGATGCTGTCCATGGCGCGCATGGTCTCGTGAATGGAGCGGCTGCCGCTGTCCCGCGCCTCGAACGAGACCTGCTCCGAGAGGCGTGCGGATTCCTGTGCCAGCCGCTCCACCTCGCGGATGGTCGCCTCGATCTGGATCGCCGATGACGACGTCTCCTCCGCGGCTGACGACAGGGTCTCGGCATGGCCGGCGACCTCACGGATAGACCCGATCATCTCGAGCACCGAGGTGGTCACGTTCTCCACCGACGAGGTCAGTTCTCCCGTGTGGCGCGCCACCTCCTGGTTCGACGCGTTCATCTCGAGGATGGCCGACGATGTTTCTTCGGCGGACTGCGACAGACTTCCAGCGCTCTCCGCGATCGACTGGATGGACGAGGACATCTCTCCCACGGACGAGGAAACGCTCATGATGGCGTCCGCCTCGGCCTCCGAGTTCTTCCGGATAGCGCGCGAGTCTTCCGCGATCGTCGGGCCGAGGTCATTAATGCGCGCCGCGATGGAGCTCATCTCGACGATAAACTGCTCGAGCCGCTCGACCAGAGCGTTCACGCCGTCGGCAAGCATGCCGATCTCGTCGTTTTTTCCGGTCTCGACGCGCTGGGTGAAGTCCTTCCGGTCGATTATGCCCGTCAGCGCATCAGCAAGCGCCCTGACGCGGTCGGTCACCGTGCGGGAAAGGGAAAAGAAGAGGATGGACGCCAGAATAAGAAAAATGAAGACGTCTTCGATGAGCGCGCTTATGGCATAGGCCCGGAGCCTGCTGTCGAGGTCTTTGGGGTAGACGGAAAGACGGACCTCGCCCAGCCGGGCCTGTTCGGCCATGATCGGCAGCGGCCCCACCGTCAGGCGCTTCGCTGCCGGGTCCGCCCGGCCGTCACGGACGATCTCCCTGCCCGGTCCGTCGGTGATCACCACCTCCTGCGCATCGGGCAGATGCATGAAGTTCTTCGTCATGGCGCTGAGGCCGCCGAAGTCCGACAACAGCAGATACGGCGCTGCCAGTTCGGCCATGAGCCTGCAGGACTGTTCGCCCCGGATGCGGGCTTCGCTCATCAGGGAGCGCTTCTCCATAACGTAGCGGTACGCCCCGATCAGCGACATGGTCACGAACAACCCGGCGAAGATCATGAAGATCATTTTCTGTCGTATGCCTATGCGCATCAATCCCCCTGCAGTGCTGAACGCTGACGCAGGCATGATGGTCACCCTGCGCTGTTGAACCTTGCAGGGGCGGGTTTTAAACCCGCCCCTGCCATGAACATCCTGTGCGGACATGGAGCAAATGCTGCGCCGAATAATTGCCGAAGGGAGTCTAAAACTTAAACCGCGCAAGCTCATGCCTGGAGCGCATCGGCGCGGGCCTTGAGCGTCTGTACGGCCATGTCCATTTCTATCGATACGTCGACATTGTCCCGCGTGACGTTCTGGATGCGGTCCACGGCCTGGCTGATCTGCTGCGCTCCGAGGCTCTGCTCCGACGTGGAGCGCGCAACCTGCGCTGCCTGCATGGTCACCGACTCGACCGCGTTCGCGATCTGCCGGCTGCCCGCCGTCTGCTCCTGCGACGCCGTGGTCACCAGCCGGGTGACCTCGCGCATCTGCTCCGCCGCCTGGGCGATCCGTTCGCTGCCGCGCCGCTGCTCCTGCATGGCTGCGGCGATCTGCTCGATCTGGTTGGCAATGCCGATGGAGGCGTCCGTGATCTGCGCCAGACCGCGCGCCTGTTCGGCGGTGGTCTTTTCGATGGCCCGCGCCATGCCCGAGGCCTGCCGCGAGCTGTCTGCAACCTGCTCGAGCACATCGCTCGTCACGGTGACCAGGGCCGCGCCTGCCTCGACGGCTTTCAGCCCGCGCGCCATTGCCTGCACGCTCTGCGCGGTCTCCTCCTGCACGGAGGCGATGAGACTCACGATCTCCTGCGTGGACGCCGCCGTGCGCTCCGCCAGCTCCTTGATCTCCTCGGCAACAACGGCAAAACCCTTGCCGTGCTCGCCGGCCTGCGCCGCGAGAATGGCGGCGTTCAGCGCCAGGAGGCCCGTCTGGTCCGTCACTTCGTCGATCACCTTCAGAATCTGGCCGATCTCCTGGGAGCGCTTGCCCAGGCGGTTGACCACGTCGGCCGTTGCCTCGACCGCTTCCTTGATGCGGTCCATGCCCCTGCTCGCCTCCGCCGCCGCGGTCATGCCGCGGTCCGCGGCCTCGGCCGCCACCTTTTCCGCGAGTCGCGCCGACTCGACGGCGCGCTGCTCCACCTCTTTCACCGACACGCTCATCTCGGTGATGGAAGAAGACGTCTGCTCGGCCGAAGCCGAGAGCGCCTCGGTATTTTCCGAGACCTGCCTGATGGAGGCCAGCATCTCATTGATGGAGGAGGCAGTTTCTTCGACTGCCAGGGAAAGGGTCCCGGCGTTCCGGGCGACCTCCTCGACCGACGAAGCCATCTCGGTGGCCGACGACGAGGCGTTCGCCGCTGCCTGGGACATGTCGTCGGCGTGCTCCGCAACGCCGCGGATAGAAGCGACCATTTCGTTCACGGTCATGGCCGTCTGCTCCGTCGCCTCCTGCTGGCCCCGCGCCCCCAGGGTCATTTTCTGTGCCGCGCCGGTCATCAGCTTGAGCGCATCGCCCAGGCTGGTGCCGGTCTGCATGATCCTGCCGAGGATCTCCCGGAGGTTCAGGGACATGGTATTGATGGCCGCGCCGAGGATGGCGATCTCCGTCTTACCTTCGATGACGATCTCCTGCGACAGGTCGCCGGCGGCCATCCTGCCCGCGGACCTCGACAGCTCGATGATCGGATCGGTGATCACCTTGCCGACCAGGAAATAGACCAGGACCGTGGCGGCGAGAAAACTGATCAGCCCCACACTGAGCGAGGTCAGGAGCAGACCCCGGACCTGGCGGTTCACGGCTTCGGCCTTGAGCGCGATGCGGAACACGCCGGCCTTCTTGCCGTCGGCCGCCAGAAGAGGAATGACCTTTTCATAATGGCTGCCGCCTGCATCGCTGTACGACTGGATCATCTCCCCGCTCGCGTCAAGTGCCTGCCTGCTTGCCTTGTCATCCTTTATGGTATTTTCGGCTCCGGCCATGCTGGCATAGAGCACTTTGCCGCCCATGTCCATGATCATGGCCTGCGACAGGTCTTTATCTTCCTGGATCAGCATGCCCAGCTTCTCGCTCATCCCCTCAAGCGCGTTAAGCGGAATGCCGAACCCCAGGGCCTTGGTGATGTCCTTCCGGGTCCCCTCAGCAATTGCCGTGACTTTCTCCATCAACGCGTCCTTATACCGGCTCGTCGCCGTAAAAACATTGATAAGCGTCGTCAGTGCCAGGATCAGCAAAATGATGCCGGCGGTCGCAACGACCGCCCGGGTCTTGAGGTTCATGCCGGCGAAGATGTTCATTTTATCACCTTGGTGGCGTCCGAGATCAGGTCGATCGGCACCTTGATCCCGAGGGCGCCGGCCTCCTTCAGGTTGACGACCAGCTCGACCATGCGCGGGACCTCCACCGGAATGCTGGCCGGCTGTTCCCCTTTGAGCAGCCGTGCCACCATTCTGCCGGCGGCGGCGCCCTGCTCGGACGGGCTCGGAGCCAGGCACAGGACCACCCCATGCTCCGCCGTGCCTCCGATCTGGCTGATCACCGGGATCTTCGCCTCCCGCGCCTGCTGCACGATCACATCAATGGCCTCGTTCGCCACAGCGCTTACGGATATGAGCACTGCGTCCGCCTTGCCGGCGAAAACAAGTTTTCTGGCCTCGTCAGGCCTCTTGACGACCATCTTGATCGTCTTGAACCCGTACTGGGACTCAAGTTCCACCAGTTCCTCGGCCTGCTTCACCGAATCGGGCTCAAATTCGTTATAGACCACCGCGATCCTGGAAAAGGGCGTCATCTTTTTCAGGTACTTCAGCAGGCTGGTCAGGGGCACCTTGCCGCTGATGCCCGTCATGTTTCGCGCCGACACGCCTGCTGCCGCGGGGGCATACACGCCGGCGTACACCAGCGGAATGCTCTTGGTCTCCCGGATCATGGCCAGCGCCGCGGGCGCGCCGTAGGAAACGAGCACGTTCACTTCCGCCACCACGAGCTTCCGGGCCGCGTTCGCCCAGGAAAGGGAGTCGGGCGACGGCATCTGGAGCAGCGTGTCGACCGTGCGAAAATCGAAGCCCTCCTTCCCGAGCGATGCGGCAAAGGCCTTATGCACCTCCTGATAATAGGCCAAGTTGCCGGACATGATCACGCCCACTGTCTTGTCCGCGGCTCCGGCGGGCAGGGCGCACAGCAGAAGCGCGGCCGTTAGTATCCATCGTAGTACGCTCATTCTTCCTCCCCCTACCATTTCAAGGACAGGGTGCCCAGCACCGTTTTCACCCGCCCGTCCTGCGTATTGTCCACCTGGTCGTCGTAATTCCGGTACTGGTACCGGATCTCGCTGCCGAGGCTCCGGGTGTGCTGCATCTCAATGCCGCCCGTATAGACGCTGTCGACAACCTTGAGGTCCGAAAGTTCTGCTATACCGGCGGCGTTGGCGCCGGAGAGCCGGAAGTTCCCGCGCGAGTAGCACTTGCTTCCCGACGCGGTGATGTTCACGCCGGTTGCGGGAGCAATCGTCGCGCTCAGCGTTCCGACATTGGCAACATCATTATAGGGAACTCCGCGGTAAAGCGTAAATGCGCCGGTTGCGTCCTGTTCAGTCACGGTCTGGTCGACCTCGTTATTAAAATGAGAGAAGCCGGCTGTTATCGACGCGCGCTTTCCCACCAGAAACGTCATGCTGGCCAGCGCCTGGTCATGTGCGGCGTCGCGGCTGCCGCCGCCCAGGGGGGCCCCGAGCGGGTCCCGCTTCTTCGCGTATACAAAATCTTTGCCGTAGCTGAGCAACGTGTTGAACCAGGTCAAGGGCATCCAGGCGAGCGAAGTACGCCAGGAAGCGGATTTGCCCGGATCAGTGGCGTAGGCCGGGTTATCGACTGAAACCGTGGTGTAATCGGCGCGGAAGGTCATTTTTTTCATGACGCGGTAGGTGGCGCCGAGCTTTGCCGTGCTTTTGGTCGTACTCTTCGGCACCAGCCAGTATCCCGGTGCGGCAGCCGGGGGCGGCGGCAGGGTGGAGCCCGCAACACCCGGCGTTCGGTCGGTCGTGTCCGTGCCGTATTCGCCTTTCACGGTCAGACGGTCCGTTACCCGGTACCGGAGAGAACCGGTCACCACATCGCGTGATGACGACATGGAATCCCTGACCGAAACAGGCTCGCCGCCCGGGTTCGCGGCCGTGATGTTGTTGACCGTGGCCGGATTGGCCACGCCATGGTCATAATGACGGTACTTGAGAGCGAACAGCGTGCTCGTCATGGGCATGAAGAAGAAATCTCCCGCGCTGTTCGAGAACTTCTCGCTTGCCTTGCTATCCTTGTTCTTTTTGTCCCCGTTCGAGTAGGTTCCGGAGAGGACCACCCTGCCCGAATAGGTCGTATGGACCTTCAGCGTGTTCCAGGAAGACTCCAGGTCCGGAACAGCATTATGCGGGACCGAGAAGGTGGTCGGACCCGAAATATAGGTGTCGCTCAGCACTTTTTCCTTAGCTGCCTCGAACGTCTTTTCCGTATGGCTCACATCGACTTCGATGGGACCCAGATGACTGTTGGCGCCGACCCGAAACTCCTCGGTTTTCCAATCAATGGCGCGGGTTTTCGAGACCTTGGCAAGGCCGCCGCTCAATTCGCGCAAGTACCGCTGCTGGATACTGCCTTCCCGGTTGATGGACCGCACTTCGGCATACACATGGAAGGGGAAATCAGGGGCCTTTAACCGGAGGAACACCCGGCCGAACTGGTTGCCGATCCCGTAGAGATCGTCGGGATTGAGGTCGGTAAAGCTCGGGGACGGCGTGGCCGGATCGTCAACGCCGAACTGAAAATGGTTCAAATTATGGAACACATCGCGCAGGTACGCATTGACCATCACCAGGTCCTTGTAAGCGTAATCAACCTCGCCGAAATAATCCCTGGTGTTCAGAAAGGTCGACTCGATCACGAAACGATGCGGGAGCGGGTCCCACTCCATGTCCAGCGACCCAATGGGGCTGGAATTGAGGTATTCGTACTCTCCCGCCACGGTGTTGCCTCTATCCGTTATGCTGCGGTAGCCCAGGCTGAATTTGCCCTCAAAGGGCGCGCCGAGCCCGGTAGTTTCCACGGCCATTTCTCCAGTCTGCTGCGCAGCCACAGGAGAGGCCCAGAATACCAGAACGGTCAATATCAAGATCAACTTGTTCATGTACGAGCCTCCTCTACTGTATGAAATTGCCTCTGCCGCTCGGCGAAGGCTGGTCGGAACCATGGAGCTGTGAATGGCAATCGGAGCAGCGCGTGTAAAATGCCTGCTTCTGCTCAACAGTCGTGCTGCTGCTGATCCGGTGCGTCGTATGGCACTGGAGGCAGAGGAACGGCTCGCGCTGGGTGAGCAGGTTGTTGTTTACCGATCCGTGCGGCGTGTGGCAGGACACGGCAGTCCTCGTTGAGGTCGGCATGCTCATACAGAAAGGGCCCCTCCTTCTCCGTGTGGCACTGCGTGCAGGTCGCCTTCACCGTATCGCGCCGCAGGCTCGATACCGCTGAGCTGCCGTGGGGATCGTGGCAGTCGGTGCAGAAGACCTTTTTTTCCGGCACCGGGTGATGGTTCGGCAGCGAGAAGGCCGCCTTCACCTCCTGGTGGCAGCGCTCGCACATGGCGGCGGTGTCCCGGATCTTCACCTTGAGGTTATGCCCGCCGTGGATCTTGTGGCAGTCGGAGCAGGAAACGTCCGAGATATTGTGGATGCCCGCGTTCCAGTTGTGCAGATTGAACGTTGCGTTGGCCGTGTGGCACTTGAGGCAGATCAGCGACTGGGCCTGCGCCGGAATGTTCTTGATGTCGATGAAGGTCTTGTAGTTGCAGGCCGTCACCTTGCCCGCCCTGGTGTCTGCCTGCACTTTCTCCGGCGTGATGCCGTCGATGGCCAGGCTCCCCGGCCCGTGGCAGCTTTCGCAGTTCACGATGGGCATGCCCGATTCTTTCGAGAGCTGGGCGCCCATGGTCGAGAGATCGAAATCCTTGCGCCGCTGGTCGTGCACATGACAGGAGCGCAAGACAGGCGTCCGTGCCGATGTAGTCGGCGTCGAGCCTGCCTGCGATCAGCTTCTCGTACTCCTTGATCGGCAGGATCGGCCGTGCTTCCTTCAGGGCTGCGCATCCGGCGACGAAGAAAACGCCGATGATCCCGGCTGCCAGCCACTTCCTCCATTTGAGAAATTGTTCCATAGGGAAAAACCTCCTTTATCTAAGCGTAGGTTAGGGCCGTTCTGCTTCGATGCCGAGGACACCGTTCGGCAGCAGATAGGTTGTTGCCTCGGCGCAATAAACAGGTGGCAAAGCAACGGAGCATTCCGCAGTCAGCGTTGCGCCCACCGAGTAGTTCATATCATTGTCATCGAGCCAGTCGATGGAGTCATAAATGAGCCGTTTTGTGTACATCCGGTTGTGGACATAAGCCCCGGGATCGTGCTCCAGCAGGTTGAAGTTGAAGGCCGCGCCCATGTTGTTCTGGCCGGTGCCGGGATCGCCTGCAACTAAGACTGCCGAGGTACAACTTGATCCTGAGGTATACGCAAAGCTGGAGGTACCGTTTGTCTGCCAGTTCTTGACCGAAACGTTCGACGGCTGGCAGTGCGGTGTGGCGGTGGCCTCACTGTAGAGAGGATCGAATCCCGGCCCAATGAAGAAATAGGGGCTATAGGGAGCGAAGAAAATCGCGCGATCTTCAAGCTGGTCCTTCAAGGCTTCAATCGACTCGACAAACTGGGCCTTCTGCTCTTTCACGAGGTCGAGGATGAGCGTCGTGGATGGGCCGTGGCAGCTGAAGCAAACCTCGCTTGTGATGCCGGTGATCTGTCCGATAGAGGTCGCGCTCCGTGACACCGGCAGGAACAGATGGTTCCCGTTCTTGTTCGGACGGGACATGTGGCAGCCGATGCAGGGGCCGTTCGAGCCCGTATTGACATAGGGCGGGAGTTCCTCCGTTGCAGCGGTGCCGATCTTGTCGTGGAGATATTCCGGGATGTTATTGTAGGGTCGTCCGGGAAATTCGTAGCCCGTGACCGTGAAGACCTGTCCGCCCGCTGCCAGATAGTGGGAATTGATGAACCCGATGTTTTTAAAGTCGAAGGAAGTGATTGTTCCCGCGGTCAGCAGCGCCGGATCGTTCAAGCCCTTGACCGTGTCTCCGCTTTCCCTGCCTGTGTGGCAGGCCATGCAGACGTTCGATCCGGCAAGATCCGGGTAGACGTGCGAAGCCTTGGCATAGATCTTGCGGGGACGTGCCGTAATCATAATTTGCAGTGATCGCCCCGGGGTTCCTGAGGCCCCCTTTGTTGTCCGTATGGCAACCGTTGCACTTGAGCATCTCGGGCTTCCAATTTGCTGTATCGGTGAACAGCGTAATAAGGGGGCTGCCGCTGTTGATATCGCGCGCGCGCGCGGTGTCCCCCGATGCAAGCGCATCCGCGTAGGCCGCGAACCCGGTGGTCGTGTGACAGCGCAGGCAAGACTTGCGTGAGCTCCAATCATAGTGTGCCCAGGCGCCGCTGAAATAACCGGTTCCCAACGAGTTTAAGTTAAGAGGATTCTTGTCGGCATGCGCGGATTGCGCCCATTCTCTGTTCTGCGTGGGTGGTTTGTGTGGATTGTGGCAGTTCACACAGACCTTCTCATCGCTGAAGTCCTTTCTATAAACACCCTGCGCATCTCGATAGTCCATGGAATAACCGGTAATGGCCTTGGTGCTGGCTCCTGCGGACCAGTCTCCCGGAGTGGCAAAGTGCGTGTCCGTAATGACGTACTGATCGCCGATTGCGCTCGTCGCATCCGTTCCGGCCGGGTCATGCGCCGCTGGTTCGGTTCCCGTTCCCGCCGTGTTCAGCAACTGATGACAGGAGGTGCACATGACGAACTGGCCGGAAACCTGGACCGTGCCGGAGCCCCAGGAAACTCCCATCGTATTGGAAAGAACGGATATTGGCCCCATCCCGCCCGCGCCCGCGTGCAAGCTTCCCCCGCCGTGACAGGTTTCACAGCCGATAACTGGTCGCAGAATGCCGGTAGCGCCTGTATAGCCGGCGGTAAGATTGCTGCTGTCCCCGTTCGGGTCGTGGCAGTTTTCACACCCGCTGATCTGACCGATCGTCGGGCTCCCCTCGCTGTACAGGTCTCCCGGCGTACTTAGATTCGCGTGCCTGGTCGTCAGCCAGTCGGCGGTCTTCGCCGCATGGCATGTGGCACACGTAGCCAGTCCGACAGTCTGCGTTGATGGAGACAACTCGTTTCCTGTTGCCGGCGCGATCGTCTCCTCTGTTGAGGAGCCGCACCCGCTGAGCAGGGCGGCCGCGGACAGCACGGCCAGAAGCAGAAAAACCATTCTTCGTTTATGCATATGCAATACCTCCTTCACAAATTGGCCCATGTATTTTCTATCGGGGCAGGACAATGGCATAGACACCGCCCTCCCTGCCCCGCTCTCAGCTTCCGGCAACTTTGTCCAGATCGAGCAGGATGAACAGACGTTCGTCCTTGCGCGCAATGCCGCGGAGAAACTCGATGCCATGCTCGACCGTTTCCGGCACTGCCCGCACCAGGTCGGGCGAAAGCTTCACCACACCCGTCACCCGGTCCACAATGAATCCCACCCTCTCATCGTCCACTGTGACCACGACTACCCGTGACTTTTCGTTCATTGCTGCCGGGCCGAGGCCCAGGCGCTTGCCGAGGTCGATGACGGTCAGCATCATGCCGCGCAGCGAGCTCACGCCGAGGATATATTCCGGCGCGTTCGGCACCGGCGTCAGGCTCCACATCTTGAGCACTTCGTTCACCTGCTCGACGGCAACCACATACTCTTCCCCGCTCAACAGAAAAGCGAGCATCTCGATCTCGGCCGCGGGCTCCGAAGGCGATGCGGCTTCAGCAGTCGGCGGTCCCGGAGACGGCTCATCAGCGCGCAGGTCCCCGGCAGCCTCAGGTGCAACCGCGGCGGCCGCAGTCATCGGAACAACCTGCATTGCAGGTTCAGGCTCAGCCGGCACAGGAGGGGACGGGACAACTGCATCCGCTGCGGCGCGCCCCGGTGCTGCTGGGACAGGCTGCTGCAGGGCGGTAACGGACGAGTCTTCCTTCTTTTTTTCCGCCTGCGCCCGCTCTGCCGCCTTTTTTCGTGCTGCCAGAATGTCCATGATGACCCTTAATTCAATACTCAATATTCAAGATTCAACATTCAAGACTCAACATTCAAGACTCAAAAGATCAATTTTGAATTTTCGAATATTGAATGTTGAGTTATCTTTCATCCCGCACCACATCTTCGACAATCTCCGCATTGATCATGGCAGCGCCCCGGCCGAAGCCCTCGAACAGGGCATTGCCGGCGATAATGTTGATGCGGCGCGGCACGCCGCCTGAATGCTGATGCAGGACCGCGATGGCCTCGTTATCGAACAGCGGTTCGACCCTGCCTGCCACGCGAAGCCGGTGCTGCACAAACTCGCGGGTCTCCTCAAGGTCGAGCGGCCCCAGGTGATACTGCATCCCGATCCGCTGGCGCAGCGCCCGGTAGGGCTTCTTGTTCAGCCGCTCCCGGAGCTCGGTCTGGCCGATCAGCACCAGCGCCATCAGGTTGCGGTCGTCAAGCTGAAAGTTCGTGAGCAGCCGCAACTCTTCGAAAGTCGCCTTGCCCGGAATAAGCTGCGCCTCGTCAATGATCACGACGGTGCGCCGGCCTGCCTCAAAAAGCTCAAAGAGCTTTGCATTGATCGCTTCGAGCACCTCATGCCGGTGCCGGCTTGCATCCTCGATGCCCAGGCGGAGCGTAATGGTCCGCAGCAGCTGGGACGGCGAAAGCAGCGGGTTGATGATCAGCACCGGATAATATCCGCTGTCCAGGGAATCGATGAGCGCCCGGGACAGGGTCGTTTTGCCCGACCCGATATCGCCGGTCAACAGCACGATGTCCTGCTCTTCCACCGCAAGCTGGAGCCGCGCCAGCGCCTCTGCGTGCTTCCGCCCCGGGAACAGGAACCGGGGGTCCGGCGTCTTGCCGAAAGGCTTTTCCCTCAATCCGTAAAATTCTTCGTACATGAAACATCAGAAGAAAGAAGAGAGAGGAAAGAAGAAAGACTGAACAACGCTGATGCGTCTTTTTCTTACTTCTTACTTCTTACTTCTTCTCCCTTTTGATTCCGCAATCCGAAATCCGCAATCCGAAATTGTCGTTACTGTCTCGCAACGACAGCCTTCCTGAACGCTCCTTCAATGAGCGATTCCACATCCAGGACGAGCACCACACCCCGCTTGTCCCCAAGCTCGGTGGCGCCCGCGATGCCGGGAATCTCCGCCAGCCGTTTTCCGAGCGGCTTGATCACGATCTCCTGCTGGTCTTTGAGTCCGTCCACCACGATGCCGAGACGGCGCTCCGCAAGGCCGACGAGAATTACATAGAACGACCCGGCCCGCTGTTCTTCGGACAGTTTGAAGGCCCGCGTCAGCCTGAGCAGCGGGACCGTGTCTTCCCGGATGGCGATGACCTCGCGCGTTTCCACGGTCCGCACCTGGTCCGTGGTGACCTGCAGGATCTCGAGTACGGCATTGAGCGGGATGGCGAACACCTGGCCGGCCGTCTCGACGATCAACGCCTTGATGATGGCGAGCGTGATCGGGAGCGTCAGCGTGAACCTTGTTCCCGCGCCGATTTCGGTCTCGATGTCGATCATTCCGGAGAGCCGCGAGACGTTCTTTTTCACGACGTCCATGCCCACGCCGCGGCCGGAGATCTCGGTCACCGTATCGCGGGTGGTGAAACCCGGCAGGAAGATAAGGTCGAGGATGTCCTTGCGGTCGATCACCGGGTCAAGCCCGTTATCGCTCTCCAGAATTCCCTTTTGCACAGCCTTGGCCAGGATCGCTTCGGGCGAAATGCCGGCGCCGTCGTCTTCGACCGTGATCACCACATGGTTGCCGCGCGGGAACGCCGTGAGCCGGACGCTGCCCTGGTCCGGTTTCCCGACCTGCCGCCGCGCCTCCGGCGGTTCGATGCCGTGATCGATGGCGTTCCTGATGAGGTGCATCAGCGGGTCTGCAAGGTCTTCGATCATGAGCTTGTCCAGCTCGGTCTCTTCGCCCTGGAGCTGCAGGTCGATCTCCTTGCCCGCATCCTTGGCGTATTTGCGGACCACCGACGACAGGCGCGTGAAGATCTGGCCGATGGGCACCATCCGGACCTCGAGGATGCCCTCCTGCAGTTCATTCAGCTTCCGCTCAAGATTTTTGTGCGCCTTGTGCAGTTCCACGGAGATGCCGGTATAACCCTGGAGCTGCCGCAGTTCCTTCACGATCCGGCCGATGATGTTCTTGGTCAGGTGCATCTCGCCGACAGTGTTCATGAGGCTGTCGAGGCGGAAGATGTCGACGCGCACGGTATTGCTCACGGACTTGAGCATCGCTGCTTCGGGTTTCGCTTCTTCGGCCTTCGCGCCCTGGCGGTACGCCACCGGCTCGATTGAAACGTTCGGCAGGGCCAGGGCCGCGGTCAGCGAGGACCGGTCCTTTGGCGTGCCGATGACCATGGTAAAACCGATGCCGCTGCCCTGTGCGCCTGCTGTCGGCAGGGTGCAGATGATCTCCCCGTTCTTTTTGAGGGTCTCGTTCAGGGCCTTGATCCCCGCTTCGAAATCAGTAAGCTCGTAGGCGGCCTTTACCATGAACAGGTTCGTGCGCTCGCGGATGTTCTGCTTCAGGCGGTATTCCTCATACTCCGTCAGGACCTGCAGGATCCCCCGGTCCAGATCGATCTGCTCAAGCAGCGACCGGCCCTCTGCTGCCGAGGGTTTTGCCTTCAGGACCGCGTCAATGCGTTCCATGGCCGGGGAGATGTCATCGCTCGGCTGTCTGGCAGCCACCTGCTGCACCAGCCGCCCGATGAGCGAAAGCGTCTCGAGCACCGCATTCAGGGCCTGCCTGCCCAGAGCGACCTTGCCGAGCCTGAGCTCGTCCAGCAGGAACTCCAGCTTATGCGTGATGTCCGACGGGGCCTTGAGCCCATACATCCCGGCCAGGCCCTTGAACGAATGGACGGCGCGAAACAGCGAGTTCAGGACGTCCGGGTCGGTGCGGCCCTGAGCCAGTCCTTGCTCGAGCGACAGCAGCGCCTTGTTCGCCGTCTCGAGGATGTCTTCCGCCTCTGCCAGAAAATCTTTTATGGGACGATCAGAAGTCACGCTGGCGCTCCCGTTCAATTTCGGATTTCGGATTGCGGATTGCGGAATATGAAACAGAAGCGCCGTCCGAAGCACGCCTTCGTTTTTCAATCCGAAATCCGAAATCCGCAATCCGCAATGCCATCACTTTCCCTCCAGGACCTTCCCCACCGCAGCCATAAGGTCGGCCTTGGTAAAAGGCTTCACCACATAGCCGGCTGCACCGAGCGCCAGGCCGCGCTTCACGTCCTCCTCGGTCTTTTCCGTGCTGACGATCACCAAAGGGATGTCCCGGTAGGCGGGGTTGGACTTCACGAAACCGATCAGTTCAAGCCCGTTGATGTCGGGCATGTTGATGTCGGTGATGATCAGGTCGAAGCGGCGCGTCGGGAGCGTTTTCAGCGCCTCGAACCCGTTCCCCGCCTCAACGACGTAGAACCCGCCGGACTCCTCGAGCGACACGCGGATCATCGAGCGGATGGCCTTGGAATCCTCCACGAGGAGAATGTTCTTCATCTTCTCTCCTTCTGCAGTTCCGCGATGCGTTTTTCAAGCAGGGCTTTTTCGAGCGCCATGCCCGCCTGGTTCATGAAGATCTCAAGCGTGTCGACGCCCTTGATGGGACGCCGTTCAGGCAGGTTGTCGCCGTAGACGACCAGTGCCACCTTGTTGTCAACGACGAGGGGAATGGCAAGCACCGAATCCGGCTGCGCGCCGCCGAGCTCATTGACAACATAATTATTGCACTCGTTCGATTCGAGCGGCCCCAGATAGCTGCGACGGTTGTCGATGACGGTAAGGAACAGGGAAGGCTTGTTGAGCGGGACCTTGACGCCCCGCACGACCTGGTCGGCCGAGCGCCCCTTCAGTTCGATGCCGAACTGGCCGAGCCCCCGCACCTCGTCCTTCTTGACCATGAACAGAACGGCGCGGTTCACTACTTCGCTGGCATAACGCAGGATAAGCAGCGTGACCTCGGAAGTCGCCGTGGGAAACCGAAGCTCATCGAACATGGATCTGAGCGCCGAAATCTCCCGCTGCGGCGATTCGGTCTCGATGCGGGTGCGGAATTCTTCTTTGGCGGGTTCGTAGCTGGCATGCGCCGGGGCAGCAGGCGCGCGCGGCGGAGGGGCCGCGGGCTTGGGCCGCGCCGCGGGGACCGGGGCTGCTTTGGGCGCCGGGGAGGGCGCCGATCTCCGGCTTTCGTTGCGGCGCTCGTCGAGGATCCGGGTGCCCTCCATCAGCAGATACTCGGCGCTGATGCCCGACTTGAGGAGGAACTCCTGGGTGTCGATCTCGATCTTGTCCTTCGGCGCGATCTCACCGAGCTCAAAATTGAAAAACCCTTCCTCCAACGCCAGCAGGTCGTAAACAATCTCCTCGATCTGCTTACGAACAACGGTCTGGAGGGTCTCCGGCGGGACCAGCCCCATTTCGACAAGGATCATGCCGAGCGGAGTTTCGGTTTCTTTTTTCTGGCGTGCCAGCGCCTTGGCAAGTCCCGGTTCGGTCAGCATGCCCTGCGATACCAGGATATTGCCCAGCGAGTCGCGGATGCCGTCATTGGCAGCCTGGATGACCTGGCCGTTCTTGAAGACAACCATCCCCATTCCCTTGCGGCTTCGCACGACAAGGGTGCCGGTTTTTTTACTAAGACTGATGATCTGGAAAATATCCGGTAAGGCAAGATCTTCCAGCCTGCCGACAAGGCTCATGCATTCTCCATAGTACGCATTCCGCCAAATTATAGCAGTTTAGACAATAAATGCAAGATTAATTCATCAGTTAGGGCTTGTGGGCAGGAGACGGGAAAGCAGGACTGCGCAGATGCAAAGCCGGTCATAACACCGGTGTTTTTTCTCTTGATGGCTGACACAGAAACCATGAAGACCGGGCAGGATGAAGCAACAGAAGAAGAAACCTCAAATTACAAAAGCAGGTATTGTAATGCGACGGTACTGCTCAGAACTGCAATTCTTTGCGAGCTCCTTTGTCTTCACCAGGCGCGCGGTGGAGCCCCTGCCGGAGCGGCTCAGGTATTTCTGAAGTTCTCGAATTGAAGCTCGATGCCGAAATCCTTCCCTTTCAGGAGCTGGATGACGGTCTGGAGGTCATCCCTGCTTTTGCCGGTGACGCGGACCTGGTCCGACTGGATCGAGGCTTGCACTTTGATCTTGGCGTCCTTGATCGCCTTCACAACCTCTTTGGCCTTGTCAACCGGGATGCCCTGCTGAAGGGTCAGCCGTTGCCGTATCGTGCCCGAGAGGGCCGGCTCCAGTTTTCCATAAGAGATGTTCCGGGTCGGCACGCCGCGTTTCACGAGCTTTCCCTGGAGGATATCGATGACGCTCTTGAGCTTATACTCATCGTCGGAGGCGACCACAAGGTCGTCCTTTTCCTGCGTAATGTTCGACTTGCTTCCTTTAAAATCGAAGCGTTGGCCGATCTCCTTCAGTGCCTGGGTCACGGCGTTCGTGACCTCGGCCATGTCGATCTTTGATACCACATCAAAAGAATTTTCCGCAGCCATGATGGTCCTCCTATCGTCGGAGAAGTCAGAAGTCAGAAGCCAGAATTCAAAATAACAGTTTTTCTTCTGACTCCTGACTTCTGGCTCCTGTCTCCTGTTGTCACTGTTCTATAATCTCCGTCCCCTTGGGCGTTTTGAACACGAAGCGCTTGTCGTCGATGCCTGCGCCTTCCTGTACGTCGGAAAAAATAATTTCCGTCCTGTTCCCTGTTTTGTCCAGGATATCAAGCGAGGCGATACGGCCGGCGTCATCGGACCGGAGGACCAGTTTTTTCATGGCCGCGCCGGTCTTTTTCGGGACCAGTTCGAGCAGCCGCGGTAATGCCGGATCGGGCTGGCGCACCTCAAAATCGTCGCGGATATGCGCTGCGCCGAGCAGGAACGCAACGGGGATGTTCATCTGCTCAATAGCGGAGAAGGTCTTCTTGACCACCTGCTCGCTCTTCCGTGAATAGAACAGCGCTGCCTTGCCGTCGACCAGGATGATCTGGCCGTTCGTGTAGTCAAGACGCAGCCTGCCCGGCTTTTTGATCCAGAGCACGGCCTCAAAGGTCTGCGTCTTGTCGAGCGACTTGAGGTGGTTCTTCTGGACCACTTTTGCCGTGAGGTCAATGAGTTCCCGGTAATGGTCCTCGACAGTCTGGACCGCCTCTTCTACGGACTGGGCTGCCGCCGGAGGCACGAACACGGCTGCGACGAGAGCGAGGAAGAAGGCTGCCGTTGCAAGGATGCGTTTTTTTCCTGAGCGAGCAGAAGTAATGTCCATGATTTTCTCCCGATGTCCGCATCATACCATAAATCATTTTTTCTGAGAAGATAGAAAAGAACAAACCGGTTTTCACAAATGCATCAACCTTGACAATATTCAGTCTCAAGATTATCATGCAGCCTTATGATTCCTCGCGCTGCCGTCGACAATTCCATCCTGCAATGCCCGGTCTGCCGGGAAGTCCTGCTCCGTTCCCCAACCGGCTACCAATGCGTCAATAAACACAGCTTTGATGCCGCCCGACAGGGGTACGTCAATTTTCTCCTTGCCCACAAGAAGCATTCCAAAGAACCCGGCGACAACCGGGAAATGATAGAGAGCAGGAGGCGATTCCTGGACCGGGGGCTGTACGACAGGGTATCTGACGGCATCAACGAGGCCGTTACCGGGGACCTCGACCGGTTGGAGGGCGGACGGTCTTTCAGCATTCTTGACGCCGGCTGCGGAGAGGGCTTCTATCTCAAGCGGCTCAAGGAATCCCTGGCACAGAGCCCGGGGACGCCATGCCCCGTTGATTATTACGGCGTCGATATTTCCAAGGTCGCGGTCCGCCAGGCAACGCAACGCGACAAGACGATGAGCTGGTTCGTTGCCAGCATCGTCAACCTGCCTTTTGCGCCCGGCTCCCTCGATAGTGTCCTGAATGTTTTTTCGCTGGCGGACTTTGCCGAGTTCTCGCGGATCCTGCGGGCCTCCGGAAAGCTCGTGATCGCGAGCCCCGGCCCGCGGCACCTCAACGGCTTGCGGGAGATCATTTATCCGGTAGCCCGGGAGCATGCGGGTTCAACCAGGGCTGAACAGGCGAAAGGCCTTTTTTCTCTTACTGACGAAAAGAGGATCCATTATCAACTGGAACTGAAGAGCAACCGGGAGATCATGGACCTGCTGTCAATGACGCCCTATTTCTGGAACATCGACCTGAACACAAAGTCCAGAGTGGAAGCGCTTGACCGGCTGGCGCTGGATGTCGACGTGCTGATAAGTGTTTTCAAAAAGATCGCACGATGAAGTGCGGCGGAGAGGCCGCATGCCATGGAAAGAAAAAAGCCAGGCCCGCTCGGAAAGTGAGTGGGCCTGGCTTTTAAAAAGAAATAATTACTTTGTGCCGAGGATCGCGTCTTTGGCTGCTTTGGCAACGCGGAACTTGACGACTTTCTTCGCCTTGATCTTGATGGCTTCGCCGGTCGCAGGGTTCCTGCCCATACGGGCTTTGCGCTGTACGAGCACGAGCTTGCCGATACCGGGCAGCGTGAAGGTGTTCTTTGCTTCTTTGTAGGCGACCTCCGCGATGAACTCCAGGATGTCACTGGCGGCCTTTTTGGTAAGTGACGCCCTCTCTGCGAGCTTTGCTACCAACTGCGATTTCGTCATTGCTTTTGCCATGTATTCCCTCCTGTTAAGTAGAATGTGCGTACAATGCTGCAACTATAATCTATTGAGCGCTTGTTGGCAAGCACTCTCTTCATTTTATTTTTTGATCAGAAAATCACACCTTCCCCTCTCCGCCGTTCCATAACCATGTCTTTCAGCACTTTGCCGAGCCTGCTTATCCCCGTCCGGTGGGCCCGCCACAGAGCGAGACTTCTTCCCTTGTTCGCTGCCTTCGCCTGGATTGGGCTATGACCTACAGGGACTTTATGATTTCATCAAGCGAGCGGTTGTATGAGTCGCGCCACTCGTTGATCGTTTCCTCATTCACTGCCTTAAAGCCGCCGACACCCAGCGTTTTATTGCCGACGGTATCGACCCGTTTATTGATCACCTTGTTTCCGCTGCTGTCCCATACCGTCAGGATGTTCTTCGTAAGGGCTTTGGTCGTAGGAACAAAACCGCCGGTTTTAGAGGCCCATTCCGAGAAGATCAGAACAACGCCGTCGACATTCAATGCTTTGCAGAGCTCCTTGGCTTTTTCCGCGTCAAGGATTCCGCCTTTTATTTCTTTGCTCACCTGCGTAAATACCGCCATTTCTTTTCCATTGACCTGCGGCACGAATACGTTCAACGTTTTTTCCACACTCGGTTTCCGGTAACCTGCGTTATCAATAAAACTCGAGACCTTTACCATATTCCACTTGGCGCCCAGCTTTTTTTCGGCATCATCCACCATGGTGTTGACCGCGTCATTGATCAGTTTTGAAACCGGTGTGCTGCCGATACTACCGCCCTGTACGGAGCCTCCCACGTCGCTCACTGAGAGAGAGACGATGGCGACATTTTGCAACTTCGGAGCGTCTCCTGCAAAAGCGGTCGAACTTAAACCAAAACAGGACACCGTTGCCACTGAACACAGCATTGCCAGCTTCAAAATACTTTTTTTCATGATTTCTCCTTTTACGGAAATATCCGGGCGAATCCCGGGATTATGGTTTAAAAAATATACTAAATTCTAGCGTAAGCGTCAAGCGTTTCGCTCGTTCGGAGTGTTTAAACAATTCGGTCAAGGATCTTTCCTATTGCTTTGCGATATATTTCGCGAGCTCCTGATCCACCGCCGCCTTCAGCTCTTCGAGCAACGAATCCGTTGGGATGACCTTTTCGAAATCAGCCTGGGTGGAAACGGTTCCTGTCGCAGGAACAGCTTTTGAGCTGACCGAAGCGTTCAGGGTCTTGAGAACAGAAGATTCCTTCTTTCCTTTTTTGTCGACGCTGTTCTCCATGATCTCGATCTTTGCCAGGACCGAGAGCTTGACGTTCTTCGATCCATCGCGATTTCTGATGAGATTCTCCCTGACGAACAGGCCGACGGATACGAACACTTCATTATCGAGCGTGGTCCATTCAGGAGTTTTTTCACCTGTCCAGCTTTGCTTCATGGGAATCTTTGCCACGTCCACGGGACTGAAAGCGGTGACGGAAAACCCCTTATTGAAACTCTCCGCTGCCATCTGACCGATGGCGCTATAACTTGCAGGGACCGCTCCACCCGTGAAAAGTGTCGTGCGGGCCAGGCTCCCCGAGCTGTCCGAGACCTCGCCGCTATAGAAGCTGGGCCAATACACGACGGCAATCGACTTTCCCGCGCCAGCAAGCGCCGTAACCCTTTCCTTCAGCGTGGGGTCTTTTGCGAAGGCGGACCCGGTCACAAGAACCAACAGAAGAGCGGACACAACCCACATCCTGGAGCGTGAAGTGACATTGGCAGCCATAACAACCTCCTTATAAGTTTTTTATGCTGTCTTTCTTTAATTTCTATAATCTCTCTCAATTCGTCATGGTGTTGCTTCATCGGCAATGTGTGCCGCGAGTGCCTTAACGAACGACTTGAGTCCGGTCTTAGCGCTCATCTCCGAATATGCTCCCGATTTGACAGCAGACCGAGGGGAGAGAATAACTGCGGCGGCTGCATAAAGTTCTTCCGATATCAGCTTACTGCACAGGACATTGTACCGCTCCGAATATGAAGCACCACGAAATTCCGGAAATAAAGGGAAGTTTGGCGATACGTCCGCTATCGCCTTTCGGGAAGCAGGGGCATCTTCAAGAAGCATCAGGTACCCGACAAAGGGTTTTCTATTTGCGCCAAAAGCCCCTTCACGAAATGCAGTTTTAAAATCAATTGCTGTTCCAAGCGCTTCCTCGCAGCGGTTATTGGCATTGTTGCCGAACGACGGGCCGACTTGGGACTTGAACTCAATTGCCGCGACCAGCTTTCCCTTATTCATCACAATCAGGTCCCACAATTTTGTAGGACGAAAGAAGCCCGGAAGAGTAAGCACCCTGCGCTTCAGCATGATATCTGCATCGACAAGTCCATTGGCGTGAACGACATCCACGACCAAGTCGATAAACCCATTCATATTGCTGCCGCCGGTTACCGCACTCCGTTCACCCTGATCGGTCTTACCACTCGTAAGCTGTTTTTTTGCGGCCTTCTTCCTGCCCGACCAGAACTTCTTGACAGCACCACGGGCCTTGGCTTCATAATCAGCGAGATCAAGCGGCATTATCCACTCCCTTATCATCAACTTGCCCGACGATGTTTCGTTCCGCAGGTGTTAATTTGTAGAGATCGAAGGTAACAGCGTTGCATGCTGCGATATCCCTTTTCTCTGCGGCAGCTCTCAGTTTCTTTTTTAACTTTTCCGGAACATCCTGCCAATGAGGAACATGGATGCGCCGCAGATACTGGGCCTGAAACCGCAGATATCCTCCCCGCATCTTCGTGGAATAGGTCGTAATGAAAAGGCGAGTGATGTCCGACAGGAGCACCGCCTGAAGCGCCTTCAAATCCCACGTAGCGGATGTAACGTAGTAGAGGTTATGGTGGGGATAATACTTTCCTTCCTCATATACGATATTTGCTTCACCCTTGATATCGGGGATAAGGAGTTTGGGCATGTGTGTGATTGTTGGTGTGATCCTGTCAATGGTCCGATACCAGCGGTCACGGTTCTTCTTCGCCACATTCCGATTGCAGATCACCGTTTTGTGCCTGTTTAAGTATGCGGCAAGCTTCGGATATTTTTTCAAGTTTACGAGGCTTCCGTCATCGTTAAAAGGATTGATAACGCCCTTGCCGTTCCACTCCATCTTGCCGGCCCTGATATCCTTGGTCATGACGAGCGGCAGTTTGCGGTCATGCTCCACATCAAGTTCTTCATAGGCGCCGACATAGACTCTATCAGCGCCTGTCGCCACGCCGATCCCGACTTTGCACCCGGCCTCTTCCAAGGTCGGATAGGTCGCTTCGAGCCGTCGTAAAACTTCAAGCTGATCGAATGACTCAAGGACCCATGGCTCACTGCTGCTCATGATGCCGGACACTTCATGTATAGTGCTGTTCGGCTTTAACGATTTGGTACGCATGTCATGAGCAAGCTTAACCAGTGTATCTTTATCCACGTTCGGCCGATGGGCTATGCGAGTAGCTTCCGATATTTCACGCGAGATCACGGTAATGGCCGGGTACGCACTCACCTCGGAATGAAACGCGTCGGTGTTCACCATGTCCACGTAGTATTTCAGATGATACCCGTGGGCAACCATCTTGCGCAATGGCCCGCCGTACTTGTTCTTCATCCACCGGTCCGAACAGATGAACCCGACAGATCCCTTTGGCTCCAACAGGTTTAACGATTTTTCAATGAAAGGGATATATAGGTCCGCTCTATCGTAGAGGGTGTCGAAACGATTCCGGTATTCCGCAAGGAGGACAGCTGGGATTAATTCCTGCCGCACGTAGGGAGGATTGCCAACGATGTAAGTAAAATGAAAGGGGAAGTCCGTGAGTAGAAAATCGCCTTGAATCAGCCATGCATCGAGCAATTTCTCAGTGGCAGTGTTAGCGATGTCCTTTTCTCTGAGCAAGTTCCTAAGTTTCAAGCGTGTTTCGATGAAGCTCTTTCGGTGCAGCTCAATTGCACGGATGGAATCTCTGAGATCAACCGCAGGATCAGCGTGTTTGAGTGCATGTGATTTGTAAGAATCAATCAGCCGTTCAACCGCCACCAGAAGGAACGCGCCATCCCCGAACGATGGTTCCAATAGACGTTTCTTGTGGAGAGCAGCAGTGGTCGCGTAACCGATCAGATCCAGGATAAACTCAACCACTTCACGACGCGTAAACACAGCGCCCCGCTCTTCAACACCCGCAGCAGCTAACTGCTCAACAGCGGCTTGAAGCCGGTCCATGCCAGGCAATGCAATTTGAGATGTTTGCATAGTGCTCATTTAAACTTGACCTAATTGGCCCTCTAAGACTGCTCTGTCAGACGAAATCGAACAGCTGCAACTTGTCGCGATGATTCTCAATACATTTTTGGCACTCGTTCGAAGCGAAGTTTTCTCGCAAAACGCGCAAATCTTCTTTTATCTCAGTTGATGTGAAGCTGGCGTTATAATGATTTGCTTCAATATACACTTCATGCGCTGCGAGGTGCCATCCTAATGCCTCGCAAATGGTGCGGGAGTTCATACTTCTGACTCCGATAGTTCTTGTGGCAGTACCCATATTGTTCTGAGTAGCAGCCCACATAAGCGGTACGCGTTCACGTGTCCATTCCGTCAGAGTCTCTTTATATGCTCCAACAGCTAACTCCAGTTGAGTTGTTCCAGATTCACGATTGCCTAAATACATAAGTGCAATTCCTAAATTATTATTAGTCATTGCCCAGTCAAGAGGAACACTGTCGCGTGTTAGTTCTTTAAGAGAAGCTTCTAAGTGTCAGGTCTTTTATTTTGGTGTTACGCCTCTCCGTTGAGCTGCTTGCAGAGTTCGAACATTCGCGGTCCTGAAAAAACTTCAACAAACATCATGCCTGCGCGGGGAAAAGAATGCGGACTTTATTGGCCCCGACAAGTTCTTTTAACAGCGTATAGTTCTTTTTCTCATAACGAATTCGTCCGGCCGGAATTGCTGCATTGATTCTCAACTCTTCAGCAAAGGCACGCACTGCTTCAGCAGAATATCTCCGGGAAAGGCCTGCCTTGCTCCATTGTTTGGAAGGTATAAGCGCTTCAGAAGCAAGCTTGTCCGCTTCCTTCTCCAGTACATCAGTTCCGCTCTGCGAAAAATCGTCATAGAATGTATCGATGTCGTTTTTATCCAGATGCAGAGCGAGATGGGCCAGTTCATGACAGAGCGTGAACCAATAATGGTCGAGACGGTCATAGCGCAGCGTAAGCGCCACTAAGGGCGATCCATCCGGCAGCTTGAGCGCCGCGCCGTCCAGAAACGTCTTCGGCAAATGAGGCTCCACGAGAAAATGGATGCCTTTTTTGTTCAGGAATTCCTTCGCAAGCTTCGGGCCTGCATCAAGGTAACTCAGCCGCACCAGTTCGCGCAGGAAATCCGGGGTGATCGAGGCCGGCCGATACGGAGGCAGGGTTTCCCGCATCGCAACAGTCGAAACCCGGATACGCCAGGCAGCCAAAGCGTAAGGGTCCATCCTGCTGCCGCTCCGGACATGCTGCCGGTTCAAGGCAGGCCGCAGTGCGTCAACCCCGAGGGATCCGGCGAAGGACGCGAGCAAATCCTCCAACTGTTCTTTTGCATCAGCCAGCGTCCCGTTAAAGCCGGCAAACCACCCTCGCTTGAGCATCTGCGCCACCGGAAAGCGCTGCCCTTGAAGCGCCGGAGGGTTCGCATCGAGCTTAGCCCCCGGCTTTCGCAGCATCACTTCCGCCGGAATTCCCAGCCCCTCGACGAGATTACGAATCATGCTCAAGCTGAGACTTCGTTGGCCGGAGAGAACTTCCGACACCTTGCTGGGACTGCCGATATAGGGGGCCATGTCTTTCGGCTTCAGGCCCTGCTGCTCCATCCGAAAGCGTATCGCGGTCAGCGGGTCGGGCAAATCGATCGGGAAGGCCTTGCTTTCGTACAATTCCACCAAGGTTGCGAGCAGCTCCAGCTCTTCACCCTCAGGCGTGCCGGAAACGGCATCGAAAATCTCGTCAATGCGTGCCATTGCCGCCTTATAGTCTTTTTTGGTTTTTATAATTTTCGGTTTCATCAGATTGTCTCCGCGTCGATTTTATCGTATTCTTTATGCGTACCCACAAAACGGATATATATCACGGCGTACTGATAATTTATCCGGACGACTAAGCGGTATTTATTGCCGCAGATATTGAACACAACGCGGCGCGCTTTCAGAATACTGGCCTCTTTGTATTTAGCTTTGATATCGGCCGGAGTCTTCCATGCGGCATTCTTCGCTTCAGCATGCCACGCTCGCAATTCCTCTTCAGCAGAGGGCTCGTTCCGCCAGTAGTCCTTCAGGGTTTTAAGGGAGATTACACGCATACTGTACCACTTTCCCGCAACAAGAGTCAAGCAAATGTTCCCTTTTTGGGAATATTACTGTTGTCCATCAGCGGAACTTAGGTGACGTTGTGTCCCGGATGGACTTCTTCAGTTCAATGCCATTCGCCGTTCACGTTCACGTCATCCCTTCATCAATTTCCCTCTTATCCAACTCGGACTGCGGCGTCAATCAAGAACGGCGAATACAACAACTTCTCTGTCGATAACGCGGTAATACACAGCAAAGGGAAAACGCTTCGCAAGCAGCCGGTGATGTCTCATAACTACCCGGTGCATACCGCCGAAATAGGCGAGGGAGTCTATATCCGAATACAATGAATCGAGGAAATAGGAACCGAGACCGGGATACTGAGACTCGCAAACGATATCCCCCTTCGATATCATTCTCCGCAGCGCTCAGAATTGATATTTTCATGAGACTTTCTTCTTAATGCGTTTTTTCAAAATTTCCGGGTCCGCGGAGTCTTTGTTTATTGCATTGTGTATCGGCTGCTTTTGCGAAAAGAAAAAGCCGGTCAAAAAGGAATTAACTCATCCCCAACCGGCCTCATTGCTCTGTCCTGATGGCAGCCCCTGTTGTCACGCATACATCAGGCGCTGTCCTCTCCCAGAAGCCCATGTTTGTTTTACAACTTTGTTCCGCTGCTTTTCCGCCCGCGGCTTACCATTGCCTGGGACCTACAGATCATCAATATCGTTCAACGTCCCGTCCATGTTCTTCCTGACCAGCACCTCGCGCGGCTTGGAGCCTTCGGCCGGTCCGATGATGCCGTCCTCGGCCATCATCTCGATCATGCGCGCGGCGCGGTTGTAGCCCACGCGCAGCCTGCGCTGGATGAACGATGTCGAGGCCTGGCCGTTCATCTGCACCAGCTCCACGGCGCGCTGGTAGAACTCGTCGCGCTCGCCCTCCTCGGTCGTTGCCTGCGCGGCCTCGGCAACTTCCTTTACCCGCTGCTGCAGCATTTCGTAGTCGGGCTTGCCCTGCTTCTTCACGAAATCGACTACGCGCTGGATCTCGGCCTCGGACACGTAGCACCCGTGGGCGCGGATGATATGGGACGAGTTCGGCGGCTGGAACAGCATGTCGCCCATGCC
Source organism: Nitrospirota bacterium (assembly GCA_963836175.1). Lineage (GTDB taxonomy): Bacteria > Nitrospirota > UBA9217 > UBA9217 > UBA9217 > GWC2-56-14. The sequence continues at coordinate 66,997 of CAWIIS010000006.1, forward strand.
GAGCAGGTTCTCGGCGCCGTTGGCGTCGAGGATGGTGCGCGAGTCGGTCTTGGACGACACTTGAAAGGATATCCGGGACGGCAAATTCGCCTTGATGAGGCCGGTGATGACATCCACGCTCGGCCGCTGGGTCGCCACGATGAGATGGATGCCGGCCGCCCGCGCCATCTGCGCCAGGCGCATGATCGAGTCCTCGACCTCGCGCGCCACGGTCATCATGAGGTCCGCCAGTTCGTCAATGATCACCACGATATAGGGCAGCCGCTCGGCCTCGGGCACGGCCTTGTTAAAGGATTCGATGTTCTTGTTCCCCTTCTCCGAAAGCTGCCGGTACCGGCGCTCCATCTCGGCGACCACTGCCCTGAGCATTTCCGCCGCCTTCTTGGGCTGCGTCACCACCGGCGAGAGCAGATGCGGGATGTCGGCGTAGACCGAGAGCTCAAGCATCTTGGGGTCGATCATGGCAAGCTTCACCTCGCTCGGCTTCGCATTGAACAGGATCGCCAGGATGATGGAGTTGATGGCAACGCTCTTGCCGGAGCCGGTGGCGCCGGCAACGAGCAGATGCGGCATCTTGTCGATGCTGCCGATAACCGATGCGCCGAAGATGTCCTTGCCGAGCGGGATCTTGAGCTTGGACTTGTTCGACTGATACTCCGGCGTTTCGAGGATCTGGCGGAAGTAGACGGTCTCGCGGGTATTGTTCGGCACCTCGATGCCGACCGCCGGCTTGCCCGGCAAAGGCGCAACGATGCGCACGCTCCCGGCCCTCATGGCAAGCGCCAGGTCGTCGGCAAGGTTCACGATCCTGCTCACCTTCACGCCGGGTGCGGGTTCGAACTCGAACATGGTGACCACCGGGCCGGGGTAGACCTGTGTTATCCGGCCTTCAATATCGAAATCTAAAAGCTTCCGGGCCAGGAGTTCCGACTCGGCGAGCATCTCCTCTTTCGATACCTTCTTACCGGGAGGCGGAAGCGGGTCCAGCAGGGCGATGGTCGGGAGCTGATAGGTCCCCTTGGCCGTCCTTGTTCTCCATGAATCCGAAGGTCTCCTGCATTGGCTTGGCCGGCTTTTCCGGTTTTTGCTCACGGACCTGCGGAGGCCGCGTCTTCTGCTCTTCAACGATCCTGGGGGGGGCCTTGGGCATTGCGGGGTCGGCGTTTGGCCTCTTTGGCCTTTTCCTTCCGTCCCTGATACACAGTGATCAGCAGATCAAGCTGTGCAGCAAAACGGTCGAACGCGGTCCGCAGCCACGCCAGTGCTTTCAACGGCGAGAAGGGCGTCAGGAGCATGAGCGCCAGAACGCTCGCGGTGAGCGTAATGATGTAGGCCCCGGTGGCGGAGAAACCGGTGAGCAGAAGGTAGGCAATGGAGCTGCCGAGCATGCCGCCTGACGGCAGGGCTTCTCCGAAAAGAACGATCACCTCTCCCTGCAGCCCGAAGAACGCCGAGGCGGATACGAAGAGCATGATGCCGCCGACCTTCTTCAGATGGGGATGCCGTGCCTCACCGCCGAACACCAGAAATGCGGCATAGGCAAAGAGGTAGAGGGGGATGACAAAAGCGGAAAGGCCGACGATCTGCAGAAGCGCATCCGACAGGAACGCTCCGATGATCCCGATGTAGTTCTTTACCTCGGCGCCGTCGCCGGACACGCTGAAGCACGGGTCCGTGGCGCTGTACGAGACGAGGCTGAGAAACAGCAAAAGCCCCAGCGCGGACAGCAGGAGGCCGACCATCTCGTTCCAGTGTTTATGTTTTTCCGGTGATGCCGCCATAGGCCCCTTTCTTCTTATTCTTACCTCTTACTTCTTATTTCCCGCTTCTTTCTTCTTGCTCCCGCACCTTACCGCGCCAGCCACAGCAGCACCACTGCCGCGGCCAGAGCAAGACGGTACCAGACGAAGACGTTCATGGAATGGTGCTCAAGATAGCGGATCAGAAACCTGATGGCAAGGTACCCGACGATCGCCGAGCTGAGCGTACCGAGAACGAAACCAGCGGCCGCCTCCCGGCTGTGGAGCGTAATGTGGTTGAGCTTCAACACCGCTGCACCGGCGATCACCGGCGTGGACAGAAGAAAGGAGAACCGCGCCGCGTCCTCCCGCTTGTACCCCCCGGCAAGGCCGGCGGAGATCGTGATGCCGGAACGCGAGATGCCCGGCACCAGGGCAACCGCCTGGGCGATCCCGACGAAAAAGGCGTGATGGAAGGTCATGGACGCAAGCCGGCGGTCCTGCTTCGAATACCGGTCGGCAAGCCACATGGCGAGCGAGCCCGCAACGAGCGCGGCGGCGACCAGGAGCGGATTGCGGAACAGGGTCTCGACAACGTTCTCGTACTGCATGCCGATGACGGCTGCCGGGACCGTTGCCAGCACGATATACCAGACGAGCCGCGCCTCATGGTCCGGCGCGCTGCCGCGCAGCACGTTGAGGCAGGCCTTGCCGAAGCGCAGCCAGTCGCGCCAGAAATACCACAGCACGGCGACCAGGGTCCCCACATGGAGCGCGACGTCGAAGGTGAGATTGTTCATGAGCTCGCCGGTCCAGCCCGTGGCCCACTGCGCGAGGATCAGGTGCCCCGTGCTGCTGATCGGGAGGAACTCCGTAAGCCCCTGGAGGATGCCGAGGATGATTGCTTCGAATATCATGGTCCCTCTTGATAAAGCCACCGCATGATGCAATGGCTCGGAACAGGCTGGAATAGACGGCACAAGCTGGAATGCATTATTTCATAAAGCCGGCAGGATTTCAAGATGATTCGGGGCAGGCGTGGCCACAAACCGGGGAGGAGAGCGGTAAAGTCGCCTTATGACACTGTGCTGTTACTTGACCTGTCCGACTCCCCCCCGTATAATCAGGCACGATGAAAAAATATAAGCTCATTGCAAACTTAATGACACGCAGGGGGAACTCGCGCCTCATCATCTCCCGAACCCAGGAACTCCTTGCGAGACGCGGGGTGTCGTACAACCTGGAATTTACGACCGGACCGAAGGAAGCAGGCAGGATCGCCCGGGCGGCCGGCCGCGACCATGATGTCATCATCGCCATCGGCGGCGACGGGACCGTGAACGAAGTCGTCCAGGGCATGGTATTCTCCGATACGCCGCTGGGCATCATCCCCGGAGGCACGGGGAACGACTTCGCCAGATCGCTGCAGATCCCCAACCGGCCGGAGCAGGCCGTGGACATCATCCTCGCCGGACAGACCCGTCGTATCGATGTCGGGAAGGTAAACGACACCTATTTTGCCAACAACATCGGTTTTGGTTTCGATGCAGCAGTCAACATCACGGCCAACACCATGAACAGCCGCACGGGGGGGCTTTCGCTCTATTTATGTGCCCTCGTGAGAACGCTCGGCAGATATCGGCCCGTACAGTTGACGATCACCATGAATGACCGGACCGTAGATCAGGAGACTTTTCTCCTGTCGATCGGGAACGGCACGACCTGCGGCGGGGGATTCAAGCTCACACCCCATGCGAAGCTCGACGACCAGCTGCTTGACGTTACACTGCTGAAGCCCCTGCCCCTGGCGTCCCTCCTCTGGCATTTTCCCAAAGTCTTTCTCGGCACCATAGGCCGGGTCTCCTACGCATCCCGGGAAAGAACAACGGAACTGACCATAAGGAGCAACGGTACAGTCCCCATCCATGTTGATGGCGAGATCTTTCCCGGCAATGACGGTAACTACAAGGTAAGCATTGTTCCCCGCGCCCTGACCGTGATCGCGAGCCCGACAGCATTCCAATAAAGTTCGCCTGGTCCTCAAAAGGACCTGACAACCCGCCGCGCAATCGCCTTTTTTGCGTTAAAATAAGAGCATGGCAACAGACCGCAGCAAGAAGAATGGTGATTATCGGCGGAGGCTTTGCCGGACTTGAGGCGGCCTTCACCCTCAAGGGCCTTCTGGAGCCCGCTGCCGGAATCACGCTTATCGACCGGAACGCCTGTCATACTTTCATCCCGTCCATTCATGAGATCATCTCAGGAAAGGTAGAGCCGCAGCAGCTCCGCATCCCGCTTCGCGTCATGCTCGGTCCGGCAGGCATCGATTTTATCCAGGAGGAGGTCCTGGGACTGGACCGCGAACGGCGTCAGGTCAGTACGAACAGCACGGTCCTGGACTACGACTACCTGGTCCTGGGCGTCGGCGCGGAGAACAATTTCTTCAACATCCCCGGCGCGGCAGAGCTGGCATACCGGTTCCGGTCATCCGAGGATGCTGAGCGGATCAGACAGGAGCTCTCACGCATCATGGCGGACGAGTCGTGCGCCTACACCGTCATGATCGCCGGCGGCGGCACCGAAGGCGCCGAGGTCGCCGGTGAGGCGGTCGACGCGATTGAAAATGGCTGCGGACGCGATGCGCTCCTGTCAGGAAGGATCACGGTCGAACTGATCGAGGGACAGGACCGGCTGCTGCCGGGCTTCCCTGGCCGGGTCCGGGACTTTGCCGGAGATTATCTGAGGAAACGTGGCGTCAGGCTCACGACGGGCAGCCGCATCATCGAGGTGCGGAAGGACAGCGTCGTGCTCGATGGCAACGCGGTCCGCAGTGCGTCCCTGCTGATATGGACCGGCGGCATCCAGCCGCCTAAACTGATCAGAGCGCTGTCGCTGCCCAAGGACCCCTCCGGCTGGCTCAGGGTGAATGAACGTCTGCAGGTGTTCGATGATGACCGGGCCTACGGCATCGGCGATGCCATCAGCATTTACCGTGGCGAGAAATCCCTGCCCGTTGCCCGGCTTGCCTACCATGCGCAGGACCAGGCCCGCATCGCTGCGTTCAACATCGCGAACCATCTGGCAGGACGCGGCCTGGCCTCCTATGCTCCGAAGAGCAAACCGCAGCTCATCTCCATGGGCAGGGACATGGGGCTCTATGTGGAAGGCGATGAGTTCCATTCCGGCGCCTGGGTCGTGTCGTTGAAGAAAGGCATCGAAAAACGGCATTTGCTGGCCTATCTAACGAAGCCGCTCTCCCAAACCTTGTGGTCAAAGGTTCCGGGTTCTGAATTTCTGAACAGACGGTGGCTGCGGCGAACGCTCTGAGCAGCAGAGGAAGGGATGCAGATCATTACACTGGCACACGGGACTTCTTTCGAGGTCCCGTTTATTATTTCGCTTTGCTATACCATTCCGGGAATGACAATCATATATTGATTGATCGGCATCGAATAGGTATAATTGTGTCGGAAGCAAGCACTAAATTCTCTGGAGGTAGGTATGCCAAAAGTTGCTGTCATTCTCGCCGATGGATTTGAGGAAGTGGAAGCCATTGCCATCATTGATGTGCTGCGGCGGGCCGGGATCGATGTCGTCGCCGCGGGCCTGCACGACGGCCACATAACGAGCGCGCACAAGGTCAAGATGATCCCGGATACGGTGATCGACACCGTGAAAGTTGATGACTTCGACATGCTCGTGCTGCCGGGCGGACAACCCGGGTCCGACAACTTGAACGCCGATGCGCGCGTCATCGCGCTGATCAAAAGCTTTTCGCAAAAAGGCAAGCTCACCGGGGCCATCTGCGCGGCGCCCTTCGTGCTCGGCAACGCAGGCGTGCTTGCCGGCAAACGCGCGACTTCCTACCCTTCCTACAAGGACAAGCTCTGCGGAGCGACCTATGAGGAAAAGACCGTGGTGGAAGATGGAAATGTACTGACCAGCAGGGGCGCCGGCACAGCGCTCGCCTTCGGCCTTGCCATTGTGGCGCGGCTGGTGGGCGCGGAGAAAGCGCAGAAGATCAAGGAAGCGATGCTGATCGCATGAAGGCATACGGCGCGTGCGAAGAATAGGTGATGCTCCGGGCTTACTGCTTTTTATCGATCCATTCGATCAGCTGGTCCTCCGGGAGAAAGCCTGCAAGCACCGTCCCGTCGTCACGCACCAACGTCGGCGTACTGTTGAAATTGAGCGACCGGGCCAGCGCGATGTTCCGGTCCATCGCATCAGTCGGTGCAGTTTGCGGGCGGCTCCGGCGTCGCCTTTCCCGCGAACGCGTCATGGAGCATCCCGATCGATTTCGAGCACAGGATGGACTGGATTTTTTTAGGAGCATCCTTGTGCATCGGCAAGGGATAAAGGACCTCGACGAATGCAATGTCGGGTCGCCTGGCGATGACCTTTTTTATGCTGTCGTGAAGTGTCCGGCAAAAAGGACAGTCGGGGTCGGTGAAGACGATCACTTTTTTTGCGGCCTTTTTTGCACCCACGGTAATGGCGTCGCCCAAGGAGATCTTCGAGACATCAACCTTCTGAGGGGTCTGCTGCGCCTCAATCTGCTTGAGATAGGCATCAAGCTCAACAAGCTGGATCAAATATTTTCCCGAGCAGTCGAGGAATATCGATCCGCGCTGACCTTTGCTGTCAACACCAACCTCCCACACACCCTTGACCGGCGACTCTTTGATATCCACGGTATTGCCGTCGGGAACGACCTTCTTGACAATGGAGTCCACCTTTGTTTTTTCAAGTTCGGGGCACTTTTTGGCTACGTTTCTTTCGCTTTTGTCCGCTGACTGACACGAGGGAGCGAAAATTGCCAAAAACAGCACTGCGGAAATAACTGCAACATCCTGAAATATTTTCATTGAAAGCTCCCTTCCAATTAGGACCGCTCACTATATCTTCTGCGATTACCGTTCCCCCACAGCACAAATATAAATCTTACTATAGCTCTTCTTGGAGCGGCATGCTGCCTCATGCGATACTTTTCTAAGCCTGAGGCTCGGCTGATGGTACATTCCGGTTCGTTGGGTAAGTAAATTATTGCGCACTTTTTGCCGACCCCCCCTTCGCTCAGTTCGGGAAGCTGCCCCCGATCTTGGCACTTGCACCAAGCGCCTTCAAAAGATTATAATGCGGGCCAACCTGCATGCGGCCGTCACTACCGTTGCCCCGCGTGTTGAAAACGATCCCTACAGGTGGCCCGTGTCCCAACGACAATCATTGCTCGACAATATCAGCATCATCCTCGTGGATACGAAGACGTCCGCGAATATCGGGGCTGTTGCCCGCTGCATGATGAACACCGGCCTCTCACGCCTGATCCTGGTGGAACCGCCGGCCGACCGGAACAATGAAGCGCTCAGGCTGGCTGCAGGAGCGGGCGCCATACTCGCTGCTGCAGAGACCTATGACTCGCTGGAAAAGGCTGTCGCCGACCACCACCTGGTGATCGGCACGTCGCGCCACAAAGGAAAACAACGGAAGAACATGCGCTCTCCCCGCGTGCAGGCGGAACTCGTGGTCCCGCTTTTGGCGCACAACAAGGCCGCGGTCGTGTTCGGGAACGAGGTAAACGGTCTTACGAACCAGGATCTCGCCCTCTGCCATGCTTTGATCGCCATCCCGTCGGCTGACGCCTTTCCTTCCCTGAACTTGTCCCATGCGGTCATGATCGTGGCTTATGAGCTGTTCCTGGCCGCGGGGGCCTCGCCTTCTGTTTCTCAGACCGAACTGGCTGCAGGAGCGGATGCAGAACAGTTTTACCGCCATCTGCAGCAGACCCTGCAGGCGATTGGCTTTCTGGACAAGGAGCAGCCGGAACGCATGATGCTTTCTTTGCGCCAGCTTTTCGGCAAAGCCCGTCTCAGCAGCCGGGACATCGGAATATTGCAGGGTATCCTGAGCGCTGTTGACCGTGTCCGCGGCCCCGGCAACGGGCGCTGAACCACCTCAAATTGTGATTAGCATACTATCTCCAGTTTAACATTTCCATTGATTTTATTTTCCGCAACAATTATATTGTACAAAATTTAATGCTGCCAGGTTTGCGGTTACAGAGCGCGGACCGCCCCTTCCGCGTCGGGAGGACAGCGCAGCTGGGAGATTCGATGAAGAAGAACTGCTGGGAGCATAAAAAGTGCGGCAGACAGCCGGGTGGCAGCAAGGCCGCAGAGCTCGGCATTTGCCCGGTCACCACCTACTCGGAGCTGGATGGAGCCCATGAGGGGCAGAATGCGGGCCGGGCCTGCTGGGCCATAGCGGGATCGCTCTGCGGTGGAAAGATCCAGGGTACCTACGCTCAAAAACTGCATAACTGCTGGAGATGCGATTTCATGAACGCTGTCAAGGCCGAGGAAGAGCCTGAGCTCTTCGGTTTTTCCGCAACGCGCCTCGGCATGGACAAGGCGCTCGAAAGAGGACGGAAAGCCAGATCCGCTCCCGCAGTAAGCGCGCTCGCTGCTGAGCAGGGCAAACCAAAAAAATAGGCCTCAAAGGCGATTTTTTTCAGAAAGGATGGAACATCGATCAATGTCGAAAATGAACTGCTGGGAGCACAAAAATTGCGGACGACAGCCGGGAGGGCACAAGTCCCAGGAGCTGGGCATCTGCCCCGTCACTACGCATCAGGACCTGCACGGCGCGCACGAGGGGAAGAATGCCGGAAGGGCCTGCTGGGTCATTGCAGGCTCGCTCTGCGGCGGTAAGATCCAGGGCACCTATGCACAGAAGCTGTCGAACTGCTGGAGATGTGATTTCATGAATACGGTGAAGCGGGAGGAAGACCCGGCGCCGCTCGGATTTTCAGCAACGCGCCTGGGCATGGTGAAGTCCATAGAAAAACAGCGGTTCGGCATGCCTGACGGATCCCGGGTTCCGGTTTCGAAAATCGAGCCCCACTAGGAGCCGGCCGCAATCTAATTTTTGCATCCAATGCCACAGCTATTGCTGTGGCATTTTGTTTTGCATTAAACCCCGAGGAACGTGGGCCAGGCAAGTTGATATTTATCCATGAAGATGTGTTCATTCGACCCGTTGTCTTAGACTGAGTGCATCACTATTTCAACTTTGCTCTTTGCGCCTCAAATTTTTTTAAAAAAGACAGATATCCTTGCTGTTAGTGAACAAACGATGCCAGCCGTCATCGACCCACCTCGCACATATCGTTCAGGATCGGTTGAAGTCCCTCAACGCTTGCCGCCACGGTCTAATCCAGCCTCCGTCGTTTCGCTGCTCGTCCATTAAGACTTCATCGTCCTCAAGCTGTCTCCAGTTACGCTCTGCTACTTTAAGCCATTCTCTTACGATATTTATACCCTCTAATGACACCTCCTGTTCTGTTTTTCCAAACCAGCTCAAATACTGTCGCCAGCTTTTTGCCACCCAACTCTGACCAGGGCTGCTATTGAGAAAATCCATTACGCAACGACCTGAGCTACTGTTAGAGTTCCCACCACAAATGATGTCACCGTAGCCGTCTCTTTGGAGTCTCCGAATGTCCGCTTCCCTAATGAATGCCAATAAGTTGTGTTCAAACCAGTAGGGCAATTGCCCTCCTCCACCTGCAGGTGGCTCTTCAAAACGAGATGTTGTGAACCTCCTAAGATTGAAGAACTTACTGGTTCCACAGTTTGAAGCACCTGCCGCCTTGTACAATATCATATCAGAAGAAGAAAAGGCAATCGTTACAGGAGCATATTGTTGAAGCAAAGAAATCAGCGACATGAACGAAGCTAGACCATCCGCATCAGTCAATTCTCGTCGTGGCTCAATTTCGGTATCTAAAACAACATAGAACCCTTTTGTATCGTGCCTGGTCAATATGCTGGCAATTTGACGTGCTCGATTACCGTCATTCAAATCGGAAAGAGATACTAAACAAGTCGTCAAAGCTCTACGGCCATCAAGGACTTGGGATAGCATATGGCTCGTCTCGACGCAAGTATCATAAAACTCATCGGTCCAGCGCCGGGGCATGCTAACGGGAGACGCCACGGCATCGACACCTAACTCTTTAGCAAAGCGGGCCAGTTCAGTGACTACAGTAGTCCAACCCTGTGCTGCGCCAAAGTCCGATGTATCAAAAGTAGCTGGAAAGTATGGTTGCTGAATCAGATTTTCACGCTGCCCCCTCGGAACGTACAGCTGAGGATCGAGTATGATATCAAATTCCCCTCGTTGTCTAAATACGGGCATGTTTTCACGAAGCTTGTCGGGTTCTCTATTAACGGGACTCAAAACGATCCCTCCGAACTCCTCCAAATCTGTTTCACCAACCAAGTTTTCAGTATCGTGTCCCATTTGAAGATACGCAGTCATTTTAATTGCTCCTCTTTCAATTTCTCAAGCTCCATTATTATCAAATCAGGGTGCGGAAAACGACCAACTGGCCAAGGTGAAACCATCTTGGCAAGAAACCCACAATGGATTTCATTGGCCTTTTCAGAGAATTCAGCACTGCATGCTGAGCGAGTGATTACTTGTTCCACTACTTGCGCACATGTTTGACCAGCTTGCTGATATGGATGTCTTCCTATTAAGCAGATACTCAAAACAACACCAATGGAAAACTGATCAGATCGCCAGTCAATTAAGTGTTTATCGTTATTGAGTTGCTCAGGAGAGGCATAGAAAGGAGTACAGGGGCCCTGTTGCAGGTATGTGAGGGTGAGAGAAATGTTCCGCAAGTCCCTTACCAGCCCGAAATCAACTAGAATAGGCACATCAGAATCCGACCGAAACATAATGTTGTCTGGTTTTATATCCCGGTGAACGAGCGATTTATCTCTTATGTGGGAGACAGCATTTAGGAGAGCACCACCATAGTTACAAACGCGAATTACATCATGGTTTATCGAAGGCAATCGAGCGGTTAGTGTGCCCCCAGACAAGTACTCTTCTATCACAAACAGGAACGAACCATTGTCGTTCTTGAATATACCCCAGTCGTAAATTTTTGCTATAAATGGAGATTCACACTGCCGCATCGCCTCAATTTCTCTTTCGGCCCGATTCAAGTTGCATTTATTCGGGTCAAAAACCTTGAGGGCCACGGGAAGACCGTCTGGGGTCACGGTAGAATAAGCTTCTTTGAAAGCCCCAGCACCCAGAAATGAAGGCTTCGAGAAAGATCTGCTGGCGCAGGATACCGATCGCTATCTCTTCAAAAAGCACATCCCCGGGCATAGTTCCCCCCAGACATATATTCGATGGCTGATTCCGTGAGCCATGGACGCAGAGGTTCGGCCCATCTGGCATTAATCTCTATCCGAATTCGAGTGCCGTCTATTGAGCACAGCCCTATACCTCGCCGAAGAAATTCATGTTCCTGCCGTGCTGCCAGTCGAGCCGTTTTAGAAGGGACAACAACATATGAGTAGTGAGCAAAACTCGAATTCCGATATGCCTGATGTAGTGCCTGTTTCCATTTTGTCAGTTTCATTTCGAAGGCGAACAGGTTTCCCAGTTTATCAGATACAATTACATCCGTACGCCCTTCTTTATAGTCAAATTCCCTCGCTACGCATTCTGGCGAAAAGGGCGAATCTTCTTTTGATAGAGCTGAATCAAAAACCTGCGTAAGTATTTCCTCATTTTCAAACATGTCGACGTTCCTTTTCGATCAATATATCATAGGCTTGCTGCGCCAACTAGATTTGGGGAGCGCTGTGTCCCGAGTAAACTAAAATCAAGTGAAGCCATTTGCAGCCTCTAACACTTCCCTTGCCTCATCCGTTGCAGCTCGTGATGATCCCCAGAAATATGTCGCTTTAGAGCTTGTATCATTTCGCCGACCTTGTGCATATTGTCTTTGGGCAACTTCTTACGTATACAATACGTCGTATTCCAGCAGAATTGCAGGTCGTTGTTTTTCTAGAATAACTCAAGATAGCCTACGCGACGCCTAAGCTATTTTATACCTCTTCATAATGCCTGACTCATGGCCACTCACTACTTTTATCCTATTTATTGTACCTGATGAGATATCAGTTTTTAAGTATGAAAAGGAATTTTCATCAAGAACAATACAGCTGCAATTATCTATCATGCAGACATCGACGCCTTTGTACGGATCATATGCTACTGATAGTTTGTGGCACTTCGGGCATCTTCTCATACTATAAACCTCCTTTGGTTAATTTTATAAGGTCCTGTCTTCTCTTGAAAGCATGGTCTTTAATATATTTTCCTCTTTTTCGAAAAATCCAATTAAATTTAAGAGACTTAACCCCTTCAAAGGCTTCTGTCGATACATCATTGTCCCTCAATACATCAATAGCTTCTACTACTGGATAAGGTTCAACGAAAATTAGAAGCTTTATTCCTGAATTTGCAATTTTTTTTGCACATAGCATGCAAGGAAAGGTCGTTGTGAACAACCGCATCGGCTTGCTCTTTTTGTAGAAGTGATCTGCTGTATACGGGTTTGATAATATCGCATTTTCCTCAGCATGCAACGACCGGCAGTAATCTAAACCCTTTCCTTGCGCAAATATTTTTAATAAATCTAGCTTGCAATTAGGGCACACTATTTCTTTATCCAGATACTTTTCCAGTAAGCCATATTGAATCGCTAGTTTTGCGCCACATCCAGGACAATATTTTACATCGTTTAACCCTGACAAATCTTTTGTCTGCTTAATCTTTCTGTAACATTCACTATACAAATCATAACACGTATCGCTATTTTGCGGAACATCGTTATACCCTGTTGATAAAACCTTATAATTTTCGTCAGTTATTACAGCTCCTACCTGTCTTTGTATACATTTCGATCGTAAACTTACGGAATATGCAAGATGCATATTTATTTCTTTTTCAGTTGGACTCCTCCATGGCTCTTCAAGTAATCTTATAAAGTCATCTAGTTTTTCGAAAAACTCTTTACTATTTTCAATAGTTGCCCATTGCTGCGAGTTGTCAATGACTATATCAGCATTGGTAACACATTTCCTAACCTGTTGCCCAAGTTTATTATCTTCGCCAGCATCTCTTTGATCAAGAACCTCAAAATCTTTTTCAGGTTTCCTTTGCTCTCGTAAAACCTTTGGAGCAAATAGTGCGATTAAATAAAAATGAGGGTATTCATCTCTTAAAAATTCAATTTCAATCGGATTTCTGAAACATTCAACAACAACTTTATCACCAGCATTGTTAACAGCACTTAAAAAACATTCTTTTAACTCTGCCCTTAAATTCTCTCTTGCATAATTACCAAAAATCTGCTTTTCCTCGCGGGTATTGAATGGTTTTCCGAACTTAACTGCCAACGGATTCAATATTTGGGAACTGATGCTGATGGGGGTGTAACCTTTTCCGGCTAAATAAGTGGCAGAGGTCGTACATCCACTTCCTAGTGAACCAGTAAAGCCTATAATTCTTTTGGACATTTCAACCTCTGAAGAATTATGGTCTTAGACTTGATTGAGCAAATTATAAACTAATTTCACTAAAATTACAGTATAAACAAAGCGCGTACTCCCGACAAAATTTAATCTGAAAAGGTTAATCCGCCTGCCGCCTGAGGAACGTGGGCTTGTCGTAGTCCTGGTCATCGATGCCGAGCGCCTCGTTCTTGAAGGCGAAGGCCTCCTGCTTGCGCGCCGCCTTGGTAGGCCCGCCGATCTTCTGATATTCCTTCAGGTTCGAAACCACTTTCATGCGGGTCTTGGCGCCTTCTTCGTCAAAGCCCGTGGCGATCACCGTCACCATGAGCTCCTCGCTCATGACCGGATTGATCACCGCGCCGAAGATGATGTTCGCATCGGGGTCCACCTCCGCCTTGATGATGGCCGTGGCTTCGTCGAACTCGAAGATCCCCATGTCGCTGCCGCCGGTAATGTTGATGAGCACCCCGCGGGCGCCCTTGATCGAGCCGTCCTCGAGCAGCGGACTGGAGATCGCCTTCTGCGCCGCCTCGACCGCCCGGTTCTCGCCCGTGCCGATGCCGGTGCCCATGACCGCCCTGCCGCGGTTCGACATCACGGTCTTGACGTCGGCGAAATCGACGTTCACGTAGCCGTGCATCATCACCACGTCGGAGATGCCCTTGACGGCCTGCACCAGCACGTTGTCGGCCAGCTTGAACGCATCGAGCGCGGAGGTCTTCTTTTCCGACAGGTTGAGCACGCGGCTGTTGGGGATCACGATGAGCGCGTCCACGTGCTTCTTGAGCTCCGCGATGCCTTCATCGGCATACTTCATCCGCTTGGCGCCCTCGAAATCGAAGGGCTTGGTCACCACGCCGACGACCAGGGCGCCCACTTCGCGCGCCAGCCCCGCGATCACCGGCGCCGCGCCCGTGCCCGTGCCGCCGCCCATGCCCGCGGTGATGAAGACCATCTCGGTGCCGGCCAGCACAGCCTTGATCTTCTCGGCATCTTCCAGCGCCGCGTTCCTGCCGATCTCCGGGTTCGCCCCGGCGCCCCGTCCGCTGGTGAGCTTGGACCCGATCTGGAGCTTCACCGGCACGGGCGAGCGGTCCAGGGCCTGCATGTCGGTGTTGGCCACGATGAACTGCACGCCCTTCACGTCGGCCTTGACCATGGTGCTGACGGCATTGCTCCCGCCGCCCCCCACGCCGATCACCTTGATGATCGCCGGCAGCTTCTCCTCGGCGAACTGGAGCATGCCCGCCGGTCCGCGCGCTCCTGCTGCATCGGCCGTTCCGGAGCGGGCGGTCTCGGCAGCGGCGCCGTCCTCGCTTGCCACGAATTCCATGATGTCCTGAAACCCAAAATCGAGATTGTCGTCAGCCATCAACCCCTCCGTTCTTTTTAATGAACCCGGGTCCCCCGTCGCCTTTGCGTCTTTTGCCGCATCCGGCTTGCAAGGTGCTGCTTCATGCTCCTGGTCGAAGCTCAGCATTAGAAATATTCTCCCATCCATTTCGAGACTTTGCTGATGATGCCGGTGCCCCTGAATTTCCGCGGCGCCTCGCGCTGGTTCTCCGCGCCGTACAGCACCAGCCCGACGCCGGTGGCGTAGACCGGGCTGTTCACCACATCCATGAGGCCCGCCGATGTTCTTCGGCGTCCCGCGCCGGATCGGCAGCCCGATAAAGCGTCTCGGCCGCCTCCTGCAGCCCCTCGAGCAGGGCGACCCCGCCGGTCAGCACGATGCCCGATGCGCACATGTCCTCGTACCCGGTCTTCTTGAGCCGCTGCTGGATCATGCCGAACAGCTCTTCCACGCGCGGCTCGATGATCTCGCACAGGATCTGGCGGGACAGGAGGCGCGGCGGCCTGCCGCCCACGCTCGGCACATCCAGGGTCTCTTCATGCTTCACGAGCGACGACAGGGCGCAGCCGTACTTGATCTTGATCTTCTCGGCCTCCGACGCGGGCGTGCGCAAGCCCGATGGCGATGTCGTTGGTAAGGTGGTTGCCGCCGATGGGAAGCACCTCGGTATGCCAGAGGCTGCCCTCGAGGAAGAGCGCCATGTCGGTCGTGCCGCCGCCGATGTCCACGACCACCACGCCGAGGTCCTGCTCCTCGGCGGTCAGCACGGCCCGGCTCGAGGCCAGCGGCTGCAGCACCAGGTCGTTCACATGGAGGCCGGCGCGGGAGCAGCTCTTGACGATGTTCTGGATCGACGGTGACCGCGCCGCTGATGATGTGCACCTTGACGTCCAGCCGCACCCCGGACATGCCGAGCGGGTCCTTGATCCCGTCCTGGTCGTCGATGATGAACTCCTGGGGCAGCACATGGAGCACCTGCTGGTCCATGGGGATGTTGACGGCCCGGGCGCCGTCGATGGCGCGCGCCACGTCGGCCTGGCCCACTTCCTTGTTCTTGATCGCCGCCACGCCGCGGGAGTTGAGGCCCTTGATATGGCCGCCGGAAATGCCGACATAGACCGAGTTGATCTCCACGCCGGCCATGAGCTCGGCCTCCTGCACGGCTTTCTTGATGGACTCGACGGTGCTGTCGATGTTCACGACCACGCCTTTTTTCAGGCCGTGGGAGGGGCTGATGCCGATCCCGATGATGTCCACCTGTCCGTCGTCCTTCACCTCGCCCACGATGGCGCAGACCTTGGTCGTCCCCAGGTCGAGCCCTACCAGCACATTATCCGCTTTTTTACCACGGCGCACCTCCGTCAACACAAATTCGAGTTACTCAGTTCGAACGGGACTCGGTCATGAACTTTGCCCTTCCGCTTCTGCGTCGTACCTGTTTCCTCTCTGTGCCTGGTCGTCGACCTCTTCCCTTGGCGCTTTTACGCACCATCACCGCCGCCTGACGCTCGGGACGCAGGTCCACATAGGCGATGGTCAGGCCGCGCTGCTGCACGTCGCTCATGATCTCGCCCAGCCGCCGGAGCTTTTCCGTATAGTTGCCGCTGCCGATCCTGAATTCATGCCCGCCATAGACCACGGTAAGCGTTTCCGCCGAATCCGCCTTGACCGTAACGTCGGCCAGGTCTCCATCCGCCGCGGCGCGCGATCTCCGCAAGGAGCGCCAGCGCCTCGGTCAGCGCGCCTCGCGATCCACCGGCTGTCCCGGACTGCGCCGTGCATCCGCTGATCGACACCGTCGGCAGGACCTGTGCGTCAGCCCCGGCTGCGGCCTCCCGGACGATCACCACGCCTTCGTCGTCGATGAGGTAGCGTCCGCTGCCGCTCTCGAGCACTGCAGCCGGGTATCCGTTCGGTAATCGTCATGCTGATCCGGTTCGGCAAATGCCGGTGGAGCCGGACTTCCCGGACCCAGGGAATCGCGCGGGCACGCTGCGCCGCTGCATCGAGGCTCACCTTGAAAATGTTCTGGCCGGTGAAAGCGCCGGCGATGTTCTGCAGCTCGTCCTTGCTCAGATGCCGGGCGCCCTTCACATCGACACCCGCGACCTGGAACGTCTCGGCTGTGCGCTGCCCATTGATATCCGTGCCACCCCAGGCAACAGCCGCCGGTCACGAGCACGACCACCATGATCCTGATCAGCGCGGCCATAAGGCCGGACGGTTCCCTCCGCGGTCCGCGGCCCACCGATACCCGCTTGACGTTCGTTCGGGCGCCGCGCGCGCGGTACGCTCTCGGAACCTTTACGTTCTTATAATCCTTCATAAACCATTTCGGATTGCGGATTTCGGATTGCGGATTTGTACGTCAACTGCACCAGCATATTTTCCTTCCACATTCCGATTCCGCTTCCCCATCAAGGTTTCAGGTTCACAATCCGCAATCCGAAATCCGCAATTAAAGCGCCAGTCTCAGGATCTCCTCGACCAGGTCCGGGAAGGAGATCCCCACTCCCCGCGCGATATCCGGCAGCAGGCTCGTGGCGGTCATGCCCGGCAGCGTGTTCACTTCGAGGATGTAGGGCGCGCCGCGTTCGTCGATGATGAAGTCGACCCTGCTGTAGCCCCGGCAGCCGAGCGCGCGGTGCGCAGCAAGCCCCGCCTCGAGCGTCCGTGCATAGACCTCGCTTCGGGATCCGGGCCGGGAAGAAGTGGTCCGACATCCCCTCCTTGTATTTTGCCTCGTAGTCATAGAAGACGTTCTTCGGCACGATCTCGATGGCGCCGAGCGCCCGTTCGCCCAGGACCCCGACCTGCACTTCCTTGCCCGCTGATGTACTTCTCGATCAGGATCTCCCGGTCGTACTGGAACGCCAGCTTCGACCGCGGCCTGCAAGCTCCTCCTGCCGTGTCCACCAGGCTCACGCCCACGCTCGACCCTTCGGAGCTGGGCTTGACCACCAGCGGGATAGCCGATGCTCGACGGCACTGTCATGCAGCTGCTCGCGCTTCGCGGCATCGACGACCAGGTACGGGCCGACCGCGAGCCCGTCGGCCTTGAACACCGTCTTGGAAATGATCTTGTTCATGCCCATGGCGCTTGCCAGGATGCCCGAGCCGGTGTAGGGGATGCCCATGATCTCCAGCAGCCCCTGGATGGCGCCGTCCTCGCCGAACTTGCCGTGCAGCGCGTTGAAGGCGATCTCGATGCCTGCCTTCCGCACCTGCTCGCGCGACGTCCCTGCCCACGTCGATGGCGACGGCGTCGTAGCCTTTTTCCTGAAGCGCCTTCAGGACGGCCTTGCCCGCTCGCGAGCGACACCTCGCGCTCCGACGAAAGCCCGCCCATGAAGCACGCCGATCTTTTTATTCGTCACCAGTGCCATGACTGTACTTCGTCCCTGAAATGTTAGCAGATTCAATGACATCCGTGATCTTCATTCCGCATTCCGCACTCCGCATTCCGCACTTAGATTCAGTCTTCTCCGATGATCTTGATCTCCGGCTCGAGCCGCACGCCGTGCATGTCGAGCACCGTCTGCTTCACGATCTCCATGAGCGCAAGCACATCCCGGCCGTTGCCTTGCCCGTGTTCACGATGAAGTTCGCATGCTTGTCCGAGACCTGCGCGTCGCCCACGCGTCTGCCCTTGAGCCTCGCCGTCTCGATCAGCTTGCCGGCCGACTCCTCATAGGGGTTCTTGAAGATGGACCCGGCGTTCGGCGCGCCCCAGGGCTGGCGCTCCTTCCGCTTGTCCTGGAGCTCCCTCACGCGCTCCCTGATCTTCTCCCGGTCGTCGTGGCGCAGGACGACGGTCGCCTCGCACCACAAAATGGCCCTCGGGGACGTTCGCGGTCCGGTAGCCGAAGCCCATCTCCTCCCGGCGCCGCGTGACCAGCTCTCCGCCGGGCGCGATCAGGGTCACGGTCTCGATGATGTCGCCGATCTCGCCCTGCGGCAGTGCCGGCGTTCATGCAGACGGCGCCGCCCACGGTGCCCGGGATGCCGGTGGCGAACTCGAGGCCCGTCAGCGCCGCGTTCCAGCGGCAAAGGCATGCAGCCTGCGCCAGGCCCGCGCCCGCTTCGGCGGAGACCACGCGCGAAGGTGCCGCCCACGGAGCGGTATTCCCGCTCGATCCTGACCGCGTCCATGCGCTGCAGGCTGATCGACCACGCCCGCGGAACCCGCCGTCCCGCACCAGCAGATTCGTGCCGCCGCCCAGGATGAAGTAGGGCAGCTCCTGCTTCCTGATCTCCCGGAGCAGCGCCACCAGGTCGTCCCGGTCCGCGGGATAGGCCAGGACGTCCGCCGGCCCGCCGATCCGGAAGGACGTATGCTCGCTCAGCGGCTCGTTCTTCTTGAGCTCTCCCTTAAAGTTTTTTATCTCCATGTTTCAGTTTCTCCAGGACCTGCTCGCCGATCTTCCAGACATCGCCGGCGCCGAGCGTGATCATGAGGTCGCCCTTCCTGAGCACGCCCGCCAGATGGTCGACGATCGCGTCCCTGTCCGGCAGGAACGTCACGTCCTTGTGCCCGTATTTCTTGATGCCTTCATACAGCGCCTGGCCGGAAACGCCCGGGATCGGCTTCTCGCCCGCGGCGTAGATGTCCATGACGATCAGCTTGTCCGCCTGGTTGAAGGCGGTGAAGAACTCCTCGAGCAGGTGCTGCGTCCGGCGTGTAGCGGTGCGGCTGGAACACGACGACCACCCGCCGCTCCAGCCCGGCCGCGGCCGCGGCCAGCGTCGCCCTGACCTCGGTGGGATGGTGCCCGTAGTCGTCCACCACGATGATGCCGTTCACCTCGCCCTTGATCTGAACCGGCGCTGCACGCCGCTGAACTCCT
This sequence comes from Nitrospirota bacterium, assembly GCA_963836175.1. Classification (GTDB taxonomy): domain Bacteria; phylum Nitrospirota; class UBA9217; order UBA9217; family UBA9217; genus GWC2-56-14. The sequence continues at coordinate 86,327 of CAWIIS010000006.1, forward strand.
TGAGCGCCTTGCGGATCACCTCGAGGTCGATCTCCAGCTCCCGCGCCACGGCGATGGCCGCCAGGCTGTTGTTGATGTTGTGCACGCCCGGGCACGGACAGCTCGAACCAGCCCAGGTCCTGGTCGTGGTGGACGACCTTGAACCGGGAGCCCAGCGGCTTGAGCGACACCTCCTTGGCCTGGTAGTCCGCCTGGGTGCTCATGCCGTAGGTCTGGTACCGCTTCTGCGACCTGCGGGATGAGCGCCTGGATGTGCGGCTGGTCCAGGCAGAGGATCGACGACCCCGTAGAAGGGCACCTTGTTGATGAACGTGAGGAAGGCGTCCTTGATCTCGTCGATGTCCTTGTAGTAGTCGAGGTGCTCCGCGTCGATGGTCGTGACCACGGCGATGGTCGGGCGAAAGCTTCAGAAAGCTGCCGTCGCTCTCGTCGGCCTCGGCCACCAGGAACTCGCCCTGGCCCAGCTTGGCATTGGTGCCGATGCTGTTCAGCTTCCCGCCGATGACCACCGTGGGGTCGATGCCGCCCGGCCGCCAGCACGGTCGCGACCATGGAGGTCGTCGTGGTCTTGCCGTGGGCGCCGGCGATGGCCACGCCGTACTTGAGCCGCATCAGCTCGGCCAGCATCTCCGCCCGCGGGATCACCGGCACCTGCTTCTCCCGCGCCGCGACCACCTCGACGTTGTCGTTCTTGACCGCCGAGGAGATGACGACCACGTGCGGGCGCGGTGATGTTCTCCGCCCGGTGGCCGATGGAGATCTCGCCGCCCAGCTTCCGGAGCCGCTCGGTGGTGTCCGACTCCTTCATGTCCGAGCCCGAGACCTTGTACCCCAGGTTCAGCAGCACCTCGGCGATGCCGCTCATGCCGATGCCGCCGATGCCGACGAAATGAATATGTTTAATCTTTTTGAACATACTCTTTGCAGATGCCTGCGATCTCCTCCGCTGCCGTATTGGGCAGGGGCGGTACTGCTGCCGCTCTTCCCGCCGCGTATTTTCTGTATCAGCGCCGCGAGCAGCTCGGCGGTCAGGTCCTTCTGCACGATCACCTCGGCGCCGCCCCGGCCTGCCAGGGTCCGCGCGTTATGCTCCTGGTGGTTGTCCGCCGCAAACGGGAACGGGATCAGCACCGCCCGCTTGCCGCAGACCGCCAGCTCGGCCACCGTCGTGGCGCCGGAGCGCGAGACCACCAGGTCCGCCGCCGCATACGCGCCGGCCATGTCATGGATATAGGGAAGCACGGCGGCCTTCACGCCCGCGTCCCGGTACCCCGCGGCCACGTCGGCCACGTCCTTCTCCCCGGTCTGATGCAGCACCTGGAGGTCGGCAAGTCCTCAGCAGGCCGTCGCCGCATCCTTCATGGCCATGTTGATGGCATGCGCGCCGCCGCTCCCGCCCATCACGAAGACCGTGAACCTGCCGCGGCTCGAGCCCGAACGCCGTGAGCGCCTTCTCGCGGTTGCCCCGCTCGATCCCTTTCCTGACCAGCGGACCGGTCAGGTAGGTCTTCTTCTTCGAAAAAAAGTGCTGCCGGTCCGTGCCCGGAAAACAGAGGATCACCTTGTCGGCGATCCTGCCGACCACCCGGTTCGCCAGCCCGGCATAGGAGTTCGGCTCGACGATCAGCACGCGGCATGCCCGCAGAGCCATGCCGCAAGCGCCACGGGCCCGGACGAATAGCCGCCGACGCCGATCACGACGTCGGGCCGCTCACTTCCCGGAGCAGCCGCAGCGGACTGAACAACGCTCCGCGGCAGCGTGAGCAGCGGTCTTCAGGATCGAGACGCAGCTTCATGCCCTTGAGCTTGCCCACGCTGATGAACCGCACGGGCAGCCCTTCCCGGGGCAGCACCTTTGCCTCGATGCCCTGCTCGGTGCCCACGAACAGCACCTCGTTGCCCCGCTCCTTCAGCAGCTCCCGGGCAATGGCGATGCCCGGGATAGAGATGCCCTCCCGTCCCGCCGCCTGCGATGATGACTTTCATATGCTTTCTACCTGGTGCTCGATTCCGCATATGCTCATTGCATGACCGGCTTCATTCCGCACTCCGCACTCCTGCACTCCGCACTTCTTCATGCCGTTTCCCTCGAAATGTTCAGCAGCACGCCCAGCGCCGCCAGGGTGATCACCAGCGACGAGCCGCCGTAGCTCACCAGCGGAAGCGCGATGCCCTTGGTCGGGAACAGCCCGGTCACGACCGCCATGTTGATCAGCGCCTGCAGAGCAGATCAGGAGCGTGATGCCGAGCGCGAGCAGCCTGCTGAACGCATCGCCCGCCGCGAGCGCGATGCGCACGCCGCGCCACAGGATGAGCAGGAAAGAGCGCCAGCACGCCAAGCGCGCCGATCAGTCCGAGCTCCTCGCCGATCACCGCATAGATGAAATCCGAGTGCCGCTCCGGCAGGAACAGCAGCTTCTGCCTGCCCTCGCCGAGCCCCCGGCCGAACACGCCGCCGCTGCCGAAGGCGAGGAACGACTGGATGATCTGGTGTCCGGCGCCCTGCGGGTCGGCCCAGGGATCGAGGAACGACGACGATCCGCCGCAGCCGGTAGGCCTTGTGGGCCACCGCGAAATAGATGAAGGGAAGCGCGGCCAGCGACGGTGCCGCCAAGATGGAGGACGTTCGCTCCGCCGGCGAACAGCAGGATGCCGGCGACGCAGCGCGAGCGTCATGGCCGCCCCGAAGTCGGGCTGGATGATCGCAACGGCCAGCAACACGCCGGTCACGACGTAGGCGGGAACGAGGCCGTTCATGAAATCCCGGATCCGTTCCCCCTTCTTGGCAATAAAGTAGCTCAGATAGACGACGAGCGCGAACTTCGCGAGCTCCGACGGCTGGAACGAGAGCATGCCGAGCCGCAGCCAGCGCCGCGAACCGTTGATCTCCCGCCCGATGCCCGGGACGAGCGTCGCCGCCAGCAGCAGCCAGCGAAACCAGCAGGAGCGCGATCACGACCCGCTGGTCCTGCGAAGCACGCGGTGGTCCATGCGCATGGTGACGGCCATGACCACGAAGCCCGACGACCGCCCACAGGAGCTGGCGCTTCATGAAGAAGGCCGCGTCGTCGTAGGTCGTGAGCGCGACGACGCTGCTCGAACTGTAGACCATCACGACGCTGACCGACGAGCAGCGCCAGGATCGCTGCGAAGCAGCAGCGCTGTCGTAATGGCCCTTTCTGTGCTGATGATCGCATTGTCTTCAATCCATGCACTCCGAAATCCGCAATCCGCAATGTCGCTACAGCTGCTTCACCGCTTCCTTGAACTGCCTGCCCCGGTCCTCGAAATCCTTGAACATGTCGAAGCTGGCGCAGGCCGGCGACAGGAGCACCACGTCGCCCGCTAGCCGCGCGTTCCGCCGCGAGCCGCACCGCTTCCTCAGCGAGGCTTCGCGAACACGGTCTCCGTCGCGCTGCCGAGCGCCTTCTGCCATCTTGTCCGCGGCCTTGCCGATCAGGACCAGCAGCTTCACCTTCTGTCGGAACAGGTCGACAAGCGGGCTGAAATCGCTGCCCTTGTCGTAGCCCGCCGGCGATCAGGATGACCGGCTGCGTGAATCCTTCGACGCGATTTCACCACGGCGCCGACGTTCGTGCCCTTGGAATCGTTGATGTAGGTCGACGCCGTCCTTCTTCGCGCACGAACTCCAGCCGGTGCTCCAGGCCCGGGAACTCCCTCAGCACCGCCGCGACCGATGCGGTGTCCGCGCCGGCGGCAAGGGACAGGGCCGCGGCTGCCAGGGCATTCTCGAGGTTATGCACGCCCTTGATCCTGATCTCGTCGGCATGCAGGATGCGCCTGCCGTTGAAGATCAGGAGTGCCGTCCAGCACGCAGGCGCCGGGGTTGAACCGGAGCAGCCGCGAAAAGGGAACGACCGTGGCGGCGGTCCGCTGCGCCATGGCCTTCACCAGCGGGATCGTCGAAGTTCAGGACCAGGAAATCGTCCTTCTGCTGGTTCATGAAGACCCGGGCCTTGGCCTCGCGCGTACTCGTCCATGTCGTGATACCGGTCGAGATGGTCCTGGGTCACGTTCAGGATCGTTGCGACGCGCGGCCGGAACGTTTCGATGTCCTCGAGCTGGAAGCTCGACAGCTCGGCCACGATCCAGTCCTGCCCTGTGAGCAGCCGCGGCGTCCTCGGTCAGCGCGTTGCCGATGTTCCCGGCCACGAGCACCTTCTTCCCCGCCTGCTTCAGCATCAGCCCGACAGCGTCGTGACCGTGGATTTGCCGTTCGTGCCGGTGATGCCGACGTAGGGCGACATCGGACAGCAGCCAGGCAAGCTCCAGTTCGCTGATCACCTTGACGCCGTGCTCGCGGGCCTGCCAGGATCTGCGGGATCTTCGGCACGCCGGGGGAAAGCACGATCAGGTCGGTCTCGATGAAGATGCGGTCCGGATGGCCGCCCGCCTCGACCGCGATCGCGCCGCGTGCCCAGGGCCTGCACCTGCTCCGCCAGCTGGTCCAGCGGTTTTTTGTCCGTGATGGTCACCCGGGCGCCGAGCGCGTGCGAGCGCCCGCGCGGCGCGCAATGCCGCTCCGCGCCATGCCCACGACCGTTACCCGTTTGTTCCTGAAATCCGGCTTCACGTTGCCTCCAAATGTCCAAACATCGAAGCTAACCGAAATGCAGGTACACTGCAGAATGTCAAATGAAACACCGGACTGCTGTGATTTTCGCTTCTACGCTCGTACTTCTGTATCTTCATTCTGGTATCTTCCTCAATTATCTCAGCTTCAGCGAGCTGAGCGACACCAGCGCCAGGATGATGCCGACGATCCAGAACCGCACGATCACCTTGGACTCGGGCCAGCCGATCTGTTCGAAATGATGATGGATCGGCGCCATCTTGAAGATCGCGCTTGCCCGGTCAGCTTGTACGAGCCACCTGGAGCGCCACCGACAGCGTCTCGACGACGAAGATGCCGCCGACGATCACCAGGATCAGCTCGTGCTTGGTCACGACCGCCAGCGTGCCGAGCGCGCCGCCGAGCGAGAGCGACCCGACATCGCCCATGAACACCTCGGCCGGATGGGCGTTGTACCACAGGAACCCGAGGCTCGCGCCGAGCAGCGCGCCGCAGAAGATGACCAGCTCGCCGCTGCCCGGGATGTACAGGATCTTCAGATAATCGGCGATGATCTTGTTCCCGCCGAGGTAGACGATGACGGCGTTGGCCGTTGCCGCAATGCCGACGAGGCCGATGGCCAGGCCGTCGAGGCCGTCGGTCAGGTTCACGGCGTTGGACGAGCCCACGATCACGATCGACGACAAAGGGGATATAGAACCAGCCCAGATCGATGAAGAAGCGCTTCATGAACGGCACCGACAGATGGGTGCTGTACGGATCGCCCGGAGATGATACAGGAATATGCCGATGGCGAGCGACGCCGTGATCTGCAGCCCGAACTTCTGCCCGGGCCCGGAGGCCCTGTGGACCGCTTCTTCACCACCTTGAGATAGTCGTCCCAGAACCCGATGGCGCCGAAGGCGAGGGTCGCAAAGAGCACGACCCAGACATACTTGTTCGTCAGGTCGGACCACAGCAGGGCCGAGACCGCCAGCGCGAGCGATGATCAGCATGCCGCCCATGGTCGGCGTGCCCTGTTTGGACAGATGGGTCTGGGGCCCGTCGTCGCGCACATGCTGCCCCACCTTGAGCCTCCGGAGCCAGGCGATCACGGGCTTGCCGAAAAGAAAGCTCACGATCAGCGCGGTCAGGACCGCGCCGGCGCTCCGGAAGGTGATGTACTTGAAGACATTGAACCCGCTGAGAACTGTTTGCTGAGCGGGTAGAGCAGATGATACAGCATTAGAACTCCTCCAGGATCTTTTCCATCTTCATGCCGCGCGATCCCTTGATCAGCACCGCGTCGCCGTTCCGGGACTGCTTCCCTGAGCAGCGCCGCGGCCTCGGCATGCGATCGCTGCCGCGAAGAGACTGCTTCTTCGGCCATGCCGGCCTCGACGCGCGCCTTCGAGCGATGTGCTTCGCCAGCGGGCCCACGGTGATCAGCAGCGTCGACGCCGAGCCGGGCCGCGGTCCTGCCGATCGCCCGGTGCTCCTCGGCGCCGGTCTCGCCCAGTTCGAGCATGTCGCCCAGCACCGCGACGGACCGCGCTCCCGGCCGCAGCGTGACCAGCGTCTCGAGCGCGGCCTTGACCGAGCCGGGGTTGGCGTTGTAATAATCGGCAAGCACGGTCCTGCCCTTGATCACCTTGAGCTCGGAGCGCATGGCAACCGGGACGAAATCATCGAGCCCGTACTTCACGGCCTCGAGCGGCATGCCCGCGGCCATCGCCGCGGCTGCCGCGGCCAGCGCATTGTAGATATTGTGCCTGCCCACGGCGCGGAGCCGCACCTTGACCTGCCTGCCCGCCGGCCTCGAGCGTAAAATCGGTGAAGTCCCTTTCCTGCCGGATGTCGCCGGCCCTCACGTCCGCGCTTCTGCTCGATGCCGAAGGACAGAACGCGGCCGCTCGCACTTGCTTCTTGAGCGTATCGAAGTACGCGATCGTCGGCATTCAGCACGGCCGTGCCGCCGGGCTTGATGTTTCCGAGCAGCTCCGCCTTTGCCTCGGCCACCTTGTCCATGCGTGCCCAGGAACTCAAGGTGCGCCGGCCCGATGTTCGTGATCACGCCCACATCGGGGTTGACAAGCCGGGCAAGCAGGTCGATCTCGCCGGAGCGCTCATGCCCATCTCGACTGACCGCGGCCCTGTGGTCGGCCTTCGAGCTTCAGCAGCGTCAGCGGCACGCCGATATGGTTGTTCAGGTTTCCCTCGTTCTTGAGCACCGGCCCCTTCTGCTTCAGGATGCAGGCGAGCATCTCCTTGGTCGTGGTCTTGCCGTTGCTGCCGGTGATGCCGACGACGGGAAGCGAGAACTTTTTCCGGTGCATGAAGGACATCTCCTGGAGCGCGAAGAGCGTGTCTTCCACCGGCAGGATGTTCTGCAAGCCCGCCGAGGCTTCGCGTAACTGCGATTCGAGCGTCGACCGGTCGACGAGCGCGCCCCAGGCGCCCTTCTTGATCGCTTCGGGAACGAAATCGTGGCCGTCGAACCGGTCGCCCTTGATCGCAACGAAGAGCTCGCCTTCCTTGATGTTCCGGGAGTCTATGGATACACCCTTTGATCTCCATGCTCTCCATCCTCCCGAGCAGTTCGATCAGCTGCTTTTTTTCAGAATCGTTCATGGTTCAAACTCAACGCGATGCCGGATAAAGATCGCACGCCGTGTCTCTATCCGCATTCGATCGCAATCCGCATTGCTGCGTTCCGCACTCCGCATCTTGCTTCCTCTTCGTGATCGCTTCCCGCGCCACCTCCCGGTCATCGAAATGGTGCTTCGTGCTCGCCGATGATCTGGTAATCCTCGTGCCCCTTGCCGGCAAGCACGACCACGTCGCCCGGGCCCTGCAAGCCTGATCGCCGTGCTCGATCGCCTCGTGCCGGTCGGGAATGATCAGATAGGGCGTTTTTGCCGGCAACGGCCGGCAGCGCTTCCGCAGGCGATGCGACCCTGATCCCCACGCGGTCATGCCGCCTTCTATTTCGCCGATGATGGCCAGCGGGTCCTCGGTCCGCGGGTTGTCCGAGGTGACGATCACAAGGTCGCTCCCGCTCACCGCCGCAGCGCCCATCATCGGCCGCTTGGTCCGGTCCCGGTCGCCGCCGCAGCCGAAGACGCGTGATCACCCTGCCCGTAGCGATTTCCCGGACAGCCTCCAGCAGCAGCGACCAGCGAATCTTCGGTATGGGCATAATCGACGACCACGCCGAAGCACTGGCCCTCATCCACCTTTTCCATCCTGCCCGGCACCGCCTTCATGGCCGCTGATGCCCGCGGCGATCGTCTCCGCGCTCGAAGCCCAGGGACAGGCCGGCGCCGATGGCGGCGAGGATATTATAGACATTATGCTTTCCCACGAGCGGCGAATCCACCGCGATCGTCGCCGATGGGCGTCGCACGGCGAAACGAGAGCCCGCTGATGCCGTGGCCGATCGCCTCCGCCGGATGAATGTCGGCCTGCCCGGTCATGCCGTAGGTCATGACACCTTCGCCTTCGTCCCTGCGATGATCGTCCGCGGCAGCCGCGATCGTCGTCTATTGACCACCGCGGCCTTGTCCGCGGCAAGGCCGGTAAACAGCAGGAGCTTTGCCTGAAAATAGGACTCCATGGTCCTTGTGAAAGTCCAGGTGGTCCTGCGCCAGGTTCGTGAAAGACCGCGGCCTCGAACACGCAGCCGTCGGTCCGGCCCAGCGCCAGGGCATGGGAGGAAACTTCCATGACGCAGTACCCGATCGCCGCTGTCCACCATCTCGGCCAGGAGCCTCTGCAGGTCCAGCGATTCGGGCGTGGTGTTCGGCGCGGGATAGACCTTGTCGCCGACGCGGTAATCGATGGTGCCGATCAGCCCGGTCCGGTGGCCGGCCGCCTCGATGATGGACTTCACGAGATAGCTCGTCGTGGTCTTGCCCTTCGTTCCGGTGATGCCGATGAGCTTGAGCCGCGCTGACGGATGGCCGTAAAAGACTCGTCCGCAAGGCGCGCAAGCGCCGCGCGGGAGTCGGGCACGACGATGACCGGCGGCGTCCGTGCCTGCCGACGCGCCCGGTCCTCGAACTCGGCAACGACCGCGACAGCACCCTGCTCGACGGCCTGCGGAATAAACTGATGGCCGTCCGAGTGAAATCCTCGCACGGCCACGAAAAGCGACCCGGCTTCACCTTCCGGGAGTCATGGGCAATGGCGACCACCTCGCTGTCCAGCTGGTCCGGCGGACAGTGCGACCGTGCATCTGCAGCGCGGTCAGCAATTCACCGAGCTTCATCGTGTTACCAGGAGCATCCTGCCTCCCACATCATCGGGCGGCACCTGCAGGTAGGCCAGGCTCTGCTCCGCCACCGCCTTGAACACCGGCGCGGCCACGCTGCCGCCGTAGATGACGCCTTCCGGAGCTGTCGACCATCACCAGGATCACCAGCTTCGGCGACGTCGCCGGCACGAACCCCACAAAGGAACTGACATAGTCCTTCTTTGAATACTGCGCCGGTCCGCTGGTCGATCTTCTGCGCCGTGCCGGTCTTGCCTGCCGCGGTGTAGCCTGCGGGCTTCGCCTTCTGGCCCGTGCCGGCCTCGACGACCCGCTGCAGCATCCTGCTGACCTTGGCGCAGGTCTCTTCCGATGATCACCCGGCCGACGGCCTGCGGCTGCGAATTTCTTGCCCTCCCGCCGTCCTGGTCCACGATCTCCGAGACGATATAGGGCTTCATCAGCATGCCGCCGTTGGCCAGCGCGCCGTAGGCCGCGGCCATCTGGATCGGCGTCACGCCGATCTCCTGGCCGATGGCGATGGAGCCGATCGAAACGCCCGACCAGAGCCGCTGGTCCTTGAGCAGCCCCGGGATCTCGCCGGGCATGTCCACGCCGGTCTTCTGCCGAATCCGAAAGCGGTGATGTATCTGGAGAACCGTTCCTTGCCGAGCCGCAGGGCGACCTTGATCGTCCCCACGTTGCTCGACTCGGCGATCACGTCCGTGAAGGTCAGCACGCCGTTCCGGTGGGCGTCGCTTGATCACCCGGTCGGCGACCTGGATCTGCCGGCGCTGCAGTCGAATCGCTCCAGCGGGATGCACCACCTTCTCTTCGAGCGCGGCCGCTGCAAGGAACGGCTTGAAGATCGAGCCGGGCTCGAACAGCATCGGTCACGCCGCGGTTCCGCCACTCCTCGGGCCGGTACTGCTGCGGCTCGTTCGGATTGAAGGCCGGCCGGCCGTGCGGCCGTGGCGCACCGACAGCGCCAGCAGCTCGCCGGTCCGCGGGTCCATGACGATGCAGACGCCGCCCTTTGCCCGGGCTGCCGCGACAGCACGTCGTCCAGTTCCTTCTCGGCGATATGCTGGATCACTTCATCGATCGTGAGGATGATGTCATTGCCCGGCCTTCGGCAGCTGGTACTGGAAGCCGGGGCCGCCGGGAAACACCGTCCTGCCCACGGCGTCCTTTTCCGCCAGCACCCAGCCGTTCTACGCCGCGAAGCTCCTTGTCGTAGGAGCGCTCCAGGCCTTCGAGCCCTTCGTTGTCCACGCCCGTAAAGCCGAGCACCGGACCGGCAAGGGTCTTCTTGGGATAGAACCGGCGGCTCTCGAACCTGAAGCCCGACGTCCCTGGACCCCAGGTCCTTCACTTTCTCGGCGCGGGCCGGCTCCACCTTGCGGCTGATCCAGACGAACTGCTTATCGCTCGCTGAGCCTGCGCTCCAGCATTCTGCGGGTCTTCCCGCAGGATCCGCGAAAGCTGCTGCGCCATCTGCCGGGGGTTCTCGATCTCGGACGGTATGCCGTAGACCGACTCCACATCGAGGCTCACGGCAAGTTCGCCGCCTCTGGCGGTCGAAGATCGTGCCGCGTTTTGGTTCCAGCTTGACCACGCGCTCCTGCTGCCGCTCGGCGCGGGCCGCCAGGTCCGCCCCGGTCGATGACCTGCAAATACACGAGCCGCCCCGCGACGAGCACGAAGCCCAGCCCGATCAATGCAACTATGAGGAGTATCCTCCCCCGCCTGTCCATCCGCCCCTGCTCCATGCTGCACCCTGCCTCGTCGCGACCGCGTGACCGAACCGGTTATTTCGAGCGCTGCTCATCCGACCGGCGCTGTGCTGCTTCCGGCTGTCGCTTCACGACGATCAGATTTTCCTTGGCGATCCGCACCATGCCGAGGCGCTTGAGCGCGATCTCCTCGATCCGTGCGGGCGACGACAGGCTGGCGGCCTCGATGCGCAGGGCGCTATTCTCACGTTCAAGGTCGCGCTTCTCCTGCTCCAGCGCCTCGATCTGATAGCCCAGCCGGACGATCTTGACCTTGCCGCCCACATAGAGCAGCAGGACCGCGACGATCGCGAGAACTGCCAAGACCCGGCGCAGACTCCCCCGGTTGCCCCGTTCGAATACAAAAGACCCTATGTCGCCTGTTCGTGTCTGCATTTTTTCACCGCACCGGCTTCTCCGCACCAGGCTACCGAAGAAGTTTAGTCAGTTACAATTCAATGTCTCAAATCTAAATATTTAAGGCAGGGAAAATCCTGAAATCTTTGACACTGATTAAAGCTGATAACAGCTATGAAGGAGAATCGTTCTTGTCTTTGTTTTATCATAGCCGTCGTCATATCTTTTATCTATGTCAAAAATACCCCTGCGTGTTCTGGTTACATTCTTAAAGAAACGCCCGCCGCCGACTCCTGGTTTTTACAGCTTCTCCGCACCCCGAAGCTTTGCGCTCCGCGAAGCCGGGTTGCGGTCAACCTCGTCAGCCCCTGCGATGACCGGCCTTTTGGTCAGCACCCGGAGCTCCGGGATTTTTCCGCAGCCGCAGCGCGGCAGTTTCGGCGGACAGATACAGGCAGTGGCGGCCGTCACAAAGGCCTGCTTGATGATCCGGTCCTCAAGGGAATGAAAGGAGATGACGGCGATCCTGCCGCCGGGCCTGAGTGCGCGGACCATATGCTGCAACCCCTCGCGGAGTGCGCCGATCTCGTCATTCACCGCGATGCGGAGGGCCTGGAACGTCTTCGTGGCAGGGTGAATGCGCCGCGGGGGGTATGGAGGGAACACACTCGCGACGATGCCGGCGAACTGGACCGTGCCCGTGATCGGCCCCCGGGTCCGCGCCCGCTCGATTGCCCTGGCGATGGCAACTGCTTTGTCTTCTTCCCCGTATTCGCGGAAGATCCGGACGAGTTCCGCGATGGGAAGCGTATTCACGAGGTCCGCCGCGGTCCGCGGCATGGATTGGTCCATCCGCATATCGAGCGGCCCGTCAAGCATGAAACTGAAGCCCCGCTCCGGGGTGCGCAGGTGGAACCAGGAGACCCCCAAGTCGAGCATGATACCGTCGACAGCGTCGTAGCCAAGTTCGACCAGCACCGCAGGCAGCTCCCGGAAATTCCTCTGGCGCAACACGGCGCGGCTGCCGTAAGGCGCCAGAATCTCGCTGGCCCGCGCCAGCGCCTGGGCGTCCTGGTCCAGCCCGATCACCACGCCGTCGGGCGCCGAACGCTTCAGGATCTCCGCTGCATGCCCGCCGCCGCCGAGCGTCCCGTCCACATACACGCCGCCCGAACGGGGCGCGAGCAGATCAACCGCCTCGTGAAGCAGAACGGTGATGTGTTCCAATTGCGGAGTTGCGGATTTCGGATTTCGGATTTGGATCAGGATCAGATCTCATGCTGCAATCCTCACCGCACGATTCCGTGCCCTACATTCCGCAATCCGCAATCCGCAATGCTCCTCACAGTCCCAGCGGAAGATTCGTTGCCGCCTTGGTCACCCCAAAGCTCCTGGCTGCCTGGAGCGGCGTATCGAACACCTGGAACTCCTCGAGCATGCCGGTGGTGCGGAATATATTCTTGATGTAGTCCGACAGTCCGGCCAGCCTGAGATCTCCGCCAAAGGACTGGAGCCGCTTTTTTTCATCCACCAGCGTTGAGAGGATCGTAAAATGCACGTGCTCGACGGACTCGAAGTTCAGGATGAGGCCGTACATATCGCCCTTGACAAGCTGGCCGATGACGCGGTCCACCTCTGCCATCTTTGCAGCATCGATCTCGCCTTCGAGATTCATCTGATATACTTTGAGCTTGGTCTCCATGCTATAGGCCCAGTGCTGCAAGCGTCTCGTTGATCTTGTCGCCGTTTTGAGAATGTCTCGCCTCCCATGCCCCGCTGTCCCAGATCTCTATTTTGTCGATGATGCCGATGAGCACCACGTTCTTTGCGATCGTCGCATGTTCGCGGTGCGGCGGCGGAAGGAGAATGCGGCCCTGCTTGTCCAGTTCGCACTCCGTTGCGGACGAGAAGAAAAAGCGCATGAAGTCCTTCACTTCCTGCTTCATCATCGGCAACGCCCTGATCTTTCCCTCGAGCTTCTCCCACTCCTCGAGCGGATAGACCGTCAGGCACTTGTCGTAGTCCATGGCCAGCACGAGCCTGCCGTCATAGCGGTCGGAAATGATGTCCCGGAACTTCGACGGCACGCTTACCCTGCCCTTGGTATCAACAGTATGTTCAAAACTGCCTCTGAACACCAGCTCCTCCAGCACTGCCCACTTTCCCCCACCTCATACCACCTGCCAGCCAAAGTATATCTATCACGCATAGTGATGTCAAGAAAATTATTAATTTTATAGCAGGTTACGAGGTGGGTAGGATGACCACGAAAAAACTGTTTTTAGACGTGACAAGGGGTGGTAAAAAAGGTAATATGGGCTGCTGGACAACAGGGGTCAGACCTGGCACGCTGAACCAATTAATGAGGTCTGCATCCTGCTGTCGTATTTTATTATGAGCGACTCCTTTTTCTTTACAGCCGACGAACAGCATATCAAACGCGAGAAGAGCAAAGCGCGCGAACTCCGGGCTTCGCAGTGGTGGAAGCGGAAACGATCGAGCGGGACATGCTACTATTGCGGCAAGACGTTCAAGCCTGCGGAGCTGACCATGGACCATCTCGTGCCGGTCGTGCGCGGCGGCAAGTCCGCGCAGGGAAACCTTGTCCCGGCATGCAAAGACTGCAACAGCAAGAAAAAATATCTTCTCCCGTCGGAGTGGGAGGAGTATGTAACATCGCTCAAAAAAGAACCCGCGCGCGGACCAGAAAACGGGCCTGAGGGTACGGACCCGGCTTGACGGAGATCGCGCCATGAACAATACTAGCGGAGCGAGTCTTCAACGCCCCTCAGCTGTTTCGCATACGCACTTGATGGAGCGGACCTCATGAGCTTTGCGACATTCGCTATGAAAAAAAACACTCTGCGGCTGATCCTGTGCATATTTTTTATCATGACCGCAGTTCCGTCTTTCGCATCGCAAATGCTGGTGCAGATCGGGACGCGGCCCGGCGTTACTGTCCAGGTCTATTATATAAAACACGCCGCTGCCAGGGCTACCGTGGTCCTGCTGCCGGGAGGAAACGGCAGCATCGGGCTCACCTATGGCTTCCCTGTTTCCTCCAGCTTTCTTGTCAGGAGCCGCGACTATTTTGCCGCCAGAGGCTTTAATGTCGCCGTCCTCGACAAACCGAGCGATACTGATAATCTCGATTTCAATTTCCGGTCCGGTCCCGATCATCTGGAGGACCTTCGCCAGGTTGTGGCATATCTGAAAAATGACGAAAACCTTCCGGTCTGGCTCGTCGGAAACAGCAGAGGGACCATCTCCGCAACAGCCGCGGCAATTGCCTTTGGGAATGAAGAATTGGCGGGTATCGTGCTCACCTCGAGCATAACGTCCTGGTGGAAGAAGGGTGCGGTCACGTCGCAGAACCTGAAGGCCATTCGCATCCCGGTGCTGGTCGTGCATCACGCACGGGATGCATGCCGGATCTGCAAACCAGGCCAGGCTTCCCGGATCGTGGAAGACCTGACGAATGCGCCGGTCAAAAAACTGGTCATGGTAGAAGGCGGCGGCCCGCCCTCGGGCAAGGAATGCACCCCGACGCATTGGCATGGGTTCGTGGGGATGGACCAAGAGGTCGTTCGCCTCATTGCCGACTGGATCAAAGCTCCGGTGAACTGAGTGGGGCGGAAAATAATAGCTTGGATATAAACGCTTGTGCCTGCTGCCCTTCGAATGCTTTTTACAATAAAACTTTCTCCAGCCGTTCCTTCCTCTTCGCCCAATCAGGCATGTATTTCGATAACAACTTGTAATACCCGTTATTATGCGTGTGTTCCTTTAGATGACACAGCTCATGCATTATTACATAATCGATGCAATATAGGGGAGCTTTAACGAGGTCCGTGTTAAGCAGTATGTCACCGGCCTTGCTGCAACTCCCCCACCTCTTAGTCATTTTCTTCAATTTGACCACGGGATAGGGTACTTTTAGGCCCCTTGCGGTTTCATAGCATTGCTGTAAGCGTTTAGAGAATATTTCCCGTGCATGCTCCTGATACCATTCAGTAAGGAGACGTTTTACCTTTTGCCTATTATCTGGCACAGGTGTCATTACTGAGAAATTGGGGCCTTTGAGCTTCACAACGTTGTCAGAATGTTTTTTTACTCTTAGCCTATATTGTCGGCCAAGAAACAGGTGGGTTTCTCCTCCGACATATCGCCGAGATGGAGTCCGCGGTTCGAACTGTCGAAAATAGTTTATCTGCTTCCTGATCCAGCGGGCTCGTTTCAGTACCCGCTTTTGTACAGCAGCGGGCGTTGTACCGATCGGTGTTTTTACCACTACCTTGCCATCGGGATGAACCGCGATTTCCATCGTTTTTCGATCTATGTACACAACATCATATACGATGCTCTGCCTGCCGTATGTAACACTATCGTTATAACCCGTCATACAATCTTCCTGCGCTGAGCTAGGTGCATTGCCTGTTGTATAATTTCGTCCATTTGTTCTGTTGTTAGCTTCAGGCTGTACTTATCCTTTAAGCCGTCGTAGAGATAGTCGTCTATTTCGTTCATGGTTCGCTTCTGAGCATCGTGATCATCCCAAAAGTTCACCTTTCGATTGCGATCGAGAATAGCAATAATTTCGTTTGCCGACTCAACCGCAAGTTGCTCGACCGAATGACCGTCACCGCTATTGATTAGAAGCGGCTTCAATACACCATAAAAAGCCATGGCATTTTCGTTGCCTTTTATTGACTGAGGCACATCATCATGTTCTCGTGTGACAATTTTGTTTTTAATTTCAGTCACTCGGTTCAGATATTCAAGGTCCGAAATGCGTTTGGCCCTGAATGCATCAATAGCTTGTTGAATCAGCTTCGAGAACCTCTCATAAAACGCGGGGTCCTCCTCCATTTTCTCGGTGATGACCTTCTTAGTAGCGTGTGCAATCGCATCAGCCTTGGCAGCAGTAGTCTTACTCACGGCATAGACACCGTGCTCCTCTTTGACCTGGCCGAACTTGCTCTCATCGAAAATGTTTACTGGTTCATTAAGCCGAATAACCTCATTTGCCTGAATATGAGTGTCCAGCAGCTTCTTAATCTTCGGCTCAAAATCTCGATAGTCAATTGTCTCTGCATAACGCAGTTTCACAGACGCCTTAAGATTATGGAATCGTTTGAGATCATCTTTATATTGAGCAAGCTTTCCATCCGGAGTCTTCATGATGAAGTCTTCAGCGGATAACGCCATACCAAGCACATTGCTGTAGTCAGCTAAGCGTTGATAAAACTCTGCACGCAATGCATCATCACTCAAAAGGACTTCATATGCTTCTTCGTCATGCTGGTTTTTAACTTCTTTGAATAGATCCCAAAGGTCGGAATAGAGCTGGGGTAGTTTGGCAACTTCGGCATTGAGCGATGTAAGGGTGCCCTCCAGATCCTTTTCGTCAAAATCCGACAAGCCTGCTTCGGCGTACATCGTTAACGCCTGGTCAAGCTCACCAAGGATGCTGGCATAATCCACGATATAGCCAAACTCCTTTTCCGCGCCCAATGTCTCATCTTCATAAAGGCGGTTCACACGGGCGATTGCCTGAAGCAAGGAGTGCTCGCGAAGAGTCTTGCAGAGATACATGACCGTATTGCGAGGCGCATCGAAGCCCGTCAAGAGTTTATCCACTACGATAAGAATTTCTGGTTCTTCGGCGTACAAGAATTGGCTCGTGATCTGCTTGTTGTACTCCTCCTCTGAGCCGTACCGTTTCATCATCTTCTTCCAAAACTGTATGACCTCATCGTTCGGTTCTTCATCGACCTCGTCATACCCTTCCCTGCTATCCGGTGGAGAAATGACAACCTCAGAAGTGACGTGCCCAAACTCGTTCAGGCAAGCCTGATACCGCAATGCGGCTAATTTGCTCGGCGTCACCAGCTGAGCCTTAAACGGCGTGCCCTGCCAGTTAGCACGGAAATGTTCGCTGATGTCAAAAGCCCGCATGTAGATAACCTTGTCGGCCTTGTTCAGCATCTCAGCGCGAGCATATTTCTTCTTGAGATCGGCTTTTTGTTCTTTGGTTAGACCTTGCGTATGACGCTCAAACCACAAGTCTATAGCTTGTTTGTTCTGGACCATCTCAACATGCCGTCCCTCATAAAGGAGCGGCACAACAGACTTGTCTTTCACGGCCTGCTGAATAGAGTAGTGCGGCTCGATCAGTCCGCCGAACTTGATAAAGTTATTCTTTTCCTTTTTCATGAGTGGCGTGCCGGTGAAGCCCAGGTAGCAAGCTCTCGGAAACATCTGGCGCATCCGGGCATGCATATTCTTGAACTGCGTCCTGTGAGCTTCATCGACCAGCATGAACACATCAACAGATTCTTCCTGGTGTTTCTTTACGTTTAAGGCCTTGTCGAATTTATGAATCAGCGTCGTGACAATAGTTGCCCTCTTTTCAGAAACAAGCTCCAAAAGGTCACGGCCGGTTTTCGCCCTGTGGGGATCAAGACCGCATGCAGAAAAGGTATTCCCAAGTTGCTTATCGAGATCGACACGGTCGGTTACCAATATGATACGCGGGTTAGGAATATCCTTGTCCAAAGCAAGGTTTCTTGCAAGCCATATCATCGTGAGCGACTTGCCTGATCCCTGTGTATGCCAGACTATGCCGCCTTTTCGACGGCCGTCTACGTCGATTTGTTTGACTCGTGAGATCGTTGACTTGATAACAAAATACTGCTGGTAGCGAGCGATCTTCTTAATTCCACCGTCGAAGATGATGAACTTGTAAGCTAGATCAAGCAGCCTCTCCGGCCGGCAAAGGCTATATATGGTTTTATCCTGCTCTGTTACCTGGCGTCCACCTTCGATTTCCAAAGCATCGAAGAATTTGCGTGCAACAGCAAAATCGCCGGAAAAGAGGGTGTCTTTGACCTCAGGTGTTAACTGTTTTTTAATGCATGTTTCAACTTCGGTTTCTTTGTCCTGCAACTCTTGCCACACGCTCCAAAACTTTCGGGCGGTTCCGGCAGTGGCATACATTGCTGCATTCTTATTAAGACCCATCACTAGCTGAGCATAAGTGAAAAGTTTAGGGATATAGTCTTCCTGCTGGTTTCTGATGCTCTGTGAAATGGCCTCTTTGATTTCGATTTTGGGTGACTTACACTCGATTACGGCAAAAGGAATACCATTCACAAACAGTACAATATCAGGTCTGGCTGTTTCATCGCTTCGCGTGCGGCTCACGCTGAATTCCGCAGTAACATGAAAAGCATTGTTTTTCCAGTCCTGCCAGTCTATATAACGCATAGTGAAACTCTTCGAATCACCATCGACAGTTTGTTCCTGCGCTGTTCCTAATGTTAGTAGATCGTAAACAGCTTCATTGGTTTTCTGCGACCCATCCCACTTAACATTTTTTAGCTTCTGAATTGCAGACTGGATATTTTCTTCGCTGAATAGATACCCCTCTCCTTTGTACTGGATACGGTTGATTTGCTTAAGTTGTTTACGAAGAATTTCATCCAGCAGCACATTCCCAACCTTACCCTGACGCTCTGTCATGGATTGTTCGGGAGTTAAGTATTCAAATCCAAGGTTGATAATCTGTTGCAATGCTGGAATCTGAGAGAGGTATTTTTCATTAAATCGAAATCCTTCCATTACGACACCTCCCTGACAGTCTTTATCCGCAACTCACCAGTAAGAAGCTTTTGCATTAGAGCGTTCTTTTGTTCTTTCAGCAATTCAAGGTTGCGCTGCAAGAGATTAATTTCTTTCTGAGCAATTTCTAGCACGGCATTAATCTCTTCCTGTTCATTAAGATGTGGCAGCGGGACAGGTAGTTTAGAAAACTCATTCCACCGTAAACTGCCACGGCGATCTACAGAAGCGCTGGTATTTGCTTCAAAGATGTGTCTGTATGTTTCGGTTTTAAGCATCTTATAAAGATAGCCGTCATTAACTTGCTTCTCATCCGTCCTGAAAACGGTGTACATCGGGCTAACCAGTCCGTTAGGGTATAGATTCTGATATCCGATAGAGCCTTCTTCAATGTGATTTGTGGCATAGGCAAATTGACCATACTCAACTACTTTATACGTGGATGTGTCTTTGCTGAATATCTGTTTATCAAAGTACTTAAGTGAATCGACGAGTCCCTGATACTTAGTGCACGAAAGAACAGGGATAGCGCCACCATGACGATTTTTTGTGCTTATCTCTTTCGCGATTGAACCAAATATCACAATACTCCAGTCGTCCGGAATAGAAAACCACGGTTTCGTCAAACGCCCTTTCGTTTTTCTCCCTTTAAGCCGTACTTTTCCAAATAATAGCTTATGAGCTAAGTCCTTTTTGCGATGCTCCGTCGCCTCAATCAGCCTTTTTTCTTTTTCAATGGCAGTAGCCCAAGCTGAATTAATTTTTACAATCTCATCTTGCTCTTTTCTGCCCGGCAACCAAAGTTTATATTGAGATAAATCTTTCCAATAAATGGCCGCCACGCTTGTACTTCCGGCCGCGAGCGTATTAAGTTGTTTCTTACCTTGTCCGTGCGTCATCTGCAGACAAACAAAATCAGGGTTTACAGATCGATGAAAACGAACTCGAAGAAGATTGTTATCGAATGTTGCAGTAGCTTTTTCTCCATGCCAAACGGCAGTCTTGCCGACAAGTTCCATTGTGTTGCGGGTGTTAAATAGGAGGTCTCCACTTTCAAGATAGAATTCCTTAGGCACACTTTTTAGATCGATAGATTCAACATTAGCTAAAGCTAACGCCCCCCACCTTAAATTGCCCATCTTCAATAAGGGCATTGTGTCTGTCCCTGAGAACCCACGCGTTGTGATACCAAGGGTTGCAGCAATCGTTATTTCTTCAAATTTCTGAACTTTCCAGCCAGATGGCAACTTCATTTATTACCCTCACTTTTCATCTTTTACCTGTTTCACTTTCTCTATTCCCTGCTAGATCTGCTTCAACTCCGGCATATCCTCCTGCTCTGCGCAAACCGCGCCGCCTCACATCATGGAAGTACTACCTTCGTTCATGAAGAGTATAAGCTCGCCTGCAGACACGCTTTCATATCGCGATCCCAAGCTCTTCAAGATAGTGCCTCATTTTTTTCCGCACCTCAGTCAATTCGACCTCAAGTTGCTCGATCTCTTTCTGGACTGCAGCCACATCTATCTTTTCCTCTTCCTCGAACGTATCCACATATCGCGGGATATTGAGGTTAAAATCATTTTCTCTTATCTCATCAAAAGTGGCGATGTGAGCGTATTTATCCACATCTTTACAGGCATTGTACGTAGCAACAATTTTTGCGATGTGCTCTTTCAAGAGAATATTACGAGTCTTTGCTGACTGGTAATCGTGGCTTGCATCGATGAATATTACATTTCGCTTTTTATCATTGACACCACCCTTCTCTCGGGAGCGGTCAAAAATTAAAATCGCTACTGGAATAGATGTCGTAGGAAACAAATTTGCCGGGAGCCCCACGACTGCATCAAGTACATTATCCTCGATTAGTTTCTGGCGTATTCGGCCTTCTGCGCCTCCACGAAACAATACTCCATTCGGGACCACCACGGCCACACGTCCTTCTTTCTCAAGCGCCGCTTCCACCATGTGGCTGATAAAAGCATAATCGCCCTTGCTCTTGGGTGGAATACCGCGCCAAAAGCGGTTGAATCGGTCGCTCTCTGCTTCTGCAGCACCCCACTTATCAAGCGAAAATGGAGGATTGGCAACAACTATGTTGAACTTCATGAGGCGATCTTTTTCTACCAATGCGGGATTGGTTAAAGTGTTGCACCATTCGATTCGAGCACCATCCATGCCGTGCAGAAACATATTCATACGGGCCAGCGCCCAGGTGCTGCCGTTCACTTCCATACCGAATAGCGCGAAGTCTCGACCACCGACCTCCTTAGCCGCCTCGATCAAAAGACCAGCTGAACCACATGCAGGATCGCAGATACGATCACCCGGCTTTCGGCCGGACAAGCCTGGCCAAAAGCTCGGACACCTTGTGCGGGGTATAGAACTCGCCGGCCTTCTTGCCGGCGTCAGAGGCAAAGCGTTCTATGAGGTAAATATACGTGTTGCCAATAACATCTTCGGAAACACGACTTGGACGCATATCGAGCTGGGGCTTATTAAAATCTTCGAGGATATGTTTTAACAGGCGGTTCCTGTCCTTGGTCTTGCCGAGGTTCGACTCACTGTTGAAGTCGATATTGCGGAACACGCCCTCGAGTTTGGCTTTGTTCGCCTCTTCGATAGCGTCCAAGGCCACATTGATTATCTCGCCGATATTCGGTTCGCTTCGCTGATTATAAACGTCGTAAAAGCTTGCCCCTTTGGGCAATACGAATCGCTCCCGCCCTAGCTTCCGCCGGATGCGCTCATCATCATCGCCGTACTCTTTTTTGTACTCCTCATAATGATCCTGCCATACGTCAGAGATGTATTTCAGAAACAGCATCACTAGGATATAGTCCTTATACTGGGCCGGGTCCACCGGTCCCCTAAAGGTGTCACACGCCGCCCATGCGATATTATTGATCTCTTCCTGCGAAACCTTTGTGGTCATTTTGAATTCTCCTTTTTGCTTTTGGCTACTTTCAAACATACTGCGTTAATCAGCCGCGTTCGCTTTTCCTGCAGCTGTGCAAGAAGTTGCTTTTCTTTTTCCAAGAGACTGCTCAATTCGACGATCTTCTTCTGTTTGTCAATGGATGGAACTTCAACTTCAAGCCCTTTGAAGGCTGACAGGGATATCAACGGCATATGGGTTCCGTGACGAGCATTCATATGTAGAAATTCCTGGGCGGGTGCTTGATTGATATACCAGGAGATGTATTCCGGCAGCACCTCGGGCTTTTTGATTCTAATGACAAAGAAATGACTGGCTGCAATAGCATGCCTGAGATCATTGACTATCGGTGCGGCCCAGTTCCTGTGACCACGCGAAAGAAATAGGACATCACCCTTATTGAGGTGAAACTGTTCTACAGACTTGTCGATATTTACTTGCATGAGACTGTCAGCGTGCAAGTTGCGGTTATCGTCAAAGTCGCGGATCTGAATAACGGAATGAGTCCCGTCATCGACTGGCTCTATCTTCGCCCTGAACTGATAACCGATGTTGATATCAGCGATGTCTGTTATATGAGCTTTCATATTTCCCTTTAAGATAGGGCCGCCTGCGGTGCAGACGGCCCCCCATTTGTTAATCTACATCAAGGTACGAGCTGGTCGTTACAAGGCGGCTTACAGTTGATCATGAGGTCCGCCTCTTCTGCTTTGCGAGTCCGTTCTCCGTTGCCGTTACCATGCACATGAATATGCGTCGCTCCTTGCCTCTTCGCGCACGGCTCTTTCTCGTGATTTCCGATCCGCGTGTTCAGATTCTCGGTCTGCCCGATGTAACAGGCCGACCAACTGCCGGGCTGACTCTGTTTGGCAAAGATGTAGTTGCCCGGAATTTCCTTGAAGCTTGTGCCTAACGGATAGACACTGTACTCATACTTCTGGCCAGATTTGCCCGGCCATGTTACCGATGGTGCATCACCCAATCTTGTTTCCTCCTAATTATGAAATTTATGTCCAAGCTCAGTTGGACAACTCCATTGGGCTTCGGGCAGTGCTGTCCTTCGCCCCTACTCCTTTCTGAACTGAGCTTGACAGGAGGTAAAAAAACGGATAGTGTTCACTTGAAAGTTGTCCGTCTTTTCTCCGGCAAGCTTTGCCCGAGTTGAAGACAAAAAGGCTCTGTGTCGTAAGCACAGAGCCTTTTGCTTTTTGTTTTCATGATTCACCATACTTCATATTATATAATAGACAGATGTGCTTGTCAAATATTTAATTGAGTATGGCAAATATGTCAATAATTAATAACTTATTGATTTTACAATGTTAACAACTAATATCTCAGCTCGTCGGCATACTCATATGAAATAAACTGACGATCAGGAGTTTCAATATAGCCTTTCTCTTGATGCGAAAATTCGCTTATCGACGTCGACGTCATGTCTTTGAAATGCTCCTTTACCGAAGCGAGCAACTTCAATTCGGAGGTGGTGAATAATGACAAATCCGGCTTTTTGAGCGACGTAAGTTGTTCACCGGAATATCCTCCAGGATAAAATTCTTCAGTTACGCCAATAGCATTCTCATCCACCAGTGTTGCAAAGTAATAATCATACTTGTCAGGAACTGGTCCGTAAGGATAGCGCGCATAGCGCATTCCCGTGATGGACAAGCTGTAATCCTTGAAATGCTTGAAATCGGCATAGAAAAGAAGCTTGTTAAGCTTTGTTTTCAGTATGCCCCCTATGCAAAAGAATAGAATGGCATTTGTGAATTTTTCTATATCGAGCTTTCGATATCCGCTGAATTCATCAGGAGTATAGTGCCCAAAACGCTCTTCGTAAATGTTTTCAAAACTCCGGCTTTCCTCGTCCAAGGCTTTCAACTCTTTTATAAGCCGCTCCCCTTTTTCCGCGGAGCTGAAGGCCTCCGGGGTTTCTTCGATGAGCTTCAATAGATTATGCGGTTCCACGGCGCGCCGAAAAGCCTTCTCATGCGCCTCGTCCTGGAGCGCGCCGTTCTCGTAGCGGGAGAGCGTGGCTAAGCCCCAGCCCAGAAGACGACTCACCTCCTGCTGCGTGAGGCCGTACCTCTCGCGGCGTTCCCGGATCTCTTCGGGCTGGAGCATGCCGTGCCGCTTACGATATTCTCGATACGCTTGATTGATTGGATCAACAGTTGACTTGGGGGGCCTAAATTCGTTACCGCACTCTAAACACTTAAAATACTCGACATTCAATTCTATTGCTTCACCGCGAACCTTGAACTCTTCCTTCGTTTTAATTAATTCCGTATTCGTTTCTTTTTCACAGTTTAAACATATATTTTTCATAATATTCGTCATAATTTCTCACCCCTCATCTCATTTTTTGAGTGGGTAGCACATTGGAAATTTAGCTTCGTGAAAAGAGATGCATTTTGCGTATTTTTTTCCAGCGATCTCTGCAATCTTTAGCTTGATGTAGACCTCCTTTCCATCAATGTTTTTTCCGAATTCCCAAACAGAGCCGGGTCTATCTTTGTCAGGTTCTGGACCGCTGCAATAATTATCAATGGATAAAGACAGTAATTCATTCAGGGCATCTGATATTGTAATCCCTAGATCGATAAATGCATTTCCGGATTCTGTCCGTTTAACAAAAATGTCAACTTCGCTACTAGCTGATAACTTCTTGAATTCCTTCAAAAATATCGCAACACCTAACATTTTTATACTATTCATTCAATGGGTTCACCTCCTCTCTTTTTGTGAATATTATTCTGAACAATATCACTTATTGGCATATTTGTCAACTTTAATTTATCAATTGATAAATTGAGTAGGCCAAAAAAAGGGTGTGCTTGTTATCATGGCCCGTGTAGAACCTTCTGATTGCTCTGCCAAGCAAATATGACCAGCCTCCCTGAGGCGGAGTAGCCTGAATCATTTCACCTGACCCGGCTTCATGCCCGTTAGGCTGAACACGAATGACCCGATCGTGATCGTGCTCTTCATGAGAACCGGGACCTTCCGGCTGTCATCCGTAAGCCAGATAAAAACCTCCCCTTTGTTCAGGAAGACCCCTTCGTACAACGGATGGGTCTTGACCTTGATCGCAGCAAACTCACCGGCAGGCGTTTTCACCGTCTCCCTGCCCAGCGTCAGGACCTCGATAGACCAATTCTTGTTGCTGTCAAAAACATTGACCGTGATCACCTTGCCGATGGTGAATTCATCGATCGTCCGGAGATAGTAGAGCGACGACAGTGCATCCTGCACCTGCTCAGGGATGTCCAGGGTCTTCGGGGCATCGTCGTTCTGCGTGCTGATGACTTTCTTTCGCGGATGGTCGAAGACCACGTCGCGGCGCATCTTTTTCTTTCCGTGGCTCTGCCTGATGCTGTAGGAGAGGCTTTTCATGATCTGCGGATCAAACGTGCTCCGGACGGTGTCATTCACCGGAAAGATCTTATTCACGGCCCCTTTGGAGCTGCCCGTCGTGACGAACAAAAGGCCCGGCCTTCCACCCGGCAGCGTTTCGCTTTTGATCTCCATGACCGCGGTCCCTGCGGAGAGGAGCCTGGACCAGCTGACGTCGTAGGTCAGTCTTTCGCCGGGCTGGAGCGCCCGAATGCCCGGTTGGGCGGAAACGATCTGCTGCTCTGCTGCGCTAACAGCGCCGGGAACGAGCAGCCGTCCGAACAGGAGAAGATACAGGACCGCTGTTTTCAACAATATATGACGACATTCGCCGCGTGAAAAGATATCCATGCGCTTTGAATGTATCAAAACATCGGGCATACGTCAAACAGCGCGGGACGACCCTGAGAACAGTGCTGTATTTGCGAGGAGCGACGCGGCAATCTCAATTTTTTAAACATGATGCAAAAAGCGAGACTGCTTCGCTACGCTCGCAAAGGCGGCTTTATCGATTTATTATGAAATCTTCAAATTTGAGAAGAGGTCTGCTGCGGTTTTTACAGTTGATGGTCCAGAAATGAGGGAGGCGTTGATAATACAACGGCAGGTGAAGTGCGTGCGGCGCAGTGCAGTGGGCAGCCTAAATCTTTTTCATTCTCCGGACCCGGCGCCGGTATTTCCTGACCGGCGGCTCCTGGAAGGAGATTTCGAGGTCCGGATTCGTTCCAAGCTCGGCAAGCGTCTGGGTGCTCTCCCAGAGCCGGAACCGTGATGCGGCCCCCAGGACCGCGGTATAGATGATGCCCTTCTCCGTATCCATGGCGCCGACGAAACAATGCTGTGCGCTGCTCGTAAATCCTGTCTTGCCGCCGAGCATGTTGCTCCGGTACCACAGCATATCATCGGAATTTTCCAGGTAGAGCTCCCTGCCCGCTGTTGTGGTGACCAGCCACTCTTTTTTCCCCAGGATCTCCTTGATCAGCGGATAGGTGAGCGCCCGTTTCATGATGATGGCCAGATCGCGGGCCGTCGTATATTGCTTGCCTTTGGGCAGCCCCGAGGCGGTAATGAAATGCGTATCGCAGGCCCCGATCTCCTCCGCCTTCCGGTTCATCAGCGCCACAAAAGCATCCTCCGAACCGGCAGCCTCTTCGGCCAGCGCCACGGCCGCGCCATTGATCGATTTCATGAGCGCCAGATGGAGAAGATCAGAGACCGTCAGCTCATCGTCCGTTTTCAGCCTGGGTTTGATGGAGCGCGTTGCTGCTGCAGTGCGGCTCACCGTAACCGGCGCTTCCGGCGCAAGGCGGTCCAGGGCCACCATGGCGGTCACCAGCTTTACCGTGCTGGCAGGCGGCAGTTTGGCTGAAGGGTTCTGAGCGTACAGCACGGATTCCTTGTCATCCATCACAAAGCACGCCTTGGCGGAAACGACCTGCGAAGAAGGTGAAAAGGAAGAGGCCGGCGGGACCGCTGCCAGCAGAAGGACCGCGCCCAGCAGATAACGGATCGATCGTTTCAAGAGAGCTCCTGAGATCACGAACATGGATATCGGGTAAAGTAGTATACCGGCCCTCGCCGCAGCCATGCAACGGGCAGAGAGTATCAGGACTGGCTTGAAAAGTCAACAGCACGCACTTGACACGGGTTCCGGCGGCGCTACACTTGAAGCAGAACAGCGTGGGAGGAAAACACCGTGGACCTGCATAACCGTGAAGTGCCCTCCGCCGAACTCCGGCATGCCTGCGATCCCGCCGAATTCCCTTTTGAAACTACAGCGGAACTTATTCCCTCCGATGAGGTCATCGGCCAGGAGCGCGCAGTGACGGCCATCGAGTTCGGCCTCTCCATCACGAACCACGGATACAACATCTTTGTGTCCGGCATTCCGGGCACCGGCAGAAATTCCATCGTCAGGTCCATTGTACAGCGGATCTCCCGGGAGCTGCCCGTGCCCGACGACTGGTGCTACATCAACAATTTCAAGGACCCCGACCGCCCGCGGGCCATCAAGCTCCCTCCGGGAAAAGGCGGCGAGTTCCGGCGCGACATGGAGAAGTTCATCGAGTTCATGCAGAGCGAGATCCCCAAGGTCTTCGAATCCAAGGAATACGAGGAACAGAAGACCGCGCATCGCCGACGAGGCGGAAAAGGCGAAGGAAGTCCTGTTCAGCGATGCCGCCCGGCTCGCCCTCGAACTCGGATTTCAACTTACGATCACGCGCACCGGCATCGTCAAGGTCCCGATGTGGAAGGGCAAGCCGCTCACGCCCCAGGAACTGGAGACCCTCTCGCCGGAGCAGCGGCACGAGCTGGAAGACCACGAAAAAAAGGTGGACGCCGGGATCCGCGACTTTCTGTCCAAGGCGCGGCTGCTCGACAAGCAGGCGCACGAAAAGATCCATGAGCTGAACCGCCGGGTCGCGCACTTTTCCATGGGGCACCAGCTCGACGACCTGAAGGAAAAATTCAGCGTCAACCCGCGCATTCCCGAATATCTCGCCGAAGTGGAAGAAGACATCCTGAGCAACCTGCGGGAGTTCCTGGGCCAGACGCAGGAGCTGCCCTTCCAGATCGAGGGCATGGACAAAGGGAGCTTTCTCGAGCGCTACAAGGTGAACGTCATCGTGGACAACGCCGGGACCAAGGGCGGGCCGCGTCGTCGAGGAGGTCAATCCTACCTACAACAACCTGGTCGGCCGCATCGAGCGCAAGGCGCGGTTCGGCGCATTCTTTACCAACTTCACCATGATCACGGTCCGGCTCGGTGCTCCAGGCCAACGGCGGGCTACCTGCTTTTGAACGCCATCGACGTGCTCCGGAGCCCCTTTTCCTGGGACGCGCTCAAGCGGATCATCAAGCGGCAGGAAGTAAAGGTCGAGGACGTCACCGAGCTCTACGGTTTTGCCACCGGAGGCATCAAGCCCGAACCCATCCCGGTGTCGCTCAAGATCATCATGCTCGGCAGCCCCTGGCTCTATTACCTGCTCTATCAATTACGATGAGGACTTCAGGGAGATCTTCAAGGTCAAGTCCGACTTCGACACCCGGACCCCGGGTTCAAAGGACGAAACCCTGCGGTACGCGAATTTTGTCGGCAGGACCGCGAAGAGCGACGGACTGCTCCCTTTTGACCGGAGCGCTGTCGCCGGCATTGTGGACCACGCCACGCGGCTTGCCGAAAAAAAGAACAAGCTCTCGCTCCGCTTCAGCGAACTGTCGGACCTGGTGCGCGAGGCCTCGTACTGGGCTGTGAAGGCGGGGAGTTCCGTGGTTACCGGCGTCCACGTGGACAAAGCGCTGGACCAGAAGATTTACCGGTCGAACCTGCTCGACGATCGCATCCAGGAGCTGTTCGCCGAGGGCACTCTGATGGTCGATGTCTCCGGTTCAGCAGTCGCGCAGGTGAACGGGTTGTCCGTCTACGACATCGGCGATTTTTCTTTCGGCAAGCCGTCGCGCATCACCAGCCGCGTGTACCTCGGCAAAGCCGGCGTCGTCGACATCGAGCGCGAAGCAAAGCTTTCGGGCCGCATCTACAACAAAGGCGTGCTGATCCTGTCGGGCTATCTCGGCGGCGCCTTTGCCCGGGACAAGACGCTTTCGGTCTCGGCTAGCCTTGCCTTTGAGCAGAGCTACGGCGAGATCGAGGGCGACAGCGCCTCGGCGGCCGAGCTGATCGCGCTGCTCTCGGGCATCGCCGAAGTGCCGGTCAGGCAGGACCTCGCCATCACCGGCTCGGTCAACCAGAAGGGCGAGATCCAGCCCATCGGCGGCGGTGAACGAGAAGATCGAGGGTTTCTTCAGCGTCTGCAGAAACCGGGGATTGACCGGCGACCAGGGCGTGATCATTCCGCAGCTCAATGTAAAGAACCTCATGCTCAAAAAGGACGTGGTCGAGGCGGTCAAGGAGGGGAAGTTCCGGATCTATGCCGTCACGACCGTGAATGAGGCGCTGGAACTTCTGACGGGCATGCCGGCAGGCGAGCGGAAGGATGACGGCGCCTATCCCGAAGGCTCGGTCAATTTTCTGGTGGACAAGCGGCTTCGCGAGATGTCGAAGAAACTGAAGGCCGAAGACAAGGGAGAAGAGAAAAAAAGAAGGAAGAAAATGATGATGCCGCACCGAAGAAGGACCCGGGGCCAATGCCGTAGAACGGCCCGGCAAAGGATCAGGGAGCGCTTTCTGACATTTACCGTTATGCGGCTTTAGGCTCTGCATTCTTTTCCAAGACAATCAGAATGCAATTATCATTCAGCGGCTCCCGCCTTATTTCCTTGTATCCCAGTTTTTTGTAAAGATGCAGGTTGCGAGCGCTCTTATGCCCGGTGGACAATTCATATCGATCTACCGAGGCTGCATATTTATTCTCGATATTCTGCATTACACTTGATCCGATACCCCTGTTTTGTAAATCTGGATCTACTATGAGTTTCTCTATATAAAGGATGCGATCCTTAATGAAGCATCGGATGCTCGCGATAATTTTTCCTTCAAGCTCCACCTTGTAAATCGTTTTCAGAGTGAATTCCTTTTTGAGGTCATCAAGCGTTTGTGTGAGCGATGGCAGGTTGAAGTCGCAGTAGATCAAGGCCTGGCCATGAAATGCCTTCTTCTGGAGCTCCAATATTTGGCCTAAATCTTTCTCTCCTGCTGCTTCAAGTTCCATCACGATATCCTCATAAAGACTATCTTCCACTACCGACAGCACCCTCTCCCCTCCGAAAGAGAGGGCTGGGGAGGGGGAAACATCGTTATCTCGGCCACGGTCTAGTATGAGACTTTTTTCTACCACGGAACACACGGAATACACGGAAAAAACCAATTACTTTATCAGGATTATCTTCTTTTCTGTGGTTAAATGATCTATCGACTTGCCAGTTCAATCAGATCCGCCTGGTAGCCCCCGATCTGCACTCCAAGCCACTCGACATGGCGATCGCACCTGTTCTTCATATTCTCGTAATAGCGCGAAAGCTCGTCCATGCGATCGAGCATTCTGAACGTGCCGGTCCTCGTGATATTCCGGATTTTCGCATCGAGCTCGCTGGTTTTTCTCTTGAGCACTGCCATGTCCGCTTCATACGTTCTGATCATACCCCGAACAGCAGAGACCACCGGGCCCGGCTCTTCTCCGCCAATGACCCTGGCAAGCTCGTGTAATTTTACGAACTCATCGGCCTTAATGATCAGCCAGCTCTCTTCATAATTCCCCAGCTCGGCCAGGCATTCAAAATACTTCTGCTGCTCACCAAGCGTTTTCAGCTCGCCTTGAAAGTAGAAAACCTCCGCATCGGAGAGGTCCTTGTATATCGCCTCCCGGCGATCATACGATCGATACGCCGGCCAAAGCTCGCGCGCCAGCTCCAGGTCGTCCTTGTCTACCAGGATGCGACGCTCCAATACGGCCGTATTCAGCTTTTGCATGCGTTCATCGAGCTTTTTCTTTTCTTCTTCCAGCTTCTGCATCATTCCGGCGAGTTCAAGGGAAAGCTTCCGATACCCCTTTGTCAGCTCATCATATCGCGCGGTCCATCCGGCATCTGCCTGCGGTTTCGAGAAATACGCGCTCACTTCGAGATCGAATTCAGCAGCCATCCCCCCGAGCCAGTCGGCATATTTTTGATACCATTCCAAAAGACCGAGGCGTTCTTTTGCCTTGTTCCCGGGCTCGCGGCTCTCCGCAGCATCGACCTGTTCGGTCAGCACAGCGAGGGTTTCGCCCACGGACGCAAGCGTCCTGCCGAGGTCATCAGAGCCCCTCAGAAGGAACGTTTTTTCCCGTTCGATCCTTTTTTTGGACGATACCTGCTGAGCGGTTCCGGGTGCATCGACTGCGTTGGCTGCTGATACGGGGAGCAGGAGAAGCACTGCGGCGAAAGGAAGGTGCCAGTGTGGTTTAAGTAAATGCATTTCGTTTACCCTCTCCCGAACTGATCTGAACAAGTTATTCCGGCCGGGAGGCGCGCCTCGGCAAGCGGGGAGTCAGGCATATTCGTAGCGCTCAATTCTTACCAAGGCCAAGTCACCAATTCGTTCAGTCGACACTTGCACTACATAGGCTTTTATCCCGTCGGCCTTTTTGATCTGCAGTAAAGTTGAATCCCCGCTGTGTGGCTTGCCTGTCGTGAAGGTATCCACGATCGCATCTTTGATCTTGCAGTTTTCACAATTACTATCTCTCCCGCAGCCCGCTTCCGTGAACGAATGAATGCAGTCAAAGACTTGGCCGCCCCGGTGACCGGCGACTTCGTGCGGTTCTTTCTTGAACAAGCCAAGCGCCCTTCTGTTTGCGGTAATCACCAACCTTGGATTTCCCTGCATCAAAAGAATCGGTGCATCGATTGCTTCAAGCAATGCGCTGGTGTTCGGCTCACCAGACGCCTGAAGGGAACAGGCTTTACAAATGCCGTGTGTTATGTTTTTCTCTGTGGATTGACTATCCGAATCAGTTTTCTTTTCACACACCTTACAGGTCTTCGTCATATGCTCTTCTTTCAGACTGACTGCCTATCGGTACGTTCACCCGCCGCGCAGCGGTCGGCGTAGTCGGTAGGTTGAGTAGAACGAAGTGAAACCCAACGCCTTTTTAAGTTGTGCCGGAATTGATACTCAGATTGCCGGAATCAATAAGCAAACCTGTCGGGTTTCGCCCTGCTCTACCCGACCTACAAACTTCATTTCTTTACTTTCCGTGTGTTCCGTGTGTTCCGTGGTTAAATGGATCTCCCGTCAAGGAAGGCATCGAGCAGCTTCAGATCACCGGCTGTCCAGCGGTTATCATTGTCCAGGTCGCCCAACATGACCAGTTCTGAGTGGATCTCGATGCGGTGGGTCGGAATGGCAATTTTCCAGTATGTAAAGCGATATTTTGCTGGAGCCAACCAGTTAATCTCTATTCGGAACCCGGTTTAAGATAACATAAACAAGTTTATGATAGCATAAACCGGTTATTGCTATCATAAACGTTTGTGGTTTACGCTATGATAAACTTCTTCAGTTCGGCATCCTTCATTTTCCCGAACTGGAGATACCATGCCCGTGTCTTCGGATCCGATTTTCCCTGCGCAGCCTTGGCCTTTTCCTCAAAGCTTTGTCGCCATATCCAATACGGGCACGGAACCCGTGAGGTTCAGGTCTACTTTCATATCACCCTTCAAGATTCCACCCGCATCAACACAAATCGGGATTAGCTGCTGTGATCATCGACTTTGCCGCCAGGATCATCTCATCCAGGTCTTCCAGGTTCACGCTCTTGGCGTCCTGCTCGTGAATGTAGCGCCACCGGGCAAAGGCGGTGTCGAGTTTTTCGAAGTGTTTCACCAACTCGTCCGACGACAACGCCGTGTTGGAGAACTCGTCGAACCTGACGAGGAGCGTCTTCCGGGTCTCTTCCTTCATGCGCCCAAACAAGGCGGCCAGGGGCATGGGCTCGTCGCTGTCGTTGTCCTCAAGCGCCAGCAGGCATTTGAAGTAGAGCTTAAGCGCCAGGGCGGCACAGGTCACCGCGGGTTGGGCCATCGGCAGGAACGATCCTGCTTCCTGTTCCTGCGTCTTCATAAGGATCGTGGCCCCCAGGTAGTAGGCGTTTGCGGAGCTGTAGTACACCAACGCGTTTGTCTTGTCCATGCTCTCCTCCTTGTTTTCTGTAATAACAACGATCGCTAAATTACCTTCCCCTTGCCGTCCTTCTCGCCTTCCTTCTTCTCCGTCATTGCTCCCAGATAGCTCGGCAGTTCCACGCCCGCCATCCTGGCCACATCCTGAAGCGGCGGAATGCTGCGCACGAGGCTCGACAGAAAATTGGAGGTGGACGAACTGCCGTCGCCGTGGCCGCCTGCCGAATCCCAGACCGTCACCTTGTCGATCTTGATGTTCTTGATGGCCTCGACCTGCATGGACACGATCTGCTCGATCTTCTCGGTCATGAGCAGCGTCGCGGCCGCCCGGGCGTCGCCGTTGCAGCTCTTGACCAGGTTCTGATACCCCGCGGCCTTGCTCTCAAGCACCTGCCTGATGCCCTTTGCCTCGGCCTCGTACTTGAGCAGGATGCGCGTCGGCCACGCCCTTGTGCCTCGCGCCGGGTCTTCTCGGCCTCGGCCTCGGCGGCGATCTCGATCATCTTTTTCTCGATCTCCTGCTTCACCACTTCTTCGGCGTTCAGGCGCTCCTGTTCCGCGCGGTACTGGGCCTTCTGGATCTCCACCTCGGCCTCGCGCCTGGCCACCTCGCCCTTCTGCAGCGCCTCGGCCTGGCGCATGGCCAGCTCGGCATTGGTTGCCGCGATATCGGCCTTGGCCTTGTTCTCGCCCGTGACCGCTTCGGCTTCCTGCGCCTGCACATACACGCGGCGGTCGGCCTCGGCTTTTTTCTTTCCCTTTTCGGCCTGGGCCACGTTCTCGGCGATCCGGATCTCCTTCTCCCGGTTGGCCTCGGCTTCGCCGACCGATGCCGCGGTCTCCTGCTGCTGCACGAAGACGCGGCGGTCCGCATCGGCCCGCTTCTTTCCCTTTTCCGCTTCTGCCGTGTTCTCGGCGACCTTGATCTCCTTGTCCCGGTTGGCCACGGCCTGGCCGATGGCGCCCAGCTTGTCCTGCTCGCGCCACGTCGACCTTCGCCCGGTTGATGGCTTCGGAGGCGGCCTTCTTTCCGATGCTCTCGATGTAGTCGGACTCGTCGGTGATGTCCGTGATGTTCACGTTGATCAGGTACAGGCCGATCTTGTTCAGCTCCGGCTCGACGTTCTTGCGGATGGACTCGAGGAAGCTTTCGCGGTCCTGGTTGATCTGCTCGATCGTGAGCGACGCCACGGTCAGGCGCAGCTGGCCGAAGATGATCTCCTTGGCCATGTCCTCGATGCGCTGGGGCGGCAGGTTCAGGAGCCGTTCGGCGGCGTTGTTCATGATGTTCTTGTCGACGCTGATGCCGACGGTGAAGGTGCTCGGCACGTTGATGCGGATGTTCTGGAGCGAGAGCGCGTTCTGGAGCGGGATGCTGATGGTGATCGGCGTGAGGCTCATGTAGCGGAGTCCTGGATCAGCGGCCAGACCAGGGCGCCGCCGCCGTGGATGCACCGGGCCGACTGCCCCTCCCCCACTTTTCCGTACACCACGAGGATCATGTCCGAGGGGCACCGCTTGTACCGCGACGCCAGGAACACGACTGTTGAGACCACCAGAATGATCAGTGCCGCGATCGGCAGGACCCACAAACCCATGTTGAACATACGACCTCCTTGATTACTTTTTCATTCGAAATCAACCAAATTTTGCACAGGGAAATCAATTTCCCGCCGGCGCTAAGGACATTAACCTCACGTGATCTCTGCGGCTAAGGTTTACAGCGTCCTTGTCCTCCTAAGGATTTTTTCCTGCAGTTTCATCATTCACATCTTCTCAACAACCAGCACGCTGTCGTTCACTTCCAGGACCCTGATCCGCTCGCCGGTCTTGATCTCCGCCCCGTCCTTTGCCACTGCCTCGAACTCGCGCGGCCTGCCGTGCATCGCGACCTGCACCTTGCCCGTCCCCTTTGCGCGGATCGTCAGATAGACCGTTCCCTGTTCTCCGATGGCAGCCGCATTGTCCATGGTGCCGCTGGACTGGAGCTTCTTGACCGAGGAAAAGATCCTGCCGATGAGCCAGACCGTTCCGATCCCGGCGGCAGAGCGCGCTCGCCAGGGCGACGCCGCCGCTTGCATGGCTCTCGCGCAGCATGGCGAAACCGACCAGGCCGAACATCATAAAGAACGCGGTCAGCCCCTGGAGCGTCAGCAGCTTGAAGCTGACGTCGGCATCAATGTGGTCCACATCGGCATGACCCACCTCGAGGTCCGTGTCCGCGTCGGTGTCGCTGCCGCCGAAGAGCTGGATCATGAACCTGACGATGAACAGCCCCCCGCCGATAACCGCGCAAACAATGAAAAAAAGCTCAAGACCGCTGAATTCCGTACCTGCACCACTCATGGCGTTCCTCCAATGTTCTGATGCTGCGATTTGATCGGTTATTGCAGACCCGTATGCGGAGAGCTATGAAAAGAGTATGTGAATAGGCATTTGTTGTCAAGGAAATATCGGTAAACCGGGGAGGGTATTTTCAGGGCAATGGAAATAGCAGGGTTCAGGGATCGGGGGACAGGGTATCGTGGTGCGGGTTTAAGGTCGAAGGTGCCATGAAAACAGCAACAAAAAACGCGCTGACCATTTCAGCGCGCGCGTCCTTTCGTTTGGAAAAGCTCCTACGCTGCCCGCTCCCAATCAACGCGGGCCAGCTTGTTGTCATGAGAGAAGTGGTATGCCACTTCCCCGTGAAAGGCCTTCTTGATGGCCCTGCCGAGCCGCTGCGCCAGCCGCTCGTTCGTGGTGGTGATGATGAGGCTCCCGTTCCCGTTCTCCTTCACCGACATGACCCGCTCCAGGGGATTAAATCCCCGCGCCCGCTCCTCCTCGTTCTTGACGAGGTTCAGCAGTTCCTGTTTGTGCGGCAGCACATATCCACCCTTTAGCGTCACGATGCCGCCGGGTATATCGTCCTGCATCTTACGGCATGCCGGGCAGACCATCACCGTGGTGGCGGGATCCTGCATAACCGTATCGTATCGCTCGGGTGCAACGGACCAGCGCTTGTTGCTGTTCACGGCATGACAGCGCTCGCAGACGGAAACTTTTTTGCTTGCCCCTCTCGGGAGATAGGGGTCTGTGGTGATCGTTTTCTTTTTATACGATGGTTTGTAGTTCTTTGCGGTGCTCGCATTCATTTTCATAATTACCGCCTCCTCCTACTCACGCGTTGCGATCAGGATGAGCTTACTTCACCTTCCGCTGGATCTCGGGAAACTCTTTCTTGAACTCAGGGATGTTCCTCGCAAGGAACAGCTGGAGCGCCTTGATCTCCGCTTTGAGGTCCCTGATCTCCTCGTCGAATTCTTTATCGCGTTTTTTCATGCTGTCCGCAAGGTTTGACAAGGCCTTTTCCTGGATCTTAAGCCGCTCCTCCGTGCCGGTTGCAGTATTCCGATTGTTCATGTCGCACCTCTTATGCGCTATTTTTTCAGCTTCATCCCGAGCTTCTGTTCCACCGACTCAAGCTTCTTCTCGATCCGCTCTTCCTTGTCCTTGCGGTCGTCGATCGTGATGCTCGTGACCGCCCGATCAGCGTCCTTCATCACCTCCTGATAGCACTCTTTGATGACTGCCATGACCCGGTCCCACTCGCCCTTCGAGCACGGTCCCCATGGGGTTCGCCTTGTAGGGAATGCCGCTCCCGGCAACGATCTTCAATACCCGTGCGACCACGGGGCTGACGCTCACACCTTTGCCCAGAGGAACAATGCTGAACTCCGCGAGTATGGTCATAGGTATCACCTTATATAAGAATCCTTAGTATCACAATCTTTCACTGGTACGGTACGACTTACGTCGGTCGTTTTCTCTATCCTGATTCAAGTATACCGCCCTTGCCGGAGCATGTAAAGACGGCCACGAGGCTGCTTTTCACGCTTGTAAGCCTTTGAACCCTGTGCGATAATGGATTGCTTTTCCCGGCTCGTCACGGACCGGCTAAACTACAACGATGGTCAGAGCTCTCATAAAAATTGCGGGGACGTTTATCCTTTTTATCCTCTACCTGTTGGCGTCGCTTGCTGCGCTCGCGCTCCCGGTCGCGGGGCGCGTCAGGCGGGCATGGCTGAACAGGCTCGTGACCTTTTTTGCCGGACTCGTTCTCCGGCTGTACGGAGTGCGCGTTACCGCAACAGGCAGCGAGAAGCTCGCGCATCCGCACGGAGGAAACCTGGTGGTCGCAAACCATCTCTCCTATGTTGATGTGCTTGTCATAGCATCACTGGCGCCAGTGGTGTTCGTCACGTCCATTGAACTGCGGAACACTCTGCTGCTGGGCCAGCTCGCCCGGCTGAGCGGCAGCCTGTTCGTTGAGCGCCGCAAAGCGTCGGGACTCAAACAGGAGATCGACGCCATCATCGAAGTGCTGAACCAGGGATTTTCGGTGGTGCTTTTTCCCGAGGGCACGACGTTCAACGGCGACGGGGTCCAGCCGTTCAAGCAGTCGCTCCTTGATGCGGCAATCAGGGCAAAGTGCAGCATCCTGCCGGCCTGCCTTCGCTACCAGCGCGTGAACGACCAGCCGCTTTCAGTTGCTTCGCGTGATGCGGTATTGTATTACGGCGGCATTTCTTTCTTTCAGCATTTCCCCCGGTTTCTCGCGCTCCGCTCCGTCGAGGTGAAGATCTCGGTGCTGCACCCGATCACTGCGGGTGCGGATGAATCGCGCAAGCATCTTGCTCTGCGCGCCCATGAGGCGATCTGCGCAGAGTATCAGGCGCTGGCGTAGAAGCTGACCTTCCGCTGTCCCGTGTGCGACCCTCTTTTCCGGCATCGCTTGCCAATGAACTACTACTCAGGTAGAATTAACTCATCAATGCAGGCAGCCCAAGCGTATGAAGCCGGCGCTTCACTTCCCCCCACCTTTATCCTCTCCCCCGAGGGGAGAGGGTAGGGTGAGGGGTTTTCATTCGTTCCCGTCCAGATAGGAGAAAAACATGCAGCTTCATTTCACCAAAACCAACGGCCCAGTCGATGATGCCATCGACCGGCTTATCAAGGAAGCAGGCGACGTCCAGCGCCCTGAGATCGTGCGCGAAATGGTGCTGGCGGCGCTCAAGGCTGGTCAGGAGGACGATGAACGCGCCGACCTCAAGCTCATGAACTCGACGCTCAAGGAAATGCGCTTCACGGCCAAGGTCTTCGGCCCCTACCGCGGTGTGCGCAAGGTCACGGTGTTCGGGTCTGCGCGTACGAAGCCGGACACCGCGATCTATGCCATGGCGCGTGAGTTCGGCAGAAAATTGTCCGAGGCGGGGTACATGGTCATTACCGGCGGCGGCGCGGGCATCATGCAGGCGGTGAACGAGGGCGCCGGACCCGAACATTCCTTCGGCGTCAACATCAGGCTGCCCTTCGAACAAAAGGCGAACCCGGTGCTCGACGGCAACCCCCGCCTCATCACGTACAAATATTTTTTCAACCGCAAAGTGGCTTTCCTCAAGGAGGCCCATGCCGTGGCGCTCTTTCCCGGAGGGTTCG
Organism: Nitrospirota bacterium; assembly: GCA_963836175.1. GTDB lineage: Bacteria > Nitrospirota > UBA9217 > UBA9217 > UBA9217 > GWC2-56-14. Next base: position 124,345 of record CAWIIS010000006.1, read on the forward strand.
GCACGCTCGATGAGGCGATGGAAACGCTCACCCTGATCCAGACCGGCAAGCGGGACCCGCTGCCGCTCGTGCTGGTCGATGAACCGGGGGGCAGGTACTGGGACGGGCTCGTCAGATTCTTTACCGAGGAGCTCCGTTCGCATGGTTATATCGATGCCGAGGACTTTACGCTCTTCGAGCGCGCGGCCTCCGCGGATGAAGCGGTCCAAAAGATCGCCCGTTTCTACCGTTGCTACCACAGCATGCGGTATGTGAACGGCCAGCTCGTGCTCCGGCTCACGTCGCCGCTCGCCCCCCAGATGGTGGCCCGCCTCTCCGAAGAATTCAGCGACATCCTTGCACCGGGGGGCGGCATGGCGATCTCGGGCCCCTTGCCTGCCGAGGCCGACGATGCCGAGCTTGCCCATCTGCCCCGGCTCGTGATCGATTTCAACCGCAGGGCTTTTGGAAGAATGCGAAACCTTATTGACCGGATCAATGATTGCTAGGTTCAGATATCATCTACCACGCAGACACGGAGACACAGAGAAAAGCAAAAGGAGGGATAACCATGGATCGCTTTATACGTATTCTTTTGATGTTCATGATCGCAGGAAGTATGGGCCTTGTGGTGTGCAGTGCTCAGGCGGAAACAGCCGGCAACGAGCCGGCGGTCCAGACGAAGGAAAGTGCAAAAGATACCCGGATCAAGGAGCTCAAAAAGGAGCTGGACGAACTGGACAAAAAGGCTGAAGCTCTTGCCGCAAAAACCCGCAGTGACATTGCAGAGCAGAGGAAGCAATTCAAGAAAGACCACGAGGCCGCTGTAAAAAAACTTGATGCCCTGAAGGCAGACGCGTCGCGGAAATGGGAGGATGTGAAGCCTGATTTGGAAGCAGCGCTTACTGACGTGAAACGAGCCTTCGAAAAACTGCGCTCGAAGTCGGAGGAAGAACCCAAAAGCGGCAAGTGACGTCGCCGAAAGACTACTGCTTTGATCTTGCCGGGCGGCCCTCTGAGGCCGCCCGGTAATGCCTGACTTTATCTACGAAAATCTGCGCTCATCTGCGGCCAATGGTCGTGTTTTTGGTTCATTCTTCTCCTTGCCATCGGTTAATCCTTACTGGTTTTTTCTGCCCCAAAACACCCTTTCTGCTGCAAAATCCTTGACTTTTCCGCCCTAAGTTGTTATTTTACATGGCTACGTTCGTCGAACGCAGCAACTCTACCATGGACTATTCAGACGAAATACAGAAACGGCGCACCTTCGCCATCATCAGCCACCCCGACGCGGGAAAGACCACGCTGACCGAGAAGTTCCTGCTCTTCGGCGGCGCGATCCAGGTGGCCGGCGCGGTGAAGTCGAACAAGATCCGGAAGAGCACCTCCTCGGACTTCATGGACATCGAGCGCCAGCGCGGCATCTCCGTTGCCACGTCGGTCATGGGCTTCGACTACAACGGGCTCAAGATCAACCTGCTCGACACGCCGGGGCACAAGGATTTCGCCGAGGACACCTACCGCACGCTGACCGCCGTGGACAGCGTCATCCTCGTCATCGACTGCGTCAAGGGCGTGGAAGAGCAGACCCTGCGGCTCATGGAAGTCTGCCGCATGCGGAACACGCCGGTCATCATCTTCGTGAACAAGCTCGACCGCGAAGGCAAGGACCCCTTCGAGCTGCTGGACGAGCTCGAAGTGAAGCTGAACATCAAGGTCCAGCCGCTCTCCTGGCCCATCAGCATGGGCACGTCCTTCAAGGGCGTGTACAACCTCTACAACAACAGCCTCCACCTCTTCCGTGCCCGGCGGCGTCAACCGTGCAGACCGACGTGCTGGAGATCAAGGGCATTGCCGACCCGGTGCTGGACCAGCAGCTCGGCGACTATGCGGTCAAGCTCCGGGAGGACGTGGAGCTGATCGAAGGCACGCACAATCCCTTTGACGTGCAGGCCTATCTGCAGCGGCGAGCTCGCGCCGGTCTTCTTCGGCAGCGCCATCAACAACTTCGGCGTCAAGGAGCTCCTGGACACCTTCACCGAGATCGCGCCCACGCCCGGCAGCCGCCCCACGGACCAGCGCATCGTCAACGCCGACGAAAAGGACTTCACCGGGTTCGTGTTCAAGATCCACGCGAACCTGGACCCGCGCCACCGCGACCGCATCGCCTTTATCCGCGTCTGCTCGGGCAAGTTCGAGCGGAACAAGATGTTCCTCCACGTGCGCCTGGGCAAGAACATCCGCTTCACCAGCCCGGCGAGCTTCCTGGGCGCCAGGAAGAGCATCGTGGACGAGGCCTTCCCGGGCGACGTGATCGGCCTGTACGACACGGGCAACTTCAAGATCGGCGACACCCTCACCGAAGGCGAGAAGCTCATGTTCCAGGGCATCCCGACCTTCTCTCCCGAGGTGTTCAAGGAGCTGGTGAACCTCGATCCGGGCAAGTCCAAGCAGCTCGCCAAGGGCATCGAGCAGCTCACCGACGAAGGCGTGGCCCAGCTCTTCACCCAGCAGCAGGGCAACCGCAGGATCGTGGGCACCGTGGGCCAGCTGCAGTTCGACGTGCTCCAGTACCGGCTGGAGCATGAGTACAACGCCAAATGCAGCTTCGAATCCATGGACATCTACAAGGCATGCTGGATCACCGCGACAGACAACGCGGAGATGGAGAAGTTCTGCCAGGTTCAAGTCGGACCGCATCGCCACGGACAAGGACGGCAACATGGTGTTTCTCGCCGAGTCGGAATGGGTGCTCCGGAACATGATCGAGGCTTACCCGGACGATCAAGTTCCACTTCACGTCGGAGTTCAAGCGGGAGATGCAGGAAGTAAAGAAGTAGGCCGGTTCTATTATTTCGCGGATAACCACAGATCAGCTTCACCAGCGCTATTTCAACCTGCCTCAACTATTTCAGTCAAAAATTGCCCTGCCTTTTGCAAAAAAATACACAATTGACAGTGTCACTGGATTCATCAAGTCTTTCTTCCTCTCCGTTGCCACGGCATTCAACGCCTGTTCATAAAGCTCAGAACGACCGGAAACATCTTGAATTATTCAAGGTTGTCGAACGTTGCCGGTACGATGTTTGAAAGCGCGGGGAATATATGCATACATCCGGTGATGGATTCAACATCGGCCTTGTGCATGATCGCATTGGCGACTTCCTGAATGAGCGTTGCGGCATGCGGGCCGATGATATGAAAACCCAGGATCCTTCTTGTGTCCTTTTCGACAACGGCCTTTGTGAAACCCTTGTGCTCCATCATTGCCTCTCCCATCACCGTATCGGAATATAAGGTGCGGCCCACGAGGATCTTGTGATCGTGCCGGGCCTGCCGTTCTGTCAGGCCCGCGGATGCTATCTGCGGATGCGTATAGACCGCATAGGGGACGGACTCAAAATCCATGCTGATCTGTTTTTTGTGCCTGGCGTTGTGCCATGCCAGTTCAGCCTCCTTGTCTCCGGCATGGGTAAACATTTTTCTACCGATGGCATCGCCAAGCGCCCAGATGTGCTTTTTGTTCGTCCTGAGATACTTGTCGATCTTTATGAAACCGGCCTTGTCCGTCTCTATACCCGCATTTTCCGTTTTCAGCAGATCGGCGTTGGATCTCCTGCCTGCATTGACCATCACGTGCGACGCGGAGATCCTTTTTCCCCGTCCGGTTCTGACATCCTTTGCCAGCACGGTATACCCGTTGCCGCCCCGTTGTATTTCCATTGTCTCGGCACCCATATGCAGTTCGATGCGTTTTTCCAATTCCCGTTTTAACAGCCTGGATATCTCCGGTTCACCAAAAGGCAAAAGCGCTGGGTTCCTGTCAATGAGCTTGACCTTCACACCCAGAGCAGAGAAAAAATGCGCATATTCAAGCGATATGAATCCGCCTCCGATAAGGATGATGCTGTCGGGCCTGCTTGCGAGTCCCAGGACGCTTTCGTTGGTCAGGAAAGGGATCTTATCAAGCCCCTTGATCGGGGGAACCAATGGCCGCGCACCGGTGGCTAGAAAGATCTGTTTGCCTCTGATCTTATGGCCACCGGCTTCGAGGGTATGCTCATCGATGAAACGCGCCTCTTTGTTTATGAACTCGAGATTCCCGGTCTCCTTTATCGCCTTTTTTATGGAGTCTCTGCCCCTGGCGACGACCCTTCTCGTCCGCTCCATGACTGCGTTGAAGTTGACATCGATCGTTCCCGAACGGATGCCGAACTTTGTATTTTCTCGTGTTTCGATCATTCTGTCCGCAGTATAGATAAGCGTTTTAGAAGGTACACAACCGCTGTTAACGCACGTTCCGCCTGGATGTCCCTTATCGACAAGGGCAACGTTCAGACCTCCTGAAACTGCTTTAAAGGCGATTCCCAGGCCGACGTCGCCCGCGCCAACGACGATAACATCATATGCCTTCATGGCCCACCCCTTCGCCGCAGCGGCGATCAGCCCTTATTCCGAGGCAAGATCAGCTTCCAGGTCTATAAAAAGCTGGACCTCCCTGCTCACCATGATGCCGTTATTCGCCATCGGCTGATTCCACATGATCCCGTAGTCTTCACGGTTTATTATGGCTGATACTGCAAAGCCCATGCTTGATCCGTCGCCGAGGGGGTCGTCTACCGGCCCTGAAAATTCTACCGAGGCGGTTATCTGACGTGTTATACCGTGGATCGTCAAGTCGCCGCTCACTTGTGCCTTGTTGCCGTTCACTGCCTGTATCCTCGTAGAGGTGAACGAGATGGTGGGATATTTATCGACCTCAAGGAAATCCGCGCTTTTCAAGTGGTCGTCGCGTTTCTGGATCCCCGTAAATATGCTTGATGCGTCGATGGACAGTTCTATTGAAGAGTTGGTAATGTTCAGCGGATCAACATAAACGGTCCCTCCAACTTTGCAGAACTGGCCCCGAACATTAGCGATCATCATGTGGCGGACTGAAAATGCCGCTCCCGAGTGGTCAGGGTCTATGATCCATTTCGACATTGGTCACTCCTTTTTTATTGTTTTACTCACGCAGAAAACACTGCGGATCTTCGGCCAGGTAATTGGTACTGCCATGAGCGCGTGCAAATTCATAGGCTATTGCCCTGCAGCCCCTGCATGCCATCCATTTGTTGCAGCTGCCGCATTTCCCCTCATATCGGGACCTGTCCCTGAGTGAGGTCAAGACCTCTGATGTAGACCATATCTCCCTCAGGGAGTCTGTTCTGACATTTCCCAGGGAAACAGGAAGCCTTCTGCAGGGAGTCACCGTCCCGTCCGGCAGGATCGTCAACCCCGAGACGCCTGCAGCGCATCCGCCGGAGGGAAAGGAGCCGGCATCATCTGTACCCGCCGGTCTTCTGAATTGTGACGCGACGGGATCACCGGTGACGATCTTCAGGTTGCCGGTATTCAGCGAGAATATCCTGCCGTACAGCTCTTCCAGGACCTCCTTCGTCAGCATTTTGTTCAATAAATTTCTACCGCTTCCCGACGGTACCAGCCTCGAAAATCCCAACCTCTGAACGCCGATCGAAGAGGCGAGGTCTATCACGTCGAGAAAATAGGTCGCATTTATATCGGAAAGCGTCGTATTCATGGTCACTTCTATTCCCGCGTCAAGGAGGCATTGTATACCGAAAAGGGAACGCTTCAGACTTCCCTTGCCTCTTATTGCGTCGTGGATCTCCTCGGGACCCTCAATGCTTACCTGGACCCCTTTTACACCCAGCCGGGAAAGGACCACAGCCTTATCCTTCGTGATGAGTGTCCCGTTCGACAGCAGATAGGCATCAATTCTTTTATCGGCAAGTTCTTCCAGTACAGGAAAAATATCCTGCCTCAGGAACGGTTCTCCGCCGGTTATATTGAAACTGGAGGAAAAAGAAACATCATAGGCCGCTGACCACTCCCCGAGCATATCGGCGACTTCACCTATGACACTTCGTATCTCCGCCAAGGACATCTCATCCGAGCTCTTTCCGGATTGATAGCAGTGCGTACAGGCAAGGTTGCATCTCTCCGTAAGATGCAGCTGAATGAAAAATTCCAGGGTATTGTTTATTGACATTGGTTTTTGATGAGCTGAATTCAGGGTTTACAACGGACAGTATTGCCCAAGGGTATTGAAAGACCAGGCAGATATGATGATCGTACCGATATCGCCCTCAGGGATCATGCATATCTGCCTTTTTTCGCTGCCGAACCGGCAGTTTCAGCTCTTTCAGCCCTTTCACTTGTGACATGTCATCCCAGGATGGTCTTGTGCAGACTTTTTGAGATTAGCCCAGAAAGCAGCCTCTTTTGCGAGGTCCTTTGCCGACAATGTCTTCTTCATCCTTCTTTCACCTCCTTTCCGCCTAAAAGGTTATTGATACAAATAGAAAATCCTATATTACATATAGTATGGCTGCTTTTTGCCTTTTGTCAAATACCCGGAGGTCAGCCATCTTGACGCGACAGTGCATTAAACGAACTGCGGGTAATAATCCCGTCATCGGCTCAATCTGGTAACCTCCTGTTCGAAGCCGGGGAGAATCGCTTTGAAATAGGCGTTCTTGATGAGTTGACCAATGATCTGGAGAGTACTGGCCTTAGGACTCTCCACCGGCCCGGCAATGTCGGCCTTGGTTGCAACCTCCCCTCGGGGCCTGTTTTCAAGAAGCTTGGCGACTCCGCCAACCAGCCTCTCGTACATCTTATGAAAGGCGCTTTTTTCCGTCTCTTTTCGCTTATCGTACACCTTCATGTCTCTGAACAGAGGTTTAACGTAGCCGGAGATGGCGTTGTTCTTGACATGCAGCTGGGTATAGAATGAAAAAAAACCGGCAGTGACGTCGAAATTTCCGTAGGCCCGAAGCAGATCGTTCATGGCAGTCAGCTTTGTATCGTCGATTTTAAGATCGATATCGAAATCGGGTCCTTGTAATTCCGGCCGGAAGTGTGCCACCGCAGTCGTATTCCCGCTTCCCATGAATTTTCCCCGAAGCCGCGCTTCGGCAGGACCTTCTGCAAACTGGTTGGACAGATTACTAAGATGAACATCGGCGTCGGCGATGAAGACACGGTAAGGCGGACTGACGCCCTTATTGATCATGCCGATGGTGCTTCCGGTCAGGTCCAACTGGTCGAGCCGAAGCAGAATACCCGGCTCGTTGCTGACTGCGGCCGCCGCCGTTTTGACTTCGGTGGCGCGTCTTCTTTCCACGGCTGCGGTACCCGTCGTGTGGATGTAATCGACTTCCAGGTTTTTAATCGTAAGGTCTTTCACGTGGGCTGTCTTTACTTTCGGGGCATATTCCGCACTGCCTGAAGCGAAGAATTCACCGTTGCGTATCGACAGATTTGCGCGGGCGAATACCGGCTTGAAATAGTCAAGCGGAACCTTTTCGAGCTTGAAATCGGCCTTTACTCCCGGAACCGGTTCAGCCAGGAAGTTAGCGTTGCCGTCAACGACTCCATAGCCGGTATCGAAAATTACCGTTTCCAGGTGGAACGAGGAGGGATAGGCCTTGTCCGGCGAATGGATATTGCGGATGTTTTCTGCCTGCAGCTTTATGCGACTCAGGTGAAGAGGGCGATCCGGATCCTGATCGATATAAACGACATCTCCATTTGTTATCGTCAGGAGGTTGATCTTCAACGGGTAAATGTCTTCTACTGCCTGCTGCCATCCGCGTTCCTTGACCGGTGTTTCACTTTCGGCTTCCGCGCGGAGCTGCTGCAGGTTGATGTGAATTTTCGGCTGGTCGATATCAAACTCGGCAACCAGTTTTCCTGACAATACTCGTCGCCAGTGAATACTTGCTTTCAGGAACGGGAATTCAGCGACGGGAGGGGTGGGGTGTGCCTGTTGAGAAACGGTCAGCCCTTTCAAAGTGATAGATAGTCCTATCAACTGGAAATGCAATCCCGACAACCGCACGGAGTACCCTTTCAGATGACGGTTCATGTTCATTTCCATGGATTCTCTGAGCGGCTTGTCCAGAAAAAACGATGCGATGAAAAGAATCAGCAGAAGGCCGCCAAGTACGGCGGCGGCCCGAAGTAACCACTTGGGAATCGAGTTGATTATTCTTAAGCCCGGATTTCCCGCACCTTCCCGTCCCTGCTGTGCCATCTTCCCTCCGTGTCGTTATGCAGCGTGGGTCTTGCTTCCAGCCTTACTGGTAGACCTGCTGCTCCTTTTGCCTGAGGGTGGTGGCACCTTAACCCCTTTACTCCTGGCTTCCGACAAGCCGATCGCGATTGCCTGTTTCGGGTTTCTCACTTTTTTTCCGCTTGCGCCGCTTTTCAGCTTGCCTTCCTTCATCTTTTCCATCGCCCGTTTCACGGCCGTCTGAGCTTCTTTTCCGTAGCGAGCCATTTTAACCTCCTTCAGGTCGCTTTCTTCATCAGAAGGTCTAAAGCGCGCCTTTCTCGCACTCTTCCAATCTTCAAACAACAGCCGGGGATTCAGCTGATCGTATATCCCCGGCCGGAAATCAGTTCCGCTTATCGTGTGCGCGTTACGCAGCCTTGGTTTTCACTTCAGCCTTGGATCCTACATCCTGGGCACCGGTGCGCACCAGTATTTCCTTCGCTTTCTTTTTTAAAGCTTAATGTGGAAACGCATCCTTTGTATGCGTATGCAGCTGCTATGCAGCCTTTTTACTCTTGCGTCTTGCCATGAAATTGTCATACTCCTTCATGGCCTCATCCCGCGAGTAACCATACCGTTTTTGCAGGCTCCCGATCAGTTTTTCAGATTCGCCTTCTATCTGAGTCAGATCGTCGTCAGTCAGCTTACCCCATTGGACTTTGACCTCTCCTTTGATCTTCTTCCATTCGCCTTTGAGAATATCTGTGTTCATAGTTACCTCCTCTAGAATTTGGATTAATTTACTTACTTTTATTCTTCCCAAAAATCATCTATAAGTCAAGACGCAATAAGTATGAAACATGCGGTCCGTGTGCCCAAGGTTGCACATACCTCGGGCATTCGGATAGATTAGACTCATGGGCAACTCTAAGAAAATTAGAAAAACAGGATTATCCCGCGGCAAAAGCTTAGTGCTTCGAGCATAAATTTTAGAGGATCGGGCTGTTGCGTAATGCAGGACTGGAAGACTCGGGTCTTCGGCATGAAGCTGAATGTGATTTGCAGATCGTGTATTGACTCAGAGTAGCATTGCTGTCAGCATCAAAGATTGGACCCCACATGTCCTACAGAACAACTCAATCTTTAAGTCTGATAATCATATGAAGGCACCTCAGCATACCAGAGCGCCTCGGCACTCTGGTATGCTTCAAGGAAAGAGTCCAATCTAACCTTGGAGGTGCTGTATGAAATTGTACACGAGTTTTGACCTGCATTCAAACAATTCGTATCTCGGCATTAAGGATGAAAATGGCAAGCCTGTATTCAGGAAGAAACTGCCGAATGATCCCGAAATTATTCTCAATGCGCTTAAACCACATAAAAACGATATCGTCGGGATCGTCGTCGAGTCCACCTACAACTGGTACTGGCTGGTCGATCTGCTTATGGCAGAAGGATACGTGGTTCATCTTGCCAATCCGTCAGCAATCCAGAAGTACTCAGGACTCAAACATGCTGATGATCAGGACGATGCTTTATGGTTGTGTGAAATGCTTCGGCTCGGTATCTTGCCCGAGGGATACATCTATCCCAAGGATGACCGGCCGGTACGCGATCTTCTGCGAAAACGCATGCACCTGGTGAGACTGCGGACCTCACTCATCGTGAGCCTGCAGAACATCCTCAGCCGAAACAACGGATTTAAGCTCAAAACAGCTGATGTCAAAGCGTTGAGCGAGGATCGGGTAGCTCCATATCTTTCGGCAAACGAGGACCTTGCTCTATCTGGGACCGTCAGTAAAGAGTCCATCGATTTTCTGACGCGGCAAATCAAAAAGATCGAGGCCATAATAGAAAATAAGGTTGAACTGACACATCCTTACGAGAAACTGCAAAGCGTATTCGGGATCGGCAAGATTCTGGCTCTTACCATCATGCTGGAAACCGGCCCGATCAGCCGCTTTGCCAAAGTCGGCAACTACGTATCCTACTGCCGGAAAGTTTCGACCAAATGGCTTAGTAACGACAAGGTGAAGGGTAAAGGGAACAAGAAAAGCGGCAATAAGTATCTTGCATGGGCCTATTCCGAGGCGGCCGAACACGCACGGCGCCACTACACACAGGCCAGGACATACTACAATCGCAAGATGCAGAAAACCAACTTTATGACCGCGCACAACGCCCTTGCGCACAAACTGGCGAGAGCATCATACTACGTCATGCGTGATGAGGTGAACTTTATGCCGGAGAAAATCTTCGTATGATCACAAGATGGCTGGAGCGGTGAACCTGCATAGGGTGTGGAAGAACCACTAAGTCTGATTGGTAATCCGCTCCACCCAATACTTATAGAGTTCTCGGAATCTTTACTGCCCGTGCCGTGAGCCACCCTGGGGCTGGCTAACAACCACATGATCTGTGATACCCTTTTTGGACACGGCAAGGAGCCGAAGATTTTCTGGTCCCCGCTCTGCGGGGAAAGGGTCATGCTGAGAACCGCGCATCACCAGCGAGACCTTAATCCAGATGGGTGACTGGTACAGTGAAGAACTGATACCGAAACTGAATGAAACTACGGCAATAGTAAGGAAATCGACGACTGCATAAAGATCGACGAGAAAATTTCATTTTCTCGCCACTAGGTGGGCTTTTTCACTTGACGGGATCCTTCAAATGGGTGACCCCATACGACCCTGACCCCATACGACCCGACCCTTAAATTTCTGCCCGTTCCTCAGCATCGCCGGCAGCGCAGATGAGCGATGCGAAAACCAACAGACGTTCATAATCGCCATCAGTGGAATGCGCAGGCCTTGTATTTGATGGCAAGATTATTATTTCCTTGTTTCGCTTCTTTTCTCCATAAGTGCCTGTATCTTCCGGGTTAAGATCAGAGGTTGATCCCGATCCAGTGACAGAGATCGCTGATAGTAATGTAGCGCTTTTTCATAGTCACCTGTTTTATCAAAAATAAGTCCTAAACCATAATAAGGCCGTGGATCAGCTGGTTCGTACTGGATGGCATTTTCCAGGCTGTTTTTTGCCTGGATCAAGTCTCCCTTCCCGATATATGCGCCGCCCTGAATCAGGTAGGGCATGTTAAAGCGAGGAGCCAATAATGCGGCTTTTTTACTAATCAGAATAGCTTTGTCAAAATCCTTTTTTTCATACAGATACGAATTTCCAAGTTCAACCAATGCAAACACAAAATTGGGGGAAAACTCCAGTGCTTTTTCCAGGTATGTTATGTTATCCTTCCAGTAGCGGGTCCGGTTGAACGTCATCATAGATTGGGTGATTATCAGCATGATTATGATGGCGATGGGAAGTGACTTTTTTCCCTTCACGTTTGAAAGAGCGAGCGCTATGCACGCACAGAATCCGAACGAAGCAAAGTACAACATCTTATCCGCCATCAGGTAGTTGTTATATGCTCCCACATTATAACTGATGGATATATATATGAAGAACCAAAGATACCAAAACAAATACTCTCGCTTGTTGCGCCAAAGGAACACACCTCCTGACACAAGCGCCAGGACTACCCCATACGACAGCATTACCTCAGTGGTCAGCCGGGGAAAAAGTTCGGCCTGATATATCGTTACCGGCGCGTCCGGAAAAACAAAGATCTTCACGTACCGCTTGATGATGACAGCAACAGTGTTGGCCAGCGTGAGAGGTTCCACATCGGTTAGCAGGGTTGAACCGACGACTGCCCTTCTCACCAGAAGAAATCCCCCCGCAAGCGCCAGGTAGATGACCGTTCGAGCATATCTTCTCGGACCGCTCTCTTGAGGATAGCAGTATTCATATAATACGAGGATTATCGGCAGCAACACGGCGCTTTCCTGACAGAACAGTGCAAAGGCATAGACCGAGCAGGAGAGAACATACCGCTTCTGATGATAGAGTAATAATGTGAGAAAAGAAAAGAATGCCACGAACAGATAGGTGTCGGAATAGGCCCAGCTTACCGCCTCCGCTCGGGCGGGATTTACTGCGAAGAGAAGAGCTGCAACGAACGCCGTCTGAACATTTTTCACAAGCGTATGGACGAAAAGAAAGGCTAACACCACGACTGCAGCGTTCATCACAATATTTACGATGTTGTACCCGATGGGATTGCCGCCAAACATCTGATACTCAATCAGATGGATAATCTTTATCAGGGGACGATAATAGAGAAGCGCCCCTTCCAATTGCAAATGTGCAGGGAAATGCGCTGTCGAGCTCTCAATAAAATATTGGGGAATATATTCAATTTCCCGAATAGAGGGATCTGAACTGAAAACCACCCTGGAATCCCAAACAAATTCATTTTGCACTGAATTTACATACTGGAGCAGAGCCATACAAAACAACAAAATCATCAATAGCTGTATTAGTTTATTCTCTTTCTTGACATGTTCAGCGTCATGCATCATGGTGGCCTGCTTTCAGATGTAGTTCTCTCGCTATTTGATCATAGTGCTACGTGATACTATCATAGAGCCGCCATCAAAACAATAGAACAATGTACCGAGGTCTCGAAGGCCGGCTGGGCTGCGCTTTTAAATGCGTATTCTCCCCTTCAGAAGACATATTCGATTCCCGGACAGGCAAATCGTTACTTGTTAAAGGTCACGACATCGACACAGATTTATGATGCCACGACATCGTGCACAAAAGCTCTTTGACAATCGAGTAGTAGCCATATCATGAACACCACCAAACCATAGGAGGTTTTCTGAAAAAGAAGATTCAGCAGGAACGAGCAGCGGCAGTGCAGAGATACACTGCCGGAGAAGATCCCGAGAGCATCTGCGCCTCTATGAAAGGATTTGCCTTCTTCGCTAATTTAATATCCATCTTCAACTGCTGTTTGAGCACCTTCCGCACATCAGCCATGCGGACACTCTCCGGTGTTTGTATTTCAACGACGCGAGCCGATGTTGCCGGACCCGTTGCTTCCTCACGATCGGCACCTCGCGCAGCGGAGCGATGAGCGTTGTCGATCATCGGGGAACTCTTTTGCGAAGTCTTTGGGAGAATCTCCCAACCTCTTGCTCGATTCGGGACCTTTGATCAGGTCGGCCATAGCAACGCCTCGAAGCGTAAAAAAGAGCGTCGGATCTTCGTCGAGCCTGGCGCCGATGCCATACAGCGTGGCTGCAATGTGCTTGCACATGCTCGCCCAGTCCGAACAGGAACACTCGAGTTCTATCTCCCTGGGTGACGGGAACAAGCCTGTCTTTGGCTGCAGGAACGCCTCTTCGACTGCCTTGGGGAATTTCCCGGCCAGCAGTTCGACCAGCGACGCAAGTTTCCCTTCGCACGCGTGGACGACCAGGTTCCAGGTGTTCTTATTCAGCTTTTGTATCCTGATCGTGACCTGATAGGGTTTCGCCCGGGAGCGGCAATCTCGATTTATCTGGCAGATACGAACGACGAGATTGCTTCGCTACGCTCGCAAAGACGGCTTTTTTCGACCTGTTACGGATGCATCAAGAATATATGCTCTCTGCAAAGCGATGTCAACGATTACGATGGGTAATGTCAACCCAAAGTAGAAATGTCCTACTCTTACCAAGATAGAAATGTCCGCTTTTTAAGAAGCAATAGGAAATTGTACGTTTGCTCTGCGGAGTCTCTTCCAGGGATGATCTGATGGTTGATACCGACTTGTCGGTTTCTTAATGACTGCCGGTGTTTTAGGGTTTTCTTTTGCTGGCCGTGTTTTGATCTCCCGGTATGTTAATTCCAAACCCCTGTGAGTGATATGCAGAGATCCATCGAGTCGTTCTTCCACCGCGACCTTTTTAGTCTTTATAGCGTCTTTGATCTGGTACAGTTTGCCATTATAAGCTATGGTGAAATCGTTTCGTAGCGTACGCTCCTCTCGAATGCAGAAGATCTTGTCGAGTTCCCTTATGGATAGCGCGCGTTGGTGTACATCGACTGCAGAAACGGGTTTTACCTTGAATTTCGCATTGTATATTGGATGATACTTTATCAGGAATTCGTTTGCCTGCACGACACTATTTACCCTGGCAAGCCTCATCTCTTTAACCAATCGATCCTGGAGTGTTCGAAAACTTCTTTCTACCCTCCCTTTTGCCTGGGGTGAATTCGCATGGATGACCGTTACTCCGAGTTCGGTTAGACTCCGTTCAAACTGGCTCATGGGTTTTTTATCTTCCAACTCATCCTCGATGCTCTGCTTGGCATTGGATTTATACGTTGAGTGCTTGTCCAAATAAACGCTCTGTGGAATGCCGTAGCGCTTTATATACCGCTTGAAGCTGTCCATGGCTGGCATGGTCCCCTCATAGTCATAAAAGCGCCCATACACCGTTCCTGTGGCATCATCGATATATCCCATTAATACGCACTCAGGGCCTCGGCCTTCGAACCAGTCATGAGGGGAGCCATCCATCTGGATCATTTCACCGAAATGGTGCTTTCTCTCGCGCCACTGCCGGTGCTTTCGACCCTTCCGCTTCTCATAGGGGATGCTTTCCTGATTAAGCCATAGACGAAGGGTTTCGTCGCTAAGCTTGATTTCATGAACATCAAGAAGCTTCTCGCAGGCAAAGGTCGGGCCAAAATCACCGTATTTCTCCCGATACAACTTGAGTGTTTTGTCTTTGACCTTCTGAGGGAAGCGACGATTCGAGGCTTTGCCGCGAGAACGATGGCTAATGCCATCGTCTCCCTCCTTCCGTACTCGCTTAAGTATCCGCCTAATCTGCCTGCTGCTCAAGCCTATGAGTTCAGCAGCCGTCTTCTGCGTAATCCGTCTATCCAACGCCTGGTGGATAATGTGCAGTCTTTTTGTCTCTCTTCTGCTCATTGTTATCATGTCCTTGTCCGTCACAGTACCCTCCAATAACGTCAGGGTATTGTAACTTAGAATAGGACATTTCTACTTTGGCAGAATAGGACATTATCATTTTGGGAGCACACGATTACGATGGGTAATGATGGGGTATATGCAAAAGGGAATAAAATATTTACAAAGGAATGCAACTCAACAATTCTGATCAAGTCGTAAGAAGTTCTTTTTTACCGCGGAGACACTGAGACGCAGAGAAAATCTCTATTATTTTCAAGGTGCCTTCCCGCGCCTCCGCGCCTCGGCGGTGGACAGTGACTTTTCTACGAATGTATTAATTATAAAACGACCTCTCCGGTCTTCCTGTTTGACCTCTCCTGTTTCGGATCAAAACGATCTATTTTTTTTATATAGATCGTCTTATCAACTGACGCGTGCAGAGTGCCGTCGGCATCAACGAGCTCAACGAGATAGGACCGCTCCACGGACGGCGAGGCTCCGGCCGCAGTCTTGATGGCAGCGATCTCTTCGCCCGTCAGAATAAACTGCGCGTACAACGTGCCTTTCCCCGGCCGCTTGAAGCGGATCGCAGCCGCCTTGTCCCAGACCACATACTCGGGTCCAAGGATCTTCATCAGCATGATCATATAGATGGGATCGACCGCAGCATACATGCTTCCGCCGAAAATCGTGCCCACGATGTTTCTCGTCCTCCAGCTTAACGGCACCTTGATGCGCACTTCGCGCCAGTCAGAGGCGATATAGGTGATGCGCGCACCCGTGCCGCGATAGGCGGGAAAGAAATTGAATCCCAAGCGCGTGAGCGTTGTTGACAGCGATTCCGGCATGGTGTGCCCCTTCCCCTGTTGACTGACTTTACCGAACAGCGCCCGATGGGGCATCAATAAAAGAAAGCCCACGGCACTTCATCGCCGTGGGCTTTTCGTATTTTATGCGAAAACAGTGATTACGCGATGACCGGAAGTTTTGCCAGCGATTTTTTGATGTCCTCTTCCGGATGCTCGTGGTCCATCAGCTTGCCTTCGTGGTAGTCGGCATAGGCCTGGAGGTCCAGGTAGCCATGGCCGCTCAGGTTGAAGAGGATGGTCTTCTGCTTGCCTTCCTCTTTGCAGAGCAGCGCCTCATCGATGGCGGCCCGGATCGCATGGGCGCTTTCGGGCGCCGGGAATGATCGCCTCGGTGTTCGCGAACTGCATGGCTGCCTCGAACACGGCGGTCTGGTGATAGGCCCTGGCCTCGATGAGCTTGTCGTGGTACAGCTGGGACACGAGCGGCGAATCGCCGTGATACCGCAGTCCGCCGGCGTGGATGCCGGACGGCATGAAGTCATGGCCCAGGGTGTACATCGTCATGAGCGGCGTAAAGCCGGCAACATCGCCGAAATCATACCGGAACTCGCCCTTGGTGAGCGTCGGGCAGGAGGTCGGCTCGACCGCAATGACCCGGACGTCTTTCTTGTTGCCCTTGATCTTGTCATGCAGGAAGGGGAAGCCGATGCCGGCGAGGTTGCTCCCGCCGCCGCAGCAGCCGATCACGATGTCCGGATAGTCGCCGACGATCTCCAGCTGCTTCTTTGCCTCGAGCCCGATGACGGTCTGGTGCAGGCAGACATGGTTCAGCACCGAACCGAGCGCATAGTTCGTGTCGTTGTGCGTGGCCGCGTCCTCCACCGCCTCCGAGATGGCGATGCCGAGGCTGCCCGAGCTGTCGGGTCGACTTCGAGGATCTTCCTGCCCGAGTTCGTCGCGTTCGACGGGCTGGCGTGCACCGTAGCGCCCCAGGTCTCCATCATGATCCTGCGGTAGGGCTTCTGGCCGTAGCTCACCTTCACCATATAGACCGTGACGTCGAGGCCGAAGAGCTTGCCGGCCAGCGCCATGGAGGAGCCCCACTGGCCCGCGCCGGTCTCGGTCGCGATGCGCTTGATCCCCGCCTTCTTATTGTAGTAGGCCTGGGGGATGGAGGTGTTCGGCTTGTGGCTGCCGGCGGGGCTTACGCCTTCATATTTATAGTAGATCTTCGCCGGCGTGCCGAGCAGCTTCTTCGAGCCGGTGCGCGCGGAACAGCGGCGACGGCCGCCAGAGCGAATAGATGTCGAGCACCTCTTCGGGGATATCGATCCAGCGCTCCTGCGTCATTTCCTGCTCAATGAGCGCCATGGGGAAGATCGGCGTCAGGTCGTCGGGCCCGACCGGCTGCTTCGTGGCCGGATGCAGCGGCGGCTTCGGCAGGTTCGGCATGTCCGCCATGATGTTGTACCACTTGGTCGGGATCTCTTTGTCGGAAAGAACGATCTTGGTCTGTCTCATACTTCCTCCTCAAACATTATGGTCATGACTCAGATGCAACAAAGTGCGGCTATTTTATACTATTTGTGGGGCTTGCACAAAGGTATTTTATTTCCGTGTTTTTTTCCTGACAGGGTCAGCAGCTCAGGAAAGCTTGAAAGATTGTTACCGCAGACGAAGAGGGAGAAATTACCATAGCCCCTCCTTGACTAAGGAGGGGTTGGGGTGGTGGGTTCTCAGCCGCTTCACGAGCCGATGGAGAACATGCTTTCCAGGTCGTGGCGGGAGTGCACCCTGAACGCCATGAGTGTTTCGGACGTAAGGATGCCGTCTACTTTCAGCATATGGTTCGTCACCAGTTCCGCCATCTGCTCGCTGTCCTTCACCCGGATGACCACGGCAAGATCGTACCTTCCGGCGACCGAATATACTTCCGTGATGCCCTCCATCTCCGCAAGCGCTTCGGCAACCGTATTCACTTTGTCACGCGCCACCGTTAACAGGACCAGAGCTGTGTTCATAGGGCCTCCTTCGCAATGATTTGTTTCAGTATATCAGATTCCATCTTTCAAGGTTGCCGGTTCTCAGGTCCGGACGCATCGCGGCTCCGGCGCGGACAGGACGCCGGTGTGGTGATAGGCATGGGCAGGACAGCCGCCGTGGCACAGCGCGTGAAGACCGCAGGTCCTGCGCGGGCAGCGGTTGCCGGCAAACTCCTTGAAGAAGGAAAGCACGGGATGATGCCAGAGGATATCCAGCGGATCGGTCAGGATGTTGCCAAGCCGGAAATCGGGCTTGCCGAAGAACAGGTTGCAGGGATAGACCGAGCCATCGGGCATGATCCCGAGCTTTGTCGTGCCGGCGGGGCACCGCACCTTTGCCAGCTCCGGGTATGCTGCGTCCGGCAGAAAACCCGAACAGAAAACCGTTCCAACGTTCTGCCTGTTGAAGTGGCTTGGTGCCGCAGGGAAAAACTCATCAAAGGGGACCGTGTCTCTGAGCTGCGAAGCTTCGAGTGCATCTTTATACAGCAGGTAAAAGGTCTTCGGTTCTTGCGAGAGGATTTCCTGAACCAGATGAACATCGAGCGTTCGGGTGTGGACCATCTTTACAACCGGCCGATGGTCATGGATGAACGTGCGGACCGCGGTGAACGTTGCGCGGTCGTTGATCGAGATGCCGATCGAAAGATGATCGAACCCGGCAAGCAGGTCCTGCAGCTGCGGGAGGTTCGTGCCGTTCGAGCTCATGTTCACGCGCAGGCCCCGGCGTCCGGTTTCGCGCAAAAGGCCGGGCATGTCATGGTGAAGCGTCGGTTCGCCGCCCATCAGGTCGATCGTGGTAACGGGCCACTCACGGAGCCGTCCGAGCATGGTTCTGAAATCGATGAGCTGCATGTCCTCCATGAACGGCATCGTGTGGTTGAAGCAGAACGAGCAGGACCGGTTGCACCGGAGCAGCGGATAGAGCTGGATGTAGTCAGGGCCGGTTCTCATAAATTCTATTGCGGATTTCGGATTGCGGAATGCGGAATGAAAACCTTAACATTTCGCGTCGTTACTATTTCCGCCACTTCTTTATCCTCTCCCCAGCGGGGAGAGGGCTGGGTTAGGGGGACTTTCAATTTACTTATTAAATAACGAAGCACCTACCCTTCTTTTTGATAAACCCTTCCTTCTCCATCTGCACAAGATTGTTCTTCACCCGCTCCGCTTCCATGGCAACCTTCTTCACGATCTGCAGGGCGGTGAGCGGCGCGTCAGCGACCAGGACCTTGAGTATCCTGCCCCGTACCTGCCGGTTCGAGTTCTCGAACGGGGACTGGCGAGTATAATGCGCGCTCCTTCGGTTGGGATTGGCATGCTGCTGCTTCAGCATGGTCCCGTAATCCATGAGAGCATTATACCATTTCCGGGGGTCTGCAGGGTCCAGGGTCCGCTCGACAAACGGAATAAGCTCGTCATCATGGATACCCTCCTTGTCCTGAAAGAACTCGTGGATATAGACGCGGCGGATGTTCGTGTCCATGAAGACCACGGGCTTGTTGAACGCAAAGGCCATGACCGCGCCTGCGGTGTATCTGCCGATGCCCGGGAGCGCAAGAAGCTGCTCACGCTCGGACGGCAGCCTGCCTCTATGCTCTTCCATC
Source organism: Nitrospirota bacterium (assembly GCA_963836175.1). Lineage (GTDB taxonomy): Bacteria > Nitrospirota > UBA9217 > UBA9217 > UBA9217 > GWC2-56-14. The sequence goes on from CAWIIS010000006.1 coordinate 143,661, forward strand.
ACTTTTTGCGCGAGCGCTTTGAGCGCAAGGGCCCGGCGGTTGTAGCCCAGGCCGGACCAGAGGGAGAGCAGCTTCGGAAGCGGGGCTTGTGCCAAGAGCGGCAAAGTCCGGAAAGGCGGAAAGGAAATCCCTGTACTTCCCGATCACCCGCTCGACCTGCGTCTGCTGGAGCATGATCTCGGACACGAGAACGCGATAAGGGCTTCTCGTTTTCCTCCACGGCAGGTCGCGTCCGCTTGCGTGGTAATGGCCGTATACCTTCTTCCGGAATGCCCTGACTTTTGCGGGGGCAAGTGTTCCGTTGTTCTTCGCTCGAAGCTGCGTTATGGTCTTTCTCTTCATGATTCGTTCCGGGCAGGCAGCAATGATTTATTTTTTTCTGAGCAGCACATAGAGTGCGCCAAGACCGCCGTCACACTGGCGCGCGGTGACAAAGGCAATGAGGTCCTTCCGGTAGCGCCCCGCAAGCCGCTTCACGACCCATGCCTTGATCTGCGGCCCCTTGACGGAACGGAGGCCTCTGCCGTGAATGATCTTCACACAATGCAGCCCCTTTTTAAAAGATTCGTCAAGGAACAGCGCAAGCTCATCGTCCGCCTCCATAACGGTACATCCGTGGAGATCGAGAAAGGCCTGGACGGAAAAGCGCCCCGCGTGCAGTTCCGGGAGGATGGTATCGTGATACTCCGGGCTCACCCATTCCACGTATTCCTGCGTGTCCGGCAGGTGCATCGGCCGGTGTCCTGCCGCGATCTCGCCGAGGACCGCAAGCGCTGCGCCGTCCGGGTCGCGGCATTCGGCAGACGTGACCGTCTTCCGGTGATGTTGAACACAGGGGAGCGCCCTGAAGACTTCGATCTCCTGGACATCGCGCATCTCGCTGCTGAACAGCTCTTCGTCCGTGTACTCTTCTTTTTTCTTTTGGCGCGGCATTGGAGGAGGCGCAGCTGATGCCTGCTGCTCCAACGCTTTTCGGAGCTTTTCAAAAGGACGACGGGGAAAATATCGCCTTCCTGTTGCGCATGGAGAATTATAACCGATTTGCGCTTGTATGGCGATAGGGACTTGGTCAATGCCGAAGATGGAGGCCTTAGAAACAAAAAACCCATGCCGATTGGTCGGCATGGGCGTGAAAGAAAAAGATCAGAGCGGGTCGTAAGCCGAGTTCTGTCCTCTCGGTTTCCCGGAAGTGGTGATCATTTATCTGGGCCTTCGATTGCTCGAAAGCACGAGCGATCTACCCGGAAGTCTCGGACGGGCCGTCCTTACTCCCGATTGCTCGGGAGACGCTTCCCTATGTGACCTTGCTCCAGGCGGGGTTTTCCAAGCACTCCCGGTCGCCCGGGAATCTGGTGGGCTCTTACCCCACCGTTTCACCCTTACCCTTGCGGGCGGTCTTCTTTTCTGTGGCACTATCCATGGGGTCGCCCCCTGTCCCGTTTCGGGACCGCCTTGCCCTGCGGAGCTCGGACTTTCCTCCCTCCGTTGCCGGAGAGCGATCACCTCACCCGCTCTGAATGTGAAAACAGGAGCCTGAAGTCAGGAGACAGAAACCAGAAGAAAGCCCACAGTACAATGCAGTTCCTTCTGAATTCTGACTCCTGGCTCCTGACTTCTTATGTTATCTTCTCATCGATCGCCTTGTTCGCCAGAGCATCCGCGTCACGGTTCTGTTCCCGCAGAGCGTCGTCGGAACTCCGTGCTCTCAGGAGACCTTTTGCGCGTTCGCTTCCTTATAGTACAGAATGCGGTTGCAGTTGGGGCAGGTAATGATGCTGGCGTTCTTTTTAACGTTCACATACACCTGCGGGGGAATGCTCATGTAGCAGCCGGAACAGGACTCCGCACGCGCCTCGGCAACGGCGAGGCCGGCTTTGGTTTTCAACAGCTTTTCATACAGGAGCTCGTTGTGGGCTGGATCCTGCGAGGCGATTTTTCCTCTGGCCTGCTCCACCGAGTGCAGTTCTATCTCGATCTTCGCAAAGTCGGCCTCATGCTGTTTCTGTTCGGCCTGGATCGAGACCTCCTCCTCACGCAATCGCTGCTCGGCAGCTTTGATCGCCGCCGAGGCGACATCGATCTTTTCCATGAGCGAGATAATATCATCCTCGATGGTCTTATTCTCCAGTTCACCCGTTTCTATTTCCTTCAGCAGCGCCTGGTATTCCTTGTTGTTCTTGATCTCCGACGAGCGTGTCTTCAGCTTCTCGACCTTCTGCACCCCAGCTTCCAGGTCCTGATCACGGTCCCGCTTGTTTCTTCTGTGCGGCCAGAAGAGCTTCTTTTGAGCTTTCGAGTTCCGTCTGGCTTGCGGTGCGTTTGCATTCGAGGTCAGCCAGCGCCTCGGGCAGCTTTTTTTTCTGTGCGACAAGCGTGCGGATATTTCCGTCAATTTCCTGAAGCTGTATAAGTAAGCTGAGTTGTTCGTCCATCGCCCCTCCAAAAATAAAAATGCGCCTCTCGGCGCATTCTTGTGAACTGAGACCTACCGTGCTGTCAGCAGGCAGATACCCGTGTTAAACTTCGCTGTCGATGAGATCCCCTGCATCTGCTGTACATCCTTCCCTCAGAGAGTGGTGGGCCCACCAGGACTCGAACCTGGGACCAACCGGTTATGAGCCGGTAGCTCTACCAACTGAGCTATGGGCCCTGCGGAAAACGTGTTCAGAATGATCGTTGTGACCTGCAGGCCTTTCACAACGAGCTGCATCTTGCCACAACGCTTGGAGAATGTCAAGAAAACGCCGGTGAACCGTCAGTAAAAGGTCCTCGTTATTCCATGAAGCTCTTCAGCTGTTTGCTTCTGCTGGGGTGGCGCAGTTTCCTGAGTGCCTTCGCTTCGATCTGCCGGATGCGCTCGCGCGTCACGTCGAACTCCTGGCCGACCTCTTCGAGCGTATGGTCCGTCTGCTCGCCGATGCCGAACCGCCAGCGGAGCACCTTTTCTTCCCGCTCGGTCAGCGTGTTCAGCACCTTGCGGACCTGCTGGTGCAGGTTCTTCCGGATGGCCGATTCGAGCGGCGAGGCCACCTTCTTGTCCTCGATGAAATCACCAAGGTGGCTGTCCTCTTCCTCGCCGATCGGCGTTTCCAGAGATATGGGCTCCTTGGCGATCTTCATGATCTTGCGCACTTTTTCGACCGGCAGTTTCATCGTGGCAGCGACCTCTTCGGTGGAAGGCTCCCGCCCGAGGTCCTGCACCAGCCCGCGCGAGGTGCGGATAAGCTTGTTCATGGTCTCGATCATGTGCACCGGGATGCGGATCGTCCTCGCCTGGTCCGCGATCGCCCGCGTAATGGCCTGACGGATCCACCACGTGGCATAGGTGCTGAACTTGTACCCGCGCTGCCATTCGAACTTGTCAACGGCCTTCATGAGGCCGATGTTCCCTTCCTGGATCAGGTCCAGGAACTGGAGGCCCCGGTTGGTGTACTTCTTGGCAATGGAGACGACCAGCCGCAGATTGGCCTCAACGAGCTCGCTCTTGGCGTACTTGGCCCGCTCTTCAGCGCGCTCGTAGGACCGGAGCGCCTTTTTCAGGTCCTCGGCAGGCACGCCGCATTCTGTCTCGACCTTTTTGATGCGCTTCCCGGCATTGCGGTAGGTGCGCTCGACCGCCAGCAGGGCCTCCTGCCGCATCTCGAACCGCCGTGCGGCGTTCTTGAGCTCCCGCTCGCCCTGGCGCATCCGTTTGAACGCGTCCTTCAGATCGGTCAGGGACCGGCCGGTCTTGCGTTCGAGCCCGTGGATATCCCGCTCCGACTGCAGGATTTCGCTCACGAACTCCCGGAGCTTCATGACGACACGGTCCGTCTGACGGCAATGGATGTTCAGCGCCTCGAGCTTGTCGAAAAGGGCATACCGCGTGGTCTGGATCTTTTCACGCAGGTCCTTCTTCTTCGCCTCGGTGCAGCGGCTGCTGGCCACGTGGTTCACGAGCGTGTTGAGGTCCTTGCTGTGCCGGTCGATCTCGCCGATCAGCTTGAGCACGCGGGCGTGCACTTCTTCCTCGTTCTGCGTCTGGATATCCTCCAGGTCGTCCTCGCCGGCATGGACGACCTCATGGATGCTGATCTTTCCCTTCCGCAGCTTGTCGCCCAGGTCGTGCACATCCTGGAGCGAAAAAGGCAGGCTGTACAGGATCTGGGACGCCTCACGCTTCCCCTCTTCGATCCGCTTCGCGATCGAGACCTCGCCTTCCTTGGACAGGAGGGGCACCGTCCCCATCTCCTTGAGGTAGAGCCGGACCGGGTCATCGGTCTTCCCCACGCCGACCTCGACCTCTTCCTCCTCGGCCTCTTCCTCGGCCGCCTCGTCGAGGCTTGCTTCCTCGCCCTCAGCGCCTTCCTCCAGCTCATCCTCGGCCGGCTGACGCGTCTTGCTGTCGTGCCGCGTATCGGTTATGTCGATGTCGAGCTCGCCGTCCCCGAACAGCGAGATGATGCTGTCCAGTTGCTCCGTGGAAACATCCTCCGGAGGGATCGCTTCGCTTGCTTCCTCGTAAGGCATGTAGCCCCGCTCGGCGTTTTTCGCTGCCGGCTTTTTCGTATCCCCTGTCTTGCCCTTCTTTACCATGCGCTGGTGCTCCTTTACGTGCTGCATCGAATCACTGTATCGCCAAGAGCGATAGACAATTGGTTTCTATTCCGTGCTCGTACCCGACTTGCCGGGGATCTTCCTTCCCGGTCTCCTGCTCAGTTCCAGCTGTTCTTCCGTGAGTCGTTTTATCGTTGCGACGTCGCCTTGCGCTTCCGCTTCCTGAATTGATTTAATCAACAACTTCATTTTCTTTTCCGGGTCTTTTTGCTTGATGACCTCTACACAATCCTGAAACGATTTCGCCGGGTCTTCATAGACCATATCGAGCACGGCATAATGGGAGATGAGGTTCTTCAGTTCCTCGTCCTCTTCCCGCAACAGAGCGCTGGTGTCCAGTTTTCCCTGCTCGTCCAGCATCTTGAAGATCCGTTCCACGGCACGCTGGAACAGGGGGTCGGTAAAATCGCGGGGCTCGATCCGGTCCTTCAGGCTCCGCGCGATCTCCTCGTCTTTCAGCATCAGATGGATCAGGATCTCCTCTGCCCGGGGCCGGCGCCGTCCTGCCGCGTGCGCGACCGGAGCGTTCCTGTCTGCCGGCGCGAAGGGCAATTTCATCGTCTGCTTCGGCATCTCCTGACGGAGAACGGTCTCGTCCAGATCGAGGATCTCCGCCGTTTTCTTGAGGTAATGGTCGCGTTCGATCCCGCTCGGGAGCCTTGAGATATACGAGAGCATCTCCTCCGCTTTTTCGATCTTTTCATCGATGCTGCGGCTGGGACTGCTCTTCACCACCTGTTCGATCACGAAGTCCATGAACTTGGATGACTCGCGCAGCCGGGCGGCAAAGGCCTCCTGGCCCTGCTTCTGCAGGAACGTGTCCGGGTCATCGCCGCCCGGCAGGGACACCACGTTCACCTTCATGCTGCTTGATACGAACAGATCGAATCCCCGGAGCGAGGCCTTTACGCCGGCCGGATCGGGGTCGAAGATCAACACGAGCTTGTCTGCGAACCTCCGCATCAGGCGGAGATGCCCGTCGGTAAGCGCCGTTCCGAGCGTTGCAACAGCGTTCCGGATGCCGTACTGGTGGCAGGCGATCGCATCAAGGTAGCCTTCGACGATGATGAAGTATCCCTGCTTGCGGCCGTGGTCCTTGGCCATGTCCAGTCCGTACAGCACGTGGCTCTTGCTGTACAGCGCTGTTTCCGACGAGTTCAGATATTTGGGCAGGGAGTCGTCCATCACCCTGCCGCCGAAGGCGATCACCTGGCCGGTCATATCGCGGATCGGGAAAATGATCCTGCCGCGGAACCGGTCGTAATATCCCTCGCCCTCGCTCCGCTTGACCACCAGCCCGGCCCGTTCCATCTGGCTAGGCGTGTAGTTCCGGTGTTTCAGGTGCTTCAGCAGGCCGTCCCATTCAGGCCGCACATAGCCGAGCGCAAACTCCCTGATGATCGCATCGCTGACGCCGCGTTTCCTGAGATACTCCCGCGCTGCGCTTCCTGCGGGGCCTTCGAGCTCTTTGTTTGAAGTACTCCGCTGCTTCGGCGACGATCTTGAGGAGCGTCTTTTTCTCGTCCTCGGACCTTTTGTCCTGCCGGTGGTCCCGGTTGTCCTGCGGCAGCGTGATGCCTGAGCGTGCCGCCAGGGTCTTGATCGCTTCAGGAAAATTCAGCCCTTCCTGCAGCTCCACAAACTTGAAAACGTCTCCGCCGACGCCGCATCCGAAACAGTGAAAGATCTGTTTTTCCGTGTTCACGTTGAACGACGGGGTCTTTTCCGAATGAAAGGGGCAGAGGCCCAGCCAGTTCTTGCCCGTCTTCTTGAGCGCGACGTATCCTGAAATCAGATCATAGACATTGATGCTGTCCCGTACCCGCCTTATGACATCCTCGGAATACATCTTATTTCTTCAGCTCCACAACAGTGACGCCGGCGCCGCCTTCGGCGGGCTCGCCCGCCCGCGTTCCCGCGACCAGCGGGTGATGCTTTAAATAGCCGGTCATGGCGGTCTTGAGCGCCCCGGTCCCCAGTCCATGGATGATCGTCACCACGGACAGGCCGCCGAGCCCCACCCGGTCGAGGTATCGATCGACCTCGGCAAGCGCCTCGTCCACGCGAAGACCGAGAAGGTTCAGCCGGTCCGGCGCCTGCTCCAGTTCCATGAAGGTCCGCACCCCATCCCGGCGCTGCGGCCTTTCGCGGCCGCCCTCGCTCGCCGGGTACCACCTCTTCCGCCGATATTTTCAGCGTCTTCCCGTCGAGCTCGATCTCCAGAACGCCGTGCTGTACGCTCAGAACCGTGCCGCTCCTGGCGAGGCGGGGGACCCTGACCTGGTCGCCGGGATGCACGTCCGGCATGCAGCCGGAAGGTACGCGTCTCTGCTCGACCTGCTCGGGCTCGAGCGTGCGCGCAAGGGATTCGATGTCCGAGCGGACGTTCTTGATCGCGGTCTGCTCCAGAGCCTTCACGTTCGAAAGTTCCCTGAGCTTCTGCCGCATCAGCGCAAGGACGTCCCGGGCCTCCTGGTGCGCCTTGGCCCTGACCGTGCGGGCTTCTTCTTTTGCCGCCTGCAGCGCGGCCTCGGTCTCGCCCTGTTGCTGCCGGACCAATGCGAGATCCCTGGCAAGGACATCCCGTTCGCTCTCAAGCCGCTGCGTGTCCTGCTCCACCTGGCGCAACAGCGTTTCGAGCCGGGCGTCGTCCTCACTGAGCCGGGCGCGGGCGCGCGTGATTACGTCATCCGGTATGCCGAGCCGGGCAGCCATATCCAAGCCCGTAGCTTCTTCCCGGCCTGCCCGGCGTCAGGCGATAGGTGGGCTGCAAGGTCGCCGGATCGAACTCCATTGCCGCATTCACAGCGCCGCCGGTCTCCGCTCCGAACAGCTTCAGCGCATTCTGGTGCGTCGTGATCATGGTGACGCATCCCCGTTCGATCAGGCTTTCGAGCACTGCCGCGCCGAGGCCTGCCCCCTCTGCCGGGTCAGTTCCCGAGCCGAGTTCATCGAGCAGCACCAGGGAATGCTCGTCTGCCAGCCGGAGGATCTCCGGCAATCTGGCTCACGTGGGACGAAAAGGTGCTCAGGTTCTGTTCCAGGCTCTGCTCATCGCCGATATCGGCGAAAAAGGAGCCGAAGCAGGGAAGCTCGCTTCCCTCTGCTGCGGTAACGGGCAGGCCCGCCTGCGCCATGAGGCAGAGAACACCCACGGTCTTCAGGACCGCTGTTTTACCGCCGGCATTGGGTCCGCTCAGGACCAGGACCCGCGCATCCCTGCCTATCACAATGTCGTTCGGCTGGATCTTGTCCGCACCACCCGCGGTTTTCGCCTTCCAAAGAAGCAGCGGATGGCGCGCAGAGCGGAGCCGAACGTCGCCTTGCATTGACAATGCCGGCACTGCGGCCCCGTATTCGATGCCGAAGCGCGCTCGTGCCGCAATTGCATCGATCGCCGCAAGCGTTCCGGTCATAGCCTCGATCGGTTCAACCTCCTGCGCAAGCATACCGGTCAGTTCCCGCAGGATGCGCTCAACCTCTTCGCGTTCTTCCATGCGAAGTTCGGCGAGGCGGTTGTTCTGTTCCAGCACTTCAAGGGGCTCGACAAAGAGCGTGGACCGCGAGCCCGATTGTCCGTGCACAACCCCCCGGATGCTCTGCCGGAAGTTCGGCTTGAGCGGGAGCACATAGCGGTCGTCCCGCATCGTGATCACCGGCTCCTGCACGACCTTCTGAAAGGACCCGTCCTGCAGAATGCCGGACAGGCGGCCCAGGATATCGTCGCGCATCCTGTTGATCTGCTTCCGCACCCTGCGGAGCGCGGGGCTGGCCGAATCTCTGACCTCCGCCTTCTCATCAATGGCGTTTGCGATCGCGTCTTCGATCTGCGGCAGCGGCTGGATGACCGCGGCGCGGGCGCGGAGCAGGGGAACTCCCTGACGCGCCAAGCCGCCCTTTTCTCCGATACGTTCGAAAAAACCTTTGATCCGCCTGCCGGCGCCGAGCGTTTTTGCGATCTCCAGCAGCTCCAGCGGCGCCAGCGTCATACCGCTGACACGAAGCTTGTCGACCGATGCTCCGATGTTCAGGATCCCGTCAAGCGGCAGGTTCTCTCCGCTCAAGAACAGCCAGGTGCATTCCTGCGTTTCCTGAAGCCGCTCCGCCACAACAGCCGGCGACAACGCCGGCAGCAGCTCGGAAACAGCGGCCCGGCCGGGCTCTGATGCGGCAAATCCGGCCACCAGGCTCCGCACCTTGTCATACTCCAGGACCTTCAGGGTATGTTCGTTCATAGACAAAAAACGCGACCGGTCATGCTGACCGCTTGAACCGCTTGAAACCGGAACAGGCGACGATCTGCAGCGGCTCGCTGGCCTCGAGCTTGTCGAGCAGCAGGTTCAGGCCGAGCGTATCGCTCGATATGTGCCCTGCGATCACCACATGGAGATGGTGCTTCTCAGCCTCTTTCCGGTGGTCTTCGGGCAGATGCATCGCAACGAGGGTCCCCACGCCGGACTGCACAAGCTTCTCGATGGTCTCTTTGGAACCAGAGGTGCCGCCGGTCATTTTCACAAAGATCCTGCCTGTGCGCTGCTCATCGGAACCCACCAGAATTCGGGGGCCGGCGTTGTTCCTGCCGGCTTCCTGGTATTCCGGGATATCCTTTAGAAGTTTCAGTACGTCCTTTAACCGCTGCGGCGGCGTGCGGTCGAAGAGTTGCTGCAGATGGCTCGACACCAGATTGTCGGCCGGGGTATGGATGCAGCAATAAGGAATATCGAGCAACCGCGCCGCATCAACCGGCCGGGTGTGGTTCACCGGTAGCAGGCTCCGCTCGACTTCTTTCATCCTGCTGCTCAGCTGGTCCTCGGCAACATTGATCGGCACGCCGAAACGGTTCAGGATATCGGCCTGCATCTTCATTACTTCGTAGAAATTTGCATAGGCGCGGCCTTCGGGGTGATGGGCGAGAACAAGGTCGATGCCGGCGCCCTTCTCATTCAGCCGGTCGGCGAGCAGCAGTTCCGGTGATTCAATGTCGATCCCGACCAGGATCTTTCGCACCTGTTGGTCCGGACTGCCATGCAGGACCCTGCTGTCGGCATAGGGATTGGTAAGCTGTTCAGGGTCAAATGAGGCTTGCTCGCCGGGCTTAAGGTCGTCGAAAGAGACCCGTTTTTCATACAGCTCCTGTTCAACAGCTGCCCTGCCTCGCGGGTCGGCGTCTATACCATGCTGGATCGCACCATTGAATAGTTCTTGAAGCGTCACTGCGGAACTCCTAAAAAAAATCAGGGGGCCTGGTCCTTATGGCCCCCTGTTCAGCCTTATCGTAGAATGCAGCTCGCTCCGGCAAACAGGCGTTAACCCAGTGCACTTTTTACCAGCTCGCTCACTAATTTTCCGTCTGCGCGGCCGCCCACCATAGGGATCAGGGTCTTCATGACCTTGCCCATATCCTTGCTGCCCTGGGCCCCCGACTGGGTGATGGCCTCACGGACCAGAGGCTCCAGTTCTTCGCGCGACAACTGCTGCGGAAGATACACCTCAAGGAACGCGATCTCCGAGGTCTCTTTGTCAACAAGGTCCTGTCTCCCGCCCTTGGCGAATTGCACGACAGAGTCTCTCCGCTGTTTGATCAGCGAGCGAACGGCTTCAAGCACTTCGTCCTCGGTCAGCGGTCCCCGCTTGTCGATCTGCCTGTTCTTAAGGGCAGCGCTCAACATGCGAAGCGTTGATACCTTTTCCTTTGCTCCTGCTTTGAGGGCACCCTTTGTGTCTGCGTCGATCTGCTCCCGTAAACCCATCCGGTCCCCTCCTCGCACTTCTTTGTATGAACAGCAAGTTCAGTTGCCCGCGTTAACCCTGTCTGAAGATACGCGCTGTCTTCGCTGCCTTCTTGCGTGCAGCTATCGCTTTTTTCTTCTTTTTTACGCTGGGCTTCTCATAATGCTCTCTTTTTTTGACCTCGGAAAGAACACCCTCTTTTTCGATGCTCTTCTTGAACCTTCTCAAAGCGACTTCAAAAGGCTCATTGTCACGTAATCGTATGCTCGGCACCCCTGCTACACCCCCCTCCCAACACATCTTATTGATTTAATGGTAATTATGAATGTCCGCCAGTGCGGATAGGCCAGTATGAAAAATTTTTCTAAAACAGCTAAACCGCTCATCAAGGCGAAGAGCGGCATAATCACTAAAATTAACAAGTCCATCGATGAATGTCAAGAGAAATTTTCTTTAATTTCGACAGGTTGTCAGCTTCTTTCACCGTGGCTGGAAATGGGAAAAACCCTCAACTCCGATACGCAGCGTTGATCTTAATATACTCGTTTGACAGGTCGCACGTCCATATCGTTGATTCAGCCTTGCCCTTGTGCAGATCAATGGTTATCTGCACCTCCCGCTGTTTCAAGGCGAGCGCAGCCTCGCGGTCGGCGGCCTTGCCCAGCCCCAGCCCCTTCTCTACGAGTTTGGCCTTCCCGATCGAGATGTCGGTGCGGCTCTCGTCCATGTCCACGCCGGAGTAGCCGAGCGCAGCCATGATCCTGCCCCAGTTCGCATCTTCCCCGAAGAGGGCGGTCTTGACGAGGCTCGATTTTGCCACGGTAACGGCAGCGCGCTTTGCCTCTGCCGGGTTCTTCGCTCCCCGCACCACGATCTCTACGAACTTGGTCGCGCCTTCGCCGTCGCGGACCACCTGTCGCGCAAGCGATCTGGTCACGGCATCGAGGCAGGCCTGGAACCGATTCTGTTCCTTGGCGCCTGCGGCAATCCTCTTGTTCCCGGCCGCGCCATTTGCCATGCACAGGACCATGTCGTTGGTGCTCGTATCGCCATCGACGGTAATGCTGTTGAACGACGTTTCCACTGATGACAGCAGGCACTTTTTGAGCAGGGGCGGGGCAATGGAGGCGTCCGTCATGATGAAACAGAGCATCGTTGCCATATCAGGGTGGATCATGCCCGAGCCTTTGGCGATACCGGCAACCGTGATGGTCTTGCCGCCGATCTCCTCCTGCACGATCGAGAGCTTCGGATAGAGGTCGGTGGTCATGATCGCTTCTGCGGTCTGCTCCCAGCCCGCGGGCGAGAGCAGTCCGGCGGCGGTCACGATGCCTGCCTCAAGCTTCGCCATGGGCAGAAACTCGCCGATCACGCCGGTTGATGCGATGTAGACTGATTCGGGCCTGATGCCGAGTTCCCGGGCAGCGATCTCCGCCGTGGTGCGCGCATCGGCCAGGCCTCGTTTTCCGGTGCAGGCGTTGGCACAACCGCTGTTGGCCACAATGACCTGGCCCTTGCCCGACTTTACTTTTGCTGCATCCAGCAGCACACAGGCCGCCTTGACACGGTTCTTCGTGAACACCCCGGCTACGGCAGCCTCACGGTCTGAATAGATAAGCGCCAGGTCCTTTTTGTCGGTCTTCTTGATGCCACAGTGGATGCCCCAGGCTTTAAAGCCGGGCACGGAAAAACTTTTTGTATCCAGAATCCTCATCGTTCTACCCCTGTCAGAAGAATAGGCGGATCTGACCTGCACTTACGGAAAGAGTCCGGCGTTTGCGAGGCCTGCGGTTTCCTCGAACGCCATCATCAGGTTCATGTTCTGTACCGCCTGGCCCGCAGCCCCCTTCACGAGGTTGTCGATGGCCGAGACCACAACCGCGCGTCCGGTGCGGGGGTCGACAGTGATGCCGATATCGCAGAAGTTCGACCCGCGCACGTTCCGCACGTTGGGCTGCTGCCCCAGCGGCAGCACGCGGACGAACGGTTCATGCTTATAGAAATCCAAATAGCGCCCATGAAGCGTCGTGGTGTCCATGTTTTCCGTCAACCGGGCATAGATGGTCGTCAGGATCCCGCGGTTCATCGGAATAAGGTGAGGCGTGAACGACACGGTCACCGGATGACCCGCAAGCGCGCTCAGTTCCTGCTCGATCTCCGGTGTATGACGGTGCGTGCCGATCTTGTATGCCATCAACCCTTCATTCGCTTCCGGATAATGATAAGCAAGCGCCGGACTTCGTCCTGCCCCGGTGACGCCGGACTTGGAATCGATGATGATGCTCGCGAGGTCCGCCATGCCCTGTTTGATGAGCGGCGCAAGCCCCAGGATCGCGCTCGTGGGATAACATCCGGGGTTGGCGATGAGCGAAGCTTTTTTGATCTGTTCCCGCCGCAGCTCCGGCAACCCATAGACCGCCTGCTTCAGCAACTCGGGGTACTGGTGGCCGTGCTCATACCACCGCTCATAGACCGCCGGGTCTGCAAGCCGGTAATCCGCAGAAAGGTCAACGACCTTCGTGCCGAGCGCCCGAAACTTGTTCGCCGCATCCTGGGCCGTCACGTGCGGGAGGGCGAGGAACACCAGATCGGCCTTCTTCGCCAGAACGGCAGGGTCCAGGGGCTCGCAGATAAGCCGGGTCAGGCTGGCCAGATGGGGGAAAATTGCGGTGAGGGGCTGACCTGCGGACCGTTCTGACGTAATGGCGCTCACCGTCACGTTCGGATGATTGAGGAGTATCCGCATGAGCTCCCCGCCCGTGTATCCGCTCGATCCGACAATGGCCACGTTCAATTTCTCTTTACTCACGACCGGTACCTGACCTGAGGCCCTGCGTTTCCGCAGGGCAAAATAAAAGGGAAGGCATCTCTACCTTCCCTTGATCGAAACAGGATATGCAACATAGACAGCAGTAGGTATAGGATCCCTTATCTCTTCGAAAACTGGAACCGTGCCCGCGCGCCCTTTTGACCGTACTTTTTCCGCTCTTTCGATCTCGGGTCGCGGGTCAGGAGGCCTTCCTTGCGCAGTTTGCCCCTCGACTCTTCGTCGATCGTGAGCAGCGCCTTGGAGATGCCATGCCTGATGGCGCCAGCCTGTCCGGAATTGCCGCCGCCGAGCACGCTCACGAGCACATCGTACTTGTCGATCGTGCCGGTCACTTCGAAAGGCTGGCGGATGATCATCTTGAGCACGTCCCGACCGAAATACTGGTCAATGGATTTCTCATTGATGGTTATCTTGCCGTTGCCGGGCATCATCCACACCCGTGCAATTGAATTTTTCCGTTTTCCTGTCGCGTAAAATCTCGATACTGTCGCAGCTGACATCAAACTTCCTCCTCAATAATACCGCGTACTCTATGCCTCAATATTCATCGCTGCCGGCTGCTGCGCATCGTGCGGATGGGTTTCACCGGCATACACCTTCAGCTTGGTCATCATCTGCTTGCCCAACTGCGTCTTCGGCAGCATGCCCTCGACTGCCTTGGTAATCACATCCTCGGGCTTCGTCTTCAGAAGCGTCCCGGCATTGATGGACTTAAGGCCGCCCGGAAATCCCGAATGATGGTAATACATCTTCTGATCAAGCTTCCTGCCCGTCAGATGCACCTTGTCCGCGTTCACGACGATCACAAAATCGCCGGTGTCAACATGTTTGGTATAGATCGGCTTGGTTTTGCCTTTCAATACCGAAGCAATTACCGTCGCCAGCCTGCCGAGAGTCTTGCCCTTGGCATCGACGACAAACCATTTTCTGACGATATCTTCTTTTTTTGCCGAGTACGTACCCATAATTCCCGCCTTGCTTGTTAAGGTGTAGTTTTTTTAAGAATTGTGAATATAAACAAATTCTCCATGTTTGTCAAGCATTTTATATACCCCTGGCTCCGGATGCACGATCAGCCAGGTGATACCGGGTCGATTTTATCAAAAAAACATTACAAATTAACAGCTTAACAATCATGTTCCGGCCAGACGGACTTATCATGAACGGCCTTAAAAACAAAAAGGCAACGAGACGCCTCGCTGCCTTTTTAGCGCGTTTTACTCTCTGGCCCCCTGGGCACAACTACACCATTTCAGACGCTTCTTTTTTTCCCCTCATGACTGCAGGAGCTGCAACGAGAGAGCCCGTCAGCGTGCCGAGCAGACCGCCAACCACAATGCTCACCGTGGCTGCGCAGGCAATGCCGACCCCGATCCCCATAGCAATGGCAGCGCGCACAAAGAGCGTAGGCTCAACAGTACCACCCATGATCTTCTGGAGCAGGATAAGGGTCCCAAAGCTGCCGAAATAAAACCCGGGGACGATCCCGGCCACAAGGAATACCAGCCCGCCCACTGTTGCGCCTATTTTCATTCCTGTTTTTATTGTTTCGTTCTTCATGATACAATCCCCTTTCATCCGCAGCTGTTATGTTTTGTGACCTGTTTTATTTTTGTTGGATCTTGCCTGATGCAGCGGCCTCTTTGGCGCGCATTCCTGATTCAAGCACCTTGCCTGCGATCCAGCCGATGGACGATGTGGCTGTCACGATCACGATACCGGCGACCAGTACCCCGATAAGCATGGAGGCCAGAACGATCATCCGGGACATGAGGCCCGACTTAAGAGGAAGACCGAAAAGCCATCCTGCGATATTGATCCCCATCGCACCGCCTAACAGGCTGCCAGGCATGAGTCCGAACAAGGTGAACAGCACCAGCCCTGCACCAGCCCCAAGGTATGCTGTTTTTCGTGCTATTGTGGTCTTCATAATGAATTTCTCCTTTTCATCGGCCTTAAGTTATTATTTTGCATCAATTGTGCCAAACATAAACGCATTGATTTAATTACTATTATTATCCACCTGCCATTTGCAGAGATGAGAAAAGAACAGGGGCGTTTATTACTATTGCGAATAGAATTGCCCGTATATTCTACCTTCCTTGCCTTCGCTGTAAATGACCTGCCGATTTTTCTTGTATTGCTGATGAACCTGTGCTATTTTATGGGTCGCCCTTTTAGGGCATATTCTAAATCCGCACGCGCCAGGACCTGCAGGCAGATGTCCCGAATCTAACGTCGGGCCTGTCCGGGGATGATCGGCGCGGAGGCAAAACAGGAGGGACACAATGTCCGCAATCACGATGAAGGAGCTGTTGGAAGCAGGGGTGCATTTCGGCCACCAGGCAAAACGGTGGAATCCCAAGATGAAGAAGTACATCTTCGGGGAGCGTAACGGGATCTATATCATCGATCTCCAGAAAACGCTCAAGTTGTTCAAAGAGGCGAATGATTTCGTGCGTACTGCCGCCTCCCAGGGAAAGGACGTCCTGTTCGTGGGGACGAAGAAGCAGGCCCAGGACGCCATCACCGAGGAAGCGAAGCGTTGCGGCATGTACTATATATCCAGCCGCTGGCTCGGCGGCATGCTGACGAACTTCGCAACCATCAAGAAAAGCATTGACCGCCTCAAGAAGATCGAAAAGATGAAAGAGGACGGCACCTACGAAAAGCTGACCAAGAAAGAGGTCGCCGGCCTTGAAAAGGAACGCATCAAGATGGAAAAGATCCTGTCGGGCATCAAGACCATGCCGGACATTCCATCGGTGATCTTCATCATCGACCCCCGCAAAGAGGCGATCGCCGTTCACGAGGCGAACAAGCTCGGCATCACGGTCGTGGCCGTCGTGGACACGAACTGCGATCCCGATAATATCGACTACGTCATTCCTGGCAACGACGACGCGATTCGCGCCATCCGCCTGATGGCTTCAAAGATGGCCGATGCCGTGATCGAAGGCAGGCAGGCGATCGCCAAGGAAGCCGGCCAGGCCATGGAGGCCGCAAAGGCTGCGGGCGTTACCCAGGCGGAAGGAATGCCTGAAGGCCGCTGTTGCCGAGCCGGACGTCGCAGAGTAGGTGTAAGAACAAAACAAAAGATACTAGCGTAGAAGGGAGTTTTTCCGTCATGGCCACAATATCTGCAAGTGCAGTCAAGGATCTGAGAGAAAAGACCGGGGTCGGCATGATGGATGCCAAGAAGGCCCTTGAAGAGGCAGGCGGCGATTTTGAGAAGGCTGTCGACCTGTTGAGAAAAAAAGGGCTTTCCGCGGCAGCAAAGAAGGCTGACCGCGTGGCTTCCGAAGGCATGATCGCGTTCTGCAGTTCCGGCAAGACCGGCGTACTCGTTGAAGTCAACAGTGAAACGGATTTCGTTTCCAAAAACTCCGAGTTCACGCAGTTCGCCACAACAGTGGCCGAACTCGTGTCCGCGCAGAACCCGGCAGACGTTGCGGCCCTTTCGCAGCTGATGCTCGGCAGCGAGAACGTCGAGGCCAGGCGG
Organism: Nitrospirota bacterium; assembly: GCA_963836175.1. GTDB lineage: Bacteria > Nitrospirota > UBA9217 > UBA9217 > UBA9217 > GWC2-56-14. Next base: position 160,319 of record CAWIIS010000006.1, read on the forward strand.
CAGACCCTGGTGCAGAAGATCGGCGAGAACATCGCGATCCGTCGGTTCGAGCGTTATGAGACCGACGGCTCGATCGCGCTCTATTTGCATGGCAACCGCATCGGCGTCATGGTGGATTACGCCGGTGGCGACGAGCAGCTGGGCAAGGATATCGCGATGCATATTGCCGCCGCGAACCCTCAGCACCTTTCGCGCGAGACCGTTCCCGCCGAGACCATCGCCCGAGAGCGGGCGATTTACGAAGGCCAGGCCAAGGAATCGGGAAAACCGGCAGCGGTCATCGGGAAGATCATCGACGGTAAAATGGAAAAATTTTATTCCGATTTCTGCCTTATGGAGCAGGTATATATCAAAGATCCTGACGGCAAGCTCAAGGTCAAGGACCTCCTGAAAAAGGCCGGCGGGAACGCCGCGATCCGCCGGTTCGTCCGGTACCAGCTCGGCGAAGGGATCGAAAAGAAAAAAGCGAGTTTCGCGGAAGAGGTTGCCGCACAACTGAAGTAGCCGTCGCATTCCCGGGCCGGAATTGCGCGGAACGGGACCGGCTGCAACCGGACCCTTGCGGCATTTGTTCTCATTTTGACCTGAATCACCCGTGTAATCGATTATGGCGCAATCTCCCTATAAACGGATCATGCTCAAGCTCTCAGGCGAAGCCCTGATGGGCGACCAGCAGTACGGCATTGACCTTGCCATCCTGGACAAGATCGCTTCCGAGATCAAGGAGATCTATGGCCTCGGCATCGAGATCGCGATCGTGATCGGCGGCGGCAATATCTTCAGGGGGCTGGCCGCCTCGGCAAAGGGCATGGAGCGGGCAAGCGCCGACTACATGGGCATGCTCGCCACGGTCCTGAACGCCCTGGCCCTCCAGAACGCGCTCGAGAACCGGGGGGTCGTCACCCGCGTGCAGTCCGCCATCGAGATGCGCGAACTGGCCGAACCCTACATCCGCAGGAGGGCCGTGCGGCACCTTGAGAAAAAGCGGGTGGTCATCTTCGCTGCCGGCACGGGCAATCCCTATTTTACAACGGATACTGCAGCCGCTCTCCGCGCCATGGAGATCGGCGCTGAAGTTATCATGAAGGCCACCAAGGTGGACGGCGTATACAGTGCCGACCCTGTTAAGGACCCCACGGCAACGAAGTACGACCGGCTCACCTATATCGAAGTGCTCCAGAAGGACCTTCGGGTCATGGATGCGACCGCCATCTCCCTCTGTATGGACAACAATCTGCCCATTATCGTGTTCGACCTCAACACCGCGGGAAACATCAACCGTATCGTCAGGGGTGAATCGGTGGGGACGCTGGTCGCAGGGAGGCAATAATGCTGAGCGAGCAGAAAAAAAAGGCCGAGGAAAAGATGGGCAAGGCCGTCGACACCCTCAGAAAAGAATTTGTCTCTTTGCGCACCGGCAGGGCGTCACTCGGCATGCTCGACGGCATCATGGTGGACTACTATGGCACGCCGACGCCGCTCAGCCAGGTCGCCAACCTGGCGGTTCCCGATGCCCGGCAGATCACGATCATGCCATGGGAAGCAAAGATGCTCGGCGAGATCGAGAAGGCCATTCTCAAGTCTGACGTGGGGCTTACCCCGGGCAACGACGGCAAGATCATCCGCCTCAGCATTCCGCCGCTGACCGAGGAGCGAAGGCACCAGATCGTGAAGCATGCCAGGAAACTCGCCGAGGACGCGCGCGTCGCCATCAGGAACATCCGCCGGGACATCAACGACGAGATCAAGAAAAAGAGCAAGGACAAGGATGTTCACGTATCTGAGGACGAGGTCAAGAAGCTGCAGGACGAGATCCAGAAAACAACCGACAGCTATATCAAGAAGATCGATGACGTGCTGACGCAAAAGGAAAAAGAGATCATGACCGTGTAGTGACGCGCAGATTAACCTCATGGTGAATTACCGACGCCTGCCCTGTTTTTACTACGGGCAGGCGTTTTCTTTTTCTGAAATTTCAATCCCTGACGTAACCGATCAGCGTTCATGGCAGAGATGTTCATCTCCGGATTTTTTCTGATAGCTGTTCCGTTTGTCACAACTCCCAACAGGGTGCCCCGTATTTTAACAGTTCGCGCATTTCGCGTCTGGACTCTAAACAATATCGTTAGTAAGAACAGCATCCGCCGGCTCCTGTTTTAGCCAACCCCCTCTCATTAGCAAACAGGTATATGATTATTAAGAAATTTTATGAGACTCTTTCCGGGTTTTTTCTTGACAAAAAACAGGGTGTTCCTGTAAATTTTTCCTGACATTTGACTCGTAACCAAAGGAGTGTGTCATGAAAGAAGGCCCGCTGCTTTTACACGGAAATATTCCGCTTCCCGGCGTAATCAGTCCTGAGACGTGGAATCATGTCAGGCCGCTATTACCTACTCGTGGCTCGCCATGGCGATCATTATCGGACTTGTCTCTAATTGCCCGCTTTTCGCTCAAGAAAACAGCGCCGACGGGCGTTCAAAATTTACTTGAGGTCATTGTCGGCGGCCTGAGCAACTTCGTCGAAGACATTATGGGGCCTGAAGGCAAGCACTATCTCGCGCTGATCGGCTCCCTGTTCCTCTTCATCCTCGTTTGCAACCTTCAGGGTCTTGTACCCGGATTCGATTCACCTACGGCAAACATCAACACGACCCTTGCGCTCGCACTCGTTGCGTTCTCGGCAACTCACTACATCGGCTTGAAACGCCACGGCATAGGGTATATCAAGCATTTCATGGGACCCATGTGGGGCCTTGCGCCGCTCATGCTCCCCATCGAGCTCATCAGCCATTTCGCGCGCGTCATGTCGCTCACGTTTCGTCTCTTCGGCAACATGGTGGCAAAGCATAAGCTTCTGCTGGTGCTGGCGCTCCTTGCGCCCTACATCGCGCCGGTCCCGATCCTCGGTCTCGGCCTCCTGGTGGCCTTTGTGCAGGCACTGGTGTTCACGCTCCTGACCATGCTCTATCTGTCGGGCTCGATCGAAGAGGCGCATTTGGGCGGCGATCACCACTAAATTAAATATCTCATACCCCGAAGAAAGCGTTCCCAGAAGGGATTCTTCGGGTGGTTTCACTCCGGTCATATCCGGGTAGATTTATACAATTTTAAGAAAGGAGACGAATCAATGAAGAAAGTTACAGCAATCATGTTACTGGTGTTCGGTCTGATGCTCGTTGCCACGGCTGCGTTTGCAGCAGGAGGCAGCAGCGGCCCCTGATGCGGCCAAGTTCGCGTTCTTCGGCACCGTTGCAGCAGCCTCCGCAATCGGCATCGGGATCGCAGCGCTCGGCACCGGCATCGGCATGGGCCTCAGCGTCGGCCGCGCGGTGGAAGGTATCGCCCGCAACCCCGAAGCTTCGGGCAAGATCATGACCACCATGATCGTCGGTCTGGCTCTGATCGAGTCGCTCGCGATCTACACCCTGGTCGTGGTGCTCATCCTGCTCTATGCAAAGCCCTTCGGCGTCTAGTTTTTCACGTTCAATGCGTTAGCGAACACAAAAAGGGGCGGCTTATGCCGCCCCTTTTTTTATTAGTGATTCGCCTGCTTTTTCCTTCCATACCCTATGCCGCTTTTTTCTCCTTGCCTGCGTCGCCGAGCAGCCGGGTTTCGCCGCCTACCCGTGCATTGCCGAGCAGCCTGGCGGTCCCGCCGACCTCTGCCCGATCGAACACTTCCGCCATGCCGCTCACGACCGCATCTCCATATACGCTGGCAAAACCGTAGACCTTCGCATCACCCTGTACTTTGGCATTCCCGAACACTTTGGCATTCCCGAAGATCTCAGCCCGCCCGGACACCTCGGCCCTGTCAAAGATCCAGGCATTCCCAAAAACAAAAGCATCGCCACTGACCTTGCAATGCCCGCAGATATTGGCAAAGGGCCCGATGTAGGCTGTCTCCGCTACCTGCGCGTGTTCGGCCACCATACCACCCCCGTTGGGGTGATGATGGTATTTCACGCCGTCGATCTCTACTACCGGTTCCGTTGACAGCACTTTGATATCCATGTGAACACCTCCATAGCAATTTTATAGAGAATACGCAAATCGTTCGGTCTTCGCAATCTCGAAGCTGATTCCCTTGAAATCAAGATTATAAATTTATCTAAATTTCCAGATATGATATGCCTAAATCATAGCGAAGCCTTGCAGTTTTGTCAAATGCCTTGTCCGAACGAGGCGGAAATAGAGACAATACTCTCAATGTGCGCATCCGCACAGGGCTCAAGATATTTTTGCATTAAGAAAACAATATATTAACAACAGGTTACGTCAGAGCAGTCGCCGTTATGTTCTGAACCCTGAACAGGAGCCCGATGAATTTGCTTTTGCATCCATCGGGAATTTGCTATAATACGACCCGGTTACTCATGTATCTCATGCATAAGGAGCCTGAATAATCATGAGCACAACGAGCACAGTCCGTGTCAGATTCGCCCCCAGCCCGACCGGGGCACTGCACATCGGCGGCGTACGGACCGCGCTTTTCAACTGGTTGTTCGCCCGCCATCATGGAGGGACCTTCATCCTCCGCATCGAGGACACCGACCAGACCCGCTCCACCGACGAGTCCATCAGGATCATCCTCGACGGCATGAAGTGGATCGGCCTTGACTGGGACGAAGGCCCCTTTCGCCAGACCGAGCGGATGGCAGATCTACCGGGAGCACGTCGACCGGCTGCTCAAGGCCGGCAAGGCCTACCACTGCTACTGCACGCCCGAGGAGCTTGAGGCGAGGAGAAAAGAAGCAATGGCCGCCGGCAAGCCGCCGAAGTACGACCGGAAATGCCGCTCGCTCACCGCTCCCGTGCCGGGAAGGACCGCCGGCTGTGCGTTTCCTGTCTTCCGATGAGGGCCAGACGATCGTGCGGGACATGATCCGCGGCGCCGTGACCTTCGAGAACCAGCAGCTCGACGACCTGATCATCCAGCGCTCCGACGGGCTGCCGACCTACAACTTCGCGGTCGTCGTCGATGACGTTACCATGCAGATCACCCACGTCATCCGCGGCGACGACCATTTGAACAACACGCCGCGCCAGATCCAGCTCTACCAGGCCTTCGGGTACGAGCCGCCGCAGTTCGCCCATCTGCCGATGATCCTCGGCTCGGACAAGACCAAGCTCTCGAAGCGCCACGGCGCCACCGCGGTGACCGAATACATCGACCTGGGCTATCTGCCCGAGGCGCTCGTCAACTATCTGTCCCGCCTCGGCTGGTCATCAGGCGACCAGGAGATCTTCTCGCCGCAGGAGCTGATCGAGAAGTTCTCGCTCGACAACGTGGGCAAGGCGCCGTCGGTCTTCAATCCGGAAAAACTGCTCTGGCTGAACCACCACTATATCCAGCAGGCGGACCCGGGACGGCTGGCCGCGCTCGTCCTGGACCTTCTGAAGAAGGACGGCATCTGTGAAGGCGGAGCCGGACACGGAGTGGTTCAAAAAGCTCGTGAAGATCCTGACGGAGCGCAGCCATACGCTCGTGGAAATGAAGACCGGCGCCGTTCCTTTTCTCGTGGACGAGATCACGATGGACGAGAAAGCACGAGCCAAACACCTGACGCCGGACGTGGCTCCGCTTCTCTCCGAACTTGCAGGCCGTCTCAAGGCGGCCGATCCCTTTACGCACGATGAGATCGAGAAGGTCTTTAACTGCCCTCGTCACCGAGAAAGGCCATAAAGCTCGGAAAGCTCGCCCAGCCGGTGCGCGTGGCCCTGACCGGCGGCACGGTCAGCCCCGGCATCTTCGATGTGATCGAGGTCATGGGGAAGGACAAGACCATCAAGCGGATCGAGGCGGCTATCGGCATGGCAAAATAGCTGCTTTGCCTGGGAGTTCGGACTCAAACAACTATGAAATTGCCAGCACTCTGGTTTCTAGTAGCGGCGCTGTTAGTAGCAACAGCAACGAGAAACGCTGTCTGGGAAAACGACATCCTTCTCTGGAAAAGTGTCCTCAAACTGAACCCATTAAATGCCCGGGTGCACACTAATCTTGGCCTTGCTTATGAAATAAACGGAAATTATGGCGCGGCACTTGAGCATTACGATAAAGCCATTCTGTTAAACCCGAATCAGGCCGAAGCACATAATAATCGCGGCTTCATTTATTTTAAAAAAGGAGATTTTGACTCGGCGCTAAAGAATTTTGATAACGCTATTGCTTTAAATCAACTGTATGCCGACGCCTATAATAAGCGCGGTGCTGTTTATTCCCTGTTCAAGCTATACCATACTGCGATTCAGGATTTTGAAATGGCCATTTTTGTTAAGCCCTCCTACCTCTCGGCTTATATTAATTTAGGAGGTGCGCTAAGTCATGTAGGGCAAAATGAGAGAGCTATTGATATTCTCAACACAGTGATTGCCAAGGACCCCAATTCTTCAGATGCGTATAACAATCGAGGTGTGGCCTTTTACCGTTTAGGCAAAACTTCCCAGGCTATAGCAGATTATCAAAAAGCTTGCGGTTTGGGTAATCTGCCTGCCTGCCAATCGCTCGAAAGCGTCTCACCCATTAATCAATGACGAATGAACATGAACGACCATAACGTTCCGCGTGCGCTGAGTTCACTACCGACTTCTCCCCCTATCCGCAACACTTTCCATGCTCTATTCCTCGTCGCACTCATCATAGCTCTTGCGTATTCCGCGTATATGAGGAATGCCGTATGGAACGAACCCATCGCATTGTGGGCCGATGTCGTGAATAAAAGTCCTCACCTGGCACGGGTGCAGAACAATCTCGGTTTCGCCTATGTATCAAAAGGCATATTTGATAAAGCCATAGAGCACTATGAACGTGCATTGGCAATGAGACCCTCTCACGCAAAAACACACTATAATCTTGGGCTTGCTTATAAGTACAAAGGCATGCTTGATAAAGCAGTAGAACATCTCGAAATCGCTTCACAACTTAAATGTGCTGACGCGAATTTGTATAATGATCTCGGACTGCTCTACAGCACCGGCGGTTTTAACGAGAAAGCGGTAGAAAATTATCAATCCGCATTAAATTACCAGCCGGACTTTGCGGAGGCGTATTTTAATTTAGGTCTTGCCTATCTCGCACTGGGGAAGCAAGACAACGCGCGCTGGGCTTTTTACTCAACGTTAAGGATCGATCCATTAAATAATGATGCTCAAAAATTTATTGACTACCTGTCGAGGAATTGAACGATCCTATGGCTTCTTGTTGCAAATGTAAAATTTGCACGCCGATTAGTGATTGTAAATTCATCTTTTTTACGCTAAAATCTTTTTGTACGTTTGTGTGTATTCCTGAAGACGAGCCTGCTGATCAGGCGGCGGTCATCGGAACAAGCCTCTGCCGAAGTAGAAGTAAAGGGACCAATGGAGCGAAAACCTTTCATAGCCATTACCATGGGCGATCCTGCCGGTGTCGGTCCGGAGATCATCGCCAAGGTGATCGACAGCGGCGAGCTGCTTCCGCTCTGCAGACCAGTCGTGATCGGCGATGCCGGGGTGATGAGAAAGCTCATCGAAGAGCAGCGCCTTTCGGTCACGGTCCGCAGCATTGCATCCATCACGGACGCAGACCCTGCTCCGGGCAGGCTCGATGTGCTGGACCTGCAGAACGTGGACCTCGCGACCCATGCATGGGGGAAGCCGGACGCGTCATCCGGCACAGCGGTGGTCGAGTATATCAAAAAGGCGGTCGACCTTGCCCTGAAGAACGACGTTGATGCCATCGTGACCGCGCCGATCAGCAAGGAAATGATGAATGCGGCAGGGCATCATTACGCAGGACATACCGAACTGCTGGCCGAGCTCACGAACACCAGGGACTACGGAATGTTCTTCGTGGGCGGCGGGCTGCGGGTGATCCTGACGACCATCCACATGGCGCTCAAGGACGTTCCCCGCCACATCACGCAGGCCACGGTCCTGAAAACGCTGCGGCTGGCGCACCAGGCCATGCGGTCCTTCGGCATGGACAAACCCCGCATCGGGGTGGCTGCGCTGAACCCGCACGCGGGCGAGGGCCGGCTTTTCGGCTCCGAGGAATGGGACGAGATCCTGCCGGCCGTGATCAAAGCGCGGGGAGAGGGCATCGACGCAAGCGACCCTTTGCCCGCCGACACCTTGTTCTACAAAGCGCGCAACAATTACTATGACATCGTTGTTGCCATGTACCATGACCAGGGGCTTGCCCCGCTCAAGATGCTCGCCTTCGGAAATGCCGTCAATGTCACCGTGGGGCTCCCGATCATCCGCACCTCCGTGGACCACGGGACCGCCTACGATATCGCCGGCAAGGGCTGCGCCGACCCGACAAGCCTGCTCGAGGCCGTAAAGCTTGCGGTCATCATGAGCGCTCACCGGAAGCGCGTTCAAAAGGAGGCACTATGAGCCCTCAGTCCCGGCCGCTCCTGACTCGATCTACCCTGTTCGCCGTGGTGTTCTTCGGACTCTTTCTTTTTTTCTCTATCAGATGGGCCGCATTCTCATGGTGTTCATTTCCCCGCTGCTCTGGGCTGCCATCCTGACCCTGGCGCTGTATCCGCTGCAGAAAAGGATCGCTTGCCCGGCTCAAGAACCGGCGAGGGCTGGCGGCCGGGATCATGACCGCTGATAACGCTGCTGCTGGTCATCGGGCCTGCCGTTTCTTTGCTGTGCGTCCTTGCTACCCAGGCAGGCGACCTGTACAACGGCGTGTCAGCCTTTGTTCAGTCGGGCAAGCTCTCCGAGGCCTGGGAGAAGATAAGCAGTTCGTTCCTTGACGAGGTCCTGCGGTCGCCGCTCCTGTCCGGGGTCGACATAAAAGGCATGGTGGTAAAGGGGATCAGCGATCTTTCATCAGGCCTGGCCGCACAGCTCGGCGGCTTGCTCAAGAATTCCGTGATCTTGGCCATCGACATCGTCATCATGCTGATCGCGCTCTTCTTTTTCTTCGGGACGGAGAGGGCTATTACCATGCCTTCATCGACCTGCTGCCCTTCACGAAACAGCAGAAGGATGATATCACCGGAAAATTCACCGACACCTTCGGCGCCGTGATCAACGGCGTTTTTCTCGTCGCCCTGCTCCAGGGAACCATGACCGGCATCGGCTTCGCGTTGTTCGGCATCCCCCTTGCCGTCTTCTGGGGGTTCCTGGCAGCGGTCCTGGCGCTGCTCCCCGTCGGCGGCGCAGCCCTCATCTGGCTTCCGGGCGCGGCTTACCTGTACCTGACCGGATCTGTGCTGTCCGGGATCCTGCTGGGTGTGTGGGGTTTGGTGCTGGTCAGTTCTGCTGGATAATTTTCTGAGACCGCTCTTGATCGGCAGAAAGGCCGATATCCCGACCTTTATCCTGTTCATCGCCCTGCTGGGCGGTCTGCAGGTCTATGGGTTCCTGGGACTGCTTTTTGGTCCGCTGGTAGTCACCCTGCTGACCGCCCTGATGCAGATCTACCGCGAGGAATTTGCCGGCAAACCGGCAGAGTAACCCCTGCCCCTGTTTTAATTGGGATGCATCGCAGCCAAGCCTGAACAAGCAATGGATCGTGCGAACCGTCAGCATGACCGTGATTTTCAATACTGAATGTGTTTTAACAGGAGGGAGAATATTTCATGGAAGATCTGGCAAAATCTGATACCTGGCGTGTGTTCCGCATCATGGCGGAGCTGGTGGAAGGATTTGAAGCGCTGAACAATATCGGCCCTGCCGTGACCATCTTCGGAAGCGCCCGCCTCCAGCCGGGTTCGCCCTACTACAACAAGTGCCTGAAGGTGTCCGAGAACCTGGCAAAGGAAGGGTTCGCCGTGATCTCGGGCGGCGGACCGGGCATCATGGAAGCCGCGAACAAAGGGGCCCAGAACGCGAACGGGACCTCAGTGGGGCTGAACATCGAACTTCCCATGGAGCAGTCGCCGAACAGTTTTCAGGACATCAGGGTCGAGTTCCGCTACTTCTTCGTGCGCAAGCTCATGTTCGTGAAGTATGCCGTCGGCTATGTCATTTTCCCGGGCGGCTTCGGCACCATGGACGAGCTGTTCGAGGCGCTTACGCTGATCCAGACGAAAAAGATACGGGGATTCCCGGTGGTGCTCGTGGGCAAGGAGTACTGGCAGGGCATGGTCGACTGGCTCAGGACCTCCGTGCTCGACGCAGGGCACCATCAGCGCCGAGGACATCGACCTCCTGCATATTGTGGACGAACCCGAAGAGGTGTGCGCCATCATCAACAAGCGGTACAAGGACCGCATCTCCGGCAGACATCTGGACCGCAGGAACAAGGGGAAGCGGGGCGTCTAGCGGGGCGTGCTCCTTTTCCGCTTCGCCCGTTCCGACCGGGCTTTCAGATGCTGGGTCAGGCGCATGCCCCGGAACCAGCGTTCAATGTTCTCCCGGTAGATCATCGTGAACAGGATCAGCGCGATGCTGATGCCGGCAAGGGTAAAGAACGCCGCATAGCGCTGGTCACGGAATAAGGTGCCGCCCATGGTAAGAAGCAGGGTGCCGAGCAGTCGGCCGGTGGTCGAGACGAGCAGAAAATCCCGCTGCCGCATATGCCCGAGGCCGAGGAGATAGCAGAGCAGGTCCTTGGGGAAACCGGGGATCAGGAACATCAGGAAGGCAAGGAACATGCCTTTGTGCTTCATGACGTAGTCGTAGCGCTTGATCGTTTCCGGGTTCACGAACGTCTCGACCAGGGGGCGTCCGGCGAACCGCGCAAGAACAAAGGCAAGCCACGACCCGAGCGTAAGGCCGATGGTGGAGTACAGCACGCCCCAAAAGGGCCCGAAGAACAGGCCTCCCACGAATCCCGTCACCTCGCCGGGCACCGGCGCCGCAACCACCTGCAGCACCTGAAGCCCGATAAAGATCAAGGCCGCATTGGCCGGGTGCTCTTTGATCACCGCCAGCAGACGCTGCTTGTCCGTGAGATACTGCACCATCCCGAGCGGGAACAACAGGTACAACACGACGGCGATGACCACGCCAAAGACAGCAAGCCCGGCGATCGTTCTTTTATTGAGGTTCATCATGCAGGAGAGATCCTCAGGTCTATTTTTTGAAGAGCTCGTCCAGCGCCTTTCGCGCCCGGTCCCCATCAACCGCCGCCCCTGCTGCTCCGCTCGTTTCAGCGAACACGAAATAATCGCAGAAGTTGGCCCGGGCCTTGTCCTTCACCAGCTCGGCCATGGGTTCACGGCACTGTTTTGACGCTGCCCGGTCATAGAACGAGCAGTTCAAACAGCAGGTGAGGTCCGCACGGCAGTGCGGGCAGACGTCACGCCGGCCGATGGTCCGGCCTTGCACCAGTTCTTTTTTGCAGGCATGACAGCTCTTCATGGCCCCACACTATAGCGCATCAGCCTTCGTTAGACAAGATGAAAGGGAAACACCCTTGATCGTGACCGGCCGTCACGGCCACCAGATATACATGAACTGCACTCCCGGGTCCAGCATTCTTCCCAGGTCGAGCGAGAACCGTGAATAGATATTATCCTTGTATTCGCCGGGGCGGGAATACGTGACCACGCGGGCCTTCGTGAGATGCGCCTGCTTCTTTGCCGCCTCGATCGCATCTTCAAGATACCCGACCTCATCGATAAGCCCCTCTTTCTTCGCTTCAGCGCTCGTGAAGATCCTGCCGTCGGCAAGCTGCAGCACCCGTTCGCGCGGCAGCTTCCGCTCCTCGACGATCAAACCGACGAAGCGTTCATAGATGGAGTCCACGACGTTTTTAAAGATCTTCATTTCCTCGGGCGTTACCTGTGCGGAAGGGCGATCCCATGCCCTTGCGATCTCCTGATGCGATCTCCACGGCCTGGATGCCGACCTTCTGCATGAGCCCCGTTGCATCGATGCGCCACATGACGACCCCAATGCTGCCGGTCACACTGGTGGGCTGGGCCGTTATCCGGTCCGCTGCCAGCGCCGCATAATACGCTCCTGATGCGCCGGCATCCATGAAGTGGGCTATCACAGGGATGCCTGTTTCCCGCCTGAACTTCCTGATCTCATGGTAGAGTACGTCAGAGGCGGTCACTCCGCCGCCGGGGCTGTTGATCCTGAGCACCACCGCTTTGACCAGCCTGTCGCGCCGCGCCCTGTCCAACTCCTCCCGAAGAAGCGGCACCATGCCGATCTCCGAAGTTCCCGAAAGGCTTGACGAGCTCCGTTCGCTCGTGATCATGCCGGACAGATCGAGCACCAGCACCTTGTCCCTGCCTTCGCCTGCCAGAACCTGCTCCTCAAGCGGCTGGATCTCCGGCATAAGGCTCACCTTAAGGAACGTACACCCTGACAGCGCCCCGGCAATTCCCAGTGCTGCAAACAACAACAGCGCTCTTTTCATCGTTTCCTCCCTGTTCGCAGGGGCAGGTTTCAAACCAGCTCTTGCACCGCATTATGCCTTTTTACTGAATTATTACCGAATAATCAAGCGCTGTCAATCACGTGTGGTCAGGGCTTTTGTTGGCGCGGCTTTGCAGAGGGTCGCAGCACCTCCGATGGTGACAACCGTTCTACCCGAGCCTGCAGCATTGCCGATGCACTCCGTGCATCGCCGCTCGTTCATTCCCGGCTGTGGTTCATCCGACTACAACTGCAGCAGTCATCTCTTCAGCATGACGGAAGACCCGCTGCATTTCCCGCTATTCATTCAAAACTTACTGTACTTCAGAATGGACCGGCTGAAAGGTGAGCTGGCTGCGGGAGAGGGCAGGCTGATCTCGCGAGGGTGAGCGTAGACCGGGAGAATGCTATTCCGGACAAACCAAAGTGGTCATCTTTTCGATAGGATAAAAAAATAAAATCTGAGTAGCCCTAAAAAAGCAGTCGGCCACAAAATGCGCAGAAATCAAAAAAATGCTGTGTTTTTGGAAATACCTCACCTCTTTGGTGATAAATCCAATCGCTTTTATTCCATGCTTTGTCTCTGTGACGTATCTGCTTTCTGTGCTAACTGCCGTTTATAGATTCATTGACGCGCTACGTTTTCTTCCTTGATGCGTACGTGTAATCTACATATCCCATGATCTGCGTCTTGCCTTCCTCTGTGACCTGCCGATACTTTCTGATCAGTTGTATTTCCGCGGGGCTCAGGATCTTGCCGAGATAATCAGTCTGCTCCGAGGACAACGGAAAGATCCGTTTTCCTTCCTTGTAATGAGTTTGCGAGGGGGAGAGGAAATAGCCTTTCACGTCGGCCGGCACTTTTTCCTGGTGAGCGGCCAGGATCAATCCCGACGCGTCCAGGCCCAGCCTGCTCGCTATAGTGATGAGAGTTCTGTCCTTCGGAAGATGTCCTTTGTTAAGAATGACCCGGAGGAGCTCAGGGCTGATGTCCAGGAACTTTGCGGAATCCTTCAGATTTTTAAATTTCTTCACTTCCAGTGCATGTCTGATACGTTCTGATATTTTCATGTCCTCTCTTCTCCTGGTCTTGGAATGTGGAATGACTTCTGCAATACCCAAAGGATCCGCCACTGCACAGTGCGAATTTCGGTACGAACAATCGGACGGCACGTTGCCTGCGAACGCATGGCCGTCATGCTTTCGGCAGTATGCACGGTGCCGCGGAGCGGCTACCGCTGAACACTACTATTTCCTGCCACCGGCTTCACGTTCCAGATACGGTCGGCATATTCCCTGATCGTGCGGTCGCTGGAGAATTTTCCCATGTCCGCCACATTCAGGATCGCGCGCCGGGACCACTCCTCGGGATCGCGGTAGAGCGCGTCCACCCGCTCCTGGCAGGCCATGTAGGAGGCGATAGTCGGCAAGCAGCAGATAATGGTCGCCGTACCGTTGTCAGCGCATCGAAGATCGGGCGGAACCGTCCCGGCGCATCGGGCGAAAAGATAGCCGCCGTCGATCATGTCGAGCGCCTGCTTGAGCTCGGCGTTCGCAGTTGTAGATGTCCCCGGGATTGTAGCCCTGTGCGCGGAGCGCGGCGACCTCGTCCGCGGTCATGCCGAAGATGAAGATGTTCTCGCTCGCCGACCTCGTCCCTCATCTCGATGTTCGCGCCGTCCAGCGTGCCGATGGTGAGCGCGCCGTTCAGCCCGAGCTTCATGTTGCCCGTGCCCGAGGCCTCGGTGCCGGCGGTGGAGATCTGCTCCGACAGGTCGCAGGCCGGGATGATCTTCTCGGCGTTCGAGACATTGTAGTCGGGAATGAAAACGACCTTGAGCAGATTGCCGATCGCGGGGTCGTTGTTCACGACGTCGCCGACGCAGTGGATGAGCTTGATGATCAGTTTGGCCATGGCATACCCGGGCGCGGCCTTGCCCGCCGAAGATCACGGTGCGCGGGACCGGGTCCTGCGATCCGGCCCTCGCGGATGCGGTTGTAGCGGGTCACCACATGCAGCACGTTCAGGAGCTGCCGCTTGTATTCATGGATGCGCTTGATCTGAACGTCGAACAGCGATGCCGGGTCCACGTCGAGCTTCGAGCCGCATCTTGATGATCTCGGCCAGCCGCTCCTTGTTCGCGCGCTTCACCTCGCGGAACTCGCCGCCGGAACTCCGCGGTCCCCGGCAAGGGGCGCGAGCTTCTTCAGTTCCGAAAGATCGCGGACCCACGCCTCGCCGATGTGCGCGGTGATGAGCGCGGACAGGCTCGGGTTGGCCTGGTGCAGCCAGCGGCGCGGCGTGATGCCGTTCGTGATGTTGATGATCTTGCCCGGGAAAGAACTGCTCGAAGTCGGCGAAGATGGTCTGTCTTCATGAGGTCGGTATGGATCTGCGACACGCCGTTCACCTGGTGGCTCCCGACGATGGCCAGATGGGCCATGCGCAGCCGCCGGCCGCCTTCCTCGTCAACGATCGACATGCGCCGGAGCCGGTCCGCGTCGCCGGGATAGCGGTGGCGCACCTCTTCCAGAAAGCGGGAGTTGATCTCGTAGATGATCTGGAGGTGGCGCGGCAGGATCTCCTCGAAGAGGCCCACCGGCCAGGTCTCGAGCGCTTCGGGCATGAGCGTGTGGTTGGTGTAGGAGAAGGTGCGGCGCGTGATGTCCCAGGCGCGGTCCCAGTCCAGGTGATGGAGATCGAGCAGCACGCGCATGAGCTCCGGAATGGCGATCGACGGATGGGTGTCGTTCAGCTGGATCGCGACCTTGTCCGGCAGCTCGTCCAGGTTCTGATGATACTTGGTGAAGCGCCGCGAGGATGTCCTGGAGCGAGGCGCAGACGAAGAAGTATTGCTGCTTGAGCCGCAGCTCGCGCCCCATCTCGGTGGTGTCGTCGGGGTAGAGCACCTTGGAAAGGTTCTCCGATTCGTTCTTGTCCTCCACCGCCTTGATGTAGTTGCCCTCGTTGAAGTACTTCAGGTTGAAATCGCGCGACGCCTTGGCGGACCAGAGCCGCATGTTGTTCACCGTGCTCGGTGTCGTAGCCGGGCACCGGCGTGTCGTAGGCCATGGCCATCACGTCTTCCGTGTCGACCCAGTGAAAATGGGACTGGCCCTGTTCGTCCTTGAACTGCACCACCCGGCCGCCGAACTTCACCGGGAAAGAGCACCTCGGGCCGCGGGAACTCCCAGGGATTGCCGTAGCGCAGCCAGTTGTCGGGATGCTCGACCTGGTAGCCGTTCTCGATGCGCTGGGTGAACATGCCGTACTCGTAGCGGATGCCGTAGCCGTAGCCGGGCAGGAGAGCGTTGCCATGGAGTCGAGAAAACAGGCGGCAAGCCTGCCGAGCCCGCCGTTGCCCAGGGCGGCGTCCATCTCCAGCTCGCGGATCCGCTCGATGTCCAGTTCAAGATCGGACAGCGCCTCGCGGCATTCCTCGTAGAACCCCATGTTCAGCAGGCTGTTTGCCAGCAGCCGGCCGGTCAGAAACTCCATGGACAGATAGTACACGCGCTTGGCATCGGATCGTAGTAGCTGCGCATGGTCTCCATCCAGCGCTCGATCAGCCGCTCGCGCACGGCATAGGCCGTGGTATGGAACCAGTCGCGGTGCGTGGCCGTGATCGGGTCTTTGCCGAGCGAATAGATCAGCCGGTTGGCAAATGAGTGCTTAAGCGCAGCCCGGTCCTGTCCGCGCTTGCTGTGTTCGAATTCATCTATCTTATTGATGGTCATGGCGACTCCATGATGTTACCGTTGCTTTTGCATATGAGCAATATAGTTCATTGCAATTTCGGCATTTTCTGACTTATCATTTCGCCAAGCAACTTCTGAAAAGCTTGAATCGCTTCTTCATAGTATGCCATATCTTTGTACGTTAGTCCAAGATGTAATATGCAATTTCTGTAAGCCAGGTTAAGGTCGGCATTATTCTATTGTATTCCCATCAACTTGAAACATTCAGCGTCGTGTTGTGCGGTAGCGTGCCTTGGTTTCTTTAACTAAAAAACCGATCTTTTTCTCCTTGGGTTCCGGGTGCTTCATCAGCTCTCTAATAGCGTCGAATACCACCTTGAACTGCATATCGTATTTCTTCTCGAGTTCCAGAAGTTTCTTCGCCAAATCCTTATTAGAGGAGATCATCTCCCGCAGCTTGACGAATGCGCGCATGATGGCGATATTGACCTGCACCGCGCGCTTGCTGTTCAAAACACTCGAAAGCATGGCCACACCCTGTTCGGTGAAGGCATAGGGCATTGCCCGTCTGAGACCACCCCAACTTGAAGTCACAATTTGTGACTTCAAGTTTAGAAACTCCTCTTTCGTAAGCTGAAACATAAAATCGTCAGGGAAGCGGTCTTGATTTCTCTTTAACGTTTGAACAAGTACCTTTGGCTCTACTCCATAAAGATCGGCCAGATCCGTGCTCAACATGACCTTTAAACCGCGTATCAAATATATTTTCTGTTCAATGAGCACAACGGGCATAAGAGCTTTCACCGCTTCTCCAATTTTGTAATGTTATCTTACCGGCACAACAGGGGCAGCACCACCGTGCTCAATTCGGCACCTCATCCCATGTGCGGCCAAGCAACAATCGTCCATTTTCCTTCTTTGCCCGTTTTCTCCCATCAGCGCCCCAGCCGCCCCACTGTTTGAAGAAAAAGGCGACGTTTTGTTCTTCGCATTGTCGCTTGATATTCATGACCCACTCGGGCTTCATCAGCCGCGCCTTCGGGCCTGATTCACCGCCGACAATGACCCAGTGGATGCCGCTCAGATCAAGCTTGCCCAAATCTTCGAGCAGAGGTTCTATCGATAAGAAAGCGCACATGCGCCTTAACCTTGCGGAGTTGAGCAATCCGAGGGATGCCGTGTTGTTTATTCTCGACTGTAGCGCCAAGCCATGCGTTTGTTGATGCCTGGTAGGTTTTAAAGAACTCCGCCATCTTGTCGGCACGCTTGGTCAAAACCTGAAACGTATGCTGCGGAGCCTTCTTCATCACATCGAAGACCTGCTTAATGTAGGCAGCGGGTATTTTCTCATGAAAAAGATCGCTCATGGAATTCACAAAGTAGATTGTCGGCTTACTTCGCTCTAATGGATCGGATCAGGCGTTCCGGCAAAAGCGTGAGCTTAAAGCCATTCTCATACCCATTCGCGCCCATGGCTTTCAGACGGTCGCGACATGGTCTCGGCATAGCAATTCTGACAACCCGGCGATATCTTCGTGCATCCCACCGTCGGGTTCCAGGTTTGCTCAGTCCATTCAATAGAAGTTTGTGTGCTCATAATCTCACCAATTTTCGCCTTTGCCTTTATTCTCTTCAAAGTGAACAAAGCTATTGCCGTACGCTTTCTCAATACTGTCAATATTTTTGACTTTGCCCTCTTCTTCGAGTTCGCCGAATGCATTTTGCATGTCGCCGATAAACCAGTCAGTTTCTTCTAACATGTCCGCGAGCTGTATTATACCAAAATACTTCGGTATTGACGATAATTGTGCCAGCCAGTACTTTTTCACCTCACTCAACTCTACGCGACCATCATCCTTTACCATCTCAACAGAATCTGTAAATATCTCAGACTGTCCGGACTTTTCGATGCGTTTTTCTTGCTTGGTGTGCACCCGCACTGTTTTCTGAACAATATCTACCTTTGCTGATGCCTCCATAAACACTCTTATGCCAAATGGATGACGAGTTAAATAGACTAGGTGATACTTTGTCCGATTCTTCACTGAATCAAGCACCGCAACATATGCAGACCGTGGCTTATCTTCTGCCTGCGGCTGTGCATTCTTTAACTGGGTACGATATTTTCTTAGCAAAGTTGTTTCTCGTTCTTTTGGGTCCATTCCCTGCGTGTCTGGTACTTCGCCGAATATTGCCTTCATATCGTCTGCGAACGCTTGCTGTGTATGGGTACGCACTAGGAAATCATACATGAAGTTAATTAGATATTCAGAATATGGCCGTTGAAGCAAGGGAAGCAATGTTGGTATCTCTACAGCTTGTTTCCAGCCTTTTGGATCAATAAAAAAGAAGGTGAAGTCCGAGCCCCACACCACGCTAGAATGTCATTGCGTTTGTCTATAAAATCGCCTTTAAGAGCCTGCGTTTCGATACCAGGTTTTGATTGACCCTTCAAGAAGGCCTCAAGTTTATCAAAAGGTTTTTCTTCTTTTTCTATATATAAAGCACGAAATTGAACATCTTTGCCAAGATGACGCAAGCCATCGCGGCATTTCTGCATTATGTTCAGCGAAATGGCAATAGAGGTGCCTTTCAAATCAGCGTCTTCTTCTTGCCAGGGACCTGCAAAGCAATCAACATAACAAATTATCTTTTCGTGTTGGCCAACGATCATGAAAAGACGTTCAAGGTAAGATTCAAGGAGGGTGTGTTTAATAAATGCTAGCTCACGTCCTTTGTAGCTTGCGGATAGCTCCATTGCACCTCCTGTCACTGGATTAACATGGAAACTTATAGTTCTAAGTCGAGAGCATTCATGTATTGCACCTATATCTCCGTGATGATCGGCAGGATCATGGGCCGCCGCTCCATGCGCTTGTTGATGAACTTCTTGAGCACGCTCCGCACCTTGGCGGAAACGAGCGCCCAGTCGCCCTTGGCCTCGGGAATCATGGTCCGGAGCGTGTCCGTCACCAGGTCCTTCACCTCTGCCAGAAGCTCCTGCGAGGCGTCTTCGAACACGAATCCGCGCGATACGATGTCCGGACCTGAGATGACGGCGCCGGTCAGCTTTTCTATGGCGAGGATCACGATCACCACGCCGTCGTGCGCGAGCCGCATCCGGTCGCGGATCACCACGGACTCGACGCCGCCGGTGGCCTTGCCGTCGATCAGCACGCGGCCGGCCTGGACCCGGCCCGCCCGCGTCGCGGTGCCTGGGGTGAACTCCATCACCTCGCCGTCCTCCAGGATAAAGACATGCTCTTCCGGGATGCCCACCTTCCTTGCCAGCTGGCTGTGGTACACCAGGTGGCGATACTCGCCATGGACCGGGATGAAGTAGCGCGGCTTAACGAGGTTCAGCATCAGCTTCAGCTCTTCCTTGGACGCATGGCCCGAGACATGGATCTCCGAGACCTTTTCGTAGAAGACCTCGGCCCCGCGCTTGAACAGATGGTTGATGATGCCCGTGATGGCGCGCTCATTGCCCGGGATCATCTTGGACGAAAGCACGATCGTGTCGCCCTTCCTGATCTGGAAATGCTTGTGGTCGTTCGCTGCCATGCGTGACAGCGCGCTCATGGGCTCGCCCTGGCTGCCCGTGGTGATCAGCACGACCTTGTCGTCAGGCAGGTTCTTAAGCGCTTCGATCTTGAGCCAGGTCTCGGGCGGCATCCGGAGATAGCCGAGGTCGAGGGCGATCTGGGCGTTGGAGATCATGCTCTTGCCGTTCAGGATCACCTTCCGGCCGTACATGACCGCCACGTCCACGATCTGCTGCACCCGGTGGATGTTCGAGGCAAAGGTGGCAACCACGATCCTGCCGGCTGCGCGGTGGAAGATGTCCTCCATGCCGCGCCGCACTTCCTTTTCCGAGAAGGTGTAGCCGCCCTGCCCGGCGTTGGTGCTGTCCGACAGGAACACCAGCGTTCCCTTGTCGCCGTATTCGGCAAAGGTGCGCAGGTCCATGATCTCGTTGTCCACGGGCGTGGGGTCGATCTTGAAGTCGCCTGTGTGGACCACGCGCCCCACCGGCGTCGTGATGCCCAGGCCGCAGCCGTCCACGATGCTGTGGGTCACGCGGATGAACTCCACTGAGAAGCAGCCGAGTTCCACCACGTCCCTGGGCTTCACGGTCATAAGCTGTCGCTGTCGGTATCGAGTCCATGCTCCTCGAGCTTGTCCTTGATGAAGCCGAGCGTCAAGCGGGTGCCGTAGACCGGAACATTGACCTCGCGCAGCAGGAACGGCAGGGCGCCGATGTGGTCCTCGTGGGCATGGGTGATCAGGATGCCGCGCACGCGCTCCTTGTTCTCGACGAGGTAGGTGAAATCGGGGATCACGATGTCCACGCCGAGCATCTCGGCGTCGGGGAACATGAGGCCCGAATCGATCACGATGATATCATCGCCGTATTCGAGCACGGTCATGTTCAGGCCGATCTCGCCCACGCCGCCCAGCGGGATGATCGAGAGAGCGGGACCGGCAGACGCTAAAGGAACACCGGAAAAGGGAGCATCAGGGATATCAGGCACGAGCGCGTGTCTCCTTGGCCGGGAAAAGTGATATGCACGAATGTATATTCCTACCGAGAGTACCGCATTTTGAGGTGCTTTTCAAGCGCCATTTTGGTGGTGGAGGTTACCGGCAGGATTGATGACCGAACAGGCAGGGTCTTGCCCTTGAAAAGAACGCAGGGCTTGCGCCATGAATGATGAAAAAACATAAACATGAAAAAAGCATTTGGACACGGAAGGAGCACTTCCCTGATTTGAGTCCTTCAATCAGCAATATTCTTTTTTTATCCGGGTTTTTGTTCCTGATGTGAATTACCAGGGAAGGTTATCGTGAATCGGGCCCCTTCCGCCTGCAAAAGCTCGATCGTGCCGCAGATCTGCCCGGTCAGAACATTGACCAGTTTCAGTCCGAGCGACATTGTGTTCCTGAAGTCTACTTCCGCTGGAAAGCCGACACCGTTGTCCTGGACCGTAAGGACGTGGTTCCCCTCGCTGTTTTTGTTGATGCCGAGTTTGATCGCACCCGTTCTTCCATCCGGAAAGGCGTATTTGAGGCTGTTCGAGACCAGCTCATTCACGATCAGGCCGCAGGGAATACCGACATTGACGTCAAGGGCAAGGGAATCCATTTCCACGGACACCAGAACATCATGCCGCTTGAACGTGCTGGCAATCCCCAGAACAAGGCTCTGCAGATATTCTTTGAAATCGATAGACGCCATGTTTTTTGACTGGTACAGCTTCTCGTGGACCAGGGCCATGGAATTCACCCTGTCCCGGCTTTCCTCAAGTATGACGCGGACCGCCGTGTCGGCGCTGCCCTTTGCCTGGAGGTTCAGCAGGCTGTAGATCACCTGCATATTGTTTTTTACCCGATGGTGGATCTCCTTCAGCATCACTTCCTTTTCCTTCAGGGAGCGCCGTACCTGCTCATCAGCCTGCTTGCGCTCGGCCATTGTTCGCATGAGTTCCCTGTTGATCCTGGATATGGACGCATACCGCCAGGCCGCCATGCCGATGACGGTGATGAGCAGTAATACACCGCTGAATGTAAGGATTTTTTTGTTTGTCCAGAAGGGCGCAGGCGCTCCATACCATTTAAGATAAACCCGCTGATATTCAGGGCCGCCCACAAAGTCACGCAGGATGTTGTCCAGAACCTGAAACAATTGAACGCTGTCCTTCCGCACGACCAGGCATCTCTGCCGCTCAACAAAAGGCTTCCCGACCTTCCTGATGCGGTCCTCCAAACGGACTTCCTGCATCTGTTTCAAGACCATGGAGTCCTCGCCCGCGAAGAGGCTGATCTCACCCGCCAGGAGGCCGAACAGGCCCTCCCGGTAGCTGCCGTATATTTGAAGCCTCACCCCGGGCCGGTCCTTCATCTGTTCGTAGGACATGCTTCCTTTTATAACGCCCACGGTATGACCGGAAGGCAGGTGTGCGAGGTCCACGTTACTTTGGGTCCGGGCGAAAAAGGAAAGGTATGATGTTTCGATCGGAACGCTGAACAACAGTATCTTTTCACGTTCCTTACTCTTCATCAGGCCGCTCACGTCACCTTCGCTGCTCACGACTGCGGTAATCATATCATCCCAGCCATTTTTGCAGATGTAGCTCACCTGGAGCCCCGCACGAGCGGCGACAATGTCCATGATATCCACAAGGAAACCGGATGGGGCGTTGGTGGCCTTATTCCAGAAAGAGACCGGGCTGTACTCGCAGTGGATGACCGCAACTATTGCGGTGGGGCTTTTTCGTTTATTGACCGGTTCCGCCCATGAGGAGGTGATGCAGGTAACCATCGAGATGAAGGCGATCAGGACAAGCCGAAAAGCGGATCTGACAGGGCGTTCGGAACTGGTCATTCCATGCTCCTTTTTGATTCTGCTGGTGTTTGTCAATCGTCAGCACGGGTGCGATGCAGAACCGGATGTGGAGAGAAATACTGCATATTGAAACATTTTGCTAGTAAGTATAGAGAAACGACGCTGACGAGTCAAGTTAATTAGGATTGGCAAAAAATAATGGTTGCACGATTTCACTACATTAAACAAACGCTTATGAAATGGATTCATTGCGCCGGGCACATGAAGGCACCGGGCCTCTGACTTGAAACTTCACTGATAGCGCTTTATACTTTAGGTAATATAAGCATCACTGAGGTATGGCGATTTTTTTATTGAATTGCGGAAAAAAGGAGGGTTTATGATTTCCAGGATCCTTGTACCGATAGACGGTTCAAAAATGTCACATAAGGCTGCGGAATACGCGGTCGGGCTCGCGAAGCAAACAGGCGCATCGTTGACGCTCCTGAGTGTCATCGATAAACGCTTCGTCATCGAGCAGTCGGTTTCAGCTTCCGCATCGCCGACCCATTTAAAAGAGTCTGTTGAAGATTATCTGAAGCAGTCAGCGCAATCCTCCACGGACGAGATAGAAAAGATATGTAAACGGAATCGCATTCAATACAAAGCGATTATCAGGACAGGGCATCCCGTGGAGCAAATTGTGAACGAAGCAACAAAATCAAAAGTTGACCTGATCGTTATGGGCTCCCATGGCAAAAGCGCCCTAAAGGCGGCCGTGCTCGGCAGCGTCACGTACGGTGTCATTCACAAGGACACGAAAATCCCGGTACTCATCGTGAGGCGATGACCTGTCTGCATGAAAAAGGTTTTTCTAATTTAAGGGGAGGTCTATTTTCCCGCCTCCACGAGCTCCCTGAATTGTTCAGCAGGCATTGGCCTGCTGAACAAATATCCCTGGGCCCCATCGCATTCCGAATCGCGCAGGAAAGCGAGCTGCTCCTCGGTCTCGACGCCCTCGGCAACCGTCCGTATGCCCATCTTGTGCGCCATGGAAGTGACTGCGCCGATGATCGCGCGGTCATCGGAATCTGTGGCTATCTCATGAATAAATGACTGGTCTATCTTAAGCCGCTCGATCGGCAGCTTCTTGAGGTAATTGAGCGACGAATAGCCGGTGCCGAAATTGTGTATCGAAATATGCACTCCCAGTTCCCGCAATTCCCCGAGCTGCGAGGCGCTCTGCCTGACATCGCTCATTGCCGTGCTTTCGGTCACATCCAGGTCGAGGCAGCCTGGCGGCAGTCCTGTTTCCGTCAGAACGGCGGATATCGTCTTCACGAGGCCGGGACTCTGGAACAGCCGTGCGGAAAGGTTGACGGTAATACTAAAATCCTCCAGTCCCGCCTTCCTCCATGCGGCAGCCTGCGAGCAGGCGGTCCTCAGCACCCATTCGTCGATCGAAGTTATGAACCCCGTCTCCTCGGCGAGCGGAATAAAGTCCCGGGGCTCAAGCAGACCTCTTTGCGGGTGGTTCCATCGGACCAGCGCCTCGGCATAGGATATCTTTTTCGATCTGATGTCGATCTGGGGCTGATAGAGGACGACAAGCTCCTCGCGGCGTATCGTCTGGCGCAGCCATCGTTCCAGCTTCATCCGCTCGATGGTCTTCACGTTGATCGAGGGATCAGAGAACCGGAACGTGTTCCTGCCGCTTTCCTTCGCGTGGTACATGGCGCTGTCCGCATAGCGGATCAGCGTTTCAATATCGCTGCTGTCATCCGGATATATGCTGATCCCGATGCTCGTCGTGACATGCAGTTCATGCCCGCCAATGACGATCGGCTCCCGGAGAGCATCGACGATCTTGGCCGCAATGTCGCTCACATCTTCGATACGGCCGATATCCGAGAGGATCATGTTGAATTCGTCCCCGCCGATTCGGGCGACGGTGTCCGATTCGCGGGTGGCCTGCCTGAATCGCTCAGACACCTTTTTAAGCAGATCGTCCCCGGCATCGTGGCCGAGCGTATCGTTGATCTCCTTGAAGTGGTCGAGGTCGAGAAACAGGACCGCAAGTTTCGTCCTGTGACGCCGGGCCTCTGCCAGCTCGACCTGCAGGATGTCGATGAACAGCCGCCGGTTCGGAAGCCCGGTCAGGGCGTCGTGCTGCGCCATATGCCGAATCTCTTCTTCCATCCGCATCCGGTCGGTAATGTCCGTATTGGTGCCGAAGCCAGCGGACGATTTTCCCCTCGGCGTTGCGAATGGGTATCGCCCTCGAGAGAAACCATTGATACTCGCCATCCTTGCTCCGCAGCGGGAAGGTATCCTCCCAGAATTCTCCCGTTTCAAAGCAGTGCCTGATCTTTTTCACGACCCGGTTTACGTGATCGGGGTGATGGACCTTTTGCCATCCCCATCCTTGCATTTCCTCCAGGGTCGTTCCCGTGTAGTCGAACCAGCGTTTGTTATACCAGAATACCTCCCCCTTCTCATCGGTCATCCACGCGAGCTGAGCGATGTTATCGGCCAGGGTGCGGAATCGCTCCTCGCTTTCGAGAAGGGCGGCCTCGGCCCGTTTTC
This sequence comes from Nitrospirota bacterium, assembly GCA_963836175.1. Classification (GTDB taxonomy): domain Bacteria; phylum Nitrospirota; class UBA9217; order UBA9217; family UBA9217; genus GWC2-56-14. The sequence continues at coordinate 185,244 of CAWIIS010000006.1, forward strand.
GCTCCGAAATATCCTTGAACGAGACCACGGTGCCGACGATGGCGTCTTTCTCGCGAATGGGTGTCGTCACATACTCCACCGGGAAGTTCGTTCCGTCCTTTTTCCAGAATACGTCGCCGTCAACGTGGCGCGAGTTCCCGTCCCATCTGGTTTGATAGATCGCGCACTCACTTTCAGGGTACGGACTTCCATCCGCCCTGCTATGGTGCCAGATGAGATGACTGTGTTTCCCCATCAGCTCTTCGGACGTATACCCGAGAATGCTTAACGCGGCATTGTTAATCAGAATATGGTTTCCTTGCGCGTTCATTCCGAGAATGCCGTCGCCGGCCGATTCGAGGATCAACTCGTTTTGGCGGCTTATTTTTGCAAATTCCTGCTCGGTCTTTTTTCGTTCGCTGATGTCCTGCGCAAATGCCCAGTTATACTCACGGCCGCTGAATGCAATATAATTGATGGTGATCTCGACGGGGATCACGCTCCCGTCTTTTTTTGTGTGCAGCGTCTCGAAATGCAGCGGTGTTTCTTTTTTGATCCGCGCCCATCTGGCATGCCATGACGAAACCCGGACATTCGGGTCCAGATCGAAAATCTTCATGGCCAGCAGTTCCTCGCGCGCATACCCGAGGATGCGGCATGCCTGCTCGTTTACATAGAGAATTCGCGCGGCGCGGTCGACCAGAAATACCGATATCGAAGCGTGGTCGACCGAGAACTGTGTTAATTTTAATTCTTCTTCGGCCTGGCGCGCCTCGGTTACATCCTGCGTGGTTCCTCTCATCCCGACCACGGCGCCTGCGCTGTTGTACTGAAAGAGCGATCGGGCATGCAGGATCCGAATGTCTCCTTCCTTCCTGATAATCCGGAACTCGTTCACGGAATTCTCTTTTCGCTTATTTGCCGCTTCTGCAATCGATTTGTCCAAAGCGGGCCTGTCCTCGGGATGCACCCTCTCCATAATGACTTCAAGCGCTTCTTTGGATTCTCCGCGCCGTATATTGAAGATGCGGTAGACTTCATCGGACAAGGTCAGCTTGCTTGTCTGGACGTCCCATTCCCAATTGCCGATTCCGGATATGCGCTGGGCCTCTTCGAGCAGGGCCTTTGCTTTTTGGACTTCCTGCTCGATTTTTTTGCGCTCGGTTATGTCGTCCGCAATGCCGCTCAAACGGACAATCCGGCCCTCTGCGTCCCGCACCATCGTGCCCCGGTCGCGTATCCATCGTATGCCGCCGTCCTGCCTCACAATACGGTATTCCATGTCGAAGCTTGCAGCTTTCCCGGCTGCCCAGTCGTTAAAGGCCTGATCCACGCGGTCCCGGTCTTCGGGATGAATAGCCTGTACCCAGAGCCGCGGATTGCGATAGAGGTCCTCGGCCGAACAACCCCAGATGGCTTCAAAGGCCGGATTTACATAATGGATCCGCTCAGGCTCGGGCGTCATGAACCAGAAGATCTGGTTTGTATTCTCCGCAAGCTGCCGGAAGCGTTCTTCGCTTTCCTGCAATTTTTGCTCGGCCTGTTTCCGGTCGGTTATCTCGCGGACAATGGCGAGCAGCCGGGTTTCCCCTCCGATGACCGCGCGCTTGAGATTCACTTCGACCCAGAACAATTGCCCGTTTTTTCTCCTGCTCTGCCATTCGAAAAGCTGGGGAGGACCTTCGGCAGCGCGCCGGATCCATTTCAGCCCATCCTGCGCGGTATAGCCCGAAACTCCGCTGAAGAGGGACTCGGAAAGGAATTTTTGAAATTCATCCTGCGAGTATCCGAACATTTCGGATGTCTTCCGGTTGGAGGAAATAACATTGCCCGTGTCTATGTCGTGAACAAAGATCGCATCATTGACGGAATCGAAAATCTCCCGGTAATTTGCTTCGGACGTACGCAGGGCCTCCTCGGCCGTCCTGCGCGCGGTGATATCGCTGAACGTAACGACCGAGCCGAGTATCCGGCCGTCCGCTACAATCGGCGTACTGGTATATTCAACAGGAAATCTCGTACCACCCCTTCTGCAGAAGCATTCGTCTTCAACATGCCTCGCTTTTCCTTCCTCGAACGGCGCATACGTCTTGCACTCCTTCTCGGGATAGCAGGTGCCGTCGGCCCACCTTACATAGGGCATGCATGAGGAGCTGTGCCTGCCGATGCATTCTGCAGGAGTGTAGCCCAGCATGGCGGCAGCGGCTTTATTCATGAAAATAAAATTGCCCAGTCTGTCGATCCCGAAGATCCCTTCGCCCGCAGCTTCGAGGATCAGTTGATGAAGCTGGCTGAGCTGTTTCAACCGCTCCTCGGCCTCCTTGCGCGCGGTGATGTCCCGCACAATCGCCAGTACCCGCTGCTGCACTCCAACGTCGGCCCGCTTGAGATTGATCTCGACCCAGAACAGTTCTCCTTTTTTATTTTTTGCCAGCCATTCGAACACCTGCGGCGGGCCTTCGGCCGCGCGGCGGATCCATTGCATGGCCTCCTTCCGACCATAGCCCGGGGTTCCCGCACTCATGGCTTCCGGATCGATCCCGACCACTTCGTCAACCGAGTATCCATACATCTCCGCTGTTTTTGGATTGACTTCGAGGACCGCACCGGTTTCTATATCATGGATGAAAATAGCGTCATTCGCAGCATCGAATATGGAGCGGTAGTTCTCGGCCGATCTCTTAAGCGCCTGTTCGGCGTTTTTTCGTTCGAGTTCTGCGGCCGCCCTGGCCCCGAAGATCTGCAGAAGGGCCGTTATTTCTTCCTGTCGGTCCGCCGGTATTGCCTTCGTCCCGAGCGCCGCGATCAAGCCCAGGGGCCGTCCTGTTGACGAAAAGAGCGGAATGCCCATATAACTCTCTGCGCCAAAATCCAAAAGAACCGCATCCTTCGGAAAGAGCCTTTGGACGTCCCGCGGGTAAATGCACAATTGCTTGCCCGCTACAAAATTGCAGGGTGTATTCTCCAGGTCGTACTCAAGATTTTCGATAAAGCGGTCGTGTGCATAGAGCGCCGTGGTCCTTATTCTCTTTTCTTCGATCAATTCTCCGACAAACGCATAGTCGAGGCCGAGATCCATGTCCCGAACAATGATCTCCGCTATCGATCGGATATAATTATCTCCCGTTAATTCAAATATTTTTTTTGCCGCGAACCGGGGAAAGCGGACCGTTTCGTCTGGTTCCGGTTTTATTTTTTTAGCCATTTTTTTCGCTTAACCTTCGCAATTTCCCTCTGCCAACATCGTAAACAGGATCGTCGGCTCATCTTTTATCTTCATATACTTTTATTCATGTCGCAGCAAAATAAGAAAGGACACCTTCATCGCATCCAAGCGCATGACTAATTCAACTATATCTCAGGATTTGGGGAGCGGGGAGGGGGTGTCAAGAGCATCTTCTGAATGTTTTATTGCATGATATTTCAGAATATTCTGCGTCACAAGCCGGAGCCAAATGAAAGAATCAACTCACCCGTCTGTCCAGACTCCGATACTGGATCGCTTCGGAGATATGATGCGAGGCGATCTTTTCATTTCCGTCAATATCAGCGATCGTCCTCGCCACTTTCAGGATGCGGTTATACGCGCGGGCGGACAGGCCGAGCCGGTTCATGGCAGACTCCATGAGGGTCGTGCAGGACTCATCGATCTTGCAGTACTTGCGGATATGGCGCGGCTTCATCTGCGCGTTGGCGTAGATGCCGTCACCGGAGAACCGCCCCTGCTGGATCATGCGGGCGCGGGTCACGCGCTCGCGGATCGACGACGAGGGCTCGCCCAGGGCGTCGGAGGCGATCTCGTTGAACTTGATGGCCGGCACTTCGATATGGATGTCGATGCGGTCCATGAGCGGGCCGGAAACTTTGGAGCGGTAGGTCTGGATCTGGTGCGGCGTGCAGAGGCATTGATGGAAGGGGTCGCCGTGGAACCCGCACTTGCAGGGGTTCATGGCGGCGACGAGCATCATGGATGCGGGGTAGGTGAGCGACGTTATCGCGCGCGAGATCGTGACCTGGCCGTCCTCGAGCGGCTGGCGGAGCGCTTCGAGCACATTGCGCTTGAACTCAGGCAGTTCGTCGAGAAACAGCACGCCGTTATGCGACAGGCTCACCTCGCCGGGCTTCGGGATCTGCCCCCCGCCGATGAGCCCGGCATCGGAGATCGTGTGGTGCGGCGAACGATAGGGACGGGTCGCGATGAGCGGCTGGCCGTGCTTTAAAAGCCCCATGATGCTGTGGATCTTCGTGGTCTCGATCGACTCGTCAAAGCTCATCTGCGGCAGCACCGACGGCAAGCGGCGGGCGAGCATGGTCTTGCCCGAGCCCGGAGGGCCGATCATGATGATGTTGTGGCTGCCGGCCGCGGCGATCTCGATGGCGCGCTTGGCATGCTCCTGGCCTTTGACCTCGAAGAAGTCCTCCTGGTAGGCAGAGTAGGCCGCAAAGGCGTTCCTCACATCCATGGCGACCGGCTCGACCGCCTGCCTTCCCATGAGGAACTCCACCACCTGCGGCAGCGTCTGCATGCCGAAGATCCTGACGGACTCGACCACGGCCGCTTCCTGGGCATTGTCGGCGGGAATGATCATGCCGCGGTAACCCGCTTTTTTGGCGAGCACGGCCATGGATAGCGCGCCGCGCACGGGTTTGACGCGGCCGTCGAGCGCAAGCTCTCCCACGATGAGGTAGCCGGACACCTGTTCCTGCGTCAACACGCCCTCGGCGATCAGCATGCCGATGGCGATAGGCAGGTCGAAGGCTGAACCTTCCTTTTTAATGTCAGCAGGCGCCAGGTTGACAATGACCTGTTTGAGCGGAAAGTCGAAACCCGTGTTCTTGAGCGCTGCGCGCACGCGCTCCTTGCTTTCTTTGACAGCTGCATCGGGAAGGCCGACGGTTGAGAAGAAGGGAAGCCCCCGGCTCGCGATGTCGACCTCAACCTCGACCGGATAGGCGTCAATGCCGAGAACTGCCGAGCTGATGACTTTCGAGAGCATAGGGCTCCTTGTTGTTCAATTGCGGATTTCGGATTGCGGATTGCGGAATGAGAGCAAGGCCCTGATCCCATATAGAGGAAAGATATGTGTGTGAGAATAGCAGAGAAGGACGAGGGATGTCAAACGAAAGTATTGGTTCAAATGCGAGCTCGGATAACTTTGGCGTTGTGTGAATTTCGTATTTTTATCCTCTCCCCAGCGAGGGAGAGGATAGGGTGAGGGGGATCCGTTCAGGATATTAAGGCTGTCGCTATGGCTGAATTTTACTTCTTACTGCTCGAAGCGGCTCACAAAAGCGCCGATGAAGCGCATGTTCTGTACGTAATCGGCAAAGAGGACTTCCTTCACTACGCCCCCGCCAGGCCTGTCTGCCCGGTCCTTGTCGCCTGCTGCATGGATCAGATAGGGCTTGCCGCCTTTGACACGAACGATCGAGAGGTGGGCCACGATCTCTTCCACAACGCGTTTCTTCGGGTCCTTTACCCAGTAGATGATGTCCCCGTCCTGCAGTTTCTTCTGGAGCCCCCGCGTCAGGAGCGTGGACTTCGGCAGGATGTCGACCTGGTCCCTGCCGCGCGAGCCGGGGATCGTCTTCGCCGCGCCCAGTTCCGTCGTCACGTTCCTTCCCCATTTGCCGCCGAACACCATGTCTTCGCCGTACTGGTAGCGCTCGTCGTAGTTCGTGACCAGCCCGTCCGCCAGCGCTCCCGTGGTAATGAACCGGAGCGTCAAGCGCCTCGTTGATGGCTTCGAAAGGTGTGCTGCTCCGGGCAAGTTCGACGGCACGGAACGTGTGGTACATGCAGTCGACCTTTTCATCAGCCACAATGCGGTTCGTGCGCACATACAGGCCGAGCGGGTCGGGATCGTAGGGCGTACCGATAAAGCGGCCGGCCCAATAGGCAATGCGCTTGTTGAGGGGAAGCCGCGCGGCCCGCGCCTGGGCAAGCAGGATCTCGTCAGCGGTCATGGCCGCCGGGACCTTGTTCCGGCCCGGTTCGGCGCCGATGACCCGGAGCCCGTACTGCAGAGCGTGTGGAACCCATGCCGGCGACCTGGACCGTACGTTTTTTCGTGGCCTGCAGGAAGCGCCCGTTGCCGAGCGCAAGCCCGTCGCTCTCGCCGGAGAAGACCAGGATGTCCCCGGCCTGGATCTCTTTTTTATCCACGCGCTCCGCGTGGGCCTTGAACGAGGAGCGGTCCGTGCCCAGCAGCAATGCCGTGGACCCGGTAGACAATATAGATGAGTCCGTCAGTGTCCATGCCCTGGGACGTGAGCCCGCCGGCATGGTGGCTCACGCCGACGAACTGCTGCGCGGTCTTCACGATCTCCTCCGGCGTCGTATCGTTCATGATGGGATCGGAGGTCTTGACCGGCATCACATCGGCGGCATCGATCATGGCCAGGGTCCGGTCGGGAAACTGCACCTTGCAGCCTTTGGCAGTACGTTCGATCACGGGCAGCCGCGTGCCCGCATAGAGCGGAACGTTATGGTCCCCGGTCTTATCGAGGATCAGTGCCTCGGTCTTGGCTTTGGTGATGACGATCTTCTGGCGGGAGTCGTTCAGATAGGCAAGACTTTTGTCCCGCGGAATGAGCACGGCCTCCTGCTGGATCCAGCCTTCGCGATCATCCTGGCTCGGAATGGTAATATGGTAGCGGTAGTCCCGCTTTTCCAGGATGCGCACCTCGTCACCCATCAGCACCTGCGTGGCCAATCGGGATTTGGGCAGCGGTTCTTCATGGACGTTCGCCAAAGGGACCGAGATGATGCCGCGGCTGTTGGCTTTCGGCTCCTGGGCATGAGCAATGGACCGGACAAGGAGAATGATGAAGATGAGAACAGCTATGGGGAAAGATTTTTTCATGGTGAACAGCTCAGGTGAACAGAGGAGACCGCGCTGCGCGCGGCGATCGGATAAAAATGGTGCCGAAGGGGGGAATCGAACCCCCATGGGTTGCCCCACACGCCCCTCAAACGTGCGTGTCTACCAGTTCCACCACTTCGGCATTTTTTCTGCTGCGTATGTGATCCGGGGACGCCCGACGGTCACTGAGGGAAACCATCTGGAGTGCTGGCCGTCCTGCGGCGCGGGTCCTATTTCTTTGCTGCCTGTACGTAGGTGAGCCACTTCCCGTGCTTTTTTTCACGGCCATGCACGCAGTCGAAGTATGCGGTCTGCAGCTCTTTCGTTACCGGACCCGGCTTGCCCGTGCCGATCACCCGGTTGTCCACTTCGCGGATCGGTGTGATCTCGGCTGCCGTGCCGGTAAAGAACGCTTCATCGGCGACATACAGTTCATCGCGCGTGAACCGCTCTTCCACAAGCTTCATCCCCCGCTCCGCGGCAAGCTGTATGATCGTCTCGCGCGTGATGCCCTCGAGGATCGACGTGAGCGGCGGCGTTTTGATCACGCCTTTGCGGACCATGAAGACGTTCTCACCGCTCCCCTCGGCCACATAGCCGTCGGTATCGAGCAGCATGGCCTCGTCGTACCCATCTTTGAGCGCCTCGCGTTTGGCAAGGAGGGAATTTGCATAGTTCGCCGTGGTCTTGGAGCGCACCATGGTCGAGTTCACATGGGGACGGGTGTAGGAAGAGATCTTGACGCGGATGCCGTTGTTGACCCCTTCTTCGCCGAGGTAACTGCCCCAGGGCCATACCGCGATCGAGATCTGGACCGGATTTTCCTTGGGAAAGATCCCCATGGCGCCGTAGCCCAGGAAGGCAATCGGCCTGATGTAGCACGCGTCGATCTTGTTGACGCGGATCGTTTCCAGGATCGCCTCTACAACCGCTTCTCGCGTGAAGGGCATCTCCATCTGGCAGATATGGGCGGATTCGAACAAACGGTTGACATGTTCCTGCAGCCTGAAAACCGCTGATCCGGCATCAGCCTTGTAGCAGCGGATGCCCTCGAACACTGCCGTACCGTAATGCATGGAGTGGGTCAGGATATGCACCTTGGCGTCGTCCCACTTCACGAACGCGCCGTTCATCCATATTTTCTCGGTCGCAGGCAGCATAATAGAGGACATTTATAACAGCCTGCGCCATAATTGTCAATCGTTTTTTTCCCGGGAAATGCCCGTTCTGTGCCGGTCACGCCGATGGAATTCCGCTGCTTGATGCTGCGAAGGCACTTCAAAGACAGTCGCTTTTTAAACGTAAACCCGAAGAATATTTCACGCAGAGACGCAGAGCTCGCAGAGAACGTCAACGGCTATGAAAAGGTTTCTAAAAAACAAAATATCTGCTTTTCTCCGCGGCCTCCGCGCCTCCGCGAGAGAAGCCTTTAGCCGGATTTCGGTTTGACATTGCGCCTGATGAGAGATAAAATCTAAGCGTTCCTACCTGAGGAGGCCCCATTCCATGCAGATCAAGACCATTCTTTTCCCGACCGATTTTTCGAACGGTGCGCGCGCTGCCATGGACTATGCGCTGTCCCTGGCAAAGGACTACGAGGCGAAGCTTATCCTGCTGTACGTCATTCAGGACATCAGCATCGCGGAATGGTACATACCCTCGACCCTGTCGGTCGCCGACCTCGTGGAGGATATGCAAAAGAGCGCTTCGAAAGAGATGGACAAGTGGGCCGCGGAAGCGACGGCGCGGGTGAAGGACGTGGAGCAGATGGTGGAGCGGGGCGTGCCCTTTGTCGAGATCATCAGGATATCAAAAGAAAAGAAGGCGGACCTGATCGTCATCGGGACCCATGGCAGGACGGGCATCGACCACATGCTCTTCGGCAGCACCGCGGAGAAAGTGGTGCGCAAAGCGCCCTGCCCGGTCCTGACGGTCCGCATCGCAGGCAGGGAATTCACGATGCCGTAGCCAGGGACCCGGATAAAAGAGAACATCATGTTAATCGAACCCACAGACACTCACGTACTGTGCTGATAAAAAGCCCTTTGCAGTTCATCTGCCCGCTGCTTCCATCCGCATAAGGTAATTCGCAGTAAAAATAAAATCATCGAAATAGTCACGCCTTCCGTCTCCGTTCAGATCGAAGGCGGGGTTTTTTTGCGCATTCGCGGCGCTCAGGAAGAGCCTGAAATCATCCTCCGTCACCCCGCCTGATTTGTCGAGGTCCGCTGCGGCAGGCGGCGAGATCGTCACGGGCAGGAGCATGGTGACGTCCTTGAGCGGGACCGTGATCGCGGCTTCAGAGCCGTTCTTATACGGACGCAATTCCGCTATCCAGGTGTTGGTGAGATCCGGGTGCCGGCCGAGCGAGACCAGGCGGCCGCCCGCAACGGCGATATCCGGAGTTCCCCGCAGTTCGGACGGCGCGATAAATATCGCTTTCACCGTTTTCTTTCCGTCCGACAGGGCAATGGCCGGTTCCTGCCGGTACCCGATCATGCCGTCCTGTTCAAACAGAGAGACGAGCGCCTTCTGTGAGCGCGCTCCCTTATATTCCCGGAACCTGTCCAGCACACTCTGCTGCGTGTAAATCTTCCTGGATTGCGTTGTTTCAGGCGCGGCCGGTTTCTTCTCCGGCAACGGTTCGCGCGCTGCGAGCACGGCCAATTCAGGCCGGTCCTGCTCCTGCGCGGCAGCCGCCTCGCCGGGCATCGTTACCTGGTCACTGCGATCAACAGTGCGCGCCGCTTCGCCGGGAACGACGACCGTCCCTCCGGAAACAATGACCGCGGGCCGGGCCGCCGTTGTTTGCATTTCTTCAGCCGGCGCGGTTTCCGGCGGATTCCGCTCTTGCGGCGTGGTTGCCGGCAGCGCACTCCCGGTCCTGGCGTCAGTGCTGAATCCCAACGTTTTGTCAAGCCGGGCGGAGACAGAGGTAATCCCGCCGGGTCCGCTGGTATCGAAGATCACGGACGCGAGCCTGCCGCCGCCGATTATGGGCGTTGTGGTGACTGCCGAGATCCGGATAACGCCGGGCGCATTCGAGTTGACCGCAACGAGGGCGCCGGACAGGAGCGGGCCCTGGGTTACGCGCGGATTTGAGAGGGAGCCGCGGTCATAGGTAATCGTAAGCTCGATCGCCGCCGCACTGTCGAATGCGACGCCATCGATGGAATATGCCCCCCCGCCCGACGATGAGACGGATATGCCCGCTGAGGCAAATGCACTGATCGGTATTGCGAATAACAGCAGAATCGCAGCCGCACTACGAAAAAACCGGATAGACATGATAGATCACCGCCTGATGGAAAATGAGAAGGACCGGACCCTCCCGAGGGAGGTCCGGCCTCATTATAGCATTTTTCGCGTTTTCTATTACACCAAAAACGATTATTACCCAAGCGTTGTGCCCAGGCGTAAGCGAAGAGGTGACGTCCGGTGTGATAGAGGAGGATTCACAATCGGTAGCGGCGTTGCTAAATGATGAGTTTGGCAACCAGGCGATGGGGCGGAAAAAGACAAGGGGGCGTTTGCCCCCGTGGATTAAAGGATGGTTATTGTCCCAGCAGCGTGGTGAACGTATCGTGGTGGCTCTCCTCCTCGGAGAGGATGCTCTCGAACAGCAACCGCGTGGTCTCATCACCCTCTGAAGCGGCCTGCTTGATGATCTCTTTATACAGGGTGATCGCCTCTTCCTCGGCCTTCACATCGGCCTGGAGCATCTGCTCGGGAGTGCCGCCCTTGGCGATGGGGTTCGGCTTGGTCGTGGGGCTTACGTCAAAGTAGAAAAGCCGCTCCGCGATCTTCTCCGCATGCTTCATCTCCGCCATGGCAACATCCTCGAACACATCCATGAGCGATGAGGAGTTCATGCCTTTGACCATAATGTGGTGCCACATGTACTGGACGATCGCCTGGAGCTCCCCGGCAATGGCCTGGTTCATCATTTCCGTCAGCTTGGGACTTGCTTTCTGCACCATAGTGCTCCTCCTTGTTGGTCGGGGTCGCCCGAAGATGCATTAACTATAGCACAGAATCCTGGGCTTTTTTCGAGACAGCCCCTTCACTTTTGTCCTCGCCCCCCGAGGGCAGAGAAAACACGCTGTAGCCCCTCCCTTACTTTGTAGCCCCTCCCTTTACGCTGTAGCCCCTCCCTCGATGGGAGGGGTTGGGGAGGGTGACTGAGCCTTCTTGCGCTCAGCCTGTTCGATAATGCAGGCTATCCCTTTTCCCCGGAGGCCGGGACGGTAGCAGCCATTGCAGGAAATACAGCGGCTGCGGGCAGTGCTGCCTTCCTGCCACAGCTTGACCAGCTCGGGCTCGCGGATGAGCGGCCGCGCCAGTGAGATATAATCCGCTGCGCCTTGTTCAACGACCTCGCGCATCAGATCAAGGCTCCGGAACCCGCCGACGACAAGAACGGGGCAGCTGACGGACTGCTTGATCCGCTCTGCCAGCGGAAGGTTGTACGCCTCCTGCTCCCGCGTATCGATCTTCTTGCGCACCGGGTTATTGTCTCCTGACGCAGGCGTGCCGCTGCTCACCTCGATGGCGTCCACCCCTTCGCGGTCCAGTGCTTGTGCTGCGATCACGGACTCGCCGATCTCAAGGCCGTGGGAAAGAAAATCCGAACCATTCAGTTTGACCAGCACGGGGAAGCGGGGACCGACCGCTGTGCGCACGCTTTGGTAAACCTCCATAAGGAAGCGACAGCGGTTCTCGATGCTGCCGCCGTATCCATCGGTCCGCTGGTTCGTGTGCGGCGACAGAAACTGGTTGATAAGGTAGCCGTGCGCCGCGTGAAGCTGGACCGCGTCGAAGCCCCATTGTTTCGCCCTGGCCGCACTTGCGCCAAAAGCAGCTACGACGTCATCGATGTCCTTCTGGCTCATTGCGAGCGGAGGCGACGTATACTGCGCCGCCTCGATGGCCGACGGGGCGATCAGCTTGTTTCCTGCCTGCGCCCTTCCCTGTCCGCCCGTATGCACCAGCTGCATGCAGAGCCTGCAGCCTTCGTCATGCACGGCCTTCGAAAGCGCCTGCATCTCGGAAGCAAAATCATCGCTCTGCGCTCCGATGGACCCGGGCATCTGCTTGCCGTCAGGCCGCACAAAGGCATAGCCCGTGATGATCAGGCCGACCTTGCCGCGGGCAAGCTCCCGGTAGCAGTTCAAAAGCTGCTCCCCCGGCCTGCCCTGCTCGTCGCACATGCCTTCCCACGTCGCGGACCGGACAAAGCGGTTCCTGAGCTCCATGCCGTTGATCGTTGTTTTGTCGAATAGGTTATTCAAAGAGACCTCGTTCCTTAAAATAGGCATGAAATGTACCACACTGCTTTGCTCAAGTCAAAAAAGAATCTGCCTGGTGAAGGATGATTGCGATCGACAGAAGGGAATTTCGTCATGTATTTAAAGGAATTATGATGCGGATACCACAAAAATCAGCAGCCCGAAATACGAGGTCGGATGGGGCATTTCTAACGCCACTTGTGCCCGCAAAAAAGGCATTGCGGTTTATGAACACAAAGTAGTTGACTGCACTCCGGACAGGCCCACCTCTTCTTTTCGTTTCTCACGAAGAGTCTTATGCCGGACTTCTTTATGTTCACAAGATTGTCGATCATACTCATGCCGTACTTGGTCCTATAGCGATTATCCAGGTGGGCCAGCCTGTCGCAGGGAAAGCTGTCACAGCTGAAGCAGTACCCGGCGTTACCTAGCCGAATCTTCTCACAGTTTTTGATTCGACAGGTGACGCAGGTTTTTGATTTACCGCTGTCGTCGCCCCGGCAGCCGGGGCATGGCTTCTTCTCTCTGGTAAATGCACGACAGAGGCCGCAGTTCATTCCACAGGGAGCGATATGGGTCGTTCTGATGGCATTTGTCTTTGTTGATCTTATTGGCGTCATGTTCGCATCCGCTCCGGCAAGTTGCCTCTTTACTGCGATTTAAATTCAAGGACATATACAAGCAGTTCCTTGCACCTCCTGAGCCGCGTCAGGTACACTTTTGCTGCAGATTCATCGAGCTTTTCGATGCGCGGCTTCAGCCTGTCACATCGATCGATGAGCCCCTTAAGCTCGTCCTTAGAGAGCGTCATCGAATCCGTGGTCAAGCCGCAGATGTCATCGAATTCGGCCCTCCATTCATCCTCTGCGCATACTGCAGCCGTCAAAATAGTGGATGGATACCCCGTTCCCAGGATCAGGGAAGATATGATCATCAGGCAAATAATCACGGTTCTCATCTTCTCGTCTCCAAGCGTCGCGAACCTGGGTGCATCTGGCCCCTTTGGAAGTCCCCATACGTTTTTGAAATAGTCTACTGCTGGCCAAGCTAATTATATAATAGCAAACAACATTATCAAATGTCCCCAAAAAGCAATTCGTAGTTATTTATAATGCGCGGCTGACCTGCTCTGGGCGAAGACCGGACGGTATTGAGCTGTTGGTTGAATATTCAGTGTAATGTGGAACTAGAGATTCAAGGCGAAATTAATAGCGTCACGAACTTTGCTGAGCTTTTCTTTTGATAAGGAGGTGATCAGCGATCCGACGTTTGATTTTGACACCGTTTGTATGTGGTCACAATTAATGGCACAATCATTATGCATGCCATCTAAGCGAGACAAAAGCACTTCGCTGGGGATATCTCTTATGGTCGAAGTTACAGGCGCGATAGTAACTTCACCTAAGTATTCCAGGATGGAATTTCTTGTTAAGATAATTACCGGGCGTTTTTTATCAGGATGCTTGAACTTATACCATCGCACCTCACCCCGCTTCATAAATCACCCCATTCCTGCTCTGACTCCCAGACACTAAATTCAGTTTTGTCAGCAGGGTGCCGCCCGTATCCTTTTTTGTGCTTTTTTTCGAGCTCGTTGACATTGACCTGTTTGATGGCATTCCTTAATGCTTTGCGTGCAAAAGCGGACCGGGTTGTTTTTAACTTTTTGACGACCTTGTCAACTGTTGCAACTAATTCATCATCCAGGGTCATTTGTATGGTTCTCATAGCCCCTCCTTATAATGTGGACATCTATAGCTATACTAAACCACATTTCAAACCAAGTCAAGTGCGGGTACGAGATTTACTATTTTGGCTACTTGCTTCTGTTGATTTAAATAAATGACTGTGGCAGAGGCTGGGACCAGTAAAGGGCATAAGCGAGAATAAATGGGATAGCTGATGCGATACCACGCCTCAGTATAGTATTAGGAATGAAAGCAACGCCAATAGCCATGGCTGCTGAAGCTGCCATGATTACTAATGCACCAGTTTCCAACGACAATGAGCGAATTAGATTTAGCATAGTTCAACGCCGACGTCAGGAACGCGGTTCTCAGTATTTCTCTCGACGGAGTTGTTAAATTCTCATTCTAAAAAAAACCGGCCTTCTGTGGGTCATCAAAGAAATAAATACCAAGGGGCTCCCATTTGCTATTTCGACGATAAAACAGACTATTCCAAAACATCGGCGTTTCATTCTTGTGTTTCGTTATCCACTTGATTCGCACGAGGCTTGTACCCATTTTGGAAGTTTCCACTATCTCATACGAAATTGGTTTACCAAAGAATTCGAAAGCTGCTTTAGCCTGCCCGTCCATAGCACGAATCTGCGTTTCTTTTTGCTCAAACATTAAGCTACCAGAGAAAAAGTCTATAAGGGCACCATCTACTTTCCCAGACTGTAACCTTTTAATCAGTATATCAATTTGCGCAGATGGCTCTTTTGGTTCGGCAAAAGCCGTTAAAAATAAACTCCCGACCATGATCATGACGATAATTATTCTTCGCATTTTTTTCTCCAATATTCAACACGCCGTGAGGAACGCGGTTCTCAGCGTTTCTCTCGACGGATTTGTTAGTAATACCCTACATACTTGTGATTCTGAATTCACCATAGAATGATTTTATTAGTACTGACCAAATAAAGAAACACGGAAACAAGACCAAAAAGAGTAATATCCAAGATGGCAATATATGATTTAAACCGCTTTGGTGATGCTTTCTCAATTGATTTGACACTTACGTATTTGGATATTTCGTATAAAAGCGCTTCAAAGCCGCCTTCAGGTGGTTTTTTTAGCCAGAGCTCAGAGCCATCCTCACTGGCGCGAATATGATGAATATTAGGTTCATATTTTGTGGAGAGACTATTGATATTTGAAAGTTCATTCTCCGATAGTGGAGACTTTAAGTGAAAAAGCAAAATCTTTGCAGGAATTTCCATTAACCCGAATCCTAAATAAGATCCAATGTTATAACTCATTAAGTTCTTTTCAACTATTTCAACGTATTCAATGTTTTTCCATTCAATATGATTAGTCTTTCTGAACCCAATTATACCTGTACGAAACAATGTCCCATTAGAACGTATATTTGCATATACGGTTTTAGAAAAGACAAGGGAAATAGCCCCGATTAAGAAAAGGTAGCATGATATACAGAATACAATTATTCCGAAATATTTGAAGAATGGCTCATTTCTATCCATGTTAAAGATAAAGTGGTAAATTCCATACCAAATCACGCATAAAGTAAGACCGAACAACCACGATTGTCGAAAAGTCTCACGTCCAGCCCGATAAAAAATATGTTTATTGTTATTCATTCTCGCATTCCCGATGAACTAACGCCCGGGTGTACCGCCGCGTAGCGGTCGGACACGACGCGATTGTTGGAATCGACAGCTTTGTTATTATTGACGGTCATTTGTCCACATCAAAGATTCGACCCCAAGACCTACCGACAATATCCGTGAAGCTTGTCGAATGCCAACCCGTTACGCGAGTCGAAGTCTCCATGAAGGTAGTGCTTTTGTAACTGACCTTCTCCTTCGGTCACGAGCCGACAGCCAAGGCGCTCAACCATTGGGCTAATGTTTCCATGATCTTCCATCCACTCCTCGTATCCGCGAATCGAAGGGCCGCCAACGTTGATTACGAATTCAATGCCGTAGAAGCAAAAGACGAAAAGTGTTTCTCTGCGCTTATTCATGAACCAGCAAAACCCAAAGCCAATTGGAATCCACTCGTTTGTCTCTGGATGGCGCATCAAAGTTGTTTCCGGATAAATCCGCCGCTGAAAATATGGCCATTCCGAATAGTTGTTTCCATAGCGAGCATAGGTACGAATGTTATCAAAGAACACTTCATCAACAACTTCTTCCGTGCCGCCTTCAACTGACGCAAACGTCTCGGCAACCGATTCCAGTGCCATTTTGCAGAGGAAACGAGACATCTCCCGTTTTGGAGGGTCCATCTCAATCAAAAAAAGAAAGCCATTCGGAAGACCTGCTCTGAGTTCGGTCGACAGGTGCTCGGTATCCCGTAACCGCTCTGTTTCGAGTTTGGGTTTTCCGTTTCGATCACGCCGAAAACCGACTGCGATGTCTGTTCCACCGATGTGGCCTAGCAGAGACGGGAATTTACCGCGTTTGTTCGGTACTTGATGCCATGCTCTCAAATTTCTTATTGACGGATGGCTGAGAACGGGCTCTTCGATTTTTCGAGCAAAATAGTTATTGCATTTGTCGCATACGACTCCACGTGAGAGAACTCGCTTCTTGCTGCCAATGGATTCAGGCATTATATGTTCGACACTTTTCGACGAAGCGGAGTCTTTTTTACAAAAAATGCAGCGCATGCCAGCCTCATGTGACGTTATCGATGTCCAACCAGTGTTTGTCTAGTTAGGGCTAAGTCGTAAGCAACGGATTTCCGGTCTTTACCAGTTTAGCAAAAATAATGCCGGATACTGCGCTTCCAATCTGAAGAACCGTTTGTTGACTATAAGGAAAAGTCTCCTCTACATATACATTTACAGGCATATGCTTACCGGGCGTGCCGCCGGTTACTTCATCGATTTATTCTGTAAATTAACGATACGAATACAATCGTGAAGAAATACACCCTGTCTGGGAAGGAGTGGTTCGATTATAGATACATTATGCGTATTGTCAAGAATTCGGTTGGGGTAATTTCAGGGTAATGCTGCTGTGTGGGCATCTTGCTGCAGCCCTTCTCGATTGCGTATCCTCTTTGATGCAGGCGCATATTGATCCGCTTGATCAGGGCCGGTCCGTTGGCGCGCTAATTTCCAGTTGCCTTATGCCGGCCCTTGAAATATAATGTCGCGACATTCCAGCACATAAAGGAGTACTACCCGTATGGGCAAAAACATCGTTTACAAAATATTGGAATCCCATCTCATTGAAGGAAAACTCGAGCCTGGCGCCGAGATCGCGATCAGGATCGACCAGACCCTGACGCAGGACGCCACCGGCACCATGGCCTACCTCCAGTTCGAGGCCATGGGAGTTCCGAAGGTCAAAACCGAGCTCTCGGTGAGCTACGTGGACCACAACACGCTCCAGGACGGGTTTGAGAACGCCGACGACCACCGCTACCTCCAGACCGTGGCCGCAAAGCACGGCATCTTTTACTCGCGGGCCGGCAACGGCATCTGCCACCAGGTCCATCTCGAACGGTTCGGCAGGCCGGGCAAAACGCTCCTGGGCTCGGACTCGCACACGCCGACCGGCGGCGGCATCGGCATGATCGCGATCGGCGCCGGCGGCCTGGACGTGGCCGTTGCCATGGGAGGCGGGCCGTTCTACCTCACCTGCCCCAAGGTCGTTAAAGTGAACCTCACGGGAAAGCTTCAGCCCTGGGTCTCGGCCAAGGACGTCATCCTCACCATCCTCAGGATGCTCACGACCAAGGGAAATGTCGGCACCGTGATCGAATACGGCGGCGACGGCGTTAAAACGCTTTCGGTCCCGGAACGCGCGACCATCACGAACATGGGCGCGGAACTTGGCGTGACGACCTCGGTCTTCCCGAGCGATGAGGTCACACGCGCTTTCCTGAAAGCGCAGAAGCGCGAAGGCGACTGGACGGCCCTCGCTGCCGACGCTGACGCTGCCTACGAGAAGGTGATCGAACTGGATCTTGCCACGGTGGAGCCGCTCATGGCAAAACCGCACTCGCCGGACAATATCGGCACGCGTCACCGAGCTGGCAGGAACAAAAGTGGACCAGGTCATGGTCGGGTCCTGCACCAATTCATCCTATCGCGACCTGATGATCGTGGCCTCGATGCTCAAAGGCAGGAAGATCAATCCCGACACCAGCTTCGGCGTTGCTCCCGGTTCGCGCCAGGTGCTCGAGATGATCGCGAAGAACGGCGCGCTTGCCGACATCATCTCCGCCGGCGCCCGGATCCTCGAATCCACCTGCGGCTTCTGCATCGGCAGCGGCCAGGCGCCCAGGACCGACGCGGTCTCGATCCGCACCAGCAACCGCAACTTCGAGGCGCGCTCCGGCACCAAGAGCGCCAAGGTCTATCTGGCAAGCCCCGAGTCTGCCGTGGCAGCGGCGTTGACCGGCGTGATCACGGACCCGCGCGGCCTTGGCATCCCCTATCCGGAGATCAGCCTTCCCGGCGAGTTCTGGATCGAAGACTCGATGATCCTGCCTCCGTCCAAAGAACCCCAGGCCGTCACGATCTACCGCGGCCCCAACATCGGCGCCCCGCCCGCTGCAGAGCCGCTGCCGGAAACGATCAAAGGCGTGGTCGCCATCAAGGTCGGCGACAAGATCACCACGGACCACATCATGCCTGCCGGATCGCGGCTGAAATACCGCTCCAACATCCCCAAGTATGCCGAGTTCGTGTTCGAGGGCCTGGACGCGTCGTTCTCAAAGAAGGCGCTTGAGAACAAGAAGGCGGGAGTGCACAACATCGTGATCGCCGGCGCAAGCTACGGCCAGGGATCGAGCCGCGAGCATGCGGCCATCTGCCCCATGTACCTGGGGGTAAAGGCCATGGTCGCCAAGTCCTTCGAGCGCATTCACGCCGCGAACCTGATCAACTTCGGCATCCTGCCGCTCACCTTTGCGAACGAGGCTGATTACGATGCGATCAGTGCGAACGACCAGGTCGAGATCAGCGGGATCATGGACGCGCTCAAGAAGGGCGCGGAGTTGGCGCTTTCGGACAAGACGACCGGCAAGAGCATCGCGCTCAAGTATTCGCTCAGCAGCAGGCAGCGGGACATCCTGCTTGCCGGCGGCATGCTGAACTACACAAAGATGAACGCGAAATAACCAGCTTCCATTGTTCCGTGCGAACGTGAGAAAGGCCGCTGAAATTCAGCGGCCTTTTTTATTCGAGAAATGCGCAGCTTCACCTTCAAGTGTGAAATTGCAGAAGATGGAAACAGTTGCAGATTACTGGTTAGAGATAAGCACTCGCTGCCTTGAGTTTAGCATTCAACGAGCGACGAAAATTTTTAGCTATCTGGCCATTCGGCTGACAGTGCCTCAACTCGAAATATGATGAGCGATAAAAGCTAATGGATTTGTGAATCCACTTAGAACACGACATCCCCGAGATGTCCTTCACGGCAAAGATGTGTCCCGACCTGACGACCATGGTTCACTGGATCGCTCCGGTTATGGTCACGAAGAGCGGATTCGACCCTGCGGGCGCCGAAGAGACCGCGGTCAGTGCCCCCGTGGTCTGATCGATGAAATAGACCACGATTGTGTCTGCTCCGTTGATCGCCGCATAGGCAAACCTGCCGGACGGGTCGACCGCCACGGTGGAGGTCCAGGTTCCGGTTGATACAGCCCCCTTGGCAGTCAATTCGCCCGTGGTGCGGTCGACGGCATGATACGAGACCGAGTAGGAGCCGTTGTTGGACACATAGGCGAACCGGCCGGAGGGGATCTACGGCGACATTCACAGGGTATATGCCGGTGGCCGCAGATGAGACCGAGCTCAATGCTCCCGTGTCCTGGTCGATGGCAAAGACGTCAACATTGACGGCACCTGTCCAATTCGTCACGTATGCGAACCTGCCCGAGGGGTCGACGGTCACCCGCTGGGGCAAAGATCCTCCCGTGGTCGTTGTTGCAACAGAGATGAGCGCTCCGGTCGTCCTGTTGATGGAATATGCGGAGACGGTGTCTGCGGAAGTATTCGCCACATAAACGAACCGGCCGGAGGGGATCCACCGTGATACTGACGGGATAGGCACCGGTAGTCGCTGTGGAGGTCGTGGTCAATGCTCCCGTCGTCTGGTCCACGTCAAACACAGCGACCGCGTCGGCGCCTCCGATCGCTGCATAGGCAAACCTACCTGAAGGATCGACAGCAATGGACGTCGGCCGCGTTCCCGTCGGCATCGATGAGACCTTCGTGAGGGCCCCGGTCGTCTGGTTTACGGCATGAACCGAGATGCTCCTGTCCTCCTCGCTTGCCACATAAGCGAACCTGCCTGAGGGGCCGACCGTGACGGAGCCGGGCGTGGTTCCGGTCGGCACGGACGACACCGCGGTCAATGCGCCGGTCGTACCGTCGACGGTATAGACTGAGACATCGCCCGAAAGGTTATTGGACGCATAGGCGAACTTCGGCTCATACCGGATTGCCGCGGCTCCGAAGGTCATGGCGAGGGAGACAGGCGCTCTGCGCGCCGAAACGGTGCCCGCGTCGGTCAGCGCACCAGAGGTCTGATCGATGGCATAGACCGAGACTGTATGGGAACCGGCATTGGCAACATAGGCGAATTTCCCCGAGGGGTCCACGGAAACGAAGTCGGGAGTCTTCCCGGCAGCCGCAGCGACTCCCGGGGTCAATGCCCCTGTCGTCTGATCTATGGCGTAGACCGAGACGGTATCGGAGCTCTGGTTCGCCGCATAGGCGAAATTTCCGGAGGGGTGGATCGCGAGACAGTAGGGGTTCGTCCCTGTCGGCGCCGAGCCCAGAACAGACAAGGCACCCGAGCCTTGATCGATGCTGTAGACCGAGATGCTGTTGGACCAGAAGTTCACCGCGTAGGCGAATTTCCCCGAGCGGTGCACGGCCAGGGAATGCGGGCCCGTTCCGGTCGGCGCTGAGGAGATCGGCGTGAGCGCTCCCGTCGTCTGGTTGACGCTATAGACAGAGATGGTGTGGGACCCGAAGTTCGCCGCGTAGGTGAACTTTCCCGATGGGTCGAGAGCGACCGAGTAGGGACTCTCCCCGGCAGGAGCAGGCGTCCCCGGGGTCAGCGCGCCGGTCGTTCCGTTGATGGTGTAGACCGAGATGGTGCCGGACCAGTAGTTTGCCGCATAGGCGAACTTGCCGGAGGGATGGATCCTGAGGGAGACGGGATAGGTGCCGGTCGGCGCGGAAGAAACAGCGGTGAGCGCCCCGCTTGTCCGGTCGATGGCGTACACCGAGATGTCGCCGGAACCCTGGTTGGACGCATAGACGAAGCGGTTTGCAGGGTCAACCGCAAGGGAGCTCGGGTTCGCTCCGGCAAGCACATATCCGTTGTGGCGCAGCTGGCCGGTCGCTGCGTCGACCGTGTAGATAGAAATGGTGTTGTCGAGATAGTTCGCGGTGTAGGCAAAACGCGGGTAGATAGGGGAGGGAGGCATCGGCGCGCCTCCGCCTCCCCCTCCGCATGTCGCGACAGAAAGTACAAGCGGTATGATCAGAAGCAGAATCGCCGCCTTCGACCCCGGAGTTTTCCTTACAGCCATCGTATTCACGGCCTCTCGGAGATAATTATCAACATCCATCGCGCGACCCTTCCTATTTCTTTAGCATACCAATGTATTATTACATAGTGTGCTTTTTTATCAAGCCTCGCGGAAAATTACTCTCCTATAAAACGAGAATGCGAATTCATATCCTGCTCCTGCACTCCCGATGCCCGCACCGGCACTGCATGCCGTCATCATGCGGCGTTTCACCGTAGTCCAGGGTCAGCTCTTCCCCGACTTTGATGTCGCGCTTCGCATAGATCTCCACCCGCTGCCGAAAAATGCGCATGAAGACATTGGGCCCGCAGCTGTGGTTCAAATGACGGAGCGCGTTTCCCCTGGTGCAGTCCAGCGCATGGGCGTGATCCAGGTCGATGAGGCACATGCGGCACTTTCCCTTGGCTCGCTTTCGCGCCGTGCGGATGGAGATGATCTCGCCGGTGACCTCTCCGATCTTTGCGCGGCGAGGGATCCTCGTGGCGGCAAACACGCCCGTTCCCTCGATGGCGCTCCGTCCGGATTTGATTTCATAGTTAAGCATGTGATGCGACCTTCTCCATTTCGGCTTTTTATCCGCACCTTTTTATCCGCGTTTATCAGATGTTATCCGCGTCCAAATGCTTTTGTTCTGTTTATGCCATCGGACAAAACAAAGCCGCACCAAAAAGGGTGCGGCTTTTTTCTTCGGGCAGGATCGTTCAGTCGATGGAACGGATATCACAGCTTCACATCCCTCAGATATTTTGCGGCGGCTTCCGGAGGCGTGTGGATTGATATAAAAACCCGGAGCCGCGCTCGAACCCTCAACGCGGGTAAGCCGCGGCATGATCTCGAGATGCCAGTGAAAATCGTCGCTCAGCGTGTGCCAGTGTCCGCGGCGCGGCACCCGGTTCGGAGCGGTGTACAGCATGTAGTTATAAGGAGGATTGTTCAGGACCATCCCGAGCCGCTTGAGGGTATGCTTCAGCGTCCGCGCGAAATCCATGGTCTCTTCTTTGGTCACGTCCGTATAGGAGCAGAGATGTTTCTTGGGATAGATCCAGGTCTCAAAAGGGAAGCGCGGCGCAAAGGGCGCCATGACCAGAAAATGGCGGGTCTCCTCGATGATCCGCTCGGGCGCTGCCAGCTCCTGCCTGATGATGTCGCAGAAGATGCAGCGCTCTTTGTAGTCATAATACGATTTGGCCCCGTCCAGTTTTTCCTTGACGAGCTTGGGTATGACCGGCGTGGCGATGATCTGGGAATGGGTGTGATTTACCAGGGAACCGGCCGTCCAGCCCTGGTTCTTGAAGATGAGCACGTACCGGAGACGGCTGTCGCGCTCGAGGTCGAGGATGCGGTCGCGGTATGCCCAGAGGACCTTTTCGACCTGGCTCTCGGGAAGGTCTTCGAGCCTGAGGGCATGCTCCGGGCTTTCGATGATGAGCTCATGGGCGCCGATGCCGTTCATGGTGTCGTAGATGCCGGTGCCTTCGCGCTCAAGGCTCCCTTCGATGTGCAGGACGGGATACTTGCTGGGTATGACCCGCACCCACCAGCCGGCGGCGTTGGGCTGCGTTTTTTCAGCGCGGAATGCGGCGATCTCCGGAGGGGTCTTGGCTTCGTTGCCTGAGCAGAAGGGGCATTCGGCAGGGGTCACATCATCGGCAGGTTCTTCGAAGATATATTCTTCCGGCTTCTTCGGCCGGTCATTTGCAACAATGATCCACCGGCCTACAATAGGGTCTTTCCGCAGCCGGGACATCAGCTTCCCGACCTCGCCTGCTTCTCGGTAAGGACTTTGTGAACGATCCGCTTCAGCTCTTTGATGCGGATGGGCTTGTTGATATATTCCGCAACACCCAGGCTCATGGCCTTAAGATAGGTTTCGACCTCGCCATAGGCCGTGACCATGATCACATCGGTCTTCGAGCCGGTCTTCCGGAGCTCCTGCACCAGCTGCAGACCGTCCATCACCGGCATCTTAATGTCCGTTATCACCAGGTCAAAGGCATTGCCGCTGAACAACGCAAGCGCTTCAGCCCCGTCATTGGCAAGGGTGATCGTGTGCCTTCGTCCGACAAGAATGGTAAAAAAAAGTTCTCGCGCGCCTTCTTCATCATCAGCAACAAGGATCTTCATCAGTTCTCCAACCGCCTGTTCTTTCTTTGAAACAATGTCATCAGGTGAAAAATATCACAAAAACCGTGAATCGTCAAGGCGCGGCAACGAAGAGAGGGCGCGGATCGATCGGAGAAATTTGCCAGCGGCAGGCGCGTAGCTGGTTGAAATATCAGCGGTTTATGTCGTACAGCAGCCGGAGGCCTTCCAGCGTCAACTGCGGTTTTATTTCCTGGATGCTCCTCGTCTCGGGTGAAACGAGTTCGGCAAGCCCGCCGGTCGCCACAACGCGGGCATCGGAGGCAAGCTCCTTCTTCATGCGCTCCACGATGCCGTCCACCAGCCCGGCATACCCATAGATGATTCCGGCCTGCATGGCGCTGATGGTATCGCGGCCGATGACCTTCTGGGGCTTTGACAGCTCCACCCTGCGGCAATTTCGATGCACGTTGAAACAGCGCTTCCGCCGAGATCTTGATGCCGGGAGCGATTGCGCCGCCAAGGTATTCTCCGTCTTTGGTCACCGCGCAGAACGTGGTCGCCGTGCCGAAGTCCACGATGATGAGCGGCCCGCCGAAGAGCTTGAATGCGGCCGCGGCGTTCACAATGCGGTCCGCGCCCACTTCCTTCGGGTTGTCATAGCGGATCGTGATGCCGGTCTTGAGCTCGTGGGTCACGACCATCGGTTCGATCCGGAAATATTTCCGGGACATTTCGACCATGACCGGCAGGAGCGGCGGCACCACCGTCGAAATGATAACGCCCGTGATCTGCTTGAACTCCAGCCCGGCAAAGCCGAAGAGGTCCTTGAAGATCATGGCATACTCATCCGGCGTGATCTGCGCGTTCGTGCCCACGCGCCAGTTCTCAACGAGCCGTTCCTTGTCGAACACGCCGAGCACGACGTTCGTGTTGCCGATATCGATGGCAAGAAGCATTGTTCCTCCGGAAACGACATAGGGTCAAGGGGCAAGGGTCAGGGTCAAGGAAACAAGGTAATTACCAGGTTACACTGTCTTGCGTTTCTTGACCCTGGCTACTGGACCCCGTGCCCCTATCTTTTCAATATAGTCACATCCCCTGCCGCGACGATGCGTATCGTACCGTCATCAAGCGCTGACCAGGAGCCTGCCTTCATGGTCGATGCCCTGTGCCAGGCCTTCAAAGACCTCGCCCATGCCGCTCACCGTTACGCGGCTGTTGATGGTCATGTTCAGTTGTTCCCATTCCTTCAGCACGTCGCTCTCGCTGCTGCAGGAACACCTGGTACCAGTGCTCAAGGTCGCGAAGGATCTGCTGCACGAGCAGTTGCGGTCTATCTTCGCGCCCGCTTCTGCGGCCAGGGTCGTCGCGTGCATCCTGACATCCGGAGGCAGCTCCTGAAGCTCCATATTCACATCAACCCCGATGCCGAGGGCAATGTGCCGTATCCGGTCCGGCTCGGCGCTCATCTCGGTAAGCAGGCCGCCGACCTTTTTTCCGGAAATGAGGATATCGTTCGGCCACTTGATCGCTGCCTGGACAGCACAGTGCGTCCTGATCGCCGAAGCCACTGCCACGGCCCCCATCAGCGTGATGAGCGGCGCCTTGTGCGTAGGGATCTGCGGCCGCAGGATGACGCTCAAGTACAGGTTCCCCCGGGGCGAGATCCATGTTCTGCCAAGCCTGCCCTTGCCGCCGGTCTGCGTCTCGGCGATGATGACCGTGCCTTCGGGCGCGCCCTGCGCCGCCGCCTCCATGGCCAGCGTGTTCGTGGAAACAACCTCGGGAAAGAGATGAATGTCCCTGCCGATGATCGTTGTCTTGAGCCCCTGCTCCATATCGTTCTGCCGAAGCGTATCGGGCGCCAGGGTGATCCGGTATCCCTGGGACGGCACGGCCTCGATCCCGAACCCTTCGCGCTCAAGCGCCTTGATGTGCTTCCACACCATGGTGCGGGAGATGCCGAGTTTCTTGCCAGGTCTTCGCCGGAGAGGAAGCCGGTCTTGGACGACCGCAGGAGCTTAAGGATTTTTTCTTTAGACATAGTAAAACCAGGGATAGGGTCCAGGTGTCAGGGTTCAGGCAACAGCAAGGCCTTGCGTTTTACTGTACCTGGACCCTGTACCTTGATCCCCGACCCGTTATTTTATCTTCATGCTGATATCCGCGGCAGGCGCCGAATGCGTCAGGCTTCCCGAGGAGATAAAATCCACGCCCGTCTCCGCAATTGCACGGATCGTCTCAAGCGTCACATTGCCCGATGCTTCGACCAGGCGCCTGCCCCTTGATCATCTTGACCGCTTCGCGCATCAGGTCGAGCGGCATATTGTCGAGCATGATGATGTCGGCCTTTGCAGCCAACGCCTCACGCACTTCATCGAGATTTGCTGGTCTCCACTTCGATCTTGAGGTGGCCGGGCTTTTTTCTCGCGCTCTCCACCGCCTGCGTGATGCTGCCTGCTGCCTTGATATGATTGTCCTTGATCAGGATCATATCGTACAGACCCCAAGCGGTGGTTCTTCCCGCCGCCCATGCGCACGGCGTATTTTTCGAGCTGCCGCAGGCCGGGAAGGGTCTTCCGCGTATCCAGCACTTCGGCCTTCAGTGCCTTTGATCTTATCGACATATGCGCGGTCAACGTCGCGATACCGGACAGGTGCTGAAGCAGGTTCAGCGCGACCCGCTCGCCTGCCAGCAGGCTCCGGGTATTGCCCGACAGGCGTGCCAGTTCCGTGCCGGCGCGTATGACATCGCCGTCCTTTGCAACAGCGCGAACTGAATGCCCGGGTCAAGATGGCGAAACACTTCCCGGGCGATATCGATCCCGGCAAGCACGAGATGCTGCTTGGCCAGGATCACGGCTTCGGACGTTGATTCGGCCGGGATCGTGGCCTCGGACGTGATGTCACCGTGTCCGAGGTCTTCGGAGAGGGCCTGGCGGATCAGATCCGTTACTACTCTGTTCGTAAGCATGCTTCTTACCCCAGCATCCTCAGGCTTTCCTCGAGCTTCTCGCGCTTTACCTTGAACTCCTCGAGCTTTGCCGTGTCCTTTTCTACAACTTCCTTCGGGGCCTTGTCCACGAAATTCTTGTTCGAAAGCTTCTTCGAGAACACCTCGATGTCCTTGGACATCTTGGCGATCTCTTTCTGAAGACGGTCGCGTTCCTGCGTCAGGTCGAGAATGCCTTCGAGCGGCACATAGACCTCGGCTCCCTTGATCACCGCCGTGGCAACATTCTTCGGCTTGTCCTCGGCAACGCCGATGCGCAGTTCCTTGATCCGTGCCAGGGTCTTCGCATAGCCTGCGCTCTTTTCCAGATGCTCGCCGAGTTCCTTGTTCTCCACCTTGACAATCACCGTGATCTGCATCGATGGCGCAATGTTCATCTCGCCGCGAATATTCCTGATCGCCAGGATCAGGTCCATCACCATCTGCATGTCTCGCTCGATCCCGGCGTTGATCAGCGCGTTGTCCGCAACAGGGAAGGGCGCCACCATGATCGACTCGCTTTTGCCTTTTTGTTTTTCATTCCGCAATCCGAAATCCGCATTCCGCAATTCCTCCGGAAGGTTCTGCCAGATCTCTTCCGTGATAAACGGCATGATCGGATGCAGCAGCCGGAGCGCTGTTTCGAGCACGTGGGCCAGAACCGTCTGGGTCAGCTTTTCGCGGCGCAGCGCCAAGATCGCCCATCAGCGCCGGTTTGGAAAGTTCCAGATACCAGTCGCAGTACTCATGCCAGATGAAATGGTAAAGTGTTGAGGCGACATCATTGAACCGATAGTCAGCAAGAGCAGCGTCAACATCTTTTACGACCGAATTCAGACGCGAAAGGATCCATCGGTCAGCGAGGGATGCGTCAGGTGTAAGGAGTTCGGAGTTCGGAGCGAACCCCTCCTCCAGGTTCATCATGACGAACCGGCTGGCGTTCCAGATCTTGTTCGCGAAGTTGCGGTAGCCTTCGATACGCTCCGGGGCGAGCTTGATGTCCCTGCCCTGGGCCGCAAAGGCCGTGAGCGTGAACCGGAAGGCGTCGGTGCCGTACTGCTCGATCATCACAAGCGGATCGATGACGTTGCCCTTGGACTTGCTCATTTTCTGGCCTTCGGCGTCGCGCACCAGCGCGTGGATATAGACATGCCGGAACGGGACCTCGCGCTTGAAGTGGAGCCCCATCATGATCATCCGGGCGACCCAGAAGAAGATGATGTCAAAGCTCGTGATCAGCACCGACGTGGGATAATAGGTGGACAGTTCCTTGGTCTGGTCCGGCCAGCCGAGCGTCGAGAAGGGCCAGAGGGCTGAAGAGAACCAGGTGTCGAGCACGTCCGTCTCCTGCCGGATATTCGTGCTTGTGCATTTCCCGCAGGAGGCGAGATCAGTGCGGCTGACCGAAATATGGCCGCAGTCGTCGCAGAACCAGGCGGGGATGCGATGGCCCCACCAGATCTGGCGCGAGATGCACCAGTCCTTGATGTTGCGCATCCATTCGAAGTAGGTGTTCTCCCACCCCTTGGGATAGAACTGCACGCGACCGTCCTCAACGACCTTGATCGCCGGTTCGGCAAGCGGGCCGGTCCTGACGAACCACTGGGGCGAGAGATAAGGCTCCACCACGGACCGGCACCGGTAGCATTTCCCGATGGAATGGGCGTGGTCGTCGGTCTTTACAAGCTTGCCCTGTTCGCTCAGCAGTTCGACCACGATGCCGCGCGCCTTCTTTGCCGGCTTTCCGGAAACGAGCTTCTGCACGTCGGGCAGCACGTCGGGGATGTCGGACAGGATCTGGGCCTTATCGTCAAGCATCTTGATGCGCGCCAGCTCCGGCTTCTGCCGCTGGCCTGCGTCGTAATCGTTAAAATCGTGGGCCGGCGTCACCTTGACTGCACCGGTGCCGAACTCCAGGTCGACGAGGATCGAGTCACCGATGATCGGGATCTTCCGGTTCGTGAGCGGGAGATCGACGGTCTTGCCGATGAGGTCCTTATACCGCGGGTCGAGCGGGTGCACGGCGACGGCCGTGTCGCCCAACATGGTTTCGGGCCTCGTGGTGGCTACCGTGAGGCGGATGGTGGAGTCGTGGCTCAGGGGATAGGCGAGATGGTACAGCTTGCCTTTCTCGTCCTCATGCTCCACTTCGATGTCGGACAGCGCGGTGTGGCAGCGCGGGCACCAGTTGATGAGCCGCTCGCCGCGGTAGATGAGCCCCTCTTCGTAGAGCGTCACAAAGACCTCGCGCACAGCGCGCGACAGCCCCTCGTCCATGGTGAAGCGCTCGCGCTCCCAGTCACAGGACGCGCCCATCCGTTTGAGCTGGTTAATGATCCTGCCGCCGTATTCCTTTTTCCATTCCCAGACCTTTTCGACGAACCCTTCCCTGCCCAGGGCGTGGCGGTCTACCTGCTCCTTGGCGAGCTGCCGCTCGACCACGTTCTGGGTCGCGATGCCCGCGTGGTCCGTACCCGGCACCCAGAGCGTATTCCTGCCGGACATCCGCATCCAGCGCACCAGGATGTCCTGGAGCGTCGAGTTCAGGGCATGGCCGATATGGAGCGAGCCGGTGACGTTCGGCGGAGGGATAACGATCGAGAAGGATTCGCCCTGGTCGTTCTCGTCAGCATGAAAATACTTTTTTTCCAGCCAGAAAGCATACCACCGCTCTTCCACTGATTTCGGCTCGTATGCCTTGGGCAATTCTCTCGTTGACATGAAAACGCTCTCCTTTATCGATAACCGCGCTAACCAAAATAAAAGAGGGGAGCAAGTCCCCTCGTATTTTTCCAATCCGCAATCCGAAATCCGCAATCCGAAATACTAAGGCTCCGCTTTCAGCCGCTCGATCTCGGCTTTGATCAGCATCTCAGCCAGGTCTGGAATAACTTCCCACGCGACCTTTTCAATCACCTGCCGCGCTGTTTCCCGGACAATCCTTTCAACGCTCTCTTCGACGACCTTTCGAAGCATCTCTTCGGAGACAGCTGTGGCCGCTGTCGCAGGCCCAGGGCTGATCGGGGGAACATATTCGCGCGCCTCCGGCATCCGGGGCTTAGGTGTTTCCGCACGGCGCTCCGCCGGTTTCTTAAAGGTATCGAGGGCGGCAACGGCAGCCAGGCCGAGAGACTCGACACCGCCGGCCTCCTCTTGTTCCGCAGCAGCGGACAGACCGAGCCCTGCCCGCATCTCCTCGACGGCCTTGTCTCCGACAGGCAGCGCCGCTTCCGCTTCAACGGCCTGTTGCTCTTCAACGTCGAACTCAGGTTCGACCTCGAACACCGCTTCTTCTTCCTCAATCGGCGCCGGCACGCCCGGTCTCAGATCAACGGAGCTCGGCGCTTCCTCGATGATATCGAAGATGTCCATCGGGGCCGCCTGCTTCGGCTTCGGGGCTGCCTCCTGTGGAGGCGCTGGTGCAGGGGCAGGGGCCGGCCTGGGTGCGGCAGCGGGCTCCGCAGCCCGCGGCGCAGCCGCTGAGATCGCCTTCCTGACCTTGCCGATCAGCTCCTGGGACTCGAAGGGTTTGGCGATATTATCCACGATTCCAGCCTGCTTCGCCTTTGCCTCGTCGAACACATCGTCGCGGCTCAGCATGAGTATGACCGGCGTCTGGGCGAGCGCGGGAATCTGCTTCAACCGCGCGGCAAAGGTGTAGCCGTCGATCCGCGGCAGGTCGACATCGGCCAGTACGACATCGGGCAGCGTTCTCCCGGCCTCATTGAGCGCCGTTTCGCCGTCACTGGCGCAGCTGACCTCGTACTCCCTGCCCGAGAACAGCATTTCCACAACCTTCTGAATGGTGATGCTCTTGTCTGCTAAGAGAATTTTAACCGGCATGTAGCAACCTTTCACCATCGAGTATCATGATTTCCTGATCGTCCTCATACACAAGCCCCTGAACGAACTTCGGGTCCACACCCTGCGGCTTGGCCATGCCTGCCGTCGGGCTTGTCAGCGGGGCCATCTTCACAACGCATCGACAACGATGCCGAACGGGTTCTTGTTCACCTCGAGCAGAATAATGCTCTGTCCGCCCCTCGTGCCGGCGGACTCGGCAGCGGTAAAACCAATCGGGCCCGGCTTGACCATGCCAAGCTGCTGGGCAATATTGAAAACGGGATACACGATCCCCCGGTAATCGAGCAGCCCTTCTACATAGGAGTAGGCCAGCGGCACGCGTCGTGACGGGCGCCAGGGCAGGATCTCAATGGCGCCGTCGAGCTTAACGCCGAAGAGCCGTTCCTGACAGCAAAAACACCAGATAGTTGATCGTCATGGCAGCAGGCCGTCCTCGTTCAGAAGCAGCACCAGGCTGTCGCGGTGCCGGAGGATCCCGCCATAATACCGCATGCTGGGGTTCAGGATGCCCGCCGGCACGGGAGCCGGTTTCTGCGCTGTGTCGAAAATCTCCGTAACCTCATCAACCAGGAGGCCCAGCGTACCCTTGGCGCTCTGCACCATGAGCAGCTGCCGTACCCTTGTTGCCCGGAAGATTTAAGGATCTTTTTCAGGTTGAGCACCGGGACGAACCTGCCGCGGAATTCGCATTTCCCCTCGAATACCTCGGACAGGTTTTTATCCTTCTGGATATCGCGCGGCACCGTGATCTCCAGAAGACGGGTGATGGGAATGGCGTAGCCCTCTCCCTGCAGCGAGAGTATAAGATATCGTGTTCCTTCAGCCATACACTCTCGTGGAGATCAGCCGCGGCCGGCAAGAACGGCGCCGCTCAACAGCTTTCTTGAGCGCCCCGAGCATCTCCTGCTCCTCGAACGGTTTTACCAGGTAGTCCTGGGCGCCCATCTCGATCGCCTTCTGCCGGTGCTTGTCTCCCGCGCGCGACGTCAGCACGATCACCGGAATGTTCATGAGCGCCGGGTTTCTCTTCATTTCGGCCATGAGATCATAGCCGTGCATGACCGGCATTTCAAGATCGGAGATGACCGCATCAAACTTTGTCTTGCCCATGATATTGAGCGCCTCCATGCCGTCGGGCGCCACTTCGACATCATACCCCCGCGATCCAGGAACCGCTGCACATATTTCCGGATGCTGATGGAATCGTCGACGACCAGGATCGCGCGGTTTCCGCTTGGAGAGTCTCCGGCGGCCGCCTCTTTCGCCGCTACGATGCTGGCCGTCATCGTGACCGTCGCCTCGTCGCCAAAGAGTGCGGCAACATTGATGATCAGCCGCACATTGCCTTCTCCGGAAATGGTCGCTCCGGAGAACATCCTGACGTTCTTCAGGTAATCGCCCAGGGACTTCACGACGATCTCTTCCCGGCCGGTAATATCTTCCACCATGAGGGCAAGCCGTTTTTCAGCCATGCCGAGGATCAGCGTGGGATGCCGGTAGGTCTCTTCTTTTTTCGGGAATTTGCCGACGCCGAGCACTTCGTTCAGCTTGTGGAGGCGCACCAGGGTGCCGCGCAGGTTCACCATCTCTTCGCCCGCTGCGCGCTGGATGTCCTTCTCGGAGAACCGCGTGGTCTCTTCCACCAGGGTCATGGGAACGGCGAGTTCCTGGTCCTTGAACTTGATGATCAGCGCCTGGGCAATGGCCAGCGTGAGCGGCAGCCTGATGATGAACTTGGTGCCCACGCCTTTTTCGGTCTTGATCTCGATCCGTCCGTTGATCTTGGCCAGATGGGTCGAGACCACGTCCATGCCCACGCCCCGGCCGGAGACCTTGCCCACGGTCGCCGCCGTGGAGAAACCCGGGCGGAAAATCAGGTTCAGGGCCTCGGCGTCGGACAACGCCTGCGCTTCGGCGGCTGGTCATGAAGCCCTTGTCCACCGCTGCCTTCCGCAGTACGACCGGGTCCATGCCCCGGCCGTCGTCCTCGATCTCGAGCACGATGTTGTTGCCTTCGTGCCGGGCGTTCAGGAGGATCGCGCCGACCGGGTCCTTGCCGCGCCTTGCGCGCTCCTCGACGGTCTCGATGCCGTGGGAGATGGCGTTCCGGATCATATGCATGAGCGGGTCGGAAATGATCTCGAAGATCGTCTTGTCGATCTTGGTTTCTCCGCCCTTCACCACCATGTTGATTTTTTTGTTCTCTGCCTGTGCAAGGTCGCGGACCGGCCGCTGGAACAGCTGGTAGAGCTTGTCCATCTCGACCATGCGGGCCATGGTGATCTCGTCCTGCAGGTTGGTCGTGATCGTCGAGATCCGCGCCGTATCGAGCTCGAAGGAATCGAAGAACCCGGCAAGCTCCATCATGATCTCGTTCGTGTCGTTCGTGATCTCCGTCAGTTTGCGCGACAGCAGGTTGAAATCGTCATAGCGGTCGAATTCCAGCTCGAAAAAATCCTGGTTCTGCTCGGCCGCGGGCTGCTGCGGGCCCGGCGTCTCGAAAGTTCATCGTGTACTCGTACTTCTCCTCAAATTTCTTGATCTCATGGAGCAGCCGGCCCTGGCTGAACGCAAGTTCCTCGCGAAGCGACTTGATGAAATCCACCTGGCGGGCAAGCCGGTTGCGGTTGACGACCATCTCGCCCACCAGGTTCATGAGGTTATCGAGCCGTTCGATATTGACGCGGATGAACTGTTTCTCGACGTCGGTCGCGTCCGCGGCCCGCCGGCCGATGCCGCGCTGTTCCTGGGTCCCGCCCTTTTTGGCCTCTTCGATCTCCTGCTTGAGCGATGCTGCTCTGCCGCTTCTGGCCGCAGGCTCGGCGGACGGCTTGCGCAGCTGATGGTGCCTGCGGCGGACGGGCAGCGTCGATGTCGACCGGCGAAGGTACCGGAGCGCCGCCTTCTTCAGGCTGCACCGGCGTCTTCTGACGCGGTTCGAAGCTCTGTCCGGCTTGGCGTGACTCCCCTGCTTCCTCGGCGAACGCCTTCTCCCAAGCGAGGTCGAAGCTCTTCCTTCGAAGGAAGGGGCGCAGGTCTTCCCAGGCTCTTGGCCGCGGGCGGCGCAGACACGGCGTGCGGGAGCGCGCGGCGCAGCGGCGGACGGCCTTCTCTGCAGGTCTGTCCGTGCCGCTTCTGCGGCGCAGGGCGCGGCTTTCTGCAGACGTATCAACAACGTCCTTGAATGACTGCGAAATGCTTTCGACGAGAAGCGGATCTTCGGGCTTGCTTGACGACACGCCGTCGACCAGGAGTTATGGCGTCGACGCTGTCGAAGAGGAAATTCAGCGTTTCCTTCGCGGATCGGGGACGT
This sequence comes from Nitrospirota bacterium, assembly GCA_963836175.1. GTDB lineage: Bacteria > Nitrospirota > UBA9217 > UBA9217 > UBA9217 > GWC2-56-14. The sequence goes on from CAWIIS010000006.1 coordinate 218,885, forward strand.
GACCCGGAGCGGAACTGGCCGAGCATGTCCTCGGCCTTATGCGCCACATCGCTGATCCCCTGGAAGCCCATCATGGCGGCGGATCCCTTGAGCGTGTGCGCGGCCCGGAAAAGCTCGTCAATCATGCCGCTGTTCGTCGGGTCCTTCTCAAGGGACAACAGTCCCTTATTGAGGTTCTGGATGTGTTCCCCGGCCTCGATCAGGAAGAACTCAATGATCCCGGATTTGTCAAAGGGCGCGGCCATAGGTCTTATTCAATGAAGCCCAGCTTGATCTCCTCATCGCTCGTCGTGATGTCCGTCGCGATCGCCGGGATAACCCTTCGAGCGCGGGGAGCTCCGATTCGGCCGCCGGAAGCTGATACTCCTTGCCCAGTTTGAACCGGCCGATGGCGCCGGTCAGCCGGGTCGAGAGGTCGGCCAGCTTGCTGATGGTCGCCACGGTATCCTGCACGCCGTGCGTGGTTTCCTGCGTCAGCTTGGAGATGGTATCCATGGAGTGCACCACGCGCGCCGTGACCTTCACCTGGTCGTCGGCCGCCTTGGTGATGTCCGTCATCAGCACGGCGGTCTGTTTAACGATCTGTTCGATCTCGCGGAGTGCGGCGCCCGCCTGGTCGGCAAGCTTGGTTCCTTCCTCCACCTCGCGCGTTCCTTCTTCCATGACCGTCACGGCCTCGCTCGTTTCCACCTGAATGCCCTTGATCAGGCCGGTGATGTCCTTCGTCGCACGGGCGGCGCGTTCTGCCAGTTTCCGCACTTCGTCGGCAACGACGGCGAAGCCCCTGCCCTGCTCGCCGGCCCGCGCGGCTTCGATCGCGGCGTTCAGCGCCAGCAGGTTCGTCTGGGTCGCGATCTCGTTGATCACTTCGATGATGGCGCCGATCTCGAGCGAGCGCTCGCCGAGGCCCTTGATCTTTTTCCCGGTGGTCTGCACGGCAGCCCGGATGCGCTGCATGCCCTTGATCGTCTCCGCCACCGACGTCCCGCCTTTGACGGCCGCCTGCGTGGCCTTGAGCGATGTCTGCGTTGCGGCATCGGCGTTCTGCGCCATGCGCTGCGTGGTATTGGACATGGTGTTCACCGCGTCCGATGCGCTCCTGATCTGACTGGTCTGCTGCTCGGCGCCCTGCTTCATCCGGTCGGAAGAATGGAGGATGTCGGTCGTGGAGCGCTGGATCTCGAGGGCCACATCGTGCGCCTGGGTGACCAGCGACATAAGACCGGTGATCATGAGGTTGAATGCGTCGGCCACGGAACCCAGGGCGTCGGCGGTCACTTCGGCCTTCACGGTAAGGTCGCCTTCCGCCGCGGAGCTCACGACCGAAAGCAGGTCCATGACCTGGTGCTGCATCTTGTCCCGGTCGGTCTCGGTCTGGATCAGACCCTGGAGGCGGTCGATCGTCTGGTTGAGCGTGTCTCCCAGCTGGCCCAGTTCGTCGCCGGTTTTCACATTTGCTTTTTTTGACAGATCGCCGCGGCCCGAGGGCCTCGGCCACGACCATCAGGTCCTTGACCGGGCGAATGATGCGGTACGTGATGAAGACGGTGAAGAAGACGATCAGCGACAGCGCCCCGATGCCCCAGTACATGATCGTGGTGAGAAGGTTCCTGATGTTCTGCTTGATCAGCGTCATGTTCAGGCCGACATGCACCGAGCCGAGCGTGCCGTTCGCGATGGGTGAGGCGATGTCGATGATCTCGATAACGCGGTCCCTCATGGCCACGGTTGCGGCCTGCGTCCCGAAGGGCGCGCCGGGCTTGAGCATGTTAATGCCCTTGCAGCTCGGCCGGGACCACGTTCCCTTCGAAGGAGGAGGAGAGCACCCGTCCCCTGCCGTCGCGGATAAAGCAATAGGCCACGTCAGGCTGACTGATCGCTTCACCCTGGATGAACTGCAGCGCGTTGAGGTCTTCGACCTGCACCGGCTCTGCGGCCTTCACGCTCAGCCCGTCGGCCAGAATGAGCGTCTTATTGATCGCCTCGTCCTTGATGGTGGTCTGGATCTGGGCATAGATGAAGAACAGGATGCCGGCGCCGAAAACGGCGGACATGCCCAGGATCATGAGCACGATCTTGGTCTGGATGCTTAGGCGTCTGAAGGGATTCTTGAGTTTCATGGTTTGCTCCTTACGTGTGGATATTTCACGCATGTAGCGGCGGAGGTCCTGCCGCCGGAAGACTCAGCGAACAACAGTTCGATCACGACAATTTGATCTCATCGATTATCTTTTCAACATTCAGCAGCGCCGCCACGCCGTGCTCCCGCTGGATCAGGGCCAGGGCAAAGCGGCTCCGGTTCTTGCCGGCGTGACTGCAGGGCACTCTCCGCCGGGATCGCCAGGAGACTGCTTTCCGGCACAGCAACCACTTCGGAGACGTCATCAACAACGATGCCCAGCGTGATCGATCCGTGCTTTAAAATTGCGATCTGGCCTGGTTCGGACTGGCGTGGCAGGGAAAGCACCGGGCGGATATCAACGATCGGAACGATGTTGCCTCGCAGGTTGATAATCCCGAGGACATGCTGCGGTGTGGTCGGGACCGGGAACAGCTTCTGTGGGATGATGATTTCCGTCAACATGCCGACCGGTATGGCATAGGAATCCTCGCCGATACGGAAGAGGCACACCCGTATCTCTTCGCCGGGCATGACCTCGTTTGTGTTCGCGGCTGCATCACTGCGCATGTCGGCCAAACGGCCTCCCTCCAGGGCTAGATGTATTTCTTAACGGCCTTCAGCAGGTCTTCCGGCTTGAAGGGCTTTATCAAGTACTCATCTGCGCCCTGTTTCATCCCCCAGAACTTATCGCTTTCCTGGTCCTTGGACGTTACCATGATGACCGGGATGTTCTTGTACTGGTCGTTGCTCTTGATGTCCCGGCAGACCTGGAAACCATTTTTCTTAGGCATGACGACATCCAGAATAATGAGATCTATTTTTTCCGACTTCACTTTCGCTTCGGCAGCCTCGCCGTCCATGACGGTCACAATGGAGTGGCCTGTCGGCTGCAGTGCTGCCTGAAAGATCTGAAGCTCCGCCAGGCTGTCGTCGGCTATCAGGATTTTGGCCATTCTTATCTCCTTTTTCAGTGCTCCTAATGAATGTTAAAAATTAACACATTTCTTTGGTAGTGTCAAGTTTTCGTTTTATTTTCCGCGGTCTCCGGCCCTTACCGTTTCCGCCGGATCAGATTGACGGAGAGCAAAATGAAGATGCTCTTCGCCACATCGAACTCACCCACGTAGTCCGCATCAATGATGTCCTGGACCGTTCTCCTGCCGTCGATGAGCGAGAACACCTTGAGGTCCGTGTCGCTCATACCCCGGGTCGTCAGTTCCTCGGCGTTGCCGATCATGGGTTCGAACACGATGTTCAAATTCGGGATCTTCTGCTGAATGAGCGTCCACTCATCGGCCTGCCGTGCGCCTTCCAGCAAGCAGGTCATCCACCTTGATCTGGAGCGGCACGGCGAAAACCGGCGGGGGAACATTCTCAAAGGAAAACGCTCCTTCCTTCCAGGCCATGACCTTGTACACGATAGATTCGGTGTGCCGGCGCAGGCATTCGGCGAATGTTTTTACGTCGAGCAGTTTCTCCCGGATGAGGACCTTGTCGACCTGCTCACCGGTCATGCCGGCAATGCTCATGGCATGCTGCAGGCTGTCATTATCGACGCGGCAGGACTTTCGGAGGAGCGCGTCCATGCCGGCGTTGACATCGCTGCCGCTTCCCGAGGAAAAGACGACCGCTCCGTCCCTGAAATAGATCCCCACCTCTTCGGACGCTGAGCGGATGGTCAGTCTGCCGGTTTGGCGCTGCATGCTGAGCATCTGCATCACTTCGACGATCCTGAAACTGGCAAGGTTTCCTTTGATTCCGGCACTCGTGTCCTGCGGCGTTCTGCCGATCTCCTTGCGGATCAGCTCGGGCAGGTCCATCGCAATGAAATCATGAAGCACCTGGGTGACGATTGCCCGGATCGTCGCCTCAATGCCGACAGCGGCCGGTTGAGGCGGGGGCGATGCAGGAGAGGGAATCTGCGGTCGGTGATTCTCCCGCAACGGCGGCTCAAAAGCCCGGGGCGCTTCGCGCGGCAAAGGCGGGACAAAGGGCCTGGGAAATGATGGCGCGGGAGGGATGGTCTCCCGTGTTGGTGGAGGCGGCGGTGCCGCCGCCTTCGTTCGATCGAGCACCTCCCGGATCTTGGCGAGGAGTTCTTCCGGCTGGAAGGGCTTGGTAAAGTATTCGCTGATGCCGAGGACATCAACGAATTTGCTGCCGACCTTGTCGCCCTTGGATGTCACCAGGATGATCGGCGTGTCCTTGAACTCGGGGTCTTCCTTGAGCGTCTTGCAGACCTGGAACCCGTTCATTTTGGGCATCACAAAATCAACGAGGATCAGGGCGGGCCGCTCGGACCGCGCCATGGCAATGCCCTCTTCCCCGTCAGACGCAAGAACGACCTTGTAGCCCTGCGAGGCCAGGATCATCTCGATAAGCCGCTGAACCGTCGGACTATCGTCAATATCGAGTATTTTTTCGCCTGCCATTCAGCTCCCTCGCTTGAAATCACATCAATATTAGCATGGCGTAAAAGATAAAGTCAACGCTTATCTGGCTCAACGCCGCGTCATTTACAGCTGCGCTGCCACGGCATCGATGAACTCTTCGGTCTGCGCGTAGGTTGAAACTTTGGGCACGGCGATAGCGGCCAGGTCCTTGGTCATTACTCCGCCTTCGATCATCCCGATCACGGAGGCTTCGAGCTTTCGCGCAAAGGCCACGACATCAGGCGTGCCGTCAAGCTCGCCACGGCGCGCGATCGCGCCGGTCCAGGCAAAGATGGAAGCCACCGAATTGGTTGACGTGGGATTCCCCTTCAGGTGTTCATAGTAGTGGCGCATCACCGTACCGTGGGCGGCCTCGAACACATACTTGCCTTCAGGCGACACCAGCACCGAGGTCATGAGCCCCAGGCTGCCGAAGCCCGATGCGACCATGTCGCTCATCACATCGCCGTCGTAGTTCATGCAGGCCCAGAGCATGCCGCCCTCGGCCTTCATGATCTGCGCCACCGCATCATCGATCAGCATGTAGCGGTAGCTGATACCCGCCTTCTCCAGCTCGGCCTTTTTCGCCCCGGCTTCATAGTCAAACACCTCCTTGAAGAAGGCATGGTAGGTCTTCGAGATCGTGTCCTTGGCGCCGAACCAGATGTCGGTCTTTTCAGCCAGCGCGTAGCTGATACAGGCCCGGGCAAAGCTCCTGATCGATTTTTCCGTGTTGTGCATGCCCATGATCACGCCGGGGCCTTTGAACTCATGCACGATGAGCGTCTTTTTTTCTCCGCCTCCGCCCGGCGTGAACACCAGCTCCGCGGTCCCGGCGCCGGGGACCTTGTATTCCACCGACTTGTAGATGTCGCCGTAGGCATGCCTGCCGATGCTGATCGGCTTCTTCCAGCTCCGCACGGCAGGGGGAATGTTCTTCACGATGATCGGTTTCCGAAAGACCGTGCCGTCCAGGATCGACCGAATCGTGCCATTCGGGCTTTTCCATGCCTGCTTGAGGTTGTATTCCTTGACGCGTGCCGCGTTCGGAGTGATCGTGGCGCACTTGACGCCCACGCCGAACTCAATGACCGCATTCGCCGCGTCGATCGTGACCTGGTCCCCGGTCTCGTCGCGGTGCTTGACGCCCAGGTCGAAGTATTTGAGGTCCATCGCAAGATGGGGCAGGAGCAGTTTGTCCTTGATCATCTTCCAGATGATCCTCGTCATTTCGTCGCCGTCCATCTCGACAACAGGGTTTTTAACGGTGATTGCCACGGGTCATTCTCCTTCATTACTAATTGCGGGATTGCCAGCATCGGTTCGGAGGGGATTGTAATGCGCAGGGGCCGGATTGTCAATAAAACATTGCGTTTCGTGTCATGCCGGAACTGCTCGACTCGATTGGAGACCGGGGCTGCGCGAGTGAATGAGCTGCACACAGCCCCGGAGAACAATACTGACTAATCTACGAGTGCAACACCGACGAAATGGCAGATGACGCAGACACCGGCGCCCATCCGGCCCCACTGCGCGCTTTTTGATCCGCCGTGCACCGCATGGCAGGCCTGGCAAGCCTTGCCGAAGGTAAGGTAGCCAAAGGGCTGAAATATCGCCATGCCCACGATCGCGCCGGTATGGCATTTATAGCAGATGTGTGCCTTGATCTTGACCAGCATTTCGGACTTACCCCGGTGTCCCGAGTGACAATCGAGGCACGAGAGCTGCTGCGTCCGGCCTTCGAAACCCACGCTGGCATACAACGCATGCTTGTCATGCGGATTGATGGCCTTGCTGCCGAAGAGGGTTTGACTGTAATGGCATTTGCCGCAGACCGTGTTCTGCTCCGTCTTCGTGAGCCCTGCGATTTTCTGCGGGACCTTTGCAGGGTCGGCAACATGCGCGGCAAGGCCGGCATGGCAAGCGCCGCACTCGTGCAACTCGGCGACCGGAATGACCGCCATACGCTCCTCGTTGCTATGGCGGTTCTCTTTCCAGGCCCCGTACTGGCCGGCGTGACAACCCTGGCATATCGTGGCGGCCGGAACGCCGTCAGTGGGCCGGAAGGCCTCGATGGATTGGAACTGCCAAGTCCGGGCGCACCCGACAACCGCTGCTAGGGCCAGTAAAACAAGAACTGTTTTTTTCATGACGTACTCCCCCTGATGATAGCGCACTATCGCATATTTCCATAAGTATACCACCATGCAGACGGGGTTTCATCCTTGCGTCTCAGGTTTTCCTGAACCATCCATTTTCCGTACCGCGACGGGACTACTCCGTTTTTTTCGTCCTTAGGAATACGACGACGGCGCCGCTTCCGCCCTTGTCACGCGGGGCCTGCGCCACCTCAATGACCATGCTCTTGCCCTGCTCGCGGAGCCATGCGTTCACGCTGCCCTGGAGCACGGGTCCGTCCGGAGAATTAAGCCCCTTGCCCGTGATCACCAGCACCGCCTTGCTGCCACGGTGATAAGCATCGGCGATGAACCGCGCAAGCCGCTGCAGGGCCTCGTCCTTCACATAGCCGTGCAGGTCCAGCGTCTCGGAGATGCTGATGCTCCCGCGCCTTAACTGCCGCGTCCGGCCTGCTGCCGTTCGCCGCTCCTCTCCGTCCCCCTCGGGTTCGGAGACTGCCGAAGTGAAGGTCGTGCCCATTTTCTGCATAGCCTTGAGAAAAAGCTGCGCGTCCTCCTGCGATTCCTCCTGAGGCTTTCCTGCCGACGCCTTTTCAGCCCGGGGCGGCGCAGCTCCGGGATCGCCCGCGATCCTTCGTGCCCCTTCGACCGAGCGCAGAAAGAGCGACGCATCGTCCTCATCCTGAGGTTCTTTCCCGGGACGGGGAGACGGTGCAACCTGATTTTTTTCCCTGGGAACCGGTTGAGGGGCAAACCCCTTGAGCGATTTGAACGGATTGGTTTTGAAATCAGCGGCAGGCTTTTCTTCGGATTTTTTTGATTTTTTCATACATGCTTCGCGGGTGTGCTGTGGTAGGGGCAGGTTTTAAATCTGCCCATACATAGGTGTTAATGATCGGGATAGCGCTCGGTGAGGCTGCGGATCGTCTCAAGGCAGGAAAAAAATGTTTCTACCATCTCCGGATCGAAGTGCGTTCCCGACGAGGACTTCAGCTCTTCAAGTACCTGCGCTTCGTCCCACCGTTCCTTATAGGTCCTGCGTGATCCCAGCGCGTCGTACACATCGGCAAGGGCGACGATCCTGCCGAATACCGGGATCTCCTCTCCCTTCTTGGGGAGCGGCGTTCCATCGCTCTTCTCGTAGCCGGGGATCACCTTTCCGTCACTGGCGTTGACGTGTCCCGGGGTAGCCGGTGCCGTCCCACTTCTCGTGATGATTGAGTGCGACGACCGCGGCAGCGTCATCGAACTCGGAATATTTTTCGGAAAACAGGCGCGCTCCCATGATGGTATGGAGCTTCATGGCTTCGCGCTCTGCGTCATCGAGCCGTGCCGGTTTCTTTAGAATAGCGTCCGAGATCGCCACCTTGCCCACGTCGTGGAGCATGGCGGACATGCGAAGAATGTCGCGGTTCTTGTCGATCACATCCCGGGGCACACCGCGCTTGGCTGCCCACGCCTCATAGATCGCAACGGCATAGGCGGCCACCCGGTTCACATGAGCGCCGGTCTCCTTGGGGTCCCGCAGCTCGGCCATCTTGATGGTCCGGAGGATCATGGAGCGGGTCATCTGGGCCCGCTCGATGGCAACGGCTGCCATATTGGCAAAATGCATGACCAGGGGCTCGTCCTTTTTCGAGAACGCCCGGACTTTACCGTTGGCATTCGTCGCATTGATCAGCTGGAGCACGCCGATAGTGTCGCCGCGGTTGGTCTTGAGCGGAAAGGTCAGCATGGACTGGGTCCGATACCCCGAGAGATCGTCGTAGTGGCGGTTGAAGGAATAGGGCAGGCCCGGCTTGAGCTTGTAGGCGTCGGGGATATTGAGCGCCTCGCCGGTGTTCGCCACGTACCCCGAGATCGTCTGGTTGTTGATCGGAATGGAGAAGGTGGAATAGATCAGCTTTTTGCCGGCCGGCAGTTTTTTCTGCTGCGTCTCGTTCTGCGTATAGCTGAACTTCAGCGTTTCGTTTTCTTTTATATAGATCGAACCGGCATCGGCATGCACCAGCCCCCGCGCCTCGTGCAGGATCCGCTCCAGCAGCACATCGACGTCCTTGATCTCGGTAAGCTCGACCCCCAGCCTCATCACCAGGGTAAGTTTTTGTTTTTCGGTCAACATTGCTGGGGATATAGTACTCATTCGTTCCGTGTTTGTCAATTACACGCCATCGTGGCGCGGAAATTTACGATTGACTCGCATGCGTTTTTTTGATATAGTACGCTATTCCGGCCCTAGTGCCGCATGTGTTTCTCTGCGATCGCTGCGCTTCAGGGCAGCCTGATGAGGTTGTGACGATGGACAGCAAGCTTCTGGCAATCAAAAAAAAGCTCGTTAAGCAGCGGACCGAACTGCTTTCGGAAGCGGAGGAGACGCTGAACAGCAAGATCAGCACGGAAAAGGAGAGCTTCCCCGATCCGACCGATCAGGCCGTTGCCGAGCTCGACAACAGTTTTCTTCTGAGGCTTCGCGGGAGGGAAACCAAGCTGATCAAAAAAATCGACGAGGCCATTGCGCGGATAGACGACGGCACCTATGGCGTATGCGAATCCTGCGGCGAAAAGATCAGCGCCAAGCGGCTCGATGCACGGCCGGTGACCACGCTTTGCATCGAGTGCAAAACGAGGCAGGAAGAAGAAGAAAAGATGCAGGCAGGGTAGCGCTGTTCTTCATAGCATCACAACGACAAAAAGCCAACCGGAGCCGGTTGGCTTTTGTTGTCTGCCCGACCTGTAAACCTTTTATTAATCGTCTCAAAATAGAAAAACATAGCTGGCATTCCCGAAGGTTTAATCGGGAATCTGGTTTAAAACCATATCCCCGATAGGAGCGCTCGGGGATGACACCCCGTAGTAACCGATTCTACCACTGTATTGTGGCGTTCCAGAATGTCAGTCGGGTCGACAGACCTCTTCAGCCGCTCCATGATAGCCTTGCTTTATTCCGGAGATAACAGCCCATTGGACGAAACAATCTGACGGGGTTCCTGTCCGGCAGGCGCCTCATTCATCACCTCAGAGGCGTTCGGTAAGGTCGCACATCCATTGCTCAGGCTCAGGATGCATAGGTACAGAGATAACAACAGGAAGTGGTTAAGGATCGTCATAGGTTTTTATATGGAAATAATTTATTTATTCAGGTCTTCCCCTCCATGGAGCAGTGCTGTCTGCAGTTGACGGGGCATTCGAATACGGGCTTTATTCAATTGTATCTTACCAGACGATCCTTTTTTGACCCGGGCAGGTACGAACAGATATTAGGTTTCTCTTTTCGGGATTACCTGCCGAATTGAATTTCAAGGGTAGCCATGAAAGCGTAAACGGAATTCCTGTGGCCGCTCGCATCTTTCGGCAAGGTGACTTCAGGCGCAAGCTCGAAAAAAAGCCAGGGCCGGTAAAAATTCCGTCGATAATGTGACCCGAGCCGGTAATTTTGAATGGCCCAATGAGGATGATTCACTCCCCATATGCTGGTATCATAGGAGATAGCGTTCTTGGGCGTCAATTGAGTGAAAAGACTGATCCCGGTATTCCAGGTTACGCCTGGCGTGTCCTCGATGTAGGTCACGTTATTGCCCCACCGGACGAACGTAAACGGGGTGAACTTTCGTTCCAGATCGAACTGCACGGTGTTTGTGAAATGTTCAATGGCTTGCCACATGGCGATCTCGGAAAATCGGAGGAGGTAAACCTCGCCAAAGGGGTTCGCGTACTGATAGCGCATCCTGATATGGGCATCGGAATGTATGCCGATCTTGACACCGCCGTCAATACTGACCAGTGCACGAAGCCTGGTATAGGGATCCGCCCGCAGCCCGATGATGGGTTTTCTGTTCCCTGTTTGCCGGTCGATTGCCGGTTCGATGGGCTGGCCGGGCTGGGTAGTGTATTTGTCGGCAGCGGACCTCGACTCGAAATATAACTTTGATTTTTTCAGGAATTTTTCCCATTGGGGCAGCTCCCACTCGAAATGGAGATCGAGGATATGAGCGACGGTCTGCGATTCGGTCCACCGGGCTGAATTTCTTAATCTGATGAACAGACCGGGCCGGAGATCGAGCAAAACATGGTCCTTCACAAAGAAGGTATCAAACCATACCGCTGGTTCACAGGTGTTGTCCTGCACAAAGCCATGCACCTGGTCCATCCAGGTATCTCCGGCTACTTTGAGGGTATAACAGGGGTCTACTTGCGGCCCCAATCGCTTCGCAGCTTCGGTTTGCGTCAGCGGTAAAGGGGCCTGGACGGGCCTGGTCTCCTGCTGTGCAGCAGGTGATGACGGGGCCTGCCGGGTATCTGTTTCCGTGCTCACCGGGCTATCCGTCGTATCCGTCGTAGTGGAATTTATTACCGGCTGTCCCGTGGTTTCGGCGCTCACGTCATAAAAACCGGCGAAGAAGAAGAACGAAGCTGAAAAACAACAAGACCCTGCAAGAGCGGAGATGCCTGCTTGCAATAATCATGCGATCCTCGGTTTTGTGTGGATACATTGTCAAGCGCCCCTACATATTTGCGCCTCTCTTCTCTGCTCTTGCGCGTCTGACGAGGTTGCGATCGTCATATTGCCTTCCGGGCAATCGTACGGGTGGGACTTCTTTAGTGTTAATCATATCCAATATGTTGCTTAGATTCAATCAATGCACAGGTTATTGCACGCAATGCTCGTGCGTCGCCAGGCGGTAAACTCCGGAATTATCTTGTTTTGCTTTTTTTATCAGAAAGCCCCGCAATTCGGACCACCTCCCGTCTCCACATTCATATGCCAATAGTATCAAGAGCCCCTCAATTGACGCCGGACGTTTGTTGCGCTATGTTTGAAGTCTGGAGTATGTGAAGGAATGTGAAGGATGGGCGCGAACGCCCGAAAGGAGGAGACATGAAAACAATTAAGATAGCAATGTTCCTTGTGCTTGCAGTTTCATTAACAGTAATAGGAATTGCACCAACGGCTTATGCAACGGAAGGAATGCGCGACGGTTACTGGGTGTTAAAGGGAGGTGTCTATTCGCCAAGCGAGGAATACGATATCAGCAATTTCAACTCAGGGAACACGTCCCGTATCGACACGAAGACCGGGTTCAACGGCGAGATCGCAGTCGGCGGCTACCTCCTGCCGGTACTTGCCTTGGAACTGGGAGTCGGATATTTTGAGAGCGAAGGGCATGCCGCTGCGGAGCCGGGCACTACGAAGCTCAAAGCCGTTCCGGTTCTCGTGACCGCAAAGGGCATCATCCCGATCGGGGCGGTGGAGCTTTATGGCGAGTTCGGGCTCGGCGCATACATCACGAAATTTGACGTGGACGGGAACTCCGGCAGTTTCAGCGGCGAGTCGAAAACAACCTATGGAGTACATGCCGGAGCGGGCTTTAATATCGACGTTTCAGATACGACTTTTGTCGGACTGGAGGGAAGGTATCTGCGCGCCAAACCGGATTACGGCGGCCAGCCTGTTAAGTTGAACGGGTTCACGGCGACGTTCAACCTCGGGTTCCGGCATTAATTCTTAATATGGATGGGGCCTGTTTGACGGGCCAGGCCAATGTCCGAGAGGAGGAATACCATGAAATCCAGCGCGCAGGAAAAGGTGGAAGGCAAGTTTCACAAAGCAAAGGGTAAGGTCAAGGAAGTGGCCGGGAAGATCACTGACAACCCCAAGTTGGAAGGTGAAGGCAAAATTGAGAACATAACCGGCAAAATGCAGGAAAAGGTCGGCCAGGCCAAAAAGGTCCTGGGTAAGTAGAGCGCGTATCGTGCGCCGGCGTGTTCACGGGACTCCGGCTGCGGCTGCATGATTCACACAATGAAAACTCCGAAAGGCATGAGGTCTTCGGAGTGAAAGAGTTCAAAAACCAGCAGTAAAACAATAAAAGGAGAACGTACCATGAAAGCAATCTGTTCATTATCGCTTATGGTGGCAGTGGCTGCACTGCTGGCGCTCGGTGTGCCTGCCTACGCTTCAAAGACGGATGACAGCATCGAATCATCTGCCAAAAAGTCGTATGTGTTCAAGACCTACCTCAAGGAAGATGATATTAAGATAGATTCCGAGGACGGCGTCGTCACCTTGACAGGGACGGTCTCCGCTGAACACCACAAATCATTGGCCCAAGAGACTGTGGAGGGCCTGGCCGGGGTCAAAAGCGTGGACAACAAACTGGAAGTAAAAGGGGAACGTCCCGCTGAGAAGTCGGATGCGTGGATCACTGCGAAAGTGAAAACCACGCTCCTGTTTCATAAGAGCGTGAGCTCCCTGACGGAGGTTACCACCACAAACGGGATCGTCACCTTGAAAGGCGAAGCGGACAGCCAGGCAGAAAAAGAACTGACGACTGAACACGCTAAGGATGTCGAAGGGGTCAAGGACGTCAATAATGAGATGACCGTGTCTAAGACCGCGAAAAAGACCTCCCGAACCATGGGTGACAAGATCGATGACGCATCCGTTACCGCCCAGGTAAAATCGGCGCTGCTGTTCCATCGATCGACCAGTGCATTCAACACCTCGGTCACCACGAAGAATGGTGTGGTTACCTTGACGGGAAAGGCTAAGAACGCGGCCGAAAAGGAGCTGGTCAACAAAATCGTCGACGACGTAAAAGGTGTGAAGAGCGTAAAGAACCGGATGACCATCGAGTAGCTGAGTTCAGGTACGCATGGATTGCCGGACCGGCAAGCGCGTGGGCAACGGGCCAGAGCAATCCGGAAGGAGGGTCAAATGTTGTGGACAATTGCTGTGATACTGATAGTCCTCTGGGCGTTAGGGCTGGTGAGCAGTTACACCATGGGTGGGTTCATTCACCTTCTGCTGATAATTGCTCTTATCGTGGTGGTGGTCGGGTTCCTGCAGGGCCGCAGGGCCGGGTGATTGCGGCAGGCCATAAACCAGACAGACGACAGGGAGTCGGCATAAAATGAAAACAAACACGCTGTTAGGGATCATCCTCATTGTTGTGGGGATCGCAGCTTTTGCGTATCAGGGCATTACCTACACAAGCAGGGAGAAGGTCGTCGATCTCGGTCCCGTGGAGGTTACGGCTGAGAGGACGAAAACGCTTCCGCTGTCTCCGATCGTGGGCGCTCTTGCGCTCGCAGGCGGCGTTGTGCTGCTGGTCATGGGCGGCAAAAAGGGCTGAACCTTCCGGGAATTTTTAGGGCCGCCCACGTAAACGACACCGTCAAGCGAAATAACTAACCTTGTGGCGAGAAACGGGACGTTTCTCGCCGCGCCTTTTCGTTGTCTTTAACCGTACTATTGCCGCAGGTTCATTCGTAACAACAGTCTTGCACCTCCGCATGCGATCATTTTTCCCCTCGTTCTCAGCCTCGTTCCTCGATCCGTGCTAAACTTAATGTCATAACAGCTGAAGCAGGGGTTTCCGGAGCGGTCCTTGCGCTGGTTTCATATGATAATAGTTGTTGTATATGCTGCGCCAGAGATGGATAATGATCGTGCTGCGATTCACGCTGCTTCGACACTGTCCTTAAGTTCCATCTTTAATTCGGGCTCTCCTGGTACGTGAAAAAACTTCCCCGGTGCGTCTTAAAAAGGAGTCATAATGAACATTCTTCTCGTCTATCCGCAGTATCCTGTTACCTTCTGGAGCTTCAAATACGCTTTAAAATTCATCGCCAAGAAAGCGAGCCTGCCGCCCCTGGGCCTTCTTACCGTGGCAGCCATGCTTCCGCGGGAATGGAACCAGCGCCTCGTTGACCAGAATACGGCAAAGCTGGCCGACGACGACCTCCGCTGGGCTGACTATGTGCTGATCTCGGCAATGTCCATTCAAAAAGAATTCGCTGACGAGATCATCGAGCGAAGCCGGCGGCTCGGGACGAAGGTGATCGCAGGCGGACCGCACTTCACGGCCCATGCCGAAGACTACGGTCATGTGGACCACCTTATCCTGAACGAGGCGGAGATCACGCTGCCGTTGTTCCTCGCCGATCTGGCGCAGGGCAGACAACAGCGCGTCTATACCTCCCCGCTCTGGGCGGACCTCAGCAGGACGCCCTTGCCGCGCTTCGACCTCCTGAACATGAAGCACTACGCCTCCATGAATATCCAGTATTCCCGCGGCTGCCCCTTTGACTGCGACTTCTGCAACATCACGGTGCTCTACGGCCGGACACCGCGGACCAAGGGCGCGGCACAGATCGTTTCCGAGCTTGAGGCGCTCTACCTCCGGGGCTGGAAGAGCAGCGTCTTTATCGTGGACGACAACTTCATCGGGAACAAGGGAAAGCTGAAGACCGAGGTGCTGCCTGCCATCATTGCCTGGATGGAGATGCGAGGTCATCCCTTCAAGCTCTATACCGAGGTGTCGATCAACCTTGCCGACGACGCGGAGCTGATGCAGCTCATGGTCAGGGCCGGGTTCGACCAGGTGTTCGTGGGCATCGAGTCGCCGAACGAGGAGAGCCTCGCCGAATGCAGCAAACGCCAGAACCAGAACCGCGACCTGATCGCGAACGTGCGGAAGATCCAGCACGCGGGCCTCGAGGTCCAGGCAGGGTTCATCGTGGGGTTCGACAAGGACCCGGCTGCGATCTTCGAGCGTCTGATCGCCTTTATCCAGGAGAGCGGCATCGTGACCGCCATGGTGGGGCTTTTGAACGCGCCGACCGGCACCAGGCTGCACCGCCGCATGGAGCAGGAGGGCCGGCTTATCAGGAACGCGACCGGCGACAACACCGACTTCTCGATCAACTTCGTCTCGAAGATGAACAACGACACGCTGGTCAACGGCTACCGACGGATCCTGGGCACCATCTACGCGCCCAAGCACTACTACGCCCGGGTCCGCAAGTTCCTGCAGGAGTACAATCCGCCGAAAAAGATGCAGGGCCGCTTCAAGTTCATGCACTTTCGGGCCATGGCCCGGTCCATAGTACGGCTTGGCATCCTTGGCAGGGAGCGCTACCAGTACTGGAAGCTCTTCTTCTGGTCCCTGGTCCGGAAACCGCGGCTCTTCCCGCTCGCTATCACCTTATCGATCTATGGTTTTCATTTCCGCCAGGTACTGCTGCGGCACGAGAGGAAGCTCAGAATGGCCGGGTTCGGGGTACAGGGTACAGGGGGCAGGGTAAGGAATTAGGAGAAACGCCGGCAGGATAGCTCTTTAGAAAAAGAATATTCGAACGACAAAAGCCAACCGAAACCGGTTGGCTTTTTTATTACAAGGTGGGCGATAATTATGCCGTCTTCGCAAGCATGATCTTGCCGATTTCCCTCTTTGATGAACCGAGGGCAATGATAGAGCGTACGATAAGGTCAAGAGACACAGATGCTTCGGCGCGCTCGATCTTGGCTACCCGCGACTGGCTCGATTTTATCTTCTCGGCAACCTGAACTTGGGTAAGATGCATTTTCTTTCTCAACTCCTGAAAATAGTTTGAAAGAATGAATTTCATTTCTATATACTCTTCCTCTTCACGGCTTAATTGGAGAAAGTCCGTAGCCGAACCTACCTTCCAACCTTGATTTTCAAGCTTTTTGATCTTCTCTTTTTTCATGGCGATTACCTCTCAGCAGCGGTCATAAGCAATAATTCGTTTTTTGCAGATATCAATGATATTTTTCGGCGTTGCCTGGCTTTTCTTTTCGAATACCTCAAGGATCACAACCGCGTCGTCATCCAGCAGGTATATTATTCTCCATGTTTTATCCTTGTCGTTGATCCTCAGTTCATGACACTTCGCGCATATGGTTGTCATGGGCCTGGAATGCGGAAGTGACAACCGTTCGCTGTTTTGCAGCTGCCGCAACAGATATCCTGCCTCTAGTCGTGCTTCTGCAGAGAGTGGCGGCGTTTTCACTTCACCATGCAACCATACAAGGGGCTTTATCATCTACAATATAATATATGTCATATCTGACATAATGTCAAATACTATTCAAGCGGTTGTCAACCCAAAATAGAAATGTCCGGTTTTAGGGAACAACGGAAAACTGTACCACTGCTCTTCGGAGTCTTCTGGCGGTTGATATCTTGCTTCCTTTTCCTTGATGAGATCGGTGTTTAGGTGCTCCCCCACTTCTACACCTGAAACGAACGTCACAAAAGCTGCACAGAAAACCGAAAAGGAGTCAACCTGTCAAGGCTGACTCCTTGAATTACCATGGTGGGCGATGCAGGGTTTGGAAACCTGCGACCCCTGCCGTGTGAAACCGAGTCGATACCTCTATGGGTATTCGCTCTTGGTCTCTTGTCTTTGATATTGCTGGAATCTCACCTAAAAAGGAATATATATTACCCGATGTTATCCCCTGCTATCTCTTGTCAGGTATACAATTACTAGACGGTGGTCTACGAGCATTTCGAGGGTCTTTGCTTCGGGAACGACGCGGAACCGGTCACCGCGAAAATAGCGCCGATAAATAAACCGTAAGAAAGTGGCGATGTAGCGGGAAGACCTCGCGCTTCTGTCAGAAGGTTAAGTAATGTTTTGTCAAAAGCGGGACGGATTTCTGATTTATCTTTTTCGCGAATCAAAGCACTGAGCCTGTAAATGGCTACCGTAAAAGCGTTGCTACCGTAGCTTCTTTGCAGTTGAAGCAAACAGAACAATCTATCAACTTCATAAGCAATCGTTTTAATTTTATCCCCCAGTCAAACCGTTGAAATATACATGAGAGAAACCATTGGCTAAGGAATCGTCGGAGTAATAGCCAAGAACTTTAGCATAAAGGTTTGTGTAATATTTGAAGTCATTTTGTAGAAACTTCGTTACCTCACTTGCATTATGGTCAAGATTAAGTTTATTCTCAGAAAAAATAACTCGGTGATAATCCACGTCATAACGTCTGCCTTCGCCAATTGTGTCTGCAAATTTTGCCTTTAAGAAATAAGTGAAAAATTGGTCGATTTCATCTTCCTTAAATGCATTTATTGTGGAAACCTGCCCTTCCCAGGGTACACCACCGTCATACAAGGCTTGCATCGCAGCCTTATGCGCTTCGTGGTTCATCCAAAAATCCGTTTTATAACCCGAGAGCCCGACTATTTTTTGTCCTATCCAACCATCAAGCTTAGAAGTGAAATGTTTTGCGAGATGTTTTAGCTTGAAAAGAATCAACGTTAATGTGGTTAATCGTTGCTGTCCATCAACAACATATAATTTCTCGTCTATCTTGTTGGTAACATATGTACTCAAATAATACCAAGCGTATTTGCTAGCGACTTGATCTATTGGCAAGCTCAATCCCTTATGCTTAGTATATTCAAGATTGAACTTGTAAAACACATCGTCAAGCAGTCTTTTGACGGGTACATCAGTCCATTTATATTGTCGTTGATAAAAATCAATGTAGTATGTCGTGTTTGAAAAAAGCGCGTCGATATTTTGTGTGCCTGGTTGAACATCCATAATTTTTCACCTCATTAGTTTCAGCTTTTTAAATTAAAATAATCGTTCCAAGCTGGTTAGTTTGAATATTATTAAATCTTGCAAGTCCCTCTCCCATTTTTCACGAGTTTGATCCCCGACATTAATCGGACAAAATTGAAAAGTCATCTTTTGTTGCTTTAAGCCAGCCGGTTTTACTTTTAAAGATCAAGATGACATCATCTCTGTTAATTTTCTTTTCCTCTAATAGAAAAATAAGATTCAGTAAATCAAGCGTTCTAATTATAAGGATGTTATCTGTTACCGCTTTTTTTATCTGCTCTGTAGCAACAGCAAGGTTTTTCGCTTGCATGTCAATTGCGTCGGTTTTTGTATTAACAATAAGTAAGGTAGGAAAATTATTCGACAACTTCAATCGTTCTCTATGTGAGTCGGCTTGATTTATGTGTTCCCTCTTAACACCGGAATTTATGCCCTTAACTTCTGCAACAGCAAAACAGGTCAATGAGCCTCCATCTCCCGGCAATAACAACTTTAAATCATCAATAAAACCTTCAGCTCTTTCGGCTCCGATACCAAAATATTTTTCTAAAGCAAAGGAAACACTCGCAATAAGTGTATCACCTGTAAAGTGTAGGCAACCTTTAAGCTGGTTATATTCAATAAGTTTAGTTTCTAGTTTTTTTATAATTTCATTTTGCTGCTCAATAGAAGTTAATGCAATTTTTTCTTCCGGGAATATTAATTGATCTTTTAACCAATTTGGGATTTCATCAGAAATTTTTTGCAAGGATTCACTAAGAGCGGTAGCAAGATATGTAAATAATTCCGTAGTACTCTTTATATCTTTATCTGGCGCTAAACAGGGCAGCAAAATAATGTTCCCCTTATCCCAAGCAACGTTTCGTATTATAGCTCCGACATAGGTCTCTTTTATCTTGCAAATTGGTATAATGCTTTTGAACTGAGAAGACGGTATATTAAAGTAAGTTTTTGTGACGCCATATTTCTCTAAATATTTTATATATTCATTTCTAAATATTTTAAAATGCCTTAGTGGGCTGCTATAGAGTACCCGAATGGAACTATTTAGACCTACATCGTTTAAGATTACTTTAGTCAGGCTAGTATCATCGGAACCATAGTTGGTGGAATTAAAGCTTGAAGTATTATTATATTGATCTTTTATGGAATATATGAGAGTACAGATAGTACCGCCTTTTTTTAGAAGACTGAAAACCTCTTTGACCCTTTTGAGCATTCCTTCTTCATTGCTGCAAGAAATCCCGCCACGGTCTGATATCGTTTCAAATGCTTTATCAAAAAATATGACAACGTCAAAATCAGAAAGATCATGGCTGCTATTTAAAGAGCAAAATTCTAAAGTGTATTCCCCCCCTTCAAGTGGTTCTATGGGAGTTGAATATCCTAACGAATCCGCACCGAAAACCATTATTTTAAGCTTATTTTTTGATTCTTGTTCCATAGTTATATTTTAGATAAAACGTCTATTCAGGATGGCATGTTTAATGCCGCACATTTGCCGCACACAGCTATGTTGAAAGAAAAAAAGGGCTAGCATTATATGCTAACCCCTTTGAAAATTCATGGTGGGCGATGCAGGGTTTGAACCTGCGACCCCTGCCGTGTGAAGGCAGTGCTCTCCCGCTGAGCTAATCGCCCGGGAACGGATACTTTTTAACACAGGGCATGCTGCTTAGTCAAGATAATTCGTAGTAATTCAGGTGTTAAGACTGAAGGCTGAAGTTTTTTCCACTTACCTTCCCACCTTCTTACCTTCCAACCTTCAGCCTATATTACTCAATCACCAGCACCGCGCATTTCAGATACTGCGTCTCGCGCGCCGCGAGCAGGATCGGATGGTCCCGCGCCTGGGAGCGCATCTCAAGGAGCCGCGCCTGCCTGCCGGCTGACTGGGCCGCGTCGATCAGCATCTCGCGGAACAGGTCCTCGTCAATGTGATGCGAGCAGGAACAGGTGACCAGCACCCCGCCCGGCTCCAGGAGCTTCATGGCCCGGAGGTTGATCTCTTTATACCCCTTGAGCGCCTCCCGTACTTTGGCGCGGCTCTTCACGAATGCCGGCGGGTCCAGGATGATGCAGCCGAAGCGCTCGCGCTCCTTTTCGAGCCGCCGCAGCTCCTCGAAGGCGTCAGCCTTCACGAACCGCGCCTGCAGACCGTTCAGGGCCGCATTCCGCGCGGCCAGTGTCCACGGCCTTCTGGGACGAATCGACGCCGATCACCTCTGATGCGCCGTAGCGCGCGGCGCTTAAGGACCAGGCCCCGACATAACAGAAGCAGTCAAGGGTGCGCCGGCCCTGTACAAGACCTTGAAGCGCCTGCCGGTTCTCGCGCTGGTCGAAAAAGAAGCCCGTTTTCTGGCCTTCGAGAACATCGACCGTATACGAGATGCCCGACTCTTCGATGGTCACCGGACCGGTGACCGTACCGCGGACAACACGCGTTTCCTGCGTAAGTCCCTCAAGCTCGCGCGAGGCCGTATCATTCCTGAGCACGATCGCTTCGGGTTCATATTCATCGATCAGGGCGGCGAGGATCGGATCGAGCTGCGCTTCGATCCCCGCGGTCGTTGACTGCACCACGAGCGTGCCGGCGTATTTGTCCACGATCAGCCCGGGCAGACCGTCGCCCTCGCCGAAGACCGCTCGAAATGAATCGCCGAACCCGAGCAGGGTCCGCAATGAGCGGGCCCGTGCGATGCGGCCACGGAAAAAATCCCGGTCGATCTCTTCCTGCTTCCGGGTCAAAAGCCGCACAGCAATGAGCGAATGGGGATTGATATATCCGCGGCCGATGAAGGCGCCCGAAAAATCAAGCACATCCACGATCTCGCCCGGCATGGTCCCCGCGGGAATGCCCTGCAGTTCATTGCTGAACACCCACGGGTGGCCGCGCAGGATGCGGCGTTCTTCTTTCTTTTTCAGGCGTATTGTTTTCATAAGTGGGGGGGGAGATACAAACACGGATTCAAAACTCAAGATTCAAAATTCAAGATAAAACGTATACGGTGTGGTGAGACTGCAGTCGCAGTCGTGACGTGTCGTCGCAGTAATTCCGCAATCCGCATTCCGAAATCCGCAATCGAATTACAGTCGGTTCTCGATGTGCGAATCGCTCCGCAGGGTCTGGAGCCAGGTACGGTAGGTGTTATCGAGCTTCTGCTGGTACAGGGTCGCCTGGATCTCGT
Organism: Nitrospirota bacterium; assembly: GCA_963836175.1. GTDB lineage: Bacteria > Nitrospirota > UBA9217 > UBA9217 > UBA9217 > GWC2-56-14. The sequence goes on from CAWIIS010000006.1 coordinate 240,153, forward strand.
CCTTCACCCGGTCAAAGGGCATGATCGGGGTCCTGACCTCCTCGAGCCGGATGATATGGTAGCCGGCGGCTGACTGGAGCGGACCGGCGATCTCGCCGGGTTTGAGCGACCGGGTTGCCTCATCGATCTCCGGGAGCGCATAGTCCCGGCGCATGAAGCCGAGGTCGCCGCCTGCGGCCGCGTTCTCGCTCTCAGAAAACTCCCGGACCAGACCGACGAAATCCTCACCCCTGCGGGCGCGCTCGGAGGCCATCCTGGCGCGCTCACTGACCGCGGCCGCCTGGGATTCTGTCGCGTTGTCCGGCCGTTTTATGAAGACCTGGCGCACGCGGATCTCCTCGGGCTGCGCGTAGGCCTTCTGGTTGCGCTCATAGTAGGCGCGCAGTTCGGCTTCGTTCAGGCCCAGCTCCGACCGTACGTATTTATTGAACACGCGCGAGAGCGTGATCTGCTCCCGGAGCTCGGACCGGTACTGGTCATAGGTGAGCCCGTCCTTTGCCAGCTCGGCATCGAACTGTTTGCGATCCAGGCTGTTGCGCTTCATGATTTCGGCCAGTGCCTCGGCAAGCTCGGAATCCGTCACATCGATGCCGGACCGCTTGGCCGCTGACAGCTGAAGCTTCCGGTCGATCAGGTCCTCGAGGAGCAAGTGCTCGTCCCTTGTGGTGCTGTTCTTTTTCAGGTCCTCGCGCTGCAGATCGCTCAGCGTAATGATCTCATCATTCACCACCGCCACCACGCGGTCAACAACAACGGACGCGACCGATGACCCCGGCCCGGCCGGACCGAAAAACATGGCGCACATTGCCGATAGGATCAGTAGATAATTTTTCATTGTTCGCTCCACTCGCTTTGCTCTCTACTTCTCTGACGGAACGCCCCCAAGGGGCTGCTCCTGGACCAGTGCCTGATAATTGACCTCGAACTTCGTCCGGGACCGAAGCTCCTTCAGCCATTGCCGGTACCTGCGGTCCTGCTTTTGCTGCAACAGCTTTTCCCGGATCGCCGGTGATGCCTCTTCGAGGCCCTGCAATCCGGCAGGCCGTTTGTTCTCAAGCTTAAAAATATGAAATCCGTAGGGGCTCTTCACAACGCCGCTCACGCCGTCCTTCGGGAGGGTAAAAACAATATTGAACTCCGCGGGCATGTCTCCGCGGGAAAAATATCCCAGATCGCCGCCAAGCCCGGCCTCGGGCGCCGTCGACCGCTCGCGCGCGATCGCCGCAAAATCAGGATTGCCCTGGAGCTGTTCCAGTGCCTGCTGCGCTTCCGCCTCGCTCGAGACCACGATCTGGCGCACCCGGACCTGTTCGGGCCGTTCGAACTGCTGCGGATTGTCCTGATAATACCTGCGGACCTCGGCGCCGGAAACAGCGACCTGTTTATTCACCTCACGCGCCAGCAAGCGCTCGATCATCAGGTCTTCCCATACGTCGTTCTTCCACTTTTCGAAATCGATCCCCTGGCCGGCCAGGACCTCTTTGACCTCCTGGCCCTGCTCGGCCCGGAACGACTCGATCCGTTTATTGATGTCGGGCAGCCCGATCTTGATCCGCCGCCGCTGGGCTTCGCGCAGCAGCATCTTGCGCTCCACCAGGCGGTTCAGCAGCTCTTCCTTGACCTGCGGCTCCACCTCTTTGTCGGACTTGAAGCCTGCACGGGCCAGCCGTTCCTGGAACTCGGCCAGCGTGATGGGGTCGCCGTTCACGGTCGCCACGACCCTGATATCAGGCGAAACCGCGGATGTTTGCTCCGGGGCCGGAGCTGTCTCCTCTTTTTTCGTGCATGCAAAAAAGAGAAGCCCCAGAAAAAGCGCCGGGGCCATATATGTCACGAACCGATGGTTAGCCATGTTTCCTGCGTTATTTCCCGGGCGCTTCCTTTTTGGCCGCGTCCTTTGCGGGCGCCTCTGTCGCGGCAGACGGCTTCTGGCCTTCCTGCGACAACTGCTCGGCGGTATCGGTGCCGAGCGAAGCGAGGGCCTTTTCGTCTATCGTAATCTTGGCCTTGGCTTTGAGGCTATTCACATAATCGACAAAGGCATCGCGCTGCCGCTCGTTGGCCATCCGCTCCTTGATGACGGGCGCGGCCTGCTCGAGGCTGACCTTCCTGCCGTCGGCCGTGCGCATGCGGGTGATGTTCTTGGTGTAGTACTCTTTGACCTCCTGGTCGGTGGGGGCCGTGATCTTGCTCGCGAGCTCTTTTTTGACCAGGTTGGCCAGCAGCTCGAACTTCATCGCCTCCTGGACCTTGCGCTCCATCTCTTCGCGGTACGTAGCCACGCGCTTTCTATACTCGGCGTCCTTGTCGAGCCCGAGCCGCTTTGCCTCCTGAAGGGCCACCTCGTATCCGACGATCTGATCGAGGTACTCCTTGCGGGCCTTGGCATCGGTGGTTACGATCGGCTGGACCTGCGGGTCCAGGTCCTGGACCTGCTGCTTGAAATCGGCGACCGTGATCTTGGTCCGGTTCACCTTGGCAAGCACGGCGCTGTCAGTGTCTTTGCTGCAGCCGGCAAGGCCGAGCGCAAGCGCCAGCATGGCGGTTGCTGTCTGAAAAAACAATTTCATGAAGATTCCTCCAATGGTTTTATGGGTTTTTTGATGCAATGAATGCGCGTCACAGCGTGCGGTACGCTCTTGTATATAACACTTTACAGCAGTTCCTGCAAGCACTTTTTCACCGCATTTGACGCGGTTTTAAGCGATTCGTCGCCCAGAAGGAGCTGCAGCGTATACTCGGGGACCAGCTTGATCTTCCCCTTGTTCCTCTTGAGCAGCAGCATGACCCGTTCAGGCGGGACCTTGGCGCCTTCGGCGAACGTGATCTGCACCATGGACTTTCCCGCGTCTATCCGCGCGACCTGCGCCTTCTTGGCGATGATCTTGATGCTCATGATCTCGAACAGGTTGGCCGCTGGTTCGGGCAGCAGGCCGTAGCGGTCGCGCAGTTCGGCGGCAAGGTCGCGGAGCTGCGGCTCATCAGCCACGCTCGACACTTCCTTGTACGCCGCCAGCCGCAGGCTCGGGTCGCTGATGTAGTCCTCGGGGATGAAGGCCGAGGCGCGCATCGTGATCTGCGTGTCCGGCTCAATTTCGAGCTCCTGGCCGCGCAACTCGGCCATGGCCTCTTCCATCATCTGGGTGTAGAGGTCGATGCCCACGGCCGCGATGTGGCCCGACTGCTGTTTGCCGAGCAGATTGCCGGCGCCCCGGGTCTCCAGGTCCTGGGCGGCGATGCGGAAGCCGGCGCCGAGTTCGGACAGCTCCTGGATGGCCCGGAGCCGCTTGCGCGCCGTCTCGGTGAGCACCTCGTCCGCAGGCGCAAGCAGGACCGCGTAGGCCTTCTCCCTGCTCCTGCCGACCCTGCCCTTGATCTGGTAGAGGTCCGCAAGACCGAAGCGGTCGGCCCGGTTGATGATGATCGTGTTCGCCGTGGGAATATCGATGCCTGATTCGATGATCGTCGTGGTCACGAGCACGTGAAAGCTGGTTCGCGATGAACTTCGCCATCACGTCCTCGATCTCGTGCTCTTTCAGCTGGCCGTGGGCAATGCCGACATTTGCCTCGGGCACAAGGTTCTGGACAAAGTCTGCCATGCGTTCGATGCCCTGGACGCGGTTATGCACAAAAAAAACCTGCCCGCCCCGCTCAAGCTCGCGCAGGATCGCTTCGCGGATCACCCGCTTGCCGAAGCGCGCCAGAGAAACCTGAATGGCCTGGCGGTCGAGCGGCGGCGTCTGGATGATCGAGAGGTCCCGGATACCGGCAAGCGACATATGGAGCGTGCGCGGGATCGGCGTTGCCGTGAGCGTCAGCACATCAACGAGTTTTTTAAATTCCTTGATGCGCTCCTTGTGCTTCACGCCGAACTTGTGCTCCTCGTCCACCACCAGAAGGCCCAGGTTCTTGAACACCACGTCCTTCTGGAGCAGGCGGTGCGTTCCGATTACGAAATCGACCGTCCCGCTCTTCAGGCCCTTGAGCGTTTCCTGCTGTTCAGCTCTCGTGCGGAAGCGGGAAAGCATCTCCACGCGGATCGAGAAGGGCGCGAGCCGCTCCGAAAAGGTGCGGAAATGCTGCTCCGCCAGAAGCGTCGTCGGCACGAGCACGGCAGCCTGCATGCCGTCCTCCACAGCCTTGAACGCCGCCCGGAGCGCGACCTCTGTTTTTCCGTAGCCCACATCGCCGCAGACCACGCGGTCCATGGGACGCGGCCGCTGCATGTCGGAAAGCACGTCATCAATGGCTTTCTGCTGGTCCGGAGTCTCCTCATAGGGGAAGGCGGCCTCGAACTCGCGGTAGAGGTTGTCCGGCGGGGTGAAGGCAGCGCGGGTCTGAGCCTCGCGCGCGGCATAGATGGCCACGAGCTCCTGCGCCATGGCAAGGATGTCCTTTTTCACCTTCGCCTTGGTCTTTGCCCAGGCAGGGGCCCCCAGCCGGTCGAGCTTCGGCGCTGCGCCTTCGGCGCCGATGTACTTCTGCACCTTGTCGAGGCTGTAGAGCGGGACGTAGAGCTTCACATCAGGTTCGTACCGCAGCGTCAGAAAATCCGTCTCGAACCCGTCGAGGCTGATATGCGTCAGGCCCTGGTATTCGCCCACGCCGTAATCGGTATGCACCACGAAATCGCCGGGCTTGAGCTCCTTGAATGATGAAAGGAACGGCGCGACCTTCGATCTCGGTGCGGCAGGGCGATGGACCTTCCTGCCGAAGATCTCCTCTTCCGTGATAAAGGCGATGCCCAGCTCCTGCCACAGAAAACCTTCCGAAAGCCGGTTGACCATCACCAGGATCGGCCAGGGCCCGGTCTCCTGGCCCGTCACATGATCGCTTGTGACCACGCTCAGGCCGTATTCAGCAAACAGTTTTTTGAGCCGCGCGGAAGCCTCATCAGTGCCGCAGACAACAGCAACGCGGCTTTCCGTTCTCAGCCGCTTCAGCTTCTCGACCAGTCCGGCCATGGTCCCTTCAAGGGACTCGCGCTCCCGTTCCTGCTCACCCAGGCTGATCGGTTTGGTGAGCCGCACCCCGAGCCAGGATGCGGACTTCGTATCGAGCCGGTGTCCGGCCCCGGTGCCGAGCAGACGGATGTCGAGGACCGGGAAATTAGAAAGACCGGCACGCACGCCCTCCTGATCGAGGTACAGTTCTGCGGTTTCGGGCAGAATTCTGCCTTCCCCGATCTCTTCCGCGCGTCCTGCTTCTATCTTCTGTCCCTGCTCGTCGATCGTCTTATTGATGTCGTCAGGCTCGATCAGTGCTACGAGACTTTCCGGCGGCAGATAGCGGAACAGGCTTTCCATGTCGTAGAAGAACGGCGCCAGGCTTTCAACGCCGGGCATGAGCGCGCATTCCTTCATCTGGTCAATCAGGGCTTCATCATCTACCCGGGATTTGAAGCGCTCCCTGCCCTGGTCCGTGACAATGAGCTCGCGCACCGGCAGCACCACCACCTCGGACTGGTCTCCGGTTGAGCGCTGCGTTTCGGGATCAAAGCTTCTCATTGACTCGATAATGTCGCCGAAAAATTCCAGGCGCACCGGCTGCTCATGGAGCGGAGAAAAGAGATCAACGATCCCGCCGCGCCTGCTGAACTCGCCCACGCGAGTGACGAGCGACGACGATTCGTAGCCTGTTGCCACGAGCGAGGCGATGAGGTTTTCGGGGTCGAGCTGGGCTCTTGCTTTGATCGTTTTGACGGAGTCGACAAACAGCTCCCAGGGCGGAAGCTTCTGCAGGAGCGACCCGGCCGGCGCCACATAGATGCCCGGCAGGCCTGAAATGAGGCTGTAGAGAAAGTGCATGCGCTCGCCCACCGTGCGGCTGTCAGGCGAGTCAGCTTCAAACGGCAGAAGTCCCCAGGCCGGGAAGCTGCGGAGCTCGGGCAAGGGCTGCGCTTCTTTTGCGAAGACGGTCCTGCCGAAGAACTCCAGGTCCGCAACAAGCGTCTCAGCCTCGTCGCTTGTTGCCGTGATCACGATGAGGGGGCCCGGGGACGCTTGCTGCAAGCCGAACAAAAAAAGGGCCTTTGAGGCCCCCCAGAGTTCGCTCACTTCTATTGATCTTTTGCCTGACCGGATCTCGTTTATAACAGGCTGGAGCATATCGCGCAGGTTTTTCATAGGACCGGCGTACTATAACACAGCGTGATGAGTAATTCAATCCGTTGACGATAAAATGGCGTCGTAAAATGAATTCCGGTTTTTATGAAGCTCTTGTTTCAGGTGAACATTCGCTTGACTTGAATAAAGGAGTTTGCCATACTCATGGCAGTCAAAGGTCGTATTCGCGAACGGCGTTGGAAAGATATCGCCTGATTCGTGGAGAAATGGCAGCCATGAACTCCATCGAACAAAAAGTGAATGCGCTCGAAGCTTTTATCGAGCGCAAGGAACAGTTGAAGCGCACCACGCCGTTGCGGTATCTTTTTTGGGAAGCGACGCTCCGCTGCAACCTGAGCTGCCTCCACTGCGGCAGCGACTGCGTCCGAAACGACTCCACCCAGGCGAACGAAATCGGCGAAGACCTGATTAAGCGCGAACTCCGTGCGATCGCGCACTACTATCCCCCCGAACAATGCACCTTTGCTATTATCGGCGGCGAGCCGCTGCTGCGGCCGGAGATCATTGAAGTCGGGGCCTACTCCGCCGAGCTCGGATTTAACTGGGGCATTACCACGAACGGGATGCTGCTGGACAAGGCCATGATCGCGCGCTTGAAGAACGCGAAGCTAAGGACGATTTCAGTCAGTCTCGACGGCATGGAAACGGACCACGAAAAACTGAGAAACGCAAAGGGTTCCTACCGGGTCGTCACCTCCGCGATTCGTCATCTGCTTGAAGACCGTTTTTTTAAAAAATTCGATGTCATTTGCTGTGTAAACCGTTTCAACATCGACCATCTCAAGGGCTTCATGGAGGAGCTGCTGAGACTCGGGGTGCCCGCGGTCCGCTTCACGCCCGTGTTTTCGAGGGGCAGGGCGTCGCGAAACAGCGGCCTGGCGCTCGAAAAATCCGATTACGTGAAAATGCTCGATTTTATCGCGAAACAGCGGTCAACACAGACAGCGATCACGGTCAATCTCAGCGAGGAGGGCTATTGGGGGCCGGAGTGGGAGTGTGTCGTGCGGGACGAGTTCCATTACTGCGGCTCGGGGATACTTATCGGCAGCATACTGCATGACGGAAAAATCACGGGCTGCCCGAGCGTGTCCCGAAAATTCATCGAGGGAAATATCAGGGAGTCCTCCTTTATCGATATCTGGACCAGGGGCTTTTTAAAGTACCGCGCGGACAGAAAGAAAACCTTTTCTCACGTTTGCGGAGACTGCGAGCACTGGGTGCTTTGCGAAGGCGGCGGGTTCCACTTGCTGGACCAGGACAATACTTCCGGCAGCTTCTGCTGTCTCGACAAAATCGGTCAGGAGAGGAATAAATGATGGACGATAATTATTCGCGACGGCGGTTTCTGAAGAAGTTTGCCTATCTGGCATCCGGAGCGTTCTGTTTGAGCGCAACGACACTTGCGTGTTACGGCCCACCTCCCGGTGAACGGCCCCGGTTTACGATGGTCAGCGACATATACTTTCGCGATGCCGGGGGGATCAACAGGCAGCTGCGGAATAATAACAACGTGCCTCTCGATACAATATTCACCATCGAGTTTACTGACGATATGAATACCTCGGTTCCTGCAGCGGTTTTTTTGAACGACCCGGATGCAAATGAGGTTTCCGGGTCGTACGTTAAAAAATGGGATACTGTCCGTTTATTGACCCTTGCCCCTTCGCCGGGCTTTTACTTATTATCGAATATGGGGTACACCCTGCAAGTTGGTGAGGACGTTGAGGATGCCGGCGGCAACAAAATACTGCTTTCGGAAAGCGCAACCGCGACGTTTGTAACAGTGACGGCGTAAATCCCGGGATACAGGTCCCGGACAGCTGAACAGGGAGGGGGCGGCATGGATCCGAAAGATTTTTCGAGAAGGGACTTTTTGAAAGCATTCGCCGCGCTGTCGTCCGCATCGCTGCTGCTCAGCATGCAGGCCGGCTGCGGCGATCCGCCTGCCACCGCCGCATACGGCCCTGCCGCCCTGTACGGTCCGGCTCCGATTAATGGCCCGCGAGTGAATGCCATATATTTTCTCGATGATCGATTATGTGCCGTACCGCTTCAAGACAGCCAAAGCGTCCCCCTCCTGGCAAAATTCTTGGTTGAGTTTACCGACAATATGAATGCATCGGTGCTTCCTGCTGTTTATTTAACGGGTCCGGGAGAGGCGCCCGTGGCGTATGACAATAAAACCTGGTTTACCGCCCGGATCTTAACGCTCAGCCCCGCACAGGATTTATCGCCGGCCACGGAATACACACTTCGCATCGGTGACGACGCCGAGGACCTGAACGGGGAAAAAATATATCTGACCGAGAGCGCCACGGCCGCATTTAGAACAGTTGTCGCGTAACATGCAAATGTGAGAATGCCAATGAGAGCAAGTGCATGTGCAATTGCGGTCAAGCGTGCGGCCGGGCCATATTTGATCAGCATCTTTGAGCAGGGGGTGCCGGAAGGGGGAGGGTAAACGTGAACGTACTCCCCTTCCCGTATGTACTCGTGGCCCATATCCTGCCGCCATGGTGTTCGACTGATCTGGCGTGTTATGGCAAGGCCGAGACCGCTGCCCTCGATCCCGGCAATTCGCTTGTCTTCCGACCGTTGGAACGTCTCGAAAATCAGCTCGAGATCCTCTTCCGGTATGCCTATGCCGGTATCGGAGATCTCGGCAACGATCTGCGCCGGGGAGGCCTCCTGTCGTACTGCAACATGGATCGCATCCCCGCTCAGGGTGAATTTGACCGCATTCGAAAGGATGTTGGTCACGACCTGAATGAGACGGTCACGATCACCGGAGAAACAGGAGAGCGGTGAGCTGAGACGCAGTGCTCACCCGGAGACCTTTGTTCTCGAACAAAACCTCCATGCTCGCTGATGACGCTTCCTGACGACTTCTTCGAGGCACACTTCTTCCACCGTCCATTTCATGAGAGCCGGACTCGATCCTGGCCAAATCCAGCAGGTCCGTTACCAGGCGCGAAAGGCGGTCGGTTTCGGCATTGATCGTGCTCATCAGCCTCATTTTTTGCTCCTCCGGCATGCCCTGCTTCATCAGGAGCAGTTCGACGAATGCCTTAATGGTCGTGAGCGGCGTACGAAGCTCGTGGGAAACCGTGGAAACGAAATTCGTCTTCATTTTATCGATCGACTGAAGTTTCTCGTTCGCCTCCTGAAGCTGTTCGATCAGATGCTCCCGCTCCTTTTCGGCACGCTTACGGTCGGTGATGTCGTTCACCAGGCAGACGGTTGCCACCGGTTCTCCCTCGGGTTCCGCATGATGGAAGCGGACATGCTGAACGTTCGAAAAACGCCGTTGTGCGGACCGCACTCGGCTTCAATGTTCCCGGCTGCGTCCTTCTCCGATGAACGACTCGAGCTGTTCCGCGAATTGCGGGCACGCTGCCATGCCTTCCACGGGCCGCCTGCCGATGAGGTCCTGTTCACGACAGCCGAGCAGGCTGCACGTTGCCTGATTGACCAGTCTGACTACCCTCTCGGGATCCATCACGATCAGCGCATCGTTCATGGTATCGATGATCTCGCGCGCGGCGAACGCCGGAGTGATGTCCACGAGACGGTACCGCCAGATCGCGCGTGAGACAAGGATTAGCATGCAGATCATCGGGACAGAACTGAGGGGGTAATAGGGGACCCCGATCGCGGGGAGGAAATCGAGCGTGCCGAGATAGCCGATGCTGAAGGCGACAAGAAGCTCCTGTGCACGGCGATGCTTCGTCGTATTCCGGTCTGCCTTCCGGTACTCGAGCCAATACAATCTCAGCGTGCCGATCGTCATGACGAAAAAGTAGAATATGAACAAAAAGGCAGGCTGCCGGAATTTCAGGAAGATGCCCCAGGAGTAGTGATAGAACCCGTCGAACAGGACGTCCGTCAGCAGCGATATCGCCAGGAAGAGCGTTGAAACCACCCACGCGAACCAGATGCGCTTTCGGTGCCCCTTTTCCAACCCCAGCACCACGACCGTAAAGTGATACAGCGCGGCGGGAATCATCGTGACTCCCGCGTTGGCAAACTTCATCCATTCGTATGCTCGCTCTTCCGACGACATAAACAGAGCCATGGAAGCGGAGAAGAGCCATGCACAGGCAGCCAGGGTGTAGCTGAGATAGAGCAGGCTGACGCGGGACCCTTTTTCCCGGATAACGACGATCAAACCGAGCAGTAATACGGAAAAAGCCGTGATAAGCGGGGGGACGGCATGGATATTAAAGGAATAATTGGATGAAGAAAACAATCCGGGCAGGAGCATTTCGTGCAGGTTCTTCATAGACCTGCACACTATACCATGACAGGACAAAATAATGCAACAGGACGGCGTGCGTCCGGACCAGGCTCAATCAGCCGGATTAACCGTGGGGAATTGCCCCTCCGCCGTCCGCTCCAGAATCGAATCTATTTCCGCGCTGGACAGGGTTTCATTCGCGACAAGTTCCGCAACAAGGGCCTTCAGTGCCTCGATGTGCGCCTGCAGAAGATTCCGGACATCAGCGTACGCCGCCGTAACGATCGACCGGATCTCGGAGTCGATCTCGAGCGCCGTCGCATCGCTGAAATTTTTCATTTCCTGGCCCCCGTCCTCATCGGAACCGGCGCTGTCGTGATTACCGAATGCGACCGGCCCGAATGCGTCCGACATGCCCCACTGGCAGACCATCTTCCGCGCCATATCCGTCGCACGCGCGAGGTCATTGCCCGCCCCGGTCGTCGTCGTACGGAACACCAGTTCCTCGGCGGCCCGTCCGCCCATGAGCACCTTGAGGTGGCCGACCAGCATCTCTCGCGTGTAGCAGCAGAATGTCTTCTTCCGGGATCTGCACCGTGACCCCGAGCGCCCGTCCCCTCGGGATGATCGACACCTTATGGACCGGATCGCACCCGGGGACCAGCTTCGCCACCATCACGTGGCCGGCTTCATGCCAGGCCGTGCGCAATTTCGATGCTTCCGAGAGCACCATGGATTTCCTCTCAACGCCCATCACCACTTTGTCCTTCGCAGCTTCAAAGTCGGCCATTTCAACGACGGGTTTGTTCGAGCGGGCTGCGAGGATCGCTGCCTCATTCACCACATTGGCAAGATCGGCTCCCGAGAGGCCGGGCGTTCCCCGGGCAAGTATCCGCAGATCGACGTCCGCAGCCAGGGGGACCGTGCGGGTATGGACCGTGAGGATCTCCTCGCGTCCCTTGATATCAGGGGCGCCGACAACCACCTGACGATCGAAGCGCCCGGGACGGAGGAGCGCCCGATCAAGCACCTCGGGCCGGTTCGTGGCGGCGATCACGACAACCCCCGGGTTTATGGTGAAGCCGTCCATTTCCACGAGCAGCTGGTTCAGGGTCTGGTCACGCTCGTCATTTGCGCCGTTGCTGCCCCCGTCGCGCCTGCGTCCCACCGCGTCGAGTTCATCGATAAAGATGATGCAGGGAGACGCTTTCTTTCCTTCACGAAAGAGATCTCGCACCCGGGAAGCGCCGACGCCGACATACATTTCGACGAATTCCGATCCGGACATCGCAAAGAACGGGACACCCGCCTCGCCCGCTACGGCCCGCGCCAGCAGGGTTTTACCCGTACCCGGAGGGCCGACGAGAAGCACGCCGGTCGGCATTTTGCCCCCGAGCTTCGTGAACTTCATCGGGTCCTTCAAAAAGTCGACGGTTTCCAGAAGGTCGGCCTTTGCCTCTACTGCCCCGGCCACATCGCGGAAATACGTTTTCGAAAGCGACCCGTCCACGGGCTTCGCCTTGCTTCGGCCGAACACTGCCACCTTCTTCATGACGAAGAAAAGGGAAGTCATCACGATAACCAGCATGGCCAGTTCGAACCATCCCATGCGCGACGACCGGGGCTTTGCGGAAAGATCGATATGCTTCGCGAGAAGCAGCTTCGACAGCTCAGCGTCCAGAGGCCTGAAGAGGCGGTACTTCGCCCCGGACCTCCCGTCGGCCGTGATCTCGTCGCCTTCCATCCTGACCTTTGCGACCTCCCCGGAATTTACCTTGTCAATGAAAGCGGTGTAGCTGATCCGGTCCTTCTCGCCGGCTTGGTAGCGTTGCCAGGCGTAGATGCCGACGCCGATCACTGCGATGATGCCCACGAGGGCAAAGAGTTTTAACCGGCTTTTCGAATTCATCATTGCTCCCTCACCACTCGCCTTCACGGGCCGATACCATAAACAGACAAAATATCCGGTACTACATAATAGCCCGTTCGGTAATTTTTAATGTGATGCGGGTCACGTTATAAAAAAACTTGTCGCCAAAACCCCGCATTTGCCTGCTTTCTTATTTACAAAAGAGGGCCTTTTGCGCTGAAGTTGTGGATAAGGAGAGGCGTAAGCGCTAAGGAAATGCACAATGAGCAGAGAGAAGGCCGGCTTTCCCGAACACGGTAAACCGCGCCTGGATACTGAAGATGCTGCAACTACGGAGAAAGAACATTCTATTTTTAAGGAAGAAGTTGCCTTGCTGGTTCGCCAACACTTACTCCAGGATTGGCGGATAAAGATGCTGGGCAGGATCTCAAGGAATGTCCTTATTCCTTTTGGTCGGATTTTTTGTCGGATTTATCCTGGTACATCCTCTCGTCACTGCGTTTTAACGCTTCAACCAGCTGATCTTTGTTTTTAGCGGAAGAAATCCCGAAAGCGATGCTCACCAGACCATTGATGCTTTCAGGAGAGCTCTTGATCCTCTTGACAGTCTCCTCAGCAACGTTCTTGTCCGTTCCCGGAAGAAGAATGGCAAACTCGTCTCCTCCGATACGGGCAACGATGTCTTCGGCCCGGAATGCTCCCAGGATCATCCGAGCCGCCATGCGGATCAGATTATCCCCCGCTTCATGCCCCTGAGTATCATTGACTGTTTTCAAACCGTTTATATCCGCCATCACGACGCTCATGGGAAATATTCTGCCCAGGGAAAGCCGTTCCAACTCTGCATCGAAAAACGCCCGGTTATAGAGGCCGGTCAAAATATCGTGAGTACTATCGTGACGGAGAGTCATTTCTACTTCCTTGCTGCTGGTAATGTTATGGGTGCTGCCGATGATCCCGATGACCGCTCCAGCGTCATTAAAGATGGGTGTTTCGATCTTCTCCACGTACTGCGTCTTCCCCTCTTGATCAACAATGGACTCTTCGAAATGTGTGCGCATGCCGGTCGCCATGGCCTCCCTGGAATCTTTCTCGTATTTCACCGCACGTTCCCGGGGATAGATATCATAATCGTTCTTCCCGACGAGGTCCTTCGGTGCCTTGCCAAAGGCCTTGCCAAAGGGATCGTTTACCGCGACATACTTTCCTTTCCGGTCCTTTAGCCAGGCGATATCGGGAATATTGTCAAGAATGGCCTGCTGCTGCCGAATAACCTCGCTGATCCGCTCTTCCGCCAGCTTGCGTTCGGTAATGTCTTCCAGGGCCAGGAGGATAATGTGTGAGCCGATATTTTTCCGGAAGATCTGCCGGGCGTTGAGCAGGATGATCTTGCGGCCGACATCGATAAAATCATGTTCGACTTCATAGCCGTTGAACACGGTATCATGGGGGAGGATCGCCTCAAAGAGCACCCGCAGCTTGGGAATGTCCCATTGCCGGTTCCCGAGGTCGTAGATGAAATTCCCGATCGTTTCCGCAGGCGTCACTTTGAAAGTATCGTAGAAGCTCTGGTTGGCAGTGAGGATCTTCAGGTCGGAATTCATCACCACCAGCGGCTCGCGCACGGTTTCCACGATGTTCTCGGCATATTCCCGGGCATCTTGGATTTCCGCTTCCAACAGTTTGCGTTCGGTAATGTCCTCCATGGCCAGGAGAATAATGTGTGAGCCGATATTTTTCCGGAAAATCTGCCGGGCGTTCAGCAGAATGATCTTGCGGCCGATACCGGGAAAATCATGCTCGACTTCGTAGCCGTTGAACACGGCATCATGGGGGAGGATTTCCTCAAAGAGTATTCGCAGCTTGGGGATGTCCCATTGCCGGTTCCCGAGGTCGTAGATGAAATTCCCGATCGTTTCCTCAGGCGTTACTTTGAAGATATCGTAGAAGCTTTGGTTGGCGGTAAGAATCTTCAGGTCGGCATTCAGCACCACCAGCGGCTCGCGCACGGTTTCCACAATGTTCTCGGCATATTCCCGGGCATCCTTGATTTCATCTTCCACCTTTTTTCGCCCGGTGATATCGCGCGTCACCTTCGAGAACCCGCGCAGGTTCTTGTTTTCATCGTGGAGCGCGGTAATTATCACATCGGCCCAGAAGCGACTCCCATCCTTGCGGACCCGCCAACCCTCGTCTTCAAACTGTTCCCCGGCTGCGGCTTTTTTGAGCTCTTCTTCGGGCTTGCCGGCATTCCGCTCCTCTTCGGGATAAAAACAGGAGAAATGTTTGCCGATGATCTCCTTTTCCCCATACCCCTTCAAACGCTCAGCGCCCGCATTCCAGGTCAGGACATTTCCCTGTACATCGAGCATGAAAATCGCATAGTCCTTCACGCCTTCCACCTGTATGCGAAATAGCTTTTCGCTTTCCCGGATCTGCAGTTCAAACTGCCTGCGGAGGGTGATGTCGGTGACGAAAGTCAACGCGAGAACGCCGTTGATGGTTTGGATAAAGCTCAGGCTGATTTCCACGGGGAACTCGCTGCCGTCCTGGCGGCGTCCGGCAAAGTCACGGATCCGGCCCATTGGCCTGATCACTGGCTCTGCGAAAAAATGCGCCATATGTTCTTCGTGGATTTTGCGGATGCGTTCGGGAATGAGGACGGCATGGGGCTTGCCGATGAGGTCCTTATTTGAATAACCGAACATTTGCTCGGCGAGGGTATTAACAAGCAGAATGGTCCCACGTATGTCGACAATGACGACCCCTTCGGCAAGCGACTCCAGAAGGGTTCGTATTGTGATGTCGCCCTGGAAAAGTCCGGAAGCAAAAGCTATTTGCCGCTGGACTCCCAATTCCTGTTTATGGCGTACCATTTCCTGATCAAGGTCTGATTCTGGCATGGAACTTTTCCTTTGGTCAGCTACTGGTTTCGCAATTACCTGCTCTAAGATGTTCTTTTTCCCCGATTCACGGAATGTCATTCCAAAGTCTGATAATCATACGGTCCCCAATATGTCACTGTTGAGGACGCGATCAGGCCTTTTTTCAGGGATTCTTCATCGGGCGTCGTTTATTTAAATGTACCACATGCGCGGTCGGGTTGTGGCAGGACAGGATCCGTTACCAGGCGGGTAAAGATGCAGGCTGGATCTCAAGGGATGTCCTTGAGAAAGGGGTCGGGTAATGCCAAGTCGCAAGACCCTGAGATGTTCAGGGGAGGTGGTAAAAACCCGCGGGTCGCGGCTCCATGGTCAGGCATGACTTTTCGCTGCCCTATGGGCGGCTTTTTTCCTCGCCATTTCGAGCTTCTCGATAAACAAATCCGGCTCAAAGTAACCTATTTTCCTGAATATTTCATTTCCGTCGGAATCCATCACCAGTATCGCCGGTTTTGCGGTTACCCCGAACCTCATGAATTGGTCCGAGTCAGCACCTGATTCATATTTAATCGAAATAAAATATTTATTGATATATTCCTGGACGCGTTCCGTAAGCAGCGTGCAGCCTTTCATTTTAATGCAGGCCTCGCAGCCGGAGCCGAAAAAAGCAGCCAGCACGAGTTTGTCGGCGTTTTTAGCCAGCTCCAGGGCGCAGCGGAAACTTGTCTCCCAGACGATATCGTGCCACATAAAATATTCTCCGCCCCAGCTCAGGAATGCTTTGTCGAATCAGTCTTTTCTCACTTCTGCACTATTTCCTTATCCATTGTCCGTTGTCCTGCTGGATCCACCATCCCGGCCGCGACTTGGCTCGCCAGCTGTTTGCAAACAGCTTCTGGGTCTGCTCCATCATGTCGGGGCCAAGTTTGTTCGCGCGAAGTATCTCCGAGTAGAGAGCGGTCCGGTCGCCGTTTTCCTGCTGAGAGAGTCGATTCAGGTCCGCCCTCTCTTTGAGCGATAGCGCGTCAACGGTTTTGATCTCTACCAGACCCTTGTTGTTCTCGCCGAGAGCCCCTTTGTCATAAAAAGGCGCTAATGCCGGGAAGCGGTTTTTCATGGAATCCTTTAAACCGCGTATCGCAGGCGTGGAGACTTCAATGTCGACAGCAGCATATGCCTCAGACGCCCCCCAACCCGTAAAATGCAGCCTTTCCTTCCAGCTGGCCGGATTCTGTTTTTGTTCAAGCTTTTCCTGTTCCAGTTTCTGGTCCGTGCCGCGAATATCATCCACCATCTCGTCAGCTGCTTTTTGTATAGCCGATGCAGGGAAATAGATATTGACCGTTATACAGGAAACGAGCACTGCCATTGCCAGCGCGCCAGTCAGATTCATTTTTTTCCTCATGTCTTCCTCCTTAAGGTGATGCGCGACGTTATTGCCTTTATTTGTTATTGTACCAGCATTCCGCCGGACTTTGCTTCGGCAGGGCGTGATATGCGCTTTATACGCTCCTCCATGTCCCGGAAACTGATGACATTATTCCGGTTCTGGTTTATTACATCAACACCCCGAAACATGCCCTTCCGCACCAGATACTCCTTGTCCCCTTCTAGTATAGTGCCATTGACCGCGAACCGGTCGTTTTTTAATACGCATCGGAACCCGATCTTGCTATAGGGGAAATTCTTGAGGTATTTAGTGATCCCTTTGCTCAAAACGCGTCCTGCTCCCGCGCCGAGTATCGATATGTTATTGATCGCGTCTGCGCTGATCTGCTGATCGATGCCCTTTTTTTTGACTGATTCAACCTCCAGGATAAAACTCGAAGGCTGGCCGTATTCCATCGTAAAACCCTTCAGCGAACCCCGTATATTCCCGCTCATCCTGCCGATGGCGATCTTTCGGGTCATCTCTTCAAGATTGATGGCCCTGAATGTTATATCGCCGCCGAATTTCCTGGACGGCAGGGTGATGTCCTGGGCGAATAAGTTTTCGGCCTTGACCTCTCCGCCAAAGACATTGATGACCGCTGTTCCTTCGGACATCAGCCGGCTGTTCTGATAGCTCATCACCCCGAAATCGGCATTGATGGCGCCGGGAAATTCCACATCCAGCAGCTTCTGTGTCAGACTGCCCAGGTTTATGTTCTCTATCTTAAGACCGAACCTGACCTGCATATCAGGAGCAAGGAGCTCATCCGCCATTACCTCGTAGAGCTCGATCTTGCCTGAATAGAACGGGATAACAACGCGCTCTGGAACCTCCAGCATATTTTGGGTTATGACCACGGGGATATGAATATCTCCCAGGGAGAGCCTGTTCTTCTGGATGTCCGTAATACGGACGCTTCCCTGCAGACGCGAGACAGGCTTTCCCCTGGCTGAAGACGGATGCACAAGATCGAACGGAAGGTCCGCGGTAATAGCGCGGACTGAAAGCTGCAGGTCAGGCGCGTTTATGGCGGTATCGGTCATTTTATATGCCCCGGAAACGTATGTTGCCACTCCGTTGCGCCGGATCACGGTTTCGAGTGAAGAGAATCCGGTTGCCGAAAAGCCCTTCAGCCCTGACGTAGAACCGTCCAGGTATTCCTTCAGCATCTTTTCAATGACCTTTTCGTGCGAGACATTTGCGGCCATGACCTTCATTGACCAGTCCTGTCTGTTGCCGCTCATGCTGACCGAATACTCGCCGGTCTGAAAGAGATCAAGTTTCGCAATGACGGAAAAGGGTACATCCCCGGTCAAAATAACTGTTCCGTCAGCCGTAACTGACGCCTGCTGTCCTTTGAGATCGTTGTAATAAGCCTTCCAGAGCTGT
Organism: Nitrospirota bacterium; assembly: GCA_963836175.1. Lineage (GTDB taxonomy): Bacteria > Nitrospirota > UBA9217 > UBA9217 > UBA9217 > GWC2-56-14. The sequence goes on from CAWIIS010000006.1 coordinate 258,088, forward strand.
TCTCCATGCCGCTGAGCAGAAGAGAGGTTGAATGCGAGTTTCCGTTCAGGCGATGAATACTCCATTTTCAGCGCAACGGTACCGCTGGCTCCCTGCGCGGATATCGAACCGTCAGGCGAGCTTGCCCCGGTCTCTTTGAACGACAATGAGATCGTGCCGCTGAATGATGGCTGTTTGTCCGCATAGGTCCCCTGAAGCGCGGCCTCGACCCCTCCCCTGCCTTTCACGGTCCATCTCCTGAGATCGTTGTTCAGGAAAGGCCTTGCGACGCCAAAGACCTTTGAGAGATCCATTGACGATACCGAAAGGTCCAGGCTCCACGGCATTGAACCGGTCATTACAGCCCTGGCAGCAGCCTTGAGAGCGCCGAGCTCCCTGCTTCTTCCAGTCATGGAGTCGATTGTGAAGGTCTCCGTGCGTTTGTCATAAACAAGTTTCGTACCAAGCGAAAGGTCTTTGAGCGAAATCGTCCTGTTGCCTGAAAGATACTTCCCGGACACGACCGTAAGTTCGATCGACCCTTGTCCGTAGGGTATCGGGTAAAAACCCGCCAACTGGACCAAGGCGGCGATTTTTCCTTTTGCCGAAACTCCCGTATCCGCGCGAGATGTGTAACTGAAGTTGGATCGGAGCGAGACATGGCCTCCTTTTTCCGGGGAGAAGTCCTTCACGGTAAGATTAAAACCGGCCAGCGTGACCTCCTGATCTTTGCCTGCCAGATACTCTATTTCAGCGTTCCGGATATCGAGCAACCCCACATCAGGCAGTTTTTTTAAGAATGAAAGATCTGATTTGCCGGCCCTTGACCTGAAGGCAAGTCTCGGATCACGAATTTCCAGACTTTCAATCTGTCCAAACAGCATACCGAGCAGCTTTTTTACTGTTACGGTGGAGCAGACAAAACTCAAACCGCTGCTCGCATCCTTTATTATGAGATCTTCTATCCTCCCGGAAAGACCTGGTGAAAATGACATGGCACGGGCGGATACTTCATATCCAAATACGGAAGCGAGATAATGCAGCGATGCCGGCGATTGCAATACCAGGAAGAGGGCAGTATAAGCAATGCAGCAGAACAGTCCGATAACGCAGAACGTCAAAACGATTATTTTTCTGATCTTTCCGCGCCTCATTTTTTTGCCTTGCGCAATGGTTACTTGATAAAAAGCACCAATCAAAAAGAGGAACGGCACTGGGCCGTTCCTCTTTTTTCAGCCGGCGAAAAAATACGCCTTCCCCTCCTACCTCGTGCCTCTTGATTCGCGGCCTCTTTCAGATTCGTCGGGCTTCTCTCTTTTCCCGGGTTTGCCTTTCTTACGCTCTCCCTTCGGTGCGGGGCCGCCTTTAAGGCTTCTTTTTTCTGCGGGCTGGATCTGCCTCTCTCCCCTTCCGGTTGGACCGCCCTGCGGTCTGATCATCCCTTTCTCTTCCGGGCGGACCCTTGGCTGACGTTGCTGCTGTTCCGGTTTCCGGACCTGAGGCTCTCTTCTTTCCCCTGGTCTTTTTCGCTCCTGTAGCTGCTGCCGATGCTGCTGGACCTCAGGCCTCCTCTGATATTGCTCTTCCCGTTGACGCCTGAGTTCCTGCATCTGTTGTGTCGGGCGCGGTTGATAGCCCTGGACGCCCCAGGTTCTCTGACGCTCCCAATACCGGTCCCTGTCCCAGGTCTTCCAGTTCCTCTGAAACTGCTGGTGCGGGACCAGTTCGTAGGCCCAGCGGTGCCCATACCAGTTCCGGTCTCTGTAGTATACTCTCCAGCCCGGGTCCACATCATAATAGAAGACCGGCACGCCGCTGTAATAGCTCCAACCCCGGTCATAATAAGAGGAGCGATACCAACCGCCTCCCCAGGGACGCCACCACCAGCCGCCCCAGAAAAAAAGGTCTACCTCGATATCAGGGACCACGTACACACCGACCGTATCAGGAAGCACGATCACAGGCGGAGGCGCGCCAAATATGATCGGCGGCGGCAGAGGGATTCCGATGTTTATATTTACCTCCGCCTTTGCCTGTAGAGGAACGACACTTGCCAACAGAAGAAGGATCGCCACGATAATCAGCTTTTTCATTTTGCTTTCTCCTTAAACCTCAGCCAGTTCGCATCCGCCTTCCTGATGTTGCCGGGCATATCGCTGCTCCATTTTTCATACGCCGCCTTGCTGCAATTCAGATACAGTTTCCCGTCAACGATCGTCCATACCTCAGGGTCGGTTTTGGCTATCCGTGCCTCCGTCATGGCCCAGGCGCAATAACCGTCATATTGCGGAGCGTACTTCTCCGGACCGGCCGCAAACAGGTCCCTGTTCTCTTTGGATGAGAAATGCCACGTCATGCCGTGCCACGGGAAGGAAAATGACTCGCTGCCTTTTAGCGCTTTGCCGGCCGTGAAATATGCGACAGTGTCGTAACCCTGTATGGCCACATCATCCACCTGCGTCTTTCCGGCCGCAATACCGCCGGATCCAGCCAAAAGTAGTACGAATAAGAAAATCATGAGAAGCACATCGGTTGCGTTGTGTGATTTCATATGCGCCTGCCTTTATGGTAATTATATCTTATAATGGATAGATTGGGAGTTTCGAGGAATATAAAGGGTGGGCTAATTCCGTAACAGGACGGCATAAACACGCGGGTGAGGGAACATTTGGGACTTCTTCGTCGCTCACCTCTTGCCGCCGCGTCTGGACAGCAAAATAGACGGCCACGATTTCTTTGGCTGGGTCTGCGTTCTGGATGACCAGATAACAGGCATAGCGAGACATCATAACCGTCCGGATCGGACGTTGCGCTCCACTCCCGATCTCGACCATTTCGGTGATTTCAACGAAATGGTCTTCGACCCGCTGGCCGCTGTTAAAACAAGCGGTCCGTGCTTTTTCGATGACTGCCTCAAAGTTTCGATAATCCGTATATCCAAGCACCTGGGCGAAATCGCGGCTCGACCAAAATTCGCTGCCTGTCGGATTCGTCCGGCGGATGCGCTCAAAAGGAGTAATGGCGGTAGACGGGTTTTCTTCTTTCATAAAAGCTCCTTTTTCACTGCTTCAATATGCAAAGGCAAAAAACCGCGAGCTATGAGTTTCATTTATATATAAAGTGCAACAATATAGACCTGGCCCCAAGAAGTTCGAGCCCGAGTCCGAACCACGGCTCCAGCAGGTCGGCTGTTGCAAGAGAAGAAATGCATTCAAATCTTATAAATCCAGCCCCGCTCCATTTACTCTTAGCCAGGCCTTTCTCTCATAGTAATCCGGCATCACTTTATCAACTTCGTTCCAAAAAGCCTCTGTATGGTCACGGTGATGCACGTGGCAAAGCTCATGAACAACGATATAATCTATGATCTTTGGTTGCGCCATCATGCATTTCCAGTGAAAAGAGAGTTTGCCGTCCGTACCACACGATGCCCAACGATAACCAAGGTCTTTTACAGCGACAGCCCTTGTCGACACTCCTACCTTAGGCGCATAATGCGCCACTCTTTTTTCGATTCGTTCATGGCCCCGCGCGATGTAATACTCGCGGAAAGCGGATTGAACAGCTGATACATCACCGTTCTCAACTAAATCACGACGTAGTCTTAATCTTCCATCCTTCAGCGCCAAAGGTTCTTTCTGATCCTGCACAAGCAGAAGTCGATAGGATGAACCCAGATACATGAACCCCTCACCGTTCCGCAACTCACGGACAACACGCGTGGCATTCAGGTCCCGCCATTCAGCCAGATTCTTGTATATCCAGTAACGCTTTGCTTCGATTAGCTGATCCACCTGTTCCACCGCGAGATGGCGGGGCACGCGAACGCTGATTTTTCCATCGCGTTCAATCACGATGTCCGCTGTCCTGCGGCTGCCGCTTCGAAGCAGCATGTATTCGATATCACCCATTCTTCGCGGTGTCATTGTTTTCGTGCTCCCAATAGCTCTTCATGGCGATTCTTGGCAAGTTTCATGATCTCGATTGACAGCCGTTCGCATGATGAAGTTACTTCCGGAATATCTGTCAGCAACAGCGCGTCGGTCACAACACCCCGCAACCTTCGTTGTTCTGAAGGATTATTCCAGAAGTCAATAATCCCGATAGTCTCCTGAAGGATTTCCACAATCCGGCTCATCAGCTTCTTCATGGAAGCCTCATGCTCCTGCGACACGCCGCCATTACCGAATGCCAGATCGACCACGTGCTCATAGAACGTGCTTGCCTCGCGGTTTAGCCCTTCCACATTGTCAGGGCGGCCTGCGATCGCTTCTTTCCGCAAATGCGACAGTTCGTCCGACAGCAGGTCCCAGTTCTCCCGGTGCTTCTGGATGAGTTGTTCCAGCTTATCGGAAAGACGACGGTAAAATACCGGGTCCTCGTCGAAGTGGACCGTGCAGTGCTTCCTGATCGCATGCTCCATTTCACTTGCCTTTGCTTCCATATTGCCGCCTGCATGCTTGTTCAGTTGATCGATAAAGTCCGGGGCAAACAGTTCAACAGGCGGCACCTTCGGATTGATACCCAGACTAATCAAATGTTCATTGATCAGCTTCTTCACTTTCTCGCCCGCATCTCCGAGCTGGAGCGAATCATCTTTGTATCGCTCCTTGGTCATGCGTAGCAGATAGCCGAACCGCCGGGCCGGGACGCGAAATGGATTGGCAGCCTGATGCGGCAGAATGATGTCCAGGCTCATCAGGAACTTCTTCAAGTAAACCTCAAAATCAGCGCGTAGTTTGATGTCTTTGAGTGCCTTGACCGCTGCATCCACAACTGCGACATCGGCTGCAGGGCTGGTCAATTTCCCTTCTACAAAAGCCCGAGCATCGGCAACACCAACGGCCTCGAAAAGCTGAATCAGCCGCTGGTAGCGCTCCTCCAGAATCGGCAATTCGGAGAGGATGCTTTTTAGTCCGTCGTGAAGCTCCTGCTCCTCACCTGCGGCAGCATAGAGGGTCAACGCCTCGGTCAGGTGGTTGGCCAGGCCGATGTAATCTACGATATAGCCGCGCTTCTTGCCCTTAAACACGCGGTTCACCCGGGCGATTGCCTGAAGCAGGTTGTGCTCCGTCAGCTTCTTGTCGATGTACATCACCTGCTCCACCGGCGCATCGAAACCCGTCAGCAGCATATCGCATACAACAAGGAAGGCAATGCCGGTATATACTTTGTCAGAATCAATCCGATCAAAGGGCTTGCAGAAGTTCGACACGGCGTTCCATGCCCTCGCCTCTTTTCTGGCTTGGGTCACATAGGCAGCTTCGTTTGTGCCATCCGAGGAGATCACAACTGTTGCCTTGAGAAAGGCGATCTGGTCGATCAGCTCCTGATCAAGCTTTTCCTTTAAACGCTCCCGTTCGAGTCGTTCGGCCAAAGCCTGCTTGATAGAACGCTGGTATCGTACCGCCGCAAGTTTTGAATGGCACACCACCTGTGCCTTGAACCCGTTCGGCAGGATATTGTCGATATAGTGATCCACCAAATCACGAGCAATAGCCTCGATCCGCTGCTCAGCCTCCATAATGTCGCCGGTCGCGCCGTACTTCTTCTTTATTGCCTCAAGTTCTTCCTTGTTCCGTTCCCTGAAGAGGTCCTCAAACTTAGTATCGAAGGCGTGCTTCTCATTCAGCGCGGTATCGGCGGTCTTCCCCTCATAGAGAATCTGGAGCGTGGCGCCGTCTTCCACAGCATCCAGGAGCTTGTAGGTGTCGATATACTCGCCAAAGCGCCTGACCGTTCGCTTTTCACCGTGCCGTTCAGTGACAAGCGGTGTACCGGTAAAGGCGATGCGGCTGGAATTGGGGAAAGCCTCCAGCAGGTTATTACCGAGGTCGGAACTTTGCGTACGGTGCGCCTCGTCGATCATAAGCAGGATGCGATCCGAGGTATTGACCACTCCGAATGTCTCAGCAGAGGGAATTCCGCGATACTTACCCAGCGCTTCCGCTACCTTCCGCGGCAGCTCGGGCGCGCGCTCCTGGAACTTGTGCACCATAACCATATTCAGGTCCGATGCATCCGTTGCCAGATGTTCGCGCAGTTCCGTCGTACTCTCGATCACATTGACCCGGCCACCGATAAGCTTCGCCGTCCTTGCGAGCTGGTCTTCAAGGTCCACGCGGTCGTTCACAAGCAGCATCTTGAAATCCTGAAGCTCCTGGCTGGAGCGTATCATGCGGGCAACAAAGACCATGGTCAGCGACTTGCCCGAACCTTGCGTATGCCACACTACGCCGCTGCGATCATCAGGCGTCTTGCCAGTACGCAAGCGGTCCACAATACGCCGTGCTGCGCGATACTGTTGATAGCGACAGGCCACCTTTATTCTCTTGCCGGAATCGGTATCCATGAATACCGAGCAGTTTCGCAGGATGGAAAGCAGCGTTTCCTTGGTCAGCATCCCCTGGATCAGTGTCTCCTGCCCACGCACCACGCCGAGAGGAGATGTGAAGGAGCGGTACTTCTCGGGCCAGATATCTTTCCAGGCCGAGAAATGCTCTTCGCCTGATGTAATCGTGCCGAAGTCCGCTGTCTCGCCGCAGGTGCGGATCAGAAGCAAGTTGCTGTGGAAAAGCCTGGGCTCACCTTCCCGCAAGCCCGAAGCAGCCGTTTCCTCCCGCCCGTTTCGATAACGCAGCAACTGAACAAAGGCCTCGTGCATCGGGTTGGCGCACGTCGGCCCGCCTATCTTGCATTCAACTACCGCAAGCGGGATTCCGTTCACGAAAAGCACAATGTCAGGTATGATGAATTGTTTGATGCAGCCGGGGGTGTCGATGCGAAATTGATTGATGGCGTGGAATTGATTGCGTTCCGGGTGTTCGAAATCGATAAGCTTGACAACAGGGTCGCTTTCTCCGGTCAACTCATTGCGGTCTACTTGAGCCTTGAAGAGCACGGCCTGAACAGCTTCATTGGCTTCAAGCAGAGTCAGTCCTGGCTGGCGGAGTAACAGGTCACGAAGCTCATCAAGTTGTCGGTCCGTGAGCCAAGTTCTTCCGTCGCCAGTCTTGTTGATGGCCCGTACAGAGTCGCGGAACGCGTCCGGCAGCAACCACTCGCGGAAGCCTCCACGTAGGCTCACAGCTGGATCGCTCGGAATAGTCCCAGCGCTCTGATCGACTACAATCCAGCCGAGCGAGGCAAGCTGATCGAGAAAAGGTTTTTCGACGTATGCGTATTCAGTCATTTGCGATCTCTTCAATCAAGAATGATCATCGAGCCTTGATCAACGGCTAATTGGCCATTATTTCGGCAAGGTTATTCACACTTGGCAACGATAGCCTTTTGATTCTTTTAGAGGCTGTGCGTATATTCTTTTTGGTGGATCGAACTTCAAGCTGGTCCCCGAGTCTCCGTAGTTTCGTAAGATATGCGTCCCTTCTGGCGAAAGAATCATGAAACAATCCTTCAAGAGCCGCCTGCTCAAGCTTGCTCCTCATGGCAAAGACTTCATGAAAGAAGGCCAAATAGATATGAAGGTTCAATTCCCTTTTGTCGGACACTAGTTCCGGATGCAGCCCCTTCAGCAGTGTAATTGTATTATGGATGCGCACCAGTGTCCTTGGATTAGCAATGTCGAATGCGCCAACACACTTAGAGAACGTTTCCGCTTCGTCTGCCGTACTTTTGAGATACTCGTTTGAAGTCTGAATATCTGAAGCTGTGTCTTCCTGCATATCATCATCTTCACCAAACATGTCTTTTAGTGATAGATCTAGCATTTCTCTCACATCTGATGCGTTTTTGTTTTCTGCCTTGCTAAATTCTCTGCTTGACAGAATATGTTTATGGACAGTTTCGATGTCAGTTGTGTCAGCGTAGAGACGTTTCGCCACAAAGCGTCTTGATTGAATCGCATCAGGAGTATCTAATTCGATAGAAATTTGAACTATCTTCCCTAAAAAATCCCGGGACAACGCTAATGCCTGTTCCCAGCTATAGTTTTTGTTTTGTTGAGAATACTTGTTTGCCACCGCCGAAAGAAGGATGTTCTGATCCACCGTAAGCATAACAACTACGTTCTGCATATCAATAATTAGGCGGATTGCCTCCAGAACCTCGATAATTTTGGCGTCACTACATCGATCCAGATCATCAATCACAACGACGAATTGATGTGTTGAGTCTTTTTTCTTCCATAGTTCATAAGCGCTAAGAGCATGAACTTTAAACAATGCTCCGATTTCTTCCTTTATTTGTTCTGATATCCCAAGGTGCGCCGAGTAATCGGGCTTGGCAACGACTTTCTTGATCTTATCGGTAAAAGGATGAGTCCAGTAGGTTTTATAAACTGCTACAGCAGTAAGAAATAAAAATACGCCAAAAAATGATGCAAAGCTATTATGCTGCAAGACAGCGGGCCATCTTTTGTCTTCAAATACGTTAGCAACGGCATCGACCTGAACGGAAAAAGAAGCTATCAAGCTCAGAAAGCCGAATATATATAATCCAGCAGTAATTTTGTCGCGCCTCAGAAATAGATTCTGTTTTAAAGCAAGCCATAATTTCTTTATCGCACCTTGCTTCTGATATAGTTGAGATATTACTTGGTGGGCAAGAGCAGCACCCATGTGCGTGCAGTGCTCATTCTGCCAGGCGTTGAAAGAAATGAATGTGAATCTATTGTCGTTATTAAACTCCTTTTGCAGCAGGCAAACAACAGTACTTTTACCCGCCCCCCATTTACCGAACAATCCGACAACGAAAGGCCTGAAGTCACGAGTATTCCGAATGTCTTGAATGAGCCCCTTGAGAACGTGGAGGAGCCTTGTTCTACCCAGCAAATCCTCCTTCGATACATTATCTCCAACAGGAGCGATAAATTGCTGTACAATTTGCGAGGGCTCTTTATTATTGTTCCCAGATTTTACTTTTGCAGTATCCACCGCTTGGCTGGCAGGAGTTTCATCTGTAATTAACCCTAAAGACGAGTCAAAGTGGCGTTTGTTATCGACAAAATCCCATACATGACCAACTTCCTTGCCTTCCGCTTTCCCTGTAACGCGGGATACGATATCGATGAACGCGCTCTTTTTCCGGATCGGCCGAAGCAGCACGATATCCGTTAAATTGGGGATGTCGATGCCAGTTATGTTCAAGCGCGCGGTAATCATTACATTCGATATCGTACGGCTATTATTGCTGAAGGCCTCCCAGGCAATATCGGCAAGCCCTTCGTCTCTGCTTATTTCACCTAGGTGTTTTAAGTCCGACAGGGATTTCGTTAAGCTATCAGCGATTTCTCTCGAAGGACAAAACACAATGGCTTTTCGCCCAGATGTCGCAGCAAAATGGCTGACGAATGGAGTGAGAGCAGTAGTAAGCCGATCGTTCGCAGTCAAGTCTTCTGCTTCCAACTTCGCGCATGCGTGCAACTGAAGAGGAAGCAATACCTTGTCATTGACTGCGTCGTGCATGCTATAAGAGAATACTGGCTCTCCGTAGTTTTCAAGATCTATCGGCGTTGCAGATGAAACGAAGCTGATTATCGTTAGCCTACTATCACTATCTACCTGATTTATAGATAAAAGCAGTTTTAACTCTGGATCAAGAGAAAACCCAAGAGATAGCAATAGGTCGCAATTCGTCGCTTTAACAGATTTATCCGACACTTCTCGAAATTCTTTTAGTGTTAGAACGTCTATCCCCCGGATAGCGATATTTATTGTTGGCAAACTTTTGATCGCTGTTGGTCTTGTAGTGCTCAAACCCAAAACTTCAAGTAGCTGCATTTTTTCAACTGTTGATTGAACCAAAATCAGGACAGAAGAATTATCAAAACGATCAGAACCTAATAAAGACTCAATGATCGCGTTTCGACCGATACCTCCGGGTAATTGAACAAGAATACGGCGTTTTTCTTGATCAAGAGCCAAGCCAATGGCATCAATTGCTGCCAGCTGAAAAGACACTAGCTTATTTTGATTGTTTTCCTTTTTCATCTTGCCTTAATCCCCCACATTTACCCGCACCCGGCCGGTGAGAAGGTCGTGCATGAGGCCCTGTTTCTTAAAAAGCAACTTGCTGGCCGACGCTTTCTCTTTAGCTATGCGATTAGCAATTGCAGATAACCGTTCGACTATGCGCTCTTGTTCATCAGTATTAGGCAAAGCAACCAGCAATCGGCGCATTTCGGCCACATTGAAGTGCTGCTGTGCGAGACCGCCCTGCCATCTAAGAACTTGATCTTTTCCGAAAGGCGAGTTGATCCAATGGGAAAGATATGATGAGATTACTTTACTCCTTGGTCGCGAAAGCAATATATCAATACAGTTGGAGCCGGAATATTCTGATGGAACAACAGCGCTCGTTCCCGGATATCCAGAGCGGACAGAAAGTATGTCGCCTGTTCTTATTTGGCTTTTTGCAAGCAATTCATTGGAACGTTCCGAGATAAACACGAAATCCGTTGTATCAAGGCCATCTTCTCTTATATTTGCCGAGCGGAAAGCTGGTACGCCTGCGTTCACGTAATATTGCGTTGGCCGAACAACGATGCCCACCGTAATAAACTCGCATAGTTCTGTGCAAGTCATGCATGCCCACTCTTTCGGAATCCACCCAATCGGCGATTTCTTGTACAACTCCGGCGCTTCCTCGCGCGGGGGGCGAAGCTTGCCGTCCTTTGTAATGCCGCGCGTGAACAGGTCGTGCATCAGCCCGGTCTTGATCTGCTGGTATTTGGTGATCAGGGCTTCGGTGTGCTCTATCGTTTGGTCCAAGGATGAAAGGATCTGTGATATTCTTAGTTGCTCTGGCAAAGGTGCTAGAGGTATGGCTGTTGCTGCGATTGCGGATGAGGATAAACCGTAGCGTGTTGAACCATTAGCAAGCCGCGAAAAATAGGTGGCCACCTGACGTGTGCCGAGCTGCTTTGACAGATAAATGGAATCTACCATGTCGCGGTGTGGCTTTATTAATGCAAGATGGTATCCACAAACGAGATTCGGAATCTCATCGGTAACAACTGCAGGAATCCCGATGTCGTCGGGTGTTTCTGAATCCTTGGTAATAATGGTATCGCCTTGTTCCACGCGAAACCGTTCAATCTCCGCCGGTGTGGCGGTCGCTTCCATAAAGGACAGGGCTGCGGTAATATAGTTGTTTGTGTACACATCCAAGTAATTACACAGTCGCACCGGTATCTCACCGGGATGAGCCTTCTTGTCGACATTGCTGAATCGAATCTCAGCTATATCGGCCAATGATGCTACTGTCCAATCACTCATACCCTAACTCCACCAAGAACGTCTTCAGCTTACCTGATGCCGCATTTTGCTGCGTCTCGATCTGCTTTGCCGTCACCGCATACTTATTCCATAGATTCTCAATAGCCCCGATGCAAGCCCGCTGGTCTGCGCGGAGATAGGCAGCATAGGTATTGCTCAAGAGCCGATGCAACCGGGCAACGATGACCTTTTTCGCCTCATCACGGTTGATCTTTGCACGAGCGGCTTCTACCAATTCCTCCTGTTTGTTCTCAGTAACACGAATATCGGATTTGAGCTTCTTGGCTTCATCCTCCAGTGCCTTGTGCCGGGCAAGTGCTGCTTCGGCAGTCTGAACGCGGGCAATGAACTTTGTGGCATCCTTCTTCTCCCGTTTTGTGAGCCTTGCCTCAGCATTGGCCTCTTTAAGTTCGGCCTTAAGCATCTTCACTTCATCAGGCGGCAGCACGCCTATGTCTTCGGTATCTTCAAAGTCTTCTTCAGCCGCTGCCGCGAAGAGAGCCTGTAATTCAGCCAAACGAGTGCAATCTTTCTCCAGTTGTTCCAAAATTTCCGGGAACTGGCTCACTAGAATCTCATCATCCGGGATCAGTTCCGGTCCCCAACCGCTTGCTGCAATAGATTTGAGGTCAGCCTTTAGTTCATTCACATAGTTTGCAAAGGCCCCGCGTACTTGATAAGGCGTAAGCACGTCCTGATCTTTGAGCGCTTCGCTGATACTGACGAGCAAAGCCCGACGTAGCGCGTAGACATTGCCTGTTTTCCCGTTCTTCGGCGAGAGTGCTTCTACCAGCGGCAGGTTCTTCTGCCACCATATTCCTACGACATTGAGAAAGTCCCCATGACGTTTCTTAACGGTCGGATCATTGGCAACAAGTTCGGCAATGGCGCGCTTATCGGCAATAGCTTCAGTAAAGTCATCGTATTTGGCATCCCCGGTACGCGACTTGAAGAAGCGCTTTCGAAGACCGCTATAGTTCTTCCAAAAATGCTTGAGGTCGTCGATCTCGGATTTTGGCACGCCCCCGTGCAGATGCGCGCGCACGTCATGAGGTTCGGGCGGTGGGGCATTGTCAACATATCGGCGGATATTGCAATTGTAATCCTCTGCGATGATCTCCTCGATAGGCACGTGGCGAGCGTATCCAGGTTCGTCTTTTCTGTTTCGATAGCAGTGAACGATCTTGTCGATATCCTCCGGCCGGAGGAAATTCTGCGCCTTGCCTTCGCGGTATTCTCGGTCCGCATTGATGAAGAGCACCTGCTTTCGCTCCTGAGCGCCTTTCTTGTTCATAACCAGGATGCAAGCCGGGATACCGGTGCCATAGAACAGGTTGGCAGGCAAACCGATCACCGCCTCCAGCACACCCCGTTCAATGAATAGCTTCCGTGCTTCGCGCTCCTCGCCGCCGCGAAACAACACGCCGTGCGGCATGATGGTGGCCATCTTGCCGTTCGCTTTGAGCACGGCAAGCATGTGCTGAACGAACATGAGATCAGCCTTCTTCCCCTTCTCCGGCATCCAGACCTGGAACCGGCCGGGGAAATCCACTTCCTTCTTCGTGTAGTTCTGGCTGAAAGGCGGATTGGCAAGAACCCGATCGTAGCGCCGCAATTCGCCTTTTTCGTCCTTATGCTGCGGGTTCTTGATGGTGTCTTTCTGCCGGATATCGGCATGGCCGATGCCGTGAAGAAGCATATTCATCTTGCAGATTGACCACGTGGTGCCCATCTTCTCCTGGCCATAGAGGGCAAGGTCGCGTGGATCGCCCCCGCACTCGCGCACGTAATCGCGGGACTGGATCAGCATGCCGCCCGAGCCGACAGTGGGGTCGTAGATGCTCATGTGTGGCTGTGGCTCCATAATCTCGACGCATATGCGCACGACATCAGCGGGCGTGTAGAACTCCCCAGCCTTCTTACCGGCTGAGTCCGCGAAGTACTTGATGAGGTATTCATAAGCCGTGCCGAGCAGATCAGGAAATTCAAAATCATCATCGCGCAGCGGGATCTTTTCGAAGTTCAAGATAAAGTCGGAAAGGGTATCGTCGTCCAGGGTCTGCTGTCCGATTTTCCTGTTGAAGTTTATACTCTTGAGCACATCCTGGAGCGTGTCGATATTCGCGTCTTCTATCGCTTCCAGCGCCTTGTTCAATCCGGTGCCGACGTTTTTCTTAAGATGCTTGATCTTTGACCAGTGCGCCTCTTCAGGTACGAAAAAATAGGGCGGCGGGTATTTATCCGGGTTCATGAGCTGCTTTGCTATCGCTTTTTCAGTCATGCCCTGCTTGCGATATTCACGCTCAAGTTCTTCTCGCCGCTGATCGAACAGGTCACTTGCCCGTTTTAAGAACAGCATACCGAAGACGTATTCCTTGTACTCGCTTGCGTCCATATTACCGCGCAGATCATTGCAAGCACGATCAAGAAGCGTGGATAGGTGGCCGAGGGTTAGCTTGGCTTTGGGGCGAGGCTGACGAATAGTTACAATTGTATTATTCATTGTGGTTTATTGCTTGAGTTGAGCTCGCGTATTTCAGCAGTTGGTTCAATTGACTTTTTATCTTTCACCTCTGCTGGATGCAAACCTGTAACTACAGCGATTCCTAACATCACCAAAGCTGCGATAGCAAAAATCTGCTTTACCCAAAACAGCATCGTTCTCAGCCTGTAGAGACAGGCGTCGTAGTTATAGTCGCCGGTCTTCGTCTTGCTCTTTTCAGCTCGCTTACGCACATTATCTGCGTCAAAGTAGCCGAAAACGTATTGGAAATAATCAACGACAAGCGAAAGAAGGCTGCCGGCTCCCGCTAGCAACAAAAGCGTTCGATTCGGCGATGAGGGTAAAACGGGCGCATCTTTTCCGCCGATGAGGAATAGCCAAGCAATAGCAAGCACACTTAATGCGATCGTACGTGTCTGATTGCTGATGCGATCACTAAGAAAGTTCAGATCCTCATAAATCTCTGTTATTTTAGTAGTCATACTTGACACCTATCCCCGGAAGTGAGGGCCACTATACCCTCCAGTTCTTCTTCTTGGACGCTTTCTTTTTCGCTTTTTTGACACCAGCTTTTTTGCTAATGCTTTTCTTTTTAGCTCGCTTCGCGGCCATCAATTTTTTCTTAACCATTTTGATCTACCCCTTTTTTGCTTTTTTCACCAATTTGAAGGAATTCCTTCAAGAGAAAAAGCACCCAGTGGCGAGAAAAATAAAATTTTTTCATCGATGTTTATGCCGCCATCGATTTCCTTGCCATTGCCACGAGCCTATAGTGGCAGGTATTTTATTTTGGTGTTTCGACTTTTCCGTCAACACAAGTCCTTATTCCTTGGCCCATATCCCTACTTCTGTCCGACCTGCGCCCCTAATTGCAGCAGGTTCTCATCGTGGATCGTATCGTGGCCGACCCGCCTGCGACACTTTGCTGCATGAGTGTAGCTGATTGAGCACTCGCTGTCATCTGTCAGAAGTGACAGGTGCATCCAAAACCGCTCTGTAACTCAAAACTGCAGGGTTCACGCCTTGCGGCTTGACATTTGGCGTTTCGAGGCCGTCCGATACGCGGCCTGCCGTTCCTTTACGATAAAACCAATTTTCTTTTTCGGTTTTTCCTCAACTTCTATCAACTGCTTTATCGCCTCAAAAACGATCTGGAACTGTCCGTCGTATTTCTTTTCAAGCTCGCTCAACTTCCGGGCCAGGTCCTTATGCGATGACATCATCTCCCGGAGCTTCACGAAGATTCGCATGATCTGAATATTGACATCTATAGCGCGATTGCTGTTTAAAACGCTGGAAAGCATGGCGATTCCCTGTTCGGTAAAGACATAGGGCCGCGTTCTTCTACCGCCCCACGAACTTGAGGTCGCAAAATGCGACCTCAAAGATTCAAATTCTTCTTGAGACAGCTGGTACATGAAATCTGCCGGAAATCGTTTCAAGTTGCGACGGACCTGTTCGTTCAACCGTTTGGTCGTCACGCCGTAAAGAGCTGCGAGATCACTGTCCAGCAAGACCTTCTGGCCGTTGATGAACAATATCTTTTTCTCGATCACTTCGATTGGCACGAGCGATTTCATTTTTTTCCGACCCCCGGGGAAAGCAGAGCTGCAAAACATTACTACAAGTAGTCACAAATGTCCAGATAAGATGCGAAATTCCTTGCTATTACAGGCCCAGTTGGATAGTATTTCCTGCATGGCAGGCAAGAAGCGCGCTACAAAAGAGAAGACTCCCGAATGGTTCCTCTACATCCTCAAATGCAGGGACAACACCTTCTATACCGGCATCACCACGGACCTTGAACGCAGACTGGATCAGCATAACAACGGCACTGCTTCACGCTGCACCCGCAGCCGGCTGCCGGTCGTGAGAGTGTATCACGAGACCTGTGCGGACCGCAGCGACGCCCTGAAACGGGAATGCGCGGTAAAGAAACTGACGCGGGAAGAGAAGGAATTGATGGTGAAGAAAAGACGGACAGCTGCCGCTCGAAAGAAGAGCAGCTGATACTTCACCGATAACGCCATTACAGTATTCGGGAACCTTGGATATGCCATGAACGACAACGTCTCGAACCCTATCGCCAGGAATTTCCCGTCACTGAAAAATATCTCTACCTTGACCACGCAGGCGTTGCGCCGCTGTCGCTCAGGGTCAAGACAGCCGTCGAACTGTTCCTGAAAGAATCGACCGAAGGCGGCGCGTTTCATTATCCGAAATGGGCGCAGCAGGTGGTCGAAGCGAGGCGGGCCTGTGCGAAACTGATCAATGCCGGGACTGACGAGATCGCCTTCGTGAAAAGCACGTCCCACGGGCTTTCGCTCGTTGCGAACGGCCTTGACTGGAAGCCGGGCGACAACGTCCTTGTCTATGAGAAAGAGTTCCCCTCCAATCTCTATCCCTGGCTGAACCTTAAGACGCGTGGCGTCGAGGTCCGGATGATCCCGTCCCGCGACAACAGGATCCTGCATCGAACGACATCGAGAAGCTCATCGATGCCAAAACGCGGCTCATCGCCCTGTCATCGGTCCAGTTCGTGAACGGGTTCCGGATCGACCTCAGGCAAGTCGGAGAGCTCTGCAAACGAACAGGGTGCTGTCTCTGTGTTGACGCGATCCAGAGCCTTGGCGTGCTGCCCATGGATGTCAAGAAATGCGGCATCGATTTTCTTTCCGCCGACGCGCACAAGTGGCTGCTCGGGCCTGAAGGCATCGGCATCTTCTATTGCAGAAAAGGGCTGGCCGAGCGGCTTGCTCCTCCGCTTATCGGATGGAAGAGCGTGCAGAGCGAGTTCGCTTTCGAGAAGCGCGGACCTCACGCTCAAGACCGAGCTTTGCGGTTCGAGGAGGGCTCCCAGAACCTCATGGGCATCATCGGCCTGGGAGCGGCCATCGAGCTGCTCCTCGAGGTCGGTATCAGGCGATAGAGGAACATGTGCTTGACCTTGGTGATCTAATCATTCACGAGGCAGAGGCGCGGGGCTTTATTGTCCTGACGCCAAAGGACAGGCGGGCGCGGGGCGGGAACGTCACGTTCTCCGGGAATATTCGATCCCGCGTCACGATGAAAGATGCGCTGCGCGAGGAAAGACATCATGGTGAACGTCCGCGGGGGCGGCACTCCGCGTGTCGCCCCATTTTTATAACAACGAGCGCCGATATCGACAGGCTGTTCGCGGCACTTGATGACATTCTGCGCACGTCCTGATCCGGAAGCGGAACGACAAGGCGTCTCTCGCGAAGCTCGCAAAGGACGAAAAAAAAAGCCTGAACCGCTGCCTGCTTTTTGGTTTTAAACCGAAAAGGATTATGATTCAAGGTTCCCTTTGCGCTCTTTGCGGGCTTTGCGAGAAAAATTTTTGCCCTTTTTGAGTTTAATTAGCAACTGCCTAACGGGCACTTTCTGTTTTAAATCGTCCTAACACGGACATCAGTTGCAAAACGGTACGCTTTTCTGTAGAATCAATTAATCATAATGACACTACCTTTTGGAGGTTGTTGAATGGAGCTCGATGTAAAAGTTGCCGGCAAGTCCTTGTCCATCCCGATCCCCGATCCCTTTCGACTGGATGTTGAATCCCTCGTAGCCAGGATCGAAAGCTTTCTTCTTCTCAAGGCGCGGCGGCAACAGGGCTTGATTTTCGCGGTCTGGTGCCGAAGCTGATAAAAGGCATTGCCGGGTGTGAGGGCGGCTGTCCTGCCGACGCCCAGCACTTCGTTTCCCGCGGGTTCACTAATTTCAAGCTCGCGCTATATCGAAGGCGGCATTCTCCAGGCGCAGGCAAAGACCGGGGACGGCAAGGATGTTTCCCTCCGGATGTTCCCGGACTTTTAATTGAATCATGGAAGAAATGCTGGACCGCGGCTTTCAGGAGGACCATTATGACCGACTTTGTAAAAGGTGATCTGGTGCGCCATGACGAACACGGGATCGGGCGCGTCCTGGAGGCGGCCGGCGGGGACTGCGCGGTTTATTTCCCGCGTCGCGAAAAACAGTCGCTCGTGATCGAGGATGAGCTCCAGATGCTTTCCGAAGCGGAGACCACTGCCTACGAGATGATGAAGCTTGCGGCTTTTGAGGTGGGCCGCGAGGAACTGCCGAGGATAGAGCTGGGGCCCCGCTGGAAGAACGGCGAAATGGTCCTGAAACCGGGCGATGCGGGTCTGGCCCCAAAGAGCATACCGATCGAGACCTTTTTCCACAAGATCGTGATGGCCCGCGACCGTCTGCGGGTCATGGAAGCGCAGATCAACGCGCACAAGGTCCTTTCCGACACGGAGAAAGTGGAGCTGCAGCAATACATCACGCGCATCTATGGCTCGTTCACGACCTTCAATGTATTGTTCAGGGACAAGCAGGATTTTTTTGTGGGCCAGAAGGGCGAGTCCTAGACCGTCCGGGTGCGCCGGGATACTGAGCAGCGCACGACAAACTATGCCTGCAGGCTTGTGGGGCAGGGAAGAAACACTATGGAGCCGTTAAGCAGGACTGAGAAGAAAAAAGCGGCGCTGTCGCTGCAGGAATTGGGCGAACAGCTGGTGAAGCTGTCCAACGATCAGCTTTCGAGCATCGATCTGCCGGAGAACCTGCTCACCGCGATTCAACTGGCAAAAAAAACCACCAAGCATGTACCGCTTCTGCGCCAGATGCAGTATATCGGCACGTTAATGCGGAAATATGACACTATGGCTATACGGGAATTCCTTCACACCATCGAGGAAGGCAATCACAAGCGGACGATGGCGTTCAAGCAGATAGAAGCGTGGAGGGATGAACTGGTTGCCGGCAATGACCAGGTGCTCGAAACAATCCTGGCGGAAAGGCCCCATGCGGACCGCCGCCGGCTGGTTGACCTGGTCCGGAAAGCCCGGGACGAGAAGAGCAGGAATGCGCCCTCGCCCAAGGCATCGCGGGAATTATTTCGCTATCTGAACAGTATCTCGCGGGAAGCAGCCCCGGGCAGCCAGGAAAGCGGCTAACGCGTCTCCGCTTCAGGCTGCGGCTCGGCTTGTTCCCCGCTTTCGGATTTTCTTCTCCAGCTTGCGCTGCTTTTTTTCCTCGTTCTTCTTTTTCTTTGCCAGTTCCTTCTGACGCTTTTGAAAATCGAAATTCGGTTTCGCCAACGTTGTGCTCCTCTCCTGTTTATGATGCGGTCATTATACTGGGATAGGGCCGAGATGTAAATAATTATGATTTCGCTGAATACACCGCCCTCCAATCCGACCACTGCCCTTTTATCCCGAAAAAACATTTGGATATGGAAAGAGTGGATTAACACCCGATAATGGCTGAAAAATCCGTTATTACGCGACTTCTTTAGGCTTATGCACATTCTGCCAATAGTGACGCAAAAAGTAATTTGAGATGAAATGCTATGCGGAATTAGACTTTGACAGGTTTCTACCTGGGTGTTATATATAATTCAGGTATGAGCATACGGTCCTGATAAAGCCTACCCCTTCGCGAGAAGGGCGCGGAAAGCTTCGGATCTTTGATCCAGAAAGATGGCCGGGCTGCCAAAGGATGATAACTTTGGCATGCCCGGCTTTTTTTATTCTCGTCATAAGACAAAGGAGGTACGGCATATGAGTACGACAATGACAGCTGGTCAGGTATTGAAGATTAAAGGGCGCGGTTTCCATGGCATTGCACCTGACGCCACAGCCTATCATGCCCTGGAACTTATGGAGGAGAAGAACGTGGGCGCGCTCCTGGTGGTTGAGGACGGAGCCCTTCTGGGCGTGTTCTCCGAGCGTGATTATGCGCGAAAGGTGGTCCTGAAAGGGAGATCGTCAAGGACCATCACCGTGCGGGACATCATGAGCGGACCGCCTATTGCGGTAAAGCCGGACCTGCCCCTCAAAGATTGCATGGTGTTGATGACCCGGAGCCGGGTGCGTCATCTGCCGGTCCTGAACAACGACGTCATCATGGGCGTGATCAGCATCGGAGACGCGGTCAATGCCATTATCTCTGAGCAGGAATCGACGATCGAGGAACTGGAAGGGTATATTGCAGGGATAGGTTATCAGTGATGCCATTGCGCGGCGGCTTTGCGAGAGATGCCTTTCGGTTCAGGACAGCCCGCTTTTGCCGTCTGTATGTTTCTGCATGATCTTTTCAAGCATGCGAACCAGCCCGGTCCCGAGCGTGAAAAGCGAATCCATGGTCAGGTTCTGCTCCGCCGTATCATCGAAGAAAACATGCAGTTTCGACCCCATGCCGTCCTCGGGCTTCCAGTAGCTGATCAGGATCGGCACCTTTGGAAGCGGGTAGAGGACCACGGAGATGTCCGAAGCGAACTGATCAGGGGAGCGGGCGCCGCTGAACATGCTGATGAGATCTTCGAAGAGTTCGGCGTGGGCATCGGCGATCCGCTTCAGCGGGGCCTCGCAGCGCCGCTCGAACAGCCGCTCCCACATGCCGCCGTTCTCCAGTTCCCGCAACGGCACCCATCTTCCGGAAACAGCCGCCCCCTTGCTGTAAAGAACGTAGGTTAGCAGCGGAATGGAGAACCAGGCGTGGCTGTGGCAGGACGACAGGACCCGGCCCTGTGCATCGACTTCGAACTCCCTGCCCAGGCAGGTGACCACGATGGTGCCGCCCGTGCTCCGCGCTCCCAGGCGTTCAGCGCGCGAGGCAATATCGATCGTCTTGATCTGCTCCTGCAGGTCCTTGAATGTTTTTTCCTGGATCTTCTCGAGGTTCACCTGCGGCTCGATGTTGCTTTCATATTGACCGAGGACATTCGCGTCCAGGTGCGGGCAGTCTGCAAGCCCCTTCTCCTGCTTGATGACCGCCGCGGCAAAAGCCATGCAGGTCGTCCCGCATGCTCCGCAATTGGACTTCGGGAGCAGTTTATAGACCTCCAGTGGAGTTTTCAGTCTGGTCATCGGGACGGAATCCTCGCAGCTGGAAATGTTTGATGAACAAAGTACCTCAAGGAAAGAATTATTGCAAGATGGTTGTGGCAGCGCGGAAGGGTCGGACTGACACCGGATAATCGTAAGGACCGCATTCAGCTATGCGGTGACCAACGTATCAGAGAAAAATCCGCCGTTATCCGGATCACATCCGATTTGATCAGAATCAAAGGCCGTTTTTTAGGTTCACGCTGTTCCCAGTGCCGGAGCTCAGTCCTGCACGCACCGCACAGAATAGGCGCCCGACTTGCCGTAATTGTAATGGTCAATATTCGCGCCTGTGTTGGTCAAAATATGGACCCAGGCCATCTTGGAATCGCCTTCCGTTGAACTCCAGAAACAGCCGGCTGTACCCAGACCATTGTATACAAAGTTGCTAAACCCTCCAGGCAATGCGGTAAAACCACTACTGTTGTCTGCGCCCGCATTTGGAACGATCCAGTGCGCGGTTCCGGATTCCTTCATTTTTCCGCCGGCCACAGCAGCACCGCCAAGATAATTTTCCAGGACGAGCCATTCCGCGTCGCTCGGCAAATGCCATCCTGCGGGGCAGACGCCCTGCACGTTGCTCGGCACAGCATTGCTGCTTTTCGACTTGTCCATGGCTGTCTGCCAGTAATACAGTCTGCCGTAGGTGTCGGTGTTCTTTTCTTCTTTCTGAAAAGCAAAGGACCCTTTTTTCGCGGTGAAATTCAGATTCTCCGCCATCCAGGTTTGCGTGCCGATGACCACTGTTTTGTAGATCCTGTTGTCGCGGGCATCGGTCATGCTGCCAAATGACGGCTGAGCAACCATTCCTCCCGTGGCTGCGCCAGGCGCTTCGACAACTGATGGTGACACCGACGAGACAGCCGTTGATGGGCTTGTGGCGTCCCCGGCACT
Organism: Nitrospirota bacterium; assembly: GCA_963836175.1. Classification (GTDB taxonomy): domain Bacteria; phylum Nitrospirota; class UBA9217; order UBA9217; family UBA9217; genus GWC2-56-14. Next base: position 279,612 of record CAWIIS010000006.1, read on the forward strand.
GGCCGTGCTCGGACCGGTGAGAATATACACCACCAGGGCGATGCAGGATGCTGCCAGGGCCAGCCTGGTATTCCGTATTTCTGTCTTCATATGAATCCTCCTTTTGTCGGTACACTGATAAGCATTGTTATTCATATGGAGACGATTGCAAAAATCAACCAGAAAGGTTATTCCTGCTGTTAAAACGAGCGCGGCAGATGAAGTCCATCACTATCCGACAATAGCGTGCAGCGCTTACCGCACCGGCGAGATCGACGCAAGGTCGATGCCGAGCAGACGGATCTTCTGCTGCAGGTTCTGGCGGTGGACGTTCAGGAGCCGCGCGGCCTCGGAGATATTGCCGCCGGACTCGACGAGCGCGGCGATGATGAGGCTTTTTTCGAACTGGCCCTTCGCGTCCTTGAGCGGCATGATCGGTATCTTCTGGGCCTCCTGGCCCAGCTTCCTGTCCTCCAGGATGATACTTGGGCAGGTCGTCCTTCTGGATCTCCGGGCCCGGCGGTAAAGGCGATGGCGTATTCAATGGAGTTCTCGAGCTCGCGCACATTGCCCGGGAAGTGGTAGCTCAGGAGCGCCTGCATGGCGTCTTTGGCGATGCCGGTGATGTTCTTTTCCGGCGCCTTGGTCTTGTGCTTTTCGATGAAGTGGTTCACCAGCAGCGGGATGTCCTCCTGCCGCCTCCGGAGCGGCGGCAGCTCGATGGGGATCACGTTCAAGCGGTAGTAGAGGTCTTCCCGGAACAGTCTTCTCGGCGATCGCCTTCTTCAGGTCCTTGTTCGTGGCCGCGACCACGCGCACGTTCACCTTCCGCGTCTGGGTGTCGCCGATGCGCGTGAACTCCCCTTCCTGCAGCACGCGCAGAAGCTTGACCTGGAGCGGCGGCGAGAGCTCGCCGATCTCGTCCAGGAACAGCGTCCCCTTGTCCGCCTCCTCCACCAGCCCCTTCTTGTCCGCTATGGCGCCGGTGAACGAGCCCTTCACATGGCCGAACAGCTCGGACTCGATCAGCCCGTCGGGGATGGCGCCGCAGTTCACGGTCACGAACTTCCTGCGCACCCGCACGCTGTTCGAATGGATGGCCCGCGCCACGAGCTCCTTGCCGGTCCCGCTCTCGCCGGTGACGAGCACGTTGGACTCGCTCGAAGCGGCGTGGCGCATGACCCGGAAGGTCTCGCGGATCTCGGGGCTGTTGCCGATGATGCTCTGGAAGGAGTAGCGGGTCTCGATCTGCGACCGGAGGGCGATGTTCTCCTTTTCGAGCCTCCTTTTTTCCAGCGCGCGCCGGAGCGGCAGCCGGACTTCGTCGGGCGTGAAGGGCTTGGGGATGTAGTCGTAGACGCCCTTTTTTACCGCGTCCACGGCCGACGGGATGGTCCCGAAGGCGGTGATGATGATGAAGATGCTGTCCGGCGCCGCGTCCTTGACGGCGTCGTACAGCTCGAGCCCGGTCATCTTCGGCATCTTCAGGTCCGAGATGATGAGGTCGTAAGCGTTCTTCTTGATGTCCTCGGCAGCGGCCACGCTGTCCGTGAAGGTGGTCACGTCGATCCCTTCGATCTCGAGAATGGCCTTCACCGCCTCGCACACGCTTGGCTCGTCGTCGACGACAAGCGCTTTGAATTTATCCATGATCGCGCTCAGCCTCTGTCCCCACTCCGAACTCTGGCTCCGAACGCTCACCGTATTGAACGGTCACAGTAGTTCCTTTGCCCACGGTGCTCGCGACCTCGATATCGCCGCCATGCTTCTTGATGATGCCGTAGCTGACGGCAGCCCGAGCCCCGTTCCCTTTGGTCGCGTCCTTGGTGGTGAAGAAGGGATCGAAGATCTTGTGGATGTTCTCCTCGGGGATGCCCGCACCCGTGTCGGTGAACACGATCTCGACGCTTTCTCCGGTCCCGTCGCGTGGCAACCTCGATCCTGCCCGGCGGGGTGATGGCATGGATGGCGTTCAGCAGGAGATTCATGACCACCTGGCCGATCTGGGCCGGGTCGGCATTCACCTCGGGAAGGTTGTCGGCGAGCTTCATATCGAGCCCGATGCCCTTGAACGCGTCCTGCGCCACGAGCGAGTCCGCGATCTCCGAAACCGGCTGGTTGATGTTGATCTTCTCGGGCTTGATCACGGTCTCGCGCCCGAAGTTGAGCAGCTGCCGCACGATGGTGCGCGCCCGGTTCGTTTCCCGCGCCATGAGCTTCAGTTTTTCATGGCGGGGATCGCCGGGCGGGCACTGCTCCAGCATGAGGTTCGAGAAGGTGAGCACCGAGGTGAGCGGATTGTTGATCTCGTGCGCGATGCCCGCGGCAAGCTTGCCGATCGGAGGCCAGCTTTTCCGCCTCCACGAGCTGGTCCTGTTTTTCCTGGAGCTTCTTGATGATCTCCTCCAGCGCGGTCATGGCATGGTCCAGCTTGTCCTCCATCTGGTTGAAGGATTCGGCAAGCGAGCGAGATCTCGTCATGCCCCTTGACCTCGATGGTCTCGGAAAAGTCCCCCCGGGTGATCTTTTTGGTGATCCGCTCCAGGTTCCGGATCGGCGTGGCGATGCTGGTGGCAAGCTTGACGTTGATGAACGATCCCGACAACGACGACCAGCGCGAGCGCAATGACCTGCAGATTGATGGACATCTTGATCGTGGTCGCGATGTCGGACCGTTCTTTCTTCGAGAGGTTCTGCGTAAAGGCCTGGATCTCCCGCGCTACAAGCCGCATCCTGTCCAGAGACTGCTTTTCCGCCTCATAGAGGTTATAGAGCCTGGCAACGATGTCTTGATAGAGCCTGACGTCGGGGCGGGATGCGAGCCGCGAAGCCTCATAGGTCCGCTTGAACACGTCATGGGCTTGCCTGTTCTTGTAAAGCATGACGTTCTTCTCGTGCCGCCGGAGCACCAGAAATGACTGGAACTCCTCGCCAATGACGGCCCGCTCCGTCTCCCGGCCCCGTTTCCGGACCAGGGCCTCCAGCTCTTCCTGCGCCGTAAAGTTCGCGGCAGTGGCCGTGACCAGGTGCTCGTACTCGGCAATGACCGATTTCATCATCCGGTAGTTGTCGCTGCCGATCTCGTGAATGATCTCCTCCTGGATGTCGGCGATGCTGGTCATTAAGGATGCCGAGGTGCTTTTTGATCTCTTCGAGGCTTGTCGCTGTCCTTGAACAGGAGAAAGTTCTTTTCATACCGGCGCACTTCGAGGAGGGTATTGGTGATGTCGTCGGCTATCTCGACGAGCAGCCAGCTGTGTGCGAGATCATGCGAAGCTCTTTGTACGCGAAAAATCCGAGAATGACCGCGAAGGAGGATATAGAGTCCGAAGCCGAGGAAGAGTTTGTCCCGGATCTTCATGAGCGCCATTATAGCGTAAGCCGGTGCGGAAAAGAAACAGGGGTCCGATGTTTCCACCGGACCCCTGTGTGCGGAGCTCCTTATATCCAGCACGGGCTCCTTCACCACGTACACGCAGCGTGGCTGTGGCGCACCACATTCTCCGCCACGCTGCCGAGAGGAAGCGCTGGTTCGCGCTCCGTCCCCTGCTGCCGATCACGATGAGGTCGATCTTTTCCTTTTCCGCAAGGATACGATCTCCTGCGCGGGCGAGGGCGCCGTTGCCAGGACCGTGTTCACCGTCGCTCACTCCCAGGGCTTTCATCTGCTCCCTGGCCTTTGCCAGAAGCTCCTCGCCCCGGCTTTTCATGCTTTCGAGCAGCCGGTCGCGGTCTGACGCGGAGAGTTCGAGGTCGATGTCCGCCACCGAGGGAATGACCGTGATGAGGTGCAATCTGCGCATTTTTTGTCGTTGCGTAAGTGCGATGCCACCCTGATGCCTTCTGATGAGTGTTTGGACCCGTCAACCGGCACCAATACTTTCATGTCGCCTCCTAGACCTCTTTCTTCACTTTGGCTTTCTTCATGGTCAGCCCGATGCCGTCGAACATGTAGAAGATGGCGAAACCCCACCACATGGTGTAGACCACATAGAAGACCAGCAGCCCGGTCATGATGCCGGCCTTTTCGGACGACCTTCTGCGCATCGACCTTGTAGAAGTTATAGGCCGGCTCCACGGCCTTCTTCATGACGTCGGAGACGATCTTCGCCTCGTCGATCTTGCCCTGCTTCTTGAGCTCCTTGTCCATGACCTTCAGGACATTCCACCAGGAGGTCATGACCTCTTTTTCGTCAACGCCGTAGCGGTCGGCGACCTTCTCGCCCTCGTTCTTGATACATATCGTCGGAATCCTGCAGGACCTTGGCCATGAGCGCGCCCAGGTTCGCCGTTGATCTGCAGCTCGGGGCTGGCGTTCTTCGCCTCGGCTCCGGCCGCGGCCAGGAGCTTCTCGTCGCCGTCGATCTGCTCGGGCTTCTCGAGCTTCACCGTCACGGCGACGGTCGTGGTGTTGAACTTTTCATTGCTCTTCGCCACCTTGGGGATGAAATAGGACGACCCCTTCGAGAGCTTGTTGAACATGTCATCGGCGTATACGAGCCCGTTCTTCCCTTCGCCGAAGACCGGCGAGAAGATAAGCGCGAGCATGCCGGCAAACGCCAAGGCCAGGAGCGCTCCGGTGAAAAATGTCGATTTATTTTTTACGATCATGGCTATGCCTCCTCCCTGAGCGTTTTGATGTTCGCAAAGAACTTGCTGAAGATCCAGAGACCGAAGATCGGCGACCACGATCCAGAAGACGATGTTGCCCGACGGATTCGATGGCGTTGATCAGTGCTCTTGGACATGTCTGATGTACTCCAGCTCCACCATCTTCTTGGGCAGCGTGGCCGCCCGGTTGATGAATCCCGCGATGATGGAGACGGCATAGAAACCGCGGATGTGGATGCCCTTCACCACCTTGGTCGTGAGCGCGCCGACCTGGATGCCGATGAGCGAGCCGATCAGCATGCCCATGGCCAGCGTGTAGAACACATAGCCGTAGATGGCGTACTGGGCGATGGAGGCCAGGCCGGCGGTGAAGATGATCTGGAGGATATCGGTGCCGACCGTGGTTGCCGTGGACACGCCGAAGGTGTACACGAACATGGGGAAGGTGACGAACCCGCCGCCCACGCCCATGATGGCGGCCAGGATGCCGACGATCACGCCGCCCATGGCGACGAACACGCCGGAGATCTTCTTGCCGCCCGCGACATAATCCTCGTCAAAGGTGATCATGGGCGGGATGTTCATTTTCTGGAGCTTCAGCGCGAAGTCGGTCGTGCCTGAGGACCCGCCGTGGGCGTCGCCGCCGCCGTTGCCATTGCGCGGATTTCCAGAAGTCCATCATCGCATAAAAGCCGAGGAAGCCGAGCAGGACGGCATAGACCAGGCTGATGAAGGCCTCGGACAGGATCGGGTCCTTGTCATACAGGAACCTGTTGATGGAGCCGCCGATGAAGGTGCCGCCGGCCGAACCGACCAGGAACGCCATGGCCAGCTTCGTGGACACGTTGCCGAGCTTCTTGTGCACGGTCGTGCCCATGATGGCCTTGGCAAAGATATGGAACACGTCGGTGCCCACGGCCAGGATGCCCTTGACGCCCGCGGCCATGAGCGCCGGGGTGATGATGAACCCGCCGCCCGCGCCGATGCAGCCGGTGATAAGCCCGCCGCCAGGCCGATGGCGATGGAGACCATGAAGATGCTGGTGGAATAGAACGCCGGCGCATAGGCGGTTTTTCCGCCGAGCATGCTGCCCGCCTCGACCCAGCGATACCGCCACGATCGGCAGCAGCAGCAGCAGCAGGATCCACATTTTTTTCCGGTTGTGGATGATGCTCATGGAGACCTCATAGTCCCATTTGGCGTGCGCGATGGACGCCGGCTTTCAGAAATTCATACGTGCTTCTCATAGATACCCATTCCAAACACCTCCCTTCTGTAAGTATTGACTGCTCTTCGTCAGTGATCTGTATCAGTTCCGTCTGTAATCTTGTACTTTTTGCCGCCTCCCATCAGCCGGGTATAGGCGATGGGCTTGCCGTCCGATCCCGACCAGGAGCCGGTGCAGCAGCAGCACCGGCGTGCCTTTGGCGGTCTTGAGGATCGATGCGGCATCGCCGTTCATTTCGGAGATCTCGATCATCTGGACCACTTTGAAGATCTTTTTTACCGCCTTCTGCTGCATCATTTCGTAAAAAGGGGTCTGGCAGACCTCCACCTCATCGATATCGGGGACGCTGTCGAGCGGAATAAACGATTCTCCAGGTATGCGGGTTCGTTGTTCACGACCCGCTTGCAGAGGATATAGTAGATGTCGCCTGTCGGTCTTGAGATATTCCTTCACGTCCTCAGGCGGCATCTTGATCCCCTTTACCAGAAGCTCCTTGCGCGCGTTCACCCCCTCCCCAAACATGTCTTCGGTCAATCTGCGTTTTCATGGTAATGCCAAGGTCCGGCATTGCATGCATCACGAACGTGCCTTTGCCCTGCAGTTTCTTGAGATAGCCGCTCCGCACCAGGTCGGCAATGGCCATCCGGACCGTTGCCTTGCTGACATCGTAGGTCCTGCAGAGCTCATCCTCGGTAGGGATCTGCGAACCCACCGGCCATTCGCGCTGCTCGATCTTCTCCTTGATAATGGAGAACATCTGTACATACAGCTTTTGCTGGCTCTCCCGATCAACCGTTTTTTCTGTCAACATAAGATCATCTCGTCAGATTGTTATAATGTTTTATTTTGGTCAAAAAAATTCGGGGTTCCCTTTTCAAGGACCCGAAGCGCCGCCTGCCCGGCAAGTTGCAGAACGAAGATCTGTTCCTGCAACTCCTGTCTACCTTCTGGTCGCAGGTGAGGGAGTTGCTATCTTTTCTTCCTGGTTTATTTCGTTGCCCGCGATCCTGTTCGCTTCGTCAAACTCTCCTGACTCTGCAAAGGTGATTGCTACCATGACGTCTTCAACCATTTTCATGAGTTTTTCCATTGGCAGCCTCCGTTTTGTTTTGATATAGGTATTACAATAGGCATGCCACAACTCAACACACTGAAATAACAACTTTTTTTGATTGATTGTCAATTGTGGGGCAACTTAATGTTGCGCTTAATAAGAAAATGGCACTGCCTGGGCGGGTATTAGGTGCAGTAATACGTTGCGTTGAAATTGGTTATGTTGCTATTTTATACTGCTTGATCTTTCGCTGAAGTTGCTGACGGTAAATGCCGAGGCTGGTTGCTGCGCGTGAAATGTTGCCCTGTGTTTCAAGAAGAGCGGCCGCGATCGTTTCCCGTTCAGCCGTTTCGATGGCGTCCCGGAGCCGCTGGGCCGTGGGCCTGGGTTTGGCAGGCGTTGCCTGCAGGAGATAAGGGGGAAGGTCGGCCGGCATGATGTCCGAGGTGTTCGCAAAGGATATGGCCCGTTCAATGATGTTTTCCAGTTCCCGCACATTGCCGGCATAGCTGTGGTTCATGAGGATATCCAGTGCATCGCTCGTGATGCCTTTGATCATGATGTCCTTCCGTTTGACCGCATGTTCCTGGATCAGATGTTTTGCCAGGAGCGGCACATCCTCGATCCGGTCCCGGAGCGGCGGCAGATGGATGTTGATCACGTTCAATCGGTAAAAGAGGTCTTCCCGGAAGGCGCCGCGCTGGCACGCCGCCTTGAGGTCGACGTTGGTGGCGACGATATAACGCACATCCACCTTGATCTGCCGCATCCCGCCGATGCGCATGATCTCCCCTTCCTGCAGGACCCGCAGGACCTTGGTCTGGAACAGCGGCGATACATCGCCGATCTCGTCGAAGAAGACCGTGCCGCCGTCAGCCTGTTCGAGGAGGCCCTTCTTCAGGTACTGGGCGCCGGTAAAAGCGCCCTTTTCGAAGCCGAAGAGTTCCGATTCAAGAAGCGTGTCCGGGATGGCGCTGCAGTTGATGGTCATGAAGGACTTCTCGCTGCGCGGGCTCCACCGGTGGATCGCCCGGGCGATCAGCTCCTTGCCGGTGCCGCTCTCGCCGGTGATCAATACGTTGCTCTCGCTTGCCGCTGCCTTTTTGATCAGGCCGAAGACATCCTGCATGGGCCTGCTCATCCCGATGATCTCGTCGAACCCGTACTTATGGTTCAGGAGCCGCTTTTTGTGCTTCTCGATGGCCTGGCTCAGCGCTTCGCCGGTCAAGGGCTTTTCCAGAAAATCGCTGGCGCCGAGCTTCATGGCCTCTACTGCCTTCTTCAGGTCAGGAAGAGAAAAGGCGATGACCGGCATGCTGTGACGCGCCTCGAGCAGCCGCTGCTGCCAGCCCTCCGTGTCGAGGTCCAGAAAGGCGATATCGTAGCCTTCCGCCCTGGGTGGAGCTGATGCAGAAGCGCTGTTCGGCTTTGACGGGTTTTGCGTGTCTGAACCGAATCCCGCTGCCTTGAACAGGGAAGCGATGTTCTTCGCTTCATCGGATATGATGAGAATATTTAACATGATTAAGTCAAAGTCTTTTTACCACGGAAAAAACCACAGCTTTTCACGGAAACAGCGGGAATCACAGGTGCAGGGATTGGCCTGCTTTCTCCGTGCACATCCGTACCCTCCGTGGTAATGTTCGGTTGATTCATCGGTACAAGGCTTCTCTTCGCGCACTTTGCCGGCTTTGCGAGAGACACCCTATCGCGCATCATCCTTGCCGCTATTTCGGCTTATTCGTCTTCACCACCAGCACCGCGCAGGATGACATCACGATCACCCGCTCCGCCACGCTGCCCATAAGGAGCCGCTCGATGCCCGTCCGTCCGTGGCTGCCCACGATGATGAGGTCGGCGCTCTTCTCCTTCGCGGTCTCGATAATGGCATCGGACGGCTTGCCGGTCATGACAAAGGCCTGCACCGCGACACCTTCTTTCTGCGCCGCTTCCTTCACCGCCTTCGCGTTCTGCTCCGCGGCCTGCATCTCCTTGTCCGCCAGGAGCTCTCGCTGGGTCGCGGCGAAATCAACATCCGTCGGCGTCGCGAGCTCGGCAGGGACCACCGAGATGACCGTCAGCTGGCCGCCGTTCTTTTTTGCGATGCCGATGGCCTCTGACGCCGCCGCGGTTGAATAGGGCGAACCGTCCGTTGCAATGACAATGCTCTTGAACTCCACCACCGCCGCCCTCGGCACGACCAGCACATTGCACGGCGCATGGCCGATTACGCGGGCCGACGTGCTTCCCATGGCGAGCCGCTTGAGGCCGGTCCGGCCGCGCCTGCCCATGATGATCATCGAGATTTTATTTTTCGCCGCTTCCTCGGAAATATAATTATAGGAGTCTTCTCCTTCGAGAATGCTGGTGCTGCAGTCTACGCCCTCTTTTTTTGCCTGCGCCTTCACGGACTCAAGATGCTCCCGCACCGTTTTCTCGGATTTTTCGAGAAGCTGGGGCGCGATTGTTTCATATTCAGGGTTCGTTTCGATCACGGTTAATACGGAAAGCCTGCTTGAGCATTTTTTTGCCAGGCGGATCGCTTCCCTGATAGCGCCTTCGCTGAATTGTGAACCGTCTGTGGCTAAAAGCAACTTCTCTGTATTATTGACCGGACAGATCTCCACCATGATGACCTCCTGATATGGGATTAGCCTTCGTTTTTTGTTAAAAAATGCGTTGCGCAACATTTTACGGCAGTACACATATTGATGCACCAGTCTTATGATAGTTGCAAATTGCAAAGATGTCAACCTGTTTCGGTCTCTTTATAAGGTTGATCAGAGGAGGGGGCCTCTATCATCTTGACATGCGCCATGGCTGCCATTATTATGTCGATGGGCATGTGCAGATAAATATCGACAATATCTTTAAATAAACCGAAAAAGGGCATGTCACTGAAATAGAACGGCGGATTTTTCCCTGATACGTAGTTCACCCGACAAGGTGAATACGTTACTTACGATTTATCCGATTCTATCAGTTGTTAATCCGCTCCTTCCGTGTCCAAATGTTTTTTAAGGTTTATGAAAGCGGCGAATCTCCTATGAAAACAACCCGGTTACAGCGTATTCACAAAAAAGTAGGTCCCCTCTTGACCGAGCCCCGGGAGCTTTTTCTCGTGGTGTCCATCGAGAAGCAAACGCTCCTCGTCTGCGCGAACGACACCATTGTCGAGCGATACGACGCGTCCACCTCCCGCTTCGGCAACGGCAACCGGGAGAACTCGCTCAAAACGCCGCTCGGTCTTCATCGGATCAAGGAGAAGTTCGGAGCAGGCGCGCCTGCGGGCCGCGTTTTCCGGGACCGCGAGGACACGGGCGAGGACTGGGACCACAGCCAGACCGGGGACAACCTGATCCTGACCCGCATCCTGCGGCTCGAAGGCCTGGAGGAGGGGATCAACAAGGGGCCGGGCGTGGATTCCTATGAGCGCTACATCTATATCCACGGCACCGGCCGGGAGGACCTGATCGGCACTCCCCTGTCGCACGGGTGCGTCTGCCTGCGCAATCACGACATCATCCGCCTGTTCGAAACGGTCAAGGAAGGCACGCTCGTCTACATCGACCCTCCGCCCATCGTCATCAACGAACGCCCCTGCCGCAGCGTCCATTTCACCGGCATCTTCGGCAGCGGCATGAGCGCGCTCGCGCAATACCTGCGCTTTCAGGGGATCGCGGTCTCGGGTTCCGACCGCTTCCTTGCAAGCGAGGATACCGCCGCCATCCGGCGGTCGCTTGAAGGGCTCGGGTGCGCCATCGTCCCGCAGGACGGCTCGGGCGTGGGCGCGGATACCGATGTCGTCTGCGTCTCGACGGCAATAGAAGACTCGAATCCCGACATCGCTGCTGCGCGCAGCCGCGGCATTCCCATCATCCATCGCTCCGATCTGCTTGCCGCGATCATCGCGACAAAAAGGACGATCGCCGTCGCCGGCACGAGCGGCAAGTCCACGGTGACCGCGATGATATTCGAGTTCCTGACCGCCTGCGACAAATCGCCCTCCCTCATCAGCGGCGCGGGTCTGCGCAGGCTCGAAAAGCAGGGGCTGATCGGCAATGCCTACAGCGGCGGCTCCGATCTCCTGGTGGTGGAGGCGGACGAAAGCGACGGCACGCTGGTCAAATACCGTCCCGAGGCCGCGGTCATCCTGAATGTTTCGAAGGACCACAAAAGCATTGACGAGATAACAGCGCTTTTCGAAACGCTGGCTTCGCAATCTTCCTGGACCGCCTCCAATGCCGACGACCCGGTCCTTGCTTCCCTTCCCGCAACCGTGCGCTTCGGCCGGAACGGTTCGGCCTCGTGGCGGCCGGACCGGGAAGAGCTTCTGCCGACCTCGGTCAAGCTTGTTCAGGAACGGCATTGAATATCATCTGCCGCTTCCCGGGCGAGCACAATCTCGAGAACCTGCGCGCGGCGCTCTGCGTGTGCGAGCATTTCGGATGCGAGCCGGCACGCGCTTGCCGATGCGGTAAAGAACTATGAGGGCGTGGCCCGGCGTTTTTCCGTGACCGCGACAAAGCAGAACGTCCACGTGGTCGACGACTTTGCCCATAACCCGGCAAAGATAGCGGCGGTCGTCGCGCGCAGCCGGGGCCTTTCGGACCGCATCATCGCCGTATACCAGCCGCACGGGTTCGGCCCGACCCGGTTCCTGAAGGATGAATACATCGCGACCTTCCGGACCGCCTTCCGGCAGCAGGACTCGCTCTATCTCCTGCCGATCTATTATGCCGGGGGCACGGCGCAGAAGAACATCTCCTCGGAAGATATCATCAACGGGCCTTGGCCCCGTGGCATTCAAGGCGCAGGCGGTCAACGATCGCGATGAGCTGCTGGCCGGATTGAAGGCCGATGCGAAGCCGGAAGACTGCGTTCTGCTCATGGGCGCACGGGACCCGTCGCTGCCTGCTTTGGTAAGGAAGATCGTGGAGATGTTCGGCGGGGAAAAGGAAAAAGGATAGAACATCAGCCGCGGAAAGCACCGGCCTCCTGCGCCTGATGGCTTCAACCGTTCACGGTCATTGCATTTTTATTTACCGCCCCTCTGTATAACGTCCATCCTTTGGTTCATGGACTGCATTTTTTCATGCATCGTTTTTACCGTGGCGGGCTCCATCGTTCCTTTGCCCATATGATCGGACATCTCTTTCAGGATGACGGACATATCGTTCATCACCTTCGACATGTCCTGCATCCTGGTTTGGTCTATACCCCGCCTCTGCTCTATCGTCCTGGTCAACTTCTGCATCATGAGCTGCATCTGGATCATCATGCCGGACATGTCGCGCATCATCTCCTGGCTCATCATCTGCTGGGGCTGCTGAGAGCCCGTCGTGCCTCCGGGCTGTTGTTGCTGGCCTCCGGTATCGCCGTCGCCGCTGCCGCCCGTCTGAGACAACGCCGTAGCAGCCGCCAAAGCAATTACCGCTGTGGTTACGAGCAGAATTTTTTTCATGAGGTTTTCCTCCACTTATTGAAATGTAGCACTATTTTCATGCATATGCGACGGAAATGCTACTTTCGCCCTACTGACAGAGGTAGCAGGAAGCAATCAAGTGGTTGCGGTCCTTATCGGTAAGTAACGTTTCCGATCGTCATACCACACATTTTCGTCATTCCCGAGTAATGTAATCGGGAATCCAGAGGTTCTTAACGTCCCTGGGTCCCCGATAGGATCATTCGGGGACGACGGATATGGTGGTGCTGAATAGTTACAAATGGTTTTCGCTTTTCTCTGAGTTTATGTCTTTTGTGGCTTACTCCGGGTCAGGCTTTACCTGCCCACCTGCTTCTGAAAGAACCGGGCAACGACCTTTTCGATGTTCCTGCTGATGCTCTCCTTTGCGTTTAAGATGAAGATCCGGTCCTGCAGGTGAAATAGCTCCCGCTCGATCCTGAGCAGGGGAGGCGGCTGGGCCATGCGCTTCGCCAGTTCCTGCTCGAACATCGGCAGAATCTTGTCCTTCATCCGTAGCTCGGTATCCATGAGGAAGACGGCTGCCTCCGGCGCCAGGTCGTCGACGCGGTCCAGGAACGCCGCGATCTCGCTGTCCGCGACCTGTTTGGGCGGCGAGGATTTCACCTCAACATAAAGAAGTGAATTGTCCAGCTTCGCCAGCACGTCGTAATCCCCGCCCACCTTCGGCCTCCTGAACTTGACGCCCCAGAGCGCCTCAGCCCCGAACTCCCGTTTGAGCAGCTCCGCCACGTACCATTCCAGCGTCGGCCCGAAGCTCGTGATCGGCCGGTGCGTCAGGGTGTAGCCTGCGGCCCCCTCCCCGATCATGCCGAGGTCGCGAAGATAGCCGAGGTAAGACCTGATGACCCGCGTCGAGGCGAATACGCGTCACCTGTTCGAGCGTGAACCGCTGCTGGTGCTTGATGACATCGCGGAGGAAAAGGCGGAAGGAATACTTGTGCAGCGCGGTGTAGAAACCGTCGCAAAAGAGCGCGTCCGGGACCAGCAGGTCGTCAGTCGGCTCTTTTTTGTAGACCCGGAAGCCCCGCCGCTTGAGCAGCATGTCGAGCGACGGCGTGAGAACGTTCAGCGTCCTGCGCAGCCGCTTTACCTCGCCCCGCAGGAACTCCAGCTCCTCTGCATCACCATCGTCGAGCATCGCCATGGTCTGCTCCCGCGGGCCCCATAACAGGATATGCGGGTCGCTCCTCTATCCTGTGGCAGATTGTGCAATGTCTGCCGTCCTCATCCAGGACCACATGGTTCTTGACCTGCTTTTTCAGATCATGACAGGATATGCAAGTCACCATCCCGTTCACGATCCTGACCCCCTTGGCGGTCACCTCGGCAAGGGATGCATAGTCAGCCCCCTTGCCTGAGGGAGGATATCTTTTCATGATCGGATGCGATGTTATCTCGCACTGTACCGTGCAGACTGTTATATTCCCGGCAAGCGACCCATCGTGGCAGGACAGGCAGCTCCGCGCGGTCCCTTCTTCGTCAACGATTTTGCCGTGGTGCTCGACTTGTTCAGCAATCGCCGGCGAGACGGCAATAAGAACGGCGGGCAGAATGACGAACAGAACAAACGAAAAGCTCTTCATGGCATCCCTCCTTAGAAAATATCTTTCTTTAAATATACATCAGTTACGGTCCGAGCGGTGCCGCTCCCCCCGCCCTCATCCGGTCCCCCGGCCGCTTGACGGAACAGCCTCTGCCATAATGATAGCATGGCGGTCCGGCAAAGCAGGCGTGCTTAGCAGTGTCAACGGGAACGACCTACTTTAGGATTCTGCCGGACTTTCCCGGCTAAAAAAAATATGCTATAGTCGATCAGCTTTTCAATACGAATTCCGGGAGGGGCGGTTTAGACCCGCCAGACGAAACTGGAAGGACGGTAACCTATGGTTCACGACATCTGCGTCAGCCTGCCCTCATGGATCGAACGGTTCATAGAGACAGCTCCCAACGCGTTCCCTGGCGAGGAGGAACAGATGCGCTTTGTTATCGCGCTGGCCCGCGGAAACGTGCAGCACGGGACCGGCGGCCCTTTCGCTGCGGCGGTCTTTGACGGGAAGGGCCGGCTCGTTGCGCCGGGGATCAACATGGTGACTGCTTCGAACTGTTCCGTGCTCCATGCGGAGATCGTTGCGCTTATGCTGGCTCAAAAGGCCCTTGCACGGTACGACCTGGGAGACGGCGGCAAACAGCGCTTCGACCTCGTGGCAACCACGGAACCCTGCGCCATGTGCTTTGGGGCCGTGCCCTGGTCGGGCGTGCAGCACCTGGTCTGCGGAGCGCGGGACGAGGATGCGCGGGCCATCGGTTTTGATGAAGGGCCTAAACTTCCGGACTGGGTGTCCGCGTTGAGCAGCCGTGGGATCACGGTGCGGCGCGATGTGCTCCGGGAGGAAGCATCAGCAGTGCTTCGGGAATACGTTGCCGCAGGCGGGGTGGTCTATAATGCCGGACGCCAACCGGTTCCCGGGCAAACCGTCAAAAAAGCTTGACATTAAGGCGTCACTTGGTATTATGCACGCATGCATTCCGAGGGCAAGACATTAAAAATACTCGACGCATTATTGCTCTTCTGCTTTTTCGTGTATGCCATTTCCCCCCTTACCTATACCTCCCGGAGCAGTAAGAGCGAGAATGAAGGTCCAGGCAACGTTCAGTCGCATGGTGTCAGCTTGTACCTTGTCGACCTTCTCCTGTCGCAGGTAATTCTGCAAAATGAGGAGGATCTGGAGGCACAGGAAACAACGCCTGACTCAAATTTCTTGTTGAAAAAAAAGCGCGCTATCCTGTCATCAAAGAATCTGAAAACGTTAATGCTTGTGCAGCTCCTGGAAGCCATGTCGCATGATGTAACTTTTCCCGCCAATACCGCTACCTTTGCACGGACCGTTCAACAGGATCAATCGAACTTTTACGAGCACTATGTTCTCCCCCTTCATTCCGGAAATTCGCCTCCCTCTGTTTAGCCCTCTTTGATCACACCTCGTAGGTGTACCGTGACGCCGGGGAAGCCGTTGTCGAGGCGGCCCCATCGTAGCGCCTAATCCGTATGCGCCCGTCCGTCGCTGCTGCATCTGCGACGCCCGAGCCAGGTTGATGATTCCGTGTGAGTTTTGCCCGCGGCGACCGGGACGGTTGCGTACTTCTGAAAGGGACCATCGCATGCTTTCACTTTCCATAGTCATCCCGGTTTACAACGCCGAGGCGACCATAGAAGCGCTCTGCAATTCTCTCGTTTATTTGTATGCAAAAAAATATCAAATGCAGATCCTTCTCGTCAACGATGGCAGCAAGGACGAGTCGGACGCGCGCTGCAGGAAATTGCACACCACCTATCCGCTCATCGTAACCTATCTCAAGCTTGCCAGGAACTTTGGCGAGCACAACGCCGTCATGGCCGGCCTGAACCATGCAACGGGAGAGTATTGCGTGGTCATGGACGATGATCTTCAGAACCCTCCTGAGGAACTGGAAAAGCTCGTCGACGAGGTCCAAAAGGGATACGACGTTGTCTATGCCCGGTATGCATCCAAACAAGACAACCTGTTCCGGAACATGGGAAGCGCCTTTCAACGACAAAGTCGCAACCCTGCTCCTGAAAAAACCGGTCAACCTCTATTTGTCAAGCTTCAAGGTCATGAACCGGTTCCTGCTCAAGGAGGTCATAAAATATACCGGGCCGGACCCCTATGTCGACGCGATCGTTCTGAGAACTACCGACAATATCGGCACCATGCTGGTGGAACATCACCAAAGGCCCAGCGGCAGGTCCGGTTATACCCTCGGCAAGCTTATTTCCATCTGGGGCAGCATGGTTGTCAGCTATTCGCTCGTTCCTCTCAGGCTCATCGGTATTGTCGGCCTGCTGCTCACGGCGGGCGGGATTGTTTACGGCATTTTCAAAGCATATGATGACTTGCACACCTACGGGAAATTGACCGACTTTGAAACATTGATGTCCGCCAATTTGATCTTTCGGGGGCTTACCATGATGGCGGTAAGCATACTGGGAGAATACGTCGGCAGGATCTATGTGCTGCTGAACCATGATCCTCAGTTCGTGGTCAGGGAGCTGGTTACATCGGACAGAAAACAGGGTCAGGTCAAAAACCTGAGCTCCTATAAGGGCAGAGATGAACAAATCCTCAGCAGCGGAAATAGTTAGCGAGATCAGGCAGCTGCTTCTCGAGCAGGCCTTTTCCCATGCCTGCGGCTCTGCTGCACCAGGGCCGCTCCGGGAGCGTGAAAAGCTTGTCGATCTGTTCATCTCCAAGACCATACGGTTTTCAAACAGCAGCGACGGCGCGGTGGACCGCTGGATCAAGGAACGGCTGCGCAGGGCAAATTTGCAGTCAGAGATGGCACCACTAAATGCCATCGACCAGTGGCAGGTCGATGCTGCAACCGGGAACATTGCGCATGCGTCGGGAAGGTTTTTTTCCATCATCGGCCTGACGGTCCGGCATAGGACGAAGCAGGGCGAACTCGCATGGGACCAGCCGATCATCGACCAGCCTGAATACGGCATCCTGGGCATTCTGGCCAAGAAGTTCGACGGCGTTCTGCATTTTCTGCTCCAGGCAAAGGAAGAGCCGGGAAATATCAATTCAGTCCAGCTGTCTCCCACGGTCCAGGCCACGTACAGCAATTACACGCAGACCCACGGCGGTAAACTGCCGCCGTTCCTCGAATACTTCCTCGATCCGCCGCGGGAGCAGATACTCTTTGCAAAATTGCAGTCCGAGGACGGGGGCCGCTTTTTGTTCAAGTCAAACCGGAATATGATCGTTGCGGTCAAGGGGGACATGCCCCCGCTGGACGGGTGGTTTTATCTGGCTGACTCTGCGCCAGATCAGCGACCTGATGAGGCGGGATAACGTGATAAATGCATGCACCAGGAGCATCCTGTCCGCTGTTCTCTGACCGAAAGGAGCGAATGTCATGAAAAATGCCGTCTTGAGCCTGTTCGAAGCGCCTCCGCTGGCAGACAGCTTTGACCGGCTGAAGCTCGAACCGAGGCTGGGTCAGCTGCTCAGCCGCGCCGATGACGGCGATGCCCCGCATTCGATCGCGGACCTCATCCAGTGGCTGGACGATATGAAGGCGTGGAACCACATTTTTCAAAAACGCGTTGGGTTAAAGAGCCTCGCGGACTGGAGCATGAGCAGCAACGGATATCTGTCCCATAAGAACGGCAAGTTCTTCAAGGTCGTCGGGATGCGCGTCACCTCATCGTCCCGGGAAGTGAAAGCCTGGGACCAGCCGATCCTGGACAATGCCGGCACCGGGATCATCGGTCTTCTAACGAAGTGCATAAAAGGAGTACCGTACTTTCTGATGCAGGCCAAGGCCGAGGTCGGCAACAGGAATATGCGTGCAGCTCGGCCCGACAGTGCAGTTCACGCAGGAAAACTATGTTGATAACGAAAAGCTGAAAAAACCCTTTCTCTTCGAAGAATTCCACGATCCGAAAAAATTCATTGTTATCAAGGAAAACAGGCAGTCCGAAGAGGGCGCCCGGTTCTATCGGGAGCAGCACGTTCATAAGATCCTGCTGCTTCCCGAGGACCAGACGCTTGACCTTCCCAGGGAATACCGGTGGTTGTCCTATGGACAGATCCGCTATTTCATTGACCTTGGTGAATACGTGAATTCCTGCGCGCGAAGCATTCTCTCGTGCCTGACATGACCGGCTCATCACGATATGCCGAACAGCAACGGGTTCAGATGACGCTCTCTGCAAATAATATGAAGATGCATGGTGAGAAGCAGTACCTGCGCGTCGGAATTCTGGGGTGCTCAGACATAGCCCGCAAGCGTTTCCTGCCGGCGCTTCAGAAGGCACAGAACGCACGTCTTTCCGTTGTTGCCAGCAGGGACCCCGAAAAGGCGAAACGTTTCTGCGCATCGACCGAGTGTGAAACAACCGATTATGAAACGCTGCTGGCAAGCAAGAAGGTCGACCTGGTCTATATCCCGCTGCCGAACCATCTGCATGAAGTGTGGGTCATGCGGGCGCTGGAGCAGGGAAAGCACGTGATCTGTGAAAAGCCGATGGCCTTGTCCGCCGGAGCGATAGAACGGATGATCCAATACGCCGGGCAGAAGGGTCTCTTGCTGTATGAGAACATCATGTATCTGCACCACCCGCTTCACCAGGCGGTCAGGAACATGATCGCGGCAGGAACGATCGGCAGGGTCACCGGACTGCGAACCTCTTTCGGGTTCATGCATTCAGCGACAGACGGATTCAGAATGAGAACCGACCAGGGCGGCGGAGCCTTCTTCGATCAGGCCCGGTACCCCCTGAGCGCGGCGTTGTTCTTTCTTGCGGGGTCCAAGTATCGGTTCAAGGGCGAGGCTTTCTTCCGGAACGGATTGAATGTCGCGATGAACGCAAGCGCGCTGACCGATCGCGATGAAACCTTTTCGTTCTCGATCGGGTTTGAACAGCCTTACGAGTGCTGGTATGAGATCATTGGGGAAAAAGGAAAAATAAAGGTGGACCGGGCCTACACGACACCGGCCGACATGGTCAGCGTTGTTCAGGTCAGCACGGACAGCGGCGCGGCCGCGGTGACCGTACCCGCAGCCGATCACTGGACAGGAATGATCGAGCGGGTCTGCGATGCTGTCCTGCAGGAGCAGGGCTATCATGAACTCCATGGAGAAGCAATGCGCCTGGCGCAACTGGGCGATCAGGCTTGGGAAAGCTGCGAGCGGATCCAACTTGCGCCTCACGAAAAGGTATGCCCATGATAAAGAACTGGCAGTATCTCGACGAGTATCAGCATGAGCGGCGCCAAGTCCTGGAGATCGTGGACCGGGTCTTTTCCTCGGGCAGGCTCATCCTGGGTCCCGAGGTTTCGGCTTTTGAAGAAGCGTTCGCCGCATATTGCGGGGTCGCGCACGGCGTGGGCGTCAATTCCGGGACCGACGCATTGTTCCTGGCGCTCAAAGCTTTGGGGACCGGTCCCGGCGATGAGGTCATTACCGTTGCCAACACGGCCGTGCCGACCGTTGCGGCCATTCGTGCGGCCGGGGCTCTGCCCGTTTTTGTCGACGTCGAAGAGGATACGTTCTTAATGGATGTCTCGCAGCTGGAAACCGCGATCACCGATAAAACAACGTGTATCATCCCGGTCCATTTGTACGGCCAGCCTGTTGACATGGAGCCGCTTATGCACATCGCCCGGAAACGGGGGCTGTATGTCGTCGAAGACTGCGCTCAGGCTGCCGGCGCCGAATACCGGCAGAAGAAAGTGGGCGGTTTCGGCGATATTGGGGCGTTCTCGTTCTATCCCACGAAGGTGCTCGGCGGATATGGCGACGGCGGCATGTCGATAACGGACAGCGAGGCGCTCTGCGAAAAGCTCAGGGCGCTCAGATTTTACGGGATGAAGCAGGCCTCTTATGCGGAAGAAGAGGGGTATAATTCGCGCCTGGACGAGATCCAGGCCGCTCTTCTTTTGCACAGGCTGGGAAGGCTGGACGATTCAGTCCGAAAACGACAGGAGATTGCGCAGCACTATACGCAAGGACTTTCCAACGTCGGCGATATTGTCCGTACCAATCGTGAGCATCGGGCGCACCCACCAATTCTATACCTATACCATTCGGACGAAACACCGGGACGCACTGATGCGCCACCTGATGGAGCACGAAATAGAAGGCCGCATCAATTACCCGACGCCGATCCATCTGATGCGGGGATATGATTTTTTGAGCGTTGAGAAGGGCAAGCTGCCGAGGACCGAAAAGCTCGCGAAGGAGATTCTTTCCCTGCCGCTGTATCCCCGGCTTACGCAGAAGGACGGGGAACAGGTCATACAATGCATTAAACGCTTTTTTGAAACGGGAGCCAGGTCGTGAATGAAGACGAATACCTCATCATGTATGAAGCGGAGGAGATCCACTGGTGGTATGTCTCTTTGCACGATCTGATCCTCCATTCTGTCCCCCGGAACCTGCCTTCGCTTACGATCTTCGACGCCGGGTGCGGCACGGGCCGGCTGCTCCAGTTGCTCTCCCCATATGGCAGCGTGCAGGGTTGCGATGCTTCCGAGACAGCGCTTCACTGTTGCCGGAAGCGGGGCCTGACAACGGTCTCTCTAGCGGACCTGAACACGATGACACTGGCACAGGAATCGTATGATGTCATTACATTGATCGACGTCCTGTATCATGCCGGCATTCGGGACGAGCATGCGGTCTTGAAAAAGCTGCATGCAGCCCTGAAGCCCGGCGGAGTACTCCTCTTTCAGGTGCCGGCATACGAGTGGCTGCGCAGCGACCATGACAGGGCGGTGCATACGCGCAGACGATATACCAGGCAGCAGATGGTGGCCATGTTGCGTGATTGCGGTTTTCTCATCGAGAAGGCTACGTATCGCGTTGGGTCTGCTGTTCGCTGCCCATTGCGATGGTCAGGCTGGCCCGCAACCTGGTCCGTCTACATATCGACAGGGAGCCGAGGCGGCCTCCGATGTCAGAAAACATTCGCCCGGGAATGAACGCCGTGCTTTCGGCGATGATGAGTCGCGGAAAATAGTTTATTGAAAACGTTCTCCCTGCCTTTCGGCGCATCAGTATTTGCCGTGGCCCGGAAACAGGAAGGTCCCGGCGAAGGACATGATAAAGGAACCAAGGTGAATATTCTGCTGATCCGTCCACCCGATCCGCTCCAGCACGCTAAACTGCTGAGCCATACCAGGCCGATGAACCTTGCCTATCTTGCGGCATTTCGTGCGTGACCGGGGATTCGGCGTCACGATCGTCGGATTACGAGACGGAGCCGTTCGACCTCGACGCCTATTACCGGCTGCTCAGGGAGAAGAAACCTTCGCTGGTGGGCGTTTCGTGCGTTACCCCCAGCATCAGGAACGGCGCCAAAGATCTGTGAACTTGCCAAGGCATATAACAAGGATATCGTGACCGTTGTGGGCGGCCCCCATGCGAACAGCCTTCCGGTCGAAACGCTTGCAGGAATTTTCCGGCCTTCGATTGCCTCATCTACGGCGAAGGAGAGGTGACCTTGTGGAGATCTGTGCCGGCAGGTGGCTGAAAAAAAGAAGGATCTTCGCATTGCCCGGACTGGTCTATCGAAAGGGCGCGCGAGATCGTCAAGAACCCGGCGCGGGAGCTGGTAGCCGACCTCGATACGCTCCCGTTTCCTGCCAGGGACCTGATTGATTACGCGTCCAGCCGGGACACTCAACCAGGGGTTTTTCGAATAAAATTCTGTCAACCGAGCTTTTTACGTCGCGGGGATGCCCTTTCGGATGCTCTTTCTGCGCAATCCAGACGACCTTCGGCAAAACGGTCCGTTTCCGGGAACCATCATTTATTCAGGAAGAGGTCGCGCAGATCGTCCGCGACCATGGATTCAACCACCTGGTGATCGCGGACGATACGTTCACCCTGAAAACAGACCGCGCGTTCGAGATCTGCGACATCCTGGGAAGGAGCGGCATCGCTTCCTGGAATTGCGATACCCGGGTTACCAGTGTTTCGAAGGAACTGTTGCTGGCAATGCGTAAAAGCGGCTGCCAAAAGGTTGCCTTCGGCGTGGAATCAGGAAGTCAGCAAATACTTGATCGGATCGGTAAAAAGATAACTGTCGAGCAGGTAAGGCAGGCTGTCCTGTGGGCAAAAGAAGCAGGGATCCGGCATATCGAGGGCAATTTCATCATAGGAAGCGATCCTTACGAGACTCCCGATGATCTTGAAATGACGAAGGAGCTTATCCATTCGCTTCCCTGGACGTTCATTTCCGTTTCCATCATCGTGCCGTACCCGGCACTCCCGTGGCCCGCCGGATGCGGGAACTTGATCTGATCCCCTCGGATACGGCGTGGGAGGATTACGTCATGATCGGTGTTCCGCCCAGGTGGCGTACGGTTCATTTTACCGCGCAGGACCTACTCCGGCTGCAGCGAAAGGTGACAGGCGATTCTACCTGGATCCCGGATATATAGTTCGGCAGCTCTCCTCAATCAGGTCGCTGAGTGATGTCCGGTACTGGGTATCCGCGGGCGCATCGTACGCCAAATGGTATTTTTCCGGAAGATTGTGACTTCAACGTCCAATGACGGAGTGCTGAGAATGAAAGTATCAAAAAAAACATATTGGTATGAAGCTTTTTGTTCATCGCTGCGGTAGCCCTCTATGCCCCTCGTTGCGATATGGTTTTGTCGGGGATGACCTGATCTATTTCATCGGAAACCAGTACATCAGGTCTTTTGATGTATGGACGATTTTGCGGTCCGGCGCCATTGGCGCAGATTATTTGCCGCTGCGTGATCTCAGTTTTGCGCTCGATTACCTGCTCTGGGGCGAGAATCCTTTTGGTTTTCACTTAATGAACGTGCTTCTCTTCGGCATCACGGTTGTAAGCGTGAAGCATCTGTTTGCTAAGCTCAACGCTTTTCTTGCCGGTCCGCGAGCAACTAGTGCCGAGACCCCGGCTTTTCTGGCGGCATTCGTTTTCGCGCTCCACCCCAATAATCGTGAAGTTGTCTATGCCATATTTAACAGGGGAGCGCTGCTTACCGTATTTTTTCAGCATCCTGTCCTGCCTGTTATTTATCAGCTTTCTCCGCGGCAGAAGCGGGAGCAACCGATCATATTGCCGCCGCCTTGTTCTGTTACGTTTTGGCGCTCATGTCGCGTGAATACTGCATCATACTGCCGATGATACTTGTCTTACTGATCTATTTTGATGAACGCTCCAAGCGTGATTGCACATCTCCTTTATACCCTGCCGTTCTTTCTCGCGGCAGCGCTATTTCTACGTCATATATCAAAACTTTGCCATTTCTGTAAATTTCATAATACCTTCACAGGGGACATTCCTGCCGAGGCCATCTCCAAGATGGCGGTCGCCGTAAAGATCATGCTCTTCTATCTCGTTCGCATGGTGACAAGCCTGGGAACGTTCACGCTGGACGATTCCATGGCATTTGCGCTTATAGCAATGATGATCGTCGCGGGATTGTTGTGTGCAGCATTCAAGGTTCGTCGCACCTATCCCCACCTGCTGTTCGGACTGCTCTTCTACCTTATTTGCCTGATCCCGGTGCTTAATTTCTTTGGAACACGTCCTATCGTCTCTCCGCGCTATGCGTTCCTTCCGTGTGTGGGCCTTTTTTTTATGCTGATGGCCGTGCCTTATGAGGGAAAGAAAACAATCTTGCCGAAGCTCTGTGTTGTCTTGACGCTGACCTGGTCGATTTTAACGATCCATAAGACATACTACTGGAAAGACAACATCTCGTTTTGGGAGCCAATGGCTGCTCGTGATAAACACCCTTATACCTACATGCAGCTCGGCTATGCCTATTATGACGGTCAACAATATGAAAAGGCGCTGGAAGCCCTTCACCGGGTACAGCCGGTACCGTGGGACCCGCGATACCACGCTACGGTCGGCAGAGCATGCTTTAACCTGGGAGACTTCGAATGCGCCGCACGTTCATTCGAGACAGCAATGTCGCAGGGTGCAAAAGACGGCTCCGTGCCACTCGATCTTGCGAAAGTATATCTGGTAACGGGAGACCGGGCCAGTGCGGAGAGATATTTTGATTTGGTAAACAGCAATTTCCCTCAGCTGAGCAAGGAGGTGGAAAGGATCAAAAAAAGTCCACGTTAGACTCTCATTTATTTCACGATTGTTCTTCTGCGTTCTTCTTCCTCACGACCACAACGGTCTCGGCCGCAAGGTCTCCAAGCCGCTGCCACTTGAGCGTCCCTGCCAGGGAAACCGCCGCCACCAGATAATAAAAAAAGCCGTCAACGATGCGCAGCAGATTCCGGAGGAATCCGGCGCTGATTCCGCAGGGGGAGAAGTCCGCTTTCAGGACCGTAATATTGCAAAGCCTTTTGCCCAGGGTCGCGCCGAGCATGCCTTCCAGCAGGGAGTGGTACAGGAAGCCGCCGATAACATAGAACAGCACTGAACTTAAAACGATCATGAAAAATCGTAGAGGATGAAGAGAGATCTCTTCCCTGGTCATGAACAACGCGATCGCAATTGCGGGCGGAAGCAGGAGGAACAGCGTGTCCAGCAGATAGGCCGTGAACCTGCGGAACAGGCTCGCAAACTCATACTCGGCCCCGTTCTCCGTCCAGGTGCGCTTCTTATACCGGCGGATCAAGGCAGAGAGGCCGAAGATGGCAAGGATGACCACCAGATTCGCGCAGACTGCGATCAGCGCCATCCTGCTCATGATGCGGGACGGGGTGAAAGCGCTATCGAGTCGGACCGGGTTTGCGAGCATGTTGTTCTCGACCGTGTAAAGGTTCTGGTAAAAAAGTTCTTGCAGAAAAAGCATCGGCTTTCCCTGATGCATGAATACGTTCCAGTTGGCCAGGCTGTTCTTGACCGGGAGCCGCGCCGGTCCGGACCAGGAGTTCTTCTCAAAAACATAATAGCCGAGCGCCTGGTCAAGGCCGCCCTGCTCCCGGCTGAAGAAATGGATCCGCTGCCCGTCCGCGGCCACCTGAAAGGATCCGGAGAAAGGCGCGAAAGCAGCCGGCGTCCAGGCCGAGCCGTTCCAGATGGTCCAGGCGATGGTGTTCCGGCCGGACCAGAAAAGACAGAGCCGCCCCTGGTGCCAGGCGAGTTCCATCTGCTGATACAGCGGCTCCTGGCGGCCCTGGAGCAGTTCGCCCGGGAAGGGGATGGTTGCTGCGATGTTGTCCCGGATCTGCGTGATGTGGAGCTTGTCGCTGAAGCTGCTCAGAACGAACAATCCTTCCGGCGTGGCGATCCCTTTGGGACAGCTCCCGATGCCGTCGGTCCGCACCTCGTTCCAGGTGGTCCCGTCAAAGGTCCGGTACATTCCGCCGCTGAACAGAACGATCCGGCCGTCTGCGCCGCCGGCGGCCGCAGAGGGAGGGATCTCCTGAGGGCTCACGGCTTTTGTTCCTTCCAGAACAGAGAGAACCTGTCTGGTCTCAGGCGGCCGTTTATCCTTCAGGGAGACCCTGCTCATATCGATCTTCTGTGAAAGGAGGTATATGCGGCTGTTGTCGGACAGGGCGCTGGTTGTGAGGGACTGCAGGGGCAGCATATTGAACAAGAGGCCGGGCCTGAAGAGCATAGCGAAGAAGAACAGGACATAGAAGGCGCCGAAGGCCCCCAGCCCGAGGATGCCCACCGCGATGGCAAGCTTTTTATTGATAAGCTTTTCTTTTTCCTGGTCAGGCAGGGAAGAGTCGTCGCTCATGGTCGTCCTTTCGGGGTCCTTCACGGGTGCAGCTGCTTCCGGATAACAGTACCGCACCCACGGGGAAATTGCAAGAAATTCGACAGATATTCTATGGGTAGCGATCGCCGTGAAGACGATGTCGATCATACTGATGTGCATCATAACGTATGGGTTGGAAATGGAGGATACTGTGGACATCAGCCGCTTATCAACACAGGCTGCGCGGACAGCTGGTACACTAATACTATTCATAGAATCAGGGAGGGACCATGGAACTAAGCCCAAAAACAAAGATCGACGATCTGCTGAAGGACTACCCGTTCCTGCTGGACTATCTTGTCAACAGATCGCCGTCGTTCAGCCTGCTTAAGAACCCGGTCATGCGAAAGACCGTCGGCAAAATGGCGACCCTGGCGCAGGCCTCGGCACTCGGCGCTGTTTCGATCGAAACGCTGCTTGCCGATCTTGCCGCGGAGATCAAAGCAAAGACCGGCACAGAGGTCGTGGTCAGCCTGGAGGGAAGCGGGACTGTCGAGGCGCTCGTTGATGATAAAACGCGCCAGGCAGTGCTGAAGGGGATCATTCGCGACCTGCACAAGGGCGTTGATATGGCAGTGCTCAAGAAACGCTTCCATGAGCTCATCAAGGACATCGACGCTTCCGAAATAGCCCATATGGAACAGCAGCTCATGAACGAAGGCATGCCCGAGAGCGAAGTGCGGCGGCTCTGCGACGTGCATGTGGAGGTGTTCAAGGAATCGCTCTCCCAGCAGGATGTGCCCTCGCTGCCGCCGGGCCATCCGATCAACACCTTCATGCTCGAGAACCGGGCGGCCGAGGGGATCGTGCATGAGCTGGGCCACGCGCTCGCGAAGCTCAACGATACATCCGACAGGGAGGTCTTTCAAAAGCATCAGTCGCAGCTCGCGGCGCTCATTGAAAAGCTGTCGCAGATCGATCTCCATTATCTGCGAAAAGAGAACCAGCTTTTCCCGATCCTCGAAAAGCACAGCATTACCGCGCCGTCGCAGATCATGTGGGCGCTCCATGACGATATCCGCACGGCGCTCAAGTCCAGCCGCGCAGGGGTCAGGGACGCACAGGCGCCCGAGGTGTTCAACAGCATCAGATACGCCCTGAAGAGTATTGCAGACATGATCTATAAAGAAGAGCACATTCTCTTCCCCATGGCAAAAGACCTGCTGACCGATGAAGAGTGGCTCGCGGTCAGGAGCGGCGAGGCAGAGGTGGGGTACGCCTGGATCACACCCGGCACAGGCTGGATGCCCGGCGCGGCGTCTGTGGCAACGGGCGCGGCGCCTCATCAGGATCTGCTCCTCGATACGGGCCATCTTTCGCTTACCCAGCTGAACCTGATGCTGAAACACCTGCCGATCGACATCTCGTTCGTGAACGAGCAGGACGAGGTGCTCTACTATTCAGCGCTCAAAGAGCGGCTTTTTCCGCGGAGCCCCGGCGTTATCGGCAGAAAGGTCCAGAACTGCCATCCCCCTAAAAGCATGAACATGGTGCAGAAGATCCTGGACGAGTTCAAGGCCGGGAGGCGCGATACCGCGGACTTCTGGATCCAGATGAAAGGCAAGTTCATCCTGATCCGCTACTTTGCCGTGCGCGACGACCAGGGCCGGTACCAGGGAACGCTCGAAGTAAGCCAAGACGTGACGGACATCAAAAAGCTTGAAGGCCAGAAGCGGCTGCTGGACTGGGATTAGGTGCTCAACTGCTCTAAGCCAAAACATTTTTCTCGCAGAGACGCAGAGGCGCAGGGAGAGCTTGAGAAACGGTTATCAATTCTTGAGATTTGTTTTCCCTGCGGGCTCAGCGCTTCGCCTAGAGGCGCCTACTTCTGGCTGCGGGAGACAGGTCCTGTTTTTGGTCCCGGCTGGGCCAATAGCATCCTATGATCCAGATCATATACGTCCTTGTTGCCGCAGAGTATGATGAGCACATGAAAAACGCTTACCTCATATGCTCTGCGATGGCCGTTCTTTTCAGCACAGCCCAACCCGCCGCCGCAGCTGCCTGCACCGTCTGCCACAGCAAGAACCCGAAGATGGTCAGCATGCATAAGGCGCTTCTGTACAAGGACTGCTTCAAGTGCCATGGCCCTGCCTCGAACAGGAAAGCGCCGAATTCCAGGGACGAAATGATGAGCGATCCTCTCTGCGTCAGCTGCCATAAGAAAGAGACCGCGCCACCGAAACAACCGTAACGCCCTCCTGTTTGACAGCCTCCCGCATTTCAGTCATAATCAACAAACCAAAAACGGCGTATGACCAAGTGAAGGTTCCTCCAGTTTGGTCCGGAGGTTTTACCGCGGATGCATCGGATCGCATTTTTCATCATCGGCTTTACCGCACTGCTCATGCAGGTCACGGTCATACGCAGGCTGCTGACCGTTTTCTCGGGGAACGAGCTTGAGATCGGGATCACGCTCAGTGTCTGGCTCTCCGTGGTCGGGCTCGGAAGCTTTGCTGGTTCGCGTATACGGCATAAACATGCTTTTTCGCTCTCTTTTCTCATCATCGCGCTTCTTGCCCAGCCCACGGTCCTGTTCATCAGCCTGATCCGCCCGCTCTTCGTGCCGACCTTCGGCGAAACGATTCCGCTGGTCACCACCTATTGCTCAACCCTGCTGGCGCTGATGCCCCTCTGCCTTGCAGTCGGCGCCCAGTTCCCGATCGCCGTGGCGGCATCAAACGGAAAAGCTGCGCTGGTCTACGGACTTGAGGCCGGAGGCGCCTGCGTTGCCGGTGTGCTTTTCACCCTGTTGCTGTCCGGCCGTTTCGACGCCCTGACGCTCGCCACGGGGTTAAGCATCCTGAGCATCATGACTGCCCTGCTGCTCCTGCGGTCCAACCTGCTCGCGCTGCTGCTCCTGCTGCCGCTCACGCTTTATCCCGTCATAGGGAGTCTTATGACGAAGCTCGGTCCGCTCGAACCGGCCCTTGTAGAACACGTTGAATCGCGCTACGGAGAGCTCGAGGTCATGAGACTGCGGGACCAGCAGAGCGTCTATTTCTCTGGCTCGTTCCTTTTTGCCTACCCGGACCCGCAGACCGAAGAGCTGAAAACGCACCTGGCGCTCTCCCTGCATCCGGGCCCAAAAAGGGTGCTGCTGATCGGAGGTTCGCCGGCTGTTGCGCGCGAGGTCCTGAAGTACGCGGTTGCGGGCCTGGAGTTCGTGGAGCTCGACCCGCGGCTCATTGAAGTGTCGCTCCGTCTTTTGACCCCCCCGGACCGGGAGCGTCTGCGGGACCCGCGGCTGACCCTTGTTGCCGACGATGCGCGGCGATTCATTGCGGAATCCAAACGCGACCAATATGATCTGGTGGTCATGAACCTGCCCGAACCGACAACAGCGGGCATCAACCGGTGCTACACCATCGAGTTCTTCGAGCTGGTCAGAAAGGCGCTTGCCCCTGATGGCATGCTCGTGCTCTCGCTTCCTCCGGCATCGGGCTACATCGGAAAGCGGCTGCAGGCATTGAACGGTTCGATCTATCACTCGCTGACGCAGGTATTCAGCTCGGTCGCGCTTTCCTCTGAAGAATACGGCATTATGGCGGCATCAGGCCGGGAGATCGTAACTGACCCTGCTCTGTTGAGCGAACGCTTCTCGCAGAGAAAGATCGGCACAAAGTACTTCGATCCCCACCTGTTCGCTGATGCCTTCTCCGTGCACAAAACGAGCATGGTCAGTGCCCGCCTCGGAAGTGTCCGGTCGGTGAATCGGGACAAGCGACCCGTGGCCTATCTGTACAACCTCATGCTCTGGCTGGAGGCGCAGGGCAGCCGCTCCTTGTTGTCGCTTCCTGAACAGGGAGCCGGAATCGCCGCAGGCCTCACGGTGCTCTTTATTGTCGCGGCCTTCTTTTTCTGGAAAGCAAAGCGGCCTCTGTTCTTTTCAGTCGCTGCCACGGGCTATACGGCTATGGCGATGTCGCTCATCATCCTGCTTGCCTATCAGGCCGCGTTCGGGTATGTGTACGAGATGATCGGCGCGCTGACCGCGGCCTTTATGGTAGGAACGGCATTGGGAGCGCTCGGCCTGCGGTCCCTAGGCGCTCCCCTTGTCCGGCTGCGGCTGATCAACGTGCTTACCATGGTGCTGCTCCTTTCCTGTTCGGTCTTTTTCAAGCAAGAAGCGCTCTTCTATGTTTTGAGCGCGCTCCTCGGTATGGCAGCGGGTGGCGAGTTCACGGCTGCAATGCAGGTGATGACAGAACGCGGAGGCGGCGCTACCGCAGGCGGGCTCTACGCGGCAGAGCTTGCCGGCGCCATGGCGGGCGCTCTGGTGACAACGCTCGTGTTCGTGCCGCTCTTTGGTATTGAAAACACGGTGCTCTTCGTGGTATTACTGAAGGCAGTGGCCCTGGCGCCGCTTTTTTCGCTGCGGACGTAATGTCGCCTGTGAGAGGTATCCGGTGAAAAAGTTCAGGCTCATACTGGCCGCTCTTTTGCTCCTGTCGCTTGTGCTGGGATATGCGCTCCATCCTGGACAGGCGTTGGACGAGCAGGCCGCGCTCCGGGACATCGCGCCGGGCCAGCGCTTTTTCGCGAAGCAGGGCAGCCCGCCGCTGTATCGATCGGACGGCCCGGTTGCGTTCAATTCCCACGACATCGTTCCCTCGATCAGGGGGTATGCCGGCCCGATCAAGCTTATGCTCGTGCTCGGCCCGGACGGCACGATCCGCGGGATCAGGATCATCGAGCATCGGGAGACAAAGAATTACGTCCATTACCTGGAAACGCCGCAGTTCCTGAACCAGTTCCTGGGCAAGCGCGTGACCGATGCGTTCGTCGTCGACCGCGACATCGACGGCATCACCCGCGCCACGGTGAGCGTCGAGGCGCTCGCAAAGACGGTACGCGAGTCAACGAGGATCGTTGCAGCACAGGTATATAACATCAACGTTGCATCGGAACAGGCCTCTGCCGCGCGCAATGGGAAATGGATCGTGTATGCGCTGCTGTTCTCCGCCTCCCTCGCCCTCTATTTCATGACGCGGAGAGCGAAACACCTGCTTTGGCTCCGCGATCTGTGCATGGCAGCTGCCATCGCGATCATCGGCCTCTCCCTCGCAACGCCCTTTTCCATCCTGCATGTCTTCAACCTGCTGCTCGGCCGGCCGTCGTCGGACATCCTGTGGTATGGGCTTGTTCTCAGTGTGTTTTTGTCCCTTGCCATTGCAGGCAGGTTCTACTGTGGCTGGCTCTGCCCCTTTGGCGCGCTGTCGGAATTTATCAGCAGGCTTTCGGTTTCGAAATGGAACATATCACCGAGCGCGGACGAACAGTGGCGGAGGACGAAGTACCTGCTGCTCGGCCTGATCGTGATCCTTGTCTTCGTGAGCAGGCAGCCGGAGTTTGGCAACTATGAGGCCTATATCACGCTCTTCTCGTTCCACGGAGCGATCCTCGGCTGGCTGCTGGTCGGGCTGACCCTTGTCGCGAACCTGCGGGTCAAACGGTTTTGGTGCCGCTACCTCTGTCCAGTTGCCGCATTGTCCGGCCTGCTTTCCCGGTCAGCACCCGGGTACGCGAGCAGCGCCGACTGCCCTATGGCGAACAGGATGGATCCTGAGATCTCCGAATGCATCCGCTGCAATCGTTGCCACGCTGCAAGGAGGGCTGATCATGGTTGATGAAAAGAAGTTCAAGGTCCTCGTCACTGCGTCAACGCTCGTCTGTGTTCTCGTACTTGGCGCAACCGTGCTGCAGGAGCAGGTCACCGGGATCGTGCAATATGCAGAGCGAAGACTGTACTATGAAAAAACGATCTCGAAAAAAGGCCTGAGCCTGCACAAGGGGATGTATTGGAAGGAAAAAGAATAAAAAAGCATTGCGGAATTCGGATTGCGGAATGGCAACCAGGAAGCACGACAGGGCCAGGGGTGGAGTTAATCTATGTCAAAGACGGTCCAATGCGAACTTTGTCCGACTGAATGCGTGCTTGAGGATTACCAGGTCGGCGGATGCCGGACTCGGATGAACAAGGGCGGCGTGCTCTACAGCCTGGTGTACGGCAAGCCCTGCGCCGTGGCCGTGGACCCGATCGAAAAGAAGCCCTTTTTCCATTTTTTGCCCGCGACCACGGCGTTCTCGATCGCCACGGCAGGGTGTGTACTGGGATGCAAGTTCTGCCAGAACTGGCAGATCTCGCAGGCCAATCCCGAAGACGTTGATTCCTCCGACCTGTTGCCCGCCGACGTGGTGCGCCAGGCAGCGCTGTACAACTGCCGCACGATCACCTACACCTACACCGAGCCAACGGTCTTCTACGAGTATATGTATGACACGGCAATGATCGCCCGGCAGGCTGGTATCAGGAACACCATGCACTCCTGCGGTTATATCAACGAGAAGCCGCTGCGGCAGCTTGCGAAGCTTCTCGATGCGGCGGACGTGGACCTCAAGGCCTTTTCCGAGGACTTCTACAGCACGGTCTGCGGCGGCAGGCTCAAGCCCGTGCTTGACGCGCTCGTGGCGCTGAAGCAGGAAGGGGTCTGGATCGAGCTCACGAACCTCGTGATACCGACCTTGAACGACGACCCGAAGATGGTCCGCGCGATGAGCGCCTGGATCGTGAAGAACCTCGGTCCGGACGTGCCGCTTCACTTTTCGCGGTTCTTCCCGTACTATAAGTTGAAGGACCTGCCCCCGACGCCGCTCGAGACCCTGCACGACGCCCGGAAAGCGGCGATGGACGCCGGTCTGCGCTACGTTTATATCGGGAACATCCGGAGCGAAGCCGAGAACACGGCCTGCCCGCGCTGCAACAAGGTCCTGATCGAGCGGACCGGCTATTTCGTGAGACAGAACAACATTATGGAAGGGAAATGCCGGTACTGCAACACGGCGGTCCCGGGAATATGGAGCTGACCATGAAGAGACGGACTTTTTTGAGCTTGTTCCTGTTCGGAGGACTGCTTGGTCTTTTTCGCAGGAAGCTGGGGCTGAAACGGGAGCTGCGGCGGGCAGCGTACTGGAGGAAGATATCATGAGGAAGTTGGCCATAGCGGTCATCCTGGCGGCATGCATAGCAGCGGTGCTTATGGGATCAACGCAAGAGGTGAAGGAGCCCTCGGTCGCGGGAGCGTTCTATCCTGCCGACCAGGCCGTACTGGGCCGTGACGTAGGCTCGTACCTCTCCGCCGCCGGGGCAACATACCCGGCAGGAAAGCTTATCGCCTTGATAGCTCCCCATGCCGGATACGAGTACTCCGGGCAGGTCGCGGCCAACGCGTATAAGCATATAACCGGGCGCGAGGTCGATACCGTCATTCTCCTTGGATCGGCGCATTACGCAAAGCTCAAGGGCGCCTCGGTCTATAGCGAAGGCAGCCTGCGCACGCCCCTCGGCCTGGTCCGGGTGAACCGGAAGATCGCGCGGTCATTGCTGAACGAGAGGGCACAGGTGACCTTTGACCGCAGCGCCTACGCCAGGGAGCATTCGCTCGAGGTGCAGCTCCCCTTTCTTCAGAAGACGGTCAAAAAACTCACCATCGTGCCGGTCCTCATCGGCATGCCGACCCGGGAGATGTATGCCCATCTCGAAGAAAAGCTGGCCGCGGTCCTTCGTGAAAATAAACGGGCGATCATCGTGGCGAGCACGGACCTCTCGCACTATCACGACGCCGCAACAGCGGTTGCCATGGACAAAAGAGCGATCGATGCGGTGCAGCGCTTGTCGATCGAAGACCTGCAGGGCTGTTTAGCAAGCGGCCAGGCCGAGATGTGCGGCGGCTCGCCCGTGCTCCTGACGATGGCCGTCGCCCGGAAGCTCGGCGCGACGAACGGCGTGCTCTACCGCTACGCGCATTCCGGCGACGTAACCGGCGACAACGGAAGCGTGGTGGGTTACGCGGCCATGGGGCTTTATGCAAGCGCGCTCACCGGGCAGCAGCAGCAGGAGCTCCTGACGCTCGCGAAGAGAACAATCACGGAGTATGTGAAGCAGGGAACGACGACGGCCGCGGCGCCCAGCGAACCGCGGCTTCAGGCGAACGGCGCCACGTTCGTCACCATCAACAAACACGGCATGCTGCGCGGCTGCATCGGCAATATCGAACCGGTCATGCCGCTCTACCGGTCCGTGATCGAGAACGCCGTGTCCGCCGCGTCCCGCGATCCCCGCTTTCCGCCGATGAGCGCTGACGAGCTGAAGGACATGGAGCTGGAGGTCTCGGTCCTTTCCCCGCTGGTTGAGCTTCGCAATGTCAGAGACATCCTGATCGGCACGCACGGCCTCCTGCTCGTGCACAAGGCCGGGTCAGGCCTGCTTCTTCCGCAGGTGCCTGTCGAGTTCGGCTGGGACGTACCCACGTTCCTGAAGCAGCTCTCGTTCAAGGCAGGTCTGCCCGGGGATGCATGGAAAGAGGGAACGCTCTACAGTTTTACCGCCGATGTCATACGCTAGTGTAGCGTCTCTTTACTGACTGTCCGTATCATGAGGCCCCGGCGGCTTACCGTCGCGTGATGCCGTGGCGAAGGAGAGAAGGATTATGGCCAGTATTGTTGCGAAGCGTCCGGTTGTTGGCTTGACGGCGGGAGTCATTTTCGCCGCACTGGGCAGACTGCTGATCAGCGTTGAAGACACGCAGCAGGGCATCGCAGGCGTCTTGAGCGGACTGTATCGGGTGGCAGGCTATTTCGTGATGGGAGTCGCATTTTTTTCTATGCTTGCCGGCGCCATCGGCATATGGAGTAGGTGCCGGTCACGACAGGTAAGAGCAGGAGCTGGGGTACAGGGTACAGGGGCCAGCGAGACTTCAGAACCAGAAGTCGAAGAAAAGTAAAAGCCTGAGAAGTAATTTTCTCAGGCTTTAATAGGGTGCGGTTCGGTCGAAGACGTATCAGTTTGTCGATGCCATGAGCCGTTCCTTGTCCTGGAAAAGCACGTCGCACTTGTTGGTATAGAGCTTCTGCACCACACCCTTGCCAAAGGTATCGTGGTTGACAATGTCGCCGACGCGGTACTTTGAACCCATGCTGTAAGAGTGTTCCTTGCCCCGTGCACCGGCAATGCCGCTTTCCCAGAGCGAAGCCGCGTTCTTTGCGCTGTCGGCCTTTTTTGCCCTCGGCGCCCTGGCCTTCGGAGGGTCCGCGGGATTCCTGAACTTATGCACACTGCCGCAGGTCTTGCACTTCACCTTGGCGATCGCTTCTCCGTCCATGGCAACGATTGTATGGTCGAGATTCAATTTGCACTTGGTGCAGAGCGACGCAATGTTTTCACCTGCCGAGTATTTTTCGAGCATAAAACCTCCTGTTGGTACGCATGGTATTTTGTTCCTGCTTTGTCGTTCCATGATACCGTGTTTCTCAAAAAAGTATCAAGAAAGACCAATATACACCTATTTTGGGAAAAAAGCTCTAACTTTTTTGGTCTGCCCGGAGGAGGGCCAGGGACAGGCATTTCTTTACCGGAAGATGAGATTAAAAGCGCTAAGCTGGGTGAGCTTGTCACAAAAATCGAAAAGCACGCAGTTTGTCATTCCGAGCGCAGCGAAGAATCTCAGTTTTTCAATACGATGAAAGACCCTTCAGTTCAGGGTGACACTTCCTGACCCTGAATACCCCTTGTTGCCATTCCGCAATCCGCATTCCGCATTGCATCTACTGTCCCAGGCTGAGCGCCTGGCCGATGGCCGGGATAAAGTCCTTTTTGCGCGACATCACGCGCGGCACGGTGCAGGTATCGTTCACCACCGTCACGCCGAAGGCCTTCTCCACGATCCAGGCCTCTCCCCGGAGCAGGATGCGCTCCTGCCCCTTGCCCAGCGGGTTCAGCACCAGAAGCACCGTGAGGTCGTAATTGTTCGCCACGCGCAGGCGCTCGAGCTCCGCCACCAGCTCCCGCTCCCGCGCATCGATCTCGGCGCAGTCCAGAGACATCATCTGGCTCACGCCGAGCTTCTTTCCGCCGATCAGGAACTCCTTGAAGTCGGCCGCGATCAGCTCCGCGGCGCTCTTGTCCTCGAGGTTGATGCTCGCGTGCAGCAGCTCCCTGGCATAGGACGGGATGTCGACGCCGGCGATCCCGGCCAGGCGCTTCGCGGCGGCATGGTCGCGCTCCGTGGTGGTCGAGAGCGTCAGCAGCAGCGTGTCCGAAAGGATGCCCGACAGCAGGATGCCGGCGATCTCCTGCGGGATGTGCGTCTGGTACAGGAACATGATGCCGGCCACGACCGTGCAGGTGCTGCCGACGGGGTCGTTGTACACGTAGATCGGCGCGGTGGTGGAGATGTCGCCCACGCGGTGGTGGTCGATGATCTCGAGGATCTCGGCCTCCTCGATGCCGTCCACGGCCTGCGACAGCTCGTTGTGGTCGACGAGGATGGCCAGCTTGCGCACCGGCGTCAGCAGGTCCGTCCGGGTGATGAAGCCGATCAGCCGGCTGTCGCTGTCGACGACGACCACGGAGCGGTAGTCGGACTCGACGATCCTGGCGCGCACGTCCGACATCGGCGTATACAGCCCGACCGTGGGGCAGGTCGTGGTCATGATGGACGAAACCGGCTCGGACATGGTCATGAGCTGGACCGTGGCAAAGGCGGGGTGGGGCGACGAGAGCAGCAGCACGCCCTTCTCCCCCGCGGCCGCGATCACGTCGTTCGCAACGGGCGCGTTGTCCGTCACGATCACGGCGGAGCAGCCCGATGCGGATCAGCTCGAGCTGGACGTCGTTCTGGTCGCCGACGACCACGACGTCGCCCGGCCGCAGCCGGTTCAGCAGTGGTGCCGCGCTGCATGGCCGCGATCAAGACCCGGCCGGTCAGCACCGTGAGCTGCTTGGCGTTGCTGATCACGCGGCGCATCCAGGGTCTTGACGAGGATGTCGAGCTCGATCGGCGCCTTCGAAAGATCTGCGAAACCCGACGCTGTCCATGTAGTGGCGGGCGATGTCCTTGAGCCCCACCACGCCCGCCAGCCTGCCCGAGTCGTCCACGACCGGCACGGACCGCACGTTCTGGTCGCGCATCATGCCGCGCCAGGGCCTGGATGGAATCCTGCACATGGACGGCGATCGGCTTCTTGAGGTCAAGGTCGTTCACGGTCGCGACCAGGCTGTCGATCTCGGCCGAGGGGGGCACGCCGAACCGTTCGAGCACAAAGCCCGTTTCGTGGTTCAGCTTGCCTGCCCGCGACCGGCGTGAACAGGTAGCGCTTGTCCGTGATGTTCTTGAAGTAGGCGTAGGCGATGGCGGAGCAGACCGAATCGGTGTCGGGCGTGGTGTGGCCGGTGACATACACGTTCTTAACGCGGCTGGGGCTCATAGGGCGCATCTCTCTTTCCCGATCATAGTAAAGTAGTACCGTACTCTCCTGCTTCTTGTCAAGCCCGGAAATGGGAGGGTATCGGCTAAAGGCCGGGGAAAACACCCTTTTTACCCTTGACACCCGGAAGCGGTTTTGTATATAGTGCAAGCTCTGAAACCGACTGGGGGATC
Organism: Nitrospirota bacterium; assembly: GCA_963836175.1. Classification (GTDB taxonomy): domain Bacteria; phylum Nitrospirota; class UBA9217; order UBA9217; family UBA9217; genus GWC2-56-14. The sequence goes on from CAWIIS010000006.1 coordinate 316,657, forward strand.
GTCCAGTGGTAGGACGGCAGACTCTGAACTCTGTCTACGGGGGTTCGAATCCTCCTCCCCCAACCAGTTATTCAGTCTGGAGTTCGGAGTTGTCAGTTCGGAGTATGATCAGGTTGCTTTTACTCCCTACTCTGAACTCACCACTCCTGACGCCTCTAACATAAGTAGCACGGTCCCATCGTCTAGCGGCCTAGGACGCTGGCCTCTCACGCCGGAGACACGGGTTCGATTCCCGTTGGGACCACCATTTCACCGTCCAAGGAAGTCCGACAGAGTGCACAAGCCCCTTTGAGAAAAGGGGCTTTTTCTTTGCTCATTGAAGGCAGGCGCGAAGATATTGCCGTGCGAAAAAAAGGCAGGATGAAAAGGCCCCAAATTTTTTGGAGCCTTTAAGGTACGGTAAGAATAAAAATTACTTCACAATATTTACAACAAACCTGCCAATACGCTCAGCTGCCGCCAACGCTTCCCTGGCTTCCTTCTTGGCATAATCGACAGGCGTATCCAAAGGATAGCGTGTTTCAATATAATAGTCGTTCAAGAGGATGCATTCTTCTTTCAAGTCCTCGAAGTCAGGCAGAATCTTCTTGCACTCATTGAGCAACTTGATAAGGTCGTGCATCTTTTCCAGCTTCCAACCGCGATAGATCAAAAAAGCCTTAAGATATTTCTCGGCCATCTGCTGCGCGAGGAAACAAGTCGTACCGTAGTAGCCGCCTTCTTCCAAAACGACCTTTGCCGACTTGTAATCGTCGCGGGCTTTCTTGAACCATTCCTCGGCGAGAAGTTTTTTGTTCTTATTTGGCATAAACCAGTTTGCCTGAATTCAAAATATTCAAGATAAAAGGATCGCCGATCTTTTTCCGTCTTGCTGTTTCTCCCGGCGTGAACACTAGAATATCGACAGGTACTTCCCTGTCGATCAATATCCGCGACACTTCGCGCTGTCTTTCCCGCCTGGGCTTGACAGTTTTTTTGATGATGAAGAAATCGATGTCGCTTCCCGGCGCAATCTTCCCGCTCGCATAAGAGCCGAAAATAAATATTTTCTCCGGCTTGTACTGCTTCGTTATCTTATCGACGGATCTTTTGACTTCTAATTTATATAATTCTTCGCGGCTCATAGTGATAAACAACGCCTCAGTTCAAGGGCTTAATGGTGACTTCACTATATCAGAATGGGGCTATTGTGTCAAAAGCAATCGGGCTGACGACCGTTGGTCCTGCTGGCGTTTTTAGGTTGAACCGCGAAGGAGAAATGGAGAAGCATGGCGAAAGGGGGATTAACCTAGATACAGCTGTTGGCCACATAAGTCACAAAATGCACAGAGTAACATCTTCTTAACGCAAAAAGCATAGTCACCTTCTTGGTGAAGCTCTTCTATCAAATTAATGCATGCTGTTTATGTGCTTTATGTGCCTTTTGTGGCTGAACTGCTCTTAGGATTAACTGTTGTTAAAAAGCGGTTACCCTTTTCCCCCAACTTCCCCCTTTCTCCTAAGATGAGGTTCTTGATCCTGGACCGGACTTCGGCTCATAACGTAAAGACGAACATGCCTCGGTACCCGGCCTGTCCGGCTGAATGCGAAAAAGTGTTTACAAAAAGAATAAAATGTCGTACTATGCCGCGACATTTTATGGAAATGGATCCGGCATGAAATTATCTTCCCCTATCTATAAGTATAATGCCCCGCATCGCGGGCTGGTACTTGTTCTTGTCATCCTCGCGGTAATATCCGGATGCGCAACAGGCAACGGCGCCTCGTCTCCGGTTTCTGCCGTTTCTGTAGGACCTTTTGGCGATATTCTGAAAAGCTATGCGCCGACCGGGGAACCGCTCAACATCAAGAAGCTGCCCGCGGACTCGACAGGGTCGCCCCCGGTCGTCAGCGCTGCCGACGTCTATATTATCGTCCACCCCGGCTATGGCGTCTTTTTCCAGAACCTTGCCAAAGAAAATCACGCGGAGTCGAAATACCTTCTTCTCAATAAGCAGTTCGAAAACGAGGCGGCCTTCATCTCCTCCAGGGCGGCAGCAGGCGCAACCATCATTCTGGTCTTGCCCGGGAATTTTATGACCGAGAGCGTGGCCCCCGAATCCTTCGTCTCCTACCTGAACAAAACAGCTAAAGGCCCCTCCGTGTACTATATCACCTCGAAGACGTCGAGCAGCGGCGAGATTGCAGCGGATGACACACTCAACGTCTTTGCGTTCCTCCTACGCGTAAAAGCCGAGCGGATCATGATCGGCGGCGGGTATGTCGGCCGCTGCCAAGGAGAGTTCTACTACGATATGATCTCGTATGGAAACGCGGAGCGGACCTATATCGTGCCCGAAATATCGACGATCTCTCCCGTGGACATCACCGCGCAGGAGGCTTCCGACGCCTTTGAAGCCATGCAGTTCCAAAACTATACCCTGGTCAGCCGGTTCATCGGCAAAAAAGCCAAAAACGCAAAACCGAACATCCTTTCCATTCCCCAGCCGTCAAAAAACTGAAGCATCTGCGGAATTTGCCCATTTCAAGCCGGAACCTCAAATTCGAAATATTCACCACGGATGCACACAGATAAGCACGGATAAAAACTTAAGATAAAGTCTTTAATTTCAATCAGTGGTTAATCCGTGGCAGTATTCCGTGGTGAAATTAATTTATATTTTCAGGCGATTGCGCCTTTTTCTTCCAACTTCCCCCTTTCTCCTCCAAAGAGGTTCTGGATCTTGAATTTCGGCTTTAAAGCACGGTGGCAATAACCGCTAATGGACGCGAATGAACGCGAAAAATTCAGAAAAAACATTAGCGTGTATTCGCGTGCATTCGCGGTTGATTAGACCGGAATTGTTTTTTAAAACTGCGCCCAAAAGCATGTATTTTATTGTATAAACAGTAATTTCCTGTTGCCCACTGCTCCTGTGCATATTCCATCAGCCTGCGCATTGACGCTCAGCGTTTTTGATCTTCCCCGAAAACGTCAAAAACCGTATTTCCAATAAAAACAAATAATTGTCAGGTTGGCATCCCTATTGCAAAACAAAGCTACAAATAAGCAAAAAGTATTGTTCCACTACTGCATAAACCCTAAAACGTTACTTCTGAAAGGAGGCAGCGGCTGCCTGCAGCAGCATGAAGATAACCGCAACGAAGGATCTCCTTCGAGCCCGGTATCGGGGCGCGGTAATAAAAATTTAGGTAATATAATTTTGGTTTGTAGTCAAATCGCAGTTAAATCTAGTAAAAAGGAGAAACAAGCAATGAAAAAGATTCTTGTAGCAGTACTGGTAGTAGCCCTTGCGCTGATCGGCGCCTCGGCGGTAATGGCGGGAACAGGCCACGGGACGACTTGCACGACATGTCATATGCCGCACAACGCTGGTACAGTCGCGACACTCTGGAGAGCCCAGACTGGGGCAGATGGTACTAACACCTTGGGTATTTCAGATGCAAAATCGTCGCTTTGCATGTCATGTCATGATACGATAGCCCGTGGTCCTGGTGCGGACTTGACCAATGACCATCCGCTGACGACCTCAGTCGATAACGCTAAGGGCACTACCGCTGGCACTGTAGCTCAGTGCTATACCTGCCATGTGGTACATAACGGCGTTGATATGTATATTGCGCAAACGTGCGCTGGCTGCCACGACGAAACCAACTCTGAATGGTAAGATGATAAAAAGTGCTGGGGCCTGCAATCCAGCACATGTATGAGAACGTAAGGAGGAGGGATTAATCCCTCCTCCTTTTTTGTGCGCCGAGCATGTTCACGACGAAAATCAGCGCAACGGCTGCTGGTTTCCGTCTACCTGCAATTTTCAAGCCCGGATCCAATACATTCGCATTATCGCTTGACAATGCTTACCGTTCTCATTATTATATATCAGTCATTTCTATTTGAACTGATCGGGAGGATTCTTGCATGAGACCTAAAGTTGTATGCGCCATTGAATTAGAGAAACGACAATCAATCCTTTGTGCCGAGAAGACAGCACCGAAAAGAGGACGCAGGGGTGTATCTTTTCTCGCTGTGCTCGCTTTTTTCACGTTAATCGGCTGCTCCCCTGCGGTACATGAAACGAACTTTGGTCTTCGGTATCCGTCATTCCCGGAAGAGCCGAGGTTCGCCTACATCAAGAGCTATTATGGTGCCGGCGATGAGGTATATCTCGATTTTGTTGAAAAACTAATTGGATCGTCGAAGTCTGATGTTTTTCAAAAGCCGACAATGGCGGTATCCCGCGGGAATACCCTGTATGTAGCGGTCCTCGGCGAAAAGTCCATTGCGGTTATCGATATGGTGACGAACAAAATTTCGATGATAAGCTCTCTTCGTACCAATGAAGCCTATTATCCCATACAGTTTCTCGCCGGTCTTGCGGTTTCCGCTGAGGAGAACATCTATATTTGCGATCCTGTAGCACGAGTTGTATATATGGCAGACAAGACCGGAGTCTTGAAGAAAATGATCGGGCATAATATATTGAAAGATCCATACGGGATCGCTCTTGACGAGCAGAACGCAAGGATGTACGTTTCGGATAGAAGAGACCATGCTGTTCATGTATTTTCGCTGACCGGGGATTTTCTGTCCACGATTGGTAAGCCCGGCAAGAATGACGGCGAATTTCAGTTACCACATGGTGTTGCGGTCGACAGGCGGAACGGGAATCTCCTTGTTGGTGATACCGAAAATTTCAGAATACAGGTTTTCAACAGCGCAGGCGTTTTTTTGCGGAAATGGGGAGAGGCAGGGGATTCAGTTCAGAATTTTGGCAGAATTGCTTCGCTCGCAGTCGACAGTGAAGGGCATGTATATGTGAGTGATCTCTACAAACATAAAGTGATCATATTCGACGAAGAAGGCAGGATATTGATGGACTTGGGAAGCCCCGGACGCAATATAGGATTTTTCCAACTTCCGATGGGCATTTCGATTGATGTGCAGGACCGGCTCTATGTGGCGGATTCCTTGAATGGGAGAGTTCAGGTCTTTCAATACTTGAGCGATGCGTGGAAAAAGGACCATCCGGAAGAGTATAAAAAATATCAGGAGAAGCCGCCGGAGAAGCCGGTAGTAATTAAAAAAAGAAAGAGTGAGGTAAAGCTCACGCATTAATACGGTATCATTATTAAAACAACTTGCTCACAGCAAACCTCTCCGCAGAACGCGGATGGTAAGGAGCCTTCCTCATGAGACTCGGAACTCTCGAACATATTCTGCTTGCGAATTGCATCATGATGCTCTTTTTTTCACCCGCTTCCGCGGCAGATATCGACTGCCTGAAGTGCCATGGCAAGCTGACCAAGGGATCAGTTGTACACGCGGCCGTTTCGATGGGTTGTACCACCTGCCATACGGCCATTGACGCGAAGATTGTTCCTCACAAAAAGAGCGGGACCGCGGCGCGCGGTCTATCCGCAGATCAGCCCGACCTGTGCTACGGCTGCCATGACAAAAAAACCTTTGAAAAAAAGAATGTCCATGCCGCGCTCGGCATGGGCTGCACCTCCTGCCACAACCCCCACTCGTCGAATACAGCGAAGCTGCTGCTGTCTGACGCGCCCGAGCTCTGCTTTACCTGCCATGACAAGCAACTGTTCAGCAAAAAAACAGCGCATGTGCCTGTTGCCGGAGGCATGTGCCTTTACTGCCACGTACCTCACGCATCTGACGAAGTGGCCCTCCTCGCAAACAAACCCTATGACCTGTGTCTGGCCTGTCACAGCGAGATTAGCGAGAAACCGCACGTCACGGGGAACTTTGGCGGAATGAGACACCCCCTCGGACCGATAAAAGCGCAAAAGCCAATAAAGGGAAAAAAGAAGAAGAGGCAGAAGGTAGATGAGCTTGCATCAGCCCCGACGATTACGCCCATCATGGATCCTTTGCGGCCGGGCAGGGAGTTCTATTGCGGCAGCTGCCATGAGCCTCACAGTACCGACTCACCCAAGCTGTTCAGGTTCAACGTAAAGAACGACATGGACATCTGCATAAACTGTCATAAGTATAATGAAACAGGCGGCCGCCCCAGACCAGCTACACCTGATGGAAAACAAACAAATAAATAAATGAAATAAATAAATGAAGCCCATAGCACCTAATTGCCATGGGCTTTTTTGTGCTCGTTTGGCCGGTTGATTATGCAATCGTGTATTTTTTCGTTGTGCGTGCGTAGAGCACAGAGTCAGCACGTTACCTGCACCTCCAGGCAGTCAGCACGCTATGTTACGCTAGTCTTCAGTGCTGATTGAGAGAGAAAGGTCTTTGTTGACGGACGGGCTTTAGATGAAGTTGCCTATACACAGGCGAAGCGCATTGAAGCGGCGGATACGCGGAGTTTCGCGGGTCTGCTCCGCTGGAAATCCATTCTTGCCACATACAATATACAACACATCGTAACCCCGTTCTATCATCATTATACGGGCGACCTGATGCCGCTCATGAAGGCGCTTCTGCTCGACAAGGATTGGACTCCTGTATTTATTAGTTTCAACTCGGTGGTGTTCGTGCAGAACACCCCGGAAAACAAGCAGGTCATCGCGGAAGCGAAACGCTCCGTAAAAAAGGAGTATTTCGGGGAATCCATGATCTATATGTTAGACAGGCAGATAGAGGCAGACCCGGGGCTTGCCAGGCTCCATATTGCTAAGGGAGACATCTACATGTTCCTGGAGCAGGTGAAGAACGCAAGGGCGGAGTATGAAACGGCGGTGAACATATCCCCCTTCAACACCACGGCAAATAAAAAGCTCTGGGAGATTAAAGCAGGGGGCGGTAAATTCAGTCCGGCGCCGTGATCGCGAATTTTGCTGTCGTGGTTACGAGGTTATCAATTTTTTCTGAAATGCTGATACCCAGAATAGCAAGAACGGCGCCGAGAATCGTGATAAACGCGCCCGCACGAACCGAAAGCGGACGATAGGCGAACGAAACATGATGCTTTCCGGCATGAAGTGCAACTGCTCTCAAAGCGCTGTTTGCTCTGAGGATCATGGCCTCTTTACCATCAACTTTGGCTGTCCAGCCGGGATAATAGTTGTCAGACAGAACAAGCCAGCCATTTGAGGATAAATTTGCGCTAATGCTGATCTCATCGGGAGAATACTTAACGATCGTTGCGGCAGGCGGATAGTGAAGCGATCCGGATAAATGCTTTGGTAGCCGCCAATTTCTTCCAGCTTAAAGGGAACGAGCGCATTGACTAAAAAGTCGTTATCCATGTCCTGGACAACTCTGAACGGCACGGTCTGTTTTTTGGCTCAGCGTGAATTGGACTTTCAGCCGATTTGAGATAAACTATCTCGAACGGAGTGTAATGGTTAGGCCAAAATAATTTTGAATGCAATAGTCAGGTGCGACCACTATGTCCCCCAACGCGTCAATAGTGTCTTACCGATTCTACTAATGTACCCGACTGACGTTTTAAAACAATATTTTGCCATGAGAGGAAGTAAAATGCCCGAAATGGAATAAGCGATCCACCAGCCCGAAGCGCCATCCAGAATCGGAAAGGCTGAAAGATACGAAAGCGGGTATGAATAATAGTAAATTTGAACAAGATGTATGGCCTTGAAGGCCAGTAAATGAAGGGCCATAATGGCAATAGTGCTATTGCCGATATAGGCAAGACTGTTACTCCACGTAGTTCGAGTAAGACGCTTCGCTAGATAGATGTTCACATAAATACCGATAAATGAATTAATGAGAAAGAATGCGATGCTGCCGAATTGATTCTTTGACAATTCAATCTGTCCATATTGTGCATTAACGATAAGCAATGTTACGGCCGCCAGCGCCAGCGCCCAGTGCAGGGGAATGTGTTGTTCAATTCGTCGATAGAAATACCCAGCATAATATATCACGGGTGCAACGCAAATTATATTGATCATCACTTGAGCGCTTTTGTACCATGCGCCAATGCCGAAGGAAAATAGGAAAAGCACAGCGATGAACGTGAACCACTCGCGCTTTCCGAGATAGGTACCCGCGATTCTGATGGTTAAAAAAAGTAACGCGACGAAAAAAAGACTGAATAAAAACCACAGCGGCTGGAGCAATTGTTCATTGCTGCCAAGAAATGTCATTATTTGAATGGCATTCGTGAAAAATTCTCGCAAGGTATAGCTATGGTCATAGAGGTAGCTGTAAATGCCGATTTGCAATAACAGGTTATGCAAAAGTAGAAAAGGTAATTGATAGGAAATGTAGGGCAGGTATAAGCTTTTCATTCTTTTCTTAATAAAAGTGAACGGTGCCTGGATGTATTCATCGCGAAAAAAATAACCAGAAATAAAATAAAATAATGCCAAATGATACAAATAGACATAAGGCTTTAACGGCGAGTCCGAGTGACCGACAACGATAGCGATAATGCCGAAGGCTTTTGCTATGTCCATAAATCGGACATCGCCGCTAGCCGTCTTGTCGAATAGAACTTCCGAGCCTTTTCGATTTATATTGAGCATGCTTTCCGAACACATCACTTATGCAGTTCTCCCTGTAATCAGCTGTTTTGGCAGTTATTAACGGTCCTAAAATAGTAACAACATAATTAGGCCGCGTAGGTGGTCGTTTCATTGAAGTAAGCCCGAACGCGATGGGGTGACTTCTGGATGAATCGCCAATGGCTTACAATAGCCTTGTGCATCTGGTCGGGCGAGGCAATCACTTGCCGACCGATCGCATTGTTCTTCAAATCGTCCCAAACCAGCTCGTCAGGGTTCAACTCCGGCGAATAGGGCGGAAGAAAGAACAACCGGACACGTTTTTTAATGGTTTCGACAAACTCAATAACGTTGCGTGCTTTATGAGCCGGATGAGCATCAACTATCAGAAAGATCGTACGAGTGTACCATGAATCAATCGTTTGATGAATTCGATAAAGCGCGGCGCACCAATCCGTCCTTTGACGACCATGAAGCGAAACTCTCCCTGTGCGCTGACGGCAGAGATTATGTTCAAGCCGAAACGCGCCCCCGTGCTGCTTACTACGGGGGTCTTTCCTTTTGCCGCCCACTTGGTGCCCGCGTGGTGATCGGACCTGACGCCGGTCTCATCTCCAAAGAATATTTGCGCCTTTTCTTTGCGTGCAAGGCTGCGAATCTTCGGATATTCCTTCTCCAGACAGAGCTGAACCTCTTCCGATTTTTGCTGGTAGGCACGCCAGACAGGACGCTGAGGCGGCAGTCCCATCTGAGCCAACAAACGGCAAACCGAGGATTTGCTCAGCCGCACCCAAAATCGTTGATAGATCACCTGGCCAATCATCTTGGCCGTCCACAGGGCGTAGGTGAACTTCATCTGCAGAGGATTCTTCATCGTCACCGTGCGAGAGATCCAGTGCATGGCTCTGCCATCCAGTTTCGACGGGCGATCGCCGCGCTTACTCGCATCTAAAGCGCCCCAGCCGCTGTTCCGGTACCGAGAAGGCCATCCATAGATGGTTACTCGGTGTATACTCAGAGCCTTGGCGACCAGTTCTGGACTTTGTCCTTCCTGCACACTGGCTACCGCCGCGTTTTCTCAGCTCCGTAAGCGTCTTGTGATCAAGCCGTCTTGCATCGGCCTTTTTCACGCAAAACAGCATACCCGAACAGCTTGATTATGTAAATACTATTGCGGGACAGTTAATAAGTCCAACTATCTAAATAAAATAGTAGAAATAGTGTAGTCGAACTGATGCCCTCAATGCAAGATTAAACGTAACTATTCAGCAAAATGACCGAATAAGGACAATCGACTTATTACGAATACAACCCAAGATAACACCAGTCCGGCAATTCGCAATGAAGTATCGACAACTAATCTACTTGCGCATTCCCCGCAAATTTGGTATATTTCCCAATATTTCCGAATGTTTCAAAACGTTTCAACGTTTGCGACGCTTGATATTGCAATATCAAAAAAACCGCTCCCATTCTAACATAACGCTTCGCGAAATATTTTTGGGGGATCTAAATCATGCCGCTGCTATCCGTTGTCATCCCAGTATATAAAGCCGAAGGCTGTTTAAACGAGTTGTATAATCGGTTGACATCCTCTCTCGAAACGCTCACCCCGGATTTTGAGATCATCCTGGTGGAGGATTGCGGCGGGGACCGGTCCTGGGACATCATTCAGAATCTTGCCCGGCAGGATGAACGAGTAAAAGGGATTCAGTTCAGCCGAAACTTCGGACAGCATTACGGGATCACGGCTGGAATCGATCATGCTTCGGGAGATTGGATCGTTGTTATGGACTGTGACCTGCAGGACCGCCCGGAGGACATTCCCCGCCTGTACCAGAAAACGAGAGAGGGATACGATGTCGTTCGCGCTTGCCGGATGGAAAGAAAAGATTCTATTTTTAAAAAAGTCACCTCTTGGTCTTTTTATAAGGTATTTAACTACTTGACCGACACTCATTACGATTCGAACTCCGGAACCTTTCGGATGATATCCAGGAAAGTGGCTGACAACTACCGGCTTCTAAGAGAACAACTCCAGTTTTTTGGAGGATTGGTGGATTGGATGGGGTTTCCCACGGCAACAATTGATGTATGTCGCGAAGAACGCTTTAAGGGAAAAAGCACCTACTCGATAAGAAAACTCTGGAAATTGGCGACGGAAATAATCATTGCTTATTCAGATAAACCCCTGAGGATGTCGGTGAAATTCGGATTTTTCATGTGCCTGTTCTCTTTCTTATATGGCAGCTATATTATCTACCGAGCTGTGGTATTTGGGACGCCGGTATTGGGATGGAGTAGCGTTATCGTTTTCCTCAATTTTATCGGTGGTATCATCATCGGGTTATTAGGTGTCATCGGTATCTATTTGGGGAAAACATACGATGGAGTAAAGAATCGGCCTCTATACATTATCAGAACTACAGAAAATATCTGAGGTGCACTGATGGAAATGGGGGGCACTACTTATGAAAGCGCTTATCATCGGCGCTAATGGCTTTCTTGGCCGAAATATTGTGCAAAAATGTCTGATAAAAAACTGGCATGCTGATTGCGTCTATCGCCGCGCTCTGCATGAAATACCCACTTCATGCAGAGCGGTCCCGATCCAGAATTTGAAGACCTGTGGCCAGGATTACGATGTTGTATTTTTGACAGCAGCCTCAATACCCTATGGCAATTTTAACACTCCCAGCAAAGAGATGCTTAGCGCGAATGTGCAACTGGTGCTTGACGTTGCCGAGAGATTCAGCGATAGCCGCCTGATATTCGCCTCCAGTGTTTCTGTTTTTGGAACACCGCCTGATGATGGTGTCTTGCATGAAAGTTCGCCGTTCAATTCCCCTACTCTTTACGGCTTGTCAAAGCTAGCCGGTGAATTTATCGTCAAAAACACGGCGCGCTATGGGATCATCCGGTTTTCGTCCCTGTATGGACGCGGCATGGCGTCCAACACGTTTCTTCCCGCCATGGTAAAGCAGGCGCAACGCGACAAAAAATTAAAATTATACGGTGAAGGAAGAAGGCAACAAGATTATCTCCACGTGTCTGACGCTGCCGACCTCTGTCTTCATGCAGCCGGCGCGGAGAAAAACGATGTTTATCTGGGAGCGTACGGAAAATCGTATTCCAACCGTGAGGTTGCGGCAATTATCCAGGCGTATGTTCAGGACTGTCTGATCGAATATACGGGCGTCGACAATTCACCTTCCTATCTATACAACAACGAGTATACCCGGGAGGCACTGTGCTTTTCCCCGCACTATACTCTTGAAAAAGGAATAAAGGAGTTGTTCGCCGGTGACTAAACGAATCTTGGTGACGGGGATAGGCGGTGTGGTGGGGCAGGGGATCCTCAGAAATATTCGTGCCTGCGATCTTGACGTCAGGATTGTCGGCACAAACACAGAGCAGATGTCCGGCGGAAATCATCTTTGCGATCGCGTATACCAGATGCCCTATGCATACGAAGCAGGCTATGCGGCTCGCATGCAGACGATTTGCCAGACGGAACAAGTGGATTTAATCATTCCGAGCACCGACTATGAAACCTATTATCTTGCGCTGGCCCAGAAAGCGCTGCCCTGTGTTGCCTGTTCGCCCGCGAAGACCGCAAAGATTTTCCTCGATAAGTATCTGACCTGGCAGGAGTTCTCGAAAAATCAGATCACATTCGCAGAAACAAGTCTGCCGCAGAACTATACCGAGAACTCATTTCCTGCGCTTATTGTAAAGCCGCGCGAGGGAAGAGGATCACGCAACATCCATCGCAATCCTCTTGCACCATCCTCGTTTTCATCGGAATACATCGTTCAAAAAATGTATTCAGGCCCCGAAATTACCACGGCATTTTACGTAACACAGGAGAACCAGTTGCTGGGCTTCATTACGCTGGAGCGGGTGCTGGCGGAAGGCAACACGATAGCATGTAATGTTACATTCGATCACACAATTAAAATAGAAAAGATCATTCGACAGATGACCAACGCTTTTGAAATACGGGGCTCCTGCAATATTCAGGCAATTGTTTCCCCGGAAGGCGATATCGTCCCCTTTGAGGTAAATTGCAGAATATCGGGCACCAATTCAATCCGGTCGCAATTCGGTTTTAAAGATGTTCAATATACGATCGACGAGTTCCTTTATGGCCATACTCCTGTGACACCGACGATTACAAAGGGATCGGCGGTCAGGATCTTCATGGACGTCATCTATCCGGAAACCAGTTTAAGCGCTGAAAAAAATGCGCAAACACCGCATTATGTTTTCTAATGACGACATATAAATACATATTCTTTGATGTAGCCAATACCCTGCTGTACAAACGCCGGCTGATGCCGCGCATTGCAGAGACGCTCGCATATTACGATATCGATATTGCTGTGTCAGTCATTCAAAAGACCCACAGAACCCTGACTGAAAAAATCTTATTTCCGAACAAGACTTCAAGGCAGTTTTACGAATACTTCAATGCAGAGTTTTTGAAGTCCTTGAACGTCGCGCCCCGGACTGATGTTGTTGGCGCTCTCTACGAAAATTGCAAAGGGCTGGCATGGGAAAAATTCGAAGATACGCAAATCTTAAATTCCATTCCTCTGCCGATGGGGATCATTTCGAATTGGGATTCTTGTCTGGGAAAGATTGTCAAACAGCATTTCGATAATACCTTCTTTCCAGTAGTTGGCTCGGCAGATGTCAATTGCTCGAAGCCCGATACGTCGATCTACCGAAAGGCCATGGAGCATCTTGCTTGCGAACCTTGTCAGATTTTATATATTGGAGATTCTCCCCGACTTGATTACCATCCAGCTACTGAAGTCGGGATGACTGCCATCCTGATTGACCGTGATCTTCTCTATGACAATTTTCCGGGCCTGAAAATCAATAGCTTAACCGAACTAAATCAATTTTTTATCGATTCTTGAGAGGACGGCACAGATCATGAGAACCACTGTGTTTCACAAAACAAAACATCTCGACGAGCACGATTTACTGCCTTTGGAAAACACATGTCCCTTTTGCGCTTCATCCGACCGGAAGCAGATCGCGCTCGTTCAAACCGGCCCCAATGTTTCCCTGCTGCAATGTGAACGTTGTTTTGCGGTCTCCGCATCCCGCTTTCCCAGCAGCAACGCTTTGTCAGAGTACTACGAAACGTATTACGATGGCCGAAACGAGCAAGTGACCGTTGATAATCCCGCTAGGATTGCCCTTCATATTTTTCAATATATAAAACCCCGTCTTTCTCCGGAGCTTATTCATCAACCGGTATTTCACATTGTAGATTTCGGTGGTGGCGATGGCAGTATATCGATACAGCTTGCCCAAAAGCTGCTAGATTTTGGCATAAAAAAGGTCAATATTATGCTGGTCGATTATGTTACGCACCATGCGAAAATAGAAAATGAAAACATCTCTATTACCCGCGTCGAATCTCTTGACGATATGAAAAGTAGAAATATTAGTATTGTGATCGCAAGTGCCGTGCTGGAGCATATCCCCACACCTATTTCCTCTCTTAGGAAGCTGCTTGAGGTCATCCGGAGCGAAGGTTTTTTTTATGCGCGGACGCCGTATGTGATGCCTTTGATAAGAATGTCGCGCACGCTTGGCCTTCATTTTGACTTTACCTTTCCCGCTCACCTGCACGATCTAGGATCCGATTTTTGGAACCAGAAAAATCTATATGCCGATAACAGGTGGTTTTGAAATCATAACTTCACGTCCTTCCCTGGTTGAGACCTCATTAAAGCAAAATTTTTTCAGAACGCTTGCTGCGTATCTGTTTAAAGCTCCCTGGTTTTTTTTGAGGAATCGCTATCACTTAGTTGGTGGGTGGGAAATATTAATAAAAAAAACAGCCGTAAGATAGAAGGTTGAATCTCTCGTAAGAAGCAATTGGTGCAAACGCGCCGGGAATCGTCGTGGGTGGTCAGGAATGAAAATCTGTAGCATATGCGGTAAAACATTCAATGATCCATCATGGTCCTGCCCCGCATGTCACCATGCTCCGCGAATGATCGAGGGGTTTCTTTCTTTTGCCCCGGACCTTGCCGCGGCGAATGAAGGATTCTTTGCCGGCTATTTTGAACAACTTGCTGCTCTGGAACCGGGCAATTTCTGGTTCCGGGCGCGCAATCAGTTGATCACCTGGGCGATCGGCCGCTATTTTGCAGAAGCAAAAAACTTTCTGGAAATCGGCTGCGGAACGGGATTTGTTTTATCCGGCATCGAGAAGCAATTCCCCAGCCTCTCTCTTTCCGGAAGTGAAATCTATAGCACCGCACTTACCTGCGCATCCACGCGTACCCGAAATGCGCAGCTGTTTCAGATGGATGCACGACGCATACCGTTTGCCGACGAGTTTGATGTGATCGGCGCATTTGATGTGCTGGAACATATAGAGAACGATCTCGAGGTGCTGCAGCAGATGCACAAGGCGGTCCGGCCAGGGGGTGGAATCATTATAACAGTGCCGCAGCACAAGTTTCTTTGGAGTTGTCAAGATGAGCATGCGTGCCATGTTCGGCGCTATTCCCTGTCGGGGCTCAGACAGAAAGCAGAAGAAGCAGGTTTTCATATTGTTAGAACGACCTCCTTTGTATCATTCCTGCTGTCTCTCATGATGTTGTCCCGACTTGCAAAGAACAGCGGCAAGAAT
Source organism: Nitrospirota bacterium (assembly GCA_963836175.1). Lineage (GTDB taxonomy): Bacteria > Nitrospirota > UBA9217 > UBA9217 > UBA9217 > GWC2-56-14. The sequence continues at coordinate 331,766 of CAWIIS010000006.1, forward strand.
AACCCAGACGTTATGGCAGAGCTGAAGATCGGTAAAAGTATGAACGCGATCCTGGAGAGTGTCCTTGGTCTTGAGCGCGGCCTTATTCGTTCGGGTATCAATTTCCCCTTTGGCGGGTCCCTACTTCTTATAGCAAGAAAGAGATAAGCCATGTTTATACCCTTTAATAAGCCCTACATGACGGGAAAAGAGCTGCACTATATCAGTCAGGCCCATCACAACGGCCACTTGTCTGGTGATGGGGGCTTTACAAAAAAGTGCCACGCCTGGCTGGAGCAGCAATGCGGCTGCAAAAAAGCATTGCTCACTCATTCCGGCACTGCTGCTCTTGAAATGGCCGCCATCCTTGCCGATCTTCAGCCCGGCGATGAGGTCATCATGCCTTCCTTCACCTTTGTGTCGACGGCCAACGCCTTTGTTCTTCGCGGTGCCGTTCCAGTGTTCGTGGATATCAGGCCGGACACCTTGAATATCGATGAAACAAAAATCGAAGCTGCAATAACAAAGAAAACGAAGGCCATTGTTCCTGTGCATTATGCGGGAGTTTCCTGTGAAATGGACCGTATCATGGCAATCGCCGAAAAAAACAACCTACTCGTGATAGAGGATGCCGCCCAGGGCATCCTGTGCCAATACAAGGGACGGCCCCTCGGAAGTATCGGACACATGGCAGCACTCAGCTTCCATGAAACGAAGAACATTCATTCCGGCGAAGGGGGGGCGCTGCTCATAAACGAATCGCGGTTCTCGGAACGGGCTGAGATTATTCGGGAAAAGGGGACGAACCGCAGCAGGTTCTTCCGCGGCCAGGTCGACAAATATACATGGGTGGATATTGGTTCGTCCTATTTGCCGAGCGAACTGGTGGCAGCCTTTCTTCTTGCTCAAATGGAAGAGGCTGAGGAGATAACAAACAAGCGGATGGCTGTCTGGAACCGCTACCACGAAGCTTTCGCGAATCTTGAACAATCCGGTCATGTCCGCCGTCCTGTCGTTCCTTCTTCCACGACGCACAATGCGCATATGTATTACCTCTTGCTGCCGGACCTGGACAGCCGAAGCCGCTTTATCGAGAATCTCCGGAACAAAAGTATCTATCCTGTTTTCCATTACATACCGCTCCATGATTCCCCGGCAGGAAAGAAGTACTGCCGCTTCCAGGGGGCTTTGAGCGTTACTCGCGAAATCAGCGATCGCCTTGTTCGGTTGCCATTATGGATCGGAGTGGAGGAGCATCTCGACTCTATCATAGAGCAGGTAAAGGCTGAAGTCGGATGATACAAAGGGATGGGCGAAGCTGAGACAGACAGAATTATTGAACTTTTGCATATCTTCTATCAAGGTGGGAAAAAAGGAGTACAATGACCTGGCAAACCCTGAAGGAAAAGAACGTTTTCTTCTTTGTCAATATTTTTTTCGGAGCAATCATCATCGCTGTCACAACCCTGTTTCTTTTGAGTGTCGTGGAGGATCCTGATTTTTTCTGGCACCTGAAAACAGGGGAGTGGATATGGCAGAACAAGGCGCTTCCTTCTCATGACCCCTTCGCCTACACAACCCCGTCCCTGGGGAGCGCGCGGGAGCACGCCGTCCTCACATCGTACTGGATCACTCAGGTGATCTTCCATCTTATGCACAGCGCAGCGGGTATATCCGGCATCGTTTTTCTGCGTTTTCTGGTCTTCGGCGCGCTCATCTATGTCATGATCAAAAGGAGACAGGGCGACCATACGTTGTACCTGGGGCTTCTCCTGATCTTTGTCGCGACGTTTCTTCAGATATATGTCATGGACAGGCCCCAGGTATTCTCCTTTTTGTTTTTCGGCGTCCTTCTCCTGATTCTGGACCGGATCGGAAACGGGGCACCAACCGGCTACTATGAATTGCCCATCCTGATGCTCCTCTGGGCAAACTCGCATGGCGGATTTATCCTGGGACAGGTAATTATCGCCCTGTATATGGTCATGGAGGGCGTGAAGTTCCTGAAGCCGGGCATGTTAAGGCCCATGGCTCCGGAAGCATACAAAAAACTGCTGCTAACGGGTGCCTTCGGGATTGCCTGTTCCTTTGTAAATCCGAATACCTATCATGGCTGGGCAGTATTCATTGAGATGCCATCGTTTATGACATCGCAAATCGTTGAGTACTGGTCCACTATCGAGTATTTTCTCCGTTTTGGCTTATACGGCATTCTCCCTTACTGGCTCCTGCTCCTGTTGACCGCTGTTGGCATACTGGTGAATATCAAAAAGATAGACATCACCGAGGCGGCGCTTCTTGCGGCAACAGGTTATTTCTCTTTCACCCAAATACGCTACATCGCTTTTTTCTTGATTGCGGCCGTGCCTGCGGCGGGAAGGTTGTTCTCGGGAAACCTGGTTCTCCCCTGGGCCAGATCCTTCATTCTGTTCGCGGCGATCTTCATAAGCCTGTTTTTCTCAAAAGGCGAGCTCCACAATATGAAAAATATCAGCTCCGGCCGGTGGATTAGTGATTACCAATTCCCCGTGCAGGCGGCGGAGTTCGTAAGTTCACATAAGCTTATGGGGAATATGTATAACGACTTTGGTTGGGGCGGGTATCTGATCTGGAGGCTGGGACCCGAGAGAAAGGTTTTTATTGACGGCCGGTCTTTGAGTGAAACTGTCCATGCCCGTTCGTTACGCATTGATAATATGTCGAATACACAAAGTTTCGCGGACCAGCTGTTCATGAAATCCGTTTTTGCGGGTTACAATATACGATACGTGATAATCCCGTTTTATAATACATATAGTGGAGATATGTTACCTCTCGTGAGAGCGCTCCTCTACAACGAGAATTGGGTTCCTGTATTTATCGAGAAAAACTCGACGGTATTTGTGAAGAATATCCCGGAACACCGTCAGGTCATCGCGAAGGCGAGACGTTTCGTGCAAAAAGAGTATTTCGGAGAATCCATGCTCTATATGTTGGACCTGCAGATAAAGCAAGACCCAGGCAATGCCAGGCTCCATATTGCGAAGGGAAACGTCTACTTGTTCATGAAGCAGGCACAGGAAGCGAAGATGGAGTATGAAAAGGCGCTGAAAATATCTCCCTTCAATACTATGGCAAAAGAAAGGCTCTCAGACTTAAAGCCACGTGAAAAAAAGGAACGCCTATGACCTGTCAAACCCTGAAGGAAAAGAACGTTTTCTTCTTTGTCAATATTTTTTTCGGAGCAATCATCATCGCTGTCACAACCTTGTTTCTTTTGCGGGTCGTGGATGATCCTGATTTTTTTTGGCACCTGAAAACAGGGGAGTGGATATGGCAGAACAAGGCGCTCCCCTCAAATGACCCATTCGCCTACACAACCCCGTCCCTGGGGAGCGCGCGGGAGCACGCCATCCTCACATCGTACTGGATCACTCAGGTGATCTACCATCTTACTCACAGCGTAGCGGGTATGTCCGGCATCGTTTTTCTGCGTTTTCTAGTCTTCGGCGCGCTCATCTATGTCATGATCAAAAGGAGACAGGGCGACACTACGTTGTACCTGGGGCTCCTCCTGATCTTTGTCACGACGTTTCTTCAGCTATATGCCATGGACAGGCCCCAGGTATTCTCCTTTTTGTTTTTCGGCGTTCTTCTCCTTCTTCTGGACCGGATCAGACAGGGCGTGCCAATTGGTTACTACGGACTGCCTGTCCTGATGCTCCTCTGGGCAAACACGCATGGCGGATATATCCTGGGACAGGCAATTATCGCGCTATATATGGTCATGGAGGGTTTGAAGTTCCTACGGCCTTGCATGTTACAGCCTTTGGCTCCGGAAGCATACAGGAAACTGCTGCTGGCGGGGATCGCTGGAATTGCCTGCTCCTTTATCAACCCCAATTCCTATCATGGCTTGCCATCGTTTATGGAAGTGTCCCCGTTATGGAGATTAGTCGTTGAATACAGGTCCTCTATCGAGCTTTTCCTCCGGTTTCACGAATACGGCATCCTCCCGTACTGGCTTCTGCTTCTGTTGACCGCTGTCGGCATTCTGATGAATGTCAAAAAGATCGATATCACCGAAGCGGCGCTTCTTGATTCCTGATTGCGGCCGTGCCTGCAACGGGAAGGCTGTTCTCGGGAAACCGGGTCCTTCCCTGGATCAGACCCTTCATGCTGACCGCAGCGATCTTCGCAGGCCTGTTCTTCTCAAGAAGCGAGCTCGGCAACATGAAAAATATCAGCTCAGGCCAGTGGATCAATAAATTCATGTTCCCCGTACAGTCGTCGGAGTTCATCAGTTCACATAAGCTTGCGGGGAATATGTATAACGATTATAAGTGGGGCGGGTATCTGATCTGGAAACTGGGGCCTGAGAGAAAGGTTTTCATTGACGGCCGGGCTTTGTATGAAGATGTCTATGCCCTGGCGATGTGCATTCATACGGCGGACACACGGAATTACGGAGGCTGGAAATCCGTTCTTGCCAGTTACAATGTAGGATACATCATAACCCAGTTGTATGATGGGTATACGGGCAGGATGATGCCGCTTGCGAAAGCGCTCCTGAACGACAAAGATTGGGTGCCTGTATTTAAAGATCTTGGCTCGGTTGTATTCGCGAAGGACATTCCGGAAAACAGGCAGGTTATCGAGGAAGCGAGACGCTCCGTGAAAAAGGACTATTTCTGAGAACCATGGTCTATATATTAGATAATATTAGATACACAGATACAGTCAGCTTCAGGCGATGCCCCGCGCCATATTGCAAAGGGAGGCGTCTATTTGTTCATGCAGCAGATGCTGGAAGCGGAACACTACGGCAAAACAAAGACTCTTGGAGCTTAAATCCATGGGGGAATAACAGCTTGAAACTATTTTTATCCAGGATGCTTAGTCAATTTCATCTTCATGGTTCGCTCTAACACAGCTTTTTAAATAACTCGGGGACATCCTGTGGTACCCAAGATTTCACGGAATTTTCTATCAAGACAGGAAATAATGAGGAGTACTATGATCTGGCAAACCATGAAGGAAAAGAACGCCCTCTACTTTGTGAATATTTTTCTCTGGGTAGCCGTCATGGCTGCCACAACCTTGTTTCTTTTGCAGACCGTGAAAGATCCTGATTTTTTCTGGCACCTGAAAACAGGGGAGTGGATATGGCAGAACAGGGCGCTCCCCTCGCATGACCCCTTCTCCTTCACATCCCCCGCCGTGGCGAGCGCGCGGGAGCGCTTCATCCTCACGTCGTACTGGCTCAGCCAGGTGAGCTACCATATCATTCACAGCGCTGCGGGCATGCCCGGCATCGTTGTTCTGCGTTTTCTGATCCTCGGCGCAATCCTCTTTGTCATGACGAAAAGAAGACAGGGCGACACTACGTTGTACCTGGGGCTCCTCCTGATCTTTGTCACGACGCTCCTAACACTATATCATGCTGACAGGCCCCAGGTATTCTCCTTTTTGTTTTTCGGCGTCCTTCTCCTGCTTCTGGACCGGATCAGGCAGGGCTCGCAAACCGGCTACTACGGCCTGCCCGTCCTGATGTTCCTCTGGGCAAACACGCATGGCGGATATATCCTGGGACAGGCAATTATCGCCCTGTATATGGTCATGGAGGGCGTAAAGTACCTGAGACCGGGGTTGTTAACGCCCATAGCTCCTGAAGCCAACAGGAAACTGCTGCTAACGGGGACCGCCGGGATTGCCTGCTCCTTTATCAACCCGAATACCTATCATGCCTGGGCATTATTTATGAACACGTCTCCGATGATGACATCGGACGTCATTGAGTACTGGCCCACTATCGAGTTTTTCCTCCGTTTTGACGAATACGGCGTTCTCCCTTACTGGTTCCTGCTCCTGTTGACCGCTGTTGGCATACTGGTGAATATCAAAAGGATAGACATCACCGAGGCGGCGCTTCTTGCGGCAACAGGTTATTTCTCGTTCACGCAGATCCGCTACATCCCCTTTTTCCTGATAGCGGCCGTGCCTGCGGCGGGAAGGTTGTTCTCGGGAAACCTGGTTCTCCCCTGGGCCAGATCCTTCATTCTGTTCGCGGCGATCTTCATAAGCCTGTTTTTCTCAAAAGGCGAACTCAACAACATATACAGAATAGGTTCCGGCCGGTGGATTAGTGATAACCAATTCCCCATGAAGGCGTCGGAGTTCATCAGCTCACATAAGCTTGCGGGGAACATGTATAACCACTATACATGGGGCGGGTACCTGATCTGGAGGCTGGGGCCTGAGAGAAAGGTCTTTATTGACGGCCGGGCTTTAAGTGATGTTGTCTATGCCCGTTCGTTACGCATTGATATGGCGAATACACAAAGTTCCGCGGACCAGCTGTTCATGAAATCCGTTATTGCCGGTTACAATGTGCAATACATGATAATCCCGTTTTATTATGAACAATCAGGCGAGCTGCTGTCGCTCGTGAAGGCGCTCCTGCGCAACAAGAATTGGGTGCCTGTATTTATACATAACAACTCGGTGGTATTCGTGAAGGACACCCCGGAGAACAGGCAGGTCATCGCGGAAGCAAGACCCTTCATTAAAAAGGAACATTTCGGAGAAATCATGCTCTACATGTTAGACCTGCAGATAGAGCAAAGCCCAGGCAATGCCAAGCTCCATATCGCAAAGGGAGACGTCTACTTGTTCATGCAGCAGGTACCGGCAGCGAGGGAGGAGTATGAAAAGGCAGTGCAAATATCCCCCTTCAACGCGACAGCAAAAGAAAGGCTCTCAGAGCTTAAAGCCATGGAAAAATAACAGTGCGGTAAGAAAGGCAGTCTAGCCGAAACGCAGCAACAAAGGAATCAAATGCTACTCAAAATTGGGTCATCTTGTCCCCAAGATTTCACGGAAGGGAAGGGACGAGGCTGAGACGGACAGGGTTACTGAGCTTTTGCATATCTATTTAAAATACGGGAAATATTAAGGAGTACAATGACCTGGCAAACCCTGAAGGAAAAGAACGTTTTCTTCTTTGTCAATATTTTTTTCGGAGCAATCATCATCGCTGTCACAACCCTGTTTCTTTTGAGTGTCGTGGAGGATCCTGATTTTTTCTGGCACCTGAAAACAGGGGAGTGGATATGGCAGAACAAGGCGCTTCCTTCTCATGACCCCTTCGCCTACACAACCCCGTCCCTGGGGAGCGCGCGGGAGCACGCCGTCCTCACATCGTACTGGATCACTCAGGTGATCTTCCATCTTATGCACAGCGCAGCGGGTATATCCGGCATCGTTTTTCTGCGTTTTCTGGTCTTCGGCGCGCTCATCTATGTCATGATCAAAAGGAGACAGGGCGACCATACGTTGTACCTGGGGCTTCTCCTGATCTTTGTCGCGACGTTTCTTCAGATATATGTCATGGACAGGCCCCAGGTATTCTCCTTTTTGTTTTTCGGCGTCCTTCTCCTGATTCTGGACCGGATCGGAAACGGGGCACCGACCGGCTACTATGAATTGCCCATCCTGATGCTCCTCTGGGCAAACTCGCATGGCGGATTTATCCTGGGACAGGTAATTATCGCCCTGTATATGGTCATGGAGGGCGTGAAGTTCCTGAAGCCGGGCATGTTAAGGCCCATGGCTCCGGAAGCATACAAAAAACTGCTGCTAACGGGTGCCTTCGGGATTGCCTGTTCCTTTGTAAATCCGAATACCTATCATGGCTGGGCAGTATTCATTGAGATGCCATCGTTTATGACATCGCAAATCGTTGAGTACTGGTCCACTATCGAGTATTTTCTCCGTTTTGGCTTATACGGCATTCTCCCTTACTGGCTCCTGCTCCTGTTGACCGCTGTTGGCATACTGGTGAATATCAAAAAGATAGACATCACCGAGGCGGCGCTTCTTGCGGCAACAGGTTATTTCTCTTTCACCCAAATACGCTACATCGCTTTTTTCTTGATTGCGGCCGTGCCTGCGGCGGGAAGGTTGTTCTCGGGAAACCTGGTTCTCCCCTGGGCCAGATCCTTCATTCTGTTCGCGGCGATCTTCATAAGCCTGTTTTTCTCAAAAGGCGAGCTCCACAATATGAAAAATATCAGCTCCGGCCGGTGGATTAGTGATTACCAATTCCCCGTGCAGGCGGCGGAGTTCGTAAGTTCACATAAGCTTATGGGGAATATGTATAACGACTTTGGTTGGGGCGGGTATCTGATCTGGAGGCTGGGACCCGAGAGAAAGGTTTTTATTGACGGCCGGTCTTTGAGTGAAACTGTCCATGCCCGTTCGTTACGCATTGATAATATGTCGAATACACAAAGTTTCGCGGACCAGCTGTTCATGAAATCCGTTTTTGCGGGTTACAATATACGATACGTGATAATCCCGTTTTATAATACATATAGTGGAGATATGTTACCTCTCGTGAGAGCGCTCCTCTACAACGAGAATTGGGTTCCTGTATTTATCGAGAAAAACTCGACGGTATTTGTGAAGAATATCCCGGAACACCGTCAGGTCATCGCGAAGGCGAGACGTTTCGTGCAAAAAGAGTATTTCGGAGAATCCATGCTCTATATGTTGGACCTGCAGATAAAGCAAGACCCAGGCAATGCCAGGCTCCATATTGCGAAGGGAAACGTCTACTTGTTCATGAAGCAGGCACAGGAAGCGAAGATGGAGTTTGAAAAGGCGCTGAAAATATCTCCCTTCAATACTATGGCAAAAGAAAGGCTCTCAGACTTAAAGCCACGTGAAAAAAAGGAACGCCTATGACCTGTCAAACCCTGAAGGAAAAGAACGTTTTCTTCTTTGTCAATATTTTTTTCGGAGCAATCATCAGCAGGTCAACCAGCCAGTACCAATTGGTTGGATGATGCCGAAATAACTGTTGCTTGAATGCAGGTCTAATCCCGTGTACACTTTCATATAGCACCTCCAAGGCTAGATTGGACTCTCTCCTTGAAAGCATATCAGGGTGCTGAAGCGCTCTGGTATGCTGAGGTGCCTTCCTATGATTATCAGACTGAAAACATGAGTTTTTTACTAAACTCCCATTTTTGTTTCAATATGGCGATCACTGTTTCGGAATCCTTCTCTCGTTCTTGCACCTCCCTAAGATACCGCGTCACTGCAGCTGGGTCTTTCTTGAGATACCGTGCGATATCTGTTTTCCTATACCCATATACTCTCGCAACAAGACTCACGAGCCTGCGAGCCGCCGTCACCCGCGAAAGAACGCCACTAACCGCTGTGTGTGGTTTTTACTTTTTCGGACTGTTGCTTTCAATTTTCTGGCGCGCTTCGAGGAAATCGGGTTTGAGCCTGAGCGCGGTCCGGTATTCGGCCACTGCTTCTTCCCTGCGCCCAAGCGCCGCATATGCATCACCAAGACTATAATGGGTCTCGACGGAATAGGGGGCGAGCTCAAGCGCAATTCGGTATTCCTTGATGGCCTCTTCGGTTCGTCCCAGCTTTGCATAGGCGAGACCCAGGTGACTGTGGGCATCGACATAATCGTGCTCAATGGCAGCCAGTTTATATTCGTATATGGCCTGTTCCATCTGCCCCATAGCTGCGTACGTATGCCCGAGGTTGTAATGGGCCTCAGGATAGTAAAAGTTAAGAGCTATTGCTATTTTCATGTGGTGCAGCGCTTCGCTCATTCTACCCTGTTCGGCATAAATGTACCCCAGGTCTGTGTGCGGCCTCGCCTTCCCCGGATTCTTCCAGACATCGTCCTCCGATAGACTTGTTCTGCTCTGCCAGACGACATTCCGCGCAAAGGTGGCGGCCGACAGGGCGACGACCAGCAGGGTCAGCACAGCCGCGAGGAATTTTTTCATCGTTCCTGTCCTGTCTTCCCAGCGCGTGCTTACAAGCGCAACGATCGATGATAGTGTGATAAAGAAGCCTATCGAAGGCAGGTAGACCCGGTGTTCGAAAATCACATCGGCTATGGGGATGATGCTGGATTCGCCGGACAGTGTCAGAAAAAACCAGAATATTCCGAACGAGCCCAGCCGGTACAGATGCCGGTAGCTTGTTTCTTCAACGCGGGAACGATGGTACAGATAGAGACCGCCGGCAAAGATCGACAAGAGGAACAAGAAGGAGAGCGCCACCTGAGGCTCGAAAAACGAATGATAGATCGGATAATCGTAATCCAAGGACTGATCGATCGGCAGGAACAGAAGGCGGATATAGGTGACGATCACGCGGAACTGCGTAAACAGGTAGTCCGTCCGCGAAAAGGCGCCTTCCTGCGCCCCAGATTGGATCGCAGCAATATTATCGATCCCGCCTGCTCCGGGCAGGGAACCGGACATGCTGAGAAGCGTGAGGGGGAGTATGGCAATGGTCAGCCCGAAAGGAACTAGGTATTGAAGCCTTTTTTTAACACTTCCTTCAAAGAACATGAACTCATACAGCGTTATGACCGCTGGCAGCAGCATGCCAAATTCCTTTGTCTTAATCGCAAGCACCACCGATGCGAAGGAAACACTATATGCCGCATACCGTTTTAACGCTGCCCGGGAGCTGAATGGCCGCGAAGCTGCGCCGGACTCCAGTCCGGACAGCCTGAACTGTATATACATCAGCAGCGCAAGAAGGAAGAACAACGTGGCAAGTGAAGCAAATCTCTGGACAATATAGGTCACCGCCTGGGTCTGGATCGGATGGACCGCGAAGAACAACGCGGTGAAGAGCGCGATAAGATCGCGGGACCCAGCTGACGGGGAGCTCCCTTGACTGGTCCCGGACGGAAAATGAGGCGTTCTGAACGTCAGGATGATGATCCAGTAAAGGAGTACGGCATTGGCGGCATGAATCAGGATATTGACCAGATGATAGCCCCGGACATTCAGTCCGTCTATTGCGTAGTTCATGGCAAAGGTCAAATACCCTATAAATCTCCTCTTGAACAGGGGTTTGCCCCACTTGGGCAGATCAAAGTGGTCCGTGTTGTCCTTGCTGTCGATCCAGGATGGATCAGTTACATAGCGAAGATCCTTGATCACCGGGTTTTTCACAATATTGTCGATGTCGTCGAAATGGAAAGGCACGTGGAAAGTGTTGGAATAGGCAAGAAATACAGCGAAGGTTATAAGTAGAATATGAGTAAGGGGCTTATTCAGGATAGACATTGAATCACCTTTCGCGCCGGCCAATCAACGGAAGCTGTTCCCCCAGGTCGGGGAAACAGGGACTGGCAGGCCAACAGATACTCATTATGTGAAGATCAAGCGGCTTTTTCCCAGACGCCGATAAGATAGAGCGGGAAGAAAAACAGGATCGTCCTGCTTTCGATCTTCCGAAACCCCTGGCTGCGCAGTATCTCTTCTACTTCCTCTCCGGATTGAAGTGTTTAGAACATTAGCCGCCGCCTCGGAGATCTCCATATTGGCGACCGCCGTGATCATTTTCTACTTTTTCGGACTGATCTTTTCAAGCAGAAGGCGCGCTTCGTGAAAATCGGGTTTGACCCTGAGCGAAATCCGTGGGACAGTATAGGATGCCTTCATATGATTATCAGACTTAAAAACATGAGTTATTGACTAATCTCCCCTTTTTGTTCCAATATGGCGGTCACTGCTTTGGAATCCCTCTCTCATCCTTATACCTCCCTAAGATACCGCGTCACTGCAGCTGGGTTTTTTTTGAGATACCGTGCGATATCTGTTTTCTTATACCCCTATACTCTCGCAACAAGACTCACGAGCCTGCGAGCCGCCGTCACCCGCGATCGAACGACACTGACCGCTGTGTGTGATTTTTACTTTTTCGGACTGATGCTTTCAATTCTCTGGCGCGCTTCGAGGAAATCGGGTTTGAGCCTGAGCGCGGTCCGGTATTCGGCCATCGCTTCTTCCCTGCGCCCAAGCGCCGCATATGCATCACCAAGATTATAATGGGTCTCTGCGGAACTTAAATCGAGTTTGAGCGAGATCTGATATTCGTTTGACGCTTCTTTCAAGAGCTTCATCATACTATAGGCATTGCCGAGATTATTATGAAACTCGGGGGAATCGGGACTGATCGTGAGCGCGGTCGTGAATTCCTTGATGGCCTCTTCGATACGTCCCAACTTTGCATAGGCGACACCCAGACGGTTGTGGGGTTTTGCATAATTGAAATTAAAGCGTATAGCAAGCTCATATTCGTGTATGGCCTGTTCCATGCGCCCCATCTCATCATACGCATCCCCCAGTGAATAGTGCGGCCGCGCCTTTCCCGGGTTTTTTCGTACATCGTCCTCCAGCTGCCTGATGCTGCTTTGCCAGATAACGTTCCGAGAAAAGGTGGCGGCCGACAGGGCGACGACCAGCAGGGTCAGCACAGCCGCGAGGAATTTTTTCATCGTTCCTGTCCTGTCTTCCCAGCGCGTGCTTACAAGCGCAACGATCGATGATAGTGTGATAAAGAAGCCTATCGAAGGCAGGTAGACCCGGTGTTCGAAAATCACATCGGCTATGGGGATGATGCTGGATTCGCCGGACAGTGTCAGAAAAAACCAGAATATTCCGAACGAGCCCAGCCGGTACAGATGCCGGTAGCTTGTTTCTTCAACGCGGGAACGATGGTACAGATAGAGACCGCCGGCAAAGATCGACAAGAGGAACAAGAAGGAGAGCGCCACCTGAGGCTCGAAAAACGAATGATAGATCGGATAATCGTAATCCAAGGACTGATCGATCGGCAGGAACAGAAGGCGGATATAGGTGACGATCACGCGGAACTGCGTAAACAGGTAGTCTGTTCGCGAAATGGCGCCGTCCTGCGCTCCAGATTGGATCGCAGCAATATTATCGATCCCGCCTGCTCCGGGCAGGGAACCGGACATGCTGAGAAGCGTGAGGGGGAGTATGACAATTGTCAGCCCGAAAGGGACCAGGTATTGAAGCCTTTTTTTAACACTTCCTTCAAAGAACATGAACTCATACAGCGTTATGACCGCTGGCAGCAGCATGCCAAATTCCTTTGTCTTAATCGCAAGCACCACCGATGCGAAGGAAACACTATATGCCGCATACCGTTTTAACGCTGCCCGGGAGCTGAATGGCCGCGAAGCTGCGCCGGACTCCAGTCCGGACAGCCTGAACTGTATATACATCAGCAGCGCAAGAAGGAAGAACAACGTGGCAAGTGAAGCAAATCTCTGGACAATATAGGTCACCGCCTGGGTCTGGATCGGATGGACCGCGAAGAACAACGCGGTGAAGAGCGCGATAAGATCGCGGGACCCAGCTGACGGGGAGCTCCCTTGACTGGTCCCGGACGGAAAATGAGGCGTTCTGAACGTCAGGATGATGATCCAGTAAAGGAGTACGGCATTGGCGGCATGAATCAGGATATTGACCAGATGATAGCCCCGGACATTCAGTCCGTCTATTGCGTAGTTCATGGCAAAGGTCAAATACCCTATAAATCTCCTCTTGAACAGGGGTTTGCCCCACTTGGGCAGATCAAAGTGGTCCGTGTTGTCCTTGCTGTCGATCCAGGATGGATCAGTTACATAGCGAAGATCCTTGATCACCGGGTTTTTCACAATATTGTCGATGTCGTCGAAATGGAAAGGCACGTGGAAAGTGTTGGAATAGGCAAGAAATACAGCGAAGGTTATAAGTAGAATATGAGTAAGGGGCTTATTCAGGATAGACATTGAATCACCTTTCGCGCCGGCCAATCAACGGAAGCTGTTCCCCCAGGTCGGGGAAACAGGGACTGGCAGGCCAACAGATACTCATTATGTGAAGATCAAGCGGCTTTTTCCCAGACGCCGATAAGATAGAGCGGGAAGAAAAACAGGATCGTCCTGCTTTCGATCTTCCGAAACCCCTGGCTGCGCAGTATCTCTTCTACTTCCTCTCCGGATTGAAGTGTTTAGAACATTAGCCGCCGCCTCGGAGATCTCCATATTGGCGACCGCCGTGATCATTTTCTACTTTTTCGGACTGATCTTTTCAAGCAGAAGGCGCGCTTCGTGAAAATCGGGTTTGACCCTGAGCGAAATCCGTGGGACAGTATAGGATGCCTTCATATGATTATCAGACTTAAAAACATGAGTTATTGACTAATCTCCCCTTTTTGTTCCAATATGGCGGTCACTGCTTTGGAATCCCTCTCTCATCCTTATACCTCCCTAAGATACCGCGTCACTGCAGCTGGGTTTTTTTTGAGATACCGTGCGATATCTGTTTTCTTATACCCCTATACTCTCGCAACAAGACTCACGAGCCTGCGAGCCGCCGTCACCCGCGATCGAACGACACTGACCGCTGTGTGTGATTTTTACTTTTTCGGACTGATGCTTTCAATTCTCTGGCGCGCTTCGAGGAAATCGGGTTTGAGCCTGAGCGCGGTCCGGTATTCGGCCATCGCTTCTTCCCTGCGCCCAAGCGCCGCATATGCATTACCAAGATTATAATGGGTCTCTACGGAATTGGAATCGAGTTTGAGCGAGGCCTGGTATTTGTTTACCGCTTCTTTCCAGTACTGCATCATAAAATAGGTATTGCCGAGATTATTAAGAATCTCGGCGGACTTGGGCCTGATCGTGAGCGCGGTTGTGAATTCCTTGATGGCCTCCTCGTCCCGTCTCATCTTTGCATAGGCGATACCCAGATTATTGTGGGAATCGGAATCATTGGAATTACGGCGTATGGCAAACTCGTATTCGTGTATGGCCTTTTCCAGGCGCCCCATCTCTGACTTTCCCAGGCTTTTCCGAAGTTCGTCCTCATACAGCACGGTTACGCTTTGCCAGACGACGTTTCGAGAAAAGGTGGCGGCCGACAGGGCGATGACCAGCAGGGCCAGCACGGTGACCAGGATATTTTTCAGCACACCGGTCTTGTCATTCCAGCGCGTGCTTGCCAGCGCAACGATCGATGACAGTGCGATAAAGAAGCCGACGGAAGGCAGGTAGACCCGGTGTTCGAAGATCACATGTAGTATGGGGATGATGCTGGATTCGCCGGACAGTGTCAGAAAGAACCAGAAGATACCGAACGAGCCCAGCCGGTACAGGTGCCGGTCCCTTGTTTCTTCAGCGCGGGACCGACGATAGAGATAGAGACCGCAGGACAATATCGACAGAAGGAACAGGAATGAGATCGCCACCTGAGGCTCGAAGAACGAATGATAGATCGGGTAATCGTAATTCAAGGCCTGATCGATCGGCAGGAACAGGAGGCGGATATAAGTGACGATCACGCGGAACTGCGTAAACAGGTAGTCCGTCCGAGAAATGCCTCCATATGCCCCTGATGCGTATGCAGCAAGATCAAGATTGTTGATCCCGAGTGCTCCGGGCAGGAAATCGTAGGTGCTGAGAAGCGTGATGGGGAGTATGACCATGGTCAGCCCAAAGGGGACCAGATATTCAATTCTTTTTTTAAAAGTGCCTTCAAAGAACATGATTTCATACAGCGTTATGACCAGCGGAAGGAGCATACCGAATTCTTTTGTCTTTATCGCTAGAACCACCGAGGCGAGGGAAATGCCGTATGCCGTATACCGTTTCAACGATGCCCGGGAGCTGAACGGCCGCGAAGCTGCGCCGGACTCCAGTCCGGACAGCCTGAACTGTATATACATCCATAGCGCCAGAAGGAAGAACAGCGTGGCAAGAGAGGCAAATCTCTGGACGATATAGGTCACCGCCTGGGTCTGAATCGGATGGGCCGCGAAGAATAGCGCGGTGAAAAGCGCGATAAGATCGCGGGACCCGGCGGAGGGAGAGCGCCCTTGGGTGGCACCGAACAGAAAATATGGAGTCCTGAACGTCAGGATGATGATCCAGTAAAGGAGTACGGCATTGGCGGCATGGATCAGGATATTGACCAGATGATAGCCCCGGACATTCAGTCCATCCAGCGCGTAGTTCATGGCAAAGGTCAAATACCCTATAATTCTCCTCTTGAAAATGGGTTTGAGCCACTCGGAATCTAAAAAGTAGTCCGTGTTGTCTTTGCTATCTATCCAGGACGGATCGGTTATATAGCGGATATCCTTGATCGCCGGATTATACACAATATTGGAGGTGTCATCGGCATAGAAAGGCACCTGGAAGGTGTTGGAATAGGCCAGAAATACAGTGATAACTATTATCAGAATATGAACAAGGGGCTTCTTCAGGTTAGACATTGAATCACCTTTCGCGCCGGCCAATCAACGGAAGCTGTTCCCCCAGGTCGGGGAACAGGGACTGGCAGGCCAACAGATACTCATTACGTGAAGATCAAACGATTTTTTCCCAGACGCCGATAAGATAGAGCGGGAAGAAAAACAGGATCGTCCTGCTTTCGATCTTCCGAAATCCCTGGCTACGCAGTATCTCTTCTACTTCCTCTCCGGAACGGTAGTGGTCCCAAGGCTTGGTATACCCGCCAAAAATCCTGGTGATTCTTGTGAAAATGTTCTCGGTCGGCAATGAGGTAAAAAGCAACCCGTCGTCTTTTAGCCAGTTTTTGAGCTGCAAAACAGCCCTGTCCAGATTCTCGAAATGTTCAAGAACATCAGCGGCAACGATGGCATCGAATCGCTCAGCGAGCTCTGTGGTGTATATGTCCGCGGATGTCAGGCGAACATTCTTGAGGGAAAAATGTTCGACGATCTTCGGGGCCTCAACCAACTCGATATCGATGCCTCGCACGGACCGGAACAGGCTTGACAAGGTCGGGAGAAAAACCCCGCTTCCGCATGCGAAGTCAAGACAGGAATCCCTGTTCCGGAGATGCTTGTTCATGAGCGCATGGATATGCTTCAGCCTCGACCAGAAAAAGCTTCTGGCGATTGCAAGGGGGTGGTAGTACAGCCTGGGCATCCGGTCGCTGTCCGTCGCAATGATGCGCAAAAAATCCGGCGGTATCTTCACGAACATGGTTATCCTCTCTGAACACCGGCTGCGCGGTGGGCGAGCGGTGTCTTCCGGGAAAAGATATAGTCTCTCTGGATGGTAAAACTGACAATGAACAGGAACGTTTCCACGGCGATCTTCGCCGCGAACACGTTAACGTAATATTGAGCGGAGACCAGCGTGATCAGGAAGAAAGCGCAGGTTCCCATGACGGTCGCGAAAAGATAATATCTGACGAGCGTGCTGCCCACCCTGCTCCGGCTATGGAACACGAGGTTCCTGTTGATCGAGTAATTGACGAACGGGCCGATCGTGAACCTGCCGATGAAGATGCTGAACAGGATGTTTCTTGTCAATGCGTAGCAGATCGAGAACAGGACAAAGTCGAGAACGCTTGCCAGAAGCGATGAAAACGCGAACCGCAAGAGCAAAAAGTATATTTTCATGGAATCGAGGAGAGGGTCGAAATGAGACGACTTGTTGTTGTCCAGGTAGATGGTGCTGATCTTCTCTTCCACGATGGAAATGCCTTGTGTCCTCGTCGCGATCAGCATATTCATCTCGTATTCGTAGCCCTCGCCCTCCAGGCGGACCAGCCAGGGCGCGAAACGAAGGGGGATCCCCCGCAGTCCGCTCTGGGTGTCGGACAGGTACTTGCCCACGAGAAAGAAAAAAACACCCCTGGTAATCACGTTCCCCAGCTTGCTGCGCAGGGGAACTTTTGTACTGAAGTCCCGGACGCCGATCGCGAGGCTGTCGGGGTTGCTCCGCAGCACCTGTGCGATTCTGACCACGTCCGTGGCCCGGTGCTGGCCATCAGCATCGCAGGTGACTACGCCGGGTGAAGAGGGAAAATACATAAGAACATGGTTGAAGCCGGTCTTGAGCGCCCGTCCCTTCCCGAGGTTGATCGCGTGTCGGAGCACCTGACAGCGCTCCCGCGTCCCGATCTTCTCGAACAATGGATCGCTCTCAGGCTTGCTGCCGTCGTTGACCACGACGATATGGCTGAACCCGGCATTGAGGAGTCTATCGATCAGTTCCAACAGTCGGCCATCGGGATTGAGTGCCGGGATGAGAACGATTACGTCCTGGTGAGCGTTATTGGGTGCGTCAGAATTTCGATTCAATGAAAGCTCCATTTAAGATTCAAGAAAGGACCAGTCCATCCCGTCGGCATCCCGCCAGGTGAGAGTGAGCCAGGAAACCGGAGGCCATTATAACGCAAAGATCGACGCAGCACGATGTAAAAAAGAACAGGTTTGTGTCAATCGTTTCCCCGCTGCCCGGCAGCGCCAGTGTGTTTCCCCATGTCTTTCACGAGGTCATAGGCAGGCAGAGGAAGTATATCGAGGTCCGGGATGAACTCCCGTTGCTTTGTCCTGACGACCTGCCCGTCCTTGCGGTACGCGATGCCCTGAATGTGTTCGACCGGGCCGTTCTCGGACAGGGTGTTCAGTAGTTCAAGCAAGGTTATTTCACCCTCGCCAAGCACCCCGTAGTCGAAAGCCGGGGACGACATGGCATGGTCGCAGTTTGACGTGATGTGAGGACCTCCCAGGACGAGCTGCATGTCCGGGAAAGCGCTCTTTATGCCTTCCGCAATTTCGAGTGCCCGATGGAATGCCACGGTGGTGGAACTTATGCCAACGAACCGGGGTGCGAACTGTTTTAAACGGCCAAGAATGTCTTCCGCGAGCAGCTTTTCGGCCTCTGCGTCACAGACCATTATATCATAGCCGTTCTCCCGGAGAGGCGAGATAGAAGATGCCAAGCGGCAACTGCTCCCCGCCGACGCTCCCCAGCTTGGAAGAATATCTTTCCATCTTCGAGATGGGCGGATAGAGTATGAAGACCTTTTGTTTCTCTGTCATGAGATTCTCCAATGCTGTACAACGCCAAAGCCGCTGTTTCAACAGCCGTTCGTGACCGGATTCTATCTATTTAATTAGCTCCGGAAGACACGCGAAATAATACTAATAAGTCTGCCCTTCTGTCAAGACAATAAAAACGCGACTGGACATTCCGTCACAATAATAATGAAGTGAAGGTAACCTGGTTTAAGACAAAGTGATAATGGAAAAAAGTGGGATGGGATATTTCTCGCAGATTTGCTCTCTTTTGCCGT
Organism: Nitrospirota bacterium; assembly: GCA_963836175.1. Classification (GTDB taxonomy): domain Bacteria; phylum Nitrospirota; class UBA9217; order UBA9217; family UBA9217; genus GWC2-56-14. The sequence continues at coordinate 350,686 of CAWIIS010000006.1, forward strand.
TTTCATGTGAAGCAGCGCCTCGCTCATTCTGCCCTGAATTGCATACTGCATCCCCAATGCCCTGTGCAACCGGAACTTCCCCGGACTTTTCCGGACATCGTCCTCCATTTGTTTGATGGCGCTTTGCCAGACGATGTTCCGCGCATAGGTGGCGGCCGACAAGGTGACGACCAGCAAAAGTCAGCCCAGTGACCAGGGTTTTTTTCATCGCCCCTGTCCTGTCTTCCCAGAGCGTACTTGCCAACGCAACGATCGACGACAGCTCGATAAAGAATCCGATTGAAGGCAGGTAGACCCGGTGCTCGAAGATCACATCTGCGGTAACCTGCCGTTAAAAAACGCAATAATTTCAGCAGTCAGTTCTACGGACTGCCTGTCCTGATGCTCCTCTGGGCAAACACGCACGGCGTATATATCCTGGGACAGGCAATTATCGCCCTGTATATGTATATGGTCATGGAGGGATTGAAGTTGCGGCCGGGCATGTTTCAGCCCCTGGCTCCGGAAGCATACAGGAAGCTGCTGCTAATTGGGGCCGTTGGGATTGCCTGCTCCTTATGCTGTGGCTAAAGAACTGTACATGAATCCTGCCGCACTTTTGAAGGAAAGTCTCAAAGCCTATCTGGAGCTAAGACTTGCCAAAATTAAGGCCGGATGTTATCTGATCGCCAAGAAACACGGGGTCAATCACAGTCATTACAAAGAACCTCCTTCGTTAGAGTGGATGAGTTTTATGGCAGACACGCGTTCTCGCCCCTGAATCGGTCATCCAATCCCGCGGCGACGCGGGCTGCCTTTTTTCAGGCGGCGGATTCATATGCCACCCTTCCTTTTCATAAGAACCGAAGAGTATCGTTTCCGGGGCCTGCTGATTTCCACGATTTGCTTTAAAGCTGCTTCGACCTTTTCCTGAGTCACGGCCCAGCGCGTTTCCATGAATCCTCCATAATAGAACTTGAGCGAACGAACAAACTTATTCTATCGAAAATATGCCGTATGACAACATCAAATTTTGTGCAATTTGAAACCGATTACTGATCTATTCCCGCAAGCGAAGCGCGTCGGGAATCCTTCTGAAAATACAGGAAAGATTCCGGACAAGCCCCAATGACGTCAAAAGAAGTGAGTGTGCATAAAAAGATGTTTGTTATTGTACCGTTGCATTGCACAATGACACGACCCTGTCTTTAGTCTTGACATTCTTCTCTTTGATGTGCCATAGTCACCACCATGGCCAGGCCGCTCCGCATACAATACAAATCCATGTACTAAGGAGAAATTTTTCGTGCAGAGAATCTTATTGTCTTGCCTTGTTATCATGTTATTCTCGACTTCATCATATGCCGATGACGCGGTCGTGGCAACGGTAAATGGCGTCGCTATTAGCGCCGGCGAACTGGAGGCGGAGGTCAATCGTCTGATCTCGCAGACCGTTTACCACGGCAAGGTGTCCGAAGAAAGACGCGAGGAATTTCGGGAAACGGCCATTGCAGCCCTGGTCGATAAGGAGATGCAGTATCAGGATGCCCGGGCAAGGGGAATGAAGCCCGACAAGAAGGCGGTCAAAGCGCAGTTGACTAAAATCAGAGACCAGTTTACATCAAAGAAGGAATATAAGGCGGCGCTTGCGCGGGCCAATATGACGGAAAAGCAGCTTGTAGAGCGGGTTGAAAAAGCAGTGCTTGTGCAGAACGTAATTAAAGCGACCGTTCTCGACGCGGCGCTCGTGAGCGAGGCGGAGATCAAGGATCATTATGAACGAAACATCGCGAAATTCAAACAACCGGAAAGCGTGAAACTGAGGCTTATTTCCACCAAGGATGAGAAGAAGGCCTCCGAAGCGCTTGCGCTGCTAAAGGCTGGAGATGATTTCGGGGCGCTTGCGGCAACAATGTCCGAAGACAAGTATCGCGTCGCGGGGGGTGATCTCGGTTATCAGCGCAGGGGCAAGTTGTTGCCTGAGATAGAGAATGCGGCCTTTGACCTGAAACCCGGAGAAATAAGCGGCTTGATAAAGGCGGAGGACCTTTGGTTCATCATCAAGGTGGAGGATAAAAAACCTGAGCAGCAGATGACGTTGGATGAAAGCAGGGATAAAATAAAAAAGGACCTTGAGTCCCGGCGCGCCAAGGAAATTTATGACAAATGGATGGCCGAGCTGAGGGCAAAGGCGAAGATTGAAGTGTTGTGGAAGGCGGCGGATCAGACTGACGGTAAGCCGATGAACAGCGAGACGAAAGACGGGCGGTAGGGAGGCAAAGGCATATTAACTTAAAAAGAGCAGTTGCCGCTAAAGAACGCAGAGATCTCAAAGAAAAGCAAGAGGTTGTTTTGTAAAGGCTCATCACCCAGAGGGTGAGCTTACGTTTAGTTTTAAGTTTTTGATTTTCTATGCGTTCTTTTGAGGCTAAAGAGATCAACTGCCGTTTCTAGGTTCAATGGTACCAGCCGCGTTCCCGTACTTACCGCGTCACATTTTCGAGCATCAGTTTTGCTATGGATTTTGCGAACGCTGCCGGGTCCTTGAGCTTCGAGCCTTCGAGCAGCAGCGCCTGGTTGTACAGCAGGTCGATATACTCCTTCAGCAGCTCGTCGCTGCCCGCCCTTTTCGAGCGATCCCGTTCATGGCATCGAAGACCGGGTGGGCGGGGTTGATCTCCAGGATCCGCTTGCTGGACGGCACGTCCTGCCCCATGGACTTGAGCAGCTTCTCCATCTGCGGATCGAGCCCGCCCTCTTCGGCGACCAGGACAGCGGCCGAATCCGTGAGCCTGCCCGAAACGCGCACGTCCTTCACCTCGTCCTTCAGCTGCTCCTTGATCCTGGCCAGCAGCTTCTCGAACTTCTCCTTTGCCTTTTCCTTCTCGGCCTGCTCGTCTTGTCCAGGCGTGATGTCGCCCTTGATCACGTTCTTGATCTTCTTGCCCTTGTACTCCTGCAGGTCCAGCATGATGAAGTCGTCGATATCGTCGGTCATGACCAGGACCTCGTAGCCCTTCTGCCGGAAGGCCTCGAGGTAGGGCGACTGCAGCACGTTCTCGTCCGGCTTGCCCGTGATGTAGTAGATCTCGGCCTGCGGCAATCGGCATGTTCTTCACGTAGTCGTCGAAGGTCGTGTACTTGCCCGGCTCGGTCTTGGTGGAGGGGAAGAGCAGCAGGTCGGCGATCTGCTCCTTCCGGGAAAAGTCGAAATGGATGCCTTCCTTCAGGACCCTGCCGAACTCCTTGTGGAAGTTGAGGTAGGCGTCGTAGGTCGTTCTTCTTCATGTCCGCCAGGGTGTCCAGCACCTTCTTGGTGATGTTCTTCTTGATCACCTCCACATGCCGGTTGGACTGCAGGATCTCGCGCGACACGTTCAGCGGCAGGTCCGAGGAGTCCACCACGCCCTTTACGAAACGCAGATACTCGGGAATGAGCTGCTCGCAGTGGTCCATGATCTGGACCCGCTTCACATAGAGCGTCGGGCCGATCTTGAAGTCCTTGTACAGGATGTCGAAGGGCGCGTGTGACGGGATGTAGAGCAGCGCCGTGAACTCCGACGTGCCCTCGGCCCGGAAATGGATGACCTTGGCCGGGTCGCTGAAAGTCGTGGGAGATGTGCTTGTAGAACTCGTTGTACTCCTCGGGCTTGACCTCCGAGGGGTCCTTCAGCCAGATGGCCTTGCCCGCGTTCATCGGTCTCTTCTTCAGATGACCTTGATCTTCTTGTCCTTGTCGGCCGGGTCTTCCTTTTCCCGCTCGATGTCCATGACCACGGGATGCTCGATGTAGTCCGAGTACTTGCGTGATGACGATCTTGATCTCCCATTCGTTCGAGATAATGCTTGTCCTCGGCCTTGAGATGCAGGACCACGTCGGTCCCGGCCCGTTCCTTTTCCGCCTCGTCGATGGTGAAGGAGCCGTCAGCCGTGGATTCCCATTTCACCGCCTTCTTCGTCTTCTCCGTCGCCTTGCGCGTGATGACCGTCACCTTGTCGGCCACCATGAAGGAGGAATAGAAGCCCACGCCGAACTGGCCGATCAGCTCGGGCTTGTCCTTCAGCTCCTTGCCCTGGAGCGCCCGGAGAAAGTCCTTGGTGCCCGAGTGGGCGATCGTGCCGAGCTCGGCGATCACCTCGTCGCGGGTCATGCCGATGCCGTTGTCGCTCACCGTCAGCGTGCCGGCGGCCTTGTCCACGATGATCTTGATCTTCCACTCGCCGGTGTTCGCCAGGATCTCCTTGTTCGTGAGCGCCTCGTAGCGCGCCTTGTCGATGGCGTCGGAGGCGTTCGAGATGAGCTCCCGCAGGAAGATCTCCTTGTGGGAATAGAGGGAGTGGATCATGAGGTCCAGCAGCTCTTTTACTTCGGTCTTGAACTCCATTTTTTCTGCGGCCATATCGTCACCTCATTCTGGGTTGTCGTATGTTTAAAGCAGACTATATATACCTATACCGGGCGCAGGTTGTCAAGAAAATTGATTCGAAAAAAGCCAGGGAAATGACGGACGGGACCGTTCCATAGAAGGAGCACGGTTATTTCAGGCTCTGCATATAATCCGTGAGCTCATTCAATTCGTTTTCCGGCAGCGTTGTCTTCGGCATGATCGAACCGGGCGAAAGGGCCTGCGGGTCCTTGAAATGGCGGACAAGCCAGTCGCGGTCTCGCATGCTCCCCACATGCGTCAGGTCGGGCCCGATGGTCCCGCCCTTGCCGTGAATGCTGTGACAGGCGCCGCAGCCGTTTTTCTCATAGAGCAGGCGCCCAGCCAGCACCGAGGGGGCGGTCACTGACGGCGCCTGGACCACGGGGGCCATGGCGCCCATGATCGTGAGGCCCAGGACCCCGGCCCCGACCACGACGGCAAGGGCCATGAGCGCCTTTCTTTTTGACGGCGACCGCTCCGGGCTGCGGTCAAGGAATGGAAGAAGCATCAGCAGCAAACCGGCGATCGTCGGCAGCACAACCGTGCCGACCACTTCGTAGGGGCCTTCGAAGATGCGGAGCAGCTGGAACACGAAATAGAAGTACCATTCCGGCCGGGGATTGTAGGTCGTGTCCGTGGGATCCGCCTGGGGCTCCAGTCCCGCCGGAAAAACAGCGGCAAGGGCTGCGATGGCGAGGAACACGATGAGGATCACGATCGAGTCCCTGAATATCTGGTGCGGGAAGAGCGGTTCGGTCCGCTCCGGCGCATTCCGCGCGGGGTCCCATCTGCCGCCTGGACCGGCAAGTTCGAGGATAAAAATATGCATGCCCGCAAGGAGCGCGAGGGACCAGGGAAGAACATAGGTATGGACGGCATAGAACCGGCTGAGCGTAAGGTTGCCCAGTTCGGCCCCGCCGCGCATGATCTTGACGAGCAGGCCGCCTGCTACCGGAACCGTACCCGCCACGTTCGTGCCGACAACCGTGGCCCAGTAGGCTTTCTGGTCCCAGGGGAGCAGATAGCCGGTGAAGGCGAAGCCGAACACGATGCCGATGAGGCCTAAGCCGAGGAGCCAGACCAGTTCGCGCGGTTTCTTGTAGGAGCCGAAAACGAACACCCGGAGCATATGCAGCGCGATCAGCACCATCATGAAACTGGCGCCCCAGTGGTGCATGCCGCGCACCAGGCTGCCGAGGAACGCCTCGTTCTGAATGTACTTCACGCTGGCGTAGGCGTGGTCCGGCGTGGGAACGTAATAGAGGGCAAGGAAGATGCCGCTCAGCATCTGCAGGATAAAGATGAAGAGCAGCGTCGCGCCAAGCACATAGAACCAGCTTGCCCCGCCGGGAATGGGCCGGTCCGTGATCACCTCCCAGACGGCCCTGATCCTGATCCGCTCGTCGATCCAGTTGACAATGGCCGTTATCATCGCGCCTCCTTAGATCCGCACTTTCGCGGTATTGCCCAGCTGAAATACCTCGTACCTGACGAGGAGCCTGTTGTTCTCCACGCGCGTCGGGAGCGCATCGAGCGGCCGCGGAGCAGGGCCGGCAAGGACCGCGCCGTTGATGTCGAAAAAACTGCCATGGCAAGGGCAGGCAAAACGCTGCTGCGCCACGACCCAGCGGTAGCCGCATCCGAGATGGGTGCAGCTGGACGAATAGGCGGCCACGCTGTTGTCGGTCTTTTTGACGATCCAGATGGTCCGGTCCAGTTTGTCCGACTGCCAGCCGCTCTTGACGATCTCGGAGAACCGGCGCTCCTGCGGCTGGCCCGCCACAAGATCGGCCACGGTGCCGGCATCGCTCCAGCCGGGCTCACTTTTTTTGAGCGCAGGTATGATGCCGAACCCTCCGAGGGCCGCGCCGAGGCTGGCGCCGATGAACGCGAAAATGGCAATGATCGTTCGGACCATGAAGCTCCGTCTCGACACATCGTGGTTGCTCATGTTGCCTCCCTTGTCTGGTCGCCCGGCGAAATCAGACCGCTTTAGTATCAGCGGATCAAAAAAGGTGAGCCGTGATCGGGTCTTTCCTGGCGTGTATGTCTTTGTGGCAGAATTGGTTCGGGCATGTCCGATTTAGGAATAGTATAACATGCAATGCCCGGGAAGGCATCGGGTCCGGCTACTTTTTTGAAGGTTTTTTGTTATACAGCTCGTTTTTGTATTTGGTTCCAACAAGTCAAAATTAAAAGCCTTTTCGCGCAGAGACGCTGTGCCGCAGGGATGGCAACGGATAAAATTGATTTTCCCCCGTTTAGGGACAACCGGCAGCACCGTCTCTTGCAGCGACCGATCAGGGATGGCACTTATTGCAACTGCCCTTCACATCAAAAGCCCGCTGTCCGTCGTGGCAGACGCCGCACGACTGGCCTTTCTGCATCTGAGCCATGGTCACATCCTTGCGCTGCACCGTCGTGGTGTAGATCCGGTAGTGGCAGTCCCCGCATTTCTGTTTGTATTTCGTAATGTGCGCATCGTGGCTGAAGTTGACATTTGACGCGCCCGTGAGCGTGAACGTGACATCCCCGCCTCCGACCTTGCCCCAGGCTGTTGCTGCAAGGACCATGACCAACAAAACCCCGCATACGATGACCTTGTTCATTCGTTATCCCCCCTACTCTCTCGGACTGAACACAGAGCGATGCCGTCTTTTTACGCAGGGCCATTATAGCAAATGCACAAATCCACACAATATAAAACTATTTTTTATGCCGCCTGCCCTATAATTTTGGATGCAAAACATGTGCTACCCAGCGCTTGAGAAGAGAGGTGCGGAGAAGGACTATCGGGAGAGACTGCCCCTTTTGGAACTGTTAACAAGGTCCCCCCTAAGGGCGAAAGGGCAAGGTCGTGACAACCTGTTCGGCGCTCATGCCTGTTCGATGACCATGCGGTTCTTGATGAGCGACACCTCGCGAACTTCACCACGCACCGTCTTTTCTTCGCCGAAAAGATTCCGGATCGTTACGAAGCCATTCTCCGCGCGCACCTGGTTCACCGCTTCGAGCAGCAGCTCTTCCTGCCCCTTGGTTTTTACATACGCCTTCAGATCACACATGAATGATTCTCCTAATGCAGGTGGATCGGCCGAAGACTGAAGGGAACGACAACAATAGTGTTCGATCACACAGGTGAATCCGAACCCTACAGGTCAATTACTACCTTCAGCCTTCAACCTTAGCTTGAATATTTATTATATTACCCTTACTCGATGAAAAAAAACAATGTCGAATTCCTCATCACGCGGTCATGCTGTGGGCCCCGATCACCATGGCGTTCTCCAGGTAAGGTTCAGGATAAAGTCCGGCGCTCCGCTGGTATTCAGGTCTTCAGTGAGCGACAATTCGACGCTGCCCCTCGCTGCATAGTACCGGCCGCCGAGCACCAGCAGGACCGCCGACCGGTCGATCTTTGAGATGTCCGTCCTGGGGTAGGGAGAGGTCTGGACGCTCACCTGGCCGATGAGGCTGAGGGAAGGCCACGCGAGCGCCTCCAGTCCCGTGCCCGCGTAGCCGTAGTTCCTGAGCCCGACGGTCTGGTATCCCTTGAGATCGCCCGGGAACACTGCCCCGAGGTTCGTGTACCACACTGCATCCTGCCCCAGGCGACGGTCCATGAGCACCGCCACACCGGTGTCCACGCTTCCGTTCCCGTAGCCTGCCTTTGCGTCCCCGGTCGGCAGCTCCAGGGTCCCCATGACGCTCACGATAAGATCATCTGCCAGGAGCTGTTTCTTGGCAACCACCCGCAGATCACCGATTCCGGACTTGTCGTTCTCGCCCATAATCACCGGCATGCCGTTCAGCCTGAGCTCGTAGAGAAAGGCATTGTCCGGCCTGGTGTTCCTGTTGTAGTCACGGAATCCAAAAGCACGGTGGTACCAGGCCAGCGGACGGTCGAGGAATCCGGCTGTTGCACGCAGGAACGGCAGGTCAACACCAAGCTCTATCCCGCCCGGGACCGTCCGGCGATACCGGACATTAAGCTCCGTCAGCTCGAGGTCAAGGTGAGCTGACCACGCTGATGAATCTTCCATCACAAAAAGGCTCGAATGGGAAAGACCCGCGGAGAAGGAATCGGCTGGTGTTGCAGGCTCAAGATAGGGCTGGCCTGCAGCCATGAAGATCGGGAACTGGTTCTTCACCAGGAACGGACCCGCGAGCTCGACAGCAGCAATCGGGCGCGCAGAGAGCAACAGCGCTGCGAAACAGAACGTAATGCATCCTTTCATCATGCGCTACTGTAGCACAGGGAGAAGCGGAAATAAAGCCGGAAGAGGAGCGGGCCGGGCATCGAAATGGTTACTGAAGCAGCACATAATCGGCATCCCTGGTCGTTACGCTCTTCTGGTCTATCTGCCCGGGCAGGTAGGGCAGTATGGAACGGATGGATAATTTCGCTTCCAGGTCCACTTGCTCGGCGACCCCCCGCTTCCACGCATGGCCGATGCCGGCAAGGACCACCGTGGTCCGTTTCGGATTTTTGTTCCGATAGGCGATAAGATGCCAGGCCATGGACTTGTCCCTGACCATCTGCGCCTCGCAGAAATTCAGGAAGGTTCGTCCGCTGCGGGCATGTATCGCATAGGCCTGCCTGATCAATTCCATATATTTATCGTCGACCCTGCAGCTGATGCCCGGCGGCAGCGCCTCTTTCTCCGCCGCCGACAGAGAGGCGAACCCCTGCCGCGCCACCTTTGCCGCAACACCGTTGGAAACATTGAGCCCGACGAGCGGCAGTTCATGCTCGCGGACGTACAGGAAGATGTCCTGGTACAGGGACCAGGGCATGGTCCAATTGTCCAGGTAGGCCGGGAGGAACCGGTCCAGGGAGAGGCGCCCGCGGGTCCAGCCATCCAGGGTATCCTGGCTGTCGGCTCTGAACATCTCAAGCCCGATTGCCATGTCGGCGCCTGCCTCATGGAGGGCACTGATGACGGCAAGCTGGTTTCGGTGGTGCTCGATCATATTGTGAACCTCTCCCACAAAAACGATGTCCGCCTTCTTCACGTCATCGATCATTTGCTGGAAGGGGATGATGGCTCCGTCCTCGACGCGCAGGACCAGGTCAGCGCTGAAACTGGTCAGGGGAAAGAGGCCCGTTGCCGCCAGGCACAGGAGCAACTGGACCGCGCGCATACTCATAGCAGACACCTCCTTCTTATTTTAGTGTAGCATGCCTGCCAACCGGTTTGCAGAAACCGCGATACGGAAGCTTCACTTTCTGCAGGTTATTTTCGTTGGATGATGCAAAATACAGGAATCCTTTTGTTGCACCCCGCCGTCCGGACCGGGGGGAAAAGTGCTGTGTCCTCTTTCGTCATGAGGTATAATAATATAGCTATATCGTATTTTTATGATCTGCGATCTTCCAGGAGGTGCGGAATGAAACGGATATTATTCGCAGCAGCGGCGCTGATCATGCTGGTCCCGGCGCCGGCTTTTTCAGACGACTCCGAGGATATGGGGCGCGTGCGCCTGAGCCTTATCAACGGTGATGTCCAGGTGCTGATCAAGGACAGCACGGACTGGACGGAGGCCGCGATCAACGTGCCTCTTGGCGAAGGCGACCGTCTCTGGGTGCCCGCGGAGGGAAGGGCCGAGGTCCAGATCCGCGGCGGGGTCTTTGTCCGCGCCGGGGACATGAGTTCCCTCGACATCCTGACCATGGGAGACAATGGAGCCCAGTTCTACCTGGACCGCGGACACCTCTACCTGAACAACATTCGCGGGGGCATCAGGACCGTCCAGATCGACACGCCTTTCTCGTCGATCAGGAGCGAGGACAACTCCATCCTGATGCTCGATGTGACCGAGGACAATGTGGTCGAGGTCTCGGTCCTGAAGGGCTCTGCCTCGGTTGAGAACCGGACCGGCGCCACGCGCGTCGCTGCCGGAAACACGCTGACGGTCCGGGGCGAGACCAATGTGGAGCTCGCGCCGATCGGCGCACCCGATGACTGGGAACGCTGGAACCGGGAGCGGGACAGCCGCGTGGCCGCCTGGGGCGAAAGCGCCCGCTACCTGCCTGACGAACTTCATGAATATGCTTCTGACTTCGACGGCAATGGACGGTGGCACTACACGCCCGATTACGGCTACGTCTGGAATCCCATCGTGACCGATGCGGCCTGGGCGCCCTACACTTATGGCAGCTGGGTCTGGATCCGCGGCAACTATGTCTGGGTCGATTACCACCCTTGGGGCTGGGCGCCATCCCATTACGGACGCTGGACCTTTATTGCGAGCTTCGGCTGGAGCTGGGTGCCGCCGCCCTTCGGCGCCGTCTACTGGGGGCCGGGATACGTCGGGTGGGTCTTTACACCGACCTACGTTGCCTGGGTGCCGCTGGCGCCTGGCGAGATATACTACGGATACGGCCATTACGGCCCCCACAGCGTGAACATCAGGACGGTGAACATCAATACCATCATAGTCAATCGGACCTATACCAATGCCCGCATCAGGAACTCCGTGACCGTGGTACAGCGGGACTCCTTCGGCACCGGCCGCCGGGTGCCGATAACGGTCCGCGACAACCCGTTTCGCGATGGAGCGCAGCGCCGCCTGACGGACGGCAGGGAATTTGTGCCTCCGCAGAAGAGACCGGAAAGACCCATTGTGCTCATTCCGCAAGAGATGCGTAAACAGCTTCGTCAGCAGCCTGCGCAGCAGCGCGGACAGCAGGAGCGTCGCGAGCGCCAGGTCGTGAAACCATCAACGCAGCCGCAGCCGTCCATCAGGACCGACCGGCCTGCCCGTCGCAGCTCCCGCCCGAGCGTGTGCGAAAAACGAGCCCGGAAACGCTCAGGAGCGAGCGGCCCATGGCACGGGACCGCAACACCTCGGTATTCAGGCCGCCTGCCGCGCCGAAAGACCTGCCGGTGACACAGATGAAGGAGCCGCGCAAGATCATCAGAAAACAGGACCGGCAGGACGATCAGCAGCGGAAGCAGGAACACAGGACAGGCGAAGAGCGGAGGGACAGAAGTCGGATCCGGTGAGCGGGGCTGGACAGGTGCTGGGCATGGAGACCACTTAACTGCCGTATCCTAAAAAAGCATGTGGACTGGTCAGGAACGGATTAACACCGGATAAAAAAGACACTTTTACAATAATGCAGCGCGGCACGGAGCGCCTAGATGACCTCTTCTGATGTCTTGTCATGCAGCCATTCCGCAGCAGCGCTCGATTGCTCCAGAGGGTCTTCACCAGCAGGCCCAGCACCAGGCAGAGACCCAGAGCCGTTCATAAAGGTGAGCATTTGCAGAACGATATAGTCCCAGGAGCTGCTGATCGCAATGTACTGCGGGTTCAAGACGAGCATGCCGATGCAGAAAAATACAGCCGCGGCAAGAAAGCTTCAGCAATTTCTCATGATGTTTTGTATTTTCATGGCATAAGATAGTACCTGAAAACAACCGGGCTGTAAATACCCCGGTCAGGGTAATTTAAGGGTACTGCCTGCACGCGTCCGTTCACCCCGCCTTCAGCTCCGACGTGCAGAATGCGCAGCGTGTCGCTCTGATCGGCACGTTCGACAGACAATAGGGGCATTCCCTGGTTGCCGGGGCCGCAGGGAGGCGCCTCCTCCTGCCGCTTGAGCCGCGCAACAGCTCTGATCAGCAGAAAAATCACAAAAGCAACGATCAGGAAATTCACCACCGCATTCAGAAAAACTCCGTAGTTGATGGTTGCCGCGCCGGCAGCTTTAGCCTCGACAAGCGACTGGTAGGGAACGCTTGACAGGTTAATGAAAAGATTGCTGAAATCCACGTTCCCTACGATGAGCCCCAGGGGCGGCATCAAAATATCGGTCACGAGCAGGGTCACGATCTTGCCGAATGCCGCACCGATGATGACCGCCACAGCCAGGTCCAGTACATTGCCGCGCATGACAAAATCTTTGAAATCCTTAAGCATTGGGTTTCCTCCTCTCAGGATACGACCCTGACGGATGCTCATGGGTCGGTCACTGCTTAAGCATAGCATAACCTGCCCGCCCATGGATTCTCAGGGTCATGCACGCTGCCACATAAGCCACGCTGTTAAAAGCTTTTTCACGAAGGGCGTCAGCCGTCTGCGGTTATACAGATCGGCCAGCTTTTTTACCGCCTCAGCCTGCGTCGGATAGGGGTGGATCGTCCTGCCGATAGCAGAAAGGCCGAGCCCGGCGGTGATTGCCAGGGAAAGTTCGCTGATCATCTCACCGGCATGGCGCGCCACGATCGTGGCACCGAGGATTTTGTCGGTCCCTTTCCTCAGGTGCACGCGCGCAAAACCCTCCGGTTCCCCGTCCAGCACCGCGCGGTCCAGATCAGCAAAGGGAACGGTCAGCGTCAGAACGGGAATGCCCTGGTCATTGGCTTCCTTTTCATACATGCCGACATGGGCCACCTCGGGATCGGTATAAGTGCACCACGGAACGACCAGCGATGAGGTCTTCTGTCTTCCCTTGAACAATGCGTTGGCGATCAGGATGCGCGCCAGCGCATCGGCCGTATGCGTGAACTGGTAGGGGGAACAGATGTCGCCGGCCGCATATATACGCGGGTTCGAGGTCTGGAGCATATCGCTCACGACAACTCCCCTGCGCAGATCATAAGCAATGCCCGCCGCTTCGAGGTTCAGCCCCTCGACGTTCGGCGCCCTGCCCGCTCCGACCAGGATCTCGTCCCCAGCGAGCTCCCGGATCTCGCCCTGCTGCTCTACGAAGATGACCTTGTCAGCGCCCCGTTTTTCCGCCTTCTGGATCTTCGCGTTCAGAACAAGTTTCACGTTGTCGCGCAGCATCGACTGCTGCAAGATATCCGCGGCATCTGCGTCCTCCCGCGAGAGCAGTCGGCCGGATGTTTCAACGACCGTTACTTCGCTTCCCAAGCGCGCGAAAGTCTGGGAGAGCTCGCAGCCGACAGGGCCGCCGCCGATCACGAGAAGCCTTGCCGGGGCTTTTGTAAGCCAGAAGACGTTCTCATTGGTGAGATAGCCGGTTTCCTCGATGCCGGGAATGGGCGGGGCTGCCGCCCGCGCTCCGGTGCAGATCGCGGCCTTCTTGAACGTCAGAACCCTGCCATCGACCTCGATGCGGTCACGCCCCGCGAACTTCCCGCTTCCGAGAAAGACGTCGATTCCGAGCTCCCTGCTGAACCGCTCGACAGAATCATGGAAACTGATCCCGGCCCTGACGCTCCGCATCCGCTCCATGGCGCGTCCAAAATCGATGGACACCTGGCCACAGTGTACGCCGAAGGCTGCTGCAGCCTTCACCTCGTTCGCTGCACGGCCTGCCCTGACCAGCCCTTTGGACGGAACGCAGCCCGTGTTCAGGCAATCGCCGCCCATGAGGTGCCGCTCGATCAGCGCCACCTTCGCTCCCAGGCCTGCCGCTCCCGCTGCGCATACCAGCCCTGCCGTGCCTGCCCCGATGACCACGAGGTTGTAGCACGCGGCCGGCTCAGGATTTTTCCAGCCTGCGGGATGAACGTTATCGACGAGGGTCCTGTTATATTCGTCCTGCGGCAGTATCAGAGGCTTCTGTTCCATGGGGAATCCTTTATACCAAAAACAGCAATTGGACGCAGATGTACGCAGATTTTCACAGATAAAACCAGGCGCTTCGTATGGAACAAGCCTTCACCACAAGGGTAAGTTTTTTATCTGTCTTTGTCCGTTTTTATCCGCGTTCATCAGATTTCGCTTAGAAGCGCCTACTTCTGGTATCCGCGTCCAAATGCTTTTTTAAGTTTAACGGCTCTGCTTCTCCCTGCTCCTCTTCGCTGCATGCGCCGCAGCTCCCAGGAGCGCAGCCTGATCGTTCATGATGACCTTCACCGGGATGCGCGTAACGATCGGAGAAAGCCGGCCCTTGCTCGTGAAGGCCTTCATAAACGTGCCGTCCTTGAGCTTCCAGCTGATCTTCGGCGCTATGCCGCCGCCGATGAACACCCCGCCCGTGGCCATGACCTGCAGCGCCAGGTTTCCTGCGGCGGCGCCGTAAATGGAGACGAACAGATCGAGCGTTGCTTCACAAAGTTTGCTTTTTTCAAGCCGCGCGGCTTCCGTGATCGCAGCAGCCGGGTCATCCTGCTCCATCTGCCGGGACAGCCAGGCCGGCTCTTTGCCGTATTTTCCCGTGTCCCGCAGAAACCGGTAGATGCTGAACAAGCCGGACCCGGACAGTATCCGCTCATAGCTCACATGGCCGTATTGTTCGAACAAATACCTGAGCAGTCCCAGCTCCAGGCGGTTCTTCGGCCCGAAATCGACATGGCCGCCTTCCGACGGCGAAGGGATATGGTGCGCGCCGTCCCAGAACAGGACCGCCGAGCCGAGGCCGGTCCCGGCCGACAGAAGCGCCCGGTTGCCGTCGGCCCGACTGCCCCGGTTCAGGGTCATAAAATCCTTCGGCTGCATGACCTCAATGCCGTGGGCGTTGGCGACGAGATCATTGACGAGTGAAACATTGCGGATGGAGAGGAACTTCTTCAGTGATCGCTCAGCGATCTTCCAGGGAAGGTTGGTGGCTACGGCCATGCCGGAAACAACTGGCCCGGCTACACCGAAGGTCGCTGCGGACAGGCGCTCCCGCCCCTCAAGGAATTCCTCTATGACGCTTTCGAGATCGTCGAAATTCTTACTCGGAAAGGCCTGTGACAGAAGAAGGCGACTGCAGGCGCTGTCCACGCGGAAAAGGCCAAGCCGCGTTTTTGTGCCGCCCACATCTCCGGCAAGTACCACTCGTGATCGTGAAGTATTTTTCATCGCGCCTCGCATAGTAAGTACAGGGTAGGAACGTAATCAAATTATAGTCAAAAAAGGCAGGAAATTTTCTCGCAGAGCGCAAAGGGGACCTTGGGTCAAAATATTTTCTCGTTTAAAACCTGAGAACAAGTCATGGTTTAGGATTTTCTTTGCGTCCTTTGCGAGCTTTGCGAGAGATGCCTTGTGGTTCCGCCGTAGGATTATTCTACCACTCCATGCTCAGGAACGTGTCCACGACCCGGGGGTCAAGCTGGGTGCCGGAGAGGGAGCGGATATGTTCGCGGATCTCTTCTTTGGAAATGCCCTGCCGGTAAGGACGGTCCTTTGCGATAAGGGCGTCCCAGACATCGGCAACAGCAAAGATGCGCGCCGCAAGCGGGATCTGCTCGCCTTTGAGATTTCGCGGATAACCCGTGCCGTCCCACCACTCATGGTGACAATAGGGAATGTCCAGGGCCGGACGCAGGTAGGCGATCGGCTGGAGCATCTCGAAAGCAAAGAGGGGATGACGGCGCATGATCGTCCACTCTTCGTCGGTCAGGGGTCCCGGTTTCAGCAGGATGCTGTCGGGAATGCCGATCTTCCCGATATCATGCAGGAGCGCGCCGCGTCGCATATGCACCAGCTCCTTTGTTCCCATGCCCATGGTATGTGCAAGGCGGATGGTCATTTCAGCCACCCGCTCGGTATGGCGCTCCGTTTCCCTGCTCCGGAGATCGAGCGCGTGGGCCCAGCCCGCGAGCGTGGCGTCGTAGGCCAGGGTGACCTCGATGGCCGATTGCTGAAGATCATCAAAGAGGGCCGCGTTGTCTATGGCAATGGCGGCCTGGGCCGCAAGGGCCTCAAGGTAGCTCTGCCATTCCGCGTCAACGTTCCAGGGAGCGCGGTGCAGCACCTCGAGAACGCCCTGCACCTTCCCTTTTGCCATGAGCGGCACGACCGCATAGGCGATAAAGTCCTCGCTTTCGAGCAGCGCCGCGCGCTGGAAACCGCCGGCGGGGTCGCGAAGATCAGGGGCGATGATGCTCCGGTGCTCAAGCGCGGCGGTGCCGGCAAGGCCTTCGCCCATGCGAAGGCTGGACTGCTCGATGGTGGAGGTCCGGAAACCGCGCCCGGCCGCGTAGGTGAGCGTCTGGGTGTCCTTGTTCAGGAGGAGGACGGCGGCGGCATCAACATGGAGTTGGGAGATGACCAGGTCCAGGACCTCCGAGAGCGTTACGCGAAGGTCCAGGCTGGAGCTGATGATCATGTCAATGGCATGGAGCGCCGCGAGGCGCTGGAGGCGCTTCTGCGCCAGGTCTTCGGCTGCTTTGCGCAGGGAGATGTCTCTGAGGAAGAGCTGGAGGAACCGCCTGTTGCCGCGCTCCACGGTCGTGCCGCTCACTTCCACTGGTATCCTGCGGCCCTCGCGGTGGAACACGCAGAGATCGCCGGCGATGACCCCGCCCTTTTTTGCCGAAGCTTCGAGGATCTCTTTGCATTTGTCGGCATATTCGGCAGGATGGATATCCCGCTGGTGCATGCCGATGATGGTATCGCGGGGCAGGCCGAGAAGATCGCAGGCCCGTTTGTTGGTATCCAGGATGATGCCGGTGTCGGCGTCGATGATGAATACGGCGTCGTTGGCCGTTTCAATGAGGGAGTGGTATTTTTCCTCGGATTCGCGCAGGGCCAGGTCCGTTCGCAGGCCCGCGCGGAGCTCGCGCTGGATCGTGAAATAGAGCAGCAGGGCGCTGGCAAGCACGAAGGCCCAGCCCTTGTAGGTCTGGAGCGTGCTCAGGCGGTGCGGATCCTGGACGAGCTGTTCCAGCACCCGGTCGGAGACGGCGATCCAGGCGACGCCGAAGAGCAGATAGTACAGGACGATGCGGAATGCCGATCGCGATTGAGACCTGTTCATAGTTCCATCACAGAGCGGTGAATGGCCGCCCCGAAGTATCAGACCGAAGAGCCCTGCTCCCCGGTTTTATTCAATGGTCCCGAGCTGCAGGTCAAAGGTCAGCTCTTTTCCGGCAAGGGGATGGTTGGCATCGAGCATCAAATCCGTATCGGTGATACCGACGATCGTAACGAGCGCGGTTTGATCGTTCTCCTGCGTGAGCTCGAGGCGCTGTCCCACCTTGGGGTCCATGCCCTGCGGGCAGCTGGTTCCGGCTGAAGGTGATAACGAGGTCCTTGCGGTGATCCCCGTAGGCCTCTGCAGGGGGAATGCGGACGGTCTTCGAGTCTCCCGGGCTCATGCCGATGATCGCCCGCTCAAACCCCGCGATCACTTGTCCGTTGCCGATGGTGAACTTCAGGGGATGGCGTTCCTTTGAGGTGTCGAACACGGTGCCGTCCGCCAGTTTGCCGGTGTAGTGTACCAATACGATATCGCCTTTTTTTGCCTCTGCCATGCGTGCTCTCCTTCGTAATAATTGACGCCGGCTCAGATGTCGGGCCGGCGGTGTTCTATCAGTTACGCAGTATAATTCTTCTCTTCCTGAACTGCAACAGCTAATTTGCTTCATCAGGCTTGACAAGGCGCGGGTCCTGTTATAAAGTTGCTCCGTCAGGAGGGACACGGACAATGGAAACACCGATAACGATCGCCTATACCTACACGTTCAAGAACGGCATGACCAAGAAATTCGTCATGGTCCTGGACCGGGCAACGCTGGCGCTGCAGCTGGAGAAGCGGCCGAACCCGCCCCTCTGGGCGCTGCTGACCCATAAGAAGTGCGAAAACTGTCCGCTCAGCGAACGGGAGCACCTCTACTGCCCGGTGGCGCTGAACTTCGCGGATATTGCCGAGCAGTTCAAGGACATCGTGTCCCACGAGAACGTTGATGTCAACGTGGCGGTCGAGGAGCGCACCTACTCCAAGTCAACGACCATCCAGGCCGGTCTGAGCCCGCTCATCGGCATCATCATGACCACGAGCGGCTGCCCGGTCATGGCGCATCTAAAGCCCATGGTCCGCTTTCACCTGCCCTTTGCTTCGTTGGACGAGACCATCTTCAGGATGGCGACCATGTACCTGATGGCGCAATACTTTCAGAAGCAGGACGGCAGCACGCCGCCCTGGACTCTGGACGGCCTGGCGAACGTGTACGCCGAGGTCGGCATCGTGAACCGGGATTTTGCGATACGACTGCGCGATGCCGCGAAGAAGGACGCCAACGTGAACGCGCTGGTGAACCTTGATTGTTTTGCCCAGATGGTGCCGCTCGCGGCGGATGATGTGCTGCGGGAGATCAAGGCGTACTTTTCGGCGTATTTGTAGAGCGAGTTTAGCCGGCAGTTTGATAAGTCAGCGTATGTGTTCTGCCCCGCTTCAGGGCGGGGCAGATTTTAACTCACTTTGCAAGACCATTGTCAAAAAGATGATTGCTCTTATCGTGTCCGCTCATTAGTTGAGTCCATGAGCTTTTGCAGGCTCGCATCCAAGGCATATGCTTTCTGAAATTCGTCGTACGCTTCATCGTGGAGTCCCTGTAATTCCAGCACTCGACCCAAATTCAAATGAGCCTTTGCATAGAGCGGTTCATGTTTGATGGAAATAACGAACTGCCTGACAGCATCTGCCAGGCGTTTTTTGTCCAAGTACAGCAATCCAAGGTTGTTATGAATAACGGCACTGTCAGGATTATATTGAACCGCTCTCTCATAAGCGTTAACAGCATAATCTTTCAGCCCTTTTTCTTCATATATCCGGCCTAAATTATTGAAGGTATCCGCCAGGCCAGAGTAACTGTTTTGATAGTTTATCGCGATCAGATAAGTACTTATGGCTTTATCCAGCAATCCATTATGTTTATAAGCATTGCCAAGATTGTAATGACCCCGACCTGATAATGGGGACTTCTTTACTACGTCTTCCCATAAAGTCACCTCATTCATCCAAACAATATTCCTTGTATAGGCGCTACCCGAGAACAAAATGATAATGACCGATAATATCAGAGAAAAAGCGATTGAGTGCACCTGATAGATCTCGCCAGGTGTTTTTCTTGACCCGCTTGTAAGAAGAATCACGTTTGTCTTTATTTTCGACACCCTTTCCATTGCGCTACTATATCAGATCTGGTCAAGAGCACACAACTGCATTTTCATCGGTGCCCGCCACGCCAGCCAAAACCCGCCCTACCCGGAGTTTTCCTGCCATGCACATTTCGACCGAATCCAAGGTTTGCGCGTCGCTTGCTTTATCCGTTTCAAACCGCCTTACCTGCGCAGCTTGAATTTTCCCGCCCCGCTTGACGCCGTTGCTTCCTTTATCAGCCCGTTCAGCTGGTTCTGTACGTCGTCAAATCTGCCGTTCATGGACAAGAGCCCGCTGTAGTTTTTCTGCAGGCCAGCAAGCTGCTTGTCCGTTTTGGCAAGCACCGCGGTCTTCAGGTCTTTTTCAAGCCGGTCGCCCTGCTCCTTCACAACCCTGCCCACACTATCCTTCAGCACCCGGTCGAGGTCGGAGGTGATTTTCACATCGTAGTTCTCGGGCGTTCCCGCGAGGTCGGCCGTCAGGGTGAACTGCGAGACCTTGGACAGGGAATTCCTTATAGCAGACGCGAGCGGTCCTGATGCATTGCCGGACCCTGCGTCCAGGCGGGCGTCGCGTACCGTCACCACGAGCTTTCCCGTGAGCGCTGGTTCGGTCTTCCGCGCCTGCAGGTCGAGGTCGATCCGGCCTTCCTGCAGTGTGATCGGAAGGGCTTTGCTGCCTGACAGGGCAAGGTCTTTCACCTGATATCCGCGCAGGGCGAACCGCGCAGTGTCCTCCGCCCTGGACGGCGCCACATGGTTCAGGGCGCCGGTCAGTTCCATCGCCTGTGCGGTCTTCAGTTTCTCCCCGGAGAACGAGAAGGTAAGGGGGCTGCCGAGCACCTGCTGTTCCGGCGTGATATTCCGGATCGTTCCGGCAAACATGCCCGCAGCGAGTTCCGCCGAGACCGCTGTCCGGCTGATCAGAAAGTCGGGCAAAGGGCGCGATTCCCTGAAGCGTACGTTGACGCCGCGGCCCCGGATGGGCTTCACGACCTGCTTGTCGCCCTTTTTATCAACCGCGCTCCGGAACACCAGCTGCAGCCGGTTGTACCAGAGCAGGGACGTGCGCACCCAGGAGCCGATGCTGTCGCCGAACAGCGCCTGGCTCAGGTTCTGGAGGCCCGCTGCCGAGATGCCGTACTTGTCGCGCAGCCGCCGCACGTCCTTCATGGGCGCCTCCTGCATATCGGCGACGAGCTTCTGTGCCGAGGCAAGATCAGCGGAGAAGGCGGCCCTGCTCTTTTTGACGCGCTCCAGTTCCTGCTCAAGGTCTTTGGTCAGCGTTCGCATCTCGCCGAGTTCGCCTGCCAGGCCGGCGATGCCGGACTTCTTCGACTGGTTGATCTTCTGAATGCGGGCCTTATACGCGTCGATGGCGGCACGGTCAGGCAGCTCGTTCATGCGCTTCTGCCACTCATCCTGCCCTCTGGCCAGGTCGGCGCTTGCAGTTTCGATCATCTTCGGCGATTCGAGCTGCTCGGTCTCAAGGATCTTCTTCGCGTCGGGCATACTGAACGACAAGGACAGGGACGAGCTCTTTTCCTCGGGTTTTTTCTCCGGCGGCTTCGGCACCCGCCCCGGCCGCGCTCGTTTGGTGTCGAACCGCACTCCTTCAGCCGCCATCTCGTTCACGATCACTTTTCTGCGCAGCAGGTTCAGGCTGTCGAGCGAGAAGGCGATCCGCGCGCATTCGAGGCTGTTCAATGCCGGTTCCTCCGGGTTCGTCACCTGCAGTCCGTTCAGCGTGATGCCCAGGGGGAACAGTTTCACGTCAGCAGCGGCAAGATCGACCTCTGCGCCGGCCAGGCCCGTGCCGACCTTCTCAACCATGCGCCTGACGAAGCCGTCCAGAAAAAAGAGCCAGAGCATAGTAACGGAGCAGACCACCACCACGAAGGCGATCAGTCCCTGCCAGCGGATCCACGTCTTCATGCCGCACCTCCTGTCCAGCCCGAGACCTTTTGGTAGATGCCGTAAAACTTGCTTGCCATGATGATCTGCATGATCCGTGTTTTGCGCACCCAGCTCAGGACGTGTTCGCGATACTTGCGAATCATGACATTGCTCAGGAGGAAGAGCGGAACGAAGAACACTATTGCAAAGACGAAGCTGCCCATCACGACGGTATTGTTGAACTTCTGGATCCGCCAGATCGTGCTGTTGTACATGGCGGTCCAAAGCCCTTCCAGCGGCGCCGCGGTCAGGAGCGCCAGTCCTATCCGGCTGAACAGGGGATCGAGAAGATAGGCGATGCCGGCGAAGAAGCCCATGCCGAGGAGATAGGCGGACAGGTTCATCCGGATCAAGAGCACCAGGAGAAGAACGATCACATTAAGAGGGCTGAAGAAGGGCAGGAAGCCGCTCAGCATGGCGAAGCTGAACGCGAGCCCGATCTGCGCGGGATCGGTCTCCGAGTTCAGCACTTTCAGCAGTTTTGCAAGCATGTTTATCATAAGCACCTCTCTGGTCGTAACGGGTTTTTGTCTAAATCCACAGAGCTGTTCAGGTCAAAATATCTTCCGCAGATTGCGCGGATTTCACGGATTAAAACAAACTTGAATTGTGCTTTTAAAATCTGCGAAATCTGCGGACAAAGGTTTTTTTTCGGATGTAACGCACTTCTAGGTCCAGAATATGCCGAATAGTTGTAAAACTTTTACTTCGCCAGGAACGCATCGATCTCCTGTATAAGCACCTGCTGGTCGCTCGTGATGCGTTTCAGGTTCTCCAACGCCTGCTTCATTTCTTCCAGGTCCAGGTTCCTGATATCGCCGGACCGGAACGCTGCCTGCGCTTTGGCTGAAATGGCGGCTTCCTCGTCAGGTATGAATAGCGCCAGATTGATGAAACTCGAGCGCAGCATGAGGCGCGTCTTCTCGTCATCCTGCGTGAGGAAGGTCAGGCTGTTCTTGACCGCCCACTTGATCTCCTCCCGGGTGTGCGAGAGGAACGACGCCGGCGCGCCAAAGGCCCATGTCGAAGCCCGCTCCATGGCGATTCCGTAGTCGTTCAAAATAACCGCAAGCCGTTCATGCATGATGCGTTACTGTTCCGATCTCTGATACCGCGCTTCGAAGATGGTCTTGCCCGGCAGGCGTTTCACGCGGTGGTCTTCGTTCATGCAGGCATGCTCCAGGATCTTGAAGAGCGACTCGACCTGTTCTCCGGCATTGATCGCCGTTGCCAATTCTTCAACGGTAAAGGAGCGCCCCGGATCGCTTCCTATCAGCGAGAGGGCATCATGCTGAAGCTTGATGATCGCGCCCGCCATCTTCTTTCCCGCTTCCACGCCGGGCTGGTGATAGGCGTTCACGTTCACGAGCAGGGCGTAGAGCCCCACTGCCCGCTCATACAGCGCGATCAGGGCGCCGATCGACCGTGCATCGAGCCGGTCGATAGTAATGGTGATCGACTCCCGGTTGTTCTCGTACAAGGCGTTCCGCGTTCCCTGGAGATAGGCGCTCAGGTAATCGCCGCAGGTGACGCCGGGCTCCACTTCCAGGGACGATCCGTTCCGGTCATCGAGCACTTCGATGAAGGTGGCGAAAAAATTGTTCACGCCTTCGCGCAGCTGCTGCACGTAGGCATGCTGGTCCGTGGCGCCCTTGTTCCCGTAGACCGTGATGCCCTGGTTCACGACCTTGCCGCCTAAATCCTTCTCTTTGCCGAGCGATTCCATCACCAGTTGCTGGAGGTATTTCGAGAACAGCATCAGCCGGTCCTTGTAAGGAAGGATGACCATGTCCTTTGCGCCTTTGCCGCCCGTGGCATGATGCCAGGCAAGGGCAAGGAGCGCCGCGGGATTCGAGCCGGTCTCCCTGGATCGTGTTGCATCGTCGCATTGGGACGCGCCTTTCAGGAATTCTTCTATGTCCAGGCCCTGCAATGCTGCCGGCAGGAGACCAACAGCAGACATAACTGATGTTCTCCCACCTATCCAGTCCCACATCGGAAATGTTGCCAACCAGCCACCTTTTTTTGCTATTTCGTCGAGCTTGCTCCCCACTTCGGTTATTGCAACAGCATGCCGCTCAAATGAAAGCCCGGCTTTTTTATAGGCTGCAGCGGCCTCGAGCATGCCGTTCCGCGTCTCAGCAGTGCCGCCGCTTTTGGAGATGACAATGGTGAGGGTATTTTGAAGGTCATTGCCGATCTCGGCAAGCACGCGGTCTATGCCGTCCGGATCGGTGTTATCCAGAAAACTTGGCTTCATCCTGTCTGCGGATGTGCCGAGCGCGCTCGCTATGAATTGGGGGCCCAGGGCTGATCCGCCGATGCCGATGATCAGGATCCTTGAGAAAAGAGCGTACTTGCGCGGAACGATCTTGCCTGCATGTACGGCAAAGGCAAAGTCCTTGATTGCCCGCACGGTCTCCTCGATCTCGCGGCTGATCTCGGCGAGAAGGCGCGCGCTCCGGTGCACGGAGCCAGTAGTGGCCGACCATGCGGTTCTCGTCCGGGTTCGCAATGCTGCCGGCCTCGAGCGCGTCCATGGCAGCGAAGGCCTTCTGCATCTCCGGTTCCATCCGGTCCAGGAAGCCGTCTTCGATGTTCATTCTGCTCGTATCGAGCATGAGGCCGATGGAGGGCGTGACGCAAAGGCGCTTCTTGTATTGTTCCCAAAGTTGTTTTGATTTCATTGCCGTTCCTTTTTGTTGAAAGGTTATCAGATGATATTCTTTACAATGGAATATGATCTTTGACACGGAAAAAACTGGATAAAGGCTCTGATAAAAGCGGATACGTCAAAGCCTTATCCGTGTCCAAGGTTCTCTTTCTTGTCGTTGTAAGATTCGCGTAACCATGCGGTGTGACAAACTATTTTGCCTCGCTGCCATAGACAGCGCGGATCCTGCGGCCCAGCTCGCGGAGCGCTTCGGAAAAGCTCATCCCCTGGCTCATTAGCTCTTGCACGACCGCCGCCTTGCTCAGCTCTTCGATCACCTTGTCGGTCTGGTCCACGATGTTGCAGAGATTTTCCCCTTTCTCAAGCTGCTGTGAAATGCAGGTCTCGAGTTGCTCGGGCGAGAATTTTTCTACAAGTTCTTTTATTTCAGATGTTTTCATAAGGATGTCATGAAAAACGGCACATTGTACACAAAATTCTCTGATTGTTAGCACAAAACTCCCATGGTGAGGAAGTCGGAGCTTTCTGTGAATACCACGAAACCGTCCTCGATAAACGAAGGCGCGATGCAGACGGCTTTTACATCGGCAAAAAGATGTTTTGAGACCCTGTGCTTTGTGGTAATATACCGCCCATGTTTGAAACGGATACCATATGCGCTGTATCGACCGCGCCGGGACAGGGCGGGATCGGCATCATCCGCGTGAGCGGAGGAGATGCTATTGAGATAGCATCGCTCGTGTTCCGCTCACGCACCGGGCTCGCTCTTGCTGATGCAATGACCCATACGATCCATTACGGCCATGTCGTAGATGCAGCAGGTGAGATCATCGACGAAGCGCTGGTGAGCATCATGCGCGCGCCTGCCACCTATACGCGGGAAGACGTGGTGGAGATCAACTGTCATGGCGGCATGATGCCGCTCTGGCGCACCGTCGCCGTGCTCGTTGCTTCCGGCGCGCGCCAGGCAGACCCCGGAGAGTTCACGAAGCGCGCGTTCTTGAACGGCAGGATCGACCTTACACAGGCCGAGGCAGTGATGGACATCATCTCGGCGCGCACGGAACGGGCCCATCAAGCGGCGAATGAGCAGCTTTTAGGCGGCCTTTCGAATGAGGTCACGACACTCCGCGACCGATTGGTAGGGATCATCGCATCGGTTGAAGCGGGCATCGATTTCCCCGAGGAAGATATTGAAACCCAGTCCGGTGGGCCCTTGACGCGCGAGATCGCGGCGCTGGCCGAGGATGTGGCTTTGCTGCAGTCGAGTTTTGCCGCAGGCAGGATCCTGCGCGAAGGTTTCGCAACAGCGATCGTCGGCAAGCCGAACGTTGGCAAATCTTCGCTTCTGAATGCTCTGCTCAAACAGGACCGCGCGATCGTGACCGATATCCCGGGCACGACAAGGGATATTATCGAGGAATTCCTGAACATCGACGGCGTGCCGATCAGGATCGTGGACACCGCAGGCATTCGCCACAGCCATGATGTGGTGGAGCAGGAAGGTGTGCGCAGAAGCCATGCTGCTATCGAGTCGGCAGATATCGTGCTCGTCGTTCTCGACAGCTCCGAGCCGCTTTCGGACGAGGATCACCAGGTGCTCACGGGCATCGCTGATAAGAAGGCTGTTCTGGTATTGAACAAGGCAGACAAGCCGAGGCAGCTTGAGCAGATAGCATTGCCCCATCAGCAGGTCTCGCTTTCATGCCGCACCGGGGAAGGGCTCTTGTCACTAAAAAACGCGATCGCTGCCATGGCCAAGCAGGGCATGGTCATGCCGAAGGAACATGCCTGGGCGGTGAACCAGCGGCATGTGTTCGCTCTTAATCAGGCGAAAGCAAGCCTGGACAAGGCGCTTGAGTCGGCCAGCGCCGCGCAATCGCCGGAATTTATTGCAGTCGATCTTCGTGGCGCGCTGGACAGCCTGGGGCTCATCATCGGCGCGACCTATACGGATGATATCCTGGAGCGGATCTTTAATGAGTTCTGTATTGGGAAGTAAACGTTGGGAACCGCTAATGGACGCTTATGAACGCGAATAAAAAACAGAAAGAAGTTATTGGCGTGCATTCGTGTGTATTCGCGGATTAGATGGTTCCAATAATAAAACCCCATGACCCTTCAAAAAACATATGACGTCATCGTCATCGGCGCAGGACATGCCGGATGCGAGGCCGCGCTTTCCGCCGCGCGCATGGGCGCATCCACGCTCATGCTCACCATGAACCTGGACAGCATCGCGCTCATGTCCTGCAATCCCGCCATCGGCGGACTTGCCAAGGGCCATCTCGTGAAGGAGATCGATGCCCTGGGCGGGGAGATGGGGAAGATCATCGACCGGACAGGCATCCAGTTCCGTACGTTGAACAAGAGCAAGGGACCTGCTGTTCGCGGCACGCGGGCGCAGGCGGACAAACAGCGCTACCGCATTGCCATGAAAGAGTCGGTCGAGAAGCAGCCTCATCTCGACGTGAAGCAGGGGCTTGTGGAAAAGCTCCTTGTCGAGGACAACAGGATCGTTGGCGTCGAAACGAACATCGGCGTTCAGTACCTTTCTTCTACCGTGATCATCACCACCGGTACTTTCTTAAAAGGCCTTATTCATATCGGGCTCGTGCACTATCCTTCGGGCAGGGCAGGGGAGTTCCCGTCAGTGGGGCTGTCCGACAGTTTGAGGGAGTTGGGATTCGAGATCGCCAGGCTCAAGACCGGAACACCCGCGCGTTTGAACGGAAGGACCATTGATTTTTCGACGATGAAGCCACAGCCCGGAGACGACCCGGCGCCATTCTTCTCATTCACCGAAAATATTCACCCACTCCCACAAGTACCCTGCTATTTAACCTATACAAGCACCGTTACTCATGAAATCATACGCAATAACTTAGACCGTTCCCCACTTTACGCAGGAATTATCAAAGGCACAGGTCCACGTTATTGCCCATCCATCGAGGATAAGGTGATGCGGTTCTCTGACCGGGAGCGGCACCAGGTTTTTCTAGAACCAGAGGGGTTGGATACGGAAGAGTACTATGCAAACGGCGTATCAACGAGCCTGCCCTATGACGTGCAGTTAAAGTTATATCGCTCCATAGCCGGGCTTGAGGAAGTTGAGATCATGCGGCCCGCTTATGCCATTGAATACGATTTCGCGCCGCCAATGCAGATCAAGCATTCGCTGGAAACGAAAAGAATTGCGGGCCTCTACTTTGCGGGCCAGATCAACGGGACCTCGGGGTATGAAGAAGCAGCAGCCCAGGGACTGATGGCAGGCATCAATGCCGCGCTCTCCGTGCAGAAGCGTCCGCCGCTCATCCTCTCCCGCGCCGAAGCGTACATCGGCGTTCTTATCGATGATCTGGTGACGCGCGGAACACTTGAGCCGTATCGCATGTTCACCTCGCGCGCCGAGTATCGCCTTATTCTGCGCGAAGACAACGCTGATCAACGTCTCCGCCTTCACGGGCACGGGGTCGGGCTGGTATCTGAAGACATCTTTGAACGGTATAAAGAAAAACAGGCATCGATCGATCAGGAGATCTCGCGGCTCAGAAAGACGTGGATTAAACCCGGGCCTGATGTGAATGAACTGTTGCTCGGGAAGGGGACGGCAGCGCTTTCAGCCGAGGCCTCTCTTGACCAGCTGCTCAAGCGTCCTGAACTGGGATACGAAGAGATCGAAAAAATTAGCCCGCCCGAGAAGCCGCTCGAAGCCGCTGCAGCAGAGCAGGTCGAGATACAGGTGAAGTATGAGGGCTATATTCAGCGCCAGCTCGAACAGGTGGCGCGTTTTGCTTCGCTCGAACAAAAAGAAGTGCCTGCCGACCTGGACTACGACGCAATCACCGGGCTCGGCGCCGAGGTCAAGCAGAAGCTGAAACAGGTTCGGCCAATTTCGCTCGGCCAGGCGTCGCGCATATCGGGCGTGACCCCGGCGGCGATATCGCTTTTGATGGTGGCGCTTGAGAAGCGGAAGAGGGGAAGGGGGTAACAATTGCGGATTTCGGATTGCGGAATGCGGAATGGAGGGGCGGTTGTTAACGGAGCTAAAACCAGGACTTAAAGATTTCCTTTGCGACCTTTGCGTGCTTTGCGAGAGACGCTTTTGCTTTGGGTTTAGGATATAAACCATGACACCTCGGGAATTATTGATAGCAGGTTCGAAGGAACTTGGCATCGCCCTTTCGATAGACCAAGTGAACGCGTTCTTCATCTATCTTGCCGAACTCAGGAAATGGAACCGGAAGATCAACCTTACCGCGATCACGGAAGAGCGGGATACGGTGATCAAGCATCTGCTCGACTCCCTTTCCTATTTAAAGGCATTCGCTCCCGTGCCGGGTCTGCGGCTTTTGGACATGGGATCAGGAGCCGGCTTTCCCGCCATCCCGCTCAAGATCGCTGCTCCGGATATTTCCATCACCATGGTGGAATCGGTCAAGAAGAAGGCTTCTTTTTTACGGCATATCGTCCGGACCCTTCCGCTGGAAGCAGTTGAGATCATTGATAAAAGGATGGAGGAGCTTCAGGATACCTATCTTTCCTCATTTGATATAGTGACTGCCAGGGCCTTTGCCGAGATGCAGGAAGCGCTCGGTCATGGCGTACCGTTTCTTAAGCCGGGCGGGCTTATGATCTTGAGCCGCGGTCCGGAAGAGACCATAGCCGATCAGGAACTTGACAAGGCCGGAGTGAAGGTAGAACATAGGCTTGAGCTTTTGCTCCCGCATTCCGATTATAGGCGCGCGATCTGGGTGTTTAAGAAGGCGGGATGAGGCGATGTTCCACGTGGAACATTCTATTGCGGATTTCGGATTGCGGAATGAAGTACAAACCTGCTCCGTAAAAGATTAATCCGCCGTTATCCGGTCCTTATCCGATTTCGCTTAGAAGCGCCTACTTTTGGTATCCGTGTCAAAGGTTCTTTAGCATTTCTCTGTGTCTCCGTGTCTCTGTAGTTAAGCCTTTTACGAAAGAATCTTAATGCTAGACGGATCACTTACCATACCGCCTGAATGGCGGGCAGCAGCTGAAGAGATCGCGGGCCAGGGCGGGCCGGTGCTGGTCATGGGCGCGCCCGGATCGGGCAAGACCACCTTCTGCCTATATCTTACCGGCTGTTTCTTCCGTCTGAACAAAAAGGTGGCCTGGATCGATGCCGATCCGGGCCAGCCTTTTGTCGGTCCCCCGGCAGTACTCTCCCTTTCGCTTTATGCCGATGCAGCCGATCTAATGAGGCGCAAGACAGCCGCTGCCATGTGCTTTATCGGAAACACCAGCCCGGTGGGGCGTTTGCTCGAAATGATAGCTGGCGTCGAGAAGCTCTGCACGCATGCCCGGACCCTTGAGCCGGACCTGATCGTTATTAATACCTGCGGGCTCGTGAACGGCGGCGCTGCCCGGGAGCTGCGGTATCATGAGGTCGACATCCTCGCTCCGCGCTATGTGGTCGCGCTCCAGAGAACAAATGAGATCGAGCACCTCCTGGCTCCCCATGCGCACCGCGACGGCTTGCTTATGCTCCGGTTGCCGGTGCCGGCAGACGCAAGGGTCTCGACCCGCGAGGCACGGCAGGCAGTACGGGAACTGCGTTTTAAGGAATATTTCCGGGGAGGGGATTTCCTCGAGATCGCGCTGCATGACGTCGGCGTCCACGGCCCAGGGCTCCGGACCGGCGAACGGCTCGGTTTCCGGGACATCAACAGGATTTCGAAGATCATTCAGGGCATCGTGGTCCATGCCGAGCTTTCTGCGGACCGGCTTTTCCTCTTACTGGAAGGCAATTACTCCGAAGAGGAGCTGTATACTGCGAGGCAGCAGTACGGCGTTCGCGATATTTCGGTCATGAAGATGTCCGAACTCGACCATCTGCTCATCGGCTTGAATGATAACCAGAACCGCTGCCTCGGTCTCGGGATCCTGCGCACGATCGATCTGAAAGAGCAGACCCTGCGGGTCATCACCCCGATCAGGGACGCATCGCCGATCCACAATCTTTCCTTCGGCACGATCCGCGTCAGCCCGACGGGGGCGGAGCTGGGACAGGTGTGATTCAATTGCGCAATTCGGATTGCGGATTGCGGAATGAATGGCAAAGGGCATGGGATGTTCCACGTGGAACATTTCAAATGCGGAATAAACGGAACAACGCTTTTGGACGCAGATAAAATCTGATAAACGCGGATAAAGACGGATAACAAAAACGCTTTTGCCCTGAATTATATCTGCGAAAATCTGCGTTCATCTGCGGCCTGCTATCGCTTTCAGGTTTATCCGCCCTTATCCGAAGTTACCGCCTCTTCTGTGTACAAAGGTTCTTCCCTCGCGCAAATTAGTTTCCAAAAAACGCAACTCTTATGACCCCCGTCATATGCGATCTGCGAAGCCTCCTGTAGTATGGCCCTCACCATCAGGAACACATACCATCATTCTCAAGGAGGGAACCATGTTTTGTTATCAGTGTGAACAGGCGGCAAACGGCAAGGGATGCACCAAGATCGGGGTATGCGGCAAGGACCCGGAGGTATCGGCGCTTCAGGACCTTCTGATCTATTCCATGAAAGGGCTTTCGCTCGTTGCGGTCGAAGGCAGGGGGCACGGCGTCGATGACCAGGAAGTGAACCTCTTCCTGACCAAAGGGCTCTTTTCAACGCTCACGAACGTGGATTTCGACCCCAAGCGGTTCGAAACAGCTCATCAAGAAGAGCGTTGAGCTCCGCGAAGGCTGAAGGCAAAGGTCACGGCAGCAGGCGGCAGGACGGATTTCGCCCACGGCAGCGCTTCCTTCAAACCGGCGGCGACCGTCGAGGCTCTGGCGAAGCAGGGCCGCGAGGTGAGGGAGCGGGTGCCTGATGCAATGATCAACCCCGATATCCAGTCGCTCCAGGACATTCTGCTCTTCGGGCTCAAAGGCGTGGCCGCTTATGCGGACCATGCGCAGATCCTCGGCAAGACCGACGATACGGTCTATGCGTTCATGGCCGAAGCGCTGGCTGCCATGACCGGCACCGATCTCGGCCTGAACGAATGGGTCGCGCTTGTGCTGAAGTGCGGAGAGGTCAACCTCAAGGCCATGGAGATCCTCGATAGCGGCAACACCGGCACCTTCGGCCATCCGGTTCCGACCAAGGTCCCGCTCGGCGCGAAGAAGGGCAAGGCCATCCTTGTTTCCGGCCATGACCTCAAGGACCTTGAGATGATCCTGAAGCAGAGCGAAGGCAAGGGGATCAATGTCTATACGCACGGCGAGATGCTGCCGGCCCACGGCTACCCGAGCCTCAAGAAATATCCTCACTTCTACGGCCATTACGGCACGGCCTGGCAGAACCAGCACAAGGAGTTCGCGCACTTCCCCGGCGCCATCGTGATGACCACGAACTGCATCCAGAAGCCGCTGGCATCGTACAAGGACAACCTCTTCACCTGCGGGCTGGTGGGCTGGCCGGATGTGAAGCACATTTCCGACGGTAATTT
This sequence comes from Nitrospirota bacterium, assembly GCA_963836175.1. Lineage (GTDB taxonomy): Bacteria > Nitrospirota > UBA9217 > UBA9217 > UBA9217 > GWC2-56-14. Next base: position 381,985 of record CAWIIS010000006.1, read on the forward strand.
TGCCTCGGTGATCGAGAAGGCCCTGGCGCTTCCGGGATTCACCGCAGATGCTCCGGGCAAGGAAGTATTCGCCGGATTTGCCCGGAACGCCGTGCTCGGCGTGGCTGACAAGGTGATCGAAGCGGTCAAGGCAGGGAATATCCGCCACTTCTTCCTCGTCGGCGGATGCGACGGCGCAAAGCCGGGCAGGAACTACTATACGGAGTTCGTGGAAAAAGCGCCCAAGGACACTATCGTGATGACTCTGGCCTGCGGCAAGTTCCGCTTCTTTGACAAGGACCTGGGAGACATCGGCGGCATCCCGCGCCTGCTCGACATCGGCCAGTGCAACGACGCCTACTCGGCGATCCAGATCGCGGTCGCGCTTTCCAAGGCCTTCAACGTCGGCGTGAACGAACTGCCGCTGTCGCTGGTCCTTTCCTGGTACGAGCAGAAGGCCGTGGCCATCCTGCTCTCCCTGCTGTCTCTGGGCATCAAGGACATCCGGCTCGGGCCGACGCTTCCGGCATTCATCACGCCGAACGTGCTCGACGTGCTGGTCAAGAACTTCGACATCAAGCCCATCGCAGCAACGGCAGAAGAGGACCTCGAAACGATCCTCGGGCCCTGCTGGAACAGGACCAAGGCGGAGTGCGAGGAAACCGCGTCCGTGTAAATATATTCGTAGCACAAGGTTCACGGCAGGACGGAATGTTCCGTCCTGCCTTTTTTATTGGGCAGTCGGTTCTTTTTATTGCGGATTGCGGATTGCGGATTAAAACCGTCGGACCTTGCCGTTCCATCCTTTATTGCGGACCCTCTATCACATTCCAAAGGTTTTCTGCATTTTGTCAAAGACATTCATTCCGCAATCCGAAATCCGCAATGCCCCATACCCTTTTTCCCTTCCTTTTATCATGCTCCTATGGTAAATTACGAGTTCTTAATCAGCAGTACCGGAGGGATCCTGAAGCATGGGCAGAGTCATCGCAATCGCCAATCAGAAGGGCGGGGTGGGAAAGACCACCACCACGGTCAACATCGCCGCGTCGCTCGCCGCGGCTGAAAAAAAAGTGCTGCTCATCGACGCCGACCCGCAGGGCAACTCCACCAGCGGCATGGGTGTTGACCGCAAGGACATCACCGGCAGCACCTACGACCTCTTTACGGGCAAGAAGTCTTTTGCCGAGATCAAAAAGAACACCCACTTCCCCTGGCTCGACGTGGTGCCTGCCGGGATCGACCTGGTCGGAGTCGAGATCGAGCTCATCCATACCATCGCCCGTGAGCGCGTGCTCAAGAAGGCCATCGCTCTGTTCCGGGATAATTACGATTACATCTTCATCGACTGCCCGCCGTCCTCGGGGCTTCTGACCGTGAATGCCCTGACCGCGGCCGACGCGGTGCTGATCCCGGTCCAGACCGAGTACTATGCGCTGGAAGGGCTGTCGGCGCTGATGAACACCATCAAGCTGATCAAGCAGGACCTGAACCCCGAGCTTGCGATCGAAGGCGTGCTGCTCACCATGTACGACAGCCGGAACAACCTGGCCACGCAGGTGTCGCAGGAAGTGCGCAAGTACTTCGGCGACAAGGTCTATACCACCGTCATTCACCGCAACGTTGCCCTGAGCGAGGCGCCGAGCCACGGCAAGCCCGTGCTGCTCTACGACATCCGCTCCCGCGGGGCGCAAAGCTACCTCGAACTTGCCAAGGAGGTCATCAACAATGCAAAAGCAGGCGCTCGGTAAAGGCCTCGGCGCGCTCATTCCGGACCTGTCCGCGCTCAACGATAAAGAGCGCAAAGCGCTCGGGCATCGCCGAGATCGAGCTGGACAAGATCGTGCCGAACGAATTCCAGCCGCGGAAAACATTTCAGGACGACGAAGCTGAAGGAGCTTGCCGCGTCGATCAAAGAACACGGCGTGATCCAGCCGATCATCGTGCACCGCATCGGCAACGAACTACGGGCTCATCGCCGGCGAGCGCCGGTGGCGCGCGTCGCGGCTCGCCGGCCTCAAGACCATCCCGGCCCTGGTGAAAGAAGCGACCAAACGCGAGCTCATCGAGCAGGCCCTGATCGAGAACATCCAGCGCGAGGACCTGAACCCGCTCGAAGCTGCCGAGGCCTACAAGCGGCTGCAGGACGAGTTCAAGCTGACGCAGGAAGATCTCGCGAAGCGCGTGGGCAAGGAGCGCTCGACGGTCACGAACTTCCTTCGGATCCTCAGCCTTCCCAAGGAAATAAAGCACGACCTGGCGGCGGGCAACCTCAGCATGGGCCACGCGAAAGCGCTGCTGTCGATGGAGCGCGTGCGCGACCAGGTGCAGGCCGCGCTCCTGATCGTGAAGAAGGGGCTGTCGGTGCGCGAGGCAGAAGCGCTTGCAGGCAAGCTCAAGAATCCCGCAAAAGAGAAAAAACCGAAGCTCGGCCACGAGCTCAAGGCGGTCGAGGACAAGATCAGGAAGTCGCTCGGCACCAAGGTGAGCGTCACGGGCAAGGCCAAAGGCGGCAGGATCGTGATCGACTATTACTCGGCCGAGGAGCTGGACCGGATACTGGAGAAGATCGGGTAAGCGAAAACATCATTCTGCCACGAAGGCACGAAGTCACTAAGAAAGACTAAACGCTTAAAGCCTCCTTCGTGTCTTAGAGTCTTCGTGGCAAAAGCATTTGAATTTATTTGAGGAGGATTATCCATGTTAAAGAAGGGTTCAGGCACAACGGAGCAGGGCGAGATCAGGGCATTCCTGGGCAAAGGCACGGAGTTCAAGGGCGTGGTCAGCTTTGAAGGCACCATCCGCGTTGACGGCAAGGTGGAGGGCGAGGTTATTTCCAAGGACACGCTGATCGCCGGCGACGGCGCATTCCTCCAGGGCGAGATCACCGTGGGCACGATCATCTCCAGCGGCAAGATCGTCGGCAACATCAACGCGAGCCAGAAGGTGCACATCCTCGCCCCCGGCGTGGTGCAGGGAAACATCAGGACGCCGAAGCTCATCATCGAAGAAGGCGTTACTTTTGACGGCAAGTGCGAGATGGTCGGAGAGAAGAAGGCGCGAGCAGAAGGTCGTTTCGATGACGGACCGGTAGAATCTTCGTCTCCATAGCGCCAAGATGAACAGCACGTAGGTCGGGTAGAGCAACGCGAAACCCGACTCATCAGATGTCATGAACAATTGATTCGGATAAGTTGGGTTTCACTTCGTTCTACCCAACTTATGACTGCCATTCCAGTAGCCAACACGACATTCCCAGAGGGGTTGCATGAAACTCATATTTGAATGGGATGCGGCAAAAGCGAACGCCAACCTCAAGAAGCACAATGTAAGTTTTGAGGAAGGCAAAACGATCTTCAACGACCCTTTCCTATTCACTTTTCCGGACGACAAGCATTCTTCAGGTGAGGACCGATATGTTGATATTGGTCTTTCTGCAAACGGGCGTGTTTTGATTTTGACTCATACTGAACGACAAGGTAAAATACGTATTATTAATTGCAAGAAAGCAACACCGCACGAAAGGAGCTTTTATGAAGAAGGCCATTATAAATAAAGCATCCAGCAAAGATGAAATGAGACCAGAATATGATTTTTCCAGTATGAAGGGAGCTGTGCGCGGAAAATACTATAAAGCATTTCGTGCCGGTCACAAAGTGGAGGTTCATAACGAAGACGGCACTACTTCTGTGCAATATTTTAAGCTGGAAGACGGGGCGGTTCTGCTGGCACCTGATGTCAGAAAATATTTTACAAACTCGGAAGCAGTCAACAACGCGCTCCGGTCGTTAATTGCGATCATCCCAAAGAAGCGAACTCCTGCTCACACAAAGTAATGGCTGTCACATGCGTTAAGTAAAGTTGGTCGGGTAGAGCAGCGCGAAACCCGACGCAATTGAATCTGTATCCTGGAAAATAGTCCAAAGGAAAACGGTGGCAGTCACTATACTCAAGCAACTTACGGAAATCATAGAGCGTGAGGGCGATGGGTTCGTATTTTTTTGCCCTGCACTTGACATAGCGAGCCAGGGCAATACACTTGAAGAGGCGCGCTCAAGCGGAAATACAAAAAGCCGCTCATCGCCTGCTCATCACCCAAAGAGAACAAAGGACCATATATGACCATTATGCATCTCTTCCGCACCCCGGCGCTCTCCGCCTACCAGACCACCGGCCTCTTGACAACTGCTCAGCAAAAAGTTTCTCCCGCTATCCTGAAGATCGAAACGGAATTCTGTTTTAACGCAGCCGCAGAAAGTTCGCTCTCGGCCGACGAGATGCGCCTGCTTCGCTGGCTCCTTGCCGAGACCTTCGAACCGAAGAACTTTTCAGACGCCTCGTTTCTCAATCCGCAATCCGCAATCCGCAATCCGCAATTGGTTCTCGAGGTCGGTCCCCGCATGAACTTTACCACGGCCTGGTCCTCCAATGCGGTCTCGGTCTGCCAGGCCTGCGGCCTTAAAAAGATCACGCGCATCGAGCGCTCCCGGCGTTATCGGCTTGACCTCGCGCAGCACGCTTCACTCACCAAAGACCAGGAGCGGGCCTTCCTCAGCCTCGTGCACGACCGCATGACCGAGTGCCCCTATCCTAAGCCGCTCGAAACGTTCGAGACCGGCATCAAGCCTGAGCCCGTGCGCATCATCCCGCTCATGGAACAGGGGAGGGCCGCGCTCGAAACGATCAATTTCTCGATGGGCCTGGGACTCGATGACTGGGACCTGGACTATTACACGAACCTCTTTGTCAAGGACATCAAGCGCAACCCGACCAATGTCGAGTGCTTCGACCTTTCGCAGTCCAACAGCGAACACTCGCGCCACTGGTTCTTCCGCGGCAAACTCATTGTCGACGGCAAGGAAGTTCCCGGGAACCTGATGAAGATCGTGAAAGCGACTTACGACGCGAACCCGAACAACAGCGTCATCGCATTCAGCGACAACTCAAGCGCGATCACGGGCTACGATATCACCACCATCGTGCCCGAGACCATCGGCAAGCCGTCGCCCTTCCGCCAGACAAAACGGAAGTACCACGTTATCCTGACGGCTGAGACGCACAACTTCCCGTCGGGGGTCGCGCCGTTCCCCGGGGCCGAGACCGGCACGGGCGGACGCATTCGCGACGTGCAGGCGACCGGCACGGGCGGCCTCGTGGTCGCGGGCACGGCAGCCTACTGCGTGGGCAACCTTCGCATCCCGGGGTACGAGCTACCCTGGGAAGACGCGACATATGTTTATCCGAATAATCTCGCCTCACCGCTCCAGATCGAGGTCGAGGCGAGCAACGGCGCGTCCGACTACGGCAACAAGTTCGGCGAACCGGTGATCCAGGGTTTCACCCGCTCCTTCGGCCTCCGGCTGCCGGATGGCGAGCGCAGGGAATGGCTCAAGCCGATCATGTTCAGCGCCGGCGTGGGCCAGATGGACGCCCGCCATACGGAAAAGACCGAGGCGCAAAAGGGCATGCTCGTGGTCAAGGTCGGCGGTCCGGCTTACCGCATCGGCATGGGCGGCGGAGCCGCCTCGTCCATGATCCAGGGCGAGAACATTGCCGAGCTCGATTTTAACGCGGTGCAGCGCGGCGATGCTGAGATGGAACAGAAGATGAACCGCGTGATCCGCGCCTGCGTGGAGCTGGGGGAGAAGAACCCGATCCAGAGCATCCACGACCAGGGCGCGGGCGGCAACTGCAACGTGGTGAAGGAGATCGTGCATCCGGCAGGCGCGAAGATCGAGATCAGAAAGATCATCGTAGGTGACGCAACGCTCTCGGTGCTCGAGATCTGGGGCGCCGAATATCAGGAGCAGAACGCGCTCCTCCTGAAACCGGAGCACGAGCAACTCTTCCGTTCGCTCTGCGAACGCGAGAAGATCCCCGTGGCCATCATCGGCACGATCACCGGCAACGGCTACATCGTGCTGTATGATGAGACCGATAACTCCACACCCGAGAACCTTGAGCTTGCCAAGGTGCTTGGTGACATGCCGCAAAAGGTGTTCACGCTCGACAGGAAAAAGACCAGGCTCAAGCCGCTCGAACTTCCGAAGGACCTTACCGTACGCCAGGCGCTGGACCGCGTGCTGCGCCTTGTGTCGGTGGGTTCCAAACGGTTCCTCACGAACAAGGTCGACCGCTCGGTCACGGGCCTGATCGCGCGCCAGCAATGCGCTGGTCCGCTGCAGCTCACGGTCTCAGACGTTGCCGTGATCGCTCAGTCGCACTTCGGTCTGACCGGCGCTGCCATCTCGATCGGCGAGCAGCCGGTGAAAGAGCTTATCGATCCCGCTGCCATGGCCAGGATGAGCGTGGGCGAAGCGCTCACGAACATTGTCTGGGCAAAGGTCTCCGGCCTTGGCGATATCCGCTGCTCTGCCAACTGGATGTGGGCCCCCAAGCTCCCGGGCGAAGGTTCACGCCTCTATGATGCTGCAGTTGCCATGCGCGACGTGATGATCGAGCTCGGCGTGGCTGTGGACGGCGGCAAAGACAGCCTGTCCATGGCCGCAAAAGTGACGAATGCCGACGGAACGCACGAGACCGTGAAATCGCCCGGCACGCTCGTGATCTCTGCCTACGTCACCTGCCCGGACATAACGAAAACGATAACGCCGGACATCAAGATGCCGGGTAAAAGCAAGATCCTTTTCATCGATCTCGGCAACGGACAGAACAGGCTCGGCGGGTCAGCCCTTGCGCAGGTCTTCGGCCAGGTCGGTGACAAGTCCCCTGATCTCGACGACCCGCAGCTTCTCGTGAGGACGTTCAATGCCGTGCAGCAGCTTGTCTCCGACGAACTCATTCTCTCCGGCCATGACCGTTCCGACGGCGGACTTGCAACCACGCTGCTTGAAATGGCCTTTGCCGGGAACTGCGGCATCGAGGTCGATCTCGATCTCGGAAAACAGAACGACACCATAGCCGCCCTGTTCTCGGAAGAGCTCGGGCTCGTGATGGAATATCTCCCTTCCGAAGAAGCAAAGATCTTCTCGCTTCTCGATAAGGCAGCAGTGCCCTATCAAGCCATCGGCAAGACCACACGCGACCAACGGATCATTATTTCAATCCGCAATCCGCAATCCGCAATCCGCAATGTGTTAAGCGATTACACTGCTCTGCTCCGGGACATCTGGGAAGCGACGAGCCATCAGCTCGACCTCCTGCAGCGGAACCCCGACAACGTCGAGGACGAACGGAAGAATATTTATGACCGCAAAGGCCCTTCCTTTGTCGTGCCGTTCATACCCACGCAAACTGCTGATGAGCTGTTCTGCAGAACGAACAAACCGAAGGTCGCCGTCATCCGTGAAGAGGGGAGCAATGGGGACCGCGAAATGGTCTCGGCCTTCTTCATGGCCGGGTTCGAGCCGTGGGACGTGACCGTCACCGACCTGATCGAAGGCCGCATTACGCTCGACCAGTTCCGCGGAGTGGTCTTTGTGGGCGGGTTCAGCTATGCCGACGTGCTCGATTCCGCCAAAGGCTGGGCCGCCTCCATCCGGTTCAACAAAAAGGTCTGGGACCAGTTCGAAAAATTCTATCTTCGCACCGACTCCTTCAGCCTCGGCGTCTGCAACGGGTGCCAGCTCATGGCGCTCCTGGGCTGGGTCCCGTGGCGCGGCATCGCCGACGAGCTCCAGCCGCGTTTTATCCACAACAAGTCGGGGCGATTCGAATCGCGCTTTTCGACCGTGAAGATCCTTCCGGGCCCGTCCATCATGCTTTCCGGCATGGAGAATTCCGTACTCGGCATCTGGGTGGCGCACGGCGAAGGCCTGGCCTACTTCCCGGATAAGAACATGTTCAGGGAATGCGAACAGGGCCTGGCGCCGATCAGGTACGTGGATGATGACTCAAAGATCACGCAAACCTATCCGTTCAATCCCAATGGCTCGCCTGCCGGTATTGCCGGGCTCTGCTCTCCCGATGGCCGCCACCTCGCCATGATGCCGCACCCCGAGCGCGTTGTGCTCAACTGGCAATGGGGATGGATGCCTGAGAACCTGAAGAAATCCCTCGACGCCTCTCCCTGGCTCAGGATGTTCCAGAATGCGCGGGAGTGGTGCGAGAGATAGAAAGACGCAAGCTGTTTGCGATTCATTCTATTAAAAATCAAAAAACCTTTGACACGGAACGAAGCGGCTACTATCAGAGTTGATTTTTGCGAAGAGTTTAATGCAGAATAAACAGCACGCCATACAGTTTCCCTGCGAATTCCCGATCAAGGTCATGGGGCTGAACACGGATATGTTCCAATCAGCAATACGCGCCATTATCCGGAAGCACGCGAACACTGATACGATCGCCTACTCCAGCCAGCCCAGCCGCGGAGACAAATACTTGTCCATCACGGCTACCTTCACTGCCCGGAGCAAAGAACAGCTCGACGCCGTGTACCAGGAATTGAACGACCACGAACTCGTTCTGATGACACTCTAGCAGTCTGTAAAAAAATGAGCTATTTCCTGGAAAGCCTGCTCAATCCCGCCTGTTTATCGTGCCCGTAAAATTGCAATCCCTGGCTGCGATTAAAACGTGTTCCTGATCGTAGCACGCATGCAATGAGTGAGCCGGTCCTGGCTCACTGCACCGCGAAATTCGTCTTTTATCTTGACACCAAAAAATACCGAGTATATATTTTAAAAAAGAACGAACGGGAACGCGCAGCTCTCTTTTCCGACGAGTTGTTAAGGAGAACATTGATTGACGACACGGCTTACAGAAGCTCAGGTCACGCAGGCATGTAAGACCCTTTTCGGATCGGACGTAATTATCCGCAGGCCTTTTCTTCTGTACCTCCAGCCGAGCGGGGCCAAGTCCGCCTATCGGCGGAAGGCCAAGGAAACCCATCCAGATTTGTTTGCCGGCGCCGATGCCCTTCAGCAGAAAAAACAGGCCTTGCTGTTCATTGAGATCCTGAAGGCGTATGATGTGTTGAACGCTTTTTTCAAGCAGCGCGATGAGGGATTGTGGAAAGAAGTGAAGAAAGCCGCCGCGCCCAGGCCGCAGCGTGCGGCGGCAAAGCCGCCAAAAGCGGCGCGCCAGCAACCGCCAAAGCCTCCTGAAAAGGCCACGCAGTTCTGGGGAGGCGAGGTCCCGTTCCGGCCGCTCGAGATCGGCCGCTACCTCTATTATAGCAAGCGCATCTCCTACCAGGCGCTGATCGACGCCCTGGTCTGGCAGCGAAACCAGCGGCCCATCATCGGTGATATCGCACTCCGGTGGGGATGGCTCAATGCCGGCGCTATCGACCGGATCACCCAGTCCAGCGGGGTGTCAGGCCGGTTCGGCGAAAAAGCGATGGGCCTCGGGCTGCTCTCGCCCTTTCAGGTAAAGACGCTGCTGTTCTACCAACGCTCCCAGCAGGAGCGGTTGGGACAGTACTTCGTCATGCACAAGCTGCTTGCCAAAGACGACCTGGAACGTTTTGTCGCGGACCTGCAGGAGCACAACGCCCGGGTCGTTGCGCGGTTCATGAGGACGGGTGAGCCCGAGCAGACCGCCAACGCCTGACCGCATCGGGAACTACTTATCCGATCTGATCAACCGCGAATGAACGCGAATAGACGCTAATATTGATGCAGTCGTAAAAAATTAAAAACCGTCTTTGTGCGAAGCAATCTCGTAGTTTTTATCCGCCTGATAAACCGAGATTGCCACGTCCCCCGGATCGTGTCCGGGGCTAAAGGCGTTCCTCGCAATGACGGCGTAATAAACTTCTTACGAGAGCACCAATAATTTATTCGCGTTCATTAGCGTCCATTCGCGGTTTTTCTCTTTTCCTTGCCTGGGTTTGTGTTACTCAAGCGCGACCACAAAACTTCCCGGATACCCGCGCTCCGAGAAGTTCTTCTCCGCCTCTTCAGCAGCGTTCAACGACGAGTACTTGCCCGCATAGACACGGTAGAAGAGGTCGCCATTCACGTTCGTCATGCGCACATCCGCGAATCCGTAGAGCTTCCGCATTTCCTCCGACAGGCGCACCGCATTCGCCTGCTCCTTGAACGCTCCGACCTGCACCGTGTAGTCGCCTGCATCGTAGGAGGCCGGCGACTTATATTGCTCCTTGCCGCCGTCCTGCCGGTACCCCAGGGCTTCGATCCGAACGAGTGCCGTGCCGGCCATATCGACACCAAGTGTTTTCGCCGCTGCATACGAGAGGTCGATGATGCGGCCCTTGACAAAGGGGCCGCGGTCGTTCACCCGGACCGTTGTTTCGCGCCCGTTCTCCCGGTTGATGACCTTGAGGAACACGCCGAGCGGCAGGGTCTTGTGCGCCGCGGTCATGGCATGCATGTCGTAGATCTCGCCGTTGCTCGTTTTCTTGCCGTGAAAGTCCTTGCCGTACCAGCTCGCGACGCCGGTCTGCACAAAGCCCTCGTGGCTCCGGAGCGGCTCATAGCGCTGGCCGAGCACGGTGTACGGCTTTTGCGACGCCTTGACCCGCTGCCCCGGTTCGGGCGACTTCGCAACATTTGCTTTTTTTGTTCCACAGGCTGAAAGAGCCAGGATACAGCAGAGAACAAGGAGAGAAGGTCTGAATATCCGCATCGGGCCCCCAGGTACGTTGAACCGCTTCTCGCAAAAAACCGTTCCGCAACGGAGAAGAGTGATGCTATAATACGGATTATCGCATACAAGAGCAATAATAAATATTCTATCCAAAAGGAGCGACTATGATCAAACACCTGGTGATGTGGAAACTGAAAGACGCTGCCGAAGGCGCAACCAAAGAACAGAATGCCCGGAAAATGAAAACCGACCTCGAAGCGCTCAAACACAAGATCCCTCAGGTCAGGAAGATCGAGGTGGGCCTGAACTTCCTCCCGTCGGATTCTGCTTATGACGTAGCGCTCTATTCGGAATTCGAGAACGAAGAGGACCTTGCACTCTACCAGAAGCACCCGGAGCATCGCAGCGTCGGCGCTTTTGTTGAAAAGATCAGGGAAAGCCGCGTTGTTGTCGATTATAAAATGAACTGATGCGGGAAATTCCGGCGCCAGGTAGGGGGTGGGTTTAAATACCCTCTACGTGTCAGGAGAAATAATGGACCGGATGGTAATAAAAAAACAGAACCTCGTCGTCAGCGCCGCGGATGCCGGACAGCGGATAGACTCTTTTGCGGCGCAAAGCACCGGCATGTCCCGCTCGCGTGCGGCCAGGCATGTGGAGGATGGCCTCGTCCTGGTCAATGGCAAGAGCGTAAAGCCCTCGGCAAAACTGCGACTCGGAGACGAGGTTTCCATTCGCCTTCCTGAGCCTGCCCCTGATGACACGCTTATCCCCGAGGACATTCCGCTTTGCATACTTTTTAGAGACGAACACCTGGTCGTCATCGATAAACCCGCAGGCCTCGTCGTGTATCCGGCTGCCGGGCATCGAAGCGGAACGCTCATGAACGCACTGCGGCATCTGGTCGGGCCGCTGTCCGCTCCCGGGGGGCCATTGCGGCCCGGCGTGGTACATCGTCTTGACAAGGACACCTCGGGCGTCATGGTGGTTGCGCTGGATGACGCGGCCTATTATTCGCTGGTTGAGCAGTTCAGGGCGCGGACGATCCAGCGGGAATACCGCGCCCTCGTATTCGGCTGTCCGCGCACCGAAGCAGGCGAGATAGATGCACAGATCGGACGCTCTACCGCTGACCGGAAAAAAATGTCCGTTCGCAGCCGTCAGGGCAAGGAGGCAAGGACCTCCTGGAAGCTCCTCAGAAAGTTAAACGAAGCGGCCTTTGTCAGCGCAAAGCTCGGCACGGGAAGGACGCACCAGATACGGGTGCACTTTCTCTCCCTGGGCCACCCCGTACTGGGCGACAGGACCTATGGCGAGAAGACCTCGATCATGCAGAACAACAAACGGATCTCGTTCCCGCGCCAGATGCTTCACGCGGTCAGCCTTGGATTTCTGCACCCGGTCAGCAATGAATGGATAAGTTTTGAATCTCCCCTGCCTGAGGACATGGAAAAAGCGCTTATGGAACTTTCTGTTTTTGAGAAGAAGCGTCTTTAACAAAAAAGGTCGTTACCTATGAAGAAAAGCAGGTTCCTTGATACGGTACGGTCCGTCAGGAACGAACCATTGGCTGCCAAGGGCATAACGGTCCTGCAGGTCAACATGGGCTACCAGTGCAACATGGCATGCAGTCATTGCCATGTATCGGCCGGGCCTGGCCGCACCGAGGCAATGGAAAAAGGAACCATGGATGCGGTCCTACAGGTGCTGATGGACAGCCCCATCACGACCCTGGACATCACCGGCGGCGCTCCGGAACTGAACCCTCTTTTTCCCATCCTCATCAGCAATGCCAGAAAAATCGGCAAGCGGGTCATTGCCCGCACCAATCTTACGATATTCTTTGAGAAAGGGATGCGAGGCTTCCCTGAATTTTACCGCGACCATGAGGTGGAATTGATCGCCTCCCTCCCGTGCTACCTCGAAGACAACGTGAATGCCATACGGGGCAACGGCATGTTTCAGAAAAGCATCGATGCAGTTCGCAGGCTCAACAGTCTGGGGTATGGCGACGAAACGGGTAGATTGTCCCTGAGCCTGGTCTATAATCCCGCAGGACCCTTTCTCGCCCCAGCGCAGAGCAGCCTCGAGGCGGATTACAAAAGGGAACTGAAAGAACGGTATGCTATCGTGTTCAACCGCCTGTTCGCTTTTACCAACATGCCAATCGGCAGGTTCCGCGAGGCACTGGTCAAAAACGGAAACATCGGGGCCTACCTGGATATGCTCGCTTCTTCGTTCAATCCCGCGACCCTTGACAGGATCATGTGCCGGTCGCTGGTGAGCGTGGGATGGGACGGCGGGATCTATGACTGCGACTTCAACCAGGCGCTCGGAATCCCCGTGGCCGCTGATGTGCCGCAGCATATCCGTTCATTCGATTTTTCGAACCTGAGCCGCAGGAACATAAGCGTGGACGATCACTGCTATGGATGCACTGCCGGCCAGGGGTCCACGTGAGTGGGCGCTGCATCCTAGCAGGCCGGTCGGCCTGCTTCGCAACGACGGAACTACAAGGCAGAAGCGAAAGATCGTTTCCTGCAAAGCTCGCAGAGACAGAGGTAAGCCTTGGTTATTGATTTTCTTGGGTCCTTTGCATGCTTTGCGAACTTTGCGAGAAATAGCTCTTGCCCTTAATAATTCATCCCTTCCATGCATGCGAGGACCACATGAGCAGCAGCTCACCCTTCGAACAATACGATGCCTGGTTCGAGAAACATCCCCTTGCCTACCAGTCAGAGATTGAAGCGATCCGCATGCTCCTGCCCGACCCAGGCAAGGGGCTCGAGATCGGCGTTGGCAGCGGCCTCTTCGCAGCGCCTCTCGGCATCCGGATCGGCGTTGAACCATCAATTGCTATGGCAGAGCGCGCGCAAAAACGCGGCATCACCGTGGTCAAGGGTGTGGCCGAGGCGCTCCCGTTCCAGGATCATGAGTTCGACACAGCGCTCATGGTCACCACGGTCTGCTTTCTCGATGATATGGACTTAGCATTCCAGGAGGTTTTCCGCGTGCTCAAACCCGGGGGCGCATTCATCATCGGCTTTGTTGACAGGAACAGTGTAATAGGCAAAGCTTATGAACAAAGAAAGAACGAAAGCCTGTTCTACAAGGATGCGACCTTCTATTCCGTGGACGACCTTCTCGCGCATCTCAAGCAAGCGGGCTTCTCAACGTTCAGTTTCAGCCAGACGCTCTTCAGCCCTATTGATAAAATGCGCGAGCCGGACCAGGCAAAAAAGGGATACGGCGAGGGTTCGTTCGTGGTGATCAAGGCAGGAAGGTGAAAGGAGCGGGCATGGCTCAACGAAGATCTATCGTATCGCTCGTCAACACATCGGACCGCTCTGCGGGCATCCCGGCGGCTATCGGCCAGCTCCAGATCAATACGCTCCAAGGGAAAAGCGTCCTGCTCAAGCCCAACTTCAATACTGCCGACCCTTTCCCCGGGTCCACGCATAACGATACCCTGACAAGCCTGATCATAATGCTCAGAAAGATGGGAGCAAAAGCTGTCATTGTTGGTGACCGGAGCGGACCGGCTGAGACGTCGGATGTGATCAAGGAAAAAAAAGTGGATCAGCTTTGCCGCGATCACGGCGCAGAGCTTATGAACTTCGAGGACCTGCCGCAAAACCAATGGGTCCGCATCAAACCGGAAGGATGCCACTGGCAGATCAGGCTTCGACCTTGCCCGGCCCGTTCTCGATGCCGGGGCCGTGGTGACCACCTGCTGCCTCAAGACCCACGGCTATGGCGCTGTCTTCACCATGTCGCTCAAGGTCTCCGTCGGCATGGTGCACAGACACAATATGTCCGAACTCCACTCATCGCCGCTGCACATGCGGAAAATGATCGCAGAGATCAACCAGGCCTATGCGCCCGCGCTGATCGTGCTGGACGGCATCGAGGCCTTCACGGACCAGGGGCCCATGATCGGTACGCGCAAGCGCGCCGACGTCATCCTTGCCGGAACGGACCGGGTCGCCATCGACGCAGTGGGACTTGCTGTTTTGAAACACCTCGGCAGCAACAAAGCCATCATGGATAAAAAGATCTTTGAGCAGGAGCAGATCAGCCGTGCAGTCGAGCTCAGTCTGGGCGCCGCCGGACCGCAAGAGATCGAAATCGTTACCAACGACAACAAGAGTGCGCAGTGCGCCGACCACATTCGGAAGATTCTCCAGCAGGGGTAACGAGGCTACACGACCGTTCCCTTCCCACCTACATCCTTGATCTCGCCACGTGATTAATCCTGGCACTGACTCTAAACCATTTTCGGTAGTGAAGGCGGATTCTGAATTTAATAATCCATATATTCGGATTATTCTTATAATAAATTAAACTGCTTATCCGGTTAATGCACCCTGATTAGAATTTCAATGTGATTTTTCACATTGCATGATATACTCGCCTCAAATATACGGAGGTGAGTTTATGAATAAACTGGTATTTCATTTGTTGTCATTATCTGAGAGAAGAGCCATGATAGAAGAAAATGATCGCACGGGCATATTTTTAATAAGAGTCATAGAATTATTTACTTTACTCTTGATTCTATTTGCGAGCTTTGATTTGTTTTACCGTAAAGACGCATTACATATATCCATTGTTGTGAGTATTGGCATAATTGCCATATTTTCATTGATCTTAATCAACTATAGAGTAACAGCTATGATTAAGTTTGACAATGCAGTTGATGAACACTGTAATAAAATATTACAAGACTATAATGCTGCCAAAGCATCTATAGATGATTTCGTAAATGCCTATTTCGATAGTTTGAAATTAAATTCAAAAATGGAAAAGTTAATCATAGACCGCATAGAAAAACATGTCGAAAAAATAGCTAAGCACAAAAAAGACCAGATCGAAATACAAGCTAATCTTAAAAAGATAAACGAATGGTAATATTACCCATTAGGTGTATTAACCGGATAGGCAGTTAAATTAATATAACGGTTTTTTGGAATATTCAATTTAAAATCACTGTAAGTCATTGACTTTGCATATATTGAATGATAGGGTTCCGTTCATATATAAGCACTGGTTAGACGGTGTCACAACGCTTAACCAACGACGAGGGATGTATTTATGATAAATTTGGAAATCGGATCGGCGGCAAACGAGGGATTCTTGAATCACTCATGGCGGTTTGCCTTAGCTAAACGTTTCACAATGCTGTTCTTTGCTTCGCTTACAGTCGTATTTTCTGCGGCGTGGGCAGGGACCAATGAGGACCTCTTAGTAGCCGCCCAAAAGGGAAACGTCGCAGGAGTGACTGACGCACTCGCCGCTGGGGCGGACGTAAACGCGAGGGACAGCAATGGTTGGACAGCTTTGCAAACCGCGGTTGCCAATAAAGCCATGGTTGAGGTCACTAAGACTGAGGAGATTGTAAGACTGCTGATCGCCAAGGGCGCTGACGTTAATGCAAGGGATAAGTTTGGCGGAACGGCGTTGGGATGGGCGACTTCTGTGGCGCAACCTATCGCGATCGCAAAGTTTCTCATTGCTGTCGGCGCCGATGTCAATGCGAAAGGCAACAGCGGCTGGCGTCCTTTGATGAGCGCAGGATTTGGGGACTTCGAGCTTGCAAAACTTCTCTTCGCCAAGGGCGCTGATGTCAACGCAAAGGATGATAATGGATCAACGGCTTTGGCGGTGGCCGCCATGGAGGGTAACGCCAATTATGTAAAGTTTCTCATCAGCAAAAAGGCCGACGTCAATACGAAGGACAATGACGGGTGGACGCCTTTGTTGAGAACGAGGGATGCACAGGTTGTTACGCTCCTCATTGCCGCAGGCGCCGACGTCAACGCGTCTCACCACACCACTACGGTCTTAATGAGTGCGGCACAGGCGAACAATGTCGAGATCGTGAACCTCCTCCTTGCTGCAGGCGCTGATGTCCACGCTAAGGACTATCTCACATTTAACGCCATGGGTCTGGCGGCGACTCGTGGGAATGTTGAAGTGGTGAAACTTCTCGTAGAAAAGGGTTCCGATGTGAATGAAAGATTCGATAGCGACTTCACGGCTTTAATGTGGGCGGCCCGTTACGGCCATGTCGAAACAGTGAGGCTTCTCATAGCCAAAGGAGCTAATGTCAACGCGAAGAATAAGTACGGCGGCACCGCTTTGACGGAGGCAAAAACGAATAACCGTACCCAAGTTGCGGAGATACTCCATGCGGCCGATGCCAGGTAGAGCAAATGAAAACGCATAACCCTGCACTCAGGAGGGACTGCGCTGATAAAGCCTAGCGCAGCCCCTTAGCTCCATGTTATTTTTTAATAGGTATCAAATTATGAGCGATACAGAAGAAACAGAAAAGAAAGCATACGAAGAGAGACTACAACGGCGGCTACAGATTACTCTCCAAGCAATTTGAAGCAGGAAAAATAAAGATTGCGCGCGGCCTTCAGGTAATTGAAAGCTTGAAGGCAGTACGTTATGCCGCTGACGGTAGTATTGACCTCAATACCGTGGATGGCTTAGTGCGGTCTATGGCTTTGACGGCTGAATTCTTTCATGACCGGGAGGAAATGAAAAAGGCGCTTCCTCTCGCAGAAATTCAGAACACTTACTTCACTTATCTCGAACGCAACTTCGGTCACTTCTATAAAATCATGTTGGAACGTAAGTTGACCCCACATGACGCAGGAATGGCTTTATCGCGTAAAGCATCGACGATAGAAGAGGTTACGAAGAATCTTCCTGATTTTATAAATTCGCTAGAGGAATTCTGGGAAATGGCAGCTGATGCCGCTTATGCCCATGTTGAGGACATGCACGACACCCTAAAAGCTGTCTTTGGCGGAGATTTGTTCCCTTCTCACAGTGAGAATATTGCCTCAAAATGCGGCATTTATACCGACACGATCTTGCTTCCTGATCCATTTATGAGGTCGAAGGAGCTGTTTAAGCTTTGGAAGCCAGAGCAACAAGCATATTATCTAATTAAACATGCAATGAATTTGCTTCAATATCGGGAGTTAGCGTGTGCCGATGTGACCCCGCCCATCGTGGTTATCTTGCCAAGCATTTCCGCTATCAAGGGTGACGAAATGGAGTATATTTCTCACTTGGGTCAGGATGATGCCTTAATTCACGCGGGCAAGATATTTGGGAGAAAGTTTCAGAGCTTTGACGAGTTAATGGAATTTGCTTCTGTTCTCGATACAATCGAGCGTGTCGAGGCAGAAGTTGCTGATCCAAGGCGCGTGCTTTTTGATACGGAATGGAAGGGATCATTCAGAGAAAAACTTGAGCGGGCCATGAAAGATTCGCATGCCGAACTACTTCGGACATCAAATCCAGGACTCATTGTCGCTTTGCAGGCAGTTGGACGTATGAGTATGAGCAACGAACTCTTAATCAAAGCACGACGACTTAGAGGTACGCCGATAATCGATGCGCCTACTTCATGGCAGTATTTTACCTGGAAGCTTGAATATGATGCCGAGAACGTCGAGAAGGAGACAAAGCTTTCAGACCTCCACGTGGTTCGTGGACTTCAATCATTAGCGGAAAATGAAATGGAATGGCTTGGGCATGTACCCTCTGCGGCGCTCATTGAAATGAGAAAAACCGATGCTATCAAAGAAATACGGCAAATACTAGGTAAGGGCGTGCAGGAGCTGTCACTTGCTAATCCGCTAAATTTCCATAGAACGACCGACATGGTATTCGACAATATTCACGCAGCCTTCAAAGAACACAAGAAAAACATTGAAGAACTAAAAGCAAAGAAGTTGAAATTTGCAGGGTCCGATATTGGCTCATGGCTCGTTGTCGGTTCACTGGCCGTTGCTTCCGCTGCAACAGGCCAACCCTTCTGGGGTTTGGCTGCAGTTGCTGCAGACCAACTCTTAGCCGCTCCGAAGCTTAGAGACATTCCAGAATCAATTCGAAAACTCGCCGATGAGAGCAACAGAGTGAATCAGTCACCGGTCGGAATGCTCTTCAAATACGCGTCTGATAAATGACCCGCGCCTTGACAGCGACGCGCCAAAAACGGCGCGTCAAGCGTGTGGACATCTTGGGGACGTTGTTACTTACGTTGCAAAACACTTGACATCTCCGCGCGCCTTCCAAATGTGATCTACCACATCAATTCCCGTTTGTAATATAAGTAAGGCTGTCCATAAAAAACCGCCCCGGAAGAATCCGGGGCGGTTTTGCTTTGCTCAGTTCTTGATACGATACAAGATGCACATCACGCGCTGCCGATAAGCTTCCTGACATAGAGCTGCTGCACGATCGAAAGCACGTTGCTCAGCGTGATATAGAGCAGCAGGCCGGCCGGCAGCCAGGCGAACATGAAGATAAAGGCGACGTTCATGTACATCATGATCTTCTGCTGCTGGGGGTCCACCGAGGTCGAGGTCATCTTCATGGTAAAGATCATGCTGACGCCCATCAGCACCGGCAGGATGTAGAAGGGGTCAAAGACCGACAGGTCCTTGATCCAGAACGAGATGAACGGCGCCTGGCGCAGTTCGATCGATACGGACAGCACGTTGTACAGTGCGACGAAGAACGGCAGCTGCAGCAGCATGGGCAGACAGCCGCCCAGCGGGATTCACCTTGTGGTCCTTGTACAGCTTCATGATCTCCTGGTTCATCTTGGGGGGGTCCTTCTTGTACTTCTCCCGAAGCGCGGTCATTTGCGGCTGGAGCTTCTTCATCTCCTCCATGGCCGTGGCGCTCTTGAGCGACGGGTAGAACAGGATCAGCCGCACCACGATCGTGAGCAGGATGATCGCGATGCCGTAGTTCCTGGTGATCGCGTAGAACTGCTGCATGAGCCAGAACATGGGCTTCGCCAGAATGCCGAACCAGCCGTAGTCGACCATCTGCTCCAGGCCGTGTCCCTGCGCCTTGAGCAACGAGTGAGCTCTTGGGGCCGGCGAAGAGCGTATAGTGTGCTCGTCGGGCGCGTCCTTGACCGTGAGGCGTCGGTCTGATCAGGTCGCCGATCTCCTTGGGTGCCGTTGTTTTCTTCGTCGTGACGATGCCCGGGCTGCCGTAACAGCGCTGCGGTAAAATACTTGTCTTCCTGGCCCAGCCATTCGATGGCGCCGGCGTGCTGCAGCTCGCCCTTGATTTTGTCGATCTTTTCCCGTGACCGGCTTGCCGTCAACCATGGTCACGATGCCGACGCGGCCGCTGGCGTCGCTGCTGATCTTGTCCGATATGCCGAAGTCCGTGCCGAGGTCCAGGGTGTATCCTTCAAGGCCCTTGGTGCGGACCGCCATGTCGACCTTGTATTCGTTGTTATGAAAGGTCAGGCTTTTCTCGATCTGCATGCCGCCGGGACCGGTGTACGTAAGGACCACGGTCTGGGACGGATTTTGTTCATCGAGCTGCACCCGTTCCACGTTGGACCGGTATTCGACGCGTGCTACGTTCGACAGCTCCTTGTCCAGCGGAACGACCGTCAGCGGAAACACGATATCATCGGCCTCTACGCCCTCATAGGCCGTGAAGAGCTGCACATTCCCGCGTTCTTTCTTCGGCTCGACCTCTTTTTTGGCCGTGCCGGTAAATTTCCGGTACAGGGCGCCAAGGCCGACGTCGGTCTTGTCCGCCTCGATATGTTTTTTCAGTTCCCAGTGCCTGACCACACCGCCTGCCGTGCTCAGAACGACCTTGACGAGATCGCTCTCGACAACAATGTCCTTCCCCGCTGCCGCGGGGACAATGGAACCGGCAAGAGCGCCGGCGCGCTGCCGTACCACGGGCTTCGAGGACGCCGCTTCACCCGGCAGCGACGTTTTGGTCTGGGCTGTTTCTATCGTCTCCGGCTGCGGCGGCGGGGGTGGCGGTGCGAAAAACCTGACATAGACCAGGAACACCAGGAGTGAGAGGGAAAGGGCCAGAATGAATCTTCGTGTTTCCATGAATCCTCCGAAATTACCGTACCGGGTCGTATCCGCCCGGATGAAAAGGATGGCATTTTGAAATGCGGACCAGGGTCATCCAGAGCGCTTTCACGGTGCTCTTTGTCTTAAAGGCCTCGAGTGCATACTCGGAGCAGGTCGGGACGAACCTGCAGGATGGCGGGAGAACGGGAGAAAGAAAACGCCGGTACAGGCGTATAGCGTAAATAAAAAGATGTTTCGTCGACTCTGCGCCCACCTGTTTCTGATCGCGAAGGGCCGTCTTCTGCAGCAATGAAGAAACGGCCTTCAGGATGCGCTCATGATCTGCTGTTATTATACCCTGCCGGGCCACGAACACGAGATCATACCCAAGCGTATATCCCCGGAGCACGCGGGAGATGCAATCGCGGAGCTGTCGCCGGAGCCTGTTCCGCCCCACGGCGTTCGCCAACTTCTTGCTGACCGATACGCCGACCCTGAAGTTCCCCGTTTCGTTCCGGGTATAAAAAAGAGAAAGACCGTCAACTGACAGTCTTTTACCCTTCATGGTAGCTACAAACTCAGAATTTTTGCGTATCCGTTCGCTCTTCCGATATGCGTACGGCATCAGGCACACCCGAGCGGAACAGCGTTAGACCGCGAGACGCTTGCGTCCTTTTGCCCTGCGGCGATTGATGACGTTCCTGCCTGTGGCCGTGCTCATCCGCTTTCTGAAGCCCTGTGACCGTTTCTGTTTGAGATTGCTCTTTTGCGCGGTTGTTTCCGACATCGTCCTGCTCCTTCTGTTTTGTTATGAGTAGGGGGGTATTATAAGCGAAAAAAGGAATATGTCAAGCAAAAAACCGGTCTCTTTCCGGAGGTTAGGTACATCTTCTTGCAGAAGCCGCAAAACTCTCTTTTCCGTGGTTGGAGGTATTCACGCCGGGCAGCACCTGATCCTCTTTTGACTTTCCCCGGGATATTTGGTACTGTGCAGAGCATGAAAAAAGGCGTTGATCATATCGGCGTCGGGGTCGGCGCCATCATCTATGACCGCAGTAACAGGGTCTTTCTTGCCAAGCGCGGAAAAGAAGCAAGGAACGAATCGGGGAAATGGGAGTTTCCCGGCGGGAGCGTGGAGTTCGGGGAGACGCTCGAGCACGCCCTGGCGCGCGAGGTCATGGAAGAGTACGGTATCGAGATCGAGGTTCTGTCGCTCCTCGACGTCGTGAACCATATCATTCCTGACGAGAAGCAGCACTGGGTCTCTCCCTCCTTCATCTGCAGGATAACCAGGGGGACGCCCGTCATCAGAGAGCCGCATAAATGCGACGAGATCGGCTGGTTCGGCCTCGACCGTCTTCCCGAAAACGAGTTGACCCTTGCCTCCAGGAAAAGCCTGGAGAGCCTGAGAAAGAAGATCGCCGGGGTCTAAATAGATTTTGCCTGACCCTGATTGTTCAACAATTCCTATGACATTCCTCTTCCCAATCAATGCCATCCTTCTCCTAGGCCCTACCGGCGTGGGCAAAAGCCCGCTTGGCGACGCCATCGCTCTTCAGGGGTTGTTCGGCCGACGGTGTCATCACCTCGATTTCGGATCAGAGCTCCGCACCGCTGTTTCCGCAAACGCCCGCTCCGCGGATTACGCTTACGAGGAGCTCGCGTTTATCCACGGTGTTCTCGAGCGCGGCCTTCTTCTCGAAAATGAGCACTTTGCCCTGGCAAAAAAGATCATCAGCCTTTTCCTGAAGCGGACCTCGTTCTCGCAGCACGATCTGCTTGTCCTGAACGGCATCCCGCGCCATACCGGCCAGGCGCAGGACATGGCCGGGCTCGCAACAATCCACGCGCTCATTGTGCTCGATAGTTCTGCTGACGATGTTTTTTTTCGGATCAGGGAGAATGTGGGCAGGGACAGGACGGAGCGCATCGATGATGATCGGGAATTGGTTGAAAAAAAACTGGCATGATCTTCCGGGAGCGAACTGCGCCGCTGGTGGACCATTACGCATCACGACGGATCTGTATCGTGTATCGGATCAAGGTCTCCGGGACCATGACCACGGACCGTACCTATCAGGAATTACGAATGCTTGCCGCCGGTGATCCACCAGTCGCTCTTGTCGCTGAACCACCAGAGCGATGAGTCCGTTTCCAGAATGGTCCGCGCAAGCTCACGCGCAGAATCGGTCTGAAGCCGCTTCAACGAGAACTCCAGCCACTCGTCTGCATATTTGTTTCCCAGGTCCTTATATTCCTTGAGCGCCAGGATCATCTCCAGCTGGTCCGCATCGCGCGCCAGGCGCGCTTCCTCGGTCTTCCCCTCGATGAACTCCAGGATCAATTCCCGGATCTCGCTGCCAAAGGGCAGGGTCTCGGCCAGGTCCTCTACTGCTTTTTTTTCATTCGCTTCCACATATTTTTTATTCACGTAGTTGAGGTCGCCCGTCCGCGCTTCAGGCAGATCGTGGAACAGACACATCTTGATCATGCGGTCAACATCAACATTCTGCGCGAGCCTGCCGAGAGCATAGCCGATATAGGTGGTGCGGAAAATATGTTCTGCCACAGACTCTGCGCCGGTCCCGAGGAACTGGAAACCGCTGCGCGGAGTGCGCTTCAACATGCCTGCTTCGAACAAAAAATTCGCAATGTTTTTCATGGCAGGTTTTATACCACGATTCAGCACATCTGTAAATAGCCTATCGGGTGGGGAGTAAATCTGAATGTGCCTATTGCTGACGTCTGAGTGTGCTGCGAAGAGACATTTATTGCTGCGGCATTACTACGCGGCTGGTCATATAACAACAATGGTGCGCCCTTCAAATTCAACCTTCTGGCCCGTGCGGATCTTACAGCGTCGACGCAGTTCGATTGTTCCATCAACCTTGACACGCCCTTCGGCGATCACGGTCTTTGCCATACCTCCGCTGTCGATGAGGCCCATGATCTTGAGCAGATTGTTTAACTCGATATATTCTTGACCTGCCAGTTTAAACTCGTCCATGGGTCATCCCTATGCGTATAAAATAAACCTGAACGGGTCATTGATCACGTAATGATCTGCCCTGATCATGAAAGCAATTTTTTTAAAGGTAGATAACTTCAGAACGTCACATTCTGCCGCTGCATTAAAAGCTCACCAAGGTAGGAGCCCGGTTTTACCTCTGCGTTCTTGATCCACTCCGCTCCTTCAAGTCCATAGGGTTTCACACAGGAGGCGCAAATGTAGAATTTACAGTCGAAATCTTCCACCAGGCTTTTCATCAGGTCGGCAACCGGGGAAAAACCTTTTTGCCAGGTAACGGATTCAGCAAAGCCCTTGCGCGCCAGATGGACGCCCTCGTTCATAAGAAAAAAATCGATCTTCGCATCAAAGGCCGTCATATTCGTTGCGAGCTGGAGCGCAGCTGCCGCACGTTCAATAGCATCGTATGAATGGGTAATGACAAAAACAAATTCTTTGTTTTCCATGCGTTCTCCCTGAAGAATGTTGTTTGACGAACTGTATGATGCTGTAACCATACCACGGGATATTCGGTAAGGCTAATTAATTATTTTTATGACATATCATAAAACGAGGTTCTGAAGAAAAAAGAACATACTCACACAAAAGCGACGTAAAAACTACTATAGATCTATACTTAATAAATTAGTAGTAGTAGTAGTAGGGGATGTGGAAATGTGGGTACCAGCATGAACCGTTTGAAAACCCGAACGAAAGGATTAAGAAGAACATCGGGCCGGTCCTGTTGACGGTCTGTGGTCGGATTGTTGAAAACCTCGTGCTTACGGTTTTGAACAGGTTGTCAGGTTGTTATGCACAGAGAATTGTTCGTAGTGTTATCCCGGGGGCCAGGCAAAGCGCCGGCCCGACAGAATATGCAGATGAATATGAAAGACCGTCTGGCCCGCGCCGGCGCCGTTATTGATCACCGTACGATATCCCTTTTCAACAAGACCTTTATCTGCTGCGATCTTTGTCGCTGCCAGAAAGAGGTGGCCCACAAGCTCCCGATCGGTCTCTGCCATGCTCTGAATATCGGGCAAATGTTTTTTCGGCACCACCAGAATATGGACCGGCGCCTGCGGATTGACATCTTCAAAAGCGAACACGTGCTGATCTTCATAAACGATTTTGGACGGGATCTTTTTTTCGATGATCTTGCAGAAAATGCAGCTGTCGCTCATTTCGCATCTCCCTTCGTGCTGTCCAGGAAGCTCCTGAAGAAGCAGCTCTGTTCCCCGGTGTGGCATGCCGGGCCGGTCTGCTCCACCTTGATGAGCAGCGTGTCCTGGTCGCAGTCATAGAGGATGTCCTTGACCCGCTGGATATGGCCGGAGGTCTCGCCCTTTTGCCAGAACTTCTGGCGCGAGCGGCTCCAGAACCAGGTGAGGCGCGTCTCAACGGTTTTCTTCAGTGACTCGGCGTTCATGTAGGCAACCATGAGGATCTGGCCGTTTTGCCAGTCCTGGACCACTGCCGGGATCAGTCCTTTGTCATCGTATTTGAGGTCGATAGGTATCTGCATGATTTTTTTTAACATAAACGCGGAAAAAAGTCCAGCAAATGCAGGCAGGAAAAACAAAAAACCGGTTCTGACATCAGAACCGGTTGAAGATCATGCGAAGAGCGATAAGGGTCGTGCTACACGAACAGGTTGATGTCCGCATCAGCGGCCAGATCCAGCCAGGTGGCGGCGCCGCCGAATTCGACGCCGTCAATGATGTCCGACTGCTTGACGCCCATGACATCCATGGTCATCTGGCAGGCAATGAGCTTTACGCCGGCCTCCTTGGCAAGGTCGAGCAGCTGGCCGATGGAGGCGACCCCGTGTTTGCTGAACATGGACTTCATCATGGCTGTTGCGACCGATTCCATGCCGGGCAGCGATGCCACGAGCGTCGGGATCGGAACCGGCATGGGCATGGCCGGGTTGCCCAGGGGGGAAACCTTGAGATTGTCCGCGTTGCCTTTCTTGATCATTTCCAGTCCGTAAAACGTAAAGAATATCGTAACGTCCACATCCATGGCTGCAGCCGTGGTGGCAAGGATGAGCGGCGGATATGCCATGTCCAGCGTGCCCTTGGACGCGATGATCGTCATTTTTTTGTTTGCCATGTAGTGTTCTCCTTAAGCGGTCTTCTTGATATAAAACGTGAATGTACCGGAGCCTTCCTCGACGTTCAGGATCTCATTGCCGGTCCTCTTGGCCCATGAGCTCATATCGTTCTTGGAGCCGGCATCCGTTGTTTCCACCTTCAGGACCTGGCCCTTCGTAAGCGCCTCGACGGCTTTTTTGGTCTTGAGAATGGGCAAGGGGCAGCTCATTCCCTTGCAGTCCAGCATCTGATCAACCTTGATATCCGCAGCCATGTTTGTTTCCTCCTGTTAAAAGAATATAAAATATTACCCACATGCATCAATAGAAACACTTGTTTTATAATACCGCGATGATAGTTGCAAAGTCAAGCACTTTTTTAACCAATACGGGAGAGTGGTTCTGAGTGACGCCACGCTGGTCATAATCCTGGGCCGCCGTGAAGGCAAAGCCCGTACTCCGATGGTCCTGCGGCTGTAACGATGATCCTGTAGCGAGCATGTCGGCAGCTGTTTCGGAACATAAAAATACCTTGCCAGAACAGACGTGTTCTGTTATAGTCATGCTTCTCTCGAAACAGGCAGGAATCAATAGAAAAAGAAAATGCAAGATGCGTACTAGATTCGACCATCCGGAGATGCAAAAAATCCAGCAAAAACGGGCAAACAAAAAGCGGACAATATACCTCCGAGCACAACCGTAACAACAAGAAAAACAATGGAAAAAACAGCTATCAACACCTGTGGATAAGCATGTTTGTAACCAGGGCTGTTTTTTGGGGTTTTTATGGACCAGGTCAGGCTGTGGGAAGAGATACAATTACTGATAGAAAACCGAATGTCCAAGCAGGGTTACGACACCTGGTTCAGCCAGTCCAAGCTTGTTTCCCTGGAAGGCAACCGGATGCAGATAGAGGTGCCGAGCAAGTTTCACCGTGACTGGATCAAGGAGCACCACTGGACCACCCTGACCGATGTGATCAAAGAGGTCACCAAGCGGGATGACATGGAAATCGACTTCTATGTCCAGCCCGAACAGCCTCAAAAAAAGAAGCCGGCCCGGCTGCCGAAGGAAGAAAAGGGCGAGCCGCGGGAAGAGCGGGCCGGCCACTTCGAAAAAAAATACATCTTCAGCACCTTTGTGGTCGGGCCGAGCAACCAGTTCGCCCATGCTGCCGCCAAGGCCGTGGCGGATGCGCCCGGCCGCTCCTATAATCCGCTGTTCATCTACAGCGGCGTCGGGCTGGGCAAGACCCACCTGGTCAACGCCATCGGCCATCACATCCAGAGCAAATCACCGAAGACCCGCGTCGCCTATCTCTCTTCCGAGCAGTTCACGAACGAGCTCATCAACCGCATCAGCCACCAGCGGATGGAGGAGTTCCGCCAGAAATACCGCAATATCGACATCCTGCTGATCGACGATATCCAGTTCATTGCCGACAAGGAGCGGACGCAGGAAGAGTTCTTTCATACGTTCAATGCCCTCTATGAAGCGCAGAAGCAGATCGTCCTCACCAGCGACCGCCAGCCGAAAGAGATCCCCGACATCGAGGAACGGCTCCGCTCGCGGTTCGAGTCCGGCCTGATCGCCGACATTCAGCCGCCGGACCTTGAAACGAGGATCGCCATCGTAAAGAAAAAAGCGGAGTTCTGGGCCATCCGGCTGCCCGATGACGTTGCCCTTTTTCTCGCAACGACCATGAAGAGCAACATTCGGGAGCTTGAAGGCGGACTGGTCAAGCTGGGCGCGGTCTCGTCGCTTACCAACCGGGAGATCACCCAGGAACTGGCCCGCGAAGAGCTCCGGTACCTCATTGAGGCGCGGGACAAGATCATTACGAACGATCTTGTCCAGAAGGTCGTGGCCGAGGCCTTCGGCGTAAAGATCTCGGACCTGAAATCAAAACGGCGCACCAAGGCAGTGGTCCTTCCGCGCCAGGTCGGCATGTACCTCTGCCGTACGCTCGTCGGAACGTCGCTTCCCGAGACGGGAAACGTGTTCGGCGGCAAGGACCACAGCACGGTCATTCACGCCATAAAAGTGATCGAGGAAAAAAAAGAAAAAGACCCGGAACTCAAGGCCCGTATCGAGGCGCTCATCAAGCAGCTAAAATCTTGAAATAAAAAGGTAAACAGGGTAAATTTTGTATTGCTATTTCATGGGGATTCTGATACTATCTTCGAATGGTCACGGGAGGCTTCCCTAGATGAAACTGAAAATCAAAAAAGAGGAATTCCTGAAGGGTCTGCAGCGGATCCAGGGTGTTGTCGAAAAGAAGAACACCATGCCGATCCTGTCGAACATGCTGCTTTCGGCGGAGAACGGCGCTCTGGAGATCATTGCCACCGACCTTGAGATCGGACTGCGCGGCAGGTATGCCGCCGAGATCGAGCGGCCCGGGGCCGTCACCGTGTCGGCCAAGAAGATGTACGAGATCGTCCGGGAGCTCCCGGCAGAGGATATCCAGATCCGCGTTGACGAGGGCAGCTGGGTAAAGATAGTCTCGGGCCATTCGCAGTTCAAGCTCGTCGGCCTGCCCAAAGACGAGTTCCCTGCGCTGCCCGATGTGGCTGAAGACGGCCTGATCTCGATCGACGGCGAAACCCTCCGGGACATGATCAAGAAAACGCTCTACTCGGTCGGCGAAAATGACGCCCGGTATGTGCTGAACGGGCTGTTCGTACATATGACCCAGGCCAAGAACGGCCTGAACATCCGCATGGTCGGCACCGACGGCCACCGCCTTTCGATGATCGACCGGGTCGTGGACGCGAAGCACGCGGAAGAGAGCATGATCATCCCGAAGAAGGCCATGCTTGAGCTCCGGCGGCTTCTGGAGGAAGGCTCCGCCGGCACGGAGCTGCGGCTCGGGTTCAGCAAGAACCACGCCCTGTTCAAGCGGGACGGGCTGGTCATGGTGTCGAAGCTCATCGACGGCAATTACCCCAACTACCAGCAGGTGCTGCCGTCGCAGAACACCAAGAAGATCGTTGTGGCCAAGGATGAGTTCATGCATGCCGTAAAACGCGTCTCGATCCTGTCCAAGGAGAAAACGAACGCGGTCAAGGTGCAGCTCGAAAAAAACCGCCTGGTGCTCTCCACGAACAATCCCGAGATCGGCGAAGCGAGCGAAGAGCTTGCGGTCAATTATGCCGGCGAAGATCTTGCCATCGGATTCAATTCCCGCTATCTCATGGACGTGCTGACCGCCATGGACAAGCAGAACATCTCGCTGGAGCTGAGCGACCCCCTGAGCCCCTGCCTGATCAAGGAAGAGGGCGACGAGCACTACAAGTGCGTTGTCATGCCCATGCGGGTGTAGGATCGGCCGCGAAGGCGCAGAGCCGTTAACGAAGCATGCGGAAGAATGAAGACCGGTCAAATAACGCCGCCTCTGCGGGCGCGAAGTGCTGCGCAGGACAGCAGTTTGTACGCGTATGGTGAGGGATTTCCGCACGGGCGGGCAAATCCCTCTTTTTGCGAGGAGTGGATGGATTATACTGCAGACAGCATAAAGGTGCTCGAGGGTCTCGAAGCCGTACGCAAGAGACCGGCCATGTACATCGGCAGCACCGGCAGCGTCGGGCTGCACCACCTCGTCTACGAGATCGTGGACAACAGCGTGGATGAGGCCATGGCCGGCTTCTGCAAGAACATCGACGTCATTATCCATATCGACAACAGCGTGACGGTGATCGACGACGGCCGCGGCATCCCGACGCAGATGCACAGCGTGCAGAAGCGGTCTGCCGCCGAGGTCGCGCTTACCGTGCTCCACGCAGGCGGCAAGTTCGACAGCGATGTCTACAAGGTCTCGGGCGGGCTCCACGGCGTCGGCGTATCGGTCGTGAACGCGCTCTCCGAATGGCTGGAGCTCGAGATCAAGCAGAACGGCCAGGTGTTCCAGCAGCGCTATGAGCGCGGCAACCCCCAGGCGCCGCTCACGGTCACCGGCACGACGACGACGACGGGCACCAAGGTCACCTTCAAGCCCGACTTCCAGATCTTCGAGGACCGGGAGTACAGCTACGATATCCTGTCGCAGCGTCTGCGCGAGCTTGCGTTCCTGAACCGCGGCCTCAAGATCACCATCGCGGACGAACGATCGAGCAAGAAGCAGACCTTCTTCTATGAAGGCGGCATCGTCTCGTTCATCGAATATCTGAACAAGAACAAGACCCCGCTCCATCCGAGCACCCATCTATCTTGCCAAAGAGCGCGACGGGATCTTCGTCGAGATCGCCTTCCAGTATAACGACGGCTACATCGAGCAGGTCTTTTCCTTCGCCAACAATATCAACACCCATGAGGGCGGGACGCACCTCGTCGGTTTCAAGTCCGCGCTCACCCGCACGGTCAACAGCTATGCCGTGTCCAGCGGCCTCCTGAAGAGCGGCGAGAAGCGCTGTCGGGCGAGGACGTCCGGGAGGGACTGACGGCCGTCGTAAGCGTGCGGCTGCCGAACCCGCAGTTCGAGGGCCAGACCAAGACCAAGCTCGGCAACAGCGAGGTCAAGGGCATCGTGGAGGCCATGGTGAACGAGTCCCTCGGCTCCTATCTTGAAGAGAACCCGCTGGTCGCGCGCAAGGTTACCGAAAAGGGCATGAACGCGGCCCGGGCGCGCGAGGCGGCCCGAAAGGCCCGGGAACTGACGCGGCGCAAGGGCGCGCTCGACTCCACCTCGCTGCCGGGCAAGCTCGCGGACTGCCAGGAAAAGGACCCCGCGCTTTCAGAGCTCTTCATCGTCGAGGGAGACTCGGCCGGCGGCTCTGCCAAGCAGGGCCGGGACCGGAAGAACCAGGCCATCCTTCCGCTCAAGGGCAAGATCCTGAACGTCGAGAAGGCGCGCTTCGACAAGATGCTGTCCAGCGATGAGATCCGGGTGCTCATCACGGCCCTCGGCGCGGGCATCGGTCCGGAAGAGTTCAACATCGCCAAGCTCCGGTATCACCGGATCGTGATCATGACCGACGCGGACGTGGACGGAGCGCATATCCGGACCCTGCTGCTCACCTTCTTTTACCGCCAGATGCCGGAGATCATCGAGCGGGGCTACCTCTATATTGCGCAGCCGCCGCTCTTTAAAGTAAAGCGGGGCAAGACCGAGCGCTACATCAAGGACGACTCGCGCATGGAGGATTTCCTGCTCGATCTGGCTGCCGAGGATATCGAGCTTTTTGCGCCCGAGCAGGACCGGTGGCTGAGCGGCGAGGGTCTGACCGCGACGCTCAAGAAGCTCGTTCAGTTCGAACGGACGCTCGACAAATACCGCAGGAAGCGGCTCGACGTCATGGTGCTGCGATCGCTCCTGCTGGACAAAACGTTCACCAAGGCGGACCTCAAAGAAGAGGGCAAGCTCAAGGCGCTGGCGCTCTCGGTGGAGGAATACCTCAAACAGTTCCATCCCAAGACCAGGACCGACTGGGCCATCGAGCCGGACGAAGAACACCAGGCCTTGCGGCTCCGGTTCGACTCCAAATACGACGCCGCGCATTCGAGCATCATCCTTGATGAGAATTTCGTGAACACGCCCGAGTTCCGGGAGCTCCAGAGCCTGTCCCCTGCGCTGCTCGGGCTCGACGGACCGATTTACAAAGTGCGCGAAAAAGGCGAGGAAAAAAGCTTCAACGACACGGGCAAGCTCGTTCGTTACGTGCTTGACCTCGGCAAGAAGGGTCTGGCGATCCAGCGATACAAGGGTCTGGGCGAGATGAATCCGGAGCAGCTCTGGAAAACGACGATGGATCCGGAGCAGCGGACATTTCTTCAGGTCACGATCGAAGATACGGTCAAGGCCGACGAGATCTTCACTATTCTCATGGGCGACCAGGTCGAGCCGCGGCGGGCCTTCATTCAGCGCCATGCGCTGGAAGTAAGAAATCTGGACGTGTAACCACGGATCAATAATTGCGAGCGATTAAGCAAGAAAATATAGATTCCCAGTACCCTTTGCAACGTGAATATTGTGCTCCTTTTGCGGGCAATTGTGGAGAAACAGCGATTGTAACCTGATCGCTGGTGGGAACAAATGATAGAGCGAATCGTACTGAAAAGGACGCTTGCAGGACATTTCGGAAATCAGGGAAAACCTGCGCTTCTGGTTGTCAAAAACAGCAGAAGAGCGCATCGCAGTTGTTGAGCGCCTGAGGAGAGAGCGCGATGGAAGCGCAAGCCGATTACAAAGAACTGCTCGCGTTATTCAACGCCCATGACGTGCGCTATATCCTTGTCGGCGCCTATGCGCTCGCTTTTCACGGCGCGCCGAGATACACGGGTGACCTGGATATTTTTGTGCGTCCTGATGAGGAGAACGGACGACGCATTCTGAACGCCCTGGAGGCCTTTGGTTTTGGGTCCCTGGGGCTGCGCGTTGAGGATTTCTCGGTTCCCGGCAGGGTCGTTCAACTTGGCGTTCCTCCCGTGCGTGTTGATATTATAACATCGATCACCGGCGTACCGTGGGAAGAGGCGGAAGCGGATCGCGTACAAGGAACGTTCGGCACTATTCCGGTCTCATACATTGGGAAGGCCTCGTTTATCCGTAACAAGCGCGCGCTGGGAAGAAATAAAGATCTTGCTGACGCCGAGGCTCTCGGCGAGGATAAATAATCATGGAACCACAAGAAATAAAAACATCCATCAACATCGAACAGGAGATGAAAACCTCCTATCTCGACTATTCCATGAGCGTGATCGTGGGGCGGGCGCTCCCCGATGTGCGCGACGGATTGAAGCCCGTACACCGGCGCATTCTCTATGCCATGTTCCGTGAAGGGCTTCTGCATAACAAGAAATACTCCAAGAGCGCGGGCGTGGTCGGCGAGGTATTGAAAAAGTACCATCCCCACGGCGACAGCGCGGTCTACGATACCATGGTCAGGATGGCGCAGGATTTCAACATGCGCTACCGGCTCGTCGACGGCCAGGGCAATTTCGGCTCCGTTGACGGTGACCCGGCAGCGGCCTACCGGTATACGGAAGCCAGGCTCACCAAGTTGGCGGAAGAGTTGCTCGCCGACATCGACAAGGAAACCGTTGACTTCACACCCAACTTCGATGAAACGACTGTCGAACCAACCGTTTTGCCCACGCGGGTGCCGAACCTCCTGATCAACGGCTCTGCCGGGATTGCCGTAGGCATGGCAACAAACATACCTCCCCACAATCTCACCGAGGTCGTTGACGGTCTGTTGATGTTGATCGACAATCCCGAAGTCACGATCCCTGATCTCATGACCGCGATCAAGGGGCCCGATTTCCCGACAGCGGGCTTCATCAACGGCTATGAAGGGATCAGACAGGCCTATCTCACCGGACGGGGCATCATCCAGATGCGCGCCCGTGCCACGATCGAAGAGGGCAAGGGTGACCGCGAGAGCATTATCGTGACCGAGCTTCCCTACCAAGTGAACAAGGCGCGCCTGCTCGAGCGGGTCGCCGAACTCGTGCAGGAAAAAAAGATCACCGGCATCTCCGAGATCCGGGATGAATCGGACCGCGAAGGCATGCGCATCGCCATCGACCTGAAAAAAGGCGAGATCTCGACCGTGATCCTGAACCAGCTGTACAAGCATACGGCCATGCAGTCCACCTTTGGCGTGATCATGCTTGCCCTGGTGAACAATCAACCGCGCGTACTGAACCTGCGCAAACTGCTGTCGAACTTCATCCAGCACCGCCGCGAAGTGGTGGTCAGACGGACGAAGTACGATCTCCGGAAGGCCGAGGAGCGGGCGCACATCCTGCTCGGCCTCAAGATCGCATTGGACAACCTCGATGCCGTCATCGCGCTGATCAAGGCGTCGGCTAACCCGGAAGAAGCCAGGACCGGGCTGGTGCGCGAGTTCAGGCTCAGCGAGATCCAGGCCCAGGCCATCCTCGAGATGCGGCTTCAGCGGCTCACGGGCCTCGAGCGCGACAAGATCATCACAGAATATGAAGAGGTGCTCAGGGAGATCGCACGACTGACCGAGATCCTCGGTTCTGATGCTCTCGTGATGAAGATCATCCGGGACGAGCTCCTGGCGGTCAAGGCGGAGTACGGCGATGAGCGCCGGACCGAGATCGTACCCCAGGCCTCGGAGATCGATATCGAGGACCTGATCAAGGATGAAGAGATGGTGATCACCATCTCGCACGCCGGTTATATCAAGCGCAACCCCCTTACGTCATACCGCGCGCAACGGCGCGGCGGCAAGGGAAAGATGGGAATGGAGACCAAGGAGGCGGATTTCGTGGAACGCCTCTTCACGGCATCGGCCCATAGCTACATCCTTTTCTTCACGAACAAGGGCCGGGTGTACTGGCTCAAGGTGCACCAGCTTCCCGAGGCCAGCAGGCAGGCCAAGGGCAAGGCGATCGTGAACCTCATTCAGATCAGCCAGGACGAGCGGGTGACCGCGGCGCTCCCGGTCCGTGAATTCACGCCGGGCCACTTCATCCTCATGGCGACGAAGAACGGCATCATCAAGAAAACCGAGCTCGAATCATACAGCCACCCGCGGCCTTCCGGCATCATCGCCATCACCCTTGAAGAGGGGGACGAGCTTATTTCGTCAGAGGTCACCGATGGCAAATGCGACGTGTTCCTCGGCACGAGGGACGGCCTTTCGATCCGCTTTTCCGAGACCGATGTACGGGAGATCGGGCGGACGGGCAAGGGCGTGATCGGTATCCGGCTCGGCGCAGGCAATGAGGTCGTCGCCATGGAGATCGTGCGTGACGACTCGACGATCCTGACCGTGACCGAAAAGGGCTATGGCAAGCGTAGCACCCTCGATGACTACCGGAGCCAGGGCCGGGGCGGCAAGGGTATTTTCACGCTCAAAATCACCGAGAAGAACGGGCGGGTGACCGGCATGGCCCAGGTGTCTGAGGACGACGAGATCATCCTGATCACCTCGAACGGCAAGGTTCTGCGTATTCGCGCCCGGGATATTTCGGTGCAGGGCCGAAATACGCAGGGAGTGCGGCTCTTCGATATTGAGGCGGACGACAAAGTGGTCAGCTTTGCAAAGCTCGTGGAGCGCGAGGAAGAAAAAGAGCCTGCCGGGGAAAAAACCGCCCCGGAACCGGCCGGACCGGGAGCGTGAGCGGTGGCCAGGGCGAAGAAGATCGCGATGCTGTTCCTGTGCGCCGCTCTCGCCCTGACCGGGTGTGATGCCTTCGACAAGTCCGCACAGAACGAGTATGAAGCTGCGACGAAGCACTGGAACGCCGGAGAGTACCAGGCCGCGGCCAGGAGGTACCTGGCGCTGGCCAGGGAACATCCCTACAGCACCCGCGCCGATGATGCGCTGTACTGGGTGGGGGTGACGCAGTTTCTCTATCTGGGCGAGACCGATAAATCGCTGCAGACCCTTCGGCTGCTGCTCAAACGCTATCCGCGCCGTGACATGGCGCCGCAGGCCCAGTGGTATGTCGCCCACCATATTTACGAACAGGGCTACAATGATTATGACCGCGCCATCGAGGAGTATCGCAAGGCGGCCCGGTATTCAGACCCCGAGGTCCGGGAGAAAAGTCTCTATAGCCTGGCCGACTGTCTGTTCAGGGTAGGGAAGGTCGATGAAGCGCGCACGGTCTGGATGCAGCAGGTTGACGAGTTCCCCGCCGGTCCGCAGGTCAAGCTCGCGTACTTCAGGCTCGGGACCACGGCCTTTTCGAAGGGTGAGCTCGACGAGGCAAAGATCTTTTACCGGAAGACCATTGACGGCAATCCGGACCAGGAACTCGTGGTCAAGGCCAAGTTCGCCCTGGCCGGATGTCTTGAGTCCGGAGACGAGCCGGCGGAAGCGCTTAAGCTCTACAGGGATATCGAGTCGGCGTATCCGAATCCCGAGGCGCTCCAGATCAAGATAAAAGCGCTCGAAACCAGGATCTTCAAGAAAAGTTATTGACAACGTTCGAGGAGAATGTTACCCTAAATGCTCGATTTAAAGTTCGTTCGTGAACATACGGATCAAGTGCTGGCGGCTATCGGCAGACGGGGCATCGAACTTGATCTGACGGCGTTCCTTGCTTTGGATGCGGAACGCCGTGCGTTGCAGCAGCGCATTGAAGAGCTGCGCCGGCGGCGTAACGAGGTCTCTGAAGAGATCGGACGGCTCAAGAAGGCGGGGCAACCGGCGGAAGACAAGGTCGCTGAGATGCGCGCCGTCGGTGATACCATCACCGAGCTTGAGACCAAGAGCCGGGAACAGGAAGAAGCGCAGCGAAACATCCTGCTTACTACTCCCAACCTGCCGCATGCTTCCGTGCCTGATGGCAAAGACGAGAACAGCAATGTAGAGATCAGGCGGTGGTCTCCCCGCGGCGGCGAACCTCCGGTATTCCCGTTCGAGCCGAAACCGCACTGGGACCTGGCCGAGTATCTTGATATCATCGATTTTGACCGGGCTACCAAGATCACAGGGGCCCGTTTCGCTCTTTATAAAGGCATGGGCGCACGGCTTGAGCGCGCATTGATCAGCTTCATGCTCGACCTGCACACCGCCGAGCATGGGTATCTGGAGGTCCTGCCGCCGTTCCTGGTGAACAAGGCGAGCATGACCGCGACGGGCCAGCTTCCGAAATTCGAGGAAGAGCTCTTCAGGGTTGAGAACGGCGCGCTCTATTTGATTCCGACGGCAGAGGTTCCGGTGACCAATATCCATCGGGACGAGATCCTGCCGGAAGAGAACCTGCCGGTGCTCTATACAGCCTACACCCCCTGTTTCCGCCGCGAGGCGGGATCATACGGCAAGGACACGCGCGGGCTGATACGCCAGCACCAGTTCAACAAAGTGGAGCTGGTGAAGTTTGCGCGACCCGAGGGCTCCTACGAGGAGCTGGAGAAGCTTACCGGCCACGCAGAGGAGGTTCTCAGGCGACTGGGCCTCCCGTACCGGGTCATCGCGCTTTGTGCCGGAGACCTGGGATTTTCTGCTGCCAAGACCTACGATATCGAGGTCTGGCTCCCTGCCCAGAATAAGTACCGGGAAATATCATCGTGCTCGAACTTCGAGGACTTTCAGGCTCGACGGGGCAATATCAGATATAAGCCCGCAGGCGGGAAAAAGACAGAGTTTGTACATACGCTGAACGGCTCCGGCCTGGCGGTCGGCCGTACGGTCGTCGCGATCCTTGAGAACTTTCAGCAGCCTGACGGCAGCATTGTGATACCGGAAGTGCTCAGGCCCTATATGGGCGGGGCAGATCGAATTGTGAGAAGAGATCGGAATTCGTAATTGCGGATGTCGGATTGCAGAATGCGGATTACAAAATCCACGCGCTGCTATCAGCAATCTACAATCAATACCGGAGAGATGGCCGAGCGGTTTAAGGCGGCGGTCTTGAAAACCGTTGAGCGCAAGCTCCGGGGGTTCGAATCCCTCTCTCTCCGCCATGTTTTTATACATAATGCGTTAGGAGTTCTTGAGTTCGGAGTTTTTACCTCCTCACTCGTGAC